>CANIEU010000001.1 GCA_947466585.1 Fibrobacterota bacterium
GTAGTAGGTAGACGGTAGTAGGTAGACGGTAGTAGGTAGACGGTAGACGGTAGAAAGGGGTGGCTAGTAGATAGTGGTTCGTTGATCTGGACAGGCAAGAAAGCTGTACGATTGTCGCAGAAAAATAGTGCCCTCGTTGTTCTCTACCGTCTACCTACTACCGTCTACCGTCTCTTTTCTTTCTAAAAGCACCATTGAATCCCCGGTGAACAAATCCTGTCGCGACAGCGTGGTGTAACCCGCAGGACCCACCAGTTCGTAGAACTCGGGAAGGTGTTCGATTTTGACTTCGATGAACAGGTGTTGAGCCGCGGTGAGCGATTCGGGGGCACCCCGCAACAGCGGCAACTCATGGCCTTCTACATCAACCTTGAACAGGTCTACCGAGCCCACGGAATTCTCGACGCGCCACGCATCAAGAGTTTTGCATTCCACCGGAACGGTGCCGGTCTCGGAGATGCGGTTCAGCACGGAATACCCGTGCGGCGATTCCATGTAGATCGTGCCCGCACGATCGGAGAGCGCGAGCAAATGTGCCGTGCAGAAACCGTCGAGGCCGTTCGCGGTGAGGTTGCGCCGCAGGCGCTCGTAAGTGCCCGGATTCGGCTCGAAGAGGTGGATGGCCGCGAAACGTTCCCGACCATATTTGTAAACCAGGAACAAGGTGAACAAACCGATGTTGCCGCCCACGTCGAGCACCACCGCACCTTTTTCGGGGAGCGGCAGGTTTTCGTCTTCGTCGAAGAACACGGTTTTGATGTTGCCGAGTTCGCCGGTGAACTCTTTGTAAGCGATCGTGAGTCCCGAAAACCGCAGGGTGCGGACCTTGGGTTGCAGCGGGATCTTCAGGGCGATGACGAGTGCGTGGCGGAAGGTGGACCACAAAAAGGTGGCGCGCGATCCGAAGCCGTCGAAGCGGCCCAAATTGGCGATGAGGCCGACGCCGACCTTGAAAGCATTGGTGTAGAAACCGGACATGGGCATGCAAGTTAGGCTTTTACTCCCGGAATTGGGGAGGGTTTTCAGGAGGGGGATTTGATCGATGTACCCTGTATACCCGGCTCCGCCCGGTTCTCAATGCGGTATATTAGGGATAGGTCGCCCTCCGGTTTTCCAAATCGGGATGGGTCCGAGAAGAATCTCACGCCACGTTGCCGAATAGCCGGATTGCAGGAGGGTTCATGAATTCTGCCGACTGGATCGAAGCCGGAAACTACCCCACACCTATCGTGGCCGCGGTAGCTAAGGCGAAACTGGAGGGGCACGGCATCAATGCGGCACTCTTCGACGCCGAATTGGCCAACAGCTGGGTCTACACCAACGCCCTCGGGGGGGTGCGGCTGATGGTGGCTCCCGGCGATCTGGAGGCGGCCCGCGACGTTCTTTCGGCCGACGAAAGTTTGAGTGACGCAGATGCCGCCAACGCCGTTTCCGAAGCGGAGGATATTTTCGGCGCCGATCCCGATTCGTGGTGCCCCGATTGCCACTCAAAGGAAGTCGACGTGCGCCGGGAGGCTCCACGAGGGTGGTTGCGGCGCTATTTGAATCCGGGCCCGGCCCTGCATTGCCGCGCCTGCGGAAACTCTTGGAGAGGCTAAGGTGGGGGTACGGTTGGGGTACGGCGGGGGGAATGCGGGGCTGACCCCCTCCCCCCAAAATTCTATCCTTGAAAAATCACCCGCCGTGCCTGAGCCCCTGAATTCAGGGCCTTCCGGCTGATTTCAAGGACTCCCGCATGCAAACCGTCGACGTCAAATCCCTCTACGCCTCGCTTGAAAAATCCCACGCGCACGCCCGCACCACCTTGGGCACGCCGTTGACGCTCGCGGAAAAAATCCTTTGGTCCCATATGGACGACAAGAATCAGGGCGCGCTCGTGCGCGGCAAATCCTTCGTGCTGTTGCGCCCCGATCGCGTTGCCATGCAAGATGCAACGGCACAAATGGCGATTCTCCAGTTCATGCAAGCGGGCAAGCCTCAGGTGGCGGTGCCCACCACGGTGCACTGCGACCATTTGATCATCGCGCAAGACGGCGCGAACCGCGATCTCGACATCGCAAACCACGCCAACCACGAAGTGTTCGCCTTCCTTGCTTCCGCCGCAAACAAATACGGCATGGGCTTCTGGAAGCCCGGCTCGGGCATCATCCACCAGGTCGTGCTCGAGAACTACGCCTTCCCCGGCGGCATGATGATCGGCACTGATTCTCACACGCCCAATGCGGGCGGACTCGGCATGTTCGCTTCAGGGGTGGGCGGAGGCGACGCCGTCGACGTGATGGTCGGCATGCCGTGGGAAGTTCTCTACCCCAAGGTCTGCGGCGTGCGCCTTACCGGCAAGCTCAACGGATGGACCTCGGGCAAGGACGTCATTCTCAAGCTTCTCGAAATCCTCACCGTGAAGGGCGGCACCAACAAGGTGGTCGAGTACTTCGGCCCCGGCGTGGAATCGCTGTCGGCGACCGCGCAGGCGACCATTACCAACATGGGCGCCGAATTGGGAGCGACCTGCTCGATCTTCCCGTACCACAAGGCCATGGGCGACTACCTGCGTCTCACCCGCCGCGCCGACATCGCCGATCTCGCCGATGCCTACGCATCCGCATTGTGCCCCGACGCCGAAGTGACGGGAAATCCGGAAGCCTTCTACGACGAAGTGATCACCATCGACCTCGATACCTTGGAGCCCTACATCGTCGGACCGCACAGCCCCGACAAGGCGCGTCCGTTGTCGGCTTTCAAGGCCGAGATCGAGGCCGAAGGTTACCCAGCCGAACTGGGCGCCGCGCTCATCGGTTCCTGCACCAACTCTTCGTACGAAGATATGGGTCGCTCGGCTTTCGTGGCCACCAGCGCGCTCAAAAACGGCCTCACGCTGAAATCGAAGTTCTATGTGTCCCCCGGTTCGGAGCAGGTGTTCGACACCGCCCGTCGCGACGGCTATCTCGGCACGCTCGACGCGCTCGGCGCCGTTGTGATGGCCAACGCCTGCGGCCCGTGCATCGGCCAGTGGAACCGCAAGGACATGCCCGAAGGCGCGAACAGCATCATCACCTCGTTCAACCGCAACTTCCGTGGGCGCAACGACGGCAACAACGCGACCCTGGCCTTCATCGCTTCTCCCGAACTGGTGACCGCGTATGCGTTGGCCGGCGACCTGCGCTTCAACCCCATCACCGACAGCCTCACCGCACCCGACGGCACCACCTTCAAGCTCGCCGCCCCCGTGGCCGACGCGCTGCCGAAGAGCTTCCAGTTCAACGACGGCGGCTTCGTGCCCCCGGCGGCCGACGGCTCGAAGATCGAAGTGGCCGTGAGCCCCGAAAGCCCGCGTCTGCAGATCCTCGCGCCCTTCGCGAAGTGGGACGGAAAGGATGTCACCGGGGCGCGCGTGCTGGTGAAAGCCGCCGGCAAGTGCACCACCGACCACATCTCCCCCGCCGGCAAGTGGCTCGCGTTCCGCGGCCATCTCGACAAGATTTCCGACAACGCCTTCCTGGGCGCGACCAACGCCTTCGCAGGCGAAGGCCGTGGCATCGGCACCGGAGCCAACGTTGTCTCGGGCGAATCCGGCAAAACCTTTTCGGCCATCGCCCGCGACTACAAAGCGCGCGGCCTTGGCTGGGTGGTGTTCGGCGAAGAGAACTACGGCGAAGGCAGCTCGCGTGAGCACGCGGCCATGTCGCCGCGCTTCCTCGGCGGCAAAGCCATCATCGTGAAGAGCTTCGCGCGCATCCACGAGACCAACCTGAAAAAGCAGGGTTTGCTCCCGCTCCACTTCGTCAACGGGACCGATTACGACAAGGTGTGCGAAGACGACACGGTGGACGTCACCGGCCTCGCGGACTTCGCCCCCGGCAAAACCCTTACGGTGACGCTGACGCATGGCAACGGCTCGAAGGATTCCTTCGCGGTGTCGCATACCTTCAACGCGGAGCAAATCGCTTGGTTCAAAGCGGGCGGCGCGCTCAACTTGATGCGCTGAAGAGTCGACCGGAATCCGCGATCCGACGCGCCGCTCGGTAAGGGAGCGCGTCGGGAAGTCCCCCTGCGTCGGCGTGGGGTCCCGAAAACCGAGTCGATCACGGGGATTTCCGATCCCTTTCGGTAGAATCACGTCACCCGTTGAGCAAATTCACACTTGTCCCCACCGGGACGGCGCTTTTCATCAGCCAGAAAACCCGGTTTCCCTTATATTGCGCGTAGTGTTTTTGCTGATGATTTTCGATGATGATTTTCGATGATGGTGTTTCCTGATCTTGTTTCCTGAGGTTGTTTCCTGATTTCGGAAGGTTGTCCATGTCACGTTTCGCGCCGCTCTCCCACCGCCCTTCCGCCGCAACCCTGGTCACTCTCCTGATTTCCATTTTCACGGTGAATGCCCTCCATGCAGCCACAGTGCCCTCGACCGTGCATCCGAACTGGACCAAGATCGAATTGCGACCAGCGGGTTTTCAACCGCAGGTTTCCGGTTTGGCGTTTCTTTCCGATGGCCGTATGGTGATCTCGAACTGGGATACCACACGCGGGCGCGGGGATAATGTGACCGAGACCGTACGCGCCTACAGTGGCAAGGTTTACGTCGTCTCCGGCGTGCTCGGAAACGCACCGTCGGTCACGATCGACACAATCGCACGCGGCTTGGAAGACATCATGGGGCTTGCGGTGGTGAACGATACCATCTACGTCTCGGGCGGCAACACCATCGTCCGTCTGAACCGCACGGACAACAATGGTCTCGTCACGCGCGTCGACACGATTTTCATCCTTCCCGGCACTCCCGCCGACGGATCGACCGACTCGCTCAAACCCCGGCATGGCAGTCAGGAGTACCTCAACGGTTTGCTTTACCGAAACGGAAAATTCTACGTCAGCCCTTCGTCGGTGGACCCCATCGGTACCCTTCAGGGCAACCCTCAGGTCAGTCCCTATCGCGGCACGCTTCTCGAAGTGACGCCCGGAAACGGTACTACCAACAAACTTGGAAGCTTCCATATCGTGGCCAACGGCATTCGCGCAGCCTCGGGCTTAGGATTCGGGCCCGACGGGCTTCCCTGCCAGTCGGACAACCAAGGCGAATGGCTGCCCAGCAGTAAATTGGTTTGCGTACAGGAAGGGAAATTCTACGGCGCGAAAAAATCGGGCGGCATAGCCGCGGCGTATTATACGCCCTGGGACAACCTCACCGAAACCCCGCCTACGGTGTGGGCCGTGCACAATGAAATTTCCAACTCGCCCACTGCCCCGCTCATGATGCCCTCTGGTCCCTACGCGGGCCAAATGCTCATGGGCGATGTGCGTTGGGGCGGCATCCAACGCTACTTTCTCGAGAAGAATGCACAAGGCAACCTGCAGGGGGCTGTGTTTGTTTTCACGGGTGGTCTCGAGGCGGGCGTGTTTCGTATGGCGATCGGTCCCGATTCCATGCTCTACGTCGGCATGCTCGGCGGCCGCAACGACGCCGACGGTTACCCCAAGAGCCAAAACAGTTCGACGCGCGTCGATTTCGGACTCGCGAAGCTGCGTTTCAACAGCGGAACTCCCGCTTTTGAAATGCTGGCGGTTCGTTCGCGACCGACCGGATTCGAAATCGAATTCACCAAGCCCGTCGATACCACGGTGGCGAAACTCACCTCGAGTTATACCGTGCAAAGCTATTACATGACCCCGTCCAGCTCGTACGGCGGAGGCAACAAAACGGGTTCGAAAACCCTCACCCCGAAATCCATTCAGTTTTCGCCCGACCGCCGCAAGGTCTTTCTCGCGCTGGACAGCCTCGTGCCTTCCACGCCGACGCAAATGCGCGTGGTTTATTTCAAGCTCAACAGCTACAAGTCCGAAAACAACGACACGACCTGGGCCAAGGAAGCTTGGTATACTCTCAACGCATTCGGCACGGGTAACCCGTTCGATCCGCCCCTTTCCATTTCTGCGGGTCGGTCGCAGAACGCAGCGGCTTCCGATGTGCGCTGGCGGGTGCGGGAAGGCACGCTCACGTTACACGTCCCTACCGCAGGTTCTTACTCCGTGAATCTGCGCGACGTGCAGGGCAGGCATCTCGCCTCCTTCCGCGGTGACGGTTCTCAAGAACAAACCTTCGCTGTGCAGGGGATTTCCGCACGCTTCGCCTTCATGGAGGTGCGGGGCAAAGGCCTCCGGTTCGCTAGCTGGGTGGAGTTGCGCTGACCCGAAACTAGTCCGATATTTTTCAATTAAGCATCCAAAAAGGGTCGATATCTGCGGAGTCGGCCCTTTTTTCGAGCCTTCGTCCTATCTGAACGTTCATTTATTTTAGAACCATGCGCGCCCGGGATCCCCTCAAGGAAAAAGCCTACCTGGAACGGGAACCTTCGCGCTGAACGAACGACTCCTCAATCAAACGCTTGAGTTGACCCTCAAGGCACGGACACCAGAGTCAGCGCCTGCACCTGCAGATCCTGCCAGGCCTGCACCCCGAAATACACAACAAGGAAAGTCGAAATGACGCACGCCCCCGAAAAGAAACCGGTCCACGTTTTTACGGGCTATCAAAAGTTCGTGATTGCGCTGCTGGCGTTCCTGCAATTCACCATCATCCTCGACTTCATGATCCTTTCGCCTCTGGGCGCGATCCTGATGCACGATCTCTCCATCCCCACCGCGCACTTCGGTTGGGCCGTGTCGATTTATGCCTTCAGCGCCGGTACCTCGGGCCTGCTGGCGGCGGGTTTCGCCGACCGCTTCGACCGCAAAAAACTTTTGCTGTTCTTCTACAGCGGATTCATTCTGGGAACCTTTCTGTGTGGCATCGCCCCCAACTACCCCATGCTGCTGGCGGCGCGCATGGTCACGGGACTGTTCGGCGGTGTGGTCGGATCGATTGCCATGGCGATCTCGGTGGACCTGTTTCCCCTATCGGTGCGCGGCCGCGTGATGGGCTTCATTCAGGCGGCCTTCGCGGCGAGTCAAGTGCTCGGCATCCCGCTCGGCCTTTACCTCTCCAATCTGTGGGGTTGGCATGCGCCCTTCTTGATGATCGCCGGCGTCGGCGCCGCAGCGGGCTTCGCCATCATGTTCTACCTGAGACCTGTAACTGCGCACCTGCAATTGCAGGCGCAGCCGAACCCGTTCCGGCACTTGTTCCACACCGTCTCCAAGGCGCGGTATCTGCAAGGGTTTGCCGCCACGACCCTGCTCGTCACTGGCGGCTTCATGCTCATGCCCTTCGGCAGTGCTTTTACCGTAAACAACATGGGCATTCCGTTTCATAAACTCCCGACCATCTACATGGTCACGGGATTGTTCGCGATCCTGGTCGGCCCGCTGGCTGGCAAACTCAGCGACAACATCGGCAAGTATGCGGTGTTCTGCGGAGGCACGATACTCAGCATGTTGATGGTGTTCATTTACACCCACCTCGGCAACACGCCGCTTTGGCTGGTGATTGTGGTGAACGTGGTGTTATTCATCGGCGTCTCGTCGCGCATGGTACCTTCGCAGGCGTTGATGTCGGCCGTTCCGGATGCCGCCGACCGCGGGGCCTACATGGCCGTGAACGCATCGATCCAGCAATTTTCGGGCGGCATCGCCGCGGGTTTGGCTGGCCTGATCGTGGTGCAAACCTCTACCGGCAAATTGGAGCACTACGACATTTTGGGGTATGTGGTGATGGGAGCCATGACGCTCACCATGGGCATGCTGTACTTCATCCATCGGAGCATCCAGCGCCGGGGATTCAAGACCGCATGAACCGTTTGAAAAACCCGTAAAAAGCGGCTCTTTGGGGCGGTTGCCTGACCGTGTCGGCCGCTCTATCTATCTTGCACCCCGTGGATCAACCTTTCGCGTCCCCCCCTACGACAGACACCGCTCCCGCGGTGCGGGATTACGATTATTCCGTCACCTGGGGCGACCGTTTCCTCGAACTCATCAAGCGCGCCGTTCCCAATGAGGAAAAGCGCCACCACGCCCTCGCCCGGTACGCGCGCTTCCTGTCCCTGTTTCCGCCGCATTACGTCGTTCCCGGAGCCTTGGAGAAGACCCTGCGATTCCATGACCGCAGCCTGCCCATCCAGCTTGGTGCGCCCATCCTGCTGGCGGCGGGCGGCAACAAAACCGCTGAGCATCTACCCGCCTTCGCAGAGCTCGGTTTCGGAGGCGTCACCGCCGGTTCCGCAACGTTGAAGGCCTGGGAGGGGAATCCCTTCCGACCGCGCGTGCGCCTGCTTCCGCTCGACCGCGCGATGCAGAACTCCATGGGCCTCAACAATCCCGGCATCGAAGCCATCGCCCGTCAAGTGGATGTTTCCCTTGGGCGCTGCCATCGCCGCAAGATGGCTATCGGCATCAGCGTCACCGACACGCCGGGAGTGACGGACCACGACCGTATCCTCGTCGAAATCGAGGCCACATTCCGGCGCGCCTATGGTGTGGCCGATTACGTGGAGCTCAACCTCAGCTGCCCCAACACCGGAACGGCGCGACTCGACCTCGACACGGTACTGATGGCGCGCATCCTCGACCATGTGATGCAACTGCGCAAAAACCTTGTTCCGCGCAAGGCCGTGTTCGTGAAGCTTTCTCCCGACATGGGGATGAAAACCCTCGACGCCGTGCTACAGGTCGTCTCCGATGCCGGCATCACGGGACTCGTGCTCTTCAACACCTTCCCCGGCGACAAAGGCAAATTCCTGCGTCTCAAAACACCAGCGGCTGAAGTGGAACCCTTGACGGTTTCGGGCAGCAAGGGCGGCATTTCCGGTCGCATCTTGTATCAAAACACCCTGCCGGCCATCCGTTTCATCCGGTCGCAGCTGCCGCACTTCACCCTCATCGCCAGCGGCGGCATCGATCATGGCGCGAAGGTGCTGGATCTGCTCGAGGCCGGTGCAGACGCTGTGCAGGCCTACACGGTGCTGGCTTACCGGTGGAATGCCATTCGCACGATGAACAAGGAATTGCTCGCTGCCATGCGCGCCAAGGGCCTGACCACGCTCGACGGCTACGCACCGTGGAAGAGGGATTAGGAAAAGGTCGGAAGTCGGAAGCAAAAGTCCTTTTAATCTCCTGTGTTCTCTTCCGACTTCCGACTTTCTATCGATCGACCCCGAAGAACACCCTGTCTTCCCAAGTCATCTCAGGTTTCTCCGCTTCCAGAAATTTACGGCCACCGGTTCCCGCTTTGGAATCGAGCGCCAGCATCCTCCACTCGCGCCGCGAGCGGTCATCCAAACGCTTAGGCATTGCCGCGGCGAGCAAGACCCAATTGCTGTCGGTCGCGCGAAGCAGCATCTCGCGCACCTTATGCCGGTTGAATTGCTGCGCGTTCGCGAGCAATGGAACCAATCGCAACCCGTCGCGCAAGGGAGAATGCGCATCGAGAGCCCAGAGGCGTTGATGCAATTCCAACCCTTGTAAGGTATCGAGACCGATCCAGAGCAACGGCAGATTGTCGGGGCGCGGCGAGGCGCCCAAGGCACGCACGGCCATACGGCGCACACTTTCGGAGGAGGCCCCGAGCCATGGAAGCGCGACCGCACGAAAGGCGGTATCGGCCATGCGAGAGCCGATATACAGCCACTGCGCCCGCACGGTATCGTTGGGTGCCGACACCACGGCGCGCGCCAGCACGGTGCGCGGCAGCGGGTTCCGACCCGAGTCCGCCATCACCGTGAACAAGTGTTCCACATATTGACGCTGGCGCGGGGTGCGGTCGCGGGTCGCCGCGGCCACGAGATAGTCCAATGTCGCTGCGCCGGAGGCGAGCAGGATTTTCTCGGAAGAGTCGCGGGCGGATTGAAAGCGAGGCTCACCGGTGGCCGCCGTGAGAAACAAACTGTCCATGCGGGTGAACGTCAGCGTCGCGGACGCAGCGTCGCCGGCGCAGACCTCGACCGGAATCCCAAATATTCCATACGAAATGGCGCAGAATGCAAATCCGGAAACGATCCCTTTTCGAAGGAACCGTGACAGTTGAAACTTCATTTTTTTTCTATTCGGCATCCCACCCCTGCCCGTGTCCGCGTCGGATGCCGTCGTAGGTGCGCCACACCGCATTTTCCGTGGCGGCGGATGATTGCGGATACGCATCGCGCCCGCCGAGGTCCAGGAAGAAGCCGAGGCTTCCGCGATCTCGGCGCATGTCGCCGTGCCCCAGCGTCATCGCGGGGTTGCCCATTCCGTAGGCATCTTCTCCGGCAAAATCGACGAGCATGCCAAGACCGTTCGCGCTGCCTGCGCCGGCGCTCATGTCCACGGCGCTGTCGCGATCGTCACCTTGCGCGTCGGCGAACAGGCCAAAGCCTCCGTCGTGCCCGCATCCTTGGCTCACGCCCTTGCTGACGCGCACGTCCTCACCGGCGGCGTCGAGCAGCATGCCCACCGCAAAGTGCACCCCAGCACCCTGCGCATATTGATGCGCGACCAGACTGTCGTCGCCCGCATCATCCATCAGAGCACCCCACCCGAACCAATAACCCGCGCCCTGTCCGAAAATGTCCGCGGTATATCGATCCGCTCCTCCACGGTCCCACAACACCGCGATACCGCCGCCGTAGCGCGGAGCCATGCCGGTAGAAAATCCCTGGCTCATGCTGAGATAATGTTCGCGATAGCGGAGATCGTCGACGAACACCGCGCGCGACAAATAGCGGTCGTTGCCGCTCTCGTCCATCAACAGCCCGAACCCGAAGGAGGAGGAGGCACCTTGGGACATGTAGGCTGCGGAATAGGTATCGTCACCGTCACGATCCTGTAGAATGCCGATGCCTCGAAAGGCAAAGCCCAGGGCGGCGCAGCGCCCGGTGTAGGTATCGTTGCCCGCCGCGTCGAACAGGCGGCTGAAGCCGAGGATCGCCGAGCCGAAGGCAAAATCACCTCCGATGTACCGGTCGTCGCCTTGCAGGTCGGCGATCACGTGCACCGACAGAAACGCCCCCGCCCCTTCCCCGGTGTCAGGCGCCTGGTAAGTGTCTTTCCCGGAGAGATCCAGCACCAGCAGCCAACTTCCCGGAACAACCGTGTCGGCATACACATAGCGATCGTTCCCACCCGGGTCGAATACGATGCCGTTCTCCAGTCGATGGACATCCGGTCCACGTGTCCCAATGGTCACGGGTACACCCAGTTTTTTCAACTGCTGCAAGCGGGCGGTCACCGCCGCGATATCGATCTTCGGGTTGATCCCGGCCTTGTTCCCCTTTCTTTTCCCCCCGTTTTTGGTTTGATACGAAAGCAGATCCCCGAGCAGCCCGTCCACGGCGGCCGCAGCCTGCGCCAGTTGCTCCAGCGGCAGACGTTGCGCGAGGTGCATCACGGAATCCAGCGTTGCGTCACCGTGCACGCGGGAGATTTCGCGTTCGATCGGATTTAGCAGGGTGTCTTCGGTCTCGGGCCGAAACAGCGCCGGAGTTTCACGCAACAAAAAGGCGCGTTGATCGAGATCAAGAGGGCGCAGGTACGCCTGCAGGCTTTTCTCCAGAATCCGGATTCGAGACTCCGGGGAGCCGTCCTGCGCGGTGCGCGATCTGGGAAACGTCGCCCCAATCCACGGCCACAGCCCGTCGGCGCGCACCATTCCCGTCAGCCCAGAAGTCGGATCAGAAGGCGGATCGAAAGTTTCGGACAAAGTGTGTCGCAAGGCCGGAACCAACGTATCGGCGCTGCGCGGGTTGTGGAGCATGCGGAGCACCGCGTCGGGACTTTGGGGAGGTGGGCCCCGAAAATTCACCAACAAGTCGAAATCCCCGGGATCGAAACCGGCCGGCCCGGCGAGGCGGTGGAAAACGGTATCGACCGAGGCGAGCGTATCGAAAGCGCAGGCCCCTGAGTAAGAGGGGAAAAGGCAAAAGACCGTTGCCGCCACAGTCATTGCGACGCCGAAACCCCGAAACCTTGCGGTCTTGTAGAATCTTATTGCGCGTATCAAGGCGCGATTAAAGGCCGAGGTGACTGCGCAGTGCCGAGATCGCATCACCCTGCAATTCGAGACGCGACAGTAGGGCGCTGAGACGGCGGCGCCCAAAGTCGTGGCGGCTCGCCTCGAGCGGAGATTCTCCGCCGAGGGCATCGTGCGGCGCGCGGGTCCACTCGTTCAAGCCGCCTGCTTCCGGCAATTGCGCCCTCTCAGAGGGAGTGGACGCATGCACGCGCGCGGGAGCATCGAGGTGATCACCGAGCCAATGGAAAACGTAAGGGCAATACGCTTCGTCGAGCAAGGTGACGCGCAGCCATCCGTCGTTCTCGGCCTCCAATCGCGCCAACGTCAGCGCGCGGTAGCGCAACTCGAGACGCGTGGCATCGAGGGCAACCGCGCCGTCGGCGCGCAACTGCCGCGCAAGGTCTCCGCGCGCTGCGGCCGGCAACCGGAAGGAACGCGATGCGGCCATGGTGCGCGCCGGAATGCCCACGCGGGCATCGTACACCGACTCGCGCCACAACCCGAGTACCAGCGCGCCGTGACGGCGCCATTCTTCGCATTGCACGTCGGGACGCAACCCCGCGCCCGATTTGATGCCGAGGTCGCGACACACGGCCCGAAGGCGATCGCGCAACGCCTCTTCGTGCCCGGCGGGAAAGGTGAGAATCGCAGGGTGCATCTGCTCGCGTCCGCGATAGGTCAGGATGCGTCCGGCAAACACGCCGCCGGGCCCCGGGAGTTCGCCTCCGTGTTCCACCCGCACGGTGCGCCCCGTGTCGAGCATGGCGATGTGGGCGCGCGTCGCGTCGATCTCCAACACACGCCACAACCACAGCGGTGCCAGACTCCACTCGCGGAAGTCGTTGGCAAGACGGATGTTCTTCACTTCCACATCGCGAGCCGCACGCAGCACCGGACGCGCATCGGAAAACTGCACAGAATAGTCCCAGAAAAAATTCGCCATCACGGCGCGGCCGTATTCGGGGTCAGCCATCAAAAGGTGATGGGGATATTCTTCCTGACTCAACCTCTCCCAGTAGGCTTGGTAGAGGTTGCGCAGCGGGAAGAGATACATGTAGAGGTCGTGCAGATCGCGGCGGAAGGCCTCACGGCCGGCGGGATCGCTCCCTATGTTCCCGTCGGGAAGTCCCGGCTTGCTGTAACGCCCGCAACATTCCGCATAGGGCGCGGTGTTACCGCAAATGCAGGAGTTCTTGAGCTTGACGGCGTCCATGTGAAGTAAGATAGTAGGTAGACGGTAGTAGGTAGACGGTAGTGGAGATTTGATGCGAGGCATACCCGGCATCACCCGAACCACCGAAAATGATCGGAATTAGAAAGGTTCCGCAACAACCTACCGTCTACCGTCTACCGTCTCCCCCAAAAGCCCCTCGAAGGCCTCCAAACCTGCGTAATGCGGCGCCAGCAGCGGGATGATCGCGCCGAGCAGGTAAAGAGACCCGCAAAACACTGCAGAATCCGGGCCGGGAACGTCTGCGGTGCCGGCACGCAATAGGGGTTCCAGCGAGGCCCAGGTTGGCAAGCAGTCTGCGACCGCGACGCTTCCTTCCCCACTCGTCGCACTTGTCTCACGCGCCGCACGGGTTTCGGCGTCCAAGGTCTCCCGCAATACCGCCGCGGAAAGCGCACGCGGGTTTTCTGCCGAAAGATCCACGAACACCAGATCATCCGAGAGCGAGCGCAAAATCCTGCAAACATCCAAATAATCTTTGTCACGCATCGAAGCGAAGAAGATGCGGGGACGCTTCCCCGGAGGATGGGCGCTCAAATGATCGCGCAACGCGTGTGCGGCGGCGGGATTGTGCGCGCCGTCGAGCAACACGGAAATATACCGCGGATTCAAGGGTTGCAAACGCTGCATGCGTCCCGCCATCCGGGCGCCCTCCGAACGTAAGGCGGGCAGCCAGATCGCTTCAGGGGGCAAGGCTTTCCCATAAAAAGCTTCCAGGGCCAGCACGGCGAGCGCCGCGTTGTGCCTCTGGTATTCTTCCGCGCGCAAATCACCCGGCAAAGTGTAGTCGCGGTAGCGCCCGGGCACGATGTAGTCTGCATCCGGCGCCGTAGATATTTCGGAGACGGCACCGGTCACCGTGGCGGAACTCAGATGCTCCGCGAGATTGATCCAAGGCGCATCCGGCATGCCCGAGGCCTTCGCGACGGCATGGATGCGCGCGGCAGCAAGGCGGGCCAACGCGGGACGCGGCTCGTCGATCACCAAGGGAATCCCCGCCTTCACGATCCCCAGTTTTTCACCCATCACGGCTTCGAGTGTGTCGCCGAGAATGCCGGTATGATCGAGCGCGATGGAAGTGATTGCCGTGACGCGCGGAGTCACCACATTGGTGGCGTCGAGTCGTCCTCCGAGTCCGGTCTCCAGCACCACGGCACCGCAGCCCTGTTCACGGAACCACGCCAGCGCGAGCGCCGTGACGATCTCGAAGTACGTCGGATTCAGGAACTCGAGCGTGGCGATGTGGCGATTCAACCAACCCGTTACGAAGTCGGCGGGAACGGGTTGTCCGTCGACGCGGATGCGTTCGCGGAAGCTCACTAGATGCGGCGAGGTGTAAAGACCCACACGCCGCACGCCCAATGTAGGCAGCATCGCCGCGAGTGCGGCGCACACGCTGCCTTTACCGTTGGTGCCCGCAACGTGAAGATACACGCCGCCGTTTTCTGGATTTCCCAATGCTTTCAATAGTTCCCGCATTTTATCGAGGCCCATTTTCATGGCGAACTGGTTGCGGGCATACAACCAGGAAAGCGCGGAGGAGTAATCGGGAAAGGTCACGGGGAGTAATGAATGATGAATGATGAATGATGAATGATGAATGATGAGCGATGAGTGATCCGTGCAGTAGGTCGAAATGTCAACCAACTGGAACGAGGGCACGCGAGAGCCAAAGATCGGATTTAAAGGGCGTGTGCTGCATCACTAAGCACTCCGCGCCCATCACTCTAAAAGTGTGATTAACCGGGATACAAGTGTCCCAGCACGCGTGCCACGGTCGCCTTGAGCTCGGGACGCGGAGCGATGAGGTCGACGAAACCCTTCTCCAGCAAAAACTCCGCGCGCTGAAAGCCCGGGGGAAGCTGCTGACGGATGGTTTCGCGAATGACGCGTTCGCCTGCGAAGCCGATCAACGAACCAGGCTCGGCGATGTGCACGTCGCCCAGCATCGCAAAGCTGGCGGTGACGCCGCCCATGGTGGGATTGGTGAGGATCGAAAGGAAGGGCAGACCCGCGTCGCGCATGCGGGCGATCTCGGCGGAGGTGCTGGCCATTTGCATCAGGGAGAGCACGCCTTCCTGCATGCGTGCGCCGCCCGAGGCGGACACGATGATGGCGGGAACCTTGTCGCGCAGCGCTTTGCGGAACACGCGTGCGATCTTCTCACCCTCTACCGAGCCCATCGAACCGCCGATGAAGCGGAAATCCATGACGCCCAGAGCCACCGGGCGGCCTTCGATCTTACCGGTTCCGGAGAGAACACCCGAAGCCGCACCGGTCTTCTTTTCGGCCTCCTGAATGCTGTCCTTGTACTTCTTTTTGGCCACGAATTTAAGCGGATCGACCGAGCGCAACGTGGTGTCCATAGGGAACCAGGTGCCGGCGTCCACGAGAATACGGACGTACTCGGCGGCGCCGATGCGGAAGTGATGCCCGCAGTGGTCGCAAACGTGAAGATGCTGGGCCAGCTCCTTGCGGTAGAGCACTTCCTTGCACCCGTCGCACTTGACCCACAAATCAGCAGGCGTGTCCTTTTTGATCAGGGTGCCAATGCCGGATTTTGCCTTGCGGAACCATTCCATTGCGTGTGTTCACCCAAATTTTGTGGAAAAATCAAGATAACCTATGCCCCCGGGCGTGTCCACCGCCCCTCTTGAAAAACGGCCGTTTTCAGGGGGCCCTGCCCTCCACGCCCAAAACGCGCCAATAAATGTGGGGGTGCCACGGCTCGGGGAGTTCGCGGTAGAACAATTTGTCCACGAGGGTACGCGGTGCGGCGTGGGTGAGCCGGGGTGCGAAAGGACGGTGCAGCGGTTCGAGTTCACCGGCCCGCGGCTTCCGGTTGCCCTTGCGACTGTTGCACGGCATGCAGGCCGACACCGTGTTTTCCCAGGTGGTCGCGCCCCCGAGACTGCGCGGATGCACATGGTCGATGGTGAAGCTGGAATAGGAAACGCGCTGTCCGCAATAGGCGCAACAACCGCCGTCGCGGCGATAGAGATTGCGGCGGGTAAAAGGCAACACGCGCGTGAAATTCCGGGGGGATACCGGCCCGTCGAGGCACTGCAAAACGCTGGGTAGCGGAATCGTAAGGCGCGGCGAATGCACGAAGCATCCATCGTATACGGCCAGCACTTCCGCCCGTCCGAGGGCCCAAAGCGTCACAGCCTTCTTCCAGGGAAGAATGTCGACGGGAATCCCCGCCCGATTCAATGCCAGTGCGTCCATCATGACCGCCCCGCGAATCCGAGATCCTGCAGTAACCGAGCCATTTATCTGATCAACCGATCAGTATAGAAATGGGATTTTGGAAAAAAGGGTCGAAATAAAAAAGCGCCTCCCCGGAAACCCGGGTGGCGCTTTTTGGAAACGCGCCCGTTTCGGGACGCGTTGCAGACCAGAGGTCCTTGAGAACCTCGATGCCTTAGTGTGCGCTGGCCTCGATGCTCTTGGCACGGTACCCGCCGCGCGAGCGGAAGTACACCAGCAACAGCAGGTAGATGCCCGCCATCGTGAGGGGGACGAACGAGTCCACACCGAGGGTCTTGCGATCGCCGGCTACGCTGGCGGAAACCAGAGCCTGCTGATCGGGCGTACGCTCGGTCGCGGCGCGCGCTTCCGCCATCGCGGTGCCGCTGATGGGGTTCACACCCTTGAAGAAGAGGAACTCGGAAGGCTTGTCGGCCTTCACCTGCTCGTACACTGCCGTGTTCGTGCGCTGCAGTTCTTCCGCGGCGAAACGATCCTTGGAGTAGCCGAGACCCGGGCCGCCGAGAAGACCGGCGGACAGGAAGCCGAGGCCGCCCATCACGGAGATGGCGACAGCACCCGAACGGGGGAACTGATCCGACACGACCGCGAGCATCGTGGGCCAGAAGAACGTCTTGCCGATGGCGTAAATCGCGAGCGCGATCGTGGCCATGACGATGGTCTCCATGCCGCTGGCGAGGCGCAAGCCAACCACGGCCAACACCGCGCTGACGAACAGGATGCCGACGGGCGAGAGCTTCAGGTTGCGCTCGATGAAGTTGGCGGTGAAGCGCAGGCAGAACATGATGGCGGAGGTCCAGATGAACAGGAACTTGCCTTCCTCGGAAGTGAACAGGTTGCCCGTGATGTTCTGGATCCAGCCATCGGTGCCGAGCTCAACCGCGCCCACGAGAATGTGGGTGATGAAGAACACGAACAACAGGAGCGAACCGAACGAGAACTTGGTGAGGAAGCCGACCGCGATCACAATCGCGCCGCCGATGCCCCAAGCCACGCTGGAAGGCAGATGCAGGCTCTGCGAGGCGAACAACATGACCATGTAGCCGACGATGGCTGCACCGATGAGACCGATATCCTTGGACATCTCGCCGAGTTTCGCGCCCTTGAGCGAAGCTTCCGACTTCGGGAACTTCTGGCCCATGAACATGATACCGTAGGCCAGGGTCGGCAAAAGGTACAGGGAAAGCTGGATCTTCCAACCGATCTGGAACTTGTCGTCCAGAATCCAGCCGGCGATCGCGCCAAGAACCATACCGGCAGGCCAGCTGGCGTGCAGAATGTTCAGGTAGTGCGTGCGATTTTTGGGATAGAGCGTCGCCACCAAGGGATTGGCGACCGCCTCCAGCGTTCCGTTGGCATAAGCAAACAGGAACATGCCCCAGAAGAGGAAGGTTTGCGCGTTCGCCGGAGTGCTTGCTCCAAAGGTGACGAAGGCGGAAATGATGTGCAATGCGAAAGCCAGCATCACCAGCTTGCCGTAGCCGATCTTGTCGACCACCACACCACCGAGAATGATACCGAAGCAGAAACCGGTGAAGCCGGCGCCGCCGATGATTCCCAGCTGGGTAGCAGAGAATCCGAATTCCGAACCCCAGTTGTCGAAAATACCGCCGCGAAGGGCGAAGCCGACACCTGCGGCGAGAATGGCCATGAACCCAGCCCACAGCAATCGCGGCGCGTTCGGTGTGATTCCATCGGTTTTAACGGACATGTGCATTCCCTCCTAAGGGTTTAAAAATGGAGCACCTAATCTACCGTGAACTTTTCACGCCGGGGGTGTGTTTTTCTCTTTTTTTTGAGCCCTGAGGTGGTAAAAACACCCCGAATTCGGAGAATACCCGCCGTTATTTAACTTTTATTTGACTTTTGAACCTTTTGGGATGCCCTATGGGATGACTTACCGGGCCCAGGTCACCCAACCGCTCCAGACGCTTAAAAGCACGAGTCCGCCGAATACAATACGATACCAGGCGAAGGCTACGAAGTCATGGGATGCGACATAACGCAAAAGCCAGCGGATGCAAAACCACGCGGAGAAAAAGGCGGTTACGAAGCCCGTAAGGAAGAGCGGTGCGTCCGCAAGGGAGAGCGCGTGCCGCGCTTTGTAAAGCGAGTAGGCGCCCGCGCCGATCAAGGTGGGAATGGCTAGAAAAAAACTGAACTCGGTGGCCACGGGACGCGAAAGTCCGGTGATCATGCCACCGATAATGGTCGCGCCCGATCGACTTGTGCCGGGAATCAACGCAAAACATTGAAGCAGACCCACCTTCAAAGCATCGAACACCGTGAGGTCTTCGACCCGCGTGACGCGCGGAGCCGTCTGTTTGCGCCCACGCTCGGCCCACAGAATCACGAGCCCGCCGACGACCAGCGCGATCGCCACCGCCACCGGATTGAACAAGCGCGCTTTGACGGCCTTGCCGAAGAGCAGCCCCAATACCACCGCCGGTGCGAACGCCACCGCGACGTTGAGGACGAACCGTCGCGAGACCGGATCGCGGGCGATGCCTTTTGCGGTCTCACGCAATTTTCCCGCGAAAATGCCGATCACGGCGAGAATCGCGCCGGTTTGAATGGCGATTTCAAAGACTTCCGCCTTCTCGCCGGTGAAGTTCAGCAACGACCCTGCGAGGATCAAATGACCGGTGGAGGAAATCGGTAAAAATTCGGTGAGGCCCTCGACGAGGCCGAGAAGAATGGCGGTGATCAGCATGCGGCGAAGTTAGGAATTCGACGGCCGATTACCCGGCATCGGTCTTCGCTGGTCCATGTTCGAAACCGCCAGATTGCAAGGGCCGGGTCTCACCGCCCTCACGCAGAAACACGCCTTCTCCGTCTTCGACCGACCCGATCTCGGTCACCGGGGCGATGGCGCGCAAGCGTGCGAGTTCCGCGTCGGTAAAGGAACCTGTGAACAGCAACTGGTATTCTTCGCCGCCATGCAGCAGGTGTGCCCGGCGTGCTTCAGGTGACAGGGCGGAGAGCGACGGATGCGCGGGAATTTTTTCAAAATCGAGATGGAGCGCACAACCGGATTGCCGCGCGAGATGCCATAATTCGGAAGACAAGCCGTCGCTTACATCGATGGCCGCTAGGGGGCGATCGGATCGGCAGAGCTTGGCCAGCAAGGGACCGAGGTCGAGGGGCGGCGCGGGGTCGAGATGCGCGTTCACCAACGAATCGAACGTGTCTTGTGACACTGCGCCGCCCGCGGCAGAACCCGCCCTGAGCAACTCGAGGCCCGCGGCAGAACCTCCGAAGGAACCCGTGGCATACAGCCGATCACCGACCTGCGCAGCGCTCCGCAACAAAGGCCGACCTTCCACCGTGCCCAGAACCGTAATGGAAAAAAAACCGGATCCGATAACCGTGGTGGTGTCGCCGCCCGAAATGCGGAATCCGTGGCGCGTTTCCAGATCCAGCAAGGTGGCACCCAGCGACTCGTACACCGCCGTGTCCCAATCGCAGTGGGCCCCGAGGTTGAAGAGCGCGAACCGGGTGCGGGCTCCCATGGCATTGAGGTCGGAAAGATTGGAGAGGAAGGCCTTGCGCAAGGCCCGGGCGGGTGTGACCCAGTCGAGGCGGTAATGCACGCCTTCGACGCTGGCATCGGAGGCCGCCACCCAGGCGGAACCCGGGGCGGGTTGCCAAACGAAACCGTCGTCGCCGAGTCCGCGCCCGTCGCGGGCGAAATGATCGGGGCCGAACATCCGCTCGATGCGGGCGAACTCGGTGCCCGGCGCAAAAAACCGGTTCTGGGGCGCGTTCATGGGTCCTTGAAGCTAGATTTTGCAGCCCACAGTCCCGGAATTGCCATGGAATTTTCACGCATCGTTATCGACCCCTCCATCTGCGCCGGCAAGCCGCATATCCTCGGCACGCGCCTCACCGTGGACCTTTTGCAAGGTCAACTCGCTACCGGTTGGGGACGCGAAAACATTTTGGAGACTTACCCCTACCTGACCGCCGAAGAAGTCGATCAGGCGCTGGCCTATCCGCCCACTCAGGCCTAAACAAGGTCCGTCCAAGGTCTGATCACGGTCTGTCCAAGGCCTTTCCATGGCCTGATACAACGCCAAATCCTCCGATTATGATTTGATACCCGTACCAGACCGGCCAACAATCCTTCGTCTTTTCGGGAGAAAAAAACGTCGTTTGGCGGTAGGTTTGGAGAGTCTCGCGCCGGGGTTTCCATTCCGATGCTTTAGGAGGTTCCACCTATGTTCGGTTTTCAAATCAATCGCCGGAATTTCTACGGGATCGCTGCCGCCCTCGCGTTCGCTGCGATGATTCCGTCCACGTCCTTGGCGCAAAGCTGCGCCATGCCGACCGCCAGTGATTTCCGGATCGACACCTTGGCGAACAACAGCACCGGCGATCTCTACGAGAACTCTACCACCAACAATGGCGAAAGCGGAAACTACGGTGTGGTGCAGATCGCGGTGGCCCCGAACGGCAAGGTATTCATCGCCAAAATGTGCTCGGGCCAGGTCCGCGTGTTTCGCCCGGGTGTCGGAGGCCCGGCCACAGCCACCCTGCTCGCCGGAGCCGTTCCCACGCATTGCGACAACGAGGACGGCCTGCTCGGCCTCGTGCTCGATCCGAACTTCATGACCAATCGCTGGGTCTATGTGTTCCATGCCTCCTCGAGCTATACGACCAGCCCGGCGAACGCCGACTCCGGCAAGCCGCACCTGCTCACGCGCTACACCTACGACTCCACCGCCGCGGCCGGCAGCCAACTGAAGAACCCCAAGGTGATCATGCGCTTTTCGCGGATGATCGACAGCCGCGCCTACCACGCCGCAGGCGGCATCGACATGGGCGCCGACGGGGTGATGGTCATTGGCACCGGCGACGATACGAGCCCGCACAGCAGCGAGTGCAACAGCAACAACGCCGCGCCCATTCTCTGGAACGATCGCGGCTGCGATGCGCAAAAATCCGCCGGCAACACGGGGAGCCTGCGCGGCAAAATGTTGCGCATCCGTCCGATCGCCTTCCCCGACAGCCTCACGCCTGTGACCGGCATCGGCACCACCTACGACATTCCTCCCGGCAACCTCTGGGAATCGATCGATCAACCCGCCTTCAACCCCAATTGGGATCCGGCTTTCGACACGCTCTCCAAGGTGCGCAAAGAGATTTACACCATGGGTCATCGCAATCCGTACCACCCGCGTCGCGACACGCGGTCGGGTTGGATTTTCACCGGTGAAGTCGGCCTCGACATGTCCACCCCCACCGCCTATACGCCGAGCCGCGGTCCGGAAGGACGCGAAGAGTGGAACCTGGCCACCGCCCCCGGCTTCTACGGCCATCCGTATTGCGCCGGCAAAAACACTCCCTGGCGCAAATTCGTCTGGCCCTCCACTACCTGGAACGCCGGCTCGGGAGACACGGCCCTCTTCAATTGCGCGGCCATCCAGAACGTTTCTCCAAACAACTACGGCATCCGCGACCTGCCCCCCGCACGTCAGGCTACGCTATTCTATTCCGATCAGTCCGGCAATGGCGACGACAGCTATCGCCTTGGTTTCACCTCGGGCGAAACGGCCATCGGCGGACCGATGTACCGGTACGACAGCACCTTGGTTTCGTCGGTCAAATTTCCGCCGCAGTACGAAGGCAAAATCTTCTTCTTCGATTGGTCCGTAACCAACAAGAGTTCGTTCCGTTACATCAACATCAAACCCGACGGTACGCTCGACAGTGGTACGGCCGCGACCCCGGCCTTCCCGGCCGCCACGCTGGCGGCGTTGCCCAACGGCGGCTACATCGACATGCGCTTCGGACCGCACGACGGAGCCATGTACTTGCTGCGCAACAATACCGGCGGATCGGCCTACTCGGGCTTCAACAACGCCTCGCTCTACCGCATCGCCTACAAGGGCACCATCGACAACTCGTGCTACACGCCCTTCGTGACGACCGTGGGTCCGGGCCCCCTCGGCTTGATGCGCCCGACCCTGCGCAAATCGCTGACGTCTTTCAATGCGTTCGCGAACGGCATGGTGACCTTGCCGGTTGGTTACCGCAAGGTGTCGCTGTACGATCTCGCAGGCCGTCAAGTGTGGAGTCACACGCGCGCAAACGCGGGAATGTCAGAAGTGGTGCGCGTGCCAACCAACCTCGGCACCGGCATCTTGCAGGCCCGCCTGAGGCCCTGAGTCGGCGCATTGCCTTCAAAACAAAAAAGCCCCGCTGGATAAAATCCGGCGGGGCTTTTTTGTTGAACTCAAGGAAACGCGAGAATTTAAAGAGTGACAGCGGCTTTCATTTCTTCGACGGCGCGCGCAAGGCCGACGAAGACGGCGCGGCTGATGATGGCGTGTCCGATGTTCAATTCGACCACGCCTGCGATCTCGGCAATGGGACGCACGTTGGCGAGGTTGAGCCCGTGCCCCATGTTCACACGGATTCCCAACGCTTGCGCCTGCTTCGTGGCCGCCACGATGCGGGCGAACTCGGCATCGCCGGCAGGTGTGCCGTACAGGCGCGCATACGCGCCGGTGTGAAACTCCACGAAAGCTGCGCCCATTCTGGCGGCGGCATCCAACTGCCCCGCATCGGGTTCAATGAAGAGTGAGGCCGGAATGCCCGCTGCACGCAACGCATCGACCGCACCGGATACCGCAGCATATTGCGACGGCGACACCGCATCGAGCCCGCCCTCGGTTGTCAATTCTTCCCGCCGCTCGGGTACCAGCGTCGCCATATCGGGCTTGATATCCAAGGCGATCGCGACGATGGCAGGCGTGGCGGCCATCTCAAGATTCAGGCGCGTCGACACGGTTCGACGCAAGGTCCGCACGTCCGCATCCTGAATGTGACGCCGGTCTTCTCGCAGATGCACGGTGATGCCGTCGGCACCGGCTGCCTCGCAAACGGCGGCCGCCGCCACGGGATCGGGTTCTTGTTCGCCGCGCGCCTGACGCAGCGTGGCCACATGGTCGATGTTGACGCCAAGCTTCGGCATGGGGATCACTCCTCGTCGGGCCGGTGCAGTTGTTTGAGCGTGACCCAACGCGGGGCGGTTTCGCCGGGTGCGGGGGCCGCGCGCAAAACGCGGGCGAGTGTGGCGGCCAAGCCGGGCGACTGACGCATCACCCACACGCCTTCACCCGAACGGCTGGCGACGACGGCGCGGCGCGCCAGCTCGTCGGCCAAATCCTTTTCGTTTCCGGCATCACGCACCACGGCGGTGAAGCCTTCGGCGCCGGTGTGCAGCGACACCTGTTGGGTGAGACTACGCGACGAGCCCGTAAGGTCGAGGAAGAGCAGGCCGCGCGCGGCCGCGAACGACAACACGCTTTCCATCAAGCCCGGATGTTCGATGGCGCGATCGCCATAACGGGTGGCGAAGCCCACCGCGCCGCTATTCATCTCGAGGCGTTCGCGCAATAGCGATTCGATGCGTTCGGGCTTTTGGTCGATGAACAAGGCGCGCGGGCCCGGTTTCACGTGCGGATACGCAGCCGGCTCCATGGGAAGTTCGACCAGGATGGCACGATCGGCGCCGGTAGGATTATCACGCTCCGGCGCGGCGACCGTGTCGGGAAGCACCAAGGTGACGGCGAAGGGAAAATCGAGCCACGCGCGGCGGTCCACCTCGGTGGCGCGCGCCCAATCGGTGATCACCAGCGCCATACGGAATGCACCCGGCGCTACGGCCTGTCCGAGCACGATGCGCAGAGCGAAAACATGGCCCGCCGCATCGGCAAGCGCGTATTCCACCTGATCGGCTGCATTGCCCACTTCGCGTCCTTCGGCCACGCGGAAGCCCGCGCGCGTTACACGGTTCTCCAACTCGTGGGCGATCACGTGGATGGGCCGACCGCGCGGAAAGGTCAGTTCCATGAATCCGCCCCGACGCTTCAGGTTGCGCGGGCCGAGCGAATCTTCGAGCGCGAAAGGCAACAGCAGCTTGTCGCGGAATTCCACCAGCGAGCTATCGCGGAACAACCACGGATTGGCCTTGCGCCAGGCAGCTTCTTGCGTCGAGTCGAGCAACGGCTTGGCGCCTGCGCCGATCGCTGCGACCGCTGCGCGCGGCAGCAATCGCCCGGAGAATTTTCCCACCACGATCAAGGCGGCGAGCAGTAAAACGAGAATGAGAAGGCGGCGAAAGTTTTTCACCGGACAAAATTACGAATCGGAGAGGCCATTTGATGCGATGAACCGGGATTAGACGCGGAAGCAGGGGGAAGAATTCGCCCCACCGGTTACCTTTCCCCCATGCCTCTTCTCGCCGTACTCGCGGGCCCTACCGCCTCCGGAAAAACCGCCCTTGCCCTCCACTGGGCTATGCAGCACCCATTCCCAGACGCCCCACGCGCCGAACACTCCGACCGCCGGATTGCGGTCATTTCGGCCGACTCCCGCCAAATCTACCGCGATTTCTGCGTCGGCACAGGAACTCCGACGGAGAGCGATCGGAACGGAATCGATCATCACTTGCTCGGCTTTCTCGATCCGATGGAAGCGTATTCCCCGCGTCGCTTCGCTGCAGACGCCACTGCCGTGGTCGCGGCGCATCCCGACACCGATTTTCTGGTGGTGGGCGGCACGGGACTGTATCTGCGCGAGTGGATGTATCCGGGAGCCGAAGATCGAGAGGAAACTCCGCGGGCCGTTCGCGAGGCCGCTGCCGCGGCCATCACCGCGTCGGGACTCGAGGCGGTCCACACCGACCTGACGGCCAAGGATCCCGCCGGAATGTACCGGGTGGACCCGCACGATGCCTACCGCATCACCAAGCGCTTGGAGAACTGGCTGCACACGGGTCGCTCTTACGCAGCACCCAAACCCGAACAACCGCTCAACCCGGTGTTTGCAGGCGTGCCTTTTCTGTGGCTCGAACCCGAGCGCAAGGAACTGCACCGCCGCATCGAAGCGCGCGCGGAGGAAATGTTCCGCAACGACTGGGTCGGCGAGGTGCGGTCCTTGATGACGCGGTACGATCCGCTGCGAACTCCGGCGTTCAACGCCATCGGCTATCGCGAAATCGCGGCCGCGCTTGCGGTGGAAAAACCGCCCGAAGCGGCGCTCGGCACCGTGGTGGCGCGCACCCGGCAGTATGCGAAAAAACAGGTGACGTTCTTTCGGCATCAGTTCCCGAACGCTGCGGCGTGGGAGCCTGCTGCACTCGAAAAAGCACTCATTGCTGCGGACTGGGTCGCATCCGCCCTGCCTTCAGTCAAAATTTCGGCATAAATCCGCGGTCGATTCGTTCGAAAGCGTTGACAACCGACCCCTCAACAGCCTAACTTTGCGTGTCCGTTTTCGAGGGTTTTCCCGCGAAAACAGAGTTTTTCAGCTTTTCTCGGGTTTTTTCTCGGGTTTTTCGAATGGAAACAAGGTTTCGAAAGTTTCCTTGGGTCTGTAGCTCAGTTGGTTAGAGCATCGCTCTGATAAGGCGGGGGTCGGAAGTTCAAGTCTTCCCAGGCCCACCATTCGAATACTCGGGAAAACTCAGGGAAACTCAGGAATCTCTGGCGACTTTTTATCGGTTCTCAGACGTTCGTTCGACTTTGACGTTATCAGAACTTTCGGGGTTATAGCTCAATTGGTAGAGCGCCTGCTTTGCAAGCAGGAGGTCAGCGGTTCGATTCCGCTTAACTCCATTTTTTACTCCCCCTTTTTCTTCGGCTCTTTCTTCGACTTTCCGCCTGGAACTTTTTCCGGCTTGGGAATTTCGTGCACCGTCAATTCCAGCACAGGTGCGCCGCGTAAGATGGCCATGGCCTGATCGGGCGTGGTGGCAGGATCGATCCACGCCTTCGCCGCCTGCGCATCGAGCACGATCGGGGTGCGCTCGTGCCAGATCGCCTGTAACGCGGGGATCGCATCGCTGGGCCCGGTGATCACCGTGCAGGAATCCAGCGCGTCGCCTTCGCGCGAGGTCCAGGTGTCGTACAAGGCCGCAAGAAAATGTGCTTGCTCCGGTTTCGGAGAAACCTCGTACTCGCGGCCGCGGAAGGCTGCGGGCGCACCGTCCATGTTGGGGCGCTCGCGCCACGATGCGACCGGCATGATGCCGCGATTCCCATCCTTCCACGCGCTCTTGAAAGCCCACAAAGATTGCACCGTTTCGATACGGGCGTTGTAGGAACTGAATCCTTTGGAGTCTATCGCACGCGAATCTTTGGCCTTCAGGGCTTCGGGAAGATTCAAAGGTTGCTGCTGCATGAAACTGCGGGGAATCAGATCCAAACGCATCGGGCGCACGGCAGTGTCCGCATTGCGGTCCGACGTGATCACTTCCACCATGGCTTTCGGGTAAGAAAATCCGTCTGCAGATTCCTTGATCGCGCCCGCTTGCAACAACCACCGGAGGGAAGGCGGACGGGCTTATACGCGTAGCACATGCCCGGAATTTACTCGAACCAAGGGAATAAAAAAGGGAGAAAACCTCGGCCTCCTCCCCTTTCCCGTTTCTCTCTTCCCAAAACCTTAGACCTATCCTTTGTGCGACCAGTAATAGCCCATCAGCGCGTTCGTGGACGCATCGTGCTTGAGAGCCTGTGCATCTTCGGCCACGAGCTCGCCCTCAATCTTCTTCGCAAGTTGCTTGCCGAGTTCCACGCCCCATTGGTCGTAGCTGTTCACACCCCAAATCACGCCCTGCACAAAGATCTTGTGCTCATACAGCGCCACAAGGGCCCCGAACGTTTCGGGGGTAACCTCTGGCATGACGATGGTATTCGTGGGACGATTGCCTTCGAACACCTTGTGCGGCGCCAGCGCTGCGATGTCGGTATCGTTCATGCCCTGCGCCTTCAACTCGGCAACGGCTTCCTCGCGCGTTTTACCGGTCATCAGCGCCTCGGTTTGGGCGAAGAAGTTGGCCATTAAAATGCGGTGGTGATCACCGGAGGGATTGTGCGAACGCATCGGCGCGATGAAGTCGCACGGAACCAAACGCGTACCCTGATGAATGAGCTGGTAGAACGAATGCTGACCGTTGGTGCCGGGCTCGCCCCAGATCACGGGACCGGTTTTGTAATCGACGCGGGAACCGTTGCGGCGCACGAACTTTCCGTTCGATTCCATGTCGGCCTGCTGCAAATAGGCCGGCAGACGGTGCAGATATTGGTCGTAAGGCATCACGCCTTGCGATTCCGCGCCGAAGAAGTCGGTGTACCATACGCCGAGCACGCCGAGAATCACCGGAAGGTTCTGCTCGAGCGGTGCTTCGCGGAAATGCCGGTCCATTGCGTCCGCACCTTGCAGCAGCTTCTCGAAGTTGTCGAAGCCCACATGCAACGCGATGGGCAGGCCGATGGCGCTCCACAGTGAGTAACGGCCGCCGACCCAATCCCAAAAGGCGAAAGCGTTTGCCGCAGAGATGCCAAAGGCCTCCACGGCGGGAATATTGGTCGACAGCGCGGCGAAGTGCTTCGCCACCGCCGACGCGTCGCCGCCCATGGCGGTAATCAAGGCCGCGCGCGCGGTGTGCGCGTTGGTCATGGTTTCTTGGGTGGTGAACGTCTTCGACGCCACGAGGAACAGCGTCTCCTCGAGATTCACGCGGCGCAGGATTTCGGCGATGTGCGTGCCGTCGACGTTGCTGACAAAGTGCACCGCGATCTGTTCGTGGCCCGATGCGTCGCGCGCGTAGGACTTGAGTGCCTCGGTCACCATCACCGGGCCGAGGTCGGAGCCGCCGATACCGATGTTCACCACATGACGGATCGCCTTGCCGGTGTGGCCTTTCCATGCGCCGGAGCGCACGCTTTCACAGAACGCCTTCATCTGAGCCAGCACGGCACGCACCTTCGGCATCACGTCTTCGCCGTCGACGAGTACGGGCTCCTTGCCCTGATGGCGCAACGCGGTGTGCAGCACGGCGCGCTTCTCGGTGAAGTTGATCTTGTCGCCAGCGAACATGGCCGCGCGCGCGGCCTCGACCTTCTCCTGACGGGCGAGGTCGAGAAGCAGTTTCAGGGAGTCGTCGATGATGCGGTTCTTGGAGAAGTCGAGGCGGAGGCCGCAGGCCTCAAGTGTGTAACGCTTGGCGCGCGCGGGATCCTGCGCGAAGAGCTCGCGCATCTGTAGGGGGGCGACGGCGTCGCGGTGGTTTTCGAGGGCCATCCAGGCCGGGGTCTGTGTGAGGGACACGCTGTTCTCCTGAGGGATGTCGGGCCTTGCTTCAGGGTTCGGCGGACGAAAAATGGGGGAAGCGGGCTTGTCGGTTTGGATTGTTTTTGTCCTTTGAAATATAGCCCTGCCCCACGGGCTCCCGATTCTATTTTCGGAGGCATGACCAAACCGACAGACGGAACCGACCAGAAGCGCTATTCGGGTAAAAAAATCGTCCCTCTGGTATACGGCCTAGCCGTGCTGATGTGTGTCGGACTGCTCTGGTACGGCTTGTCGATCCGGGGGCTGCGCGACAATGCGCCTCTCGGGGCGGACGAACAGGCGATTCTGGCCGGCATGCCGCGAGAGTGGACGCGCATCACCGATTTGAAAGAGCGCGTGGAAGGACAGGGTTGGTCGATTTACGTGCCCTGCAACGCGGAGGCGGGAACCCTTGTCACCCAAGGAGAGGCTGAGAACCCCCGCGTGCTGTGCTCCTTCTGTGATTCGGTGCAGGAAGGCAAGATCCGGCGGGTGGAATTCGCCGGTGAGGTGCCGCATCCGGTGCGTCTTCAGCTAGACGGCGGCGGCGAAGTGTTCATCGAACCGGTAGACGCCATGGTCGCCTCGCGTTTTGCCGGGGCGCGGCTGGAGGATTACGTGCTGACCTGGACGCTGGCCGACGCGACAAAGATGTTCTTCGTCCCCTCCCTCGCGGCACGGAATTTCAAAGTGCTCAAGGCGGAGGATAAGAACCCGGAGGGGTGCGGGAGTTCGAAGTAAGATCCAAGGCCCCTAGCGCCGCAATCCCTGCAATCGGCGCATGAATCGCCCGTAGCCGCGTCTCGCCCAGGCTGAGCCGATACACCGTCCCGGACGAAGCCGCGCCTGCGACAGACTCGACCGCCCCCTCCTTCTCACCAAACAACCATTGCAACTCGCTTTCTGAAAACCCGCCTTCGGGTCCGGTGAGCAGATGCACGCTCGCTGGCATTGGCGCAGACACGGTGGTCTCCCCCGGATGCGCCACGACCAGCGGAACGGTAAGATGCTCCGCCCGCCACGCACGCAAATCCTGC
Source organism: Fibrobacterota bacterium (assembly GCA_947466585.1). GTDB lineage: Bacteria > Fibrobacterota > Fibrobacteria > UBA11236 > UBA11236 > UBA11236. The sequence goes on from CANIEU010000001.1 coordinate 29,582, forward strand.
GGCGGATGAATGCGCGTCAGCCACGATTTTTTCGCCTGCTTGAGCGCGGTCAAACTTTTCTGCCGCAATCGTTCCACCAACTTGGAATGATCCTGCCCCTTGAAGGTTTCGCAGTGATCCGTCTTCAGCAAAAACAAATCACGCACATTGAACTCGCACACGGCCTCGGCGGGTTGTTCCGTGTCGCGACCCTTGAGCAGCGGCAGTCCCACGCTGATCCCGGGAGGCAATGGTTCGTGTTGAATACGGCCGCCGATTTCGAGCAAGCCCTTTTCGTCGCGCAGGGTGGCGCGGTAGACGGAACCTTCTCCGTTGGTGACCACGACTTCCGCGCCCGCACGCAGGCGCAGCACCTTGAGCGCGTGATGCAATTCCTCTTCGGGCAAAACAGCCGTCTCCGCCCCTTCGGGCACGGGAGCGTAGAACCAGGTTTCGTCAAAGAAAAGAGACATGGTGTTCAATGAACAAAAATCAATGAGTAATGCTCAAGACGCATCACACGGGAAAGATTTCGGCAAGATCCATTATTCATATAGCCCGATGATCTCATATTTTCTTGTTGCTTTGAGCATTGATCATTGTTCATTGAACCTTGCTATTCAACCCCATACACATTCGCCGGGATTCCCAAATTTTCAACCCGACTACGGATGTCGGCTAGAAACTCCGGTGTCACTGGATGCACGAAGGATTCCGCAGGGCGACGCGCAAGCGTATACAGCTGCACTTCCAAAATGCGCGCACCCGAATCACGCACGCGCGCGATGCGGCTAAGCCATGCGGCAATCTCCGCTTCGCTCCATCCCTGACCGCCGATGCTGCAAAAGAAGGACTGAATTTTGAACGGATGGTTTTTCCTCAGCGCGATCAAGTTGGCTTCGATGCGATCGAGCGACACACGGCTGATGTTGACCTTTTGGTACCACGCCTCCGTACCCGCATCCAGCTTGGCCCAAACTTCACCACGCTGTGCAAGCAACGAGGCAACCCCGGTCTGCACGGCAGGGCGATCGAGCAAGGTCGCGTTGGTGATCAGCACCAGTTTGAAATCGAGATCGGGCCGCGACGCCTGCAGCTGCGCCATCGCAGCGGCGACGGCAGCAAATTCGGGAACCATCGTGGGCTCGCCGTCACCCGACAGCGCGATGTCGCGCAACAACTTCTGATCGTCCGGGAGCGCGTCGAAAAGGGGAAGACGGCACACGCCCTTTTCATCCACCGAATCGAGCAAGGCCTCCACTTCGGCGCGAATGCGCGCTACATCGAGCTGCTGCGGCTTGCCGGGAGTGGTGCGATCGACCTGGCAGTAAGGGCAATCGAAATTGCAAAGTTTGTCGAGATTGAGATTTACGCCGAAAGATACGCCGCCGGAGCGCCGCGAGAGCACGGGATACGCGTACGTAAAGTCCGCGAAGGAGCGCGGATGGAGGCGGAGGAGAGATTCTCGGCTGGGCACTGACAAAAACTACGTACAATCCCTAGTGAGTCATGCTCGCCGGATCCTTGGCCGCAGGTCCGCGCACTGGAAGAGGCTCCGAAACCGAATTTTGGCAAGAGTTGCTGGTTTGCTCGAGCGACTCCTTCATCATCCTTTGATTCTCACGCATCCCGAACAAGCGATGCGACGCGGATGCCGCCGAGGCAGCGTCTCCCGATTTCAGATACTTCTTTTCCTGCTTGGCGAGTTTGGTGATTTCCGCATCGAGCTTTTGCTTTTCCCGGACCTGCGCTTTCAGCGAGGCGCAAGGATCCTGATAAACGAGCGCACTCTTCGGAGGGCTGTCCGAGGCGCTGTGGGATGTACCGGAGGCACAGGCCGACAACATCAAAACTCCACCTAATACCGCAACGAAAACCGATATCAGGGAGGGGGCCGGGATTCGATAATCAGAGTGTGGAACTGCTATTTTCATATTGAGAAGTAGCGTAATATTTGCGATTCAGGCAATGGGGAAATCAATCCCGAAATACCGCAACCCGGATCCGTCGGATTGCGGTAAAATCAAGGTTCAACACCCCGAGGTTAGTGATGCTCCGAGTTTCCCTGTTCCTGATTCCGCTCTGCCTCGCCGCCACCCTGCCGGCCGCCACCGATCTGACGTTTTTTTTGACCTCCGACGTCCACTACGGAAACCATACCGCGGCCAACGACACCAACCGCAACCGCCTCCCGACGTACATGAACAATTTACCCGGCACCGCTTACCCGACCACACTGGGCGGCACGGTGGCCTCGCCCCGGGGCGTGCTCATCGCGGGGGATTTGGTCGAGCGCATCGACACGGTCTACTGGAACGAATACACCGCGGACTACGGGATCACGGGTGAGAAAAGGCTGAAGTATCCCGTTTTCGACGCCTTCGGCAATCACGATTTCTACACAACGGGAACCATTAAGGACACCTTGTACGGCGTGGGTAAGATGATCGCGCGCAACGCCCCGCGCAAATCCTACTTCACCGCCATGGACTCCTCTGGATACCACTATTCGTGGGACTGGGACGGGGTGCACTTCGTGAACCTGAACATCTACGCGGGGAGTTCCGAACTCGGTTACAATGGCTATCGCCCCCTCAAGGCGCTCGAATTCCTGACGACCGACCTGGCTGCGAACGTTGGCAGCAGCGGACGTCCGGTGATTCTCTTCCAGCATTACACCATGGACGCCAACGGCAACGCCAACAACGACTGGACCAACTCCATGAAGACGCTGCTCTGGAACGTCGTCCAGAACTACAACGTCGTGGCCATTCTGCACGGCCACTCGCACTCCAAAAAAATGTACAAGTGGAATAACATCGATGTGATCGACAACGGGGCCGCCATTCTCGGCGACATGGTGGTCGTCAAAATCACCGACGGTCACATTCAGGCAATCTCACGCAGCGCCGCGGCCACGGCCACCTCACAGACTTGGAGCTCCACCTTGATCCTCAATAAGGACATCAGCATGGGCACCCCCATGGGCGTCCGTCCCCGGCAGGCCACCGCGGCGCACCAGCACATTCTGTTCTCCATTCCCGAAGCGAAATGGAACCATCAAATTCCCGCCGGCGTCCGCCGTCTCGAAGTGATCGACCTGCAAGGCCACAACGTGCGTACGCTGGTGGCGCGCAACGAACGCTTCGAATGGAACCGTAAGGACGCGCGCGGCCGTCGAGTGCCTCCCGGGTTGTATGCCTTCCGCGAGGCGGGCAAGTCCGGAGTGCTCGGCAAGGTTGTTTTGCCCTGAACCCGGCTCGAAAGGGTCTTGGGTTACCGCCGGGTATCTCGACCTACAATACCTACTTATTTAGTATGTATAAGCGGTTTTCCCCTCCAAATTATCGGAAATATCGCGATAAAATCCCTTAAAATTCCGTAATTCGCCCAATTATGGACGTTTCTCGATATACTTACTAAACTTATAGGGAAACATCGGGAGCCCCTGCCGTGTCGCATTCTCAAGACCATCTCGACCAACTGGAAAACCAGAGCGTCTACATCCTTCGGGAAGCATACGCCAACTTCAAGAACCTCGCCATGCTATGGTCGATCGGCAAGGACAGCACCGTGCTGCTCTGGCTGGCCCGCAAGGCGTTCTTCGGCCACGTACCCATCACCTTGGTACACATCGATACCAGCTACAAGATTCCGGCTATGATCGAGTACCGCGACCGCGTGGCGCTCGAATGGAACCTGAACATGGTATACGGGCAGAACACCGCCGTGCTCAAAAGCGGGGAGACCTTCCCGAACGGCAAGCTCACGCGCCTGCAATGCTGCAAGGCTTTGAAGACCGATGCGCTGCGCAACACGCTTTCGGGCGAGTGGCCGCGCTTCCGCATGAACCATGTGACCGGCAAGTACGAGGTGGACACCAACACGGACCCGTACACGGGCGTGATCGTGGGTGCCCGCGCCGACGAAGAAGGCTCGCGCTCTAAGGAACGCTACTTCTCGCCGCGCGACAAGAACAGCGAGTGGGACGTGGGCGATCAACCGCCCGAGTTGTGGAACCAGTTCAAGACGGACTTCGCGCCCGGTACGCACGTGCGCGTGCATCCGCTGCTCGACTGGACCGAGCTCAACATCTGGGAATACATCCAGCGCGAAAACATTCCCATCATCGATCTGTACTTCGACAAAGGCGACGGCAAACGCTATCGCTCGCTCGGCTGCGCACCCTGCACGGGCATGGTCGACTCCGCGGCCAAGAACGTGGATGACATCGTCGAGGAACTGAAAACCGGCAAGTTCACGAACATCGCGGAGCGCTCCGGGCGCGCGCAAGACAAAGAGGACGGCGGGCTCGAAACGCTCCGTCGCGACGGGTACATGTAATGGCTACGCCGAATTCTTTCGCTCCCGCCGCCGTGAACGCGGCCGCAACTGCGGATCGCGAACGCGCACGCATGGACATCGTCATCGTGGGCCACGTGGACCACGGCAAGAGCACGGTGATCGGCCGCCTGCTCGCCGACACGGGCTCGTTGCCCGACGGCAAACTGGAATCGATCCGCGAATATTGCGCGCGGAACTCCCGTCCGTTCGAATACGCGTTCTTGCTGGATGCGCTGAAAGACGAACAAGCGCAAGGCATCACCATCGATACGGCGCGTACGTTCTTCAAGTCGGCGAAGCGCGACTACGTGATCATCGACGCCCCGGGCCACATCGAGTTTCTCAAGAACATGGTGACCGGCGCCGCGCGCGCCGAGGCGGCCGTGCTGGTGATCGACGCCAAGGAAGGCATTCAGGAGAACAGCAAGCGTCACGGTTATTTGCTCGCGATGCTGGGCATCAAGCAGATCGTGGTGGCTGTGAACAAGATGGACCTTGTGAATTACGATCGCAAGGCCTTCGAAGACATTCGCGATGAGTACGTGGCCTTTCTCGCCCGCATTGGCGCGACTCCGCGCTTCTTCGTGCCGCTCGCGGCCTTCACAGGAGAAGGCATGGTGGGCCCCTCCGACAAGATGCCCTGGTACAAGGGTCCCGATCTGCTCGCCGCCGTGGACCTTTTCGAGAAGGCACCGTCGAAGGACGCCCAGCCCTTCCGAATGCCGGTGCAGGACGTTTACAAGTTTACCGCCGGCGGCGACGATCGCCGCATCACCTCGGGCCGCGTCGAATCGGGCACGCTGCATGCGGGCGACAAGGTGGTTTTTTACCCTTCGGGCAAGGGCAGCACGGTTAAAACCATCGAGGTGTTCAACGCCACGGCGCGCACGCAGGTGGAAGCCGGCTGGTCTACGGGTGTGACGCTCGCTTCGCAGCTCTACGTGGGCCGCGGCGAGATCATGGCGCGCGCCGATGAGCCCGCGCCTCAGGTATCGGACCGCATCCGCACCAACATCTTCTGGATGGGTCGCGCGCCCCTGCGTATGGGCAAGGATTACCTGCTCAAGCTGGGGACGGCCAAGGTTCCGGCTCGCTTAGAACACATCAACTACAAGATCGACGCCTCGGAGAGCGGTGGCGACGGAACCACCGATCTGGTGGAGCGTCACGACGTGGCCGACTGCGTGTTGCAATTGCGCAAGCCGCTCGCGTTCGACCCCACTGCTTCGCTCGAAGCCACGGGCCGTTTCGTGATCGTGGACGATTTCGAAATCGCGGGCGGCGGCATCATTCGTGAAGCCTTGTCTGACGATTCCCGCAAGACCACCGAAGCCGCGGGTGCTACGGGCACGCTGTGGGCGAATCTGCCCGAACAACCGGGCACGGTGGTATTCCTCGCAGGTTCCGGCCCGGCGCTCGACGAAGCGGCTGCGATTCTGCGCGCGAAGGCACCTGTGTTCGGACCGCTCAAGTCGAACGATTTGCTCGAGATCCTGGGCGAAACCTTGTTTCACGTGGCGACCGCCGGCATGCCGGTTGTAGTGCGTTTGGACGAGCTCGACACCTTCGACGTGGATCGCCTCAACGCGCGCCTAGGCGACGTGCCGCGCGTGTGGATCCAAGCCGCGGAGCATGCGGGTAAATCCGCAACCGATCTCGTGAAGGAAGTCGAAGCGCAATCGTCTCGATCGGCGCAATAATCCGGGCTTTCCGAACCTTACCGAAATAGCATGTCTGCCACGCCGCAACACTCCACGAACATCGTTCCGCAAAAAACGGCGGTGTCGCGCGAAGATCGCATGCGCGTGAGCGGGCAGCGCGGCGCGGTGCTCTGGTTCACCGGGCTTTCGGGCAGTGGCAAATCCACAGTCGCGAGCGCAGTGGAACAGAAACTCAACGCCGCCGGGCGCCTCACCTATCTGCTCGACGGCGATAACGTGCGCCACGGGCTCAACGGGGACCTCGGGTTCTCCGACATCGACCGGATGGAGAACATCCGGCGCGTGGGTCACGTCGCCAAACTGTTCTGGGACGCGAACGTGATCACGCTGGTTTCCTTCATCTCGCCCTTCCGCTCGGAACGGCAATTCGCGCGGGAACTCATCGGCGCCGACTTCGCCGAAATCTTCGTGGACACCCCGATTGAACTCTGCGAGCAGCGCGACCCCAAGGGACTTTACAAGAAGGCGCGCAAGGGTGAAATCCCGGCCTTCACCGGAATCAGCTCGCCTTACGAAGCGCCGGAACAACCCGAGATCGTGCTGAAGACCGGCGAAGAATCGCTGGAGACCTGCGTCGATCATGTGCTCGCCTGGCTGCGCTACCGGGGCTATACCGAAGGATAGATTCCATGTCCGACTCCTCCTCCACGATTCGTTTTGATGACGGCAATGCTTACGAGCGCTATATGGGGATCTGGAGCCGGCTCGCCGGTGAAACCTTCCTCGACTGGCTGAATCCCGCGACGGGACTGCATTGGCTCGACGTCGGTTGCGGCAACGGAGCCTTCACCCTGCGACTCGCGGAGCGTTGTGCGCCGGCCTCACTGGCCGGAGTGGATCCCTCCGAGGCGCAGATCGCCTTTGCCAAAAATCGCAAGGACGTCATTGATCGCGGAGGCGCGGCATTCCGTACGGGCGATGCGATGGCGCTCCCCTACCCCGACGGCACATTCGACGCAGCCGTGATGCCGCTGGTGATTTTCTTCGTGCCCGAGCCGGCGCAAGGAGTCGCCGAAATGGTGCGCGTAGTGCGCCCTGGTGGAATGATTTCTGCCTATGCGTGGGACATGCCCGGCGGCGGATTTCCGTATGAGGCAGTGCGTCGGGAATTGACCGCCTTGAATGTGACTTTTTCGCGGGAACCGCACCCCGAAGCCTCCCGCCTCGAGGTGCTGCAAAGCCTCTGGACCAATGCGGGACTGGAAGAGGTGGAGACCTACAGAATTCCCGTGCAGCGTACCTTCGCCGACTTTGAAGAATATTGGGCGGTCGTGCGCGGCGGGCCCAGTTTCGGATCCCGAATCCAGGCGCTGTCTCCCGAAGTTCTCGACCTTCTCAAATCGCGTTTGCGTGCAGGTCTGCCTGCGGATGCCGACGGCAGCATCACCTACGGCGCGGTGGCGCATGCGGTCAAGGGGCGGGTTCCGGGGTAGGACGATTTGTCCCCACCCCGCTTGCGGACCGAGTGGATTTTGGTTGTGAATTCGTGACACCGGACGTAAAATGAAGAGAGGGCTACGTTGAAGCCTCCTTTAAAATCCGCCTTTATTGCGGCCCGGAGTTCTCCATGAATCTGCGAACCCTTATCACCTCCGGAATCGGCACCTTTGCCCTGCTTTCCATGGCGACGACCTCGGCCGTTTCCGCCGCTCCCACCTACATCGACGCTACCAATGATGTCGCCATCAACGGCGAGTCCTTCTTCGGCGCGTCCAACATCCGCGACGAACTGACCCGGCTCGCCCGTCGCGACAGTGTGATCGCCCCCACTGCCACCTTCCGTCAGATCGCCGTTTCCGGCGCCCTCATCGCACAGATCCAGGGCTATTACAAGAACGCCACCCCGAAGCCGAAATTCGTTATCAGCGACGGCGGCGGCAACGATCTCATGACCGCGTGCACCGCTCCGATCACGGCCGAATGCCCGGCCGTGAAGAACACCTTCAACGCGGTGAAAGTGCTCTTCGATAGCATGGCCACCGGAGGCACCAAGAAGGTGCTGTGGATGCGCTATCCCGACCCGCAGGGCACCAGCTGGGCCGCGCTCAAGACGAATCAGGATTTGTTCAACCCCTTGGTGAAGTCGCTCTGTGATACGATCAAGCTGCCGAAATGCGTGTGGATCGATCTGCGTCCGGTTTGGGCAGAGAACTACTCGTCCTATACCTCCGATGGCATCCACCCCACCAACGCAGGGGGCACAGCTACGGCGGAGGCGTTTTGGAAGGTGATCGTGGACAGCAACTTCTTCGACCTGTCGGGCACGGTTGTGGCGCTGACCCATGCGGCCTCGGTTGCAAACTCCGCCTCCACGATTCGGATGACCACTTCCGCTACCGGTTTGCATGTGCGTATCGCGGATGCAGGTTCCCACACGGTGTTGGTAAACGATGCGTCGGGCCGTGAACTGGCTCGCCGGCAGGGCACCGGGGCTGCGGAGTATCGGTTCGCCGAAGCGAACAAGCCGGGGCTCTACTTTGTGCGGGTGATTGTGAAGGACGGCTCCGCCAAACGCGAAACGGTCCGTCGAGTACTCATCAATCCCCGGGCGGATTGAGCTCGACGGGGATACTCTGCGGTCTCTACTCTGCAGAGGAATCCGGATTTTCCGATGAAACCAAACGCCGACTGGTACAAAAAACACCCCATGGCAATGGGGACCAACATCGGTCAACGCACAGACTGAATTTGGCGCGGCGAGGCGAAAAGCCCCCGGTGGGCAAACGCGGTTCCAACTAGCGACAAGGCCGGCGAAGTTTTAACTTCGCTTGAAACCTCTCGCACCGCCATCAACCCGGAACCCACATGCCCATGCCCATCGTCGACGCGAACTACCGCTTTATCGCCGGTTACCAGGAAGTCAACGCCCGCGTCACCCAGCGCCAGCAGGCCATGACGCTCTACGTCACCCTCATCGTCGGCCTACTCGCCGCCATCGTCGCCCTGAGGCCTGCGGCGGGCGGCCGCTCCGCCCCGGTCGAATGGCTCATCCTCGGCTTCCCCGCCGCCGCCATCTGCTTCGCCTTCCTCAACTATAAGGCCGAACGTGCGATCACGAATCTCCGCACCTTTCTCGCCGCGCTTGAGCGGTTGGGAGACGCGGACAAAATTTTGCCCAGTTATAACGCCGACCCGCGCTGGTCGCACGACGCGAACAAGGCGCGCCGCTACCACGACTACGCCTCCGGCATGCTGGTCGCCGGCGGGAACATCGTCGGGCTCGGAGCCGCACAGGCCATCCACCCCGAGCGCATCGCCGCCGCTCCCGCCTTTTTCATCGTCGCGGCAATTCTCGCCTTCATCTCCCTCGCCGCCGTATTGCTGACACCCCGGTGGAGTTACGCTCCGCGCGCGGTGACATCATCCAGCACCTAAACCGTATGAAGTGAGCGAGTAATCGCATTTTCCCCAACAAAAAACCCCGGTTCTTGCGAGCCGGGGTTTTTGATTTCAACTATTTCCGGATTTCTCCGGAAGTAGCAGAATTACTTGGACGCGAGGAACTCCGCCGTGATCGCATCACCGATCTCGGAAGTGGTCGCGCTGCCGCCCATGTCGCGGGTCTTCACCTGACCGGCGGCAAGAACGGACTTCACAGCCTTCTGCAAGTGATTCGCGGCATCGTGTTCGCCGACATGATCGAGCATCATGCGCGCGGTCTCGATGGAGGCCACGGGATTAATGACGTTCTTGCCCGCATATTTCGGCGCCGAACCGTGGATCGGTTCGAACATCGACGGGTAATCGCGCTCGGGGTTGATGTTACCGCCGGCAGCGAAGCCCATGCCGCCCTGCAGCATCGCGCCCAGGTCGGTGATGATGTCGCCGAACAGATTGGAGGCCACGACCACGTCGAAGAAGTTCGGATTCTTCACGAACCACATGCAGATGGCGTCTACCAACGCATGGTCGCGCTTGATGTCTGGGTAATCGGCGGCGACTTCGGCGTACACCGAATCCCAGAAAACCATCGAGTAGTTGAGGGCGTTCGCCTTCGAACAATTCGTGACCTGACCCGGGTAATTGCCCGAGGCCTTGCGCTGGGTGGCCAGCTCAAAGGCGTAGCGCATCACGCGGTCGCAACCCTTGTGGGTGAAGATGGCGTTCTGGATGGCGAAAGCGTCCGGCGTGCCCTTCTTGAAGAAGCCGCCCATCGAAGAATATTCGCCTTCGGTGTTCTCGCGCACCACGATGAAGTCCACCGATTCGGGAGTGGCCGTGCTGATGGGCGAATGCACGCCGGGGTAGAGCTGAATGGGGCGCAGGTTCACATACTGATCGAAACCCTTGCGGATGCCCAGCAGCAGGCCGAGCGAAACGTGATCGGGCACCTTGGAGGCATCGCCGATGCAACCGAGAAAGATCGCGTCGGAGCCCTTGAGGGTCTCCAGCATGTTCGACGGATTCATTTCGCCGTGCTTCAGGAAGTAATCGCAACCCCAATCGAAGTTTTCGTAGCTGATTTTAAAGCCGAACTTCGTCGCCGCGGCGTCCATCACCTTGACGGCTTCGCGGGCGATTTCCTGGCCTACGCCGTCACCCGGAATGTTTGCAAAATCATAGTGTTTCATGACGAATGATCTCCTGAAAAACGAAACGTGAAAAACAAGACGCGTAGGAAAGAACAGAAGCGAAAAGGAAAGAAACGAAACGGATGAATGGGACAGGAATAGTAGAATTCAGTGGCGGAACGCGGTTACTCCGCCATTATCAGGGGTAAAAAACCGACCAAACCCAGCCAAATCGGGTGGATTTGATCGATTACTGTCCGGTCACTACCACTTTTCGAGACGCCGTGTAGGCGCCCGCTTTCAGGTCGAAACCATACACCCCGCGCGGCAACTTTGCCGTCTGCAATTCCAGCACCTGCTCCCCCGCCTCGAATCGGCGCGGGGTCGACGCAGCGACCTGACGACCTTGCGTGGAATACAACGACCACGAGACCGACGCCGCTTGCGGCAGCACGAAGCGCAACCGTGCGTTTGCGCCCGTGCGACTCGACACGAAGCGCACCGAAAAACCGGAAGCCTTCCCTGTGGTCGATCCGGATTCCGTTTTAATGGACGTCGCACCTTCGATGAAAAGATTGGTGTCGACGGAATTCCCCATGAACGCATAGCCCGCAATATTGGGATGCAATCCGTCGTTGTAATACGTCGCTTGCATGCGAGTAGTATCCCCCGGAGCGGCGATGCGCAGCAATTTGTCGAAGTCCACCACGGCGTCGTATTTACCCGACGAGAGCGCAGTGGTGCGGACCCAGGTGTTGATGCGTTGGCGGCACGATTCGCTGTTCGTGCTGTAATAGCTGTTGCCGCCGAACGGCGTCAGCGTGGCGCCGTACACCTTGATGCCGCGCGCGTGCGCCGAATCGGCGATGGTGGTGTACGCGGCGATCACGTTGTTGGAGGTGGTCATGGAGCAACTTGTGTTGCCGATGTCGTTGACGGCCAAAAGAATCATGATCCACTTCACGCCCGAGTGGTCGAAGAGGTCGCGCTTGTAGCGTTGCAGACCCGGCGTGCTGACGCCGCCGCTCACCAGGTTGCCCGCGCCGATGCCGCTGTTGAGCACGCCCACCTGGCTCGTTTTGGTATGCGCCAGCAGGTTCGTGGTGAGGGCATCCGTCCAACGCGTAAAACTTTCCGCGCTGACGCCGAGACCGTCGGTGATGGAGTTCCCGAGAATCGCAACGGCACCCGCCGTTTGGGGGGCGCGCACCTCGATACTGCTGATCACGAAGCTGCCTTGCGGCTGGCTCGTCGTTACGTACCCTGTGAAATTCGGGTCGCGCAGGTGATTGCCGGCGAGAATACGCGCGATGGTGCGCGATCCCCGATGCACGGTCATGCCCGGGTATGAGCCGGCGGGAGGCGCGCCCGCGCCGAACCAGAGGGTAATCTCCACCTTCATGCCGGGCGTCAGGGGGAAGGCCAGCGGGTCGGACCAGACGTAGGCGTTGGCCGGCATGGTGATGGAATCTTGGCCACCAAACTGGAAGTTCCGGATTGTCGTTGTATCGATGAATCCCGGGCCTGTGGAAACGATGGAGATGTTCGCGCCGTTGATCTTGACCGGCACATTGGTGTACTCGTTGCTGAACCGCATGCGGAGCGAATCGCCCCCGATGGAGACGCGCAGTTCCTGCCGCACCGAGTTGTTGGCCAGTCCAATCGAGGGGGGATTAAAACCGCTTTGCCCGCTTACCAGCGGCTCGGGCGCGGTCGCCCAAGTAGCTACCCATTTTGTTTGCGCGGAAACGGACCCCGCAACCAAGGTCAAGGAAACCGAAAGGGCAAGGAGATGCGAAAGGCGCGACAAATTTTTGGACAACGACATGATCACCCCAGGAAACGGGAAATTGTTCTGCCCTATAATACCCCTGTATGGGCGCTCCCACCGGGGGTATTCCGATTTTCGTCAATTAGGGCAACCCGCGTTTTTGTTTCCCCGAAATAAAAAAGGAACGCGGGAATCAAATAACCCCGAAACAGGCGCTGAAAGCGATCATTTGACCACAATCGGAACTCCCAAAAACTTGTAGAAATTCATCTTTCTGCGGTATTATCGTCGATTTGCGGATAACTTATAGGAATACGTTCAGGGATACCTGAAACCTTACAGGGAACCCTTTTAGGCTACCCCGCAGACCACGGAGCGTTTTGTGTTAAAATCCTTTTTGACCTCACTGTCCATCGGAGCTCTACTCGTACTTCTGACCACGGTCGGAGCGCACGCGCAGGCCTTCCCCGCCACCGTAAACCCCAGCATCCAGACGACTGCGGTGCCGAATTCTTCGTACCCAACTATGGGTCTCGGTTTCCTCTCCGACGGGCGCATGCTCATCCTCGGAGCGGCGATCAACACCAGTTCAGGCAACGGTGCGATGGGCCAAGGCTACATCACCCCGGCCGATGGCAATCAGGCCTTGTACATCGTCAGCGGCCTCAGCCGCACCGGTACACTCGCCAGTGGCGTGACGGTCACCAAGATTCTCGACTCCCTCACCGGCCCGCCGCCGGGCGTGGTGGTGGTGAACGACACCGTGTACGTACAGGACCGTACCGCCTTCTACCGCGTTAAGAGCCTCAGCCCCGGCAGCGCCACCGCCAAGTCGCAAAACGCCGTGCGCATCATCAAGGCCATCACGCTCGACTCCAACTACGTGTGGCTGCGCGGCGAAAGCGGCCACCAGTTCCACTTCACGCCGCAATACCACAATGGCCGCTTTTACGTCGCCTACTCGGGCTGCATCAAAACGGGCGGCCAATCGGACGCCCCGCCGACCAGCACCTATGCCGGCGGTCTGCTCTCGTTCGCGAAGGACTCGATCATTCCCGATAACGCTCCGGCAAATGCCGGTTACCGCAAGGAGTCCGGCGGCTTGCGCTCGCCGAACGGCATGGGCACCAATGGCGAATACATGCTCTATGCCGACAACCAGGGGAGCTTCAACCCGGGCAACGGCGTGCACTTGTTCAAGCCCGGCCAAATCCAGGTCACCTACGGCACGCGCCAGTCCACCACCGCCAACGCCGGCGGCGCCACGGGCATCACCAACACCAAGCGCGGCTGGGCCGAAGACCTGCCCTACCAGCCTCCTGTCATTTGGATCCCTTACAGCCCCTCGGCATCCACCAGCCAGCCGCTGTACCTGCCCTACGGGCCCTACAAAGGTCATTGGATTATGGGCGATGCGAACGCAGTCGGTTTAGGTCGCATGTGGGTCGACAACGTCGACGGATCGGGCAACTATCAGGCTTCCTACACCTTGTTGGCCGGCAGCGGCATCAATGCTACCGGCTCCTCGGAAGGCAAGGCAATCAACCGTATCGCCCTGTCGCCCGACTCGGCGGTGTACGTGGGCACCGTACTCAAGATCGGCAACTGGCCCACGGGTGCCGCCGGCCCGGTGTTCCGCATGACCTTCAAAGACACCAGCTTGTTCGAAATCCTCTCGGTGCGTTCGCGTAAGAGCGCGGATGGAACAGCCAACGGAATCGAAGTGTTCTTCTCGCAACCGGTCAACCCGGCCACGGTTTTGACGAGCGCCTTCGCCCTTCAGCAACTGAACTACTCGCTGGGTGCGAACTACGGCTGCAACTCGACCCTTTGCGTGACCAAGACCCCGACGATTTCGACCGTCACCCTCTCGGACGACAACCGCAAGGTGTTCATCACCATCGCCACCCCCGACACCAGCGCGGGTGCCTCGCATATCGGCACCATCGGTGTGGGAAACAACGGCACCGGCGTGTGGGGCGGCCCCGGCAAGCAGGACCGCACCTTGCGTATTCAGGTCACCGGCGTCACCTCGGCGGGAGGATCGTCGCTGCTGTACAATTACGCGTGGATGGGTTGGTACTTCCAGGCAACCACCCGCTTCGACCCGGCCAACACCGATCAAGTGCCCACCTCCATTCAGGGCTTGAAGCCCGACGTGGCGATGCTCGCGTCCTCCGTTAGCGTGGAAACGCTCCCGGGCCAATTGACCGTGACGCTCGCGCGCCCCGGCCAGGCGACGGTGTCGCTCTACGGGATGAACGGCGCGCTCCACGCGCAACGTTCGGGCACGAGCAGCTTCAGCTTCGATACGCGCGCCTACGGACGCGGTCTGCATGTGCTGCGCGTCAAGCAGGGCGGCACCGTGTTCTCGCGTGCGATAATGTTTTAACGATCTTCACAAACCAAAAACGGAAAAACCCCGATCTCGCATGAGACCGGGGTTTTTTGTTTTACTCCCCTCTCCCTCTGGGAGAGGGGTCGGGGGTGAGGGTAGGGGTGTGTCTGCTTACCGGATTTCGACCGACTTCGGCTTGGCTTCGTCGGCCTTCGGAATGCGCAACGTGAGCGCGCCATCCTTGAAGGTCGCTTCGACCGCATCCGCCTTCACATTGCGCGGCAGTTCGAAGCTGCGCGAGAAGGTGCCGGAGCGCGATTCAATGGAACGATACGCGCCCTCTTCGCCGCGCTGCACGGATTCTTTTTTACCGCTCAGCACGAGATGATTTTCTTTCACCTCGACCTGGATGTCTTCGCGGGCCACGCCGGCAAGCTAGGCGCGCAACACGTAGGCGTCATTGTTCTCCACGACGTCCACGGCGGGGACGAAGCTGTTGGTGGGTGCCGCAGTGCCGAAACCGCGATCGAGATCGGTAAAGAACTGTTCGATCCAGTTTGACGCATTGTAAGGGCGGGCAAAGGTATAAGTCATGACAAACTCCTTGATATGGTTTCAATGTTTTCCAGGCCGAAAATCCGGCGGATGGTCACAAGGAATGCAAGCCGCGTGCCAGACAAAGAGAAGCCCGGATCGCAGGTCGGATTCCTCCGGAGTCTCGGAAATTTTTGGGTTTTCAACGAGGCCGACCCCTGCCCCCTTCTCATCTTCGAACAGTGGACAAAACAGTCCGTCCGGGATTGATACATTGGCTTTCCATGAAGTTCACGCTGGATACCACCACTCTGGAACGCCTGTTTGCAATTTGGAACGTCGCCGTTCCCCGCTCGAACCTGGTGCTCTTCGCCCTGCGCGGTGCACTGCCCTCTTCGGCACTTCGCGGCTGGGCCACGTCCATTGATCTTGAAACCGTGACGCCCGATTATCTCCACATGCGTTGCACGATCGGACTCTGGGACCGCAAGGCTGGACGCCTCTTCGTTGCCCCGGGCTCCACCCTACCCCACCGCGACAACGTGCTCAAGGCCGCGGCGCGCAAGGGCGTAATGAAAGGCCGCGGCACCAATCAATTGGAGCCCGGATTCTATACCGACCTCACCAAGGGCGAACATTTGCAGGGCAAACCCGCGGGCCACGCGGCTCTGCGCCAAACCGGCTATCGCTTTTACCGGCGCGCGCACCTGAAGAAAAAAGGCGCCGCGCTTTATACCCAACACGATCCTCTCTACTTCGGAAACCCCTACGACAATCTCCACTGTGCCTGGAATCCGAATCCCGACGCGGCGGGCTTCCGCAGTTCCGGCTGCGTGGTCGTCTCCGGTTGGCCGCACTCGCCGCGCCTGCCAGATGCGCGTCCCAATAGTGGCGCTTGGAAAATCTTCCACGACCTACTCTACGCCGCGCCGCAGAAAACCTTTCCCTTGCTGCTTCTTCCTGCGAACGAAGCCAGTGCCGCGCTCGCGAAAAAAAAACCTTCCCCCCAACTCGTGTATGGATCCGAAGGCGATGCGGTGAAGGCGTTGCAGAAAAAACTGGCGGCAAAGGGTGCCTTCCAGGGCGCTATCAATGGAAAATTGGGCGTCGGAACGTATCGGGCCTGGATGAAGACGAAGGAGTAGGGACATAGAGTGGCTAGTGGATAGTGGATAGCCTCCACTTTTCGTGTTTTGTGCTCGTTTTTCGTGTACTCTAACCACTAGCCACTATCCACTTTTCCCTGTCCGCTACCCATACTTCGCTATCTTTACCCCCCGATGTCCGCACCTTCTGCGCCTACCCGCAAACCGACCTGGCTCAAGGCCAAAATCCCCGGCGGGGCCGATTACGCCGCCTTGCGCGACAACGTGCGCGAGCATAAGCTCCACACCGTGTGCGAAAGCGCCAGCTGCCCCAACCTGGGCGAATGCTGGTCGGCCGGTACGGCCACCGTGATGATCCTCGGCAACACCTGCACGCGCGGCTGCCGCTTTTGCGACGTGCCCAAGGGCAAACCCGACGGCCTCGACGGCGAAGAGCCCGAGCGCGTGGCGGAATCGGTGCGCCTGATGGGCCTCAAGTACGTGGTAATTACGTCGGTCGCGCGCGACGACCTCGCCGACCAGGGCGCCGATGTGTGGCACGAAACCATTCTGCGCACACGGCTCGAAAACCCAGGCACGCGTGTCGAGGTGCTGATCCCCGACATGCAGGGCCACACCGACTTGATCGATCACATCCTCGACGCGAAGCCCGACGTGCTCAACCACAACTTCGAAACCGTGCAGCGTCTGCAGAAGCAAGTGCGCGGACGCGGCAACATCCGCGATACGTCCGCCGTGTTGCGCCGCGCCAAGGAGCGCGGCTTCATCACCAAGACCAGTCTGATGGTGGGCGTGGGCGAAACGCGCGAGGAGATGGAAGACATCATCCGCCACATCGCGGAACTGAAGGTGGACATCCTCACGATCGGCCAGTATTTGTCGCCGGGGGGCCCGGCCCACTTGCCGGTCACACGCTTTGTGCCGCCCGAAGAGTTCGACGCGCTGCGCGACTACGCGCTCTCGCAGGGCATCCGCGTTTGCCAGTCGGGTCCGCTGGTGCGCTCGTCGTACAAGGCGGACGAGGCGGCGGCGGTATTATTCACCGATTCTTGATGTCCGCCTCGGCGGCGTCCCAGCAATCTTCCACATACTGCTTCATGCGGTTCCATGTGACCTTGTCGTCCTCCATGCCCCGCGTGTCGAGCGCCGGGAAGAACCGCACGTCCACGGGTAAAGGAATCGGACCCTTCGGGTCGAAGGCCTCATAGGCCGCGCGCGAATTGTTGATGTGGACGGGAATGATGCGCGCCCCGGCCATCAGCGCCATGCGCATGCCCCCCATCTTGAGCGGAAGGCGCTTGCCGGTTTTGCTGCGCGTGCCTTCGGGAAACACCACCAATGGGCGTGACGTAAGTTGGCGCGCGGTATTCTCCAGAGCATTGCGCGCGCCCCGTTTATCGGACCGGTCGATGAACACGCAGCCGGTCGCGCGCATCCAGAAAGCCAGCAGGGGTATGCGCCCGAGCTCGCGCTTGGCCACAAAACCCATGCCTTCTTCGGCGGCGGCGAGCGTGGCGGGAATGTCGAGCCAGCTGTTGTGGTTGACCAAAAACACGCGCGGCGTGTCGCGCTCGGTGGGCAGCAGATCGTGCCCGGTCACGCGCAGGTCGACCTGAAAAACGCGCAGGAGAAAAAATCCCCACTCGACGAAGAGCCGATCGATCACGCGTTGCCGTTCCGCTTTGCCGCCGAGCGCCGCGAGGGAATAGTCCCACAGGCAGTACGCCATGAAGGCCAGAATGCGGATCACACGCCACACTGTTTTCAAAATTTTCAACATCGGTCCTCGGAAGGAAGGTCAGACAAATAGATAGTCCAAGAATCGGGGGAAAAAGAAAAGGCCCCCTTGCGGGAGCCCCATCTTCAAAATCGTCCGCTGTTTAGCGGGCAGATTCCATCCGCTCCTTGAGGGTGCGACGGATGGCCTGGTTCAAGCGGCGCTTCCGCTCTTCCGAGGGCTTTTCGTGACGCTGCTTCTTCTTCATGTCGGAAAGAATGCCAGCTTTTTCGCAAGTTTTGGTGAACCGACGCAGAGCCTTCTCGAAGGACTCGCCGGGACGCACGATGACGCCTGTCATGATATTGTATTCACCTCTTTTCGGGTGTTTTAAGAGATTGGTCGTTTTTAGATCAAGGGGTTGAATCTACCTCGTTGGGGAGGGGGGTGTCAACCCAAAAGTTTTTTCAAACGTTCCGGAACCCCTGAAATTTGGCGAATTTCAGTGATTTTAGCCTGTTTTTCTGAGAATTCGACCATTCCACCTCGCCCGTTGCCACCCGATTTCGGCGATTGCGAACAATTCGGGGCCTTTGGATTATTATTGCTTGCGTTCCTTGGTTTTGTTTCCCGACACTCTTCGTCTGAAAAAGAGGCCGAAAATGCTCAAACGGACACCCACACCCTTGTTGTCCTCCCTGAAATGGGCCCTGCCGGCTCTGGCGATGCTGGTGCTCTCCCTCGCCTTACTCACCGGCTGCAAGAAGGAAGAAGCCAAGAAGATCGAGCCCGCTCCCGACACGGTGGCCACCTTGCCCGAACCTCCGGAGTTGGAGCCGATCGAGGACGCTTTTCCCGAAGCCGGAGTCGGCGAGCCCGCGACCCCCAGCAAAACTACCGCAAAAACCGAAGCGAAGGCCGCACCCACCGCATCGACCGCTTCGACTCAAACTGTTTCCAAAGCCGCATCTTCCACACCTGCCGCCCCTGCTGCAAAGCCTGCAGTTCAACCTGCGGCCCCCAATCAGGGGATCGTCAAAACCGGTGCATACACGCTGCAAATCGGCATTTTCAACAGCGAAAAGCAGGCGAAAAAGCGCGCCGGTGCCTTGGTCGCGCTCGGTCTGCCCGCTTATGTGACCCACGTGCAAGACCCCAAGCCCACCATGCCGGGATCCTACTATCGAGTTCGCGTGGGCTCCTTCGCCAGCAGCCAGGCGGCCAAGGGCTATGGCGCCACCAACCTGACCCCCGCAGGCATCGACTTTTGGGCCGACCTGAAGGGTCGCGACACGGCTCCCGTGCAGCAGGTGTTCAAGGCCCCGCCGGCCTCTCCTAAGATCGTTCCCGCCCCTGCGGCCACCGAAACGCCTGCGGCAGCGCCTCAAACGCCTGCGGCAGCGTCTCAAATGCCTGCGGAGCCCGCGAAGCCCTCGACCCCTGCCGCTCCGGGCGACTCGCAGCCGGCCCCCAAACTTCCCGACTGGTAGTCTGGTAAGTACCTTTGACAGCCCCCTTTTGAACGTCTCTCTACCCGCTTTTAAAGCGTCCGGAGCGACTTTCAGAGGCGGATGAACCGAAGGACCGACCTTTGCCCAATGCAACGACTAAAAGCAGAGCGCGCAAGCCCGCCCATTCCCCCACCGCGATCCCCGTCCGGGACCGCAAGGTGCGCATCGTCAATTTGGGTTGCTCCAAGAACCAGGTCGACAGCGAAAACATCTTGGGTGAATTCGGCCGCGCAGGATTCACCCTCGCCGCCGACGGCGACCGCTCCGCAGTCACGGTGATCAACACCTGCGGCTTCATCGAAGCCGCCAAGGAAGAATCGGTCAACGAAATTCTGGCCGCGCTCGGCAACCGCAACGACGGTGAAAAGGTCGTGGTGGCAGGCTGCCTGTCGCAGCGCTATCTCGGCGAACTGCACAAAGAAATCCCCGAAGCCGATCTGCTGGTGGGCACCTATCAGCCCGGCGAAATCATCGAGCGCCTCGGCCTCACGTCGACCCTGCCTTCCGATTGCATCGCCGGCGCCGGTCCGCGCGCGTTGATGGGCGAAGAGCCGCATCACGCCTTTCTGAAAATCGCCGAAGGCTGCAACCGGGTGTGCGGATTCTGCGCCATCCCCGGCATGCGCGGCAAACAGCGCAGCCGCACGGTGGCCGACATCGTCGCCGAAGCGCAACAGCTCGAATCATGGGGCATTCAGGAAGTCTCGCTGATCGCTCAGGACCTCACGTTTTTCGGTCGTGAAAAGAACGGCACCGAAAATCTGGAAGGGCTTCTCCGCACGCTGCTTCGTGAAACCGGGATTCCCTGGATCCGTCTCATGTACGCCTATCCGGCGTTTCTCACCGACGGCCTCCTCGATGTGATGGCCACCGAAAAGCGCATGTGCAAATACCTCGACATGCCCGTGCAGCACGCCAGCGACCGCATGCTCAAGGCCATGCGCCGCAACTACACGGGCGAAAGCCTGCGCCAACAATTACGGGGCTTGCGCGCCGCCGTGCCCGGCATCGCGCTGCGCACCACCGTGGTGCTCGGCTATCCCGGCGAGACCGAAGAGGACGTCGAGGAACTGCTCGCGCTGATGGAAGAGACACGCTTCCGTCATCTCGGCGGCTTCACCTACTCCGACGAAGAAGGCACACACGCCTTCGATCTGCAACCGAAGGTTCCGCAAGAAGTGATGGAAGAACGTCTTGGCCGCGTGATGGATCTGCAGCGTGAGATCGCCACCGAGGACAATCAGGCGCGTGTCGGATCAACGGTCGAGGTGATCGTAGATGCGGTGGCCGAGGGCGAGACGCACCACTTTGTGGGCCGTACCCAAGGCGACGCGCCCGAGGTCGACGGCCGCGTGTTGATTCATGGTGCCGAAGACGCCGAAGTCGGAACCTTCCGCAAGGTGTTCGTCACCGGCGCGACGGATTTCGATCTGGAAGGAAAATTCGCCCTGTAGGGACAACGTTGTTCAATGGAACAATGGAAGGCCTGTCACTAAATAGCCTGCGTTCATTGCTCTATTGCTCTATTGTTCTATTGTCGTGCGTTACCGTGCGAACGTTGCCTTGACCTCTTTCGGCGGCAGGCACTGCGAGTCGTTGCAGGCCTGATACCTCAAGGTCACCGAAGAATTTTCGAGCGCGGCCGCCAACACCTTCGGGTCGGTCTTTTTCTTTGTGGCACGCGCCGTGACGCGAATGTCCAGGGTATCTTCGAACAGGGCGACCTTGCCTCCCAGAGCGTCGAGTTCCTTAACGACGGGTTCGGGAAACACGGGCTTTCCGAAACACAGCCCTTCGCCAGAGGCCTTGACCTCGGTGGGAATCAGGTATTCATCGAGCGGGGCGTTCGACTGAATGTGCCAGCCCTTGGGAATGATCACCCGCACGCGGGCCACCGTCGAGTCACCCTTAAAGCCCTTCGCGTCGGCCCGAAAGGTGACAACCGGAACCGGAGTGGCCGCGTATGCGGTTTGTGCGGCTCCCGCAAAAATGACGATCGGGAGGGCAAGGAGCAAGGAGGAGGTCGAGAGGCGCATAGGCGGGTAAAATACGAAGTTCACCGGAGGTCGAGTCCACCCCAAAGAGGTAAATTGCCATCATGTCCAACACACCCTCTAAATTGATGCGCTCTGTCTCGGGGATCCGCGGCATTGTCGGCCCCGATTTCAATCCCGTCCTCATCGCGAAATACGTCAACGCCTTCGTCCAGATCACCGGCGCCAAGCGGGTGGTGGTGGGTCGCGACACCCGGCCCACGGGTTTGATGGTGGAGGGCTGCGTGGCCGCCGCGTTGCAGGCTGCCGGCGCCGAAGCGGTGCTGCTCGGCGTAGCATCGACCCCGACGGTGGAAATGGAAGTGGTGCGGCACAAGGCCGACGCCGGCATCATCGTCACCGCCTCGCACAATCCGCTGGAGTGGAACGCGCTGAAGTTCCTCGACCGCGAAGGGATTTTTCTCGACGAAGCCGCTGTGCAAAAACTCTTCGCACTCGTGGACGGCGATGCGATGGTGTGGCTCGATCACGCCGGGACCGGCCGCGTGTCGAGCGAGTCGGGAGCCGATGCGGCCCACATCGCTGCCCTACTGGCCCTGCCCTGCATCGATGCGGAGGCGATTCGCGTGCGCGGCTTCAAGGTGGCCTATGACGCGGTGAACGGTGCCGGCAGCCTGATCGTGCCCGATCTTCTGCGCGCGTTGGGCTGCGAGGTATGCGCCATCCATGTGACTCCCGACGGGATCTTTCCGCACGGCGCGGAACCCACGCCCGAGAATCTGGCCGACTTGGGACGCGCGGTGCGCGAGAACGGTTGCGATATCGGTTTCGCCACCGACCCAGATGCGGACCGCTGCGCGCTGGTGAACGAGCGCGGCGAGGCCGTGGGCGAAGAGTACACGCTCGCCTTGGCGGTGGATTCGTACCTGCGGCGCAATCCCGGGCCGGTGACGGTGAATCTCTCGACGAGCCGGATGAGTGCGGACCTCGCGGCGCGGCACGGGGTGCCCTTCGCGCGCGGCAAGGTGGGCGAGATCAATGTGACCATGGAAATGAAGCGCAACGGGAGCGTGATCGGCGGCGAAGGCAATGGCGGGGTGATTTTGCCCGACCTGCATTACGGCCGCGACGGTATTCTGGCCGTGGCGATGATTTTGCAGTCGATGGCGGAGCGGAACCTGCCGGTTTCGGCCCTGATCGCGGGAATTCCCGCCTATCACATCGACAAGCGCAAATTCGAACTGGGATCGACCTCCCTCCCCGATGTGTATGCCCGGCTCGAAAAAACCTTTTCCGGAGCAGAAATGGATCGGCGCGACGGCCTGTGGTTCGGCTGGGAGACGGATCGGAGCTGGGTGCATGTTCGCCCCTCGAACACGGAACCGGTGATTCGAGCCATTGCCGAGGCCCCCACGGCGGCCGAAGCCGCCCGTTTGTGCGAAGCTGTGGCGGCATTGCTCTAGGGCCAGCCCCCGTGACGCCCGGGGTCACCCCCCGGCATAAACACGGGCGCCCTCCCCCCCTCTTTTTTAACTTCACAGCGGTTCACCCCCGGAGATTTCTTTCATGTGCGGAATTGTAGCCTACACGGGAAAATGCCAAGCGGTCGGCATCCTCATCGAGGGGCTCCGGAAGCTGGAGTACCGCGGCTATGACAGCGCGGGAGTCTGCCTCCAAGACGGCGGCAAGCTGACCACGATTCGCGCCAAAGGACGGCTTTCGGAACTGGAAGCGGCCCTGCACGGACGGCCCAAGCTGGGCACCACGGGCATCGCCCACACGCGCTGGGCCACGCACGGCGCTCCGTCCGAGAAAAACGCCCACCCCCACATGAGCATGAACGGCGAATTCGCGGTGGTGCACAACGGCATCATCGAGAACTACGCCTTGATCAAGGCCGGCTTACAGGCCGAGGGCGTGGTGTTTCAATCGGAGACCGACACCGAAGTGATCGCGCATCTGGTTGCGAAGCTTTACAAAGACAGCCTCGCACAGGCCGTTGCCGATACGTTGGCACACCTCGAAGGCGCGTTCGGCATCGTAGTGATTTCGGCGCGCGAACCCGGCGTGCTGATCGGCGCGCGGCGCGGTAGCCCGCTGGTGCTCGGCGTGGGCGAAAGCGAATGCATTTTGGCATCGGACGCCTCCGCCATTGTGGAGCACACGCAAAAAGTCGTGTACCTCGATGAGAACGACATGGTGGAGATCAATGGCGGCGAGTACCGCATCACCAACCAGGCGCGCGCCGAAGTGCGCCGCGAGATCCAGAACATCGGGTTCAGCGCGGATCAGGTGGCCAAGGGCAGCTTCGAGCATTTCATGCTGAAGGAGATTTTCGAGCAACCCGAGGCGGTGATCAATTCATTGCGCGGCCGCCTGCTGCTCGACTCGGGCACCGCCAATCTGCAGGGTCTCAACCTAGTGCAGCAGGAATTACGCGGCATCAAGCGCATCATCATCATCGCCTGCGGCACGTCGTTTTATGCCGGCAAGGTGGGCGAATATCTGATCGAGGAACTGGCGGGCATTCCGGTGGAAGTCGAGTACGCTTCTGAATTCCGCTACCGCAACCCGATTCTCGAGGAGAAGACCATCGTGTTCGCGGTCTCGCAATCTGGCGAAACCGCCGATACGCTGGCGGCGCTCCGCGAAGCCAAGCGCAAGGGCGCGACCGTGCTGGGCATCTGCAACGCAGTGGGCAGCTCCATCGCCCGCGAGACCGACGGCGGCGTCTACCTACACGCGGGTCCCGAGATCGGCGTGGCCTCCACCAAGGCTTTCACCTGCCAGGTCACTGTGCTGACCTTGATCGCGTTGTTGCTCGGCCGTATGCGGCGGGTCAGCGCGGACGAAGGCCTCCGCATCTGCAAGGCCTTGCAGGCCATTCCCGGACAGATCCGCGAGATCCTCGCGCAGAACGATCAGATCCGTGAAATCGCGAAGCAGTACGTCGACAACCGCAACTTCCTGTATCTCGGCCGCGGGTTCAACTACCCGGTCGCGCTCGAAGGCGCGCTCAAGCTCAAGGAAATCTCGTACGTGCACGCGGAAGGTTACCCTGCCGCGGAAATGAAGCACGGTCCCATTGCCCTGATCGACGCCGACATGCCCACGGTGGTGGTCTGCCCCACCGATGCCCTCTTCGACAAGGTGATTTCAAACATGCAGGAGGTGAAGGCGCGCGGCGGGCGCATTCTCGCGGTGACCGACTCCGAAAACGGACATCTCGACGGCATCGCCGACCACGTGATCCGCGTACCGAAAACGTTGGCGCCGCTCACGCCGCTGCTGCACGTGGTTCCGCTGCAACTGCTCGCCTACCACATCGCCGTGCTGCGCGGTTGCGACGTCGACATGCCAAGGAATTTGGCGAAAAGCGTGACGGTTGAGTGAAATCAGAAATCAGAAATCAGAAAGAAACGCAAAAGTCATTTTTGGCCTTTGAACAGGTTTTGGATTGCCCCATGCTTTCTTCTTCCTTTCATATTTCCAATTTCATATTTCCGATTTCCCTCGTATGACCCAGCTCCAGCAAGTTCTCGATCTCGGCTACGAGGTGAAGCTTCCCGTTTTCGAGGGGCCGCTCGACCTGCTGCTGTACTTGGTTGAAAAGAACGAGCTGAATCCGCGCGATGTCTCGATCGCCACCATCACCGATCAATATCTCGAGCATCTTGATGCGCTGCAGAAAACCGATCTCGGTGCGGCGGGCGAATTTTTGGTGATGGCCTCGCGGCTCATGCGCCTCAAGGCGCGCGAACTGCTGCCCGCCGACGACAAGGATCCGCTCGAAGAGATGGAGTATCTGCTCGACCGGCAGGCCCTGATCGCGCAGATGCTGGAGTACCGGAAGTTTAAGGAAGCTGCGCGCTCGCTGCGCGACATCGAGGCCAAAAACTTCGGAGCGTTTCCGCGCGGGCGTTCCGAGAAGCCATCGGCCGCCGCACTGGCGGCCTTGTTCGCCCAACAATCCGCACAACAAGGCGGCGCGGAGGCGCTTCCGCTGCCCGAAGAGAACCTCTACGAAGAAGATGAGAACGGCGAAAGCGAAGCGGGCATTTACGATCTGCTCGCCGCCTTCAAATCGGTGCTGGCCTTGCGTCCGCGCATTCCCGTGCACGAAGTGGAGATCGACGAAGTTACCATCGAAGACCGCATGCAGCATGTGGAAACCGAGCTCATCAGCGCGGGCCGCATTTTGTTCGAGGATCTTTTCGGCAACGATCCGCGTCGCATGGCCAAGGTGGTGACCTTCATGGCCTTGCTTGAGCTGTGCAAGCTCGACCGCATCGTGGTGCGGCAGAACCGCGCGCTCGGCACCATCTGGGTGTATCGCAAGGATTTGGAAAAGCCCGCCGCAAATAATTCGCAGGGTGGGAACAGTGGGAACGGTGCGGACGAACGCGCCCAGGCGATGGCCGAAGAGCTCGCCGCTGCAGACGCTCAGGCCGAGCCCGAAGAGACGGTGATCGAAGTGAAGCCGGGTCTGGTCGAATGGGTGCAAGAGCAGATTTTGCAGCGCAAAGCGCGCACAGCGCTCGACCAGATTCTCACAGATCTGGAACGCGAACTCAAGGAAGAGGATCGTGCGGCAGCCGCAGAGGCGCAGACCGCAGCCTCCGAAGGTGCCGAAGGCTCAGAAGGAATGGAAGGAACGGAAGAAACCGAGGCCCAGGAAACAGCCGAGGGTATCGAAGGGGTGCTGGAGGAGGACGGATCGATCTCTGCGTTGTCCACTCCCGAAATCGAGTCTCTGGCGGCGGCCACCCTGGACTCGGGGGCGCCCGACGTTCCCGAACGCTCGGCGCTTGCCGAAGAGCCCGAACCGGACGACGAGCCTTGAACCGGCGTGCCCTGATCCGGTCACACGGCCGTTATTTCTAACTTGCCGGAACGGCCACTGGCTCTTAAAAAACCACGATTTTAGCCCGAAAACAAGACTTTCGCGTGAACGAAGAACTTTCCAGCCCCGACGAGACCGCCTCCGGCCCCGGTATGGACGCGTCTGCTTCCAGTGAGAGTCTCGTGGTCGGCTCTGGATACCCGAACGCAGGGGAAGCCGGGAATACGGACTCGACCCTCCCCGCTGCACCCGTGGAAGAAGACGGGGACGAGGGTGAAGACCAGGCCGATCTCGCGCCGGTTTGGATTCCCGAACCCGACAAGTTGCTGCTCTCGCTGCTGTTTGCTTCGCACGAATATCTCGATGCACGGTCGCTGCGCGAAATCATGGGCCCGGAGTGGGATACGCCGCGCCTGCGCCAGTTGGTTCGCAAACTGAATCGCGATCTGGAGGCGAGCGAGCTTCCCTTTGAAATCGCCGAGACCGAAGGCACGTGGCGCCTGCGCACGCAGCCGAAATATTTTCCTTGGACGCGCAAACTGTTCAAGGAAGGCGCGCCGCGCCGCCTGTCGCAGGCCGCACTCGAAACGCTCGCGATCGTGGCCTACAAGCAACCCGTCACCAAGGCCGAGATCGAGTCGATCCGCGGCGTGAATGTGGACGGCAGCATGAAGACCCTGCTCGACAAAAAGTTGATCGACATCGGACGCCGTTCCGACGCGCTCGGGCAGGCCTTCACCTACCACACCACGCGCGACTTCATGCGCTATTTCGGCATCAGCCGCGTGCCCGACGACTTGCCGCGCCTTTCGGAGTTCGAAGGCATCCTGAACGCACAGTCGCTGATTCCCCAAATGGGGCCAGACGGTGAGGTGCACGAGGTGTCGCGCCCGGATGAAGACGGGGAGCAGTTGACGCTGGGGATGGAGTCTTCCGTGTCCGAATCTTTGGACACGGAAACCGAAGACTAGGCTCCGGGCTCCAGGTCGCTCGCTTCAAGATCTTCGCGATCCTCGCCTTCGGGCACTTCCCCTTCTTTCCAAGGTTTGAGCGGCCGACCATCGCGGCGGCGGATCAACACTTCCGCCGAGGCAAGCGCCTCGGCGTACACGGGGCTTTCCGGCTTCAGCTTGAGCAGCCGCTCCTCCAGAATCGCCTTCGCACTCTCGGGCTTGTCGAGCTCGTCCATCAGGATCACGGCCGTTTCCCAGAGCGACGGTTCGTGATTGGGAAGCACGTGGAGCGCGCTTTCGTAGCGCAGCAGGGCTTGCTCCCATTCGTCGAGCAGCGAGAGCGCACGGCCCCAGTAGTAGTAGCGTTGGGCATCGGCATCGGAGCCGTTCATGGCGCCCTTCAGCACGCCCGTAAAAGCGTTGAGCAGGGTCTCCGCCTCTTCCTGGCGGAAGTCCACGATCAGGTCGATGGCGTCGGCGAGAATCTGTTCGGGATCGGGGGGAAGCGGAGGAGGATTCATGGAGGGAAAGATAGCTGTCAGCTTTCCGTTTTCAGCTTTCAGTCCTCCGCCGTCAACGGGCGGTCCTGCCCTTCGTTGACCGTTTAACCCCACGCCTTCAAGCCCACCAGCGAGAACACCAACAAAGCGAGAAAAAACCACCCGGCGGGTGACAGGGTTTCGTGCAAGAAAAATGCGCCGACGGCAACCGTGCCCGCGGCGCCGATTCCCATCCAGACCGCGTAGGATAAGGTCATGGGAAGCGTCCGCTGCGCTTGAGCCAACAAATAGAGGATCGCGATGTTGGAAAAGATCACCCAGATCGACGGCAGCAGCCGGGTGAACCCGTGCGTGAACTTGAGACCCACAGCCCATCCCACTTCGAAAAGGCCCGCGAGAATGAGAAGAAGCCAAGCGGTCGTCATGCCGGGGTGGGAATCTCTCCGCGGAACACTTCCACCGCATTGCCGGTCATCCTCACGGAACCCTTGCCGTCATACTCCAGCAGCAAATCGCCGCCGGTGAGATGGATGGTGAGGCGGTCATCGGTGAGGCCGAGTCGACGGCCGATGGCGGCCACAGCCGAAGCACCCGTGCCGCAGGCCCAGGTCTCCCCCGCGCCGCGTTCCCACGTGCGTTGGATGACTTCGTTGCGGGAAAGGATCTGCACGAATTCCACATTGACGCGGCGCGGGAACCAGGGGTGGTTCTCGATACGCGGTCCGATTTCGGCGACGGGAAACTCGGCGACATCGTCCACGTAGATCACGCAGTGGGGATTGCCCATCGACACCGATGAGAACTCGAAGGTACGGCCCGCGACCTCGATCTTTTGCTTCAGCACCTCGGGCGCGTCGATGATGGTGGGGATCTTGAGGCCTTCGAAGATGGGAGCGCCCATGTCGATCTGGATCAACTCCGCGTTTCCGGCGGCGTCGCGCGAGACGATGCGGGCCGTGCGCCAACCGGCACCGGTCATCAGCTTGAGCTCGTCCTTGCCGCGTGCGTAAGTGTCGTGCACGTACTTGGCCACGCAGCGGATGCCGTTTCCGCACATTTCGGAGCTGGAGCCGTCGGCGTTGTACATGTCCATTTCGCCGTCGGCGTCGGGGTACGGCTTGATCAGGATCAGACCGTCGCTGCCCACCCCATAGTGCCGGTGGGAGACCCTGCGAGCCAATTCCACGGGATTTTCAACGGGTTCGCGGAAAGCGTCCACATAGACATAATCATTGCCGGTGCCGTGCATTTTAACGAATTGCATAGGACAAAGATAGCGAAGATGCGCCAGGGCGGCGCCCCCGGGTCAAAAAGTCGAAGCGGCGCTTTCGACGGCATTGTCGCTGACATTTGCGACGGCCCGATCCATGAAGTCTTCGGCTTCGCGACGGATTTCATCGGCGGTCGAAAGCTCGAGCAAGCGACCCACAAGGTCGCGGCAGTCGGGCATGGTCACGCGATCGAGCGCCTCGCGCAAGCCTTCGGCGGAGCCGGGTGCTATGCTGAGCGAGGTGAGTCCGAGCCCGAGCAAAAGCGAGAGTGCGACGGGATCGCCCGCCATTTCACCGCACACCGTCACCGGCTTGCCGGCGGCTTGCGCCGCATCGGCGACGCGCTTGAGTGCATGCAGGAAGGCCGGATGGTAGGGGTGGTGGTATGCGGCCACGCGTTCGTTGCCGCGATCGATGGCGAAGAGATACTGAATGAGATCGTTGGTGCCCAGGCACAAAAAATCGGACTCGGCGAGGAAGGCTTCGATCTGGATCACGGTGGAAGGAATTTCGATCATGATGCCGACGGGCGGGACCCGCAGCTTCTTGCCCATTTCGTTTTCGAGCTCGAGTGTGGCGGCCTGCAGGTGCGCTTTGATTTCGCGCAGCTCACGCAAGGTGGAAATCATGGGAATCAGCAACCGCATTTCGCCAAGCTGGGCGGCACGCAGCAATGCCCGCATGTGCGGTTTCAGAATTTCTGGACGCTGCAGCAACATGCGGATGGAACGCCATCCGAGGCTGGGATTTTCTTCGCGGCCCCAATCGAAGTACTTGAGTGGCTTGTCGCCGCCCACATCGAGAAGACGGAAGGTCACCCCGAAGTTGCCGCACCGCTCCATGACCTGACTGTAGACGCCAAACTGAGCCTCTTCGTCAGGGAAGGAATTACGGATCATGAAAAAGAATTCCGACCGGTAAAGCCCGACGCTTTGAATTCCGAAACGCCGCATGAGGTTGAGGTCGGAGAGCAGCGACACGTTGCCGGAAATGTGCACGGGATGACCGTCGCGCGTGCGGTCGCCGCCTTCGCGCGGCTTGACGGAACGGGGATGGGCGCGCGAGGCGGCTAGCAGGCGTTGATACTCGCGCACCACGTGGGCATCGGGACGGATGTAAACCAAACCCGAGTTGCCGTCGAGGATAACGCGCGTGCCCGAGGGCAGGAATTGCGTGAGCCCCGGAATGCCGATGAAGCACGGAATGTCGAGCGAGCGCGCAAGGATGGCGGCATGCGAAGTGCTACCGCCCGTCTCGCAGAGAATGCCGATGATTTTGCGAGACTGCAAATACACCAGATCGGAAGGCAGCAGTTCGAGGGCGGCCACGATCACACCTTGGTCCGAGCCGTTGCCCGGTTGGATACGGTCGTTGCGCTCGCCCAGGGCGTTCAGCAGGCGGAGCCCCACGTCGCGCAGGTCGGCCGCACGGGCGGCGAGCATGGCGATTCCCGAGTCCTGAAAGGCCTTGGCCATTTCGCGCGTGGCCACCTTGACCGCGAACACCGCTGTGGTGCGTTTTTCTTCGATATGGCCCCGGATCGCATCGAGGTACGCTTCGTCGGCGAGGAACTGCTCGTGCGTTTCGAAAATCCGCGCGTCCATTTCGGCGAATATTTCGCCCGCGCGCTGCCGCAGCCAGCGGGATTCTTCGCGCGCGCGCGCTAGAGCCTTCTGCAGATTCGCGAGTTCTCCGGCGATGTCATCGGTTTCGGTGAAGTAAACCGTATCCCAAACGTGTTGCGTCTTCAGCACGAGCACCGAACCGTCGGCCACGCCGCCGAAGGCGGTTTGCGCGCGCAGAAACGGAGGCGCTTCCTTGGGGGCCACGCTGGCCTGGGCGCTCTCGGCGGTGGTTCTCACCGCGGCAGGCAACCGACTCTCGAGCAAGGTGCCGAGCTGCGCCGCCAAGGTGTAGGCCAAGTCCTCCACGGTGGGACCGAAGGGCACAGCCTCCACACCCTGCAGAATGAGAACGCCGTCACCGCGCGCCTTGCCGGGCGAAATGGGAATGCCCAAAAAGCTCTCGAGCTTTTCCTCACCCAGTCCGGGGAAAAATTTGAAGCGCGCATCGCGGCCGGGGTTTGCGATGTTCAGGATTTCGCCGCCTGAATACACAGCGCCCGTCAAACCCTCATCGGGTTCGAGCGACACTTCCGCCAGCGCCCCGCGGTTGAGGCCGTGGCCGGCGGCAAGTCGCAAGCGTCCCGCGGGAGCGTCGTGGAGATAAATGGAGCATACTTCCACGCCCATCTTTTCGGAGATAAGGCGGGTCACGGCATCGAGCGCCGGCTGGATGTCACGCGACTCCAGAATCGTTCGGGCCACCGAACGGATGATCTCAAATGCGATGCCGACTTCGGACACGGAAACCCCTCAGTCCCACTGAATGCCGGGCATCGGCGCATCGGGCAATTTGTCCTTGTTCTTTTTGGCCCACTCGAATTTTTTCTCGAGCATGGCGAGCCGGGAATCTTCGACCCGCCGCGATTCGGCGAACTTGTCTTCCAGATCCTTCGCGCGGGTCTGATCGGCCTTCAGGAACGACTCAAGCGAAAGCGGCGCCTCCTTGTGGGGCGTCGCCTGCAGCACGCCTCCGGTCTCGGAGTCGACGACCAGCTTGGCCTTGCAGCACGGGCATTCTATCTGGAGTTCCGGCGAAGACATGGAATGAAAATACGAATTCTATCGGGCGTGGCGTCTAGAACTTTTCGACCTGAAACACCTGCATCACGGCCTTAAAAGGATTCAGTTCCACGAAGTTTCGGTCGGCCCAGGCATAGCTTTCTTCGCTGAAAACCTCGTGCACGCCGAAAATGTTCTCTCCGGCCAGGCCGAGGGCCGCGCGGTCGACGGTGATCCACCCCGCCTGGGTGGCGGCGGGGTCGAGATTGATCACGAAGAGGAGGCGGTCGTCGCCCTCCACCTTGGAGTAGGCCAACATGTTCGGATTGTCGCAGTCGTGGAAACACAGGTTCTTGAGTTGGTGCATCGCCGGATGCTCGGCGCGCAGGCGGTTCAAAAGGCGGATGAAATCCTTGATGTGGCCGGGCTTGTTCCAGTCGCGCACGTTGTAAGCGTACTTCTCGGAGTCGTTGTACTCCTCCTTGCCCGGGTAGGGATCGTTCTC
Source organism: Fibrobacterota bacterium (assembly GCA_947466585.1). Taxonomy (GTDB): domain Bacteria; phylum Fibrobacterota; class Fibrobacteria; order UBA11236; family UBA11236; genus UBA11236. The sequence continues at coordinate 61,804 of CANIEU010000001.1, forward strand.
GCACAGTTCGTAGCCGTTGTACATGCCGTAGGCGCCGACCAAGGTGGAAGCCAGCGCGTGGCGGATGAGGAACATTTCGCGCGAAGCGTTCTGCAAATGCCAGGGGAGAATGTCGGGCGTGGTGGCGAAGAAGATGGGCCGCATGTACAGCGACGGCTCCTGCTGGGTCAGATCCTCGCAGTATGCGCGCAACTCCGCTGCGGTAACGCGCCAGGTGAAATAGGTGTACGACAAATCGAAGCCGCCCTTGGCGAGACGCTTCATGATTTTGGGGCGCGTAAAAGCCTCGGCGAGGAACATCACTTCGGGATGATCCTTCTTCACTTCGGCGATCATCCAATCCCAGAAGGCGAAGGGTTTGGTGTGCGGATTGTCGACACGGAAAACCGTCACGCCCATGTCGATCCAGAAATCGATCACCGATTTCAGCTCGCACCAAAGGGCCTCACGGTCATCGCAGAAGAAGTTGAGCGGATAGATGTCTTCGTAGCGCTTGGGCGGATTCTCCGCACAACGGATGGTGCCGTCGGCCTCGCGATAGAACCAGTCCGGATGATCTTTCGCATACGGGTGATCGGGCGAACAGTTGAGTGCGAAATCGAGCACGACCTCGAAGCCTTCTTGACGGCAGCGGTCGAGAAAGTGGCGGCAGTCGGCCAGAGTTCCGAGTTCCGGATGGACCGCCTTGTGTCCACCGTCCCCGCCCTTGCCTTTCAGGCGATAATTCCCAATGGCATAGGGCGAACCGGGTTCCCCGGGTTGCGCGGTGAGCCCGTTGTTGCGGCCCTTGCGCTTGGTTTCGCCGATGGGATGAATCGGCGGCAGATAAATGGTGTCGAAACCGAGATCCTTGACATAGGCGAGACGACGCTCCATGTCGGCAAAGGTTGCGCTCTTGCCGGTCACCGTGCCTTGCGAACGCGCGAACATTTCGTACCATGCGGCGAACTCGGCAGCTTTCGGATCCACGCGCAACAACCCGTAATGCGGATGCAGATACGGTTCTTCAAAGGCCGCGTACACGGCATAGCCTTCGCGGTTCAGCGTGCGCGCTTCGAGAGTGAACTCCCACTCGCCCAACGCATCGGGTTCGAACTCCCCGGCCCACGCGTCGTTATCAACAAAGCGCATCGGCGTGGTGCGCCATACCGTCTCGCCCTTGCGGCGGAACAACAGATCGGCCTCGCACTTTTCATGCCCGTCACGAAAGATGTCGGCAGTGACGGTGACCGTTTCACCCAGCACGGCCTTGACGGGAAACAACCCGCCCTCGACCTGCGGCATCAAGTTTTCCACCACGGCGTGGGCGGTCAGGCGAGCCTCGGGGATCGCCGGTTTTTTCAGATCGATTTTGTTCGCGAGCTGTCGGGGCGCAGCATGCTGCGCCCTTTCGGCCTTCTTCGCAGGTGCCGGTTTTTTTGCCGACTTTGCAGCAGGCTTTGCGGCCTTCTTCACGACCTTCTTCACGATCTTCTTTGTGGCCTTCTTAACGACCTTCTTCACGATCTTCTTTGCAGGCACAGACTTCTTTTTCTTCGCGGGCATTATGCTTCCACCTTGTTGCGTGCAACCAGTTCCTTGTAAAACGTCAACGTCTGCGCGGCCACGCTCTCCCAGGAGAAACGTTCCTCGACGCGCTTGCGGCCCGCCGCGGCAAAGGCCGCGCACTTGGCCGGATCTTCCACGAGTCCCGTGATCGCATCCGCGAGGCGGCGCGCAAAGTCGGCGGGATCCTTCGGCTCGAAATCGGTGCCACCCACGGGATCCGTGTCGACGAGGATTCCGGTTACACCGTCGGCCACGGCCTCGGGAATGCCGCCCACGCGGGAGGCCACCACGGGCGCTCCGCAGGCCATAGCCTCCAGGTTGATGATACCGAAGGGCTCGTACACCGAAGGGCACACGAACAGCGCCGCATGCGAATACAGGTTGATGACATCTTCGCGCGCGACCATGGCTTCGATCCAAATCACCGCGAGGTCAGGACGCTGTGCGCGCAGGTCGGCGACCCGTTGGCGCATTTCGGCACCGATCTCCGGAGTATCGGGTGCGCCGGCGCAGAGCACGATTTGCGAACCTTGCGGCAAATGCGCGAGGGCATGCAGCAAATGCAGGATGCCCTTCTGCCGCGTGATGCGTCCGACGAAAAGAATAAAGGGCTTATCGGCATCGATGCCGTGTTTCTTGAGCAGCTCCGGATTCGGCTTGTTGCGGTATTCGTTGACGTCGATGCCGTTGGGAATGACGCGGATATTGGCGGGATCAACGCCGTACAGTTCCTGCACGTCGCGTTTCATCGATTCGGAAACCGCGACCACGCCGTCTGCGTTTTGATAGGCGGTTTTCTCCAGCCACGACGAAGCGTGGTAGGCGTTGCCGAGTTGCTCGACCTTCCACGGGCGGTGCGGCTCCAAGGAGTGTGTGGTGAGCACCAGAGGAACGCGCAGCAGTTGTTTCACAAGACAGCCTGCAAAGTGCGCATACCACGTGTGGCAATGCACGATGTCGGAGGCCGTCACGGTGCCGGCCATCATCAAGTCGCGGGCGAGCGTATCCATGAGTTTGGCATGCTGCGCGTTCTGGTTGGGCAAGGTGAAGTCGGGGGTGAGTCCGCGGGCGGTGATGTCGCCGTCCTGCTCGTTTTGCTTGCCGAAACAAAGCACTTCGACGGGATTTTTACCCGGTTCGAGGCCGGCGAGGGCGCGGCTCAAATACTCGACATGGACGCCTGCGCCGCCGTAAACGTGCGGCGGATATTCATTGGTCAAAAGGGTAATGCGCATCGTAGTCGGAATTGTAATTCCTGAGCGCGAAACGCGGAGGAAGCCGAAAAAAGGGGGACGGCGATACCGCCCCCGAAGACCCCACCCATCCGACCTTCCGACGATCCCTTAACGTTCAACTAAGGCAGGATGGTGACCGGAACCTTGCGGGCATTCCCGGAGAACCCGGGGGTCAAGGTGATCTGATAGAGGCCCGCGGCGGGTGCGGTGTGCAACGATACGGCCTGTTCCGCGCCGCCGCCCGTGCGGAAACGCCCCTTCTCCACCAAGACTCCCGTCACCGAATGCAGTGCGAGCGTATAGGTGCCTTCGGGCAGGCCCTTGAGACGAACGATGCGACCCGTGACGCGCGCCTGCAGGGAGGAGTTCCGGAAGCGCACCGACGGGGCCACGGCCACCGTGCCCTTGGGATAAACGTCCATCTGCAACTTCATGAAATCGACCACATAGGAGCTGTCGGCCTGACGCAGAACATAAGCGTTGTTCTGCACCACCACGGCGGAATCCCCGAAGGTCGCTTGGTCCAGCTTGACCTTGAGCAACAAGGACTTGGGCAACTTCGCATGCGGCGCGACCCACTGGATCTTCCAGCCGTTGCCGTTCACAACCGCCTTGGCGGTATCCATGGTGAAGTGCGCACGGTAATAGGAGCCGACCCGCTCGTAGGTATCGATCCACACGCCTGCCGAGATGGCCGCGTCGAGCATCGTACGGTTGTTCGCCGGCGTCATGCTGTATTGATCCGGGCTCGTGGGGGTGACATCGTGAACGATGGTGACATACCAACGATTGTTGGTTTTCGCGGTGTTGATTCTTGTCACGGCAGTGCTGGCACTCGTCGGGCCGAGAATCTCGCCGGGGATTGCCATCCAGTCGCTTGGCTGGGTTCCCCAGTTCAGGGTCGGATTCGCGCAACTGCGCGCCATGAAGTTCTCGGCGCTCACGCCGTTCTTCGCCGTGGCGTTGGCCGTCAAATTGCAGTTCGGATAGGCGAACGTCAGCGACTTGACCGTGCTATCGACCTTGCGCAACGTATCCGCCATCGCCTTGACCACCTTCGTGACGGAATCCCCGTTGGATCCGTTCACGTTTTCGTGGAAGTAGGTGTGGTTCGTGAGTTCCTGGCCGTTGCGGGCCGCCTGAATCCATTGAGCACGGCGGGCATTGAAATCTCCGATGTTCTGAATCGAAATAAAGAAGGTCGCCTTGATGCCGAGCGAATCGAGCTGGGGAATCAGGTAGGGAATCTGACTTGTGCGCGCGTCGTCGTAGGTAAAGCTGACCGCACCGGTGTGCCCGTTCCACGGCACCGTGGTGACGGGAGCGCCACCAGCCTGCAAAGCCAACACCAAGGAAACCGCAGGAACCGCAATGACGGCGCGAAGATGTTTTTGGATAAAAGTCATGTCGGATTCTTTCGTTATCGCGTAACGGTTTCGGTTTTCTTCGTCGGCTTCAAATAGACACCGGGGGCGAGCACGCCCTGCGAGGCCGACTTGCCGTCCACGGTTTTAACGCCTGCATCGCGTGCGGTGGCCTTAGTGGATTCGATCCGCACGGTCTTCACGGCACGAACGGCCGGTCGCGCCGCTCGTGAGGCCTTGCCGGGCGATGCGGCGTGGATGGAGGTCACGATCGGCAGCATCGTACGGTAGATGACCTTCGCCATACTGTCCTGTCCCGCCGCATTGGGATGCACGCCATCGGAGGCGTAGGACTGTGTGGGGCCTGCGAACGGCGTATACAGGTCGACCACTCCCGCCACCTGCGTCGGCCGGGAAGCCGCGATCACGTCGATGGCCGGCCCGAGCGAATCCCGAATGATGTCTCCGTTGATTCCGTTTTCGGCGGCAGTGTAACCGCTGTTGGAATAAGCCCAGTTACCGCTGACCTTCCACGCCGGGTAGGCCTTGAAGGGGAGGAACTTCGGCTTGGGAGTCATGTTGTTGTACAACGTATCGATGAAATACTGGTAGTCGGCGATGAAGCGGGGCGTCTGCCAGAAATTCACCCGCGCGTCGTTGGTGCCGAGCTTGATGGTGATGAAGTGCGGCTTGCGCATGAACAGCGTGTCCATCAGGGGCTTGTCCGTGACATAAGACTTATAAGAGGAGCTCGCACCGGGCAACTGGGCCCGCTGCATCCACCAGCCGCTCTTGCCGCCGTTCCAAACCCAATAGCGCTTACCGAGCATCATGTTCAACCGGTAGGTATACCGTTGCTTGATGCTGCTGGAGGTCGCTTCCGTGATGCTGTTTCCCACACACATCACACGGATCGATTGATCGAGGAATGCGTTGAAGACGTGACGACCCAAGGAATCCTGTCCCGCGGTCGTCGAGGTGGTGATGCTGTCCGCGAAAAGCGTTTGCCGGGTGAGTAGCGGCGCATGCAGGTTGGCGGTATCCGCGCCTTTGTCCTTGGCGATCTGACGGAGCATCGGCACGATGGAGTTTGCGATCACCGACCCGCGGCGCAGCCCGGGAGCCTGCGGCTCGGCTTCGTTCTTCCACACCGGTGTGGGATAGACGACGATGAGGCGCGGTGCCGAAGGCATGGAGGCGAGGGTGTCGAGGAGGGCCTTGTAATCCTTCACGAAGTTCGCGCTGTCGGCCCAGTTGACGGACTTGGAATCGGCGGAGCCAAGCTGGATGCTGATGATGTCGGGCTGGTAGGCGAACACCTGCGCCAGCTTGCCCGAGGTCCAAAAGCTCGAATCGCCGCTGCGCAGCGCCGTGCCGCCGGCATAGCCGTAGTTGATGATGCTATCGGCGGGGAGGCGCCAAGCGGTGCGCGCCGGCCAACCCGATACGGTCACGGCTTCGCCGATGGCCGCCCAGCGCAAGGTACGCGCGGTTTGTGCCGGCGTACTGATGGACGCGATTCCGATTGCGCCGAGGAACATCGCGGAACGAAGCAGGAATTTCATGGTCAGTCTTTCTTTTTTTCTGCCACGGGAACGGCAAATACCGGACCCACGGGATGATCGGAAACGCGGCCGCGCGCGTCGGGCTGACGATAGGGAAGGAGCGCCTGTGCCGGGATGCGTGCACGCACGCGGCCAGGGCGGATGGAAGTCGGCGTAAAGTACCCATTCAGATTCATCCAGGTACGCAGGCTGTCGAGCTTCACCGTGTTCGAACCATGTGTACCACCGGGAACCACCACGGTTTTAACGGAGACGCCCTTGGACTTCAGCGAATCCCGATACGCCCCACTGTTGAGCGTATCCACAGTGGCATCGGCCGTTCCATAATTGAGAAAGGCGGGGGGTGTTTGCGCCGTAACCTGTTTTTCATTCGAGGTGTAATCGACGAGTTGCTGCGTGGGACTGGTACCGATGTAGATGTCGCGACCCGCTTTATAGGCGTATGCCCGAGTTCCCGCTCCGGGAACATATTGCACCATCGTGATCATCGGGTACACGAGGCCCTGGAAATTGGGTCGACTTGAATAGAGGTCGATGGAGTCCTTCGGGCCCGGATACCAGTGTGATCCATTGGTCGCATTGGAGTCCGAAAGGCCCGCGTCGAAATGCGTCGCAACGGTGGAAGCCACATGACCACCGGCGGAAAAGCCGAGAACGCCGATACGGTTCGGATCAATGTTGTATTTGGCCGAGTTGGCACGGACCCAGCGCACGGCGCGCTGTACGTCCCACATCTGATGAGGGTAGCCGTATGGCTTGACGCGATACCGGAGAAGGAAAACCGTGATGCCGTAACCATTCAGAGTCCCCGCTGCCGGGGTTCCTTCGCTGGTCCACGGAGAAAGGTTGTCGTACCCTCCGCCCGGAATGACGATCAGGGCGGCGCCGTTGGGACTCGAGGCCGGATAGGCGAGCAGCCAGGAATTGCGGACGCTGTCCGTCGGGCTATAGACCGTCGTATCCGAAATGCCCGAGGGTCGGGGCGAGGCGATGGGAGCCCGGCGGGATCCCCACAAGAACAAACGGGTTTTTGATCCCACGTCCTGAGCCGGTGCCCGATCTGGAAGAATCAAACAACAAGCCGCCATGGCGAAAACCGCACCGATATTCCATCGACCCAAGGATCCCCTGTAACCCATTATCTGCATGTGAATGATCCTTCGAGAAAATTACGGGAGATCCCGTCAGCAGTAACCGTAAACGTATCGCCAAACGCCTCTATACGCAATCGTTTCCTCGTTTCTTCGAAGAAATCGCAGGTGTTGGCCGGGATTTTGTGAGTTATCGGAGCTTTTCAGTCGATTTGCCCGCACCGAAACCCGAACACGGTGTGGTCCGGGAACCGGTCCCTCGACCAACTTCTATATTCTGGCCAAATTCAAGGGGCGCCTGTTGCGTCCGTTGCGCGTGCATCCGGAAAACATGGCATTTTCAGAAGAAGAAAAAGACCTCGTCGTTCAGTCGCTCCAGTTTTACCTGCAGCAGGCCGGGGCGCAACTGCCTCCGCAAGCCGTGCAGCAACTGATGACCATGGCCAAGAGCATTGTCACCAAGCTGGATCAACCCGGCGCAGGTGGAGAAGGCCCCAAGGCCGGGGAACCTCCTCCCGGAATCTCGCAGGATTGGTACGACCACGTGTGCGTCACCTGCCCGCAGCTCAAGGGCTCCACCTGCTTGGACAAGATCACCGTCAAGTTCCCGGGAAAATGCGATCCCATTCTGCTCTTCGAGCGCCAAAAAACGGCGGCCTAGTGCCGCAGATTCCAACGCCGCATCCATTTCAATACGGGGGCTCGTTGCCTCTGTTGTTCCCCAAGGGCAGCCAATGACCATACGCGTGCCCTCCGAAAAGGCCATCCTCGACATCGTCCGCGCCTCCGCCACGCCGGTGGGCTGGCCGCAATTTCTTGTCGCGCTAGCAAGCAGCGCTGACGAAGAGCGCGCGCTCAAGCGGCTGCTGAAAAAAGCCGCGGCCGCAGGTCTGATCCTGAAGCTCAAGGGTAAACGCTATATGATGCCTCCTCCAGTCGCTTCAGTAGCAACGGGAACAGTTGGGGCTACCGGTTCTGGAGATGCCGCCACAAAGGTTTCTCCCTACACGGGACTTCCCGTACGCCAAAAGGGCGCGACAGCTGCGACAGCAAATTCGGATTCCGCCCCAGGTTCCGAACCCAGGGTCAAACCACCTGCGGGCGAAGGGATTTTGGCGCGCGTTGTGCGCGAGGGCAAATTCCTGTTCGCCGTCACCGGTGAGGGCCGCAGCCGACTGAAATACGTGCTCCCCAAGGGAGAATCGGGCAACGTCAAGGCGGGCGCCATGATTCGTATCAAATCGCTCGACCGCAAAGGCCCGTTCGGCTATACCGCCGCCAAGGTGGTGGCCGCCGCGCGCGAAGAACTCGACTTCGCAGAAGTCTCCAAAGGATTTTTCAAGCGACATGGGATTCCCGCAGGGTATCCGAAGCGCGCGCTCGCGGAGGCTGCGGATCAACCCGAACCGGTGTGGGAAAACCACAGCAAACGGCGCGATATGCGCGACGAATATATCGTCACGATCGACCCGGCCGATGCGAAGGACCACGACGACGCGCTTTCGCTGGAGAAGCTTCCCGACGGGAGCTGGCATCTGGGCGTGCATATCGCGGACGTTTCGGAATACGTGGCGCTCGACGGCGCGCTCGACGAAGAAGCGCTGCATCGCGGGTATACGCAGTATCTGCCCTGGACCGCCGCACCCATGCTGCCGCAGCGGCTGTCGGGCGATTTGTGCAGCCTGCTCGAAGGCCGCGACCGCTTGGCCTTTTCGTGCTTTATGGAAGTCGCGCCCGATGGTGAATTGAAGAAATACTCCTTCGAAGAAACCTTCATTCGCGTGTCGCGCTTTCATTCCTATGAAGAGGCGCAAGGCCTGAAGGACGAGGGCGAGCCGCATCTGTGCCTGCTCGCCGAGTTCACCGATGCGCTGCTCGCCAAGCGCAAGCGCGACGGTTATCTCGATTTCCAATTGCCCGAACCGCGCGTGGCGCTCGATGATCAGCGCCGCCCGGTCGACATCTATCCCGGTAAACGATTGGCCTCGCACGGTTGGGTCGAGGAATGCATGCTGCTGGCCAATCAGGCCACGGCGCGGCATTTGCACAAGCTCAAACTACCCGGCCTGTATCGCGTGCACGAGCAGCCCGACATCGAGGTGGTGGCGGAACTGTGGTCGGGTCAAGCCGAACTAGCGGGTCGCGTCGATGAAAAAGGCGGAGCGGACGCCCTGAAAAAGCTACGCGAAACCTCGGGATTCCTGAATCCGATGATTCAACAGTTTTATGTGAAGCTGCTCGACCCATCGCGCGGTGCCCTCCCCCCCGCCGTGCAGCGCAAAATTCTTCAAAGCATGAAGAAGGCGCAGTATTCCGCCAGTCCGCTCGGGCACTTCGCGCTCGGTTGGCAATACTACGCGCACTTTACCTCGCCGATCCGCCGTTATGCGGATTTGTGGACGCACCGCATGATGAAGCTGCATGCGCGCGGCAAAAAGATTCCGCGCATTTTGGCGACGCGCGCCATCGCGGTGGCGGAGGAAATTTCGGGGCGCGAAATCGATGTGGTGAAAACGGAACGCAAGGCCATGCGCACCGCCACCGCATGGATCTTCCGCAAACTCGTGGGCCGCGATTTTCAGGGTGAGATCAGCGGTGTGGAAGGGTTCGGCATGTTCGTCACGGTTTCGAACCCCTACGGCGAAGGCATGATTCCGGTGGCGCGCATGCGCGACGACTATTACGAGAAAGATCCGGAGACGGGTCATCTCGTCGGCAAGCGTTCGCGCCGCCGTTTTGAACTGGGTATGAAAATCCGCGTGCGCGTGATCAAAAGCGACCCCATGACGGGTCACGTCGATTTCGACCTGCTGGGAACCGTGCCGAGCGCATCCGAGGCGCAAAGCGTGCGGGAGACAAAGGATTTGGTGTGAGTCTTCGCAACGCGCTCGCCTACCTGACCACCCTCCGTATTCCACCGCGCGCCCGCACCCCGCTGGCGCATTCGGTGCATTACTTCCCGTGGGTGGGCGCGGCGATCGGCAGCCTGAACATTCTCGCCTTCCTTGCGCTTACGCGCATCGTGCCAGCGCCCGTAGCCTGCTTCGTGGCGGTGCTGCTCCCGCAGGCGCTCACCGGCTTCTCGCCGCTACGGGGCGTGATCGAAGCCGAGCGCGGCACGCACACATTGCCCGGTCACGGGTTTCCTCCAGGCTTTCGGCTCGATGTACGCGGCGCAGGCATCGCCGCAGCATTTTTTTGCGTGAAGTGGGCTTCGTTACTGATGCTCTCGGCCGATTGGCGGGTGCGCGCGGTGTTTCTGTTCCCCATCTTCGGCATGTGCGCCCGCACCACCGCCTTTCTGATGGAGCCGCCGGCGCGCAGGCCGCGCGGCCCTTTCGCTGCCCGGCGCCGCCTGCGCGCGGCTTATCTGAGCGGCCTGCAATTGTTTTTGGCGTTTCTGTTCCCGGTGCGTGCGGCGCTTTTCATTTTGGTCGCCGGCGCCGGTGCAACCTGGTGGGCTTTGCGCATGGGACAACGCCGCAGTCACGGTCGCGTTGCCGGCCTCACGTTGCAAACCGCGGCGGTGCTGTCCGAAACCGCAGAGGCGGTTGTGCTGGCCGGGTTGGTAATCGCGAGGCTGGTCTTGTTTCGGTGGTAACGGAGAGTTAACCGGTCACTCGCCGCGAGGTGCTTCTTCCTCTACCCTTCCACGTCGTAAATCAGAATCTTGTCCCACGACCCGCCAATGCGTTTGCGGATGACGTCGTGTTCCGGATCCGCCTGGAAGGCATCGTGGCCCGCCGCATCGCCGAGATCCAGTACGATGGCGTGCGTGTAATCACGTTCCGCAATAGCTTCACCGCCGGTTGCAGGCGTACCGAACCACGCCGCGCGCACGGATTTCAGGCGTTTGAGATCTTCGATGCCTTGGAAGAAGAGTTTACGCTGTTCTGCAGACAGATCCGGTTTGAGCCAATACAACACGTTATGCAAGAACATTGCGGCTACTCTTCGAAGTCGTAAATCTTCACCGCCGTCCAAAGGGAATGCAGTTCCCGGAACGCGTCGTGGATCGGATCTACCTGATAAAAGTCATGCCCTGGGAGATCGTCGAAAATGAGGACGAGGCCGTAAGAATAAGTGCGATCGATGATCGGACGATCGGTATCGGCCGGTTTGCCGAGCCAGCCCTGTTTCACTGTGGAGATTCGCGTCAAGGCCTGGGCGCGTTCTACAAAGAGCGCCTTTTCGGAGGGGGTGATATCGGGTTTGAGCCAGAAGTAGACGGAGTGGATGAACATGGGGGTGACCTTCATAGAGGAGGATGGTTAGTGGGTAGTGGGTAGTGGGTAAGGTAAAGGAGGTAGATGGATTTAGGTTCAGATTGCTTGAACCAGTGACTGCTGAGATTTGCTTTCGTGAGTTTCCAAATCTGTGTTCCACCTACCTACTACCTACTGACAACTTCTCGTTAAACTTCACTCTTCCACACCTTCACATACAGGTTCCAGAACGCGTTGGCGGCGGCATCGTAGGCGAAGGCGGTAGCGCGGTGCCGGGCCGGTTCGCGCCAAGCCGCGAGGCGTGCGGGATCGTTGACCAAGTCCAGAATTCCCGCACAGAGCGCGCCGGGTTCGCGGTGGCGAAAAACCGCCCCGCACACGCCGGGCTCTACGATTTCGCAGGGACCGCCGGCGTCGCTGACCAAACACGGCAGCCCGGAGGCGAGAGCCTCCACCACACTGTTGCCGAAAGTGTCGGACAGGCTTGGGAAGATGAAGAGATCGGACGAAGCAAAAGCCCGCGCCAGGTTCCCGTCCCGTAAAACTCCCGTGAAATGCGCCCTGCCGCAATCGGCGAGGGAAGCCTTCATCTCTTCGAGATAAGGACCGTCGCCCACAACGATCAGCCTGAGATCGGGACGCGTTTGCAGTGCCGCAAGAAAAGCTTGTGCTAAGGCGGCGAGGTTTTTTTCGGTGGAGACGCGTCCCACGTACAGCAGGCGGACACCATCGGTGGGTACGCCGAGACGGCTCCATACCGCGTCCTCACGCAAGTCGGGTCGGAAAAATTCGAGATCCACCCCGCGCGGCAGTTTGTGCACACGGCCCGGCACTACGCCCATGGCAACCACTTTTTCCCGGTACGCTTCGGAGGGCACGACCACCGGGCCCGACACGCGGGTAAAAAAGCGCGTCCAAAACTGGACGAAGCGGATGCCGAGGCGACCCTTCATGAGAAGTTCACTGTAGACGATGATATCGGTGCGGTAATGCGAGAGCGTGGGAATACCCACCACCTTGGCAGTGAACATGCACAACACCGACACCGGTCCGGGCGTTTCAAACTCGATGACGTCCACCGGATGCGCGCGCAAAAAATCGAGGAAACTTCTCAGGCGCAACACCACGAGCTCGCTGTGGTCGTACCCCGCTTGATCCATGGAGAATCGCCCCGGAGCGAGCACCAACGAGCCGTCGGGGCCTTCGCTGCGCGGCGCTCGCGCATGGAACGCCGTGCCGAAGAGATAAGCCTGATGCCCCATGCGGCGAAGTTCCCGCAGTTGGATGCGCGAGGCAAGGGCGATGCCGTTGACTTCGTCGAGGTTGTCGCTGACGCAGACCACCGATGGATCGGAAGGCTCGGAGGGTGATGCGCCGCATTTCTGATGACGCCGGACCAACCGCAACCGGAGCATGGCGGGAAACTCGGAAAGGAATTCCGCGAAGAAATGCAGCAAAAACAGCAGAACACCGGCGGTACCCCAAGCCCGGTGAGGCCGGGGAACGGATGCGACGGAGTCAGACATGGCACGAAATGTAGATCTACATTAAGCGCATGATCTTTCTTCGTCTGCAGCAGCGCTCTCTTTTACGGATCGGTCTTTGGGCCGGGCTTCTAGCCAGTATTCCTGTATGCGCGGTCGCGCAATCGGGATACGAATACGGCTCCGAATCCGGTTCGAAAAGCCCCACCCTACGTTGGACACTGATGGATCTCGGGAGACTGCCTTCACCCGAAGTGGTAGCCGTCACCCGCGACGATTTCGGCAACGTCTATTACGCCACCCGCGGCGGGCTCACGACAGAAGACCGTGCGGGAAATTTCCGGATATTCACAAAGGCATTGACGCGGGGCGATCTCGCTTCGGATTCACTCACCTGTTTGGGACTCGACCGGTATCGCGACCTGTGGATCGGGACCTGCGCGGGCCTTCAGGTCTTCTCCAACGGCATCTGGAAGCGCTTCACCCGCGAGACCACGCACGATGGACTGCCCGACGACGGCGTACTGGCGCTGGCGCTCTACCGGGAGGAACGTTGGGTGGGTACCCGCAACGGCTTCGCCGTGTTGCGGGGCTCCGCATGGACGACCTACACCGGTGACAAGATCGCCGGGCGGCTCCCGCATCCCGCCGTCGCCGCCATCGCGGTGGATTCATCCGGAGACAAATGGATCGGCACTCTCGGCGGGCTAATCCGCCTGAGCGGAGCCGTGTGGACGCGCTTCACGCCCGAGACCACCGACGGCGGGCTGCCCCACCACGGCATCACCGCCTTGTATGTGGATGCGACCAACGCCTTGTGGGTGGGCACGCAGGCAGGAGTCGCCCGCCGCAACCCCAACGGCACCTGGATGCGCCTCGGTGCCGGATCGGGGCTGGGATCGTTGGCGAACGAACGCGTCACCTCCATCACCGGCGGACCGGATGGCGAAGTGTGGGTCAGCCTGCGCGGCGGCGCCGCGCATTTTCACGATGGAAATTGGGAATTGTACACCCGGGAAAACGTACCCGGGTTGCTCACCTTATACGTGAACTACGTGTACGGGGGCGCCGCCGGTGAGGCCCGCATCGCCACTCAAAAAGGCGTGATCTCGCGGCTTCCGGGGGAAGTCAAGGAATAAGGACGGACGGTAGACGGTAGTAGGTAGACGGTAGAGAAAAAATCGGCAAAAAGGTTACCGAACATTCCATTTCTAGTGTTCGCTACCGTCTACCGATTACTGTCTATCTCTTCACCATCGAGAACGCATAGATCGCGCTCATGCTGTCGTCGATCTTTGCAATGCCGCGGTAGCCCAGCACCTCACCGCCCAAATACACCTTCGCACCAAAGCGCTCCAAGCTGCTCAACTCCTGCAAAATCGAGGTGCGTTGCCGGTCCTCGGTACGCAACAGGATCACCGGCGCATGGCCCAAAAGCGAGAACTCCAGTCGCTTCGGCACTGCGAGGCCGCCCCACGAGGTACGTTCCGATGAGGTGATCGCGGTGGGCTTGAGCAAGGTCATCACGCCGTTTTCTTCCCGCACTCCGTATCCGAACACCGTGGAACCGTTTTGGAAAAAGTATCCGCCTTCGGCACGTCCCGTGGTGACGGCGTAGCGATACCCCGCATCCATGAACTTGGTACCGAATTGGGTTTGCCGTGTGTGGTCCATCCAACCGAATCCGCGCACAGCCACGGTGTCGCGAGCGACGGCGAGCCAGCCGCGCACGCGCGCCTTGGGAATGTGCAGAAACAATGCCGCCTGATCGCCGCCGCCGAACCGGAAAATGCCGTCGCCCCAGACCACGCCCGGCGTCATGTTCTCGAAGGTGAGGTCGAGAAAATAATCGTGCCCGCCCTTGGTGGTGGAAAACGTGACGTGGTGGGCGCGCGGGGGAAGCCCTTCGGCAAAGATGTCGTCGTGCACCGCGAGGCGCGCCGTAGCGGGATTCCAGGAAAAGTTTTTCAACGGATATTCGCGCGCCACAAAGTAATTGCGACCCGCAAAATTCATCAGCGCCAGATCGGCGCCGCATACCGGATCCTTGAACTTGCCGAAGAACACGCGCGACAGATTCAGCTGCACCTGAATGCCGTCGTTAAGCCGCAACTGATAGGTCCAGAATTCATTGTGCGCGCGGCCCGGGCCCGGTTCAGGAGCGTAGTCGGTCAGGTTGTCGCGACGCAGCTCGCCCGTTGGGGCTGTCACCGCCGCCAGACAAGGCCGGGAAGACAGTAGAGCCAATGAAATCGCAGCCACAAACGCACGGGTCATCACGGAGAATCGCATGCAGGATAAAGTATATATGTCGCGCATGCCCCGTATTCTAAATGGCGTTCAGACGCGTTTCCATCGTACTTTGGCCGACAATCCGGTCCGTCCCATGACAGTGATTGCGACGATGGGGATTTTGCTCCTCACCGGAGGCACGGAAGCCGCAACCGCACAGAAAACCGCCGCCGACTCGACCAGCGTAACACCGACCGCTAAAAAGGCCGGTTATACGATCATCCCCGGATTGAAAATCTCTCCCGAAATCGGCATCGGCGTCGGGATGATGGCTGTCAACCCCCAATCTCCGCGCGAAGGCGCCCGCATGGAATACCGCCTGCTCTACACCACGCGCGGGCAAGCGGAAGCGCGCATCTCCAACCGCACCACCGAATTTTTCGGCTCGCAATGGGAGGCACGCTTCGAAGGCAGCTTTCAGCGCTTCCCCGACAGTTATTTCGGAGGCGGCAACAATCCCAACGACTCTGACGAAACCGAATATTCGCCGCTCGGAGGATACGCCTTTACCTATTTCACGCGCCCCATCGTTGCCGCCGTTCCGCCCATCAAATTCATCGCGGGCGTACGCGCGGAATTCTGGGACATCTCCGACATTCACAAAGCCGATGGAAGTTTGGGGGCGAGCCAAATTCTGGGCCCGCAAGTTTCCGGGTATCGTGGCGGGCTCGCCGACCTTTGGGAGAGCGGCATCGAGTACGACGCGCGCGACAGCAAGGACGTGCCCGCGCGCGGCATCCACGCCTCCCAACGCATCGGCACCTCGATCGCGGCGAAGGATGCCTTCCGCTCTTCGGAAAGCTGGATCGCGGCGTACCAAACCCTCGGCAGACGTTGGGAAGTCGCGGGCAAACTGTGGCAGAAAACCTTGTTCGGAAACCCGGCCTTTTTTGTGGAGCCGAACCTGGGCAACGAAGATGTGCTGCGCGGCGTGCCGCATAAACGATTCCGCGACAAGAGCGCGCAGGCGGCGCAGGCCGAAATCCGCTTCGGCTTTCCGCTTGCGCTTCCGCTCATTGCGGGATGGCTCGGGAAGGATTGGCAGATCGCGACGTTCGGCGAAACCGGGCGCGTGGACAGCGACTTCGAGGAAGCCTCGCAGGGCACGCTGCATTACTCCGGCGGCGTGGGCGGGCGGCTTGTGTTCAACAACCGCGTGGGCTGCATGCGCGGCGATCTCGGCTTCAGCGAGCACGGGGTGGCGTTCATCGTCAAATTCAATCAGGCGTTCTGAACACGGGCGCTCTCTCACCCCTGCTATCTTTTCTTCGATGCTCCGAATTTCTGAAATATTTTACTCACTCCAGGGTGAAGGGTTCCATGCAGGAACGCCTGCGATTTTCATCCGCGGCGCGGGCTGCAATCTCGCCTGTGATTTCTGTGACACCGACTTTTCTCTGAAGGAAAAGTTGGAACCGGAGGAAATCGTCGCCCGCATCGCGGAGCATCCCGCGAAGTTCGTGGTGCTCACCGGCGGCGACCCCACCATTCAGGCCGAAGGCTTTCGCAAACTCACGGAGTTGCTCCACGCTCGCGGCTATTTCGTGACGATGGAGACCAACGGAACTTCAGAAGACACGCTCGGCGTGGATTGGGTCACGGTCAGCCCCAAGCTTTCGCAGGGAGGCGACTGGAAGCTGAAAACCGGAAACGAGCTGAAACTGGTATTCGAAGGACAGGATCTGACGTTCTTCGAAGTTTCCAATTTTTCACACTATTTCCTTCAACCTAAAGAAATCCGCACGGGGCGCTTCGGCAAGGGCGAGCGGGACCTTGCCGCGACGCGCGCCGAGTGGGAACGCACCATCGCCGCCGCGATGGCCCGCCCGCGCTGGAAGCTCTCGTTTCAGTTGCACAAGGAACTGGGCCTGCGCTGATTCCCGCCGGGTAGTTCCATCCGGTACTTCCATCGGGTGATTTCGACCGGAAACTATCTTTGGGCGCAGGATAAGGGGTTTCAGCGTGCCCGCGCCAATCATCAAAACGAAATTGAACCGCACCGCACTGGTCGTCTTCTCGGGCGGTCAGGATTCCACCACGTGCCTGCACTGGGCGCTGCAAACCTTCGCATCCGTCGAAGGCGTTTTCTTCGATTACGGTCAGCGCCACGCTTCCGAAGAACGTGCGGCCCAAACCATCGCCTGGCGTCTCGGCATTCCTTTGCGCCGCTTCAAGCTCGACTTCTTCCGCGAGATGGGCGGCAACGCGCTCACCGACAACTCGATGGCGATCTCCACCGAGAACGGAAGCCACGGGCTTCCCAACACCTTCGTGCCCGGCAGGAATCTCCTCTTCCTCACCCAGGCCGCCTCCTACGCCTACACGCGCAACATCCGCGACGTGGTCACCGGCGTGTGCCAGACCGACTTCAGCGGCTACCCCGATTGCCGGCACGAGACCTTGCGTGCCCTGCAGCGTGCGCTGCATCTCGGCCTTGGTTGGCCCGAAAGAGGGGGCATCTTCCGCATCCACACCCCGCTGATGTTCCGCACCAAGGCCGAGAGCGTCGCGCTCGCGCGGCGTTGGGGCGCGCTCGAGTCGCTGGCGTACAGCCACACCTGCTACGAAGGTTCCTTCCCACCCTGTGGAAAATGCCCGTCGTGCCTGCTGCGCGCGAAGGGCTTCGCAGAGGCGGGCGTGTCCGATCCGATTTTCTCACGACCCGCCGCAGAATAACCTGCGCACGTGCCGTCACCAGCGACCACCGAACGGAAGAGTTGACATGGCCACCCCTCGATCCGCATCCTCCGCTGCTTCAGCTACACCCGAAACTGCGGATGCTTCCCGCGTCATCCCCACGGACCCGACGCATTACGATGTGTGCATCATCGGATCGGGGCCGGGCGGTTTTGCGGCGGCCATGCGCGGGTTCGACCTCGGTAAAAAAGTCTGCCTGATCGAAGGCGGGCACATCGGCGGCGCGGGCATCATGCACGGCGCCATGACCAGTAAAACCATGTGGGAACTGGCCAAGGACTACGCCAACGCTTCGTCCGTCGACCGCGGTTACCGCGCGGCGGGGCTCATGGTCGATTATCAGGCCGTGCGCGACACCATCATCCAGGCCGCCAAGGAGAAGCAGTACCAACTGCTCTCCCAGATCGAGACCTTCTCGCCTCCGCGCTGGCAGGGCATCGGATCGACCACGCTCAAACGCGGCTTCGCCCGCTTCCACGATGCCGACTCGGTGGACGTGTCGCTGCACAACGGGCGCGAGGAACGCGTCACCGCCGACCACTTCATCATCGCCACCGGTTCGAAGCCGCGCAACTTCGGTGGCATCGTGGTGGACAACGAGCGCATCATCAACTCCGACGGCGTGCTGTCGTTCCGGGAATTCCCCAAGCGCCTGCTGATCCTGGGCGCGGGCATCATCGGTTGCGAATACGCGAGCATGTTCTCGAACTTCGCGCAGACCAAGGTGCACCTGCTCGACCGCCAACCGCGCATCATTCCTTTCGAAGACGAAGACATCAGCACCTTCGTGAGCCATAACCTCGAACAAAAAGGCGTGGTGATCCATCATAACGCTTTTTTACGCAGCATCACGCGGCATCCTGACTTTCTGGAAGTGGTGGTGGACTACGAGGGCGGTCGCAGCCAGGTGCTCGAAGTGGATGCGGCGCTGGTGTCGGTGGGTCGTATTCCCAACCTCGACATGCTCGGCCTCGAAAACATCGGCGTGTCTATCAATGCTCGCGGTGGTCTCGACACCGACTCCGACTGCCGGGTGCTCGCGACTGAAAAAGGCAACATTTACGCCGTGGGCGACGTGACGCAGCGTTCGGCCTTGTACAACGTCGCCGAAATGGAAGGTCGCTACGCGATCAAGGCCATGTTCGGCCGCAACAAATACCTGCTGCGCTACCACAACATGTCGACCATCATGTTCTTCAACCCCGAAGTCGCGGTGGTGGGCCTCAACGAGCAACAATGCCAGGCGCAAAAGATCCCCTACCGCGTGGCGTCGTATTCCAATGCGCTGGTGAACCGCGCCATCGCCATGCGGCGCACCGACGGCTTCGTCAAAATCCTCGTCTCCGAAGACGGCCACAACCGCATCCTCGGCATGCGCGCCGCGGGCCCGCAGGCCAGCAGCACCATCATGGTGGTCGCCAACCTGATGGATCAGGACAAGGGGCTCGAGGACATCATGAAGTCGATCCACCCGCATCCGTCGATCACCGAGGGCATTCAGGAATGCCTGCGCCTGATGATGGGCAAGTCGGTGTACAAACCGCTGGCCTTCCCCGAAGCCATGCGCATCCGCGCCTGGAGCCCTGAAAACGGGTATTCCGACGTGGATATGATGCCGGCTTGAGAAGGAGTCGGGTCGGTTTCGCATCCGCCGTATTCCCAACGTCCTCTTTCCCGCGCATCCCCGAAAAATCAGGCGATTTTTCGGCCCCGGGGAGTGCCGATATTATATTTGCCCTATCATTCATCCCCGCATAAAGCGCTGGTTCTGATCGTTTTACAAATCGATTCCCTGTGCTGTTTGCCGTTATTGGAGTCGTCATGCCCGCCTTTCAACACATTCAGGTTCCCGCCAACGGTAAAGCCATCACGCTCAACCCGGCCAACGGCAAGTTGGTGGTTCCCGAGCACCCGATCATTCCCTTCATTGAGGGCGACGGCACGGGACCGGATATCTGGAAAGCCTCGCAGCACGTGATCGACGAGACCGTGCGCAAGGTTTACGGCGGCAAGCGCAAGATCGAGTGGATGGAAGTCTACGCCGGCGAAAAATCGCTTTCGGTGTACGGTGAGAACCAGTGGCTTCCCGAAGAGACGCTGACGGCTTTCAAGGAATACCTCGTCGGCATCAAGGGACCGTTGACCACGCCCGTGGGCGGCGGCATCACCTCGCTGAACGTGGCGCTGCGCCAGATCCTCGACCTCTACGTCTGCCTGCGCCCGGTGCGCTGGTACACCGGCGTGCCCTCGCCCGTCAAGCACCCCGAGAAGGTCGACATGGTGATCTTCCGCGAGAACACCGAAGACATTTACGCCGGCATCGAGTGGAAGGGCGGCAGCGAAGACGCCGCCAAGATGCTGGCTTTCCTCGAAAAGGAATACCCCAAGCAGTTCGCGAAGATCCGATTCGGCACCGAGAAGGCCTCGAAGGCCTGGCAGGGCTTGCTGGAATCGGTCGGCGTACCGGCCCGCACCGTGGGGGTGGACGTGGGCGTGGGCGTGAAGGCCGTCAGCCAACTCGGCACCGAACGCCTGATGTACAGCGCCATTGATTACGCCATTCGTCACAATCGCAAGAGCGTAACGATCGTGCACAAGGGCAACATCATGAAGTTCACCGAGGGCGGCTTCCGCGACTGGAGCTACCGCGTGGCGAAGGAGTTCTTCGGCGCGGAACCCATCGACGGCGGTCCGTGGTGCAAGATCCCCGCAGGCAAGCCGGGCGCGGGCCTGATCATCAAGGACTCCATCGCCGACATCGCGCTGCAGCAGGTGCTGACGCGTCCCGAGGACTTCGACGTGATCGCCACGCTGAACCTCAACGGCGACTATCTGTCGGACGCGCTCGCGGCCCAGGTGGGTGGCATCGGCATCGCGCCGGGCGGCAACATCAATTATCTGACGGGACACGCCATCTTCGAAGCGACTCACGGCACCGCGCCCAAGTATGCGAACCTCGACAAGGTGAACCCGGGTTCGGTCGTGCTTTCCGCAGTGATGATGCTCGATCACATCGGGTGGACCGAGGCTGCCCGTGCGATCGAGAGCGCGCTGGAACAAACCATCGGCGCCAAAACGGTAACCTACGACTTCGCACGCCTCATGGACGGCGCGAAAGAAGTGGGTTGCTTCGAGTTCGGGACGCTTGTGGCGAACGCGGTTCCCCAGTCGAATTAATAGTGGGATAAGGACGAATACGGACGAATACGGACGATCAAAAGCGAAGACGGCAACGACGGGTCAGGAAGCAAGGAGTACTCTCATGGCGGGCGATGCAAACACGGACGGCAAAGAGGTTTTGTTCACGATCACGCGTGACCACCTCGACACGGGTTTGCGAGGGTTTCCCGTGGGCACCTGTCCCATCAGCGACGTCGATCCGATCAAGGGATTGAGTTATGGCGGTATTCCTATCGCCGAACTCGCCCACCTCGATCCGGAAGAGGTCATCCACCTCTTGCTGCGCAAAGAGCTGCCCGACGCGGCCAAGCTAGCCGTGTTCCACGGCGAACTGCTGGGCCAAGGTCCGCTGAATCCCGGTGTGCTCAAGTTGCTCGAGAGCTTCCCCCGCAAAGGCCATCCGATGAAATGGCTGCTCGGCGGTTTGGTGGCGATGGGCATGTTCGAAAACGCGGGGGATTACCGCAAGGATTGCCTGCGCGTGATCGCGCAATTGCCCGAACTCGTGGCGGCGATCTTTCGTATCCGCTCGGGCTGGGGCGCGCCGATCGCTCCGAAACCCGAATTGGGCTGGGTGGAGAATTTCGTGCACATGCTCGGCGCACCCGGCGCATCGCCCGATCTCACGCGGCTGTTGCGCGTGTTCATGATTCTGCACTTCGACCACGGCGGCGGCAACCTTTCGACCTTCGTGGGCAAGGCCGTGGCCTCGGGCCACGAAGACATGTATGGATCGCTGGCCGGCGCCATGGCCGGCCTCGCGGGCCCGTTGCACGGTATGGCCAACCAGGAGTGCCTGCGCTTCGTGAAGGAAGTCGCTGCGGAGATCAAGGATCCCACCGATCTTGAAGAAGTCAGCAAGTATGTGGAGAACCGTCTCGCCACCGGCGGCGTGCTGTTCGGCTTCGGCCACGCGGTGCTCCGCGTCGAAGATCCGCGCGCGACAGTGCAGTACGCCCTCGGCGAAGAAATCGCCCAGAACGATGGTCTGTTCCGCCTCGCAGTTTCGCTGCGCACTGCGGGAGTCGAAGCTCTGAAGAAGCGCCCGAAGGTCAGTAATCCGTATCCGAACGTCGACGCCGTGTCGGGGACGTTGCTGAACGCCTGCGGCCTGACCGACGAGACGTACTATACGGTGCTATTCGGCTTGTCGCGCTGCGTAGGCATTGCGTCGCAGATCGTGTGGGAACGCACCGAGGCGCGGGGTGGCAAGGGAATGCCCATCGTACGGCCGAAGTATGTGTACACCGGGCCTGCGGTTAAGGGGTGATTTTTAAGGAAATGGGTGTTTGGAAGGGGCTCTCGGAAGGGGGCCCTTTCTTTTTAGTCAGAATTCCGCGAGGTTCCGTTACGAGGTTTACGTCCTGGATATTGGGGTTCTATAATGGGAGCAATGCAATTCAGCGGAAAGGTTTAAGGTCCTAATATGACTAAGCAAATAGTCTTCCTTGGAATCCTGATTTTATCTCTCCTCAGCCTTTCAAATGCTGGGCAAAATACGGTTAGCCAAAGCGGAGCAACTGTTGAGAAATGGAAGTCCTTAGAAAACTGGCGAATGTTAAGGAATGACATGGGTCAGAAAAGTGTGAGAAAAATATTGGGGGAGCCAGAACGTATCAATGGCGGAGTAGTAGCTTTTTGGAACTATCCAAATGGCGGCGACGTTACCTTCATGGATGGCAAAGTGTCTGGATGGAGTGAGCCACTTAGATGGGATGAGGGATCAGGAAACGCCTCCTCATCAGATATTGATCCAGATAAATTAGTGCTAGGAATTTTACTGGTTGCGATTCTCTTCTATTTTACACCGATTCTGTGGGTGTTGTTTTCCAGCCGTTCAACTGGTGGGGCTAAATTCGGTTGGTTCCTTATAACCATTGTGTTTTCTTGGTTAGGATTCGCAGCCTTTTTGATTTTGACGCAAACGGCAAAGGCCCGTAAGCAATTAGAATCGAAAACATACGGAGGACAAAGTGAGTAGATATCATTTCGCAATTTTGATTTCGCTCCTTGTGTCAGCAACCCAAGCATCTTCACAAACCAGCTACGATTCCATGTCGCAACAGCTTGAAGAGAAGATCATATTACTTGAAAAACGGATTTCCACAATTGAAGATCAATTGAGGGAAGGGAAAGCACCGATTCAAGCTCCTCCGGGAAAAGCGAGCTGGCGACAGCTTAAAAAGGGCATGTCTGAGGCCGAAGTCGAAGGATTGCTAGGCAGCCCTGCCAAGATTGAAAATTATGGATCCTTCAGTATTTGGAACTATCAGAAGGGTGGTTCTGTTCAATTCAACGAGGACGCATTAGTCAAAGGTTGGTTCGAGCCCTGACTCAAATTCTCTTACGCTATGACTTCGGTCTGATGTATGAGACGTACCACACGATGCTGTTCGGCCTGTTGCGCTGCGTGGGCATTGCGTCGCAGATCGTGTGGGAACTCACCGAGGCGCGGGGTGACAAGGGAATGCCCATCGTGCGGCCGAAGTACGTGTACACGTGGCCGGCTGTAAAGGGGTGATTTTTACAGGAAATTGGTGTGTGGAAGGGGCTCCTAGAAGGGGGCCCTTTCCTTTTTAGTCAGAGTTTTTAGAGTCCCCGTGAAGGGGTTTACGAAGTAAGAGCCTAGGTTTATACTAAAGCTCGTTCACCTAACGACTGAGGCATTTAATCTGCAGTGCTAGTCAAGGTTATTACCACTAGACCAATTTCTGGCCAGATAACCCCGTAAACACAAATTATCAAAGGCGCCCATCCAATTTGTTGGTTTCGGCCATATGGCAAACCCTACAACTACTCAGAATATGACAGGCAGGCGGAATTGATGAAGGCAATACAGATATATAAGCCTGGCTATCTCTATGTACTAGTTCACCCATCTAATCCAAATCTCTATAAGATCGGAGTAACTGTCCTTCAACCTGAGAAGCGATTGGCCCAGCATAACAATCAACACAACAAATACGCGGGCAAGATCGTCAAAGAGTCGGGTCAAAAATGGGAGCTTAAGGCACACATTTCCGTCCCCGACCCATATTGGGCTGAAAGTGCCTTTTGGGGAGCTACGCATTTCCCGGAAATTCCTTATCGAAAAGGCATCGAAATCGAAATAATGACTTGGGATTTGGTGCAAATTGGTTTGGAGGCGGCAAAACAGGCCGGGGTTCGACCAACCCCAGCGTCTTACCCTGATTATGTGTATGCCTATACGGCGTCAGTCCAAAAACGACTGGAAGGCAGAGGCATTTCCCTCTTAGGATACGTGCGAAGCATGGTGAGCGGAAGATCCGATTTCCGATGCGAAAATGGACACGAATGGCACACGACTCCTAAACTCGTAGCTGATGGAGAGGGTTGTCCCATTTGTGGGATTGGCACACAGAGTTTAACAGAGATCAGAGAGCGTATTAAGGCCGGCGTTATATTCTTACTGACACATGAAGGTAGGCCTGGATATTTTAAAATTGGGCTGCATTTAGGCGCTATCGAAAATGCTTTCCAAAACTGGCCTTTTGGCGATTGGCAGTGTCATCGTTATAGGAATGTGGAGGAAGTCGAACTAGCCATTACAGTTATTTGGGAGTTACTAGGATTGCCTCTTCCCCATGACCAAGAAGCATTCATGATGGATAAAAAGGAAGCGGAAAAAGCTTTCAGAGATTTGACTTACGTTATCCAGGAACGGACTGCCGCCACCGGGAGGGTCAAAGAGAAACCCAATGACTCCAATCGCTAAACAAACCGCCCCTTCGGTCAAATCCTTCCTCGCCTCGCTCGACGACGAACAGACCCAAGCGGATGCGAAAATGCTCGTCGCTCTGATGAAGCGCATCAGCGGGAAAACCCCAAAGATCTGGAACGTCGGCACGATCGGCTTCGACACCTACCACTACAAGTACGACAGCGGACGCGAGGGCGACAACGCCGTCCTCAGTTTTTACCCCCGCAAGGGCAAGTACACCATTTACCTGATGGACGGCTGCGCACGCCATTCCAAATTGTTGGAAAAACTCGGGAAGCACACCACAAGCCGCGTTTGCCTCTACTTCAAACGACTCAGCGATTTGGATTTAACCGTCCTGGAAAAAATCCTGGAACAGTCCTACGCCTACATCAAGGCGCAAGACGGGAACATGGGCCAAGTGCAAGAGGGATGGCGATAAGGGCCATCAAGCGCTCGAACGCAAACGAATCGTCGCAGACAATTCTGCGCTGACTGGATCCCGGCCTTCGCCGGGATGACAGCGTTTGGGGCAAAACACAGGTCATTCCTCCAGGCCGGAGTTTACCCCCGCGAAGGCGGGGGCCGGGATGACAGCGTTGGGAGCAAAACTCGAGTCCTTCCTTCGGACCAGAGATTACCCCCTTCCGCTCGAAGGATGGGGAGTCGGCGATAGACCTCGACCCCTATAAACCGTTAAATTCCCCTAAAAACCGCTGTTCAAAAACCACTTGCGCAATTGATCGGTTGCGCTTATATTTGCTACCGAATGGTTGCTGATAACATATCGCGACCCGAAGGAGCCCCATGAGACGAGACATCTTCCAGGCTATTGCAGACCCGACGCGGCGGGCCATTGTGATGCTGCTCGCCGTGCACGCGATGACGCCCAACGCCATGGCCGAGCATTTCGACACCAGTCGGCAGGCCGTCTCCAAACACATCCACATTCTGCTGGAATGCGACCTACTCGATCAGGAACAACAAGGCCGGGAAATCCGCTATCACCTAAGGGCCGACAAGATGAAACAAATCGAACAGTGGCTCGAGCAATTCAAAGCCTTGATGGCCGCGCGGTTCACGCAACTCGACGAGGTGCTGGCCCAACTGAAATCCCGAACCAACACTCAAACTCCAACCAACCCCACCACCCTCACTACCATTACAAAAGCGAGAAAGACATGAGCTCGGAAAAAATCTTTAACTTCGTCGTCGACAAAGACAATCTCCGCGTCACCATCGAACGCTCCTTCGACGCCCCCCGCGACCTCGTGTGGGCCGCATGGACCGAGGCCGAACTGCTCGATCAATGGTGGGGGCCCAAGCCGTGCCGCGCGGAGACGAAATCCATGGACTTCTCCGAAGGCGGACGCTGGCTCTACGCCATGGTCATCCCCGGCGTCGGAAAGAAATGGGACTCGAAGAGCTTCCTGAAGATCGACCCCAAGGACAGCTTCACGTATCGCAGCGCGTTTTGCGATGAAAACGGAATCGTGGCCCCGGAGACGAAGAGTTCGGTGTGGGTGAATTCCTTCACAGAGCGCGACGGAGTCACCGTGGTCACCAACGTCATCACCAACGATTCGCTCGAACGCCTTGAGCTCATGATTCAGATGGGCTTCAAGGAAGGCTATACCGCGGGTCTCGATCAGCTTGAAGAGTTGCTGGCGGACCTTCAGAAATAGGGAACATCCGAAAGCCCAATAACCAGCGGCGGGGAGACTCGCCGTTGGTTGCGGACATGGGCTACCTTTCCCTCGATGCCCCCCGCCTCGAAATCAGAAGTCCATCCCGCCCGCACCGAATCTCCAGTATGGGGTGCAGGCTGGGTGATGTTCCTCAGCTTCGCAGGCCTCTCCGCAACGCAGTTCCACGGCTACCTCTTTGAAGGCAAAGGCTTCTCGCCCTTGCAGATCGGCTTCCTGCTCGGTGCCGGATACGCCGCAGGGCTGCTCGCACCGGCCGTGCAGGTCAACGCCATCCGCCGCCTGCGGGGCCCGCGCATCCCGCTCGCCATCGTGCTCGCCGGGGCCGGCACCGCCATGGCCCTGTTGCCGTGGGCCAACCACTTCGGCTCCGTGCTCTTCCTGTTTTTCTGCACCCTGTTTTGCTCCGCGGGCATCCACCCCCTCACCGCCGCCTGCGCGCTCGAGGCCACGCGCACGCGCGGGCAGGGCACCTACTTCTTGATCCGCAGCCTCGGCACAGCGGGATTTTTAGCGGGATGCATCGCCAGTTTCTTTCAGCCGGGCGTCGACAAACTGCCGTGGTTGTACTTCGGATTCGGCGCGGCCTTTTGGTGCACCATTCCCCTTGCGCTCAACCGTTTTCGCCCGAGCGATCCGCGTCAAGCGCCCGAAGACATCCTCGTCACGCCGCTCCCGCGCCGCACTCCCGGATTCGGCCGCGCGTTGCGCCTGCTCTCCGCCCCGCGCGCCAAGCGTTTGTTATGGACGCTCGGTGTGATGAATTTCGCCAACGCCATGGCCACCCTGGTGCAAGGCAACTATCTCGTCTCGCGTTTCGACGGCGGGCAAAGTTCCATCAGCTTCGCATGGATCGTGGCGACCACGGTGGAGATACCGCTGATGTTTTTATGCGCCTGGATGGTGCGTCGCTTCGGCCTGCGCACCGTGATCGGATTCGGGCTGCTCGGCACCACCATCAAGCTGGCATTGCTTGGAGCGGCCGACAGTTACGGCGTGTTTCTCGCCGGACTGGCCTTCCACGGCTGTTTCTTCTCGGGCGCGCTCGTGGGATTCAATCTCTTCATCGACAAACATTTCGCCATCGCCGATCGCCCTTCGTTGCAATCGCTGGGCGCTCTCTTTTATACCGGATTGCCCTCGGCATTCGGCGGACTCACCGCAGGGGTGCTCTGGCACTTCTTCGGCTTGCGCTCGGTGTACGTGTTCACGGCGCTGGTGGCGATCGGGGCGGGAGCGTACACGCTCAGGCTGCTGCCGATGCTGCCGGGACGGGAGAGACGGTAGACGTTAGTAGGTGGACGGTAGAGAACTCCGAATAAGAAATTTTGAAACCAAGTACAAGTTGATGCGCTTTGTTTTTGCTACCGTCTACCGACTACCGTCTCTTTGACCAAGTTCTTCCGAACAACACCTCGTCAAACCCCACCGTCGCGCTTTTACCATCTGTGACCAAGGGACGCTTGATCAGGCGACCGTTGCCCGCCAAAAGGTCGAACGCAGCCGCGTCCGTCATGCTGCCGATCTTGTCCTTAATGCCCAAGAGCTTGTATTGCTCACCGCTGGTGTTGAACAACTTGCGCAGCGGCAACCCGGATTGCTCCAGAATCTTTTTCAATTCCATTTTGGAGGGCGGGGTTTCGGTGATGTCCGCAAAACCGTACGAGACTCCGGCGGTCTCCAGTGCCTTTTCTGCCTTGCGGCAGGTCGAACATTTCTTGTAGCCGTAGAATTTGAGCATCGGAGAAAAAGTAGTAGGTAGACGGTAGTAGGTAGTAGGTAGATGAAAGCAAAAAGTCGGAAGCTGAGGCTGAAAGGCCGAAGTCCGCCGAAGGCGGGTCGGTAGTCGGAAGTGTGAGAACGGGCGGTCGGAAAATATTTCTTCAAACCTGTGACCGTAGTCACACAAGCGGGCAGCGGAACGGTCGCCCCTCGTGTACAATGCCGTCATGAACGACAGCACACCCATTCCGTACACACTCCCCAAGCTCCTTCCTGCGCCCCTTCCCGAACCTCTGCCGCCGGCACCGACGCCGACCGAACCGCGCCCACCCGACTCCACTTGCACCTCGATGCTGAAAAGCCTGGAATCCCATCTGTGGCCGCGCGAAAAAATGGGGCGAGAGGGCGCCGAAGCCCTGTCGAACCAGGAATTGCTGGCCGTGCTGTTCGGCCGCGGCCAAAGGGGCAAGGACGTGCTCGCACTCGCGGGCGAAGTCACTCTGTACCTTGAACGCGTCACCGAACCGCCTACCCTCCACGACCTCTGCCGCATCCACGGCATCGGCCACGGCAAGGCCTGCCAGATTCTCGCCGCGCTCGAGCTCTCGCGCCGCTTCCTGACGCGACGCCATCGCATCCGCATCCGCAAAGCGTCCGACGCCCTTCCCTACCTCGGCTCGTTGCGCGGGCGCCGGCAAGAATGCTTCGCCGTGCTCACGCTCGACGGCAACCATCAGGTGATCCGCGCGCACGAGATCACCATCGGGCTCGCGAACCAAAGCCAGGTGCACCCGCGAGAAACCTTCGCCTGCGCGGTGGAAGATCGTGCCGTTGGGATTCTGGCCGCGCACAACCATCCCAGCGGCTCGCTCGATCCTTCTGCCGAAGACCTCGTCTCCACACGTCGGCTCGCCGAAGCCGGACGACTGCTCGGCATTCCCTTGCTCGACCACCTGATCGTCACCGCGGAGGGGTTCACTTCTTTGCGGGAGAGATTTCCGGATTATTTCGTGGGGGCGAGAGGGTGGTGACCAACGGACGGTAGACGGTAGTAGGTAGACGGTAGAGAACCCATCTGGAGAACTTATGTCAACGACAAAGGGATACAGGCAATTAATTGTCTGGCAGAAGGCAATGGAAATGATTCCCGAAGTTTACCGTATCATCCGTGTGCTTCCAAAAGAAGAGCGATTTGGAATGGCTGAACAAATGCGAAGAGCAGCAGTTTCAGTTGTAGCCAACATGGCCGAAGGCCAAGGCAGAAACGGAAAACGGGATTTTGCTCACTTCCTCGACATCTCTCAAGGGAGCCTCTCTGAATTGGATACCCTCCTTTCAATCGCAATACAGCTGGAGTACGTGCCCGAAACTACCACCAAAGCCGTTTCGGAAAAACTCGTGGAAGTTCGGAAATTATTGTTCGGGCTTCTTAATAAGCTCAGAACGTCTTAGAATAATGAACCCCCATTTTTCTGAGTTTCCCCGATTTTCGTCTTCTCTACCGTCTACCTACTACCGTCTACCGTCTATCTTTTCTTCCATGGAACCGCTTGCTTTGCTTGGTGTAGCCATCGGTGGTGCGACCGGATCGGTCGTGCGTTACGCGATTCAGTCGATGTTTCGCCTGTCGGCATTTCCCGTCGGGACTCTCCTCGTCAACCTTTTGGGATCTCTCCTGATCGGTCTGTGCGCGGCATTTGCGGAGCGCGGCACGCCGTGGATCCGGACTTGGCTCATGGCCGGGTTTCTGGGCGGTTTCACCACGTTTTCAGCCTTCAGCCTCGAGAATTTTCGGCTGATGCGCGACGGGCAAGCCGGAATGGCGCTCGCCTATGCGCTCACCAGCCTGGTCGCGGGTATTTTGCTTGCCTTCGCGGGATATTGGGCCGGTTCCCTGCTTTCGCGAGCGATTTGAGCCTACCTCGCGGTGTGTTCCTCCCTCTCCCTCTGGAAGAGGGCCGGGGTGAGGGCTGCGGCAACGACAGAAGCGCGGTAAGCCAATACGGAACGCGTGGCCCCAAGCGCCCCCCGACTTGCTAATTTTACACCCTTTCTTTCTTACCGGAATGAGCAGCATGAGAAAATGGCGCATTGAGGACTCGGCCGAGCTTTACAACACCCGCGGCTGGGGCATCGGTTACTTCGGCATCAACGAGCGTGGGCACGCGACTGTATCGCCCCTGCGCGAACGCGGGCCGGCCATCGACCTCAAGGACATCATGGACGAGCTGGCGCTGCGCGATACCAACGCGCCGGTGCTGCTGCGCTTCCCCGACATCCTCGACAACCGCATCGAGAAAATCTCGCAATGCTTCGACAAGGCCGGGCAGGAGTTCGGGTTCAAGGCCAAAGCCTTCAACGTCTACCCGATCAAGGTGAACCAGCAGCGCCCCGTTCTCGAAGAGATGGTGCGCCACGGCAAAAAGTTCAACATCGGCCTCGAGGCCGGTTCCAAGCCCGAGCTGCACGCCGTGCTCTCGATCATGGACAACCCCGAGTCGCTGATCATCTGCAACGGCTACAAGGACGAAGAGTTCATCGAACTCGCCCTGTTGGCGCAGAAAATGGGCAAGCGCATCTTCATCGTGGTGGAAAAGCTCAACGAGTTAAAACTCATCCGCGACGTCTCACGCACGCTCAACGTGCAGCCCAACATCGGCATGCGCGTCAAGCTCGCGAGCTCGGGCAGCGGTAAGTGGGAAGAAAGCGGCGGCGACCAGAGCAAGTTCGGCCTCAATTCATCCGAGTTGCTCGAAGCGGTGGAATTCGCCCAGCAAGAGGGCCTTGGAAACTGCCTCAAGCTGATCCACTTCCATCTCGGCAGCCAGATCACCAACATCCGTAAGATCAAGTCGGGCCTGCGCGAGGCGGCCCAGTTCTACGTGCAACTCCACCAGATGGGCGTGCCCGTGGAATTCGTCGACGTGGGCGGCGGTCTCGGCGTCGATTATGACGGCACGCGCAGCGCCAACGCCAACAGCGTGAACTACAGCATTCAGGAGTACGCCAACGACGTGGTGTATTCCATGGTCAGCGCGGCCGACAAGGCCGGCCTGCCCCATCCGAACGTGGTGGCCGAATCGGGCCGCGCGCTCACCGCCCACCACTCGGTACTCGTTTTCAACGTGCTCGAAACCACGGCCTTGCCCCTGTGGAACGAGACCGACTACCCGGTCACCGAGAACGACCCCGAAGCGCTGCGCGAGCTGCACGCCATCTACCGCAACCTTTCGAACAACGGCCTCCTCGAAGCCTGGCACGACGCCTTGCAGATCCGTGAAGACGTGCTCGACGGCTTCAACCTCGGCCTGTTCGACCTGAAGACCCGAGCCGTGGCCGAACGTCTGTTCTGGAGTATCGCGCAAAAACTGCATCGCCTCGCCGGCGGCATGAAAAATCCGCCGTTCGAATTGCTCAGCCTCTCCAAGCTTTTGGCCGAGAAGTACTTCTGCAACTTCTCGCTTTTCCAGTCGCTGCCAGACGCATGGGCTATCGATCAAATCTTCCCCATCATGCCCATTCAGCGGCTCGATGAAGAGCCGACCACGCAGGTCACGTTGCAGGACATCACCTGCGATTCCGACGGCCAGATCGACCATTTCATCCACTCGGGCGAACTGTCGCGCAGCCTGCCCTTGCACCCGCTTAAGTCAGGGGAATCCTATTACCTCGGCGCCTACCTCGTGGGTGCCTATCAGGAAATCCTCGGCGACTTGCACAATCTCTTCGGCGACACCAACGCGGTGCACGTAGTGGTGGACACCTCGAGCCAAGGCGGCTACCGCATCGAGCAGGTGATCGACGGCGAGTCGGTCGCAGACGTGCTCGACTACGTGCAGTTCTCCGCGAAGAAGCTCGTGCGCGACATGGAGACCTGGGTTTCGTCCTCGGTCAAGGAAGGCAAAATCACCTTGCAGGAGGGGAAAGAATTCCTCGCCAACTACCGTTCGGGGCTCTACGGGTACACGTATCTGGAGTAGGCATTTTGTCTTCTACGGCTTTCCGTCGAAAACAAAAAACCCCGCTGAATCAGCGGGGTTTTTTGTTTTCGGTCCCACGGCAAACCGTTCACTATTACTGAAAAATCACCGCCACGTCCACCGCGAAACCTTGGTCGCGATCGGCGTTGAATACCGTGAGATACTGCCCGCGCACCTTGAAGTTGAGTCCGTAGGTGCGGAACAGGATCAGGCCCGCCTGCCCGTTCAACGCCGGCCCGAAGTTGCGGCGGTTTGACAGCGCCGGATCTTCGTCGCCGCGAACGTAATGCAATCCGAGGCCACCGCCAAAGAACGGCGCGAAGTCGCCACCGCCCATCAGATACGCCAGATTGAGATCGCCGCCGAGCGAGCGCGCCTCGGTCCACACGCCTTCGAGATCGAGGTGGATGTCGCGGCGGAATTCCCAGCTGTTCACCCACGACAACCGCAGCAACGCGGCGTAATCGGTGCGCGTATATCCCGCATTGGGATTGTTGGCGTCTTCCTTCAGGTAATTGAATCCGCCGTTCACCGGGATAAGGTACCCCACTCCGACGCCCATGGAATAAGGTGTTTTACGCTTGGCGCGTTCGAAGGTTTTTTCGCGCTCGGTGACATCATCCACCGAAGCCGCAAACTCGGGGGCGGTGCGGCTGATCAGCACTTCGGCCATTCGCTGCGTCACCGGTTCCAGATCTTCGACCGTCTCTACCGTCATGCGCTGGTTGTAGGGTTTCTTGCCGTCGGCGCGTACGATGGTCGACAGAAAGATCCACTTCGTCCCCAGCCGCTGCAGACTCGAATACACCACCTGATCCGACTTCTTGAGATGGGCGGCCTGGGCGGCCTCCAGCGCGCAGGCCCGCTCGCTGCAGACCGCAGACACGGAAGAAGCGGCCACGTTCCCATGCCGGGCCTCCAACGCGTCCCGAAACAACCGGTTGACCGCAGAGAGCTCGACCGACCCCGTCTCGGTTTCACCGCCCACGGGAAGCACCAGCAAGGTGTTGGCCGACACCGACCCGGCCCCGACAAGAATTGCCAAAGCGCCCGCACCGAACAAAATCCGCGTCCAAATCATGCCGACTCCTGGGTAACAACGTTCTCAAATTAACATCCTAAATTGAATGCATGACGCAGCCCGAAGCCTACTCGCACCAGCCCCTGTTTGAAACCGTTCCAGACACTACGCCGTATCGGCTGTTGACGCGGGAATTCGTGCAACAAATTCAAACGGAGCGGGGCGAGTTGCTCGTCGTGGACCGCCAAGGTTTGGTACGTCTGGCGCGGGAGGCCCTCCGCGATGTGAATTTTTATTTCCGTCCCGGTCATCTCGGCAAATTGCGCGCCATCCTCGAAGATCCCGAAGCCTCCGATAACGACCGCTTTGTGGCGCTCACCGAATTGCGCAACGCCGTGGTAGCTGCGCAGGGACAACTGCCTTCCTGCCAAGACACCGGTACAGCCACGGTGATCGCGAAAAAGGGGCAATCGGTGTGGACCGGTTGTGACGACGAAGCGGCGCTGTCCGAAGGGATCTCCGCCGCGTATACGGAAGAGAATCTGCGCTACTCGCAAATGGCGCCGCTCTCGATGTTCGAAGAAAAGAACACCGGCAATAATCTGCCCGCGCAGATCGATGTGTATGCGGAACCGGGCGAGGCGTACAAGTTTTTGTTTCTCGCCAAAGGCGGCGGCTCGGCCAACAAGACCTTCCTGTTTCAGGAAACCAAGGCCCGCCTGAACGAAAAGGCCCTCGCTGCCTTTCTGAACGAGAAACTGTTTTCTTTGGGAACCTCCGCTTGCCCGCCCTACCATCTCGCGGTGGTGATCGGCGGCCCCTCCGCCGAGGCGAATCTAAAAACTGTGAAACTCGCCTCCGCCGGTTACCTCGACGGATTGCCGACGACGGGCAATGCGACGGGGCGCGCCTTCCGTGATCTCGAATGGGAGGAGCGCGTGCAGCGCATGGCGTGGGACAGCCGCATCGGCGCGCAGTTCGGCGGAAAGTACTTCGTCCACGACGTGCGCGTGATCCGTTTGCCGCGCCATGCCGCGTCGTGCCCCATCGGCATCGGCGTAAGCTGCAGTGCCGATCGCAACATCAAGGCGAAGATCACGCGCGACGGCATCTTCCTTGAGCAACTCGAAACGCGTCCCGACAAATTCGTGCCCGAAGAAGGTGCCGGTGCGATGGTGCCTGCCGTAGCGATCGACCTTAATCAACCGATGGATGCGATCGTGAAGGAACTTTCGCGTCACCCGGTGAAGACGCGGCTCTCGCTCACCGGCCCGCTCATCGTGGCGCGCGACGTGGCGCATGCCCGCATTCAGACCATGCTCGACGCGGGCGAAGAAATGCCGCAATGGTTCAAAGACCATCCGGTGTATTACGCGGGCCCGGCAAAAACACCCGAAGGCATGGCCTCGGGCAGCTTCGGCCCCACCACGGCGGGACGCATGGACGGCTACGTGGATGCTTTCATGACCCAGGGCGGATCCCGCGTGATGTTGGCGAAGGGCAATCGCTCCGTCGCGGTGCGCGACGCCTGCCAAAAGCACGGCGGGTTCTATCTGGGTTCGGTGGGCGGCCCGGCGGCCGTACTCGCGAAGGAAAATATTCTCAAGGTGGAGACGGTCGCGTTTGCGGAGTTGGGCATGGAATCCGTGCGCCGCATCGAAGTCAAGGATTTCCCGGCCTTTATCGTCACCGACGACAAGGGCAACGACTTTTACGCCAACATCAAGGGCAACGAGTAGGAGAACCCCGCGTCAGGCGACGCGGTTTTTCGCACGCCACATGCGCATGAAGTTCGAACGACGAAAATCGTTGCGATGCTCCATGCAATAGCGCGGATACACGAACTGCTTGGGGAACACCTTCACAGTGTACCGCTGATCGCAGCCTTCGAGGCAGCACAGGAATTCGAGATCGAGCACTTCGGTGTAGTTGTGCTTGAACACCATATTCTTGACTTCGACGCTCTCGAACTCTTTCTTGTGCTTCGCGCGCTGTTTGATGTCGCGATGCAGATCGCAATACTTCGCGATCGGATGCCCCCAAAACTCGCGTCCGCACCCGGGTTCCTGACAAACCTTGAGCTTGATGCGTTTTTTCTTTTTGTATTTGGGCAACTGCATGGCGAAAAATCCCGGTTCAAAAAAGCGCTTAGAATCGGTAAAAATAGCAAGGCTGTCCAGTCCACCCCCCACAGAGTATCATTAGAGCATGAGAAAGCCCTTTTTGCGCGGTTTCAGGCACTTCTCCCCGTTCTCGCGGGTTTCAGCCCCGCTCGCGGTGCTGGCGCTCGGCGCTTGCATTTTTTCCCCCGATCCGCCCCCCAAACACCCCTACCCTGCGGTGGAATCCACCGCCTACGACACGGTGACCACGACCGCCGCTGCGACGGTGGTGGTCGAAATGTTCGAACCGTATCGCAACGCCTCCCTCGCTGCGGGTGCGCAATCCGACCTGGCCCTGGGCTATCCGGTGCGCGTGAAGGAACACGGAACGGGACGTGTGATCGAGTACCGTCCCAGCCAGCGCGGTTACGGGACCTGGAGCCCCGAACTCGAACGGCAGCTGCACCTGTTTTTACTGCGCGGGTTTTTTCTGCACGCAGGCGTATTTGAAGACACCGCTGGCCTCGGGACGATCGACTCGCTGTACGCGCGGGCGGCGCGCTCCGATACGCACACGCGCCGCATCGACTCCGCGCACGCAGCCGAGTACAAAAGCCTGAGCCGCACCACCGTGCGCCCGCGCGTGATCGGCATCCAGATCCGGTTGAATGATACCGAAGACACCGTCTTTCTCGACATGGTCGCCCCCGGCTCCCCCGCCTACAACGCCGGACTCCGCCGCAACATGGCGGTGCTCGCCATCAACGACAGCAGCATCACCGGTGACTCCGCCTTTTATCGCTTCGTGCGTTTCGTGGATGCGGACACAGTGCACGCGAAGTTCACCGTACTCACTTCCACGGGACCAGTCACCCAAACCATGACGCGCGATACGGTGAGTTTCCCGACGGTGGTGGCCGACAGCATTGGGGGCGCGGGCTACATCTCCATTTACTCATTCACCCAAACCACGGTAAACGGCGGGTCCACCGCCTCGGAATTCGCAAAGGCGCTGGAGGCCACGCGCCGCTTTCCGGCCACCGTACTCGACCTGCGCGGCAATGGAGGCGGCAGCCTGGGCGTGGTGCTGCAAATGTGCGATGCGATCATGTCACAAGGCGTGATCATCCGTTTGATCGAACGCAATCTCGAGGGCGGAGCCTCCGTGCGCACCGAATCCGCCTATCGTGCGAGCGCGGGCGGCAAGGATGAGGGACGCTCCTTTGTACTGTTGGCCGACAGCGGTTCCGCCAGCGCATCGGAAATCTTCATCGCCGCTTTGCGCGACAACCTGAACACCCCCTTCGTGGGAACGCATACCTACGGCAAAGGTGTGGGACAGGCGTCTTTCGATACTCCCGGCGGCGAGGTCGCGATCATGACTTACGGGACCACACTCACGGCCAACCGGCTCGACTACAACGGGACGGGACTTCTGCCCACGATTCCCTCGTCTGCGAAACCCGACGCACAGTTACTGGAAGCCGTGAACGTCGCCGTGCCGGGTGCGCTCCCGCGCCGCGCTGCCTCCGGTTACGCACGCCGCGATACGCAAAATGCCGGACTCATCGACTGGAACCGGCAACAGGCGCTGCGGCCCGATGTATTGGAGTGGAGAACCTACGGCCGGTAAAAGCGTTCGATGATTCCCGCGAATGCGGCAATGCCTGTGGCCATGGCGGCATCGTTGAAATCGAAGCGCGGGTTGTGCAAACCGCCGCGCTCCATGCCGAGCCCGAGCCAGAAGTAGGCGCCGGGAACCTGCTGCAGGAAGTACGAGAAATCTTCGCCGCCCATGCTGGGAGGCACGCTGCGCAGGCATCCATCTCCGAGGGCCGCGCGCAAGCCTTCGCGCGCGAGGGCCGCCATGGCCGGATCATTGATGGTGGCCGGGCAGGCCTCCACCCACTCGATCGACGACGCGATGCCCAAACCCGATGCCGTGTGTGCGAGGAGCGCTTCAAGATCGGCGCGCAGTGTGTCGCGCAAGGCGGGATTCAAGGTTCGCAACGTGCCGCGGAGAAGCACCGTCTCGGGAATCACGTTATAGGTTTTGCCTGCGGCGACGTGACCGAAGGTCAACACGGCAGCGTCGAGCGGCGAAGCGCGGCGGCTCACGAGCGTTTGCGCCGCCGTGATCAGCGAGGCGGCGGCCACCACGGGGTCCCGAGCCAGGTGCGGCATGGCACCGTGACCGCCCACACCTTTTAAAATGATGTCGAAATTGTCGACCGCAGCCATGATGGCCGTGTCGGGAATGGCGAGCGTACCGATGGGCAACTCGGGCCAGCCGTGCAACGCGAAGATCGCCGCGACTTCGGGATTTTTCAGAACGCCTTCGCGAATCAGGAACGGAGCGCCGAGACCGGTCTCTTCGGCGGGCTGAAAAATCAGTTTGATGGCGCCGGGATAATGCTTTTTATTTTCGGCCAACCAGCGCGCCACGCCGAGCAACACCGCCATATGCCCGTCGTGCCCGCAAGCGTGCATCACGCCCGCATGCTCCGAAGACCAAGCGACACCGGACTCTTCGCGCAATGGCAAGGCATCCATATCGGCACGCAAGGCGATGCAGGGGCCATCGGCCGCACCGGGCCAGGTCGCCACCACGCCCATATGTCCGTCGAAGGTCTGCGGCGCGTAACCGAGCATCTTAAGGGCGGCGACCACCGCATCGCGGGTAGTGAATTCGACGCCGCTGAGTTCGGGATGACGATGAAAACCGTGACGGGTTTCACTGCAGTCAGCCGCGATGGTCTCAAGGGTTTGGAATGCGGGCTTCATGAAAACTCTCTCGGGTTGGGGAACCGGATCGAAATGCTTACAGGGTGCGTGAGGTCGGCAGCAGGAAGGGCATCGGATCGACGCGGTCGCCGCGGATCCGCATTTCAAAATGCAAATGCGGGCCCGTTGTGGCACCGCTTTGCCCGATCCACCCGAGAAGTTCGCCGCGCGCCACGCTGCGTCCCGCCGTCACATTGAGGCCTTCCAAGTGGGCGTAAAAGGTTTCGGCGCGTTCGTTGTGGCGAATGCGGACATAATAGCCCCACACCGGATCGTTCCCCGCCCCCACTACCAGACCTCCGCCGGCGGCGTGCACGGGCGCTCCGGGAGGCAGGCTGAAATCAACACCGGGATGGAGGCTTTTACGCCCCGTGAAGGGGTCGCGCGCGGGACCGAAGCCGCGCGTTACGATCACTGGCCCAGCCACGGGGGATGCTGTCGGCAGGAGCGCCGCCACATCCGCGTCGCGGGTGAGCACGAAAAGAGTGGAATCCATGAAGTGCGACATGACCCGCACCGCCGCCAAGGGCCGCGCCACGTCACGGGCGCGCGGAACGCCCGCCGACAGGCCCGTGAACCGCAACAGGCCTCCCAAGCGCGCGTTCTGCGTTTCTCCGTCCGCTTCTTCTTCGCCCTTTTGCGGTTCGAGACCCGAGGAGATCACCACCCCGATGCGCACCGATTCGAGACTGTCGAGATTGCGACGCAAATCCCCGATCTCATTCTGAAGTTGCGAAGTCTTTTGATTGAGTGCGGAGGTTTCCCGCTCCAGCTTGGCGCGCTCCATGCGGCGCCCGGGATTTTCGCGCATCTTGCCGCTGAACACGAGCCAAAATCCCAATAGACAGAGGGGCAAAGCGGCTACCAATGCGGCGATTCCCAGGCGCCGCGAAAACACGATGGCGCGCACGCGCGACGCATCGCGGGGGAAGAAATAAATGCGGATCTTGTTATCCATAAAAAGGTCCCGCTCCCTGCGGGGCAAGCGGAAATTGCACGGAGGGTGTGCGGAAGGAGCGCATCGGTGCGCGGGCGGAAATCAATCCGAAATCAGCGTGCGGCTTTCTGGGTCGCCTTCGCCTCTTTCGCGGCTTTGGCATCGGCGAGACGGGTTTCCAATTGTGCGATTTCACGCTTGTGGGCGGCGGCCTCGATCTGCAATTCGGTGATCCCGGGGCGCTGAGCGAATGTTTCGATCGTGCCTTCGCCGAGGGCACGATGCGCCTCCTTGCCGAGGGCGGTGAAGGTGCGCTCCAGTTTGCGCCGCGCAGCCATCAAATCCAGATGCAGTTTCCCGGTGCGGGCCGCATCTTCGATGCGCGCTGCCGAGGATTGGGCGCCGGTGAGAACCCGGGTTTTCAAACGGTCCAGAAAAGTGTAGTCCATGTGAAAATCTCCCGAGGCTCACGTTGGGCGCGCCTGATAACAGTATCAACCCGTTCGGTATGCCCGCCTCAAACTCGACGGCTGCATGATTCCGAAACAGGCGAAAATGCATTGTCCGGCAATCTAGCAAGTTCCGGGGATTTGGTATCTTCCTAGCCTCGTTATCTCCAAAAATCGGGGATTACGGTCCTAAAAAGGGTGCCCATGTCAGAATTGGCAGATTTGAAACCATCCCCGGAAATTCCGGAAGGAAAACCGGGCAACACTCGTCGCGCGGGCCGCACCCGCCGCTTGGGTGGCACCTTCTTGCGCGAGTTTGTGATTCCGGTCGCACTCGCGCTGGTATTCATCCAATTCGCCGTACAGGCCTTTAAGATTCCCTCGGCTTCCATGGAAAACTCGCTGCGCATCGGCGATTTTCTGTTGGGCTTGAAATTCGTCTACGGTTCGCCGATCCCATTCACCGATAAACGTCTGCCCGCATTCACCGAACCGAAACCCGGAGACGTGCTGATTTTCCGTTACCCCGGCGATCCGCAATATCCCGAGGGTAAACCCGAGCGCTACGCATTCGTGGCCAATCTCTTCCTCTTCGGCAATCTCTATTGGGACCGCACGCCGGCGGCTGATCAGCAACGCCTGGTCTGGTACGCACCCAAAGACTTCATCAAACGCGCCGTCGCGCAAAGCGGGCAAACCCTCGACGTCGAAGGCGCCACGCTCCGCATCGACGGCAAGCCCGCGCAGCTCCCGCGCGAAGGATTGTACGCCGCCGGCACGGGCGAGACGCGCGCGTTCGATCCCGTGCGCGACCGTTTGCATGTCTACCTGCCGAAGCCGGGTGAGACGGTCGCTTTCGATACGCTCTCGCTCAAGGAAGTGGCTTGGTACCGTTCGCTCGCCATTCAGGAGCACCCCGGCAGCACAGTGGAACTGCGCCTCGACCTCGCCCGCGGAGGCGCGCCTGCCAACGACTTCGTGATGCCTCTCGTGCGCGGTGACGTGCGCAGCGGCACGCAGCAAATGGCTTTGTACCTGCTCGGCTATCGACTCGATCAGGCGCCCGGCGCCGCCGGCGACGAGCTGCGGGCCCACGATGTGCCTTTCGCGCGCGTGCAGGAGCTGGCCCGCACCGGTTTCGTGCGCGCCAACGACTTCATGGCTCCGGGATCAATGGCCCCGTCGGGCCTAATGCAACGCGTCTCCCACATGTACTCGCGCGAAGAGTTCGCCGAATATTATTTGGGCAACGCCCTCGACCTGATCGGGGAAAACCTGCACGCCCTCGACACCACCCTGCGCGTGCACGCCACGCTCGTGATCGACGGCAAGGCCTCCGATCGTTACACCGTGCAAAAAACGGTGTACTTCATGATGGGCGACAACCGGGACAACTCTTCCGACAGCCGCTACTGGGGTTTCCTCTCTCGCAACAACGTGAAGGCCAAGGCCCTCATCATCTATTACTCCTTCGAGAACGACAACAGCTCGTTCTCCTTTGCGAACCCGCTCAGCTGGTTGACCGTTCCTTTCAAAATCCGGTGGACGCGACTCGGCCGCATCATCGAATGAGCACTTCTCTTCCGCGGACCGCCCGACTCCTCGGGATTGCTTGCGCGATCGGGTTCGCGATCGGATTCGGCACTCGCTGCGCGCATGTGGAACCACCCTCCGGCGGCCCCGTGGACGCAACGCCGCCGGCGGTGATCGCGGTGTACCCGGCACCCGGGGCACTCAACGTGCCACGCGACGCCCGCGCCGTCTTCCAGTTCGACGAGTGGATCGACCGCTTTGCCGCACGCAACCAGGTGATGGTCTCTCCGCCCTACCGCACCCGCACGCATATTGAAGTCGATGGCGATCGCTTGCTGGTGCTACCTCCCGGTGGCGAAGGTCTTCGCGCCAATACCACGCATGTGTTGACCGTACTCAGCACCTTGAAAGACTTGCATAGCAACGCGCTCGGGCGCGAGTTCACCCTGCGCTTTTCAACCGGGCCGCAGCTCGATTCCGCGGGTCTGAGCGGCACGCTTAGCGCCGACTCGCGGCGCGGTCGCTTGATGGCGGCTTTGTACCCCGTCACCGCCGACTCCACGTCGAAACCCTGGAGCGATCTGCCCGCGTGGCTGGCTGCCGCCGATTCGGCGGGCCGCTTCCGTGCCGAAGGGTCGCCGGTGGGCGACTACGCACTCTTCGCATTCGAGGACGTGAACGGAAACTTCGCATTCGACGCAGGTTTCGAAAACGCGGCTACCGGAGCCACCCGCATCCCCCTGCGTCCGCGCGGACCTGACCAGTCGCTGCGTCTAACCGCGCTCGACACCTTGCCGCTGCGCATCGCGCAGGCTTCGTTCGAGTCGGACCTTGCGCCCGAAGATTCAGCCAAACCCACTCCGGACTATTTGCCGGGCACGGTGGCCATCCAATTCACACGCAACGCCC
Source organism: Fibrobacterota bacterium (assembly GCA_947466585.1). Taxonomy (GTDB): domain Bacteria; phylum Fibrobacterota; class Fibrobacteria; order UBA11236; family UBA11236; genus UBA11236. The sequence continues at coordinate 103,350 of CANIEU010000001.1, forward strand.
ACCCGTTGCGCGCCGCCGAAGCCGCGCGGTACCGCATTCTTCCCGACTCCGGCGCTCCCCTGCCGGTGCGTTCGGTCAGTTGGAGCCCCACGCGCAACGTGTGGGTTTTGGAAACCCCGCCGCTGCGTGCGAACAAACCCTACCGCGTGGAACTGCGCGGACGCCCCGATTTTCCCGGACGTCCCGGTCTGACGGTGGAGGCATCCGGAGGACTCGATACCTCGGTGATCTTCCTTGCGGAACGCGCCCCCAAGCCGGCGGAGTGGAGTTTGCTTGCAATACGGGCCGCCGGCACCACCGGCCCCTCGGGACTGCCTCAAATCGCAACCGCGCTCATCCCCGGAAGCCGTTTGTTCTTTACCAGTAACCTGCCGCTCACCGAAACGCGCTGGTCCCTGCTCGAAAAGAACCTCTCCGCCCGCTTCTCGGGAGACACGGTGCCGGTGGCGGCGCGCGTGCGGCGCGCGGACAACCTGACCTTCGCTCTTGATCTCTCGCGCCCGCTGCGCGCCGGGGGCGGGCTCGAACTCAAACTGCTTGGCTCCCCGGGAGACTCGACTCCGCCGAAGGGATTGTTCGGCGGCCGCACGACGGATTCGTCTCAGAGCGGTTCCGTGCGGTTTTCCGCAGCGACTGCGAACGGAAAAACCTTCTGGTTGCGTTCCCATTCCGAGTTGGCGCCAAACGAATTCACCTTGCTGCGTGCGGGCGACAGCCTCAAAGCCGTCGCCCTACCGTCGGGCCGTTACCGCTTGTTCGCCTTTCAGGATCGCGACGGCGACGGCGTCTGGGACGCGGGCGCCCTCCGTCCATGGATCGCCCAGGAACCGTTCGAATCGCTGCTGGATTCGGTGACCGTGATGCCCGGAGAAGGCGTGGACGTGACCGGGCGTTTGAAGAAGTAAGGCCGACCTCCCGGTTTTTTGTCACCGATCATCTTTCCGCATTTCTAATTTCCCCCTCCATGGACGGCGGTTTCATTTCCTTGGCTTCCAGTCTCGAACGCGAGACCTTGGAGCGGCTTGAGAAGTATCTCTCGAGCCGTGGCACGCCGTGTTGGGTGGGCGCCACCGGAGAGGACTCCGACCGCTTCGCGCTCTTCGTGCATGAGGCCGATGCCGGAACCGCCCGCCGGGTGCTGCAGGATATCGTCCTCCCCGAAAGCGCGGAAGAACCGGCCGAGGAAGTGGTCGAGATTCGGTGCAATCCCGAAGAACGCGACGCCATCGCCTCCTGGCTGCAATCCCTGCTCGAAGAGCAGGACGAAGAGGGCACCCAGGTCTTTTTCTATCGCGGGCATTACGAGCAAGCGCTCGATGCGCTGTTGGCGGAATCGCGTGCTGAAATTCCCGTGTTTCTGCTGCGCGGTTTGCACGCCTTCCTTCCCGAAGAATCGCGCCGCTTGATGATGAGCCCCGCCCTGCGGGAATTTTTCGAACTCATCGATGTGGTGAGCGAAGAAAATGATGAATGAGAAATGGGCATCGAGTTCATTCCCTGACCTCCATCGCTCTTTTCATTAACTCCCTATTTTCCGTTCTGATTTCTCATTTCTCATTTCTGAAATTCCCCCATGCTGACTTCCTTCGTCGCCGTCGATACCGAAACCACGGGCCTCGATTTCGAACACGATCACGTGATTGAACTGGCGGCAGTGCGCTTTGAAAACGGAAAGCCCGTCGCCGACTTCACCGCCCTGATCGCTCCCGGCGACCGCGCGCTCTCGCCGGTATCGCGCCTGATCACCGGACTCACCGATGCGGAACTGGATACCGCCCCGCCGGCCGAAGAGACCTGGCGCGCCTTCCTCGCCTTCGTCGGCGAAACGCCGCTCGTGGCGCACAACGCGGAGTTCGACGCGCATTTCGTCGGCAAGTCGCTCACGGCCGCCGGGCTTCCCCTGCCGCCGGGCGTGTGGGTGGATTCGCTGCTGCTCACACGCGTCGCTTGGCCGATGTGGGACAGCCACCGCCTCGATTCGCTGGCCGAACGCTTGCAGGTTCCCCGCGACGCCGAGCATCGCGCCCTCCCCGACGCCCGCCGTGCGGGGTATGTTTTCGACGCCGCCCAACACGCACTGCGCAACCACCTGTCGCCACAGGGTTGGAGCGACCTTACCCGCCTTGCAGAGACTCTTCCCGATTGGTGCACCGTGTTCCACGGCGCCAGCCCTTCCGAAGGCGCGTCTCCGGTAGGAGAGCATGACCGGCCCCAGGGTGTTCCATCCGCGCCGTTTGCAGAGGATACCGATGCAGGCGTGAGCGCAGGGGCGGAAGATGCGGACGAAGCCCTCGCGGACGCACTGCAACACGAAGGTTGGTTGGCGCTTGAGATTCCGCCGCGCGTGGAAGAACATGCCGCGGGCCTGCGCGCGGCATGCGCCGCCGCGAAAACCGGACAACGCGTGTTACTCGCAGTCCCCGATCTGTTTGCCTGGAATGCGCTGCGGAAATCCCTCGCATCCCTCACATCCTTTTCAACCGAATTGCAAAATGTTCGCTGCGTCGCGCTGGCTCATCCTTCGGGATATCTCAGTCGCACCCGCCTGCGGGAGCTCCTCGACGATCCCGCACGCATCCCGGCCGAAGAACGCGCCGCCCTGCTGCCTCTGGTAGCCTGGGCCGACCGCAATCCCGATGGACCGGTTGCGGACGGGCGGGGGTTCTCACCCGAACGCGCGCGCCTCACCTGGTCTCGGGTTTGTTGCGACACCTGGGCAGACGACGCCTCCGCCCGCAACGCGCGCGAGGAGGCGGCGCATGCCGGTGTGATTCTGGTCACGCATGCCACGCTTTGTGCCCACCTCGCTTCAGAAGGCGCGCTGTTGCCGGCTTGCGACTCGCTGATCGTGACGGGCGCGCACCGTTTGCCCGAAACCCTCCAGTCTCCCGCCGGGGCCGGGCGCGCGGTCTCGCTGTCGCGCTTGCGTGAAATATTGCAGATGCTGCGCGCGGCGCCGGAGAGTGCTACTGTCAGCACTTCGGACGGTGCAGCGAACGGTGATGCCTGGTTCGAGCCCGAACGACAGCTGCTGAAGTTTCTTCAGAACGCCGGACGTCACGCCATGCGGCAACGACCGCACGGCGACTTCCGTGTGGCCTACACCGAGCCGGCGCTCGCGGCTTTGGGTGCCGACCCAACGCCGGTGCTGGAAGCCTTGCAGGCCGACCTTGACTATCTGTCGAATCCTGTCACCGCCACAACCACCGGAATGCCTGAAGAGGCCGCGAGAGCGGAACGGCAACGCCTAAGCGCACGTTTGGCTGCGTTCCGCAACGACTTCGCGGCGTTGTGCGAAGCGGCCCGGCACGCGTTTGCCAGCGGTACGGGCTCGACCGGAAACGTCTATTGGATGGAGGACGGATCCAATCCGCCCAAAGCCTCGTTACGATCGGCGCCGGTATCCGGTGAGCTCTTCGGCGAGACGCTGCGCGGGCTGTTCGGTGCTGGGGTCTTCCTTTCCCCCGCCCTGATCGCGGGCACGCATCCTGCGCGCGATGCGCGCTTCGTGCTGGAAGCGATCGGGATTGCGGTATCGGGACACGAAACGGATTCCCAGGATGCGCCGCTCGTTGTGCGCCGCATTTCTGACCGCACGCTGCAAGACGGCGCACCACATTTCCTGATGACGCCCGGTGCTCCGTTTTTAGGGACCGGCGAACAGGCCGAAGAGTTCGCGCGTTTTTTCGCCGAGGCGGCGCTTCCGTTCACGGCACAGGGCGTGCGCGTATTCTGCCCTTCGCAAACCGCTCTGCGCGCTCTCTATGGTGCGCTCCGGCGACTCGTTCCCGAAGGTACGCCTTTGTGGGCGCAGCATCTCGATGGCAACCGCGACGCGATTCTGAGACTTTATGCTTCGGGGCGCGGCGGCATCGTGCTGACCGCAGAAGGGCTTCCCGGTTTGCGCGACCTCGACGGCAAGGAGCCCGCACTGTGGGCCGTGACGCGCATGCCCTTGCCGCCGCCGCGCGATCCTTTGCTCGAGGCGCGCGGCGAGGCGCTGTGCGAAGCGGGAGGAAACGCAAAACTTGATCTGTGGCAACCCGCCGCGATTCTGCGCCTCAAGCGAGACTGGTCCGTTTTCCGCAGCGCGGAAGCCACCGAAGGGACGAAGGTCATTTGGTTGCTCGACGGGCGCGCCGCGGCAGAAGGCCTCGGCAGCCGCTTTGCCGGGGCGCTGGGCCTCGAAGCGGTTGCCCCGAAAGACCTTGCGGATTTGCAGACGCGCACCGCCGAAGCGGTGCCCGGATCGGCTTTTCGACCCCTCTCCCAAGGGTTATCTTGATGCTCATGTCTTTGCGCGGAAATCGTAAGCTTCGGCCCGCCTCGCGTTTGCGGCTCGCCTGCATGTTGCTGCTGGCGTCGCTGACGTTGATCCTGTCGGGTTGCTACAGCTTTTCGGGCAGCACCTTGCCGCCGCACCTGCGCACGCTGCGGGTCTTTCCCTTGGAGAACCGCACGCTCGAACCCTCGATGCCCGACCGGATTTTTCTGGGTCTGCAAAACGGCTACCGCAGTCGTTCCAGCCTGCGCCCGGTGAACACCAACGCCGACGCGGAAATCCATGGAACGTTGCTGCAGTATTCCCATCAGCCGCAGAGCACGTCGGGAGCCAACGTGACCACGTGGCGCGTCGACATTCTGTTCAAGGCGGTGTTCGTGGATCGGGTGCGCGGCGATACGCTCTATGCCGACGACCGCATTCCCGGTTACGGATTTTACACGCCCGACGCGGGTGAAACCGAGGAGACGGGCCGTACCCGCGCGATCGAAAGCTTGGTCAAGGTGGTGTTGGACAACACCGTATTGGCCTGGTAATCAGTTCTTCAGTTTCCCCAAGATCGCGTCGACGCTTTTCCGGAAGCTGTCGTCTTTGTCCATTGCCTTTTCAATCGTCTTGATGGCGTGCACCACCGTGCTGTGGTCGCGGCCGCCGAAACGTTGGCCGATCGACTTGAGCGAGGCCGAGGTGAGCTCCTTGACGAGGAACATGGCGAGCTGGCGGGCTTGGGCGACTTCCTTGGTGCCGCGCCCCTGCTCCAGAATTTTGTCGACTTCCACCGCAAAGTAATCGGCCACCATGGTGGTCACGTCCTCGGCGGTCACGCGTTTGCCGGGCCGCTGGGAACCCGTGCGGCGCACGATCTCTTCGGCAAGCTCCATGGTGATGTCGGCATGCTGGATGGAGGCCTGCAGGAGCAACTGCCGGATGGCGCCTTCCAGAATGCGGATGTTGGAGTCGATGGCTTCGGCAAGATAGGAGATCACGTCTTCCGAAATGTCGAGATTGAGAGCCTGCGCCTTGCGCCGCAGAATGGCTTCGCGGGTTTCGCGGTCAGGCAGTTGGATGTCGACGAACAAACCCCATTGAAAACGGCTCACCAAACGGTCTTGCAGGCCCTTCAGTTCGGCCGGCGGAGCGTCGCTGGTGAGCACGATCTGCTTCTGGCTTTGGTGGAGGAAGTTGAAGACGTGGAAGAACTCTTCTTGCGTACGATCCTTGCCGCTGAGGAATTGCACGTCGTCCATGAGCAACACGTCCACCTCGTGACGGTAGAACGCCGACATTTCGTTGATGCGGTTGTGCTGGATCGACTCCACGAATTCGCGGTAGAAGGCTTCGGATGTGACGTAGCGGATTTTTTTGCCGGGCAATTCGCGGCGCACATGATTGCCGATGGCCTGCAACAGGTGGGTTTTGCCGAGTCCCACACCGCCGTAGATCAGCAGGGGGTTGAAACGCGTGCCGCCGGGCTCCTTGGCCACGGCGAGGGCGGCCGAATAGGCGAACTGGGAGTTGCTGCCGACCACGAATTCTTCGAAGGTGTAACCGGGATTCAAATCGATGGCGGGCATGCTGCTGAACGGCACCGCCGGAGCGTGGTTCAGGGGGCTTTGCGGCACGGACTGGCGGCGGAAGCGGGCTTTAAGACGGCGGCCGGTGGCTTCGAAAAAGCAGTGCTCGATCAAACCCGAATAGGCCATGGCGAGATGGTCCACGTCGAGCGGGTCGGGCACGCCAAGCACCAAGGTGGAATCACCGACTTCCTGGATCTTCAGCGGTTCGATCCACTGGCCGAACACGTCGTCGGAAAGTTGTTCGCGCAGGCATGCCACGCTGGCCTTCCACATTCCCGACCAACTTCCGGAGGAGGCGGAGGAGGCGGCGGAGCCGGAGGATGCAGGGTTTCCGGAGGCTTCGGCCTCGGCAATGACCCGCAAGGCCGCGGGTAATTCGGTATCCGGAATGTCGGTTTCGTAAGAACTCACGTGTGCCTCGGAAGGAGCCGTGGAGGAGCGGTCGCAGAGCCGCAGGGACCCGCGGGACCCGGAAAAGTCCGGCGCAGAATGATACAAATCCCTTGCTAACAAGAGGTTGAGGGATGGCACTTGGCGCGTGGGGCCTCGCGTACCGTATGGGCTTTTCGCGCTTCTGTCGCTGCGGCAGACCGGCTCATTTCCTACCTTTCGCCCGGCCCCGAAAAGGCTCGAAAGCGGCGCATTTCATGCAGGAACACATCCGGACGTTGTACATATTGGGGGGCGTCCTCGCCCTTCTGCTGGTCGCGCAGGCGTTTTGGGGTCTGTTTCTGGCGTATCCAACCGTTTTCGAACGCATGTTGCGGCGCGGACGCGCATGGGTATACGTGCCCTTGCGCTGGCAGGGTTTCCGCAAACTCCAGATTCTTTTCGTTTCCCGCTTGCTGGTTTTGGCCATCACGGTGACCGGTACCTATTTGGCCTCGCTGCTTTTCATTCACCCCGAAACCCGCAAGCACGCTCCCGTTTGGGTGGCTGCCGTGGTGGCGGTGCTGTATTTCGCCTCCTCGTGGCTGCAGGGTGTGTGGAGCATGCACCGCTACCGCCAGCAGGAAGACGCCTATTATCTGCTGCACGATGAATTGCGCGCGAAGTTTGAGTCGGAAAACAAGGACTACAACGAGGCCCAAATCCGCAGCCTCTCGGCCAACCAACACAAGCAAGGGCTGCTCAAGGCGGATGAAGAGGGCAAGCTCCTGATCGTTTTGCAAGCCGAGGCCCACCGCTTCCGCAAGGCCCGAACCGCAACGCCGCGCCCCCCCGAGGCCTGATTGCAGCCCAGTGTTTCCTCGGCCGCCTCGGCCTCCAAGGATGCCAAGGATGCCCATTGGCGCAACCGCCTGCAGGCGTCCGGTAACGCCCCGCTGACTCCCGACGAAGCCTCCGCTTTCGCGACCTTCGCGCTCGACCGCGTCTCCCGTACCTTCGCCCTGAACATCCGCGCCCTGCCTGAGCCGTTGCGCGACCAGGTGTTGCACGCCTACCTGTATTGCCGCATGGCCGATACGTTGGAGGACGACGCGGAGCTCCCGGCCGCCCAAAAGGCCGCGCTCTTGCAGGTGTTCGCCGCGCTCTTCAATCCCGAACTGCCTCCGCATCTGCGTGCAGCGATGTCCTCTGCGTTTCCGCCCATGCTTCCCGAGGAATGGCATGCCTCGACTGCGTGGGAGAAAATTCTGCTGGTGCGCACCCCCTTGCTGCTTGAGGCATTCTCGCGCGTTCCCGAAGCATCGCGCCGCACCATCGCCCGCTGCGTGCGCTCCATGTGCGGCGGCATGGGCGATTTCGCAATGCGTCAGGAAGCGATCCAGCGGCAAGCAACGGCGCAAACCACAGCGCAAACGACAGCCCAAGCTATCGGACAACCTGCGCGTGCGCTCATCGAAACGGTGGCAGACCTCGATCATTACTGCTGGTTCGTAGCGGGGACCGTGGGCGAAATGTTGTGCGATCTATTCATTGCGCACGGCCGTATCCCAGAGCGGCGTGCGGCCATTCTCCGCGCGCTGGGCGTATCGTTCGGAACCGGGCTGCAATTGGTGAACATTCTGAAAGACCATGCCGAAGACGGCGCGCGCGGTGTCTCTTGGCTGCCCGGTGCGGTCGTGGCGGAACGCGGTGCCGCCGCAACCCAGCGCCTCTTGTGCCTGAAAGCTATGGATCACTTGCAGGAGGCACTCACCTACACGCTGGCGATTCCGCGCCGGCATCGCGGTTTGCGTCTGTTCTGCTTGTGGCCGCTGTTGATGGCCTCCGAAACGCTGGCTCTCATTGCGAATCATAGCGTGAGCCAAGGCGCGAACCCCGGCACAAATCCGAGTGCGAATCCGGCCGCGAATCGCTCCGAAACCCCGCTCAAAATCAACCGCGCCCGCGTGGCCCGCATTGTGGGCAGCACGAGCCTTCTTTGGTGGGCCGACGGACTCCTACGTGCAGAGTTCGAACAATCGGCCCGTCAGGTGCGTGCCGCCTTGCAGGTTCCCCCCACCGCTCATACCTTTGCGGATACCTCAGGAGCCTTATGAACCTTGTCAAGCGCCTATCCAGCCCCTGGGCACACACCGCCCTGTTTACCCTGGTGCTCCTCGTTGATCAACTCACGAAGCATTGGGCCCGGCTGCAGTTCTCGCTGCCCAACGGCGAACCCAACTATTCCGATTCACTTCCCGTAATCAGCGACTGGTTGCATTTTAGACTCGTCTACAACTACGGCGCCGCCTTCGGCATGAAGCCGCAAAACGTGGTTCCCTTTCTTCACCCCATCGTTTTCTTCGCCCTGTTCTCCGTGGCGGCGATCGGTTTTCTCGGTATCTATTACCGCCGCCTCGGGCCGGGAGAACCCGCCGCACGTCTGGGCATCCTGATGATTCTTGCCGGCGCCTTCGGCAACCTCATCGACCGCATCAGCATGCACCGCGTCACCGATTTCATCGACGCCGGAATCCCCGGCTTGTCGCCGCGTTGGCCGGTGTTCAACATCGCCGACAGCGCGGTGTGCATCGGCATCGCACTGCTTCTCATTCCTCCGTTCTTCACGCGCAGCGCTTCCACCCGGAAGACCGCACCGCACGCAGAGCACACTTCCTCTTCCGAATCGACACCCCATGACGCCTGATAAGACCACCCTCACCTCGTTTACGGTGACGGAGGCGGATGCGGGCAAACGGATCGACCGTTTTCTCGGCGAGCAACTCGAAAACGCTTCGCGCACCCGCATCCAGAAGTGGATGGAAGACGGTGCGGTCGTGGTCAACGACGAGACGGCCCGCAAAAGCCGCGTGCTCGAGCTCGGCGACGCCGTGCGCATCGAGATTCCCGCAGAGAAAACCATCGGCAGAGTCGAACCGGAAAATATTCCGATCGAAATCGTATACGAGGACAAGTACCTCGCCGTGGTCAACAAACCCAAGGGTCTGGTCACGCACCCGGGACACGGCGTGCCCGGCGGTACGCTCGCCAACGCGCTCGCCTATCGCTTCAAATCGCTCTCCGATTTCGGCGGATCGGATCGACCCGGTATCGTGCACAGATTGGATCGGGACACTTCGGGGTTACTCGTGGTCGCGCGCGACAACGCTACGCATGCCGCACTCTCCGCGCAACTGGCGGCCCGCGATATCCATCGCACCTACCGCGCCCTCATTTGGCGCGAACCGCCTCCCGAAGGCACTTTCGACTGGCCGCTCGGACGACACATGAAGGATCCCGTCAAACGCGCGGTGATCCAACCCGATCCCCGCGGCATCCCGGGCAAGGCCGCCGTGACGCACTACCGCGTGACCGACTGGTACCAGTTCGCCGCACAGGTCGAAGTCACGCTCGATACCGGACGCACGCACCAGATCCGCGTTCACTTCTCCCACGCGGGGTTCCCCGTGATCGGCGATACCTTATACGGCGGCGGCGAGTCGATGCTAGGCCGCGTGCCGCCGTTGTTTCATTCTTCTGCGGCGGCCTTGATCAAGCGGCTCAACTCGCAAGCCCTGCATGCCGCAAAGCTTGCGTTCACGCATCCGCGCACGGGCAAGATGCTCGAGTTCACGTCGCCCTTGCCCGAAGAATTCCAAAACGCGCTGAAATTCTTGGAAAAGTTTCGGAGGGAAGATGAGGAGATTGATTAATGAACAATGCGCAATGCTCAAAAACGCATCAGCGTATTGGTCAAAGTCTTTCCCCCTCTCTGAGCATTGTTCATTGCGCATTGTTCATTGAACCCTGATTTCCGACGGAGAATCCTTCCTGTGAAAAAGCCGCTTGATTTCAACTTCACCCGCGCTCTGGCCCGTGGTCATGTTTCTTACGATGCCACCGTCGGCACTTGGTGGGAACACCGCTCCGCCGATGACGCGCACAAGCGCGCTTACCGCCATTCAGCGGAGCACACGCGCGACAGCCTGCGAAAGGCGATGAAGAAGAACAAGATCTCTTCGCCGCTCATCGTCGACTACGCCTGCGGCGGCGGCCACTACCTGCTCGAACTCGCGCGGCTCATGCCCGAGGCCCGCATCGTCGGGCTCGACGGATCCAAGAAGCTGCTGGCCCTCACGGCCGCGCGCTGCGAAGCCGCAGGGATTTCCGCGACGATCACCACCGGGGAAAAAGCCTTCGTCGCCGGCGGACCGCGCGTACGCTTGGTGCGCACCAACCTGCCCAACTTCAAATTGCCCGCAGGCAAGGCCGATGCCGTGGCCTTCGTGTTCCCCAACATCGCACCGGGCCCCGACGATCAGCCCCTCTACGACCGCAACGGTTATCTCAACCGCGGCGATGCGGCGGTGGCCAAAATGCTGGCCCGCTTCCGCGAAATGGATCCCGAAGACGAAGTCACCAACGAAAAGCCGGCGCTGCTGTTCGACGGCTATATGACCGAGCGCGTGCTCGCACGCAACATCCGCAAGTTTCTCAAGCCGGGCGGTCTGTGGATCAAGGTCGACTACGCCAACGCGCTGCGCTCGGAGCTGACCGAACTTTCGCAATGGCGTTGCCTGTTCGCCGAATGCGCTCTCGAAGCTCCGATCAAGGGATTGCAGAGCGAGTTGCTGTTTAAACTGCGCGACAACGTGTTCCGACGGTCGTCGGTGATTCTCGACGTGTACCACCAGACCAAGGACCCAAGCGACAAAACGGGTGGCTACTTCATCACGGAGTTCGGGGCGGTTTAACCGGATTTCTTCCGAATTTCGATAGAAACGGCTGTTATTGAAATTTGTTTCGTATCAGCTGTAAAAAGTTCAAACAACCTCCCCGAGCTAGATTTCCCCGCGGGGAAATAGGGAGGGTGTCATGAGGCTTCTTCGATCAATCTGTATTTCGATACCGCTGCTGGCGGGGGTTTTGATCGGAGTTTCCGAGGCGCAGACGTGGTCGGCAATCGCGAGTGGCACCACGCAATCCCTTCTGAATATCACCGTGGCAGATTCGCTACCGCCCGCCGGCCCTTATTGGACGCCAACGACAACCGGCACATCCAAACGCCTTCGCTCTATTGTCTTCCTGGACGATAGCACCGGTTGGGCCGTCGGAGATTCTGGAAAAATTCTGAAGACCGCCGATGCGGGTGCAAACTGGAGCACCCAACCGAGCGGGACCATTGAAAACCTGTATTCCGTACGCTTTTTGAATTCAAACCTCGGATGGGTCGTGGGAGACGGAAAACGTCTTTTGAAAACCACGAACGGAGGAACCTCCTGGAACAATACGGGCACAATCACCGGAGCGAGCCGATTCAATTCCGTTGCCATCAGCGACAGTCAAACCGTTTGGGCGGCTTCGACCAACGGGCTCTACCGCACCACGGATGGCGGCGCCTCTTGGGTCCTCGCATTCTCGTCTCTTGATGCCGACCCGGAATTCTTGTCGGTTCAATTCAAAGGCGTTTGCGGCTGGGGTCTCCAGGCCAGTCAGATCTACCGAACCACGAACGGAGGAGCCACCTGGGCCCGACGTGCCTTTGTGGTCGGTGGCCATACGGGAATGGCCTTCACCGATAGCCTGCTGGGTTGGTCTTCTGCGGCAAGTGGAAAATACGAGCACTCCGAGGACGGCGCGAAAATTTACACCGCCGTTGAAAATACGGTGACCGGCACGGGAACCACGTTTCGCACTGTCGGATTTTTGAACGACCAGCTTGGGTGGCTTGCGGGAGATTCCGCAACCCTCCTCCACACTACCAATGGCGGCACCTCGTGGGCGAAGGAATCGATTTGGCCGCCGGTGAGCAATCTCACTAGCCGTACGCTTTGGGAATTGCAAATAAGCGGAGCAGCCAACGGATGGATCGCGGGCGACGACGGATTGATTCTCAAATACGTAACGAGTAAACCCGAATTCTCCTATATCGGAACCGAACGATCCTATACCACCGGTGCGCAAATCGCGCCTTGGATCCCGCTCGCATTGGCCAAAACCACTTCGTGGTCGATCACCCCGTCGCTGACCACCCGAACCGGACTTCAGTTCGATGTCGCGACCGGTGCCATCTCCGGAACGCCTTCCTTAACCTCTCCGGTCACGTCGTACACGGTCACTGCTGTGAACGGAAAGGGTTCCGTGCAAAAATCGATCGCCATCGCCGTCACGTCCTCTCCGTGGATCCGACTTTACCAAGAAAACTCCGGGTTCCCTTCCGATCGCACCATTTCCGCCTTGCAATTTTTCCCGTCGAACATCGGATACGCCGCCATCAACGCGCCTGGAGACGGTTTCAAAGGGGTCTTCAAAACCACGGACGCGGGCGCTTCGTGGCAGCGCAATTACCTGACCGGGGTGAGCTCCTACCGGGCCGATGCCATCCACTTCTACGACGAAATGTCGGGCTTTATGGGCCGCACATACGGTTCGGTCGTCGGCACGACGAACGGGGGAACCACCTGGGTGGTTCGCCTGACGGCGGCTACCGGATTTGCCGCGGCGCTGAATTCCGTATTCTCGACAAGCGCCACCACCAGGTATGTGGTCGGAGCGGGCGGCTTGATCGCCAAATCCACGGATGTGGGAGCGACCTGGAGCGTTCTCCCGGGATCGACTTCAAAGAACCTGAATGGCGTTTATTTCACCGATTCCGAAAACGGCTATGCGGTCGGAGACAGCGGAACGATTCGTAAAACCACCAATGGGGGCACAGACTGGGCCGTTCAATCGAGCGGTTCGACCCGCGCCTTGCGCGCCGTCCGGTTTGTGAATGCCACCTGGGGATTCGCCGTGGGAGACAGTGGGACCATCCTCCTGACGACAAACGGTGGATCCCAGTGGATGGGAATTTCCTCGGGAACCACGGTCACTCTACGGGCCGTCCACTTCCCCGATGCGCTGGACGGATTCATTGCGGGGGACAGCGGTGTGATTCTCGCAAGCGAGAACGGAGGAGGCATCTGGACGCGCCAACCGACGACCACGCGCGCGACATTGCGGACGGTTTGGATGCTGGACGACACTTCCGGCTATGCAGCCGGGGATAGTGGCGTCATCCTCCAATACACCAGAATTTATAATCCCCCCGTGTCACTACGACCCGAAACGTCCGTTCATGCCTCGCTCGTGAATCGCACCTTCACCTATACCCTCGCCTCCCCCACCGCAGTCCGCATCTGCCTGCTCGACCTGCGCGGGCGCGAGGTATGGCGCACGAACGCAACCCAGCAATCCGCAGGGTCGCACGCGATCACGTTACCGATGAAAAATCTGGAAACGTCGCTTTACTTGTTGGAGTTTCGCGCGGGCGCGGAGCGTCGCATCATGCGCGTGATGGCGCAGTAAACCGAACGGAGAGGTGAGGTCGAAGAAAATCGCCCCTCACCCAATGCTCCGGTTTACTCTTCGATGTCGGTGGCGGCCTTCTTCGCGAACCCACCCTTGCCGCGCGGTTTGAATTCGCGTGGGGGGAACTCGAACTCCAGCTTGCCGGCCTTGTTCAGCTTCAGGTACGCGTCAAAGAATCGGCGCGTCTTCGAAGACTGAAATCCGACGATGAGGCCCGACTTCCCTTCACCCAACATCTTCGCGATATGCTCGCGCTCCAGCGTTTTGCCGAGGATGGATTTGCCGATGCGGAAACCCTTCTTGGTGTCGGTCGCGCCGCCCGCGATATCCAGCGCGCTTTGCGACATGTACGACGTCACGGTTTCAAACACGGGCGTGCTATCAATAGGTGAGTTACCGAGAGCTTCCGGATTTACGATTTCGGGAACCTCACCATCGCCGCCTTCAAATACGAACTCGATCTTGCCCGTGGATTCGGTGAAGCGCAGAGCCGCCGCAAACGGCTTGCCCGCCTTGCTGCGAAACCCGGTAAGCGGGCCGAGACGCCCGGTCTTAAGGAGTTCCACGATCTCGTCGGGTGCCATCTGGCGGCCGCCCATCACCTTGCGGATCACGATCTTGCCGTCTTCCGACTGCCAACGACTCGCGGTCTCACTCATCGGGCGACCATCGAGCGGGTTCGAGAAACCCGCCGCCTTGCGGTCGTCGTCTTCGTTGTAACCCTTGATACGCTGCACGATGTTACGCGTGAGCGCTTCCGTCTCGTGCATGAACTCTTCGCGGGTGAGCTTGCCCTTCTCGATACGGTTCAGCTTGAATTCCCACTCACCGGTGAGCTCGGGCAAGGTGAGTTCTTCGATCTTCATCGCGGATAACATGCCGAGCAGCTCCGTACCCTTTGCGGTCGGAACGAGTTCCTTGCCTTCGCGGACGATGTACTTGTCCGAGAGCAAACCTTCGATGGTGGCTGCACGTGTGGCGGGCGTGCCGAGGCCGCGCTCTTTCATGGCGTCGCGCAGCTCTTCGTCTTCCACGTATTTGCCCGCGCTTTCCATAAAGGAGAGCAGGGTGGATTCGTTCAGGCGCGCCGGGGGTCGCGTGCGGTCGGCGCGGGCTTCCACCTCGCGGGCGAACACGGGCTGACCGGGGACGAGCGCGGCCAGCGCGGCTTCTTCGCCGGGCTCCATGCCGTAAATCGCCTTCCAGCCGGCGAACTCGAGAACCTTGCCCTCGGTGCGGAAGGACTCGCCTTCCACCACGGAGATGCGCGTGGTCTGCAAAAAGCGCGCGACCGGGAAGAACACGGCGAGAAAGCGCTGCGTAACGAGCTCGTAAATTTTGCGTTCGGGTTCGCTGAGGCTCTCAGGGAGAACCTGGGTCGGAATGATGGCGAAGTGATCGGACACCTTGGTGCCGTCGAAAATCTTTTTGTCGAGGCGGATGTAGTTCTTCTCAAGCGCCTCGGCGGCGAACTTTCCGAACACGCCACCCTTCAAGGTCTGCATGAGATCCTTGACCACCGGCAGATAATCTTCGGGCAGGTGGCGGCTGTCGGTACGCGGATAGGTGAGCACCTTGTGACGCTCGTACAGCGCTTGCGCAATGCCGAGCGTGTTCTTCGCGCTAAAGCCGAACCGGCTGTTGGCCTCGCGCTGGAGCGTGGTCAAATCGTAAAGACCCGGACAGCTCTGGCTTGTCGGCTTCGCCGACTCGGTGACCTGCGCGGGCTTACCCAAACATTTTTCCGCGATGGCTTTCGCTCGCGCGGCGTCCCAGATGCGCTCCGCCTTGAGCGCATCGTCGACGTCTTCTTTTTTGAATTCGGGATCGAACCAACGACCGGCATAGGTCTGCTCGGCAGAAGACTTGCCGATCTCGAACAATGCGTGCACTTCGGAGTAGTCGCGGGCGACGAAACGGTTGCGTTCCTCTTCGCGGCGCACGATCATCGACAGCGTCGGGGTCTGTACGCGCCCGCAGGGCGTGAGGAAGAATCCTCCGCGACGCGACTGGTAGCCGGTGAGCGCACGCGAACCGTTGATGCCGACGAGCCAATCCGCTTCGGAACGGCTCTGGGCGGCGGCGGCGAGGTTGCGCATTTCGGAGTCGTCGCGCAAATGCTGCAATCCCTCCTCGATCGCGGTCTTGGTCATGCTCTGCAACCAGAGACGCTTGATCGGCACGGTGACTGGTTTGGTCTCCGACACGAACTGCACGATGTAACGGAAAATCAGTTCACCCTCGCGGCCGGCGTCGCAGGCGTTCACGATTTCGGTCACGTCTTTGCGGCGCATCAGTTTGCCGAGGGTGGCGAGCTGGCTCTTGGTCTTGGGCAGCGCCATGATCGAGAACTTTTCGGGAATGATCGGCAGGTTGTCGAGCGACCAGGTCTTGTGCCGGTCGTCCATGTCCTTGGGGGTGGCGAGCGTCACCAAGTGTCCCAAAGCGAAGGAGACGATATGATGGGGACCTTCCCAATACGAGTCGTGCTTCTCGAACGTGCCGGGCAACGCCCGGGTCAGATCCTGCGCGACGCTCGGCTTTTCGGCGATGACGAGGGTCTTGCCGGCACCGGCGGGTACAGATGTTTTGGAAGACTTCTTGGCCTTGGGCACGGCCCCGGCGGAGACGACGTCAAGGACATCACTCGACCCCGTACTCGTACTTTTACTCGTACGCGTACTCGATGTCGTTTTCTTCGCGACTTTCTTCACGATTACGTCGCTCATGCGTACTTCGCTTCGCCGGCCACGAGGCCCGCGTAAAATTCGGCCGAGGTTTCCGCCTGAATCAGGTTTTTGCGGATGTCCGCATCGGAAAGGAGGCGTGAAATCGCCGATAGGGCGCGGATGTGAGGGCCCACGGTACTGGCGGGCGACACGATCAGGAACAGGAGATAGACGGGTTGTTTGTCGATGGCATCGCACTCGAGGCCGCGTTTGACCGAGCAAGCGGCGATCAGCATTTCATCGAGAAAGTCGACCTTGGCGTGGGGAACCGCGAGACCGCAACCGATACCGGTCGACATCTTGGATTCACGATCGAGCACGGCCGCCAAAATACGCTCATTATCGGTGAGTCCATGGACCGTACAGAGGCGGTCCACCATTTCCCCGACGATCTCGCGCCATGACGGCTTTTGGCTGTCCACGATCACGCATTGTTCCGTCAGTCGATCCGTCAGTTTCATGCCGGCCTCCCCATCCCCACCGGTGCTTCGACAAGCTCTGCTACCGGACGGGGCGCCAAAATTAGAATTATGGCCCTCGGGTTGCCGCGATTTGCGGACCAAATCCGATAAAGCTCAACGGGTTTTGTGGCCAAAAAACCGCCTCCCGGCTAGAATTCGGACCCGAGCGACCAATAAACCCGCGGCGCCTTGTATTTGTTGGCCATGCCCTGAATCGTCCAGGCCCGGGAGTATTTCAGCACGAAAATCCCCAGATTCATGCGCCAACCGTACCCCATGCCCATCCCCAATTCGCTCAGGGGATCGTGATCTTTGGGTTCGGACCACGCGCCGCCGTAATCGACGAACATGCTGCCCATCACGTTGGTAATGGCGAAGGGCACCGGCCACACGAAGGACAGTTCGTTGACGAAGGGAAAGCGGAATTCGGCGTTGGTGACGAACTTGCGCGTTCCCCGAAAATCGAACACGTCGTATCCGCGCAAGGGGAAGTCGAGATCGGAGAAATAATACTGGGCCAGATCCACCGGCACGTTGTCGTAATTCGCGTGCGCGTTGAAGGTGTACGACTCGCCTCCCACATAATACTGGTGCGGGTTGCGCAACCCGCCCACCGGTTCGGAAAGGCCACCCGAAACGCGGAAGGCGAAGGTGTAGCGTTTGTAAAACTCTTTGTAAAAGCGCAGGTCGGCATCGGCCTTGAGGTAGGACAGGCTGTCCTGAAACACGGGAGGCAACCATTGCAGCGCCGCCATCATGCGCCGCCCTGCCACCGGCCCCACGATACCCCACTGCGCGTTGTCGTGCACCCAGGCCAGGGAAGGCAACAGCGCGTCCACCGGCGTATGCTCCGTGAAGGAAGAGTCGTACTGAAGCAGGGAGTCGTACAGCACGCGCGTACGCGAACGTTCGGTGAAGCGCGTGAACACATTCGCCTCCACACGCGTGAACGGGGAGAAGGGGTAACGAACGCCGGCGCCGAAGCCGAAGCGGCGATCGACCGCGTCGTCACTGAAGATGCCGCTGGCGCCGTCGCGTCGGTAGGCGTAATAGGCAGTGCTTTGGGACTCACGGAACCCCATGAGGGTAAAGTCGACGCGATAAGGAAGGTAGGAGTACTCCGCGTACAGATTAGTGTTTTCCAACGACCCGTTGATGGAAAGCGCGAAGGAAATGCTTTGGTCGCCCATCAAATCGCTGACGGTCAGAAAGGCGAGGCCCCCGGCGCCGTAGTAGTTGTCCACGCCCACGCTGGCGTTCACCGCATCGAAGCTCCATTTGGTCTGATACGGCCGCCGGATGAAGGCGCCGAGCGAATCGACGCACTGCACACTGTCGGTGAGGAAGGGCGTCTTCTTCGGCTTTTCCGGTTTTTTCTTTGCGGTTGCGGAAGTATCGGATTTCGCGGAATCGGATCGCACCGTATCCATTTTCGAATCGGATTTCGCGGAGTCCGGTTTAATCGAAGCGGTTTTGATGGAGTCGGTCGAATCGGATCGGGGCTTTCCCTGCGTTTCGAGACTCCCGGTATCCACCGCTGCGGTCCCGGACGAATCCGTGCGCAGAGAGTCGGCCACAAACTTGTCCCTCTTCGCCTGTTCGGCCTTTACTTGCTTCGCCGATTTCTTCTTGGGCGGCTTTTCGGCCGCGCGCCGGGCGGAGTCGAGGCTGTCGGCCTTATAGCTGCTGAGATTCTCCCATGTCGGCGCGCGGAAAAGCCCCTTCGTGGAATCCTCTGCGTTCAGGATGAAACGCGTCTTCGGCAACGTATCCGGCAGCGCATGTGTGCGCATTTTGACGAGCGGGTCGCTCATCAAAAACACGTCCCAACCGCCCGCTTCGAAGAGCGAGAAGGCCAGCTTGGTGCCGTCGCGCGACCATGAAGGCGTGAAGCAACCCGTCAGCAGATTGGTCACGGGCTTCTCGGTGATCACACCGGCGGAGTCTTGCCACAGGTAAATATTGTCGAGGCCCGAACGGTTCGAGACGAACACGAACTGCGAATCGGAGGGGCCGAACGACGGCATCTTTTCGTCCCACGGCCCGCCGACCACGCGCGCGAGCCCCTCACCGGTCGGGGAGATGCGGTACAAGTCTCTGAAGTGCAGCAGGGAGTCGAAGCCCGCCAGCGGGTCCGCCGCAGAGTCTCGGTTCGCATTGGGACGATCCGATTCGAATACGATCCACGCTCCCGAGGGAGAGAACACCGGCTTGTCGTCGTTGGCGATGTCGTGCGTGAGTCGCCGCGTCGCGCTGTTCGGATCGGATGCATCCAGGTCGTACACGTAAATGTCGGCGAAACCGTCACGCTGTCCGCTGAAGGCGATGTGCTTGCCGTCGCGCGACCAGTTGGGCGACAATACCGCTTGCACGTCGGGACGCAGCACGCGCCGCACCTTGCCGGTCTTCGCGTTCAGAATGCTGATCACGTCGCGCGCGCCGGCCTTGCTCACCACCGCCAACGACTTGCCGTCGGGGCTCCACGAAATGCCCGACTTGAAAGAGCGGAAGCTTTCGTGCTCGCCCTCGTTGCCGCTTTGGATCACGGTACGGGTGACCTTTTCGGTCTTCACGTTGAGGATGTAGATCGCTTCCCAGCTTTCGCGATCGCTGAAAAACGCGATCTCCTTGCCGTCGGGCGAGAGCGAAGGTTGCAGGTTGTAAAACGAACGGTCGCGCCCGTGTTGCGTCAGCCTGCGCGCCACACTTTTACCGTAACCGCGCTGACCGAGCTCGGGCCAGTAGATGCGGCGCAACTCGCGCAGCCAGATCTCCCCTGCCTCTTCGAGCGAGGTGTTGGTGGTCTTTTTGAAGGCTTGCTGCGGGTCTTCCGATACGGCGAGATTCTGGATGAAGCGCGTGGTCGTGCCCGGGCCGTAGGTCGTCTCGAGAAAATGGAAGAACAGTTGCCCGCCCTTGTAGGCCAAAAACCCGCCGAAGTCTGCGACCGGCGGCTCCACGTATCCGAACGTGGTCGCGTCGATCATGAAAAACTCCGAACCGAGATCCCATCCGATGGCGGCGTACTCCGCAAGGCCTTCGTTCACCCACAACGGAAACCCGCCATACTGCTGCGAAACCGGCCCGCCCGCAGGCCCGCCGAACAGCATGTTGAACACCACCGCGTGCGCCAACTCGTGGTTCAGCACCTGATAGAACTCGCGGTAGCCGCCTTCGAAAGGCAGCACGATCCGGTTCTTGAACCGCTCCGTAAACCCGCCGATGCCCTCGCTGAGCGCCATGGGAATCACGTTCGTCTGCTGAAACTCCGTATGGGTTTTATGCAGGATGATCGGGACGCGTTCGGTGAGCTGGTGACCGGTGATTTTGGCAACGCGGACGTACATCTCCTCGATGTGCCGCGCGGCGAACTCGCCAATCTGTTCGGATCCCTGCGCGTAGTAGATGTCGAAGTGTTCGGTGCGGATGGAGGTCCATTTGAAGGCCTCGTACTGCACCTTGTTTTGACCGAACCCGTGGGCGGCAGGGACGACTCCCAAAAGCACGACGCACAGCACAAGGCAACGTCGCAACACCTGATGCAACACCCGGTGAATCAACCCACCGAACAACTAAGGCCCCTCCATCCGCGCCGCAGCCCATTCCAGCCAATGCGCAACAGGCGCGTCCGCAGCGGGAACCCCGGAATCGGCACGCGCGGCACGGGCGAAGAAATCCTGCATCGCCTTCACCGGCAGTTGCCCCGGCGCCACGGCACCATCGCCGATAAAACCGTAAGTCAAAGCGCACCCGAGCAACGGGCTGACCAAGCGCGTCACTGAACCCTCCGCTCCCATACCCAATACGCACGCATCGGAGAACTCGGCACCGACCTTGCGTGCGAATTCCAAGAGCAACGGAATCTGTGCGGTGGAAGCCGTCACTGCGAACTTCACGCCGTCGGGGTGAAAGGCCCGCATCGTATCCAGTCTTGTTTCCCAGAGGGAAGAATCTTCCGGTGTGAAGGCATGATGGGACAACAAAACCTTCACGCCGGACGAGCGTAGGGTATCGAGCGTCACCTCATCCACCTGAGTGATCGCATCAACTTCGAGATCGACCCAGTCGCAGGTGCCCGGAGGCAAGGATTCCCAGATGGCGTTGCGTTCCGCGGCCGCATCGTCGGGCCACGCCCCACCGTCGCGGCGCAGCCGCAAGGTGAAGATCACCGGGCCGGTGAATCCGCGGCGCCCCTTTTCATTGTCGAAGTCGGAAACGGCACCCGCCACGAGGTCGGGATTCAGGCCGTCGGCACGCAGTTCCACCCCCCCGCATTCCCAAAGGGACGGGGGGTATTGGCGTGCAGCGAGCATGTCGGCGGTGACGATGCCCAAAATACAGGGTTTGGGGGGTGCTTTAGTAGTTTGAGCCACAATGCCTTTCAGAACCGCAATTGGAGCCTTCATATCTACTAAACGGCGCGGAACCGGCCTTCCCCTCCTGTTTTCGACCTTCTTTTGGATGGGGTCGATCTGCTTCGCCGGCGTCCCCCTGTCCGGTGAGGCCGCACTCGTGCGGAAGGCCCTCGATCAGGTTTACCGGATGGATTACGTGGCCGCCGAAGAAACCCTGACGAAAGGGCTGCCGGCGGAGTCGCCCTCTCGACCTTATTTTGCAGGCCTTGCGTGCATGAACCGCTTTCTCGATTGGGGCGATACGGTCGCCCTGCGCCGGGCCGAAGGCTATTGGGAGAATCTCTCGCCCCGGGGTGAGGCTTCTAAAGCCTACCGGAAAACCGACCCGGGAGATCTGCAGCTCTACCGCGGGTTGGCCGGGGTGCAGCTCTCCTACGCCGCCACGTTGCGGGGCCAGCGCCTGCGCGCCGCCAGCCTCGCCCTCGCCTCCAACAGTCTGCTGGCCGACCTGAAGGCCCCCGAAGCCCGCGCCACCCGGATGCTGTATGAATACTACCGCGGCCGCATCCTGGAAAATCTGCCCTTCGTCAGCGAGGCCGAACTGGATGTGCCCGGCTTCCGCGCGGCTGTCGCCGAGGCCCCGGCACTGCGGGAGATGTTTCAGGGTTCCCTGTTCTGGATCCACATGGATGGGGCGCGATACCCCGAGGCCCAGGCCATCGCAACCGAATTTCTGGAGAGATTCCCCGAAAACCGCCTGATGCGCCAAATGCGGGCCGATGTGCTGTTCCGCTCGGGCAAAACGGCAGAAGCGCGTGCGGCCTACGAAAAGTTGCGGGAAGAATATGCCGCCCTGCCGACAACGGCGGGACGCCTCCCCCTCGGGTATTTCCGCTGCGTCGGGAACCTCGCCCGCATTCAGGCCGCGGCCGGGGACCGGCGCGGAGCGGAGGCGCGGCGTGCCGAGTGGAACCGGGCAGAAGGGCTTGATCTGATGCCGTGGTTGCCACCGCAATTGCGCCGGGATCTCGCACGCCTGTGAAACTATTTCATGATGTCGCCGAAATAACCGACACCCTTGTTTTTCAGGGCTTTTAAGGGTTCCGACGCCTCGATATTCTATATTGGGAAGCCTGAATTTCAGTATTTCTTTCATTCTAACCGGAGTCCGGTTGATGTTGCCTTCTTCTTCTCCCGCACCGAAAAACTCGACGAATTCGGAGAGCGGTGCCCCTGGTTCTCCCGCCCCCAAGACGATTGAAGAACTCGATTCCGTAACCATTCGGTTCGCCGGCGATTCCGGCGACGGGATGCAGCTTACGGGAACGCAGTTCACCGATGCCGCCGCACTCTTCGGCAACGATCTCGCGACCATGCCCGACTTTCCCGCAGAGATCCGTGCTCCCGCGGGCACGGTTGCAGGCGTCAGCGCATTTCAACTTCACTTTTCGTCACACGAAATCAAAACTCCCGGCGACGACCTCGACGTTTTGGTTGCCATGAACGCTGCGGCGCTCAAGGCCAATATCGCCGATCTCGAAATCGGCGGCATTCTCGTGGTCGATCTCGCCGGTTTCGGCGAGAAGGATCTCGAAAAGGCGGAGTATAGCGAAAGCCCGCTGCGTCACGGCGCGCTCGATGCGTATCGCGTGATCGAGGTCGACATCACCGGACAGACGGTGCGCGCGGTGGAACACACCGGCCTCAAGGGTCGCTCCGCCGAACTCTGCAAAAACTTCTTCACGCTCGGCATGATGTACTGGTTGTACGACCGCCCGGTCGAGCACACGCTGTCCTGGATTCAGACCAAATTCGGTCCCAAGACGAAGTACAAGGACAAGCCTGAAATCGCCTCGGCCAACCAGGCTGCGTTGCTCGCGGGCTTTAACTACGCCGAAACGGTGGAGCTCTTCGCCAGCAGCTATCGCGTCAAGAAAGCGGAACTTCCCACCGGCAAATACCGTAAGATCTCCGGGAACGAAGCCACCGTATTCGGGCTCATCGCGGCCGCGCAGAAAGCCGGACTCGAAATCGTTTACGGCAGCTACCCGATCACTCCCGCCTCCGACGTGCTGCACGGCCTTTCCCGTCAAAAGCATTTCGGCGTCACCACCTTTCAGGCCGAAGACGAAATCGCCGCGATGGCCTCCATCGTGGGCGCCGCCTACGCGGGCGCGCTCGGCGTAACCGCCACTTCGGGCCCGGGCATCTGCCTCAAGTCCGAAGCCATGGGCCTCGCGGTGATGACCGAACTTCCCATGGTGGTGATCGACGTGCAACGCGGCGGCCCCAGCACCGGCCTGCCCACCAAGACCGAACAATCCGACTTGCTGCTCAATATGTTCGGGCGCTCGGGTGACAGCCCGCTGCCCATCCTGGCGGCCAAGTCGCCTTCGGATTGCTTCAACATGGCCTACGAGGCCACGCGCATCGCACTCAAGTACATGACGCCCGTGGTGCTGCTCACCGATGGCTACATCGCCAACGGCTCCGAGCCTTGGCTCATTCCCGATCCGGATGCGCTGCCTTTTATTCTCACAAACCGCGCGTTGTCGCCTGCTCCCGGCCAGGGCGAATACCTGCCCTACCTTCGCAACCCCGAAACGCTTGCGCGTCCGTGGCCCATTCCCGGAACACCCGGTCTCGAACACCGCATCGGCGGCCTCGAGAAGGCGCAAAATACCGGAAAGATCTCGTACGACCCCGGCAACCACGACGCCATGACGCGCGAGCGCGCGGCAAAGGTTGCGGGCATCGCCAAAGACATCCCGGCGCAGACCGTGGAAGGCGATCCGTCTGCCGATGTGCTGGTGGTTTCGTGGGGCGGCACCTACGGCGCCGTCTCCACCGCAGTCGGCGACTGCAATGCCAATGGCATTCGGTTGGCGCATGCGCACATCCAATACATGAACCCTTTCCCCGCGAACCTGCGGCAAATCCTCGGGTCGTACAAGCAGGTGGCTATTCCCGAGCTGAACATGGGTCAACTCCGGATGCTCCTCTCCGGAACCTACGGGATTCCCGCCATCGGCATCAACTTGGTGCGCGGCAAACCGTTCCGCATCTCTTACCTCGTCGACAAATTCGAACGCATCGTGAAGGCCCTCGCATGAGCACGACCCTGGAAACCACCGCCGCGCCCGGATCCTCTGAGACTCCCGCCGCGCTGACACGCAAAGACTTCGCCTCGCCGGTCGCCATCCGCTGGTGCCCCGGCTGCGGAGATTACTCCATCCTCACCGCCGTGCAAGGCGTGTTGCCCACCTTGGGCATTCCCAAGGAAAAGTTCGTGTTCGTTTCGGGCATCGGCTGCTCCAGCCGCTTCCCCTACTACATGAACACCTTCGGGTTCCACACCATCCACGGCCGCGCGCCGGCTGTGGCCACGGGCGTGAAGCTGGCCAACCCCGATCTGCAGGTGTGGGTCATCACCGGTGACGGCGATGCGCTCTCCATCGGCGGAAACCATTTCATTCACGCCCTGCGCCGCAACGTCGACCTGAAGATCATCCTGTTCAACAACCGGATTTACGGCCTGACCAAGGGACAATATTCGCCCACCTCCGCAGTGGGTACCGTGAGTCCGTCGACGCCGTTCGGTTCGGTGGATCAGCCCCTCTCGCCGCTCAGCCTCGCGCTGGGCGCCGAGGCCAGCTTTGTGGCGCGCACCAGCGACAACGACGTGAAGCACATGACCGAGGTGTTCGCCGCCGCGGCCGCCCATAAAGGTTCGGCGCTCATCGAAGTGATGCAGAACTGCGTGATCTTCGCCGACAAGGTGCACGAGCCCTACTACGGTCGCCAGGCCAAGCAGGAACACCTTCTCTACCTCGAGCATGGCAAGCCGATGCGTTACGGCAAGGAAAACGAAAAGGGCCTGGCGCTCAAGGGCCTCAGCGTCGAAACGCGCGAGAACCCTGCGGATGCCGACGTTCTGGTGCACGACACCAAGGAGACGAGCGGTACCTTGGCCTACATGCTTTCGCGCCTTTCGCACCCCGACTATCCGGTGCCGGTGGGAATCTTCCGCGACGTGGTCCGCACCACGTATCACGAAGCCGCCAAAGCGCAGGTAGACGCGGCCAAGGCCAAATCGCCCGCCGACCTCGGCAAGCTGTTCAATTCCGGGAGCACCTGGACGGTTTAAGTCGCTTCCGCGCGCTGTTTAAGCGCGTTGATGAGGCCCGGAAAAACGAACCGGTGCAACGGGAGCACGGCGTACCAGTAGAGGTAGCCGAAAATGCCGCCGGGATCGAAGAAGGCGGTTTGCTCCACGCGCGATCCGCCCGGCCCCGGCAGCACTTCGAACTGCAGCCAGGCGTGGCCGGGCAGCTTCATCTCCGCGCGCAGCCGCAACAGGCGCGGATACTCGAGCGCTTCCACGCGCCAAAAATCGAGCGGATCTCCCACGCGCAACTCGCGCGGATGACGGCGGCCTCGCCGCATGCCCACGCCGCCCACCATGCGGTCCATGAACCCGCGCAACTGCCAGAGCGCATTACCCGCCGGCCAGCCTTCTTCACCGCCCAACGAACAAATCGTCTCGAACAATTTGGCTGGATCCGCGCGGACGCGACGGCGACGCCGATCCAGAAACATGCCTTCGTGCGCATCCAACAAATCGGCATCGGTTTGGTCGTAGGTGAGGCTCGAAAGACTTGACGCCCAAATGGTCTCCACATCGTCGCGGTCGACGCGGATCAACGCCAAGCGCACGGCTTCGTCGTAACCGGTGGGCTGTACGTTGAACACCGATCGCACCCGGTCGTCACGGACGATCACCTCGGTTTGAAGGCTTTCCATCAGGGGATGGGCGATGTTGAAGGGAATCGGCGTCAACAGATCCACCCAACGGCTGAAGAGTTCGAGTTTCAGGATCGGAGTGACCACGATATAGCGCCGCAACCCCCGGATGCGGGCGTAATGCAACATCAATTCGCGATAGGTCAGAATGTCTTCTCCGCCGATTTCGAAAATGCCCTCTGCGTGGGGATGATCCAGCGCCTCCACCAGATATTCCATCACCGAACGGATGCCGATCGGTTGGCACCGCGTGTTGACCCCGAGCGGAGCGAACATCACCGGAAGACGTTCGCAGAGATGCCGGATCATTTCGAAACTGGCGCTTCCCGAGCCCACGATGACCGCGGCCCGGAACTCGACCACCGGCACGCCGGCGGCGGCGAGGCAACGGCCGACCTCTTGTCGCGAGCCCAAATGTTTGCTGCGGGCTTTTCCGGTTTCACCCAGTCCGCCGAGGTAAACGATGCGCCGCACCCCCGCCTTGGCGGCGGCCCGTCCGAACCGCAGCGCCATGATCCGGTCCCGCCGGTGAAAGGCCTTGCCCGCCGCCATGGAGTGCACGAGGTAATAGGCGACCTCGATCCCGTGCAAGGCTTTGGAAACGGATTCGGCTTCTTCCAAATCACCCGCAACGATTTCGACCCCGGGCCACGAATATCCGGCCAAGCGGGACGGATTGCGAGCGACACAGCGCACAGCGTGGCCGTTGGCCAAAAGGCGCGGCACCAAACGTCCTCCGATATAACCGGTGGCCCCGGTGACCAAGATGCGGACCGGATTCGTGGATTCCATAGCTTTAGTGTAGGATTTTACACGGCGAACACCGCAGGCCAAAAAGGGACCATTGCGCCCGGAATCCGGCCGAAACGGAGGGCGATTCACGAAGAAACTCGATTTGACGGCGCTTCTTCGCGGGAAGATTGGGGGGGGGGTCGCAAGCAAATCCACCTTGAACAGTATGCCCGGGCGGAAACTTTCAGAAACCCTCGAGATTGCGCGGAGCCAAAAGACAAACGGGCCATACTTTGCTCAATTGCATAACCCTAGGCACGATTTATCACAGCCTTTCCGGTCCGATCGCGCACCCATGAACGCGCAGGCGGATATTCGGAAAGGACGGAGGCACCTCACGCTGTGACATCCTACATCCTCATCGGAGTCTTCGTTCTGGTCGGTCTGGCTTTCGCCGGAGGCGCGATGGTGGTATCGCGCCTGATCGCCCCGAAGTTCCCGGGCGGCGGCGCCAAGATGGAACCGTACGAGTCGGGCGAGCCGACCATCGGCAGTACGCGGGTGCCGTTCAAAATCGGCTATTACCTGTTCGCCTTGGTCTTTCTGGTATTCGATGTGGAAGCCCTCTTTTTGTTCCCGACCTTGGTGCTCATGCGCCCTGCCGGCGAAGGCACTTTGCCCGGCATTTCATCGGCCCTGGTTTTTAGCGAAGTTCTCGTATTTCTCGCCATTCTCGGGTTCGCCCTCTTTTACGCATGGCGCAAAAAAGCGTTGGAGTGGGAATGATCGACAAGTCTGCGGAATTTTCCTTGCCCCCCGGCTTGGTGCCGCCCCAAAGTGGGTTGCTCCAACCTGTGGATTGGATCGTCGGCTGGGCCCGCGCCAATTCACTGTGGCCGCTTGTGTTCGGCACCTCCTGCTGCGCGATCGAAATGATGGCCACCGGTGCCTCCGACAACGACTGGGCCCGTTTCGGGCTCGAAGTCGCACGCGCTTCCCCACGGCAGGCCGACCTCATCATTCTGGCCGGTACCATCACTGAAAAAATGGGCTCGCGCCTGGTCACGCTGCACGAACAAATGCCGGGCCCGAAATACGTGATCGCAATGGGTGCCTGCACCATTTCGGGCGGCCCGTTCTATTACGACAACTATTCTGTGGTCAAGGGTGCGGATCGATTGATCCCTGTGGACGTCTACATCCCCGGTTGCCCGCCGCGCCCCGAAGCGCTGTTGTACGGCGTGATGCAATTGCAAAAGCTGATCCGTGCGGGTGGCTGGCGCAACTCCATCGTACACCGCCCTGTGAACGTTTCGCCCATCACCGATCCCATGGCAGAGACGCTCAAAGAATGGGAAGTGATCGAGGCGAAAAAACAGGAAGAGATGAAGGAAGCGAAGGAGCGCTTCAAGCTGGAGAACCCCGACTACAAGGGCGTGGTGATCAAGCGCATCGTCGCTCCGAAGTACGACGAAGTCGCTCCCACCCCGCGCCCCGAGCGCGGCCTGGCGCAAGCCGAAATCTTCGCGAACCTTTCGGAACGTTTCCCTTCCCTGCGCGTGCATGCACTGCCGGAAAAATCCGCAGAAAAAGTTGCAGATAACGTCGCTGAAGTCGCTACAGAAACGTCGGTAGAAAAACCGATCGAAACCGTTACGGAAAAAATCACCGCGATGGGTCGCGAATACGTGCTGGATGTCGCCGTCGAGCCTGCGGACTATTTGCCGCTGATCCGCCACCTGCGCGACGACACGGACCTGCAATTGGATTACCTCATCGAACTCACCGCCATCGACTGGAAAGACCGCTACGATGTGGTCGTGCATCTGCTGTCGACGGACAAGGGACACAAGGTGTTTGTGCGCTGCGCGCTTCCGCATGTCGAGGCCCCTGAAATCGAATCGCTTTCGAGTCTCTTCGCGGGCGCGAACTGGCACGAGCGGGAGGCGTACGACTTTTTCGGTATCCGCTTTACGGGCCATCCCGATTTGCGGCGTCTGTTTCTCGAAGACGATTTCCCCGGACATCCTTTGCGCAAAGACTTCGAGTATCCCGAACGCGTGGTGAAGAGGCCCTACTGACCATGAATACGCCCTCTTCCCCTTCCGCACCCGCGCCCGAGCATCGTCTCCCGCCAGGGTTCGCCCTGCATGCGTCTGGCGCAGACGGTTCGCAGGAATATTTCCTGAACATGGGTCCGCAGCACCCCAGCACGCATGGCGTGCTGAAGCTGGTGGTGCGTCTCGACGGTGAAACCGTGGTGGAAGTCGTGCCGCATCTCGGTTTCATCCACCGCGCCATCGAAAAAATGGGCGAGAGCGAGACCTACGTGCAGTACCTCCATCTCACCGACCGGATGGACTACCTCAGCAGCCACATCAACAATCTCGGCGTGTGCATGGCCATCGAAAAGGCCATGGGCATCGGGGTGCCGGAGCGCGGCGAATACATCCGCGTGATGGTTTCGGAATTGCAGCGCATCCAGTCCCATCTGTTGTGGTGGGGAGCTTTCGGCATGGACCTCGGAGCTGTGACAGCCTTTCTGTATGGGTTTAAGGAGCGCGAAAAAATCACCGCGCTGTTCGAGGACCTCTGCGGCGCGCGCCTGACCATGAACTATTTCCGTCCCGGCGGATCGAACGCCGACGTTCCCGAAAACTTCATCCCGCGCGTTCTCGAAATCGTCGAGGAGATGAAATTCACCTTGGACGAATTCAACGCCTTGTTGTCGGCGAACCCCATCACCATTTCCCGCACGCAGGGAGTCGGTGCGCTGTCGCGGGAACGCGCAATCAGCTACGGCTGCTCGGGGCCCGTGGCGCGCGCCTCGGGCGTGAATTTCGACGTGCGTCGTCACGCGCCTTATTCGATCTACGACCGCTTCGAGTTCGACGTGCCCCTGGGTCAAAACGGCGATTGTTACGACCGCTATCGCGTGCGCATGGAAGAAATGCGGCAATCCGTCCGCATTCTCGAGCAGGCGGCGGCGTCCTTCCCGGAAGGTCCGCACCGCGCCAAGGAAAAACCCGTCTACAAACTGCCCGCCGGCAGTTACTTCTCGAGCGTTGAAACCGCACGCGGGATGTTCGGCACCTACATCGTCTCCGACGGCGGATTGAAGCCCTATCGCATCAAGAGCCGTTCGCCCAACCTCTCGAACCTCGCACCCATCGCGGAAATGGCCGCCGGAGGAAAGATCGCCGATCTCGTCGCGATTCTTTCCACCCTCGACATCATCGTTCCGGATATCGATCGGTGATCGCACATGATTGATTTAACCGTAACCCACCCGATCGGCGATCGCATCCGGGAAGTTCTGCCCCCACTGCCCGCCGCACTCGCGAACGGCGCGCTCGCCGTCGCTTCGCTGGCCTTACTGGTGACCGTGATGGCGATTCTGCTCGTATGGCTCGAGCGCAAGGTTTGCGCCCGTTTTCAAGCGCGCCTCGGGCCTACGCGCGTCGGCCCCTTCGGCCTCTTGCAACCGATCGCGGACGCCCTCAAGTTGTTGATGAAGGAAAACCTGCGGCCGACCGCCACCGATATGGTCGCGTACTATCTCGCGCCCCTGCTTCCCATCACTGGATCGTTTCTTGTGTTGACGGTCATTCCCTTCGACCACAACCTGCAGGTGGCGAACCCCGGTGCCGGCGTGGTGTTCGTGATCGCCGCATCGGGTCTCGGAATTTTGGGAACCTTGATCGGCGGGTGGGGTTCGAACAACAAATACGCATTGCTCGGTTCGATGCGATCGGGTGCGCAGTTGTTCTCGTATGAATTGTCGATGGTACTGTGCATGCTTCTGGTGGTGATGGCCGCCGGTTCCGCATCGCTGCGTGAGATCGTGCTGTCGCAGCAAGGTACGGTGCTCGACTGGTGGATTTTCAAACTCCCCGGTGCCGGATTCGCCGCCTTTCTGTTGTTCCTGATTTCTTCCACAGCCGAACTCAATCGCGGCCCGCTCGACCTCTCCGAAGCCGAACAGGAACTCACCGGCGGGTTCCACACGGAATATGCGGGCATGTCGTTCTCCATGTTCTTCCTCGCCGAGTTCGTGAACATGTTCGCCGCAGCCGCGTTGGGCTCCACATTCTTCCTGGGCGGGTTCCTCGCTCCGCAAATCGGGGTGCATGCGGTGGATGCCGTACTTTCCTTCGTTCCGGGAGTGATCTGGTTCGGCCTCAAGTCGGGCTTCCTGATCTTCCTCTACATGTGGTTCCGCTGGACTTTTCCGCGCCTCCGCATCGACCATCTTTTGGCGCTGGAATGGAAGTTCCTGCTTCCCGTTTCCATGGGCAACCTGCTGCTCGGCGCCACCCTCGTCACCTTCGGTCTGCTGCTGCCATGAACCTCGCACCCATCCCCCACAACGACCACCTCTTTGTCCGCCGCCTCAAGCAGGTGGGCGAACTGCTGCGCGGCATGCGCGTCACCTGGGGTTATCTCGTGCGCCCCTCGCGCGTGGTCACCCGCGAGTATCCCGAGAACCGGGAGACGCTCACCTTTCCGGAACGCTTCCGCGGTCAGGTCGTCATGCCGCACGACGCCGAAGGCGAACACAACTGCACCGCCTGTACGCTCTGCGAAAAAGCCTGCCCCAACGGCAGCATCTCGATCCTCACCACCAAGAACATCGCCGACAAACGCGTGCTGGGCCGCTTCGTGTACCGACTCTCTTCCTGCACGTTGTGCAACCTCTGCATCGAAGCCTGCCCGTTCGACGCCATCCACATGGGTCACCAAGTGGACAACGTCGAAGCCGCCTCGTACGAGCGCGCCGCCCTCGACCTCATCCTGAACAAGCGGGAAGGACGGTAACGCATGCGCGACGTACTGTTCTACCTGTTGTGCGCCGTCATGCTGGGGTTCGCGGTCATCGCCGTGACCTCGCGCAACCTGTTCCGCGCCGTGCTCGCCTTTGCCGGAGTCATCCTCGGCACGGTGATTCTCTTTTTCGCTCTCGGCGCCGAAATGACGGCGCTCGCACAGATCCTGGTGTACATCGGCGGCGTGATGATCTTCGTGTTGTATGCGGTTTTTTTGACTTCGGGCGAAGAGGTGGGGATGCCCAAACCGTCCGTCGCCAAAATCATCTTCGCCTTGATCGTGGCCGCGATTCCGCTTTCGCTGATTGCGGGTCTGGCCCTGCGGGCCGGTTGCACGTTTCCCGTTGCGGGAGAGGCATTACAGTCTCCCATCGCCTCGCTGGAATCGATCGGGCTGCGCTTGCTCAATCCCGGCGCGGACGGCTTCCTCGTGCCTTTCGAACTGATATCGGTATTGCTGCTGGCCGCCATGGTGGGCGCGATCGCGATCGCAACCCGGGAAAAAGAGGCCGAAACAGCCGACGGAATCCTGACCGAAAAGCAGGAGGACGCGTCGTGAATCTGGCCGGATGCCTCGTTCTTTCGGGAGCGCTTTTCGCGGTGGGCGTGTTCGGACTGCTCACGCGCCGCAACATGATCGCTGCCTTATTGTCGCTCGAACTCACGGTCGTGGCTGCGCTGATCAACTTTGTGGCCTTCGCGCGCTTCGGCGCAGCCAGTGCGACCAACGTTGCAGGCGGCGATGCCCATGCCGGAAGCATCTTCGTCTTTTTCGCGGTGGCCGCCACTGCCGCCGAGATGGCTCTCGCGCTAGCCCTCGTGATCGCCTTGCGCCGTCGCCGCCAAAGTCTGGATATCACCGACCTGGATGGTCTGCATGGATAATCCCGTCCTCCTGACCCAAGAAGCGTGGTCCTCCTTGCAAACCGCAGCGTGGGCGGTGCTGATTCTGCCGCTGCTGTCGTTCCTTGTGAACGGACTCTGGCTCGGGCGCAAACACGAGCGGGCCGCAGGGTGGACCGCCACCGCCTTGCTGGGCGCCACCCTCGCGTGTGCTCTGCACGTCGCCTCGGGATGGCGCAGCCTCGTCCTGCAACATCCGGAGTTGTACCCCTCCCGCACCGCGTTGGCTTGGGAACACGTGTGGCTGAACTTCGGCGGCAACCTGTCGGCGCGTCTGGGGTTTTATCTCGATCCCGCATCGGTGATGATGATCGTTGTGGTCTCGGCGATTTCCTTTTTGGTGCACTTCTACTCGATCAGATACATGAAGCACGAGCGCGGCGCGGGCCGGTTCTTCGCCTTGCTGTCGCTTTTCACCTTTGCCATGCTCGGGCTGATCGTTTCGGGCAACCTGATCCAGACCTTTTTCTTTTGGGAACTGGTGGGGGCCGCTTCCTATCTGCTGATCGGTTTCTGGTACACCAAGCCTGCCGCGGTCGCCGCCAGTAAAAAAGCCTTCGTACTCACGCGCTTCGCCGACGCCTTCTTTTTGATGGGCGTGCTCCTCACCGGAGTGAACACGGGAAGCTTCGACTTTCTGGTCGTGAACGGCCCGGCCGCTGCCGCGGAATTGAACCGTACGCTAGGCGCAGGACTCTTCGCGTTTAAACTGTTGTCCGTTACCACGGTACTGCTCTATATGGGCGCCTGGGGCAAGTCGGCCATGTTCCCCTTCCACGTGTGGTTGCCCGATGCCATGGAGGGACCGACACCCGTGTCGGCACTCATCCATTCGGCGACCATGGTCGTCGCGGGTGTTTACCTGACCGCACGCCTCTTTCCGCTCTTCGCAGCGGCTGAACACACGCTACAGTTGGTCGCCTTCACCGGCGCGCTGACGGCGGTATTCGCCGCCGCGGTGGCCTGCACGCAAACCGACCTCAAACGCATCCTCGCGTTTTCCACCCTGTCGCAACTCGGCTTGATGATGCTGGCCTTGGGAGTTTCGATCCCGACCGTTGCAAACGGCGGCGGCGGTGCAGTCACCACCATTGCAAATACCGCGGGATACACCGCCGCGCTGTTCCACGTGTTCACACACGCCTTTTTCAAAAGCCTGTTGTTCCTCTCCGCCGGTGTGATCATCCACGCCATCCACAGCAACGATCTCCGCGACGCCGGGGGTTTGCGCAAGAAAATGCCGTGGACCTACATCTCGACCTTGGCGGCTTGTTTGGCGCTCGCGGGACTGTGGCCCTTCGCCGGATTTTTCTCCAAAGAAGAAATCCTCGGGGCCGCGCTCGGAAATGGGCATTTCACATTCGTGGCCGCTGGCCTGCTCACCGGAGGTTTGACCGCGTTCTATATGACGCGCTACTTCGTGTTGGTCTTTCACGGAAGCGCCCGTACACACGCGTCCTCCGCAATGAATGCGGACCACGCCGGGGCGGCGCATCATGGACCGACCGAACCGCTGTTAATGGTATTGCCGCTGATCGTGCTCACCGTCCCCAGCGTTCTGGTTGGCTGGTTAGGCCGTAACGCCTTCCTCAAGGACATGCTGCCGTGGACTTCTTCTGCGACGGCTCCGGTAGAGCATTTAGAAGCACACGCCGGTTTCCCCTGGATGGTGTTGGTCGCTACCGCGCTGGCCCTGTCGGGAATCGGTACCGGCCTTTACCTTTACGGCCGCAAGCGATGGACGGCCGGATATGCCGACGACCGTGGCCCCTGGCTTTACCGGATCTTGCGTGACAAACTCTACGTAGATGAGGTCTATTCCTTCCTGATTCGCAAGGTGGGGTCGCGTTTCGTGATCACCCCCGCCGATTGGGCGGAACGAAAAATCCTCAACGCCTCTTTCGACCAAGGCGGCGGCGTCCTCAACAAGCTCGCACGCGGCCTATCGCGCTACCAAAACGGTCAGGTGCAACGCTCCGTCGCCACGGCCTTGCTGGGCTTGGTTCTTCTCCTCGCCCTCTATTTTTCCGGAAGTCCGCTTCCCCACCTGTTTGGGAGTCTGAAATGACGCCCGTCTCCACTTTCGCATACTCTGCGGCCAGCAACCTATTGACGCTCACCTGGGCCCTGCCGTTGGCTTCCGCTGCGGCGCTGGCCCTTTTCCCGCGCCAGCGCGTCTCTGCAATTCGACGCTTTGCGCTGGCGGCCAACACCCTCAACCTGATTTTGGTCGCTGTACTCACGGTGCTGTTCTTCAAGTCGCCGCCCGTTCCCAATACATCATCGGGCGGCACCGAAACCATGCTGGCCTTTGCCGCCGACCACGAGTGGCTTTCCGTACTCAATGTCCACTACCTCATCGGGGTGGACGCGATTTCCATTACGCTGATGCTGCTTGCTGCCGTCATCCTATTTAGCGGCACTCTGGCGAGTTGGACCATTGGAGCACCGGGAGGTACGGGCAAGGTTGCCGCCCTTGCTTCATCCGAAAACGGCGCGAAAGAATTTTTCATCCTGCTGCAGATTCTGGCGGCCGGAGTATTCGGCTGTTTCATCTCCTTCGATCTCTTCACCTTTTTCGTCTTCAACGAACTGACGCTGATTCCCACCTACCTGCTCATCGCGTTGTTCGGTAGCGGGCGCCGCGAATACGCGGCGATGAAGCTGACCTTGATCCTCATGGGCGGCTCAGCTCTGATCTTCCTCGGCATCTTTGGCTTGTACTTCGAATCGGGCATCCACAGCTTCAGTATTCTGGAATTGTCCCAGGTCCGCTTCCACCCCGATTTCCAAGGATGGGCGTTCCCCGTGCTGTTCCTCGGATTCGGCATTCTGGGAAACATGTTCCCCTTTCACATCTGGTCACCCGACGGGCACGCCTCCGCTCCGACGGCCGTCTCCATGCTGCTGGCCGGCGTGCACATGAAGTTGGGAGCCTACGGATGCCTGCGCATCGCCATGTATTTGCTTCCCGAAGGTGCCGGCATGTGGATGAACGTGTTCCTCATTCCCGCGGTGGTCGGCGTCGTTTGGGGCGGCTTCGTCGCCGTGCGGCAGAAGGACCTCAAATACATGAACGCCTATTCCTCGGTATCGCACTGTGGACTGGTGTTCGTGGGTCTCGCCACCCTGAACCTGATCGGTTTGCGCGGTGCGGTGCTGCAGATGCTGGCGCACGGCTTCATCACCGCCACGGTGTTCGCCGTGATCGGCATGATTTACCAGCGCACGCACACGCGTCGCATCCCCGACATGTCGGGCCTGATGCGCTCCATTCCGTTCCTGTCGGTCGTCTTCGTGATCGCGGGCATGGCGGCCCTCGGCCTCCCCGGCTTTGCCGGCTTCGCCGCCGAACTGAACATCTTCCTAGGCGCCTTCGCCGCCGCCGGTACGCTGGCGCGCATGGGGGCGGTGCTCGCCGTCCTGTCGATCATCGTCAGCGCCATCTACATCCTGCGCGCCGTGAACGGCGTGCTCCACGGTCCTCCCAAAGAAAATGCCGCCGTGCTTTCGGATGCGGTGCCGGTGGAAAAAATCGCGCTGCTGACCTTACTCGCCGCGATTCTCGTTCTCGGTCTGTGGCCCGGCCCGGTCGTGCATCGCATCGATGACGCCCTGATGCCCATCCTCAACAACCTGAAACGGTAAGCGCGCATGTCCACCCCGTTTTCCACCCCGTTCCTTTCCGCATTCCTTCCCGATCTCGCTCTGCTGGTTCTCGCGCTTGTTGTGCTGACCACGGAAATCGTGTTCCGCAAGCATCAAGCCCGATGGACGGCCCGCGTCGCAGTGGCGGGGCTGGCGGCTGTCCTGATCCTGCTTGCAGCTTTACCTCTCCCTTCCGGCGGCGTCGCATACGCGGGCTACCAGGTCACCCGATCCGTCGTGGTGTGGAAACAGCTCTTCGCGCTCGCCACCTTGGCCACCATCCTGCTTTCCCGATCCTATTTCCGCAATGGCCACAGCCTGCGCGGAGCGCTCGCCAATCCGGGCGCCTTTTACGGGCTTCTGCTGTTCAGCACCACCGGCATGTTCGCCTTGGTGTCGGCCCGCGACCTGTTGACCTTTTATATCGGTCTGGAACTGGCCACCTTGCCCCTGTATGCGCTCACCGCGCTGCAACCGCGCAATGCCGGATCCATCGAAGCCGGTTCGAAATACATGTTGATGGGTGCCTTCGCATCAGCCCTCTCGCTGTTCGGCATCTCGTTCCTCTACGGCGCGGCCGGAAGCCTCGGCTTCGACGCGCTTGCGAAGGTCGCTTCCGCGCAGCCCTCTCTGTCGGCGCAACCCTTCCTGCTCGCGGGCGTTTTGATGCTGCTGGGATCGCTCGGCTTCAAATTGGCCATGGTCCCTTTCCAGATGTGGGCACCCGACGTCTATGAAGGCGCCCCCACTGCGGTCACCGCCTTCCTCTCCACCGGCTCCAAGGCCGCCGCCGTGGCCGCCACCACCACACTGTTCCTCGGCCCGCTGAATCTGCCACGCATCGACCTCGGTGCGATCTTCGCATTGGCCGCAGTGCTCTCGCTGCTGGCGGGAACATTGGGCGCCATGCGCCAATCCAACCTGCGCCGTTTCATCGCCTATTCCTCGATCGCGCAAGCCGGCTATATGCTGATGGCCTTCACGGGAGGCGAAGGATCCGAAGCCGCCGCACGCATCGCACTCCAATACAACCTGCTGGTTTACGGCACCGCCAGTTTCGCGCTCTTCTTCGTTGTCAGTTTGGTCGGGCGCAGCGCCCCGGAAACGATTCCTTCCTTGAGGGGACTCTCCGCGCGCAGCCCTGCTCTGGCCGCACTGTTAGCCTTGAGCCTGTTCTCCCTGATCGGCATCCCTCCGCTGGCAGGCTTCCTCGGCAAGTTCCTGCTCTTCGCCGTCGCCGCGCGCAACGGGCATTACACGCTGATCTTCATCGGCGCCCTCGCCGTGGCGCTCTCCTTCTACTACTACATGCGCCTGTTGAAGGAAGCGTATCAACCCGTTCAGACCGCAGAAAACAGAGGCGCGCCCGCATCTGCGGTTCCGCTTTCTCCGATACGCCTTAGCCTCGCAGGAAAATGTGCCGCAGCTCTTTTGGCGATTCTCTTAGTGGTACTGGGAACATGCCCCGGAATGCTGAACTTCATCGCTTCCCGATAAAACGCGAGTTAACGAGCGCCATTCCGTTGATCGATCCCGATTCCGGGTGTCCGTGGCCTTCGGTTTTCTGCGAATGCCAATAAAACATGCCCCCAAGGGGCTGGTTGGACTTACGAGCTTCATCGGATGTACATAGGTAGGTGAAGGGGGCGTGAATTCCACGCCTCCTCGACCTCAGAATCTGTCGAAAGACAATCCCATGAAATACACGGTGGACTTTGCGGAAATCGGGATGCAAATGACCGCATCTGTGGGCGGCAAAAACGCATCCCTTGGAGAAATGTGGAATCACCTGACCACCCAAGGCGTGGCGGTTCCCGACGGATTCGCACTCACCGCAAAGGGTTACTGGCGCTTTCTCGAACACAATGCGCTCACCGTAAAAATGAGGGAGGCGCTGCAGCGTCTCGACCTGAAAGACTTCTCCAACTTGGACGATGTGGCGCGGGCAACACGGGACCTGATCACCTCGGGTGTCTGGCCGCAGGAGGTCGGGGACGATCTGGTCGCCGCGTACGCGGCTTTGCTGAACCGTTGTCCCGCAGGCATCACAGTCGCCGTGCGCAGCAGCGCGACCGCTGAAGATCTTCCCGGCGCCAGTTTCGCCGGACAGATGGAGACCTACCTCAACGTCGCCGGCGAGCAGGCGGTGCTGGATGCCTGCCACCGCTGCTTCGCGTCCCTCTTCACAGCCCGCGCCATCAAATACCGGGTGGACAACGGGTTCGCACATATGGATGTGGCCGTCTCCGTCGGCGTGCAACGCATGGTCCGCAGCGATCTCGCCTGTGCGGGCGTAGGCTTCACCGTGGAACCCGAAACCGGAAACCCGAACGTGGTCGTGCTCACGGGTGCTTGGGGACTGGGCGAAAACGTGGTGCAAGGCGCCGTGACGCCCGATCAGTTTACGGTGTTCAAGCACGGAATGCGCCTCGGGCTTCCCGCCATCCTTTTGCGCGTGACCGGAGCCAAGGAACGCACCATGGTATACGCTGCAGACAAGTCTCCCGCAGCCATCGGGGGCGTGTTGAACACGGATACCACACCGGAAAAACAACGCCTGTTGACGCTTTCGGACGCCGAAGTGCTGCGGCTTGCGGACTGGTGCCTGCGCATCGAAGCGCACTATGGTCACGCCATGGATATCGAATGGGCGAAGGACGGAATAAGCGGAGAACTGTTCATCGTACAAGCACGTCCCGAGACCGTTCACGACGGATCGCGCGCGCAACTCGCGCACCGCACCTTCCAACTCGAGAAAACCGGCACAGTATCGGCGAAAATATTGGCGCAGGGCATCGCCGTCGGCGGTGGCATCTCGGTGGGCACGGCAAGACGACTGGATTCTCCGGACCAAGCCCACTTGTTGCAGGCCGGCGAAGTATTGGTCACCGGCATCACCAACCCCGACTGGGACCCGGTGATGAAAAAAGCGGCGGCCATCGTGACGGACAAGGGCGGAAGGACCAGCCACGCGGCCATCGTCGCACGAGAACTGGGCTTGACGGCCTTGGTGGGAACGGGCAACGCAACTGAAACCATTCCCGATGGTCAGTTGATCACGGTAAGTTGCGCCGAGGGTGCGACGGGGCATGCCTACGAAGGAAGCCTGCCCTTTACCGTTTCGGAAACGGACGCAAAGGATTGGCGCAAACCGAAAACCCGCGCCATGCTGATTTTGGGAGACCCGGACCGCGCCTTCCAATTGTCGCGCCTGCCCTGTGACGGAATCGGCCTGATGCGAATGGAATTCATCATCACCAGCGCGATCCGCATTCACCCCGTGGCGCTCGCCAAATGGAACGAATTGCCCGCCGGCCCCGCCAAGGATGAAATCGCCCGCCTCACGGAAGGCTATGCGGACAAGTCGGCATTCTTCGTGGACAAGCTGGCCGAAGCGGTGGGCACCATCGCGGCCGCCTTTCATCCGCGCGAAGTGATCTTGCGCATGAGCGATTTCAAAACCAACGAATACGCCAACCTGCTCGGCGGGAAGGGGTTCGAGCCGCACGAAGAAAATCCGATGCTCGGGTTCCGGGGAGCGTCACGCTACTATCACCCCCTGTATCGCGACGGCTTCCGGCTGGAATGCCGGGCGATTCAGAAAGTCCGCGAAACGATGGGACTGAACAACGTCAAGGTGATGATTCCCTTTTGCCGCACGGTCGAGGAAGCCGCCAAGGTCGAAGTCGAACTCGCCGCCAACGGATTGAAGCGCGGTGAAAACGGGCTGGAACTCTATGCGATGGTCGAGATTCCCAGCAACGTGTTGCAACTCGAGGAATTCGCCGCACACTTCGACGGATTCTCGATCGGTTCCAATGATTTGACTCAACTGACCTTGGGGATCGACCGCGATTCGGCCTTGGTCAGTCCGTTGTTCAGCGAAAGCAATCCCGCCGTCAAGGAACTGATTTCCAGGGCCATCCACACGGCGCGCCGGCTGGGCCGCAAAATCGGGTTATGCGGACAGGCGCCGAGCGACGACCCATCGTTCGCCCGCTTTTTGGTTGAAAACGGGATCGACAGTATTTCCTTCAATCCCGACGCCCTGCACCAGGGCATGATCAACATGTGCGCCGCAGAGGAAAACCCGATTCATTGATGTGAGGGTTGTGCGCGGGTTGGAGATGCGGAAAAAAGTAGAGTAGGAATGCGTTGCCACCCTCTCCACTTTTGCAGAGGCTGAGGGACGATAAACCGGAAGTCCGCCGCAGGCGGAGGCTGGGGGTAAGGGCTGTGCCACCGGAAGAAGCGCGATCGACTTTACAGTGCGCGTGGCCCCAAGCGCCCAAAAAACACAAATTCCTACGCCGGCCTGGGCTCGAACCAGGAACCTGCGGTTTAGAAAACCGCTGCTCTATCCAGCTGAGCTACCGGCGCAGGAAGGCACAAGGTAACAGGCGCGATCGGGCCATGGCAACGGCCCGGCACCGGTTTGCGTCGGGATTTCGGGAATACGCCGAGATGGACCCCAACTTGTTATTTTTGCCCGCCGGACGGAAATCATTCCGTATTTTCGGTATGATCGACATTCAAGGAGACCTCTCATGGCCGGATTCGGTAGCCCCGACCTTCTCTTTCTTCTCGGAACGATTTTGGTCATGTATTTCCTGTTTTTTCTGCCCCAGCGTCGTAAACAACAAGCCTTGGTCAAAATGATGGCGGCCCTCAAAAAGGGTGACCACGTGGTTACCACTGCCGGAATGCGCGGTGAAGTGGTCGCGGTCGAAGACGCAGTGGTGACCCTGAAGTTCCACGGCGACACCCGCATCGATTTCGACAAGAGCTCCGTGGCCCAGGTTCTGGTAGCCAAGCAGGAAGACTAAGGGAAACCAAAGGGAAACCGGGAGCACAGCGTGTCGGATCTTTCCATCGTCACCTACGGCAGCAAGGTTCTCCGCAAACGTGCGGAAAACGTGAAAACCGTCACCCCTGCGCTGAAGCGCCTCGCAGACGACATGCTCGAAGCGATGTACGCTGCGGAGGGCGTAGGCTTGGCCGCGCCGCAGGTGGGCGAGTCGGTGCGTCTCTTCGTGGTGGACGTGTCGCGCGACGAGAAGAAAAGATCCCCGCTGGTGTTCTTCAATCCCGAGATCATCGCCTCGCGCGGAAAATCAACCGCGGAGGAAGGGTGTCTTTCGATCCCCGACGTGTGGGCCGAGGTCACCCGTCCCGAGGTCATCACCGTGCGTGCGCTCGACCGCGAGGGCAAGCCCTTCGTGATCGAAAACGCCGACGAGTTGCTCGCGCGCTGCATCCAGCATGAGTACGATCATCTCGAGGGCGTGCTGTTCACCGACAAGATTTCGGCCACCGACCGACTGCTCAACGACAGTCGCCTCAAAAAACTAACCAAGCTTTCGCGCGCTCTATGATCGGTGCGACCATCGCACGACGCGGCACGTTCCTTCGGGCCGCGCTGCTGTTCGCACTGTTGGTCTCCCCGCTCACCGTGCGCACCGAAGCGCAAAACACCCTCCCCGCCACCGAGCTCACTCCCGGGGCCTTTCTGCGGTATTCCGGAGGCATTCCCCTCGACCGTCCGCCCTATCCGGACGCGTGGGACGAGAACCCGCTCGCCTACCCCTACGCTCCCGCCGAATCGGTCTTTCTTCCGCCGCCACCGCCTCCCCCCCCTGTTGCAGAAGCGGGGCCTTCGACCACGCCCGGGCGCATGGGCTTATTCGCCCCGCCGGGAAACATCGGTCGCACGGTGCGCGTGCTGCTGCAGGAAGAAACCCCTTCCCTGCTGGTCAATACGCGCGGTGGTGCCGATCTGCAATGGCGCGGGCCCAGAGGCCGGGCCCAGCGTGGCGCATCGCTTGCGGGCGCGGTGCGGGTGGAACGCAAAAGCGGACGTTTCGTGGTTTCGCTTGTCGGTGGGGCCAGCGTCGCAGGCGGTGACGCGGTCGCCCTGCGCATCGCGCCGCTCGATCCATCGGTTCCGCTCGAACTGAATGGAAAAACCTATCGCGGAGCCTTGGAGTTTCATCCGCAGGGTTCCGGCTTCGTCTGCATCAACGTGGTCCCGCTCGAAGAGTACCTGCGCGGGGTGGTCCCTCTTGAAATGGGACGGCACGAAGAATCGCGTCTCGAGGCGTTGAAGGCGCAAGCCGTGGCGGCGCGCACCTATTCGGTGAAGCGCGTGCTCTCGCGCACGAATGAGTTGTTCGATCTGTACGCCTCGGTTCAGGATCAAGTCTATGGCGGTGCGGCCGCCGAGCATGCGATGAGCGACCGTGCCATTCGTGAAACCGCAGGAATCCTGCTGCTGTATGGCGATTCGCTTGCACTCACCTACTACCACAGTACCTGTGGCGGAAAAACCGCTTCACGCCACGAGGTGTGGGGCGGCGCACCGGTTCCGTATCTGATCTCCGCGCCCGATACCGATGCGACGGGCAATGCGTGGTGCCGCGCCTCGCGCTACATGGCCTGGACGCAGGAATGGGACGTCGATGCGCTAACGGCGATCGTGCGCAAAAATCTCTCCGATGCGGGCGTGCGCGGGGCCCCGTCTTTCCGGTCGCTGAAATCCGTCGAAGTCCGCAGCCGCTTCGCGGACGGCCGCGTCAACCTGCTTGACATCCAGACCGATCGCGGTACGATCACCGTGCGCGGCGACAAAACCCGG
Source organism: Fibrobacterota bacterium (assembly GCA_947466585.1). Classification (GTDB taxonomy): domain Bacteria; phylum Fibrobacterota; class Fibrobacteria; order UBA11236; family UBA11236; genus UBA11236. Next base: position 146,019 of record CANIEU010000001.1, read on the forward strand.
TGGGCATTACGGCCGACTCCGGGTACGGGGAGGATTCTGGAAAGCGACCGCTTCGACGTGGACATGCGCGGGGACCGCATTGTGGTCAAGGGCAACGGATTCGGCCACGGGGTGGGCATGTGTCAGATGGGCGCACTCGGGCGCGCCCAGGCGGGACAATCGTTCGCGCAGATTTTGGCGGCGTATTATCCTGGAACGGATTTGGCGCGGCTACAGCCGTAACGTTCCGGCTCCGATCCAAATACCGTAGGTTTTTTCAGCCTTCGGATTCCGAAACCCGATCGACCGCAATCATGCCGATTTCCAGTTGGTCGCGCACGCGCGCCAGTTGATCCAGCAGCACACGCTTTTCCGATGTGCTCAAGAAGCCAAGTTGACGCACATGGATGTCACGCGCGAGCGGATCGAGTTCGTTAAGCAACGCAAGCCCGTCTTCGGTGATGCGCGTCGACACGACACGCCGATCTCCCGGTGTTCTACCGCGCGAAATCAAAGCGCGCTGCTCCAACCGATCCAATAAACGCGTGACATCGGGATCACGCGTCACCATGCGCGAGGCGATCTCCCCGCACGGCAACCCCGGTTCGCCTGCGCCGCGGAGAATGCGCAGCACGTTGTATTGAGGAGGCGAGATACCGCGCTCCTTGAGCAAGGCACCGAAGCCGCGCCCCAACAAATCGGAGGTGCGAAGCAAACTGAGATACAGTTCTTCTTCGGGCAAAGAGAACGGTTTGGTCTGCCGCAGCTCGCTGAGCATATCGTGTGACATCGTGACAAAGATAATCCGTTGAAACGGAATGTCGACCGCTTTTCCATGGCTATGCGAACCGGTCGGGTGTTTTTTTTTGGAACAGGGTGGCAACAAAAAAAGCCTCGCTTACCCCTTGACCCAGGAAAAACCCCGGATTAGATTGGAAACTTAAAAAACTTATAGGGTTTCTTAATTCATGGCTCTTTTCCTGAAACGCAAGCCGCAACCCTCCCCGGGCGCAACTCTGGCCCCGCCCACCGCGGAAACGCCGGTCGCGCGCCCGGTGGGACGCCCGCCCGCACCGCAGGACGAGGTGGTGCGCCGCGTGCTCGACACGGCCTGCGAGCAGTACATGCGGCTCGGCTTCAGTTCGGTCACAACCGACGAGACCGCCAAAGCCGCGGGCATCAGCAAGAAAACCCTGTACCAGCTTTTCCCCAGCAAGGATGAATTGCTGCGCAACGTGGTGCGCGAGAACTCCGAGAAGCACAACGCCGCCATCCGTTCCATCTGCCGCGATGAAACCTGCTCCATCGGCAAACGCCTGAAGCGCATGATAAACTACCTGTCGGGCCTTTTCGGCGAACTCAGCCCGGCCCTCGTGCACGACATGCGTCGCAGCGCCCCGGAAGTCTGGGCCGAAATCGAAAAGGGCCGCCAGCGCTGCATCCAGGAAGATTTCGGGGCCCTGCTGAAGGAGGGCCGCGAGCGCGGCGACTTCCGCAAAGACGTGGACCCGCGCATTTTCATGATGATTTACGCGGAAACCATCCGCAACGTGATCAATCCCCAAGCCTTCGCGCAACTGGGCGTGACGCCACAGCGCGTGTTCGAAACCGTCTACAAGGTGCTCTTCGAGGGCATTCTGACCGAAAAAGCCCGGAAGGAGTACACATGAATCGTTCTGTTCCCCTTGTTCTTCCACTTGTTCTCGCACTAACGCTCGCGGGTGCGACGAGAGCGAGCGCTCAAGCTCCCTTGACTCTCGCAGACGCCCTCCGCGCTGCGCGGAATCAAAGCGATGAGTCGCGCGTCATCGCCGAAAAAACCGAGAAGCTGCAGGCGATGAAGAGTGAATTATGGGCGGGTGCGCTGCCGCAAGTCACCGGCTACGCCAATGCGGGCCGCGGATCTTCCCCGTTTGACCAAGCCGCCGCGGGCTTCTCCGGCGGCGAAGTCGTGAACCCGGTCATGAACCGCTACTCCTACGGTGTGGAAGCGCAGCAGCCGATCTATTCCTTTGGCCGCCTCAGCCAGTCTTTCCGCGTCGCTTCCAAGCAAATCGCGGCGCAAGACGAAGCCAACCGCAGCGACCTTCAAAAACTGGAACTGCAGGCCTTGGACGCTTTCTACGGCGTGGTCACGGCAGAGGCGCGGGTTCGCGTTCTCGAGACCTCGCTGGAGCGTCAACGTCGCAGCACCGGATTCCTCGAATCGAACTTCAAGGGCGGGGCCGGCGCACGCAGCACGCTGCTGCTGGCGCGCTCCGCGCTCAAGGGTCTCGAACCGCAACGCATTCGCGCGGAGCGCGACGCCGACGCGGCCCGTATGGCCCTGAACCGGCTCGTGGGCCGCGACGTGCGCGCGCCGCTGACGCTCGACACGGTGAACAATCCGGACCTCTCCGCGCCCGGCACCGATACCACCGCAGTCGCGATGCAGCAAGCGCTCGATCGCCGTCCCGACCTCACCTCCATCCGTCTGCAAAAGGAAACCCTGCACGGCTACGCCACCGCCTGGCGCATGCAGTATCTCCCGAGCCTAGGCGCACAAGGCAAGGTCGGCATTCTGGCCTATCAGCTCGATAACCAGCTGACCGATTTCGACAAAAATCTCGAATGGCAGGTCGGCGTAGGCCTCTCGTGGCCGCTCTTCGACGGCTTCACCAGGAGTTCGAAGGCGCGTCAGTACGATGCAGACTCGCGTTCTCTCGCGGCGACCGAACGTCAGGTGCGCGCCTTCGCGCGCATTGAAATCGAGGGTGCGGAGCGCGAGACCGGCGCAGCGGACTCCGCCTTTCACGCGGCTCAGGAAGCGCGCGATGCCGCCGCCGAAGCCGCGGACATGATTGGAAGCGACTTCCGCGCGGGCGCGGGCAACATCACCGATTTGCTCTCCGCGGAGGAGGGCTTGCGCAACGCCGAGTTGGGACTGCTGTCGGCGCGCTATCAAAAATTACGCGCCGGAGCGGCACTGCGACTGGCACTGGGCATGGACTTGATCAAGGAGAATTCCAAATGAACACACGGAAAACGCAACACCTGAAAATCGCCGGCCTCCCGGGCTTTTTAAGCCTCTTCGCCGCCTCGCTCCTGATCGCAGGGACGCTGAGCGCCTGTGGTAGAAAAGAGGATGGTAAAAAGGAAGAAGGCGACGCAAAGAAGGTCTCCGCCGACACCACCGCCGCCATTCCGGTGATCACCACCGTGGTCAAGGCTGGTGCCTTTGAAGACTGGGGCACCTACCCCGCCGATTTGCGCGGCACCGACGACGCCGTGCTCACCGCACCGACTCCCGGCGGCGGACGCGTGAACAGCATCGTTGAAGTCGGCACCAAGGTCGCCAAGGGTCAGGCCCTCTGCGACATCGAAACCGACCTGTACAACGCCCAGTTGAAGCAGGCCCAGGCCGCCGTGGATCTCGCCAAAGGCGAGGTCGATCGCGCCCAGACCAATGTGGAACAGGGCTACGTGGGCAAGGCCGTGCAGGACAAGGCAAACCTGGATTTCGAAGGCGCCCGCGTGGCCCTCTTCCAGGCCCGCCGCGCCTATGAAAACAGCCGTTGCCAGGCTCCGTTCGCCGGCGTTTTGGTCAGCCGTTCGATCGAACAGTTCCAAACCGTCGCCCCCGGCACGCCCACGGTGCGGGTGGCCGCGCTCTCGCAACTCGAAGCGCTGGTCTCGATTCCCGAAAGCGAATCGCAAGGTTACAAGGAAGGACAGCGCGCCGAGTTCCATCTTCTTCAAGCCGAAGGCAAACCCATTCTCGGGACCATCCGCAGCTTGGATCGCGCCGTGCAGTCGAACAACCGCGTCGTTTCGGCACGCGTCAAGGTCGGCAATCCCGGCGGCATGCTCAGCCCGGGAATGATCGGCAAGGTGCGTATTCTCCGCTATCGTTACGAAAAGGCCTTGGTGGTCGCTTCGCAAGCGGTGTTGCGCCTGCAGACCGGCACCGCCGTGATGGTGGTTCGCGGCGACCGGGCCCATCAGGTTCCGGTGGTTCTCGGCCCCTCACTCGGCGATTCGGTCGTACTGCTCGAAGGTGTTTCCGCTGGAGACCGCATCATCACCGTGGGTGCGTTCCAAGTTTCGGAAGGCACGCGGGTCAAGTTTTAAGGCGTAGGGGTGATGCACGCATCACCTATTCAAAAAGTCTGACGAAGAACCGTAGGGGCGACTCACGAGTCGCCCCGGACAAACGGGTCCACGAAGGGACCCGAACCATGAGCTGACCACGGAGAAAATCCCATGACAAAATTCGCCGTTAAAAACCCCGTCACGATTCTCGTGCTCGCGCTCATTCTATTGATCGCGGGCGCGCTATCGTACATCCGCCTGCCGCGCGAAGCCTTTCCCGAAATCAAGATTCCCCTGATTTTCGCGACGGTGATCTACCCCGGCGCGTCCCCCGAGGACATGGAAAAGCTCGTCGCCGAGAAAATCGAAGACAAGCTCGAAGGCCTGGACGGCCTGAAAAAGGTGACCTCGACTTCGGGTGAAGGCTACGCCACCATTCAGGTCGAGTTCAACGCCAACGTGGACGTGGAAACCGCGCTGCGCCGTGTGAAGGACAAGGTCGACGAGGCCCGCCCCGACCTGCCTACAGACGTGGAAGAACCCGTCGTTCAGGAACTCAACTTTTCGAACATTCCGATTTTGGTGCTCTCGCTTTCGGCGGATTACGAAGGCGAACGGCTCGACCAAGTGGCCGAAGATCTCAAAGACCGTATGGCAGCCGTTCCCGGCGTGCTGGAATCGAGCATCACCGGCAAGCGCGAGCGCGAAATCGCCATCGACGCTGATCCAGCCAAGCTCCGTCAGTACGGTCTATCGCTCAACGACCTGGTGGCGGCCGTGCAAACGCAGCACCGCAACATCCCCGGCGGCACGCTGGTCGCAGGCGGTAACCGTTTCTCGCTCAAGCTCACCGGCGAAGTGGAGTCGCCCGAAAAGTTCGGCGATCTGATCGTGCGTGCCGAGGGCGCGACCTTGGTGCGCCTGCGCGACGTGGCCGACGTGTCGTTCCAATACAGCCGCGATCGTTCGACCATCTTTCGCCTCAACGGCAAAAACTCGCTGGCCGTGACGGTGACCAAGCGTGTGGGCGCGAACATCCTCACGGTGGTGGACGCGGCGAAAAAAGTCGTGGAAGAGAACCGTTCCTCGTGGCCGCGCGGCACGACAGTCGACTACACGATGGACCAATCCACCGAAATCCGCCACACGGTGAACGAATTGCAGAACCACATTATCCTCGGCGTGATCCTAGTGGTGGTGCTGCTCTCATTCTTCCTCGGCCTGCGCAACAGCCTCTTCATCAGCACCGCGATCCCCTTCAGTATGACGATCGGGTTTTTGGTGCTTGAAGTGATGGGTGTGACGCTGAACATGGTCGTGCTTTTCTCGCTCATCATCGCGCTGGGCATGCTCGTCGACGACGGCATCGTGGTGGTGGAGAACATCTACCGGCATTTGCAGATGGGCAAGAGCCGCGTTCAGGCGGCCATCGACGGCACCAAGGAGGTCGCGATTCCGGTGACCACAGCCACCGTCACCACCATCGTGGCCTTCCTCCCCATCATTTTCATGCCCGGCATCATGGGCCAGTTCATGAAGTACCTGCCGATCACCGTGATGGTGACGTTGGCGGGCTCGCTCTTTGTGGCCTTCGTGTTCAACCCGGTGTTCGCCTCGCTGTTCATGAACAGCAAGGAGAAAGGCATGGACGAACACGGCGGCGAACGCTTCGACCGCTTCCGCCAGTGGTACAAGAAAAAGCTCAGCCGCGTGATTCATCATCCGATTCTGACGGCCGTGTTCTGCTTCTTCTTCGTCGTCACCGGTATCATGGCCTACGGCATCCTCGGCCCGGGTGTGGTGTTTTTCCCGAACGCCGATCCGAAGGTCGCCGCCGTGGAAATCACGGGCCCGCTCGGCGTCGATATCACCTCTACGGACGAAGCCTTGAAAAAGGTGGAAGCCAAGCTGTTCACGATTCCGAAGGACCAGGGCGACATCCAGAGCTTCTCCGCAGTAACCGGCTTCGGTAAATCGGCCATGGGAACCGAGCCTCGCCCCGAGTCGCACCGTGGGTATGTCGATATCGGCTTTACCGAATACGACAAACGCGAAGTCACTTCCTGGAAGTCGATGAAGTGGATGCAAGACAATATCCCGCAAATCCTGCCAGGCTGGAAAGTGGCCGTCAAGAAGCAGGATGACGGTCCGCCGCAGGGTTACCCCGTGAGCTTTGAAATCTCGGGCGACGATTTCGGCGTGCTCGGCGCGATCGCCGACTCCGTCGAAGAGCGCCTGTCGAAGGTGCCGGGTCTGGTCAACATCAACTCCGACTACGAACCAGTGCGCCCCGAGCTCACGATTGAGGTCGATCGCGAGCAGGCGCAGCAACTCGGCGTCAGCACCAGCGATGTGGCTTTGGCCGTGCGCGGAGCCATCCAGGGCTTCGAGGCCGGCAAATACCGCCTCGGCAAGGACGAGCACGATATCATGGTGCGCCTGAATCCCGAGTCGCGTGAAAGCTTCACGGGCATCGACCGCATCACCATTCCCCACAAGGGCTCGCAGATCCCCTTGACCTCGGTGGCCAACATCCGCCAGCAGGCCAACCTCGCCAGCATCCGCCACCTCGACGGAAACCGCACGGTTCAGGTATGGGCCGAATTGATTCCGGGAACCAAGGATGAGTCGAAGCCCAAGGCGGCGGCGATCAAGGCGATGGAAAATCTGCGAATGCTTCCGGGTTACACCGTCGGTACCGGCAGCAGCAACCGCGATCAGGAAGAGTCCGCCTCCTTCCTCATCATGGCCTTCTTCATCGCCGTCGCGCTGGTGGTGATCACCATGGTGGCTCAGTTCAACTCGGTCGCGCAGCCGCTCATGGTGTTCTCCGGCATCTTGCTCTCGCTGGGCGGCGTGTTCTGGGGCTTCGTGCTCATGAATCGCCTGTTCTTCACGGAGGTGACTTTCTCGATCATGATGACGGGCATCGGCATCATCGCCCTCGCCGGCGTAGTGGCCAAGAACGGCATCGTGCTGATCGACTTCATCAATCACCTGCGCCACGAAGGCGCGCCGCTTGAAGAGGCCGTGGTCGAAGGCGGGGCTACCCGTTTGCGTCCGGTGTTGCTTACCGCCATCACGGCCATGATCGCTCTCGTGCCCATGGCCACCGGCAAGGGCTTCGACTTCACCCACCTCAAGTTCGTGTGGAAGTCAGAAAGCTCGCTGTGGTGGACCCCGATGGCGTGGGCGCTGTTTTGGGGCCTGTTCTTCAACACCGTGCTGACCCTTTTCGTGGTGCCGACGTTCTATTACGCCTGGGAAACCTTCAAGCCATGGGCACTCAAGGTTGGTCCTATCGGCGTGGTCACCGGCACGTTCCGCAACCTCTGGAGTTTTCTGAAGGCGGTCGCACGTGGAATCCCCCATCTTCCCGGGTACATCGCAGGGCTCTTCTCGCGCCGCGCGCGACCCAAATCCGCCGCCTAGTACGCCTGATTAGCAGGGATTCAAAAACAAAAAAGCCGCCCCGGTCGAAAGACTCGGGCGGCTTTTTTATGCGGGTTTTTTCGGGATAGGCGGAACGAAAGCCTTTAAAAACGGGCTCCGGAAAAGGACGCTTCGAGCAGAGCTTGCGTGTAAGCGTGCGTCGGATTCGCGAACACCGCGCGCGTCTCCCCTTCCTCTACGACGACGCCTTTGTGCATCACCATTACACGCTCAGCGATACGCTCCACCACGCCAAGATCGTGCGAGATGAAGACGTACGTCAAACCCAGCTTGTCCCCGAGGGATTCGAGCAGTTCGAGTACCTGCGCCTGCACGGTCATGTCGAGCGATGCGACCGGTTCATCGGCCACCACGAGCTTGGGAGACACTGCCAACGCGCGGGCGATCGCCAAACGCTGGCGTTGACCGCCTGAAAACTGATGAGGGTACTTGACGGCATCGGAGGCCTTGAGGCCAACCGATTCCAGTAATGCGGCCACGCGATCCTTCATCTCACGCTCGGGCGCCAATGAATGGATGCGCAGCGGTTCGGCCACGAGATATCCCGCGCTGAGCCGGGGGTTGAGCGAGGCGTACGGATCCTGAAACACCATCTGTGCCTCGCGGCGGAAGGCGCGCAGGGGGGCCCCCTCAAGTCGCAACAAGTCGGTATTGCCGTCCCACAGCAGCTTTCCCGATGTGACCGGGCCGAGACGAATCAAAGCGCGACCCAACGTGCTTTTGCCCGATCCCGATTCGCCCACGATGGCGAGCGTCTCGCCGGCGCGCACCTCCAGCGAAACCCGATCCACAGCGGTCATCACAGAGCCCGACCGACCAAAAAGACCGGATTGCAAAGGATATTGGACGGTGATGTCTTTCGCAGAGAGCAAGATGTTCGGGACGCTACGGGAGTTTTCCTCCGGCCGCTGCGCGGCATCCGTGCGGGAATCGCGGACGTGCATGGATCCCACCAACATCTTCGTGTAGGGATGTTCGGCGCGGGTGAACAGGTCTGCGACGTTTAACGTCTCCACGATCTTCCCGGATTGCATGACCGCGGCACGATCGGCGGTTCGCACCACGGCGTCCAAATCGTGGGTGATGAAGAGCAGCGCCATGCCGCGTTGCAGTGCAAGCGTGCGGAGCAAGGTCAGAATCTGCGCCTGCACGGTCGCGTCGAGCGCGGTGGTCGGCTCGTCGGCGATGAGCAGCGCAGGCTTGAGGGCCAGCATCATGGCGATGATCACGCGTTGGCGCATGCCGCCCGAAAGCTCGTGCGGATATTGGCCGAATTGCCGCGCGGGATCGGGAAGCCCGACTTCGCGGAAGAGCTCCAGCACACACGCGCGCGCCTGTGCAGCGGAAAGACCTTCGAGCACGCGCATCGCCTCGGCGGTTTGATCGCCGCAGGTCATCACGGGGTTGAGGTATTGCATGGGGTCTTGAAACACCATGGCCATACCGCTACCCCGCAAAGCCCGGCGCGACGCATCCGAAAGCCCGTTGAGTTCGAAATCGCGGAAGCGGATCGATCCTCCGGAGACTGCGGCGGCGGGAGGCAAGAGGCCGAGCACCGCCGAAGCCGTAAGGCTTTTCCCGCTGCCCGATTCGCCTACCAGCGCCAATACCTCGCCCGCGGCGACGGAGAAGGAAACATCCTCCACGGGATAGATCGCCCCGGCTTCGGTGCGAATGCGGACGGTGAGGTGCGCGACTTCAAGAACGGACATGCGACAAGTTTAGCATACGGCGGACACCTTGAAGCGAACAGCTGGCCCCCCGGTCAGCTATTATTACCCCCATGTCATCCATTCTGCTGCTCGATCTCGATCACACGCTCTACCCATCCACCTCGCCCACGCTGCCGGCGGTGGATGCCCGCATCACGCACTTCATCGAAATCCGTCTCCATCTGCCCCTCGCCGAAGCCGACGCCATGCGCCGGGAACTGTGCGCGGAGCACGGTACCACCTTGCGCGGTCTCGAAATGCTGCACGGAGTCAGTCGTGAGGAGTATACCGACTTCATTCAGGATTTGGCCGATCATGTGATGCCTTCTCCCGATCCGCACTTACGAGTGTGGCTCGAGAACATGGCGCGGCGCGTGCCGACCTATCTCTTTACCAACGCGCGGCGGGATTGGGCCGACCGTTGCCTGCGGCATCTGGGCATCGAGGACTTGGTCCGGAATAGGGAAGAGGAAGGGTCGATTTCCTCCGCGGGCGGAACGGTGGCGGGAATCTTCGACATCGACTTCATGGCCTGGGTGGGCAAGCCGCACCGCGAGGCGTACGAAAAGGTCGAGAATCATTTGATGGAACGACACCCGCAGGCCACGGAATTCATCTTCGCCGACGACCGGCTCGAAAACCTCGTGACCGCGCGGGCGCGCGGTTGGCAAACCGTGTGGGTGCGCCCGCACGACGCCGCGTCCGGTCTGGGCGGCGGCCACCACATTGTGGACAGAATCACCGAGCTCGACCCGGAAACCTTCGTGTGAATCCTCACCCCTCACCCCTGCCCCCCTCCACTCTCCTTCGCGCAAGCGATGAAGGAGAGTGGAAGGGGGTAAGAATCTTCGTGGGAACTGGGGAAGCTTCGGGCGACCGCATTCTGGCGCTGTTGCTGCAAGGGCTCCGCGCCGAATTTCCCGGACTGGAACTGCGTGGGTTCGGCGGCCCTTTGTCCGCAGCCCAAGGTCTCGACTCCCCCTACCCCCTGTCGGATCTCGCCGTGAACGGCGTGGGGGATGTGCTGCGGAAGGGTTTATTCCTGTGGCGCACCCGCAAGGCCCTGCTGCGCCTGCTCGAATCCTTCCGACCCGATCTGGTGCTGCTCGTCGATTACCCGGGCATGAACGTGCCGTTGGCACGTCGCGCCCGCACATTGGGCATTCCCGTACACTTCGTCGCGCCTCCGCAACTGTGGGCCTACCGGAACCCCTCCCGAAGGTATACGCGTATGCAACGCGACCTCGACCAAACCTCCTTCCAATTTCTGTTTCCTTTTGAGAAGGCCTCCTACCCGGATTGGAACGGGACAGTGACGCAAGGCCATTTCTTTCCGCTGCCCGCCTTTGAACCCACGTGCGGTACGCGGTTACTGCTCTGCCCGGGCAGTCGACGCGGTGTGTTGCGCCGAAACCTGCCGTTGTGGCTGACACGCGTGCGCGCTTTCTTCGGCACGCTGGAAGGCATGGACGTGCTGGTGCCGGATTATCTGGAAAAGGATGCGCGGGAGATCTGCGGCGAAGCGGTCGGGCCGCACGGGTTGGAAATCGTGACGGACAAAACACTGGCCTTCGCCCGGGCGGGGGCGGCCATCGCCTTTCCCGGAACCATGACGTTGGAACTTTTTCTGCAACGCATTCCGGTGCGCGTGTGGGCTGTGGTCGATCCGCTTACGTTGTGGGTGGGGAAACGCAAACTGCGGGGACCGCCTCACAGAAGGCTCGCCCTGCCCAGCGTGATTGCACAGGAACCGTTGCTGCCGGAGTGGGTCGGCACGGCGCGCGACTTCGGCCGCAATCCGCCGGAGATTCCGGGCGCGATTTCGGCATGGAATCCCGAAGCGGCCGACGCGCCGGTACACAAGGTTTGGTTGTTGATGGGGTCGGATCAGGGCGTACGCGAAGGCGTGGCGGCCTGCACAAAATTTCTAATGGGAAGAACTTCGATCAGCTCAGAATGAACGGCGCATCGGGCAATTCGTTGCGATCCGCGTCACGGTTTTCTTCCGTCATCCGAAAATGTTCCGCGAGATGCGCGGCTACCCGTTCGATACCGGCGCGGAGCCCGTCTTCGAACCGACCCGCGCGAAAATCCGCCTCCATGCCCTTGCAGATGTCTTCCCATCCCGCTTCCCCCACGGCATCATGGATGCCGCGATCCGCAACGATCTCCACATCGCGGTCTGCGAGTAGCAGATAGATCAGCACGCCGTTGTTGGCTTCGGTGTCCCAGACGCGCAGGTTCGAAAACACCTGCACCGCGCGTTCCCGTGCGGAGATGCCGGGTCGCAACAGCGGCAGGTGCAGCGACGCTTCCACCGCTAAACGGATTTCTCCGGTGTGACGTTTCTCGCTTGAAGTAACGACGGCGCCCAGACGCGCAAGCGCCTCGGCGGAAAGAACCTTGCGCAGGGCGCGAGGCCCCATAAATTCATGATGCAGCCAGCGGCGAAAATTCCAGTCCATGTGATCTCCTACCAGTTTCCCGAGGCGCCGCCGCCTCCAAAAGAACCACCGCCGCCGCCGAAGCCACCGCCACCGCCGAAACCACCGCCGCCCCCCATGCCTCCAAAGCCGCCGCGTGAGCCGTGTGAATAAAAGCCGCCGCCACCCATACCGCCGAGGCCTGCAGCCAAGGTTCCCAAACCGAGGAGGCCGAACACCAACGCCAGAAACCCGAAAAGTGCGCCCAGAATGATCGAACCGAACAGGAGCCACGACAAAAATCCCACCACGGCTCCGGCACCGATCCCGCCGACTACGCGCCCCAAAATCGTGGGCAATACGAACACCGCGAAGGCTGCGGCGATCAGAAGCAACTGCAACAAGCCCCCGGGAGTGCCCCGGCGTGCGGGCGCTGCGGCCGCCGCAGGCAAGGGTTCCCCGTCGATGACCTTTACGGCCTGTTCCAGACCGGCGCGGATACCGCCGGGAAAATCGTTTTGCTGAAACAATGGCGTCACGGTTTCATCGAGAATGCGGTTCGCCACCGCGTCGGGAAGACTCCCTTCGAGGCCGTAGCCGACCTCGAAACGCATGGCGTGATCGTTCACGGCAACCACCATGAGAAGCCCATTGTCCTTTTTCTCGTGGCCGAGCTTCCACGCTTCGGCGACGCGCAAGGAGTACTGTTCGATGGCTTCGGGCCGTGTGGTGGGCACCACCAGCACCACGACCTGCGCACCTTTTTGCGCTTCCACGGCAGCCAGCCAACCTTCCAGTTCACCAGCCGATTGCTGGGAAAACACTCCGACCTGATCCACGACCCTGCCCGTAAGCGGCGGAACCGGCACAAGGTCGACGGCGGAGACCCCAACGGGAATCAACCCGCAGAGCACTGCCGCCAAAACGAGATTCCGGAACAAGGATTATTCCTTTTTCGCCGGCGCAGAGAAATCCACGGCGGGCGCATTCGAAACCGCCGCCTCATCCACCACCGTGAAATTGGCCTTGGCCGTGTAGCCGAAGATCTTAGCCGTCAGGTTGGTCGGGAAGGAACGCGTCAGAATGTTGTATTGCTTGACGGTCTCGATATACCGGCCGCGCGCGACGGTGATGCGGTTTTCGGTGCCTTCGAGTTGCGCCTGCAGGTCGCGGAAAAGGCCGTCGGCCTTGAGCTGCGGGTAATTCTCGGCAACCACCATGAGGCGCGAGAGCGCGCCTTTCATCTGGTTTTGCGCCGCCATGAACTTCGCCAAGGCGGCTTCGTCGTTCACGAGTTCAGGGGTGGCCTGTATCGAACCCACGCGGGCACGGGCCTCGGCGACGTCGGTAAAGACCTGGCTCTCGTGGGCGGCATAACCCTTCACCGTTTGAACGAGGTTCGGCACCAGGTCGGAACGGCGCTGGTATTGGTTGATGACTTCAGACCATTGCGATTTCACTTCTTCGTCCATCGCCTGAAAACGGTTGTAGCCGCAGCCCGTCAGGCTTGTCGAGAGGATCAACAGGGCGGCCGCTAGAACCAAGGTTTTGAGGGCGGCCATTTTATTGAGCGGGAATATGTTTGAGATCATCGGGAGCTCCTGGCTGGGTAGGCACGTTGTTCCCCATAAGATACGTCGACCGTGGTTGCCAAGGTAGGACCAGGGGGGAGCAGGCAAACAAAGGTCGGCGGGGGTCTACTATGTTTCTGCCGCATGACAACCAAGCCCTTGACCGCACTGGATTGCAACGAATTTTGGAGCCCGTCGGGCGGGGGCGTGCGCCGCTACCATCTGGAGAAGATGGCCTTCTTCCGCAAACAGAACGCCGATACCGTGCGTCACATCATGGTGATGCCCGGGCCGGAGGCCCGTACCGAACAAACCGGGCCCGACACGTACATCGAACATGTTCCCGCGTTCAAGTTTCCCGGCAATTGGGAATATCGCCTTTGCCCTTCCACCCGTGCACTGCGGGCGGTGATTCTGCGCCATCGGCCCGATGTGATCGAAGTCGGCAGCCCGTACCTGCTTCCGGGACGCATCCTTTCCATCGTAGACGAACTGCCGGAAGCGGACCGCCCCCGCATCGTGGGATTTTGGCATTCGGATTTTCCGGTTACCTACGTGGGCCGGTTCTTCGCGCGCTTCAGTCGCATGCTCGGTGGAATGACCGAGGCGATGGCCTGGATGTACGCGCGCCGCCGCTACAATCGCATGGATGCGATTCTCGTGCCCAGCCGCCTGATTCTGGAGCGACTGCGCCTCAACGGCCTGCAGAACCTGCACCATGTTCCCCTCGGGGTGGATTCGCGTACGTTCACTCCTGCCGCGCTTGACGAGTCCCGCGTGGCCGACCTGAAGGCGGGCATGCCCGGTCGGCTGACGATTTTTTTCGGTCACCGATTCGCGGAAGAAAAAGGCCTGCGCACCTTTCTGAAAGCCTATCCGGAAATCTGCGCGCGTCTCGGGCACGAACCCGCCGTGGTATTCGCAGGCACGGGTCCCGACCTCGATCTGGTGCAGGCGGCTGTGAAGGCGAACGCGCATATGCGCTACATCGGTTTTGTCCGCAGCCCGCAGGAGATGGCGGCATGGTACGCCTCGTGCCATATGGGCCTGGCGCTCAGCGGCTGGGAAACCTTCGGGCTTTCCATTCTCGAAGCGATGGCCTGCGGACAGATTCTGATCGGCGTCAATCAGGGAGCAGCGCGCGAACACATCGAAGACAGCGCCGGAAACGGCGGCGCGGGCCTCACGATTCCGGTAGCCGACCCCAAAGCATTGGCGGAAGCGGTGGAGAAATTGTGGAACGACCGAGGCTCTTGGCAGGAACGCTCGCGCAAGGCCGTGGCTTATGCGCAACGGTTGACGTGGGAGCGGTGCTTTGAACGCGAAGTGGAGATCTACAGGAATTTGGCCACTCGAGGTTCAAATGAGAAATGAGAAATAAGAAATGAACGGCGAAAAATCTCAATGCCAAACGTCAACGGACTTATTTTAAAATCTGTTCGACTCATTTTCTTGCTTCCCTTTTCTCATTCTTCATTTCTCATTTCTCATTTCCTATGATCCCCAATCGCCTCATCTTCATCTGGTTCGGCAGCGCTTTTCCATATGGCAATCTGCTCGCCCTGCGTTCGGCGCGGCGGTGGTTCAAGCCCGAAGAGATATTGCTGATCGTGGACGATCCGGAAGGCATTCGGGAGAAGATCGAAGACTGCGCAGACTGGCCGGAGCTTCGACTCGCTCGCGCCGATGCAGCCTGGTTTCGGGGCCTCCCCCATATTTCCGCGATCGCGACGGAACTCTTCGCCGAAAATCTTTCGCCGGCCAGCAAGGCCAATCTGATCCGCCTCGCGGCGTTGTACGACCTCGGCGGCGTGTATCTCGACTTCGATACCATCACGGTCGCCGATCCGGCTCCGCTGCTCGCGAAATCCGGGTTCTGCGGCACGGAGCCGCTCGCCTTGCCCGCCGATCTGTTCCGCAGCGCGAATCCGCTGCGCTGGATCGCCGCGGGCCTGCGACTTGCCGCCCGTCAAGCTCTGGCCTACCCGCCGGGCGGTTGGCGCGTGTTCCGGGTCATCGAAGGTCTGTATCCGGCCGCCGCTAACAACGCGGTGATCGGCGCAGAGGCCGGACATCCCTTTCTGGAAACCTGTTTCCGCCTGATGGCCGCGCTCCCGCCTGCCGAGCGCCTGAAGCGCTTCCGCCTCGGCACGCATTTGCTGCAACGCGCGGTAAAAACGACCGCGCCAGATTCCCGCCACGGATTCGACGTGATGCCGGTCTCGACCTTTTATCCCCTCGGACCCGAAATCGCCACGCATTGGTTCAAGCCGGGGACGGCCCGCGGGCTCGATGCGATGCTGCGCCCCGATACGGTGATCGTGCATTGGTACAACTCGGTGGAGAGCCGTTTGGGGGGCAAGGCGCTGACGCGGGAATGGGTGGCGGCGCATCCGGACACAGCCTTCGCGGAGATGGTGCGACGGTATTGTTGAGGGATTCGGGAGGGTGATCCGGAGTCCCGCCCGACTGCTCTTTGGGTTACTTTTCCGCACTGAATGAATCTTTGAAACGTCCTGCCAGAGAGCATGTGATACAGCCTGTGATACGGCCAGTGTTGCGGCCTTCGGGGTTGCTTAAGATACGGGAGATCTTCCGATGAAAACCAAAGGAAACGTGCGAATGAAAAAGTCGATTGCGACGCTTGCGACGATTTCCAAGATTGCACTTGGCCTCGCCGCCCTCCTCGCCCTTCCCCTCGCGGGTTGCGGCAAAAAAGCCGACTCCAATGAAATTCTGATCGGCGAATACGGTGCGCTCACCGGCTCCATCGCCAGCTTCGGGCAGAGCACCCACAAAGGCATCACCCTCGCCATCGAAGAGATCAACGCGAGTGGCGGCGTACTCGGCAAAAAAATCCGCCTCGTCACCGAAGACGATCAGGGCAAACCCGAAGAAGCCCTCACCGCCGTCACCAAGCTCATCAGCAAAGACCGCGTGTCCGCGCTCCTTGGCGAGTTCGCCTCGTCGAACAGCCTCGCCGCGGCACCCATGGCGCAAAGCAGCGGTATCCCGATGGTATCGCACGGTTCGACCAATCCCAAAGTCACGCAGGTCGGCGACTACATCTTCCGCGTCTGCTTCATCGACCCCTTCCAGGGGCAGGTGATGGCGAAGTTCGCGCACAACTCCCTCAAGCTTGGTCACGTGGCGATTCTGCGCGACGTGAAGAGCGATTACTCGGTGGGCCTGGCCGACTACTTCACGCAGAACTTCGTAGCCGCAGGCGGCGCGATTGCGGGTGACGAAAGCTACAGTGCGGGCGACAAGGATTTCAACGCCCAGCTGACCTCACTGATCGCGAAGAAGCCCGAAGCCTTGTTTATTCCCGGCTATTATACCGAGGTCGGTCTGATCGCACGGCAGGCGCGGCGTTTGGGCTTCACGGGCGCGCTGCTCGGCGGCGACGGCTGGGACAGCGAGAAGCTGTGGGAGATCGGCGGCGACGCGTTGAACAACGGGTATTTCTCCAACCACTATTCGGTGGACAACCCCGCCCCCGAGATCCGCGCCTTCGTGGAGAAGTTCAAAGCCCACAATCAGGGTGAGGCGCCCGACGCGCTTGCAGCGCTCGGCTACGACGCGACCCGCGTGCTGGTCGACGCCATCCGCCGTGCGGGTTCCGACAAACCTTCCGCCATCCGCGACGCGCTGGCGCAGACCAAGGACTTCCCCGGCATCACCGGCAACATCACACTCAACGCCCAACGCGACGCGGTAAAATCCGCTGTCGTCCTAGAAGTCAAGGACGGCAAGTTCCTGTATAAGGAGACGGTTGCGCCATAAAGAATGAGAAATGATGAATGAGAAATGAGAAAAGAACACGGGTCGACTGCCAAACTGGTCTCTGCGCAGTTCCCAGCTGTTTCAACACTCACCGCCTGATTCCGAGCTTATCTCTCATCATTTCTCATTTCTCATTCATCATTCCCCTATGACCGTCTTTCTCCAGCAACTTCTCAACGGCCTCTCGCTCGGCAGCATCTACGCCCTGGTCGCGCTCGGTTACACCATGGTGTATGGCGTGCTGCGCCTGATCAACTTTGCGCACGGCGACGTTTACATGCTGGGGGCCTTCGCGGGCTACTACACCAGCCGCCTGCTCCATGGCCATCTCGGTGCCGCCGGCGGAGGACTGGTCGAAGCAGGCATCATCCTCATGGTCTCCATGGTGGCGTGCGCCGGAGTGGGTATGCTCATCGAACGCCTCGCCTATCGTCCCGTGCGACGGGCCTCTCGCCTGACCATTCTCATCGTCGCCATCGGCGTCTCGCTCCTCATTGAAAACGTTGCGCAGATGGTGTTCGGCGCCGAGCCGAAGTTCTTCCCGCAGATCATTCCGGAAAAACGCTTCGACTGGGCAGGCGTGGTCTTCACCAATCAACAAATCCTCGTGCTCGCCACCGCCGTGGTGCTGATGATCGGCCTCACGCTGTTCATCCGTCGCACCCGCACCGGCAAGGCCATGCGTGCCGTGGCCCACAACCCCGACGCCGCACGCCTGATGGGCGTCAATGTCAATTTCATCATCAGCCTCACCTTCGCGATCGGCTCCGCGCTCGCCGCCGCGGGAGGCATCCTCGTCTCGCTCAACCAGCCCGGCATCGATCCGCTGATGGGATTGATGACCGGTATCAAGGCCTTTGTCGCGGCCGTGCTCGGCGGCATCGGCAGCATTCCCGGCGCCGTGCTCGGCGGTCTTCTGCTCGGCATGGCGGAAACCTTCGTGGCGGGCTACGGCTCCTCTACCTACCGCGATGCCATCGCCTTTCTCATTCTCATCGTCATCCTGCTGCTGAAGCCCGCCGGGCTTTTGGGCAAGGGCCAAGTGGAGAAGGTGTGAAGCGTCTTGTTCCAATCCTCGCGACCCTCGCGGGCCTCGCCCTGTTGCAGTGGGCCGCGACGGCGCTTTTGCTCGACGGGCCGATCCGGCAGGGACCCTACTATTACCAGATCCTCCTGCTCGCGGGCATCAACGTTATTCTCGCCGTATCGCTCAACCTGACCAACGGCGTCGCGGGGCAGTTCTCCATCGGCCACGCCGGGTTCTTCGCCGTGGGGGCCTACGTCGCCGCAAGCGTCTCCGTGTATGGCGGACCCGCAATCGCGGGTATACTCCCGAACATCCCCCTCGTCCGCGACTCCGGAATTCTGATCGCGGCCACCAGTGCGGGAGCCCTCGCCGCCGCGATCGCCGGATGGTTGGTAGGTATGCCCTCGCTGCGTCTGCGCGGCGACTACCTCGCCATCGTGACCTTGGGCTTCGGCGAAATCATCCGCGTGCTCATCCTCAACATCGATGCGGTCGGTGGCGCACGCGGCTTCACGGGCATCCCGCGCCTCGCCAACCTGTTCTGGGTGGGACTCGGCGTCGCCGCATCCTTGGCAGTGGTGCGCAACATCACCCGCTCCAGCCACGGGCGCGCGCTGCTCGCCATCCGCAGCGACGAAATCGCCGCCCAGGCCATGGGCATCAACGTAACCCGGCTCAAGGTCACCGCCTTCGTGGTCAGTGCGGCCTTCGCGGGCGTGGCGGGATCGCTCTTCGCGCACTTCGCAATGTTCCTGCACCCCAACACCTTCACCTTCGTCAAAAGCTTCGAGATCGTCATCATGATCGCGCTGGGTGGGCTCGGCAGCCTTGCGGGCGCCGTGCTCGGCGCGGTGACGCTCACCGTACTGCCCGAACTCTTCCGAGGGTTCGCCGACTACCGCATGGTGATTTACGCACTGGCGCTCATTCTCATCATGATCTATCGGCCACAAGGCATGCTGGGCGCGGGAGGATTCCTCGGCCGCATTGTGCGCATGCGCTGGAAGAAACCCGTAGCGAAAAAGGGCGCGGAAACGAAGAGCGCGGACAACATCGGCGGGCCCTCCGCATGACCGCCTTGCTCGAATTGAAAGACGTCACGCGGCGCTTCGGCGGCCTCACGGCCGTGAAGGACGTGTCCTTTACGGTGGAAGAAGGCGCGCTCTTCGGCGTGATCGGCCCCAACGGCGCGGGCAAAACCACGCTGTTCAACCTGATCAGTGGACTCTACGTGCCCGACACCGGCAGCATCGCATTGGCTGGTACACGCGTCTCCGGCCTTGCGCCACACTGCGTGGCCGCACAGGGTATCGCGCGCACCTTCCAGAACATCCGCCTCATCGGCAGCCTGAGCGTGCTCGACAACATCAAAATCGCCTGCCACATGCGCCGCGCACCCACCTTGGGCTCCGCGGTGATCCGCAGCGCCGCGTTCGAGCGCTCGGAAGCCGACGTGCACGTCTTCGCGCTGCAACTACTCGACCTCTTGCAACTGGGCACCCTGGCACACGAAGCGGCCGGCAACCTGCCGTACGGATCGCAACGTCGGCTCGAGATCGCACGCGCTCTCGCCACCGAGCCACGCCTGCTCTTGCTCGATGAACCGGCGGCCGGCATGAATCCGCAGGAATCGCTCGAGCTTATGGCGCTGATCCGCCGTTTGCGCGATACCTTCCGACTCACCATCCTGCTTGTGGAACACAACATGAAGGTGGTCATGGGCGCCTGCGAGCGCATTCACGTGCTCGACCACGGTGAAAGCATCGCCGAAGGCACACCCGAAGAAATCCGGGGAAACGCCACCGTCATCGAAGCCTACCTCGGAGCCGGATGATGCTGGAACTGCGCTCCCTCTCCTGCCGTTACGGCGCCGTACAGGCGGTGTCCGAAGCCAATCTGCGCGTCGATGCCGGCGAGATCGTCACATTGATCGGCGCCAACGGCGCGGGCAAAAGCACCACGCTCAAGGCGATCGCCGGTTTGGTGCGACCCGAATTCGGCGACATCCTTTTCGAAGGAACCTCGATCGCGCGCATGCCCGCGCATCAAATCGCCGCAGCGGGAATCTCCCTCGTTCCCGAGGGCCGCGCCATCTTCGCCAACCTCAGCGTGCTTGAAAATCTGGAGATGGGCGGATATCTGCGTAAACCTGCGGAGATCCGCTCCGGGCTCGAGCATGTTTTCGCCTTGTTCCCCCGCCTTCAGGAACGCCTGCAGCAGAACTCAGGGACGCTCAGCGGCGGCGAGCAGCAAATGCTGGCCATCGGCCGCGCACTCATGGCCAAACCCCGGTTGCTCCTGCTCGACGAACCGTCGCTCGGCATCGCGCCGTTGCTTGTGAAGGCGATCTATGCGGGTATCGACGCCATCAATCGCGAGGGCGTGACCGTGCTCGTGGTGGAACAAAACGCGCATCTGGCACTGAAGCACAGCCGCCGCGCGTACGTTCTCGAAACCGGGCGCATCGTAATGGAGGGACCGTCCGCCGAACTCGCGAACGAACCGCGCGTCAAGGAAGCGTACCTGGGCGAAGGGTGACAAAGACGTGGATAGTGAAAAGTGGATAGTGGGACAAGAAGAGTGAATACGCCATTTTTACTATCCACTATCCACTCATGAGTTATCTAAGAATCTTCGTTTTCAGTTCCTTGTACCGCTGCGTATAGACCGGACGCCCCAAAAATTCGCGATGGTCGAACCCGAAAGCCCGCGAGCTCACGGCCAATACCGGCGGGGCTTGCACGCGCTTCGCCACCCCGATTCCGTTATAAAGATTCCACCACCGTTCCAGATCGGCGATGAAGTCGGCCGGGGTCGGGAACAGTTTTTTCAGATCGAGGTCCTGCGGAAGCTGCAGCTCTGCCGCCAGAGTTCCTGCCGCGTACCATTCCAGGATTTCTTCCGGTGTCGCGCGATTCCAGCGCTGCACGAAGGCGTAGAACAGACGATCGTGATAAGGATACACCAGCGGGTCGCCCTTGCCTTCGTCCACGGCATGGTGAGCACCGAGTTCCGCAGAAGGGACGACATCGAAAACCCCTTGCGGGATAACCTTGCTACCGAAAACAGTGTCGTTGAGAAAGTGCCCGACCGCATACACATCGTGCTTCCACAAATCGCCCAGCGGGGCGAGAAATCCCGCGATGTCGCCGTACAAGGTTCCGTAGCCCACCGTCAGTTCCGCCTTGTTGGCGTTGCACGAAAACACGGCACCGAACGATTGGGAAATCCCCGCCAGCACCCGTGCGCCACGATCGCGCGCCTGCGCGTTTTCGTCGGCGAGGCCTTCCAATTTCAGCGTGACCCGATGCGTGCCGTTCGCGGAAGCCGCATTCAACCCGTGCAACTGCGACCGCACCACCGCAAGACTTTCTTCGATGGGCACTTCCGCATACAAACAGCCCAGATTGTCGGCCAGCTGCTTCGCCAGCGAACGCGTCGTCGCACTGTTGAATCGACTGGGCATGTTGACCAGCAATAAATTCTCTGGTTGCAGGAACTCGGCGTAAAGCGCCGCCGTCACCGCACTGTCGATGCCGCCCGATATGCCAATCACGACCTTCTTCAAACCCGTGGAGGCAAGAAACTGCTCGACGCCGTAACGCAATGCGGCATGGATTTCCGCAACAGGCGTACCGTGAACAGCCTGCGCAGGTGTTGCAGCCGGAATCGACCAACTGCCGCCACCCGCAGACCGTACGACCTCGACAACCGTAACCGTCTCCGCATAGGGAACGGTTTCCACGAGCACCCGGCCGTCTCCCCCGTACACCGTGCTCGAACCGTCGAAGGTGTACAGCGTCTTTCCGTTATTCTGAATGCCGGTTGCATTCACATAGACCAGAGGACAACCGAGTAGCTTGGCCTTCGCACCGAACACGCGGTTGCGTTTGTCGTTCTTCCCGCGCGTAAACGGCGATGCACTGAGGTTCACCACCAGGTCGGGGTGCTTCGAAGCCAAGGCGGCGACGGGCTTTTGAACGTAATCGTCTTCCCACGCATCTTCGCACAACAGTACCCCGAGACGGAGCGTCTGGCCGCGCAGCATCAACGTCACCGGCTCGATATAATCTTCCCACGCACATCCCGCGTCGCGGGCCAATTCCCGCGCATCATAAAAGTGACGTCCGTCTTCGAACTCACGATAATGCGGGAGCAAGGTTTTGATGCCGTAGGGGCGCTTCAGTCCGGGATGCTCGACGGCGGTCCCCTCTGCCGCGACGACCCACGCATTGTATTTACGCGGACGGCCGTCTTCGCCTTTCAGGTTCCAATCGATGGCGACGGTACCGAAAACGATCGCGGGACCGCCCTGCGTGGCGGCGATGATGCGCGCGTTCCAGGTTTCACAATCCCGAAGAAACGCCGGGCGCTCCCAACCGTCTCCGAGAAAATATCCCGGCACGCATAGTTCGGGAAACACCAACACGTCGGCGCGGGTCTCAGCGGAGAGGGCCGCGTTCTCCGCGATCAGGCGCAACATCGTCTCTGCATTGCGGGCCGGCTCGCCGGGATGCACGCGCATTTGGCAGAGCGCGAATCGAAGGGACGTCATGGAGGGAAAGTTAGTAGGTAGTTATCAGTAGGTAGTAGGTAGACGGTAGCGAACGCGGGCACACCGCACCAAAACCCACTTTTGTGATTTTTGTTTTCGCTTAATCTACCGTCTACCGTCTACAAACTACCGTCTACTTCTTCCCCAACTGCGCCTGCAAGGCCAAACGGTTTTCGCGGCGGATTCCTGCCTGCGCAAAACGGCGCTTATCCTCCATGGTTTCGGGAAGCACCGTGGGCAGTTCGCGGGTCTTTCCCTGCGCATCCAGCGCGACGAAGGTGAGATACGCATTGCAAACGTATTCGGCCTCAGGACCATCGGGAGGGAGAGAATAAACCGAAACCCCGACCTCCATGGATTTGTTGAAGACGCGGTTCACGCTCGCCTTTACCGTAAGAATCGAACCCAACCGCACGGGCCGCCGAAAGATCAGGCTGTCGATGGAAACCGTCACCACCGCGCTATGGGCGTGTTTGATGGCACTGATGGCCGCGGTTTTATCGATGATGCTCGCAAGCCGACCGCCGAACAAATGCCCAAGGTGATTCAGGTCGGACTGTAGAATGATCTCCGAAGACTCGGTGCGGGACAAAAAGACGGGGCGGGCAGGGGTTTCCATGAAGAGGAAGGTAGCTTCCGGTGTTTTTCGGAATGCGCGGTCAATTGATCGAAAGGGATCGAAAGTGATCGAATTTCTCCGATTTGAAGCCTTTTTCGGGACTCTGCGGGGCAATCCGACCCTTCCCGACTCCCCTCTGGTTTGGGCGGCGAGTCGAAAGAGAGGCTGGATTGGGGGCGAAGAGCGGAATCAGAGGATATTTGGTTCTGGCCGGTACGCCGTGTGCTTTCGCCTCGAACCCTCAAAAAACTATTGAGATTCTATCTCATTCTTGCTACTCTTTGATCCGATATCAAGATCGAGTCTCAATCTTTTACCCAATCACCCACGTGCCTCGGCCGCACACGCCGGGCGCTAGGCTACCCGCCTGCCCATTCGAGGACCCCATGCACACCAAACTCTCCCGTCCCTCCCTCCTGCGCCTGACGCTCGCTCTGTCCGCGATCGCCGCCGGGCATGCGGTCGCCAATGACCGTCACTTCGGCTACGTCTACGAGACCGCCACCATGCCGGTGGGCATGCGCGAACTCGAAGTCTGGAACACCGCGAGCGTCGGACGCGCAGACTATTACTCGCGCCTCGACCACAGCCTGGAGTTCGAGACCGGCCTCACCGACAACCTACAAGGGTCGCTGTACCTGAACTGGCGCAACACCACCGCCGATACCGGGTCCGGCAACCGCGCCACCGAATTCGAGTGGAAGGGACTCGCCACGGAGCTGAAGTACAAGCTTTTGGACCCGAGCGTGGATCCCCTGGGCTTCGCGCTCTACGGGGAACTCGGTTACAATACCGACGAACTCGAACTCGAGACCAAGGCGATCTTCGACAAGCGCCTTGGACCTTGGCTGCTGGCGGCCAACTTCGCCGGCGAATTCGAATACGAGTCCGAGGGAAGCGAACTTGAGTTGGAGGAGATCGGGCTAGAGGGCACCTTCGGCGCCTCCTACGCGATTTCTCCGCGCCTCGCGCTCGGGCTGGAGATGCGCAGCCACAACGAAATCGCGAAGAGCGCGTCCTCCGAAATGGAGTTCGAGTCCTCCGCGTTGTACCTTGGCCCCACCGTGGCCTGGTCCTCCAAGTCCTGGTGGCTGACGTTCACCGCGCTCCCGCAGATCGCGGCGTTCAAGCACGAAGGCGGTGGAATCCGCGATCTGAAAGACCACGAAGCCATGCAGGCGCGTCTTCTCCTTTCATTCCACCTGTAAGCCCCTCGCGTATCCGTATGCATTTCCCGATCGCGATACATCGCCCCGTCCGCTGGATCCGCTGGATCCGCTGGATCGGCTGGATCAGCGCTGGCCTGCTCGCGGGGCTGATCGGCTGCGCGGGGTACTTTCCGCAGCCGGCGGAACATCATTCCCCCTACGCCGCGCGGTTGGGATATCCCGCCACGCTGGCGGACTTGCACGAGGGACGGCGGCTGTTCGTGATGAAATGCGACGGCTGCCACGGCCTTCCGGGCATCCAGAAGTTTGGTACGACCAAATGGGTCCGGTGGCTTGACAGCATGAAGGTCGAGGCGGAGTTGTCGCCGCGCGAAGACACCTTGGTGCGCGCCTATGTCCTTGCAGCTTCGGGCTGGCTGCAAGATTCCCTGGCCGCAGAACGCGAGGCGAAGTCGAAGCCCCCCTCCGCCCACACCCCTTGACCCCCAGCGCTCCCGCAGTGCCGCAAGTCCGCAGACCGCGGTTCGCAATCTCGCTATCTTGAAGGCATGATTCACCGCTTTCCCGTTCTCCTCCATCAAGGGCACGATCACGGCGGACAGGCGCATTCCCACGATTCGAATAACAGTCAGGGGAACGGGTCGGGCGCGCGCCTGACGCTCGCCTTTTTTCTGACCGCCGCTTTTCTGCTGGTGGAACTGGCGACGGGATACTGGACCAATTCTCTCGCGCTGATTTCCGATGCCTTCCACATGCTGTCCGACACGCTGGCCTTGGGACTCAGCGCCTGGGCGGCCCGCGTCAGCCTGCGTCGTCCCACGCCCGAAAAGACCTACGGCTTCAAACGCTTCGAAGTGTTGGCGGCGTTCGCCAACGCGATGCTTCTCGGAGTATTCGGCGTCACCATCGCCTTTAAAGCGGCAACGCGTCTGTGGGCCCCGCAAGCGGTGAATGCCGAACCCATGTTGATCGTGGCTGTGCTCGGCCTTTTGCTGAACCTCGGCATATTCTTTTGGATCCGATACGCCGGCAAAAAGCACGGCGGTCACAGCCTGAACGAAGAGGGCGTGTTGTGGCATGTGGCCGGCGATGCGCTCGGTTCGATCGCCGCCATCGCAGCAGGTTCGATCATGGTGTGGACGGGCTGGATGCGCGCCGATGCGATCGCAGGGTTGATGACGGCGGGTGTGCTGTTCTTCGGCGCCCAGCGCGTGCTGCGGCAGAGCACCCATATCCTGGTCGAAGGGGTGCCGCAGGGCGTGGATTCCGCCACCGTGCGCGAGGCAATGGAATCCTTTCCTCAGGTCCGCGCCCTACACGATTTGCACCTGTGGACGCTTTCGGGCCGCGACCTCTACCTCAGCGCACATTTCGAGGTGGAAAGCGGTTCCCTCCCGGAATCCGAAGTTCCCCGTGCCTTGCGTCGCGAGCTTGAAACCCGGTTCGGAGCCCAGCACGTCACCTTGCAGGCAGGCCCTTGCGGCCCCGACGATTGCGGAAACGACTGCGGAAACGACCGTCGCTGACCCGAGCCGGGGTTACTGCCCCACCCGTTTGCTATTCTCTTAACCCGCCCCGGCCTGCCTGAAAAGGCGAGGGAGCGCACTTCCTTTCCTAATCCACTACCTACCCACTGCCACCGATCCGGAGACACCCCATGGCCTTGTTCGACCTCGTCCGCCCTCACTGGAAACACAGCGATCCCGCCAAACGCGCCGAGGCCATGCGTCTTTTGGAGGACGACCGCCAGGATCTTTTCGTGCCCGCGGCCTCGCAGGATACCGATGCCGGGGTGCGGCTTGCCGCAGCGCGTCGGGTGGAGGGCGAAACGAACCTCCGCACCGTACTCGCTAAAACCGGTGATCGTAACGAAGACAAGGCCGCCCGCGAGGTGATCCAAAAAGCCCTGCTCCGGATCGTCAGCGCCCGTGCACTCACGGCACCGACCGCATCCGAAGCCGAGGCCCGCGCCTGGATCGAAGAACTGCGCGGCTATACTGGAGGCGAGAAAGCACTGGAAGAGATTGCACTGGGATCCACCTCCTTGACGGTGCGCCGAGCCGCCCTCTCCGGAATCACGCACGCCAGCTCCCTCCTCCTCGTCGCCGTACGCGAAGAAGACCTCGCGCTCGCGCTCGAGGCCTTTGCGCGCCTGAACCGAGAAACCCAATTCGAAACCGCCGCCAAGAGCGCCAAAACCCGTGAAGTGCGTCAAGCCGCAAAGAACAAATTGAAGGCGATCGAGGAGGCCAAAAAACCCGACGCAATGACGCTGAACCGCGCCAAACTGCACATTTTGGTTTCGACCATCGAAAAGGCCGAGATCGGTGCGCGCGAACCCGGGCACGGCTTCGATTGGGACGCTGCGCGGGCCCATGTCGACTCCGCCACCACGGCCTTCGAAGAACTGCTGGCCACCGGCCTCCCGGTGGCGGACACCTTGCGGGAGCAGTTCGAGGGCAGCGTCACGGTGTTCAACCAGCGACACGCCGTCCACGTCGCCACGGAAACGGCGCGTCACGAGCGCGATGCCGACGAGGCGCGCATCCGCACGGTCCGTGAGGGCATCTGCGCGCGACTCGAAGCCCTTTATGCCGACCCCAATCCGGCCGATGCGAGCGAGGTAGAAGAATTGACGCGCACGTTCAACGCGGCGAAACCCTCCGTCGCCCGCGACGCCACTGCCGCATCAGCGGACGCCGATCCGCTGCGCGAACGGTTCTTCATCGCTCGCGACCGCCTGATTAAGGACAAGCTCCGCAAACAGCGCGAAGCCGCCGAGGCGGGCCGTGAAGCGGAATATGCGGTGGAGAAAGCCGCCCGCGACGCGCGCCAGGCTGCTGACCGGGTCGCCGAGGCTGCGGAAGCCGAACGCC
This sequence comes from Fibrobacterota bacterium, assembly GCA_947466585.1. Lineage (GTDB taxonomy): Bacteria > Fibrobacterota > Fibrobacteria > UBA11236 > UBA11236 > UBA11236. The sequence continues at coordinate 173,260 of CANIEU010000001.1, forward strand.
TCGCGGCAGCCCGCATCGAGGCCGAACCGGCGTTGGAAAAATTCGTTACGGAACTGGAGATGCTCGCCGGTTCGCCCGATCTGAAAACGGCCGAGAAGCGCCTGCGCGAAATTCAGTCGCGCGGAAAAACGCTTCTGGCCCTGCTCGGTGAAACGGCTCCGGGAGTGATCCTGCGTTATCACGCCGCCGCGGAACATTTGCGCGAAACGCTCGACTGGAACCGCTGGGCCAACCTCCGTCGCAAGCAGGAACTCTGTACGCAGCTCGAAGCGCTGCTGCCTTCGGTCACCGTTGTGACCGCCGTGACCGCTGCGGCTGACGAAACTGCAGAAACTACCGAAACCGCTGCCGACCCAGCTGCTACCCGCGCTGCGTTCAACCGCTTCAAGACTCTCGTGACCGAATGGAAGTCCGTGGGTCACGTGCCTTGGGACGAATCCGAGGCCATGTGGGAACGCTACCATCAGGTCTCCGACGCGCTGTACGAAAGGTTCCGCGAATATTTCGCCGAGCTCGACGGCGAGCGCGAAGAAAACCTCAAGGCGAAAGAAGAGCTTTGTGCGAAGCTCGAAACCCTGCTTGCCGCACCGGAAATCGATTGGCGCGAAGCATCGGAAGCCTTCCGCGAAGCGCACTCGGCATGGAAGGCAATCGGCGCGGCACCGCGCGAAAAAAGCGAAGCGCTATGGGAGCGTTTCCGCGCCGTCAACAAAGCGTTCCAGGAACGCCGTGACGGCAATCTGACCGAAAACCTGCGCGCCAAACGCGAACTCGCCACCTTGGTCGAAGGATTGAAGGATTCGCGCGAGTGGAAAAAGGCCGCGACCGCCATCAAGGAGGCGCAGGAGCAGTGGAAAACCATCGGCCCGGTGCCGCGCGATAAATCGGAGTCCCTGTGGAACCGTTTCCACGGCGCCTGCGAAGCCTTCTTCACCGCACGCAAGGCGCACTTCGACCAACTCGATCAGGAACGCCCCATCAACCTCGAGAAGAAACTCGCCCTGTGTGAACGCGTAGAAAAACTCGAAGAGTTGCCGGGCGACCGCGAGCGCTACGAAGCCATCCTCGACGCGCAATCCCAGTGGAAGGAAATCGGTCAAGTGCCGCGCGAGCACGAAGACGCAATCTGGGAACGCTTCCGCAAGCCCATCGACCTGTACTTCCAGAACCACCGGGAAAAGACCGCGGGCGAGCGCGAACTGCGCGAAGCCGGGGAAAAAGAGAAAGAAGCGTTGTGCCTCGAAGCCGAGGCCCTGCGCGATTCCACGGAGTGGAAGGCCACCATCGAAAAGATCAAGGCGTTACAGGCGCGCTGGAAGGCTTCACCGCCCGCGCCGCGCCACCTCGACCAGGCACTATGGCACCGTTTCCGGAGCGCCTGTGACGCTTTTTTCGCCCGCCTGAAAGAAAACTCCGCAGGGCGCGACGAAGAACGGCTCGGAAACCTGCGGCTCAAAACCGACCTGTGTTTCGCGGTCGAGATTTACAGTGGTGTTCCCGCAACCGATCCTGCAGCCCAGGCCGCCCGCGACGCGTGGGTCGAAGCACAACGTGCCGCCGGGAACGGCGTACCCGAGTTCAATGCCGACTGGAACGCGCTCGCGAACAAGGTCAAGACGCTGCAAACGGAATGGCGCGGCATCGGTCCCACGCCCCGCGAAGAGAACGACGCCGTGTGGGTGCGCTTCCAGCGCGCCTGCGACGTGTTTTTCGAAGAACAACGCCGCGCCAATCCGCGTCCGGGAGAAGACCCGCAGCATAATCTCGACGAGAAGCTTGCGCTCATCGCCCATGCCGAGGAGCTGGCACTCGATCCCGCCCGCCGCCATGAGGCGTCGGTGGAAGAATTGCGGCGCGACTGGAAACGCATCGGCCCCGTGCCGCGCGCCCAGTCCGATTACGTTTGGGACCGTTTCCACGCAGCATGCGAGGCCGCCGTGCCCCGCCGGCGCGGAGAGTGAAATCGACCCATCTTTTCGGGTCTTTTTCAGGGGTTTTCGGGTGATTTCGGGAGTTTTCTTTTCACGGTCCCACCGTGCTTAATTCCTAATTTCACCCCATGCCTTCCCTGTACCTGATCGACGTTTCCGCAGTCGCTTACCGCTCCTTTTTCGCCTTCATCAAAACCCCGCTTAAGGTCAAGGTCGGGCCGCACACGGGCCAGGAAACTTCGGCGCTTTTCGGGTTCGCCCAACACACGTTGCGCCTGTTGGCGGAGCGCAGGCCCGATTACATCGCCTTCGTCAAGGATCTGAAGGGCCCCACCATCCGACACGAGATGGACGAGAATTACAAGGCCCACCGCAAGCCCATGCCCGACGGACTGCAATCGCAGTTACCGCTGATCGACGCCTTCGTCGAAAAATCGGGTCTGCGCACGGTTTCGCTCAAGAGTTACGAAGCCGACGACGTGATGGCCACCCTGGCGGTGCAGGCTTGCGCGCGCGGATTTGACACTTATATCGTGACACGCGACAAAGACATGATGCAGCTCGTCAACGACTGCATCTTCCTGTTCGAATTGGGCAAGCAGGGCGAACCGTCTCAGGTCGTCGACGCCGGCAAGGTGAAGGAAAAATGGGGCGTTGCTCCCGACCGCATCCGCGACCTCTTGTCGATCATGGGCGATAGTTCGGACAATGTCCCCGGCGTGGCCGGCATCGGCCCCAAGGGCGCGATCGAATTGCTCGAAACGTACGGCGATCTCGATGGCGTTCTCAAGAACAAAGGCAGCATCGCCAAAAAGGGCGTACGCGAAAAAGTCATCGCGCACGAAGAGGACGCGCGGCGCTCCATGGAACTGGTCACGCTGCATTGCAACCTCGAATTGCCGGTCACGTTGGACGATCTCGCCTGTCCCGGAATCAACGAAGAAGCGCTCAAAGAAATCCTGCTCGAATATGAATTGAAGAGCCTGATCAAGCTCCTCCCCGCAGCCAACGGCAAAACGCCGCCGAAGCACGAAGGCGCTCAGGAAGCCGAAGCGAGAAGGTCGGGAATCCCTGAATACGATTCTGCTCCGGGACTCGAGGAATCGTCGGTCTCCCGGCCCTCCGGGCCGCCGGGGGAATACGTGCTCGTCAACACCGTTTCTGCGCTCGCTGCGCTCGCGCAAGAACTCTCCGCGCACGGCACGCTCGCCGTCGACACCGAAACCACCGGTCTCGACAACCGCACCGCCGGCCTCGTAGGCATTTGCCTCTGCGCCGAGGCGGGCAAAGCCTACTACGTGCCCATCGGCCACACCGAAGGTCCCAACATCTCGCTCGAAGAGGCCGCGCAGCTCTTGCTGCCGGTGTTTGAAGACCCCCAGCGCCTGCTCGTGTTCCACAACGCGCGTTACGACGTGACCATCCTCAAACGGCACGGTCTGCTGCCGAAGAATTGGGACGCGCCCGGTAAAATGGCCGACACCATGATCGCCGCCTTCCTGTGCAACTCCGGAAGCCGCGAGATTTCGCTCGACAGCTTGGCCCTGCGGCACTTCGGCCACACGATGATCCCGATCGAAGAACTAATCGGCAAAGGCAAAAACCAAAAAAGCTTCGCCGACGCTCCGCAGGACAAGGCCTGTGAATACGGGGCGGAGGACGCCGACTACACCTTGCGGTTGTGGCAAAACCTCGAAAAAGAACTGGAAGAAAAGCATCAAGGCGAATTGTTCCGCACCCTCGAGATGCCCCTACTGCCCGTGCTCATCGGCATGGAAGACACGGGCATCCTCGTCGACAAGCAACGCCTGCATGACCTCTCCCGCGACCTGAAAATCGAGATCGACCGGCTCGAATCCGAGATCCACGCCCATGCCGGCCGCGTATTCAACGTCGCGTCACCGGTGCAGTTGCAGCACGTGCTCTTCGTGGACCTCGGGCTGCAAACGGGAAAGAAGACGAAAACCGGATTCTCCACCGATGCGGCGGTACTGGAGAAACTCGAGGGCATGCATCCCATCGTTGCGGCGGTGCTAGAGTACCGTGAAGTCTCCAAGCTGCGCAGCACCTATGCGGAAACCCTGCCCGAACTGATCCGACCCGAGAGCGGTCGGGTGCATACCACCTATTCGCAGGTGATTGCGGCCACGGGACGCCTCTCCAGCGTGAACCCCAACCTGCAGAACATTCCGATCCGCTCCGAACTGGGACGCAAGATCCGGGGCTGTTTCATCGCCGCTCCGGGCAAGGTGCTGCTCTGCGCCGACTATTCCCAGATTGAGTTGCGCATGCTCGCCCATCTCTGCGGTGACCCGGCCTTGCGCGAGGCCTATCAATACAACCTCGATATCCATGCCCGCACCGCGGCGGCACTCTACGGAGTGGACGAAGACAAGGTCACTTCCGAAATGCGCCGTGCCGCCAAGGTGGTGAATTTCGGCGTGCTCTACGGCATGGGTGCGCATCGTCTCGGCGGACAACTCAAAATCCCCTACGCCGAAGCCAAAAAAATCATCGACAACTATTTCGCCACCTACGCGCGCGTGGACTCCTTCATCACCGAAACCGTGACCGAAGGCCGCGCGCGCGGTTATGTGGAAACCATCATGGGACGCCGCCGCTATTTGCCGGAACTTCTGTCTGACAATCGCGTCTTCCGCGAAAACGCGGAGCGCATCGCCGCCAACACGCCGATTCAGGGCAGCGCCGCCGACTTGATCAAAATCGCCATGATCCGCCTCCACGATAAACTCAAAGGCGGCGATCTGCCCTGCCAAATGTTGCTGCAGGTGCATGACGAACTTGTATTCGAAGTGGACGAAAGTGCGGTGGAGGCGGTGACAAAGCTCGTAAAGCAGGAAATGGAACACGCACTCGAATTGTCCGTTCCCCTGATCGCCGAAGTCGGCGTGGGTAAAACCTGGGTGGAAGCCAAGTGAGCCTCCTGCTCGCGGTGACGGGCAACATCGCCTCGGGCAAGAGCTACGTCGCGGAGATGCTGCGCGAAAAAGGCTGCGCCCTGATCGTGGCGGACAAGGTCGCGCACACGTTGTACGAATCCAATCCCGCCTTGGTGCGCGAAATCGCCCACGCCTTCGGCGACGATGTGCTGCGTGATAACGGAACCCTGGACCGGGCGCGTCTCGGGGCGATCGTGTTCGGTACCGCGACGGCCATGGAAAAGCTGAACACCCTAGTCCATCCGCATCTGGTGGCCGCAGTCCGCGAAGAAGTCGCTTCGGCGCGCACGGTGATGAACCAGGTGATCGTGGATGCTGCGCTCATTTTCGAGTGGGGTATCCAGAACGAATTCGACCACGTGATCCTCGTGACTGCGCCAGAGCCCTTGCGTCTGGAGCGATTGCGCGCCCGCACGGGCCTGGGACGCGAAGATGCCGAGGCGCGCATCCGCATCCAGATGCCCGAAGAAGAAAAGCGGAAACTCGCCGCCATCGTGATCGAGAACGACGGCGACGAAGCAAGTCTACAACAAAAGGTCGACGCGGTGTGGGAAACTATTTCCGCGAGCCGGATCCCCGACTAAGCCCTACCCCTTCGGTGCCGCGGTCACCGTTTCCGGAAGCATCTCCGGATATTTTCCAAACTCGTAATTCATCGTGCGGCGCTTGGGTTCGAAACCGGCTTCGCGGATGAAGCGCTCCGCAGCGCGCATTGTTTTCAGGCCCGAAGACTTCAGCACGTTCTCTTCGATCACGATCGAACTGATGTCGTTCCCGCCCGCCGTGAGGGCCAACTCCGCCAGCTCGCGGCCCATCACCATGATCGATACCTCGATGTTCGGGATATTGTCGAAGAACAGGCGCGACACCGCCAACAGGCGGAGGTACTCGCGACCCGTCACATGGCGGATGGGAAAGCGCTTCGTCTGCGCCTGAAACACCCACGGAATGAAGGAGCGGAACCCGCCGGTCTTATCTTGCTGGTCGCGCAGCATGGTAAAATGTTCGACGATGTCTTCGGGCGTCTCCACCGAGCCAAACACGATGTTGCAGGAACCCGGCAGATCCAGTTTGTGGCACTCGCCCATCACCGCACACCAATCCGCGCCCGAAAGTTTTTTCGGGGAAAGCACGTCGCGCATGCGCTCCGTCAAAATCTCCGCGCCCGCACCGGGAACCGAACCCAGTCCGACTTCCTTGAGCTCGAACAACAACTCCGAAACGGTCAACCCGACGTTTTCGGCCAGGCGCTTCACCTCGATGGGCGACAGAGCGCGGATCGCAACACCGAAATGGTCGCGCAGCATGCGGAAGGCATCGGTGTAATAGGACAGCGGCAGTTTGGGGTTCACGCCGCCCTGAAAGAAGATCTGGTCCACGCCGAGAGTCATCGCCTCCTCGGTTTTTGCCGCGATCTGATCGAGGGACAACGTGTAACCGCGGTCGCTCTCGATTTCGTCCTTGAAGCTGCAGAACGTGCAATCCACGTCGCAGAAGTTGGTGTAGTTGATTACGCGGAACGCCGTGTAACTGACGTCCTTCGGGCCGTGCAGCACGTTGCGGCGCGCGTGTCCCGCGGCGATGATCGAAGTCCAGTCTTCGCTGGTCAACAGGGTGAGGGCGTCTGCGGGGCTGATCCGTCCGCCGGCGACGGCATGATCGAGAATCGCTTGGATAGGCTGTGTTTTGGGGTCGGTTTTCACGGCTCAAAAAGTAGATTCCAGAGCGCATGCCCACGCCTTCCGCACTCTTGAATCTGATCGAGGATCCTTCGGACTCCTCTTTGGGTTCCACTTTAAAACGCGAAATTCTGCCCCGCTGGCTCCCCGAACGCCGCTGGTTCCGATCCAAGACCCGCGCGATCCGATCGGTCGGTTTCGAAGCCGCCATTCCGCTGGAATCCGTTGCGGTCCTTTGCGTGGTCCGTCTCGAATTTACCGATGGCGAAACGGAAGACTATCTGCTGCCGCTCGCACTCGAAACGCCTATAAATGCGGAGACGCTTCCCGTGGCGGCGCGCATCACTTCTGTGGACACAGCAGATGGCGAAAGCATGCTCATCGACGGTTGTTGGCATCCCGCATTCCGCACGGCATTGTACGCGCGCCTTTTAAATACGAATCCCGTGACAGTGCAAACAGAAGGTCTGATCGAGGTACTGCGCGGGCGGCCCGTATCCTCGGCTGCCTTCGTATTCGCCGCACACACCGGCTCACTCACCGCCTCGCGCGTCTTGTCCGCGGAACAAAGCAACACCTCGATCGTTTATGGCACCGGACACGACGCGGTCTTCGTGAAACTCTACCGCAAGCTCGAAGCAGGCATCCATCCCGAACCCGAGATGCTACGATTTCTGCGCGAGCAAACCGCCTACCGCAATGTCCCGGAATATTTTTCGGCACTGGAATGGAACTCTCCGCAAGCAACCCGAACCACACTCGCACTCGCTCAGGAGTTTCTCCCGAACGGAATCGATGCCTGGGAGCATGTGCTCGCATCCCTGCGTGCGGCGAGCGATTTGCTGGACGGGTCGGTTCCCGACGACCTGCTTGCTCTCGTTGGTCGAATGGGCCGCCGAGTAGGTGAACTCCATGCCGCTCTGGGTTCCCGCGCCGACCTCCCCGATTTTGCACCGGAACCCTTCACCGCAGCAGACGATGCGATTTTGCGTGGCGAAACGCGGACGCGTCTGGAAGAGACCCTCGGCCGACTCGCCGACGAGAACCATGCCATGCCCGCCGAAACCGCTGCAGCGGCGCGCACGGTACTTGAACAGGGTGATGCGCTCCGACGCATTTTGGAGCCGGCCGCTGATCAGAATTCCGCAGGCTTTAAGACCCGTACCCACGGCGATCTCCATCTCGGCCAGATGTTGGTGGAGCGAGACGACCTTCGCATTCTCGATTTCGAGGGAGAGCCCGGACGTCCACTGCAAGCGGCACGCGTCAAACGGTCTCCGCTGCGCGATGTCGCGGGGATGCTCCGGTCCTTTCATTATGCGACGTATGTGATCGGACGCGAACGAGGTCCTGACCGAAGCGATTTACAATCCCTGCGCTTGGGCGAATCTTTTCTGGCAGGGTATTTCTCTACCGTGGATTCCGCGAAGCTTCTTCCAGTTCAATATGGGGAGCGCCGCAAATTGCTCGGATTATTCCTCCTGGAGAAAGCGCTTTACGAGTTGCAATACGAATGGAACAATCGCCCCGACTGGGCCGTGATTCCTCTGCGCGGCCTTCAGGCGATCTCCTCCGCAATTACAAACAGGTAACGAACCCGTAAAAAACAACGGTTGTGGGTGTTTGCGCATCGTTGGTGCGATTTTTCACCTGAATTCACGTTTTTTCATATTGCTTTTGCAATCTGATGTAAGGCAACTGACAACGCGGAAGAGCTCTTAGGGGAAAATTCCGGTCCCCCCTACTTTCAATTTCCCGGGGGCCTTAATTAGTTTGAGAAGGTTCCTTCGTCCGATGTTTTTTTCCGGGCTTAAATGTTGGGCTTTACCGTCCATCAAAAAACCCGATACCTTGAAGTAACCTGAAGCCACGGAAATTTCCATGATGACAGGCATCCAACAAGACGGAACGTCCACCACCGCGGCAGTGAGCGGTTCGGAAAAATCCATTCGGGAGTTTCTCGCCATCGCGGACATCCGCGTCGGCGGAGACCGTCCTTGGGATATCCACGTTCACAATCCCGAATTCTACACACGCTTTCTGGCACAGGGCACCCTCGGGCTCGGCGAAGCCTACATGGATGGTTGCTGGGACAGCCCGCGGCTTGACGAGTGCTTCAACAAAGCCATGAGCGCGCGGCTGGAAGATAAGCTGCGGCTCAACTGGGCGCTGGCAGTCGACCTGCTGAAATCGCGGTTGTTGAATCGTCAAAACAAGGCGCGCTCGAAAACCGTCGCAAAGATGCATTACGATCTCGGAAACGAGTTTTACCGGGACATGCTCGATCCGCGCATGCAATACACCTGCGCCTACTGGAGCGGCCCCACCAAGCCGACCACCCTCGCCGAAGCGCAAGACGCCAAGCTCGATCTCGTGTGCCGTAAGCTCGGTCTCAAGCCCGGCATGACGGTGTTGGAGCTGGGGTGCGGATGGGGCGGGTTCGCGCATTTTGCTGCCGAAAAATACGGCTGTCACGTCACCGCCTACAACATCTCCGAAGAACAGGTCGCCTACGCCCGCGAGTACAACAAGGACCTTCCCGTCGAAATCCGCCTGCAGGATTACCGCGAGGCGGAAGGGACTTACGACCGCGTCGTTTCCATCGGCATGTGCGAACATGTGGGTATGCGCAACTTCCGGGTCTTTTTTGAGACCATCCACCGCAGCCTCAAGGAAGACGGCATGGCCCTGGTGCACACCATTGGCGGCAACCGTTCGGTCACCAACATCGAACCGTGGCTGGGCAAGTACATCTTCCCGCATGCCATGCTGCCGTCTATCGCGCAGCTCAATAACGCCATGGAAGGCCTATTCACGGTGGAGGATTGGCACAACATCGGCGCCGACTACGACAAGACGCTGATGGCTTGGTGGGAAAATTTCGAACGCAACTGGCCGAAACACAAAGAGGTTCACGGCGATCGTTTTTACCGCATGTGGGTCTACTATCTCGCGCTCTGCGCCGGTTCCTTCCGTGCGCGCAAGAACCAGCTCTGGCAGATGGTGATCTCGAAAAACGGCTTACCCGGCGGCTACGCGACGGTGCGGTAGGGCGCGCGCATGCAGCCACCCCTCTCGGCGGTTTCGGCCAAGGTTCAAGCGGCCTTGGCGGAACACGCGCGCAAGCGCGCAGCACTGGCCGAATCCATCAAGGCGGCGGGCGGAGCCGTGCGGCTCGGTAAAAGCACATCGAACCTGTTCCGCACGCGTAAAAATGCTTCCACCTCCCCCGTCAAATCGCTCGATGTACGCGCGTTCAATCAGGTGCTCTGCGTCGACGCCGACAACCTGACGATGGACGTGGAAGGCATGACGCCCTACGAAACCGCCGTCGCGGCAGCGCTTGAAGCGGGCTGCCTGCCCGCGGTGGTGCCCGAACTCAAAACCATCACCGTCGGCGGTGCGCTTACGGGCGTCGGCATCGAATCCTCTTCGTTCCGATACGGCTTCGTACACGAAACGGCGGTGGAACTGGACATCCTCCTTCCCGACGGGCGGCTCGTACTCTGCCGCCCCGACAACAAACACCGCGCGCTGTTCTACGGATTCGCCAACTCCTACGGCACGCTCGGTTACGTCATCCGCGCGCGCATCAAGATAGTGCGGGCCAAACCCTTCGTCGAACTGCGCCATCGGCGCTTCACCGAAGCGGCGCCCTTTCTCGCGGAGATGGCGCGCCTCTGCGAAGCAAATCGTCAAACCCCTTCCTCGGAACATTCCGCGTCGGGGAAGTCCTCGACCACTGAAGAAAAATGGGACTTCGTGGAAGGCTCCGTTTTCTCCGAGACGCTGCACGTTCTTACGACGGCGCGGTTCGTCGAAACGCTTCCTGCGGGCGCGCATGCAAGCGATTACAAATACCTGCGGGCATATTATAAAACGCTGGAAGAGTCGCCTGACGGAAAGAACGGGAAGGATGGAAAGACCCGCGACTTTCTCACCTCTTCGGATTACATCTGGCGCTGGGACACCGACTGGTTCTGGTGCTCGCGGCAGATGGGCATCGACGGATTCTGGAAGCGCCTACTGCTGGGCCGCTGGGTGTTCGGCTCGCGCAAGCTGTGGAAGATTTTCAACTGGTACCGCCGTAACGACATCGCGAATAAAATGGCGAAGATCTTCCCTTCCGCGCGCGAGCAGTTGAAGTGGGAACCCGTGATCCAGGATGTGGAAGTGCCCGCACGGCACGGCACGGAATTTCTGGAGTTTTTCCATCGGGAGATCGGCATCAAGCCGGTGTGGGTTTGCCCGGTACAGACCCCCGATCCTTCGGTACGCTTCGATCTGTATACCATGACACCGGGCACCCTGTACCTGAACTTCGGCTTTTGGGACAGCGTGAAGACGCCGGTGCACATGCCTCCCGGGCACTTCAACCGGCTTGTCGAAAAGAAGGTCGAGGAGTTCGGCGGCCGCAAGAGCCTTTACTCGGAGTCGTTCTACACCGAAGAGGAATTCTGGCGCATCTACGACGGCACGGCCTACGCCCGCCTCAAGGCGCTGTACGATCCCGAGGGACGGCTTTTGAACCTGTACCAGAAAACCGTGCGCTCGCTTTAACGGGACGCGGCGTACCCTTCCCCACGTTCGATCCGCTCAGCACGTCGCCGAAGCCCCGCTTGTTGCGGATCCGGTCGATGGCCATCTGCAACGCCTCCTGCTTCCCCGCTCCCGCCTCTTCGAACAACTCGCGCTGCCCCGTCTCCACCGCCGGTGCCGCCACCAGCATGCGCAGGCGGCGCAGGGCCACGCGCCGCTGGTAGAGTTCGAAGAACAGCGCCGCCGCGCTCTCCGCCAGCGGCAGAAACGCCGCCGTCGGCGGAAGCACCTTGACCGTGCGACGCGCGCTGCGCCCGTCGGAATACACCAACACCAACGTGAACCGGCCCGTCTTCATGGCGGCGCGGCGCAAGGCGTGCGCCAGCTTGTCGGCCGTAAGCCGCACTTGGTTGCGCAGCGCCTCCTCGTCGTTCAGGTCGTGCGGCAGCACCGTCTCCACCGCGAGCGGCTTGCGCCGCGCCACTACCGGCTCCAGATCCATTCCGCGCGCCAGGGTGTACAGCTTCTCCCCTTCGGGCCCGAAGCGCAGGGTCAATTCCTCCTTGCCCAGGCTGCGTACCGTCACGATCGTCTCCAGACCGTACTTGCGCAGGCGCGCGTGCGCGGCGGGAGAGAGCCCGGGCAACAGCAGCGGCGACAACGCCTCCAACGCGCGCGCCTCCTCGCCGACGGGGCACACCCTGACGGAAGGCACGAGGAGATCCTCCACACCGATTTTCTTTCGCAATGGAACACGGAACGATGCGCGGGATACCACGCGCCACAACTCGCGCGACAGAACCCGCGCCACCACCTGCGAGGCGGCCACGCCGATCATCACCGAATCCAGCCCGAGGCGCAGCAGCGCCTCTCGCAAATGCGCGGCCCAGGTTTCGGGCGCGTACTTTCGGGAGGCGGGCGTTCCCGTCATATCAAGCATCGCCCCGCCGTTGTCGCGCACGGTGAACTCGGGCGTGCAGCGCATCCAGAGCGCCCGCATCCGTTCGCGCAGCGCGGCCTCCGCCGCCGGATCGCGCGAGACGATTTCCACCCGCGATGTACCCCGCCAACGGCGCTGCACGAGAAACACCGGCAGCCCGGGCCGCACGCCCCACGCCTCCGCCGCCGACGAAACTTCCGTCACGACGGTTTTGTGACTCTCCACATTCTGCTCCACCACCGCGAACGGCTTGCCCCGCAACTCCGGACGCGCCACCGCCAGCGCCTGTGCCACAAAGTGCGGAACCGTGACGGCGGCAAATTGCGGGATAGTAGGAATTTTGTCGAAGACTTTGGTTTTTTCAGGCGGCATGGATGCGGATCCCCTCGGTGGCGGGATCCTGCGGCATCGTCCCGTCGCTTCCGGACATTCTTTGGGACACGCCGCCCGCCGCGCCTGCGGGCATGCCCGCCTTCAACTTCGCCGATGCGCGTTTGAAGTCGACCAGGTTGGGCGTGTACGCCACCGGGCGCACGCGCTCCGCTTCCAAAGAAAACGTGTCCCAATCCGCCGTGACCTTGCCCCAGATCTCGAAGGGCCCGCTGTCGAGCAACGCCTCGTCCCAACGTTCCAGCATGTCAGGCCAAAAGATCACATCCACCGTGCCACTGCGATCTTCGAGCGTGAGGAACTTCATCAACCTCCCGCTTTTCTGCACCATATGAAACCGTTCCGTCATCTGCAACCCGAACACCTTCACGCGCTGCCCCGCGAAGCGGCCCAACTCCGCAGAGGGCACGGCATCGCGCGCGGCGGGGTGCAGGTCGAGCACGTCGAGCGGGTTGCCCGAGAGCATGTACCCGAACAGTTGCTTCTCGTTGAGGCAGCGCTCCATCAAGGTGACATCGCGCAAATCCTTCGGAATGCCATATAAAAGTGCGGCGGAACCGCGCCGAACCTCATTAAGCGCGGCGGAACCGCGCCGCGCAGGGTCCGAACCTTCCTCTTGCATACCATCGAACAACGAAAGGGAATCGTTCGCGCGCGCGGACACCTTGTTGTAAATGCCGTCGAGATGGTAGAGCAGTTCGGGCTGGGTCATGCCGAAACCGTCGAACGCGCCCGCGAGAATGAAATTCTCGGTCTCCTTGCGACCGGCGGGGACGCGTCGCAGAAAATCCTCGAGATCGCGGAAGATTCCCGAAGCACGCGCCGTCTGCAGGGCACCCCTCGTCCCGCTTGTGATGTTCCGCAGGTGCACGAAACCCGGACGGATGTTCTTTTGGCCTTGTTCCTCGGAACCGACGTACTTCTCGGTGGAGGCATTGATGTCGACGGGTAAAAGATTGATCCCGAGGCGACACGCTTCGTTGAGATACACCTCGCGCCGGTAGAACCCGTGGTTGTTGGAGATCACGGCGGAGAGGAACTCGGCAGGATGATGGGCCTTGAGCCACACGCATTGGTACGAGAGCTGGGCATAGCTCGCCGAATGCGATTTGCAGAACGAGAATCCCGTGAAGGAGGCCACGCGCTCCCACAGCGCTTCCGCCTGCGCACGCGTGAGCCCGCGCTCCAGTTTGGGATTGGTCATGCACCCGGTGACGAACTCCTCCGCCAACTCCCGCAGCGCGGGCGTAGAAAGCGCCCCGTCGTGCTGGCTGTTCATCTGCTTGCGCACCGCGTCGGCGCGCTTGAACGACAGCCCCGCCACCTCGTGGCAGATCTTGGTGACGTCCTCCTGGAACGCGCACACGTCGTGGGTGGCGCCCAGAATCGGTTCGAGCGACGGGTGCAGGAACTCCCAATCCTTCACCGGCGGATGCATCTTGGCCTTGCGGTGGCGCTCCACGTACGTTTTCGCGTACGCGGTACCGGCGGGGCGGATCAGGGACGAGGTCACGATCACCTCGTCGAAGGTCTCCACGTCGGCCTTTTTGTTGAGGCGCGTTTGCGCGGGGCTTTCGAGATAGAACACGCCGCGCAGGTTGCCCGAGCGCATCAGCGCTTTTGCCTTGGGATCGGCGTAACACTTCTGCAAATCCCACACCTCGGGATCGGGCTTCCCCTGCACCCGGACCTGCTCCAGCGCATCGCGCAGCACCGACAGCGAGCCATTGCCCAGCAGATCGAATTTGATCAGCCCCAATTCGTCGATGCCGCTGTGCATATCGATCTGGGTGATGAGCCGCGCACTTTGGTTCCCCAGCGCGCCACCTGCAGAGCTTCGCGACCACTCACAGGCCACGTGCCGCCACACGGGCTCGTTGGTGATGAGCAGACCGCCGGGATGCTGGCCGAGAAAGCGCGGGCGTCCCTCGATGCGCCGCGCCCACATTCCGATCTCGCGGAGGGAGTCGTCTTCGCGGCGGCGCTGCTTGCTGTCGCGGGCCCCGAGCACCTCGGTGATCTGCTCCTCCGCATAACCGAACACCTTCGCGGTTTCACGGAATGCCGCCTTGTAACGGAAATGCTGGAAGGTGCAGGTAATGGCCACGCGGTCGCGCCCGTAACGCTTGACCACGTGCTCCAAAATCTTCTCGCGCTCGTCCCAACCGAAGTCGAGATCCGCGTCGGGCGGGCTGGCGCGGTCCTCGTTGAGGAAGCGCTGAAAGTACAGGTTGTGCTCGATGGGATCGAGCCGCCCCACGCCGAGGTTGTAGAACGTCAGCGAGTTGGCCGCCGAACCGCGCAGCAGCGAGCAATCCATCGGCCGGCGGTACGGCCCTGAAAACATCTTTCCGGCCGCACGGAACACGTCCTGCACCATGAGGAAGTACGACGCGTATCCCAGTTTGGAAATCACGCCCAGCTCCATCTCCTGAATCTCCGCCGCGCGCGCGAACTCCGGCTTTCCCGCATAGTGCGCACGCAAGCCCTGCCGTGCCTCCTGCGCCAGAAAGCTCTCGGGCGTGTGACCCGCGGGCACGTCGATGCGCGGCATCACCCAACCGTTCAGCGGCGGACGCGCGCGGCACAGCGCGGCGATGCGTTCGGCGTTCGCAAGGGCGTCGGGACGATCCTCGAACAATTCACGCATTCCGAAGCGTCCTTGTTTTTCATCAGGGGGACGCAACCACGCGCCTTCGGAAACGGTTTCGCCGGGACGCAAGCGCGACAAGGTGGAATTGAGATCCATGGATCGAAGAATGCGGTGGAGTTCATGCTCCGTCCGGTCCGTGAACCAGGCGTCCCCGCTGGCCGCGAGAGGCACGCTCTCGCGGTCGCACCACGCTTCGAGGGCGCGGCTCCGTGCGCGGGCCTCCGCATCGTTCCGTACGCTGTGCCGAACCAACGCTCCGTACAATCGTTCCCGGTTCGGCCCGCGCGCGAGCGACGCCAGCACGTCGAGGTTCGCGGACAGCAGGAGAAGATTCGGCCACGGCGTGGCGAAGGTCTCGGCGATGCTGAACCCCACCCCGTTCATCTGCCGTCGTGAGATCAGCTCGCACAGGTCGCCGTAGCCGGTGTCGTTCAGCGCGAGCAGCGTCAAGGATCTTTCCGGATGCGCGGCTTCGCGGAGTTCCACGCCGAGAATGGGATGCAGCCCCTGACGTTCGCATTCCTGGTGGAACAGGATGAGTCCGCTCATGTGATTGACGTCGGTGAGCGCGACGGAGCGGTAGCCCAAGGCCTTGGCGGCGGCGACCCAACGCGGAACATCCCCCACTCCGGCGAGGAGGGAAAATTCCGAGTGAATACCTAAGGCTGTCGTGAGCACAGGCGCAATATAGTGCTTTTTTGAGCAGCATCTAAAGCCTTAAAAAACCACTGAATTCCACGAATTCAGGGGCCTCGAAACCTTCGCCCGGATTTTAACTCACCGCGCGACTCGAGCCGAGCCACCCTTCATCAAGTGCTCCACCTCGGCCAGAGACGCCATCGACGTGTCGCCCGGCGTGGTCATGGCCAGCGCGCCGTGGGCCGCGCCGTATTCCACCGCCAGCGCGGCGTCGTTCTTTTCCATCAACCCGTACACCAGACCCGAAGCGAAGGAATCGCCGCCGCCGACGCGGTCGTAGATCTCCAGCCCCTCGCGCACGGCGGACTCGTAGAACTTGCCGTCAGACCAACAGATCGCCGCCCAGTCGTTGATGGTGGCCGACTTCACCGTGCGCAGCGTCGTCGCCACCACGGAGAGATGAGAAAACTCTTGCGTCACGGCACCGATCATTTTCTTGAAGTTCGACGTGTCCAAAGCCGAGAGATTCTCGTCCGTGCCGTCCACATGGAAACCCAAACAGGCGGTGAAGTCTTCCTCGTTCCCGATCAACACGTCCACGTATTTCACGAGACGACGGTTGACTTCTTGGGCCTTCTTCTGCCCGCCGAAATTCTTCCACAGGCTGGGGCGGTAGTTGAGATCGTACGAGATGATCGTGCCGTGTTTCTTGGCCGCGATCATGGCCTCCTCGATCACGTCGGCGGTGGTTCCGGAGAGCCCGGCGTAAATGCCGCCGGTGTGTAGCCAGCGTGCGCCGTCCTTGCCGAAAATGCTTTCCCAGTCGATGTCGCCCTTCTTGAGTTGCGAGACCGCCGTGTGGCCGCGATCGGAGGTGCCCGCCGCGCCACGCGCGCCGAAGCCGCGTTCCGTGAAGTTGAGCCCGTTGCGCACGCTGCGGCCGATGCCGTCGTACGGACGCCAGAGAATGTGACGCGTGTCTACCCCGCCCTGCAGGATGAAGTCCTCGACCAAACGGCCGACATCGTTGTCGGCGAAAGCGGTGACCACCGCGGTGCGCAAACCGAAGCAGCGGCGCAGGCCGCGCGCCACGTTGTATTCGCCGCCGCCTTCCCAGGCCGTGAAGGTGCGGGCGGTGCGCACGCGCATATCGCCGGGATCGAGACGCAGCATGACTTCGCCGAGGGAGACTTCGTCGAACAGGCAGGAGGATTTGGGTTTGATCGTAAGCATGTGGGTTCCCTCTGCGGCGAGGCGCTACGCCGCCGGCCGAATCTTTTGAACAACGGCAACCGCTTCGGCGGCCAGGCGCGTGATTTCTTTCCAGTTCTTGTTGGCGATCAACTGGGGGGCCACCATCCAGCTTCCGCCCACGGCCAGCACCGAGGAGATTTGCAGGTAGGAGGGCAGTTTGGCGAGATCGATCGAGCCCGTGGGAACGAAACGGATGCCGCGCACCGGAGCGGAAACCGCCTTGAGAAAGGGCGCGCCGCCGGCCGGCTCGGCCGGAAAGAATTTTTGCACGGAGAAACCGGCTTCGAGCGCGGCGCCCATTTCGGACGGCGTCAGTACGCCCGGCACAAACGGAAGACCCTTCTTGAGGGCGTATTCCGCGGTCTTAGGAATAAAGCTCGGTGCCAACGCGAAGGTCGCGCCTAGATCCATCGCCTGATCGACCTGTTCGGGTTTCATCACCGTGCCCGCACCGAGCAACAGTCCGGGAACCTTGGCCATGGCGGCGATGGCCTTGCCCGCCGCCGCCGTGCGGAAGGTGACCTCGGCAAGCGGAAGACCGCCCGCGATGAGCGCTTCCGCGAGCGGTACGGCAGCTTCCGCGTCTTCGATCACGATGACGGGCATGAGGCCGATGGATCCGATTTTGTCGAAGATGTTCTGCATTTGCGTCCCTGTCGATTTACAAACGTTGCAGCGTCAAGCCACCGTCTACGTGTAGCACGGTACCCGTGCTGTAAGGCACATCACCGCGCGCCAGAGCAGCTACGGCGCGGCCCACGTCTTCGGGAGTGCCCCAGCGCGGATCGACGAGCAATCCGTTCGCGATCAGCGTATCGTACTTGCCGGTCACACCGGCGGTCATGTCGGTGGCGATGATGCCCGGGCGCACCTCGTACACGGGAATACCGAACTCGCCGAGACGCGCGGCGAACAACTTCACGGCCATCGCGAGACCCGCCTTGCTGATGCAATAGTCGCCGCGGTTCACCGAGGCCACCTCGGCCGAAACCGATGTCACGGTGACGACGGAACCTTCAAAGGTCGCGTCGGCCTTTTTCTGGCGGACCATGTAATTCGCGGCGGCCTGTGTCAGGAAGTACGGTCCTTGCAGGTTGATGCGCATGAGGCGTTCGAAACTTTCTTCGCCCGCCTCCAGCACGTCGGCGCGCACGTCGGGCGCGACACCCGCGTTGTTGACCAGCACGTGCAGAGCACCATAGTGCTTTTCGACGGCCGCGATGAGGTTGTCGCGGTCGGCCTTGGAACCGATGTCGGCGCGCACGTACAGCACTTCGGCGCCCGCTTCTTTTACGGCCGCACGCAGCTTTTCGACGGACTCTTTCGCGGCCGCTTCGTCGCGCAAACCGCACACCGCGAGGTTGAAGCCACTTTTACCGAGGGCGGTAGCGACGCCAAAGCCGATGCCGCGCGTTCCGCCCGTAACGATTGCAACGCGCTTTGTCATTGTTTCGATCCGAAGAAGGTGTAGTAGGGTTTGCCCTCGGCCATGCGCTGCACCAAGAGCGCCGCTTCGCGCAGATGATAGTCGCCCCACTGGCACGCTTCGCCGGAGGGGATTTTCTTGCCGTCGGGAATGTGATCCCAACCGTTGGGCTGATGATACACGGAGTGCAGCAACAGACCTTCATGCTTCTCATCGGTGCCGAGGTAGGGTTCCTCGAGCAAACGATCGAGTACGGTGAGACCGGCTTGCAAGTATTCCGCAGCCTTGGGATCCTTGCCTTCGAGATATTTCCCGAGACGCACGAGACCCTGACAGGCGATCGCCGCAGCCGAGCTGTCCACCGGTTCGAAATCATTGAAGGGATCGGCGGGTTTGGATTGCGTGTCGCCGAGCTTGTGCAGCAAGGGCGCGCCATTATCCCAATACGGAACGCCGTCGAGCGGAGTATCCTGAATCCAATAATCGCAGGTGGCCTTGGCCGCCTTGAGCATCGGCGCGGTCACGGCTTCACGGCCGCCGAACGGCGCAAGTTCCGCATCGGACAAAGTCGCGATGAACTCGAGCTCTTCGGCGAAGCCGACCATCGCCCAAGCCTGACCCCGCGTCCACGTGGTGAACGGCGAGAAACCCTGTTGCGAGTTGGGGCAGCGGTAGCTGCCGTCGTTGGTGTTGAATACGCTCTCGTGAGCGGTGCGTCCGCGCACGTCGTATGTGTCGCGTCCTTCACCGTACCAGACCGCATACTTGGCCGTGGCATGGGCGTGTTCGATCAAGCGGCCGAGCAGCGAGATCTTCGCGTCCTTCTCGCCCATCAGTAGATGGCCGAACTTGTGCGAGAGCGCCAGCGCGCGCAGCGATCGAATGGTGTCGACGAACAGCGAGTGCGGTCCGTTGAAGGAGTAGATGTAGCCGCCGCCTTCGTTCACAGGGGTCCAGCGCGCGGCCTGAACCGCACCCGAAGCCTTGAGGGCCAGTTCGTAGAAATTCACCTCGTAGGCCGGCGCGTCGAAGCGCCCTTCCTTTGCCAAACGCCACAGGCTACCGTA
Source organism: Fibrobacterota bacterium (assembly GCA_947466585.1). Lineage (GTDB taxonomy): Bacteria > Fibrobacterota > Fibrobacteria > UBA11236 > UBA11236 > UBA11236. The sequence goes on from CANIEU010000001.1 coordinate 192,738, forward strand.
CGTGCTCACGTTGTTGAATCCGTGATCGTGCACGCCGATGTGGGTGAGGTGCGAGGCCATCACGTTGAGCGTGCGATCGCGGCAGAGTTCGAGAAACTCCTTTTCGCCGGTGGCATCGAACTGCAGCGCGGAGGAACCGTACTGGAAGCCCTGCGTCCATTCTGTCCAACCGCGGGCGGTGTACTTGCCCTTTACGGTGAACACGGGCGCGCCGGACCCCGGCGGGCAGCTTTTTTCGAGGGAGCGGATCTTGACGGCCGACAGCGCCCACATGCGGGCAAGCTTGGCGGTGAGGTCGGAAGGCTTGAGGTCGAAGCGGACTTTCATCGAGAATTAAATCCTTTTTCCCTTGTGGAGATGAAGCAGAAGAATCTTGCAATCCTGCAAGGCGCGATACTCGTGTTCGAGCACGGCGTCGAACTGAATGGCCTCGCCTTCCTTGAGCGTGTACTTGTCGGCGCCCACCATCAGTTCGATACTACCGGAAAGCACCCAACAGGTTTCGGTGTCGTTGTGGTGCACTTCGGGGCGATTCACCTTGGAACCGGCGGGCGCCACACCGATGAAGATCTGCAGATCCATGAAATGCACGTTCTGGAAGTCAAAGCCGCCCGAGCTGTAATGCTGGGCATCGACCACGCGGGCGGTGCGGTTCTCGGCCAGCCCGAGCAGATCCGTCGCCGAAATACCGAACACCTTCGAAAGGCGCGCCAGCGTCTCCAGTTCGGGCATGGCCTGGTTCCGCTCGATGCGCGAAATCACGGCGGTCGAAATGCCCGAGTTCTGCGCCACGTCGGCGATGGTGTAACCCTGCGCCTTGCGCAGGCTTCTCAGGATCGTGAAGTTATAGTGTCCGGATGCCATCGCGGCCCCCTTCTTGAATGATTCCGTTATTCCGTACCACGCCCCGTACTATTCGGGGAGCGGCTTGCCCTGGGTCTCGGGGCTGAACCAGATGATGACCATACCTACGATGTAAACCAGGCTGATGACGGCGCACATTTTACCGAAATCGCCTTTGAAGTGCGCGACCAATCCGCCCGCACCCAAGGTTCCACCGGCGGCAAGGATGCGGCCGGCGTTGTAAGTGAAGCCCGCTCCCATGGCGCGCATGCGCGTCGGGAACAATTCGGGCAGGTACAGCGGGAGCCAGCCGTAGAAGCCGGCGGTGAGGCCGCCCACCAAGAAGGTCCAGGCGAGGAAGGTTCCGCCGAAACTGAGGTTGGAGCGGAACAGGAATTGGCAGGCCAAAAGCGACAACAAGGCCAGCGTGAAGTAGGTGATGCGGCGGTTCAGCTTTTCGGCGACCAGCGCTACCAGAATCGGGAACACGATGGCGCCGAGCGCCGAGGCGATCTGCGCGGCTTCGCGCGCGCCATGGGCCTTGTTGGTAAGCTTGTCGGCCCACGCCGGAATCCACTGCACCGAACCCCAGGTGCCGAGCAGCGCGACCGTGCCGAGCAGCGAGCCGATCAGAACGAGCCGGCCCAATCCGCCCTTGAACATATCGCCCACGCGGGGCGCCGCCTGCTTTTGCGACGACTTTTGCCACATCTCGGATTCGGGAACGAACACGCGGATGAAGAAGGTGAGCAGGGCCGGCAACGCTCCCAAAAGCATCAACAGGCGCCACGCGTGATTCGCCACCAGGGCGGCGGCGAGATGGTCGGGCAGCACTGTGTGCAGAAAACCGGTGATGGAAGCGATGAAGCTGGTCAGCCCAAGCGAAAGCAGGGCGATCAACAGAAAGCCCACGTTCGCGGCGGCACCAATCAAGCCCGCCATCAGGGGACGCGACTTCATGGGGAAGATTTCCATCACGAGGGAAACGCCAAGTGCCCACTGCCCGCCCATGCCGAGCGCCGCGAGAAAGCGGAGCGCGGCGATTTGCCAAGGTGCGGTGGTGAAGGCGCACAGACCCGAGAAAATGGAGTAGGCCAGCACGCTCCACACCATGGCGCGCGTACGGCCGATGCGGTCACCGAGCCAACCCAGCAGCAGGCCGCCGAAGGCTGCGCCCACCAAAAAGGTGGCGATGATGATGGAGAACCAATAGCCGCTGGCCGCGTCGGAGCCCGTGAACTCCAGCATGGCCGGGCGACCGACCAAGGGGAAGAGTCCCATTTCAAGCCCGTCGAACATCCAGCCCAGAACGGCGGCCGACAGGGCAAGCCATTTCGCGGCATTCAGGGTGCGTTGGGGAGCCGTGGCATTACTCATGAAAACCTCGTCATTAGAGTTGAACCGACATCAATCCAGCGATTGCAGCACCGACCAGTCGGGCCGGTTGGCCGTTCCCAGTCCGTGGGCAGTATTCACATCATTCAGGCGGAAACCGCCGTCCGTCACGCGCACGCGCAGCGCACCCGCGGCATTCCGTTCGTACAGCGACGGGCTCTCTGCGAGCGCCGCATCGCATTCCACCGCCGACAAAAACCCGGAGGGAAGAATATAATGGTGTCCGTTGCGCTCCGCGTGGGTGAGCCCGAGCGCGGCGGAGAGGCACAAATCCTGCTGCAGGGGGTGCACCGGCACGGTGGTGAGGTCTTCGCACGAGAAGATCAGATCGGCGCGGCCCGCCTGCTTGGCTTGATGCAGGCGATACGCATGCGACACCGAGCGGAAAAGGCCTTTGCAGGTTTTAGAAGACACGCCACCATACCCGAGCGCGAGGCCGCGTTCGAGCGCGTCGGCCTCGCCGTCGCTTTCGTCGAGGATGACGGGGCGAAAGGCCGACACGCGCGCGAGCCCTGCGGCAGCGGAAGGTTCGAGCGAAGCGTCGCGCCGCACCGGCTGTTCGATCCACAGCGTGCGCGCGAGAAAGGCGGTCAAGGTCGGCTCGGCGCGCAGTCGATCCAGAAAATCGGCGAAGGCCGTCATGTCTTGGAACTGTTCGTTGCCGTCAAGCGTGACGGAATAATCGCCCGCACCTGCGAGAACGGCTGCGATGCGCAACAAGCGCGGAAGGGTTTCCTCCGCGTTCCCGTTCATCTTCACCTTGAAGAACTTCGGTTTGTACACGGCGACAACCTGCTCAAGCGTCTCGGGAAGCCCGTCGTTCAAGGGCTCCGTCACATCGGCGGCGGTGAGCGCGTCGGCAAGGCCCACGGTGTGCCTCAGCGAAACGAAATCGAGCGAGGAGGACGGCAGTGCGGCCCGAACCTCGGGCGGAACCCCCAGAGTCCCGTCGCGTAGGGCCGATCCGAAGGACGTCGATCCGCTTCTGCAAATGCCATCCACGCAGGAAGCTTCCAACAGAGCGGGACCGAATCCTGCGGCAAGCGGGGCTTGCCCCTCGGCAACGAGGCTGTCGCGCACCGGCTCCGTGACGGCCTTGTGCAAACCCCACGCGGAACCAAAACCGGCGGCGACGTAGGCATCCGCGGCCGCGCGTACCGAGATCAACAGGTCGCGTTCGTTGTCTTGCGCGGTTTTGCCGTCGCGTTTGTCGAACCAAAGCGGCGGAATGCCCGAAGCGGAAACACCTTCGAAGGTCGAACCGTCGGCGGCCTCCCACTCGGCGCGCAGATAAATCAACGGCATTTCCGTCATGCTCGATTTTCCGAACCGGAACGGAAAACGGGTGTGTACGACACGACGGTAGAGTCGAATGCCGCGAAGCCGAACGATGGCTGGAGAAGCCATCATTTTAAGCACTTCTTTTTTGGCTTTTTTTGCTCATTTTATGCGGTTGAAGAAAAATCATGTGCGGAAATATTCCGTTCGCGATATAATATAGGCCTGAATCAAACTTGCGCAATAGGAAACTCATGGATATCAAAAAAATCCCGCTCCTGAAAAACGCAGACGGTTTCCGGGCCAGAATCGCCGATTTGGGGCTGGAACTCCCGATTGAAGACAGCATCGAAAAAGCTCCGGAATCCCCGCTTTCCAAGCCGCTCGATATCGGTGGATTTAAGGTGGGCAATCGTTACGCCGTGCATCCTATGGAAGGCTGGGACACCACCCAAGACGGCAAGCCGACCCCCGACCTGATCCGCCGCTGGGAGCGTTTCGGCGAATCGGGAGCGAAGTTCATCTGGGGTTTCGAGGCCATGGCCGTGCGCCACGACGGTCGCGCCAACCCGAACCAGCTGGTGCTGAACGAAGAGAACGCTCCGCTCATCGGCGCCGCCGCAGACCGGGCGCTCGAAGCCCACGCAAAGCACTTCGGCACCACCTCCGATCTGCTTTGGGGCTATCAACTCACCCACTCCGGCCGTTTCTCGCGTCCCAATCAGAAGACGGTGTTCGAACCCTCGCTCGCCTACCGCCACCCCATCGTCGACCGCCGCTACAAGGTGGCCGACGATCAGGCCGTGATGACCGACGACGAAGTGAAGCGCTTGATCGAGGACTACGTCAACGCAGCGGTTTTGGCCGAGAAGTCCGGCGTGCCCTTCGTCGACGTGAAGCAGTGCCACGGTTACCTGGGACACGAGTTCCTTTCCGCCTTCACCCGCACGGGCGCCTACGGCGGCGAGACCCTCGAAGAGCGTTCGCGCTTTGCCCGCGAGATCATCGCCGGCATCCGCCAGGCCGCACCCAAACTCATCATCGGCGTACGCCTCTCGGGCTTCGACTGGGTGCCGTTCAAAAAAGGATCCGCCGACTCCCCCACCGGCGTCCCGGAAGATTTCAAGGATCTTCTGCCGTACCGTTACGGTTTCGGCGTGAACAAAAACAATCCGGTGGAATGGGATCTCACCGAGCCCGTTCAGTATCTGCGCATGCTCAAGGAGTGGGGCGTTGCCGTGGTGAACGCCTCGTGCGGCTCGCCCTACTACAACCCGCATATCCAGCGCCCCGCCAGCGCGCCTCCCTCCGACGGCTATCAGCCTCCCGAAGATCCGGTCGTGGGCGTGGCGCGCCAGGTCGCCATGGTGCGCGAGCTCAAGAAAGCCGTACCCGAAATGCCGCTGGTCAGCTCCGGCATCACCTACCTGCAGGAGTTCATTCCGCAGGTGGCGCAGGCGCTGGTGCGCAAGGGCTGGACCGATAGCATCGGCCTCGGCCGTATGATGCTCTCCTATCCGCGCATCGTAGCGGACTCTCTCGAGAACGGCTCGATCGAAACCAAAAAGATCTGCCGCACCTTCTCGGATTGCACCACGGCGCCGCGCAACGGCATCAAGTCGGGTTGCTATCCGCTTGACGAGTACTACAAGGTGCTGCCGGAATTCCAACAGCTCAAAGAGATCAAGCTGGCGGAACGCGAGGCGGCCAAGGCTGCGAAAGCTGCCGTAATCTGAGGGCGGCGAAAGCTGCCGTAATCCGCTTCAGACTCCAAAACAAAAAAGGCTCCCCGAAACGGGGGCCTTTTTTTATGGCGTGCGCATCCTGAATATACTGGGTATCACGGAATCAGTACGATCTTTCGCAATGTCAGGCCATCGCCCTTGGCCTCGATCACCACGAGCTTTCCGCGCAGAAGCGGCAAGGCGAAACGATACGCAATCGGGCCGCGGCCCGCGCCATTACCGAATACGTTAGCGAGTTCCACGCCGCGCAGATCGGTGAGCCGCAAAGTAGAGATGCCCGCGAAGGGAACCGAAACCTGTAGTTGATTTCCGGTCACCGACCATGTCATCCGCTTTGCCAACGCACGTCTTTGCACGTTGCGATCCAATGCGACCGCGCCCGTGTCCGAGAACGGCGTGCTGGGAGAAATCGCGTTGAGAGTATAGAAGGCGATCGTGTCACGCGGTGGTTCGTTGGTAGCCGAGCGGTAGCTTTTCTTGACGTTCAGTTCCACGATGCGGTGCGTACCGAAACCCGCCGTAGCACCGGTGGTGGTGCGCGCTACGAGCCCGGGCAGGGCGAGATACACGCGCCGGCGGTCCGGCGAAATCCGGATTTCAGTCGGGGTGAGTGTGGCGAGAGTTCCCGACATCTTGCCGCCACCATAGGCGGATGTCGGGTTATAGGCGTAGGTGCGGATGTTGTAGCTGGATGCGAGCATGGCGAGCGCTGTGTCTACGGGCTGCGTGAATTCGAATTCCATGCCTTGTGCGCGGGAGCGCACCGCCAGTATTTCGAAGACGGGCGTACCGTTGGGTGTGAGCTTTTGCAAGCCGTAGTACTGCCCGTTCCAGCTCCAATCTCCGGACGTTCCGATCATTCCGACATAAAGCTGCCCCTGAGCGTCTTCCAACAACCGGTAGGCACCACCTTCGATGCCGCCCATCCACGCGAAGCCGGCGCCTTGGTATTCACCCCCCACCTTTTCCACGAAAAACCGTTGGATGCCGCCCCACGTCATGTCACCCATAATGAACTGCCCGGCATATGTGCCCTTGGTCAAATAAAGCGGTTCACCGGGAGAGTTGGAGAAAACTCCTGTTGCGTTTTTGGATCCGCTACCGCCCGAGCCTTCCTCCGGCAGAAACACCGCGGCGGGAGTCTCGGGGAGTGCGCTCCACGCCGAATCCCCGGAAATGCCGGTGTGACGATATCCGTAGTGCGCACCTTCCTTGAGTTGAATGAGCTTGTTGGTGGGCACATAAATGCCTTGGGTTTCGTTCACCCAAATCGAACCTTCCGGCCCCCTGGCAAGGCCGGTGGAATGACGGAAACCGGTCGCGACCGTTCGGAAGCTGCCCCGTTTATTCGTGATTCCATCGCCCGGGGTGACCGCGAGCGATGTCCCTCGATAGGGATTGATCTGAGTCAGACCGTTGTTCATCAAGGATGAGGGATTGATATGGAAAACGCCGTCGAGGTAAAGCAATCCGTACAGCCACTCGCTGCGGCCTTTAACAGGGCGCAACGAGTCGCCCGCTTCCGCTCCCGAGCTTTGAGGTGTGCCCGGCAGAATGAAAACCGTGTCTACACTGGTGACGGGACCACTATTGCCCGCACGGTTGAGCCGCAGAATGCGGTTGCCGCCTGAGACGTAGATCACATCATTCACGACCGTAAGGCCCATGATATCCTCGAGCCCGGACGCGATGGTGTCAATACTTACACCTGAAGAATCGGTAGCCACGTTCACGCCGCTCAGCACATACACCTTGCCGGTATACAGACGATTACCGAAGTTCGTCCCCGAGGCGCAACATTGATTCTCGGCCGCACCTGTGTTACGCAAGCCGCCCCACGTGCCCACAACAAGGCGCCCGTCGGAGAGAAACGCCATACCACCCACGTCGGGCCGAAAGTTACCGGGCCGCAGGCTGGTGATCGTGTAGGCCGGGTGCGGGGTGGTGAGGTGCGTTGCGGCCATGGCTGCGTTCACGGCAAAAAAAACGAGCGCACCTGCGAGCCGGACGAGTCCAACACGTCGGACGAACCGAGTGGACCCGGAAACTTTCGGAGCTTGTGTCACCATTTCAATATAAGGCGGCTGGCGCTTCCACACCGGGGGTTTAAGGGACTTAAAAGGCTTAAGTGGCTTAATAGTTGAAACTCAACCGCAGCGACACTGCGTGGGTGCGGGGAAAGCGGTTGGCCACGTCCTCGGTGATTTCATTCATCTGGAAGAGGTAACCCACCTCGATGTTCTGGGTGAGGAAGAAGCGGAAGTCGGCCTCCAGGTTTTCGAGCTGGAAGTTCTGGATCTTCGCGTCCTCCGAGAACACTTCGGCGCGCAGATCCAGCGTGAAGCGCGATGAGAGGCGCACCTTGCCGTTCAGAACGCCTTCCGCGCCCACGGTATAAAGCGAGGGCGCGCGTTCATAAACGTTGGTGGCACGGGCGAGGTAATCTCCTCTGGAGATTTCCTGCCGCGCAGCGAGGCCCATCTGTGTCGAAAGCTCAAGTTCGTAACGTGAAAGCCACTCGATGTTGACACCCGCGCCCTCGGCCAGATTGATCGGATAGAGCGGGGGCTGCCATTCGAACGAGCCACCGGTGGCGACCTTGGTGGTATCCATCGCATTTACGATAAACACGGTATCCAGGTTGACTTCGGCGGGAAACAAGTGCGTTGAAGCCTGCCCGCGCACATAGGGACCGATCCAGTTATTGAGCCGGCGCACCCAGGTGGAGCGCAGCTGGAGAAAATCCTGCGTGGGACGCAAGGGCTCTTTGTCTTGCTTGAGGAAGCTGTTTTGCAAAAACAATTCGGTGATGCCGAAAAAAGCGGCGCGGTCGTAGCGTGCGCGCAGGCGCATGTCGGTGGAGAACAGGACGCTTTGTGTGGCGAGATTCGCCTGATCAATCACACGCGTGAAGCTGGCGTTGCCGCCCGCGCGCAGTCCGTAGGTCCAATACTGCCCCACGCGCGCCCGGGTGTTCAGAGATTTGACACCGCCTGCGATCAGATTGCCCGCGTCGTCGAACACGACTTCGACGGAATGCATTTCGCCGGGATTGATCTGGATGGTGATGTAGTTCCGCAAGGAGTTGTAACCTTCGCCCACGCGCGAGATGCGGTAAAGCCCTGGTTCCAGAATCCACACGTCGATGTCCTGAAGGCGCTCTTCCTTGAAACCCTGACCGCGACCGTAGTTGACCCAATCCTCCATGCGGATCAGATCGTATTGGCCATCGACGTATTCGCCCTTCGAATTCAGCGTTTCCACCAGCAAACCGCCCCAGTCCGGATACACGGTGGTGGTGCGCCCCTCGTCGATCCGCACCGTGGTGCGGAGCCGTCGTGCGCTCACGCCCGAACCGAAGCGCACTTCGTAGGTACCCGAATCCAGCAGGACGCGGCGTCCGGTTTGCCCGGTGGATACCATATCGCCGCTGCGATCGAAGATGACGAGTTCCGGTTCGCGCCGGGGCTCGCTGTAGGTGGGCACGAACAGAGCTCCTTTACCCAAGGTGACCAGCACCGGATCGCGCGCGAGCTGTTCGTGCACGGGCGGGGCGATCCAGTTCAATCCCGTGGCCGAATCGACGGGGTGCGCGACGGTGCGCGATTTGGGCGACACCACGGCACGCGGTTCCGACACCACCTCGTCACCCGGCAATGCATCCAGCACGGGTGCGGCGAAGGCGGCCGCACTCAGCATCAGACAGAGTATCGGTGCGAGGGGAGAAAAAGGCATGTTGCGATTCCCGGGCGAGCGTCAGCGCACGGCGGGGCGAATCGGGGGCGCCGCGGGAGCGAGCCGGGTGCGCTGCGCCTCCTGCAACACGGGTTCGAGCGCTTCGACCACGCGGTCGTGGATGATGGAGGTCAGCGAAGCAAGTTCGCGCACCACGTAAACCGGCTCTTCTTGCGGAACGGCCTTGCGGAGATCGTACAGTTCCTTCCAGAGGATCTGACCGGTCTTTTCGTCGATCAGCTGGTATTCGACCGCAATGTGGGCGAACCACTTGTCGGGTCCGTCGAACTCTTCGATCGCGCGGACATCACAGGAGATCTGGAAATCGGGAGGGACCGATTCCGCCACGCGCGTGACGTTTTCGAAAAGTTGCGCGGCGCGGAGATGCTTGAACAACAGATCGCCGATCATACGCTCCGGATCCACCGCCCACAAGTTGTAGGAGTAGAACTGCATCTGGTAGGCGCTTTGCCGGTAAACGATCTGGCTGCGACGGTAGGCTTCGGCGATGCTCGGTTCGCGCAGTCGCACCGCGAAAGGATAAGGTCCGCGTGCCAATCGCGGTTCCGTTGAAACGGGAGTGTAATCGAGGGTGTAGTAGCGGGTCTCGGGCGTTTTACCGAAAAAACATCCCGTCAGGGTCGACACCAAAGCACACGCCGTCAGCAGCGCGAGGAGGGGTGCGGCGGCGAAGGGGCGCGCAAAATTCCGGGTTGCGGTGATCACGGACGACGCTCCTGCTTGTCTTCGCGGCGCAACAGCACCGAGGGGTTTTCCCGGATCTGCCGGGTGAACGACTGCATGTTCTTCAAACTCTCGCGCAAGTTTGACATGGACACGGCCAGATCTTCCTGCGTGCGGCGCACGGTGACATCGAGCGTGCCGGCGACCTTCTGAATATCTTCAGCGGCCTTTTTGTACTCGTGGATCATGCCGTCCACGTCGGATTTATCCACCTTGTTGCGTGCCGAGCGCACCGTCAGGTCGGCCTGATCCAGAAGCGAGGCAATGCGCTTTCCGGGGCGCAGGCCTTGGACGTCGCGCGCCATCGAATCGAGGGATTCCGCGAGATTGGCGGAGGCGTTCATCACCCGGTTGAGGTTTTCCCGGTTGTCCATTTCGGTGATGGCGATGACATTGCCCAACAGGCGATCGACCTTGTAAGCGATGGAGTCGGCCCGCGAGGTGAGACGCCCCATCATCGAAAGGCTGGAGGCGACCTCGCCCCCTACGGGAACGCGCGGAGAACTGTAGCTGCCACCCGTGATCTCCAAATATTTGAGGCCGGTGATGCCGTAGCTGCCGAGCGTGGCCGCCATGTCTTGCCGGATGTGGGTGCCGTGCCGCACGCGGAACTGCACCACGGTGCGCCGGATGTTCAAGCTGTCGGCGGAAATGCCGGTAACCTGACCCACGTCCACGCCGTTCTGACGCACAGTGGATCCCGGGCCGAGGCCGGTGATCGATTCGTCGAGACGGGTGTAGTAATCGTCGGTACGCGTGAAAAGCCGTCCTCCAATCAGGAAGAGGACCAAGGCCACCCCTGCCGACACGAGGACGACCAGGAATACGCCCAGGCGGGCTTTTTCGGCGCGCGTGGCTTCCATTTAGCTCTCCAGGTGAAACGCGATGACGTCCGCAGATGCGGTTCCGGGAGAGGAGGGTTGCCGATTCAAAAAATCGCGCACTTCCTCGGGACCGGAAGCCGCTTCTTCAAGCGTCCCCTCGAAGATAACCTTTCCCGTGGACAGGAAGGTGATCCGGTCCGCGATGGCGCGGATGGAATCCAGTTCGTGGGTCACCACCACCATGGTGATTCCCAAGGTTTCACGCAATTCCAGCAACAAATCATCGAGACCGCGCGAAGTGACGGGGTCGAGTCCGGCCGAGGGCTCGTCGCAGAAGAGCAGAGCCGGATCGGCCGCAAGCGCCCGGGCAAGGCCAGCGCGCTTGCGCATACCTCCCGAAAGCTCCCCGGGCATTTTGAGGCCCGCGCCGTCGAGCGATACCTGTTGCAGTTTGAGATGGGCCAATTCCCGCAGCGCAGCACGCGGCAAGTCGGGATAATGGATACGCAACGGCAAGGCCACGTTCTCTTCCACGTTGAGAGAAGAAATCATGGCGCCGCCCTGAAAAAGGACCCCGATTTTCAAAAACGATTCGTCGGCCGGGCGCCCTTGCGTCCAGTCGAGTGGTTCACCGAACAATTCAACCGATCCGGCCCAAGGCCGTTCCAGGCCCGTGGCGGCGCGCAACAACGTGGATTTGCCACAACCCGAACCGCCGAGAACCACGTGGATCTCCCCCGCGGGAACGTAGAGATCGACCCCGTCGAGAATCACGCGCGTGCCGTAGCCGGCGCGCAATCCGCGGATGCGGAGCGGCGGAGCGCCTGTTGCGGGAGAGTTGGGCGTGGTCGTCACAGGTAGAAGAAGAATGAGAAAAGGGCGTCGGCCAGCACGATGGCGAAAATACAGGTGACCACGCAATCGGTAGCGGCGCGTCCCACGGCATCGGCACCGCCGCGCACGCCGAGGCCTTTTACCGTGGCGATGAACACGATCAACCAGGCGAAGGTCACCGATTTCACGAGCATCTGAAACACGTATTTGATTTCGACCCCGCCCTGCAATTGATTCAAGAAGGCCTGCGGCGCAATGTTGAAGAAAAGCAACGCCACGACCATACCGCTGAAAATCCCCGAAAGCGCGGAGGCCACCGTGAGCAACGGTTGCGTGACGGTGAGTGCCCAAAAGCGCGGAATCACCAGAAACTGGAAGGGGTTGGCGGCCATGGCGCGCAGTGCGGAAACTTCTTCCTGCACCGTCATGGTGGCCAGCTCGGCGGTGATCGCACTGCCCGAGCGTCCGGCCAGAATCACCGCGGTCATGAGCGGACCGATTTCGGTGATCATGCTGATGCCGATGCCGTCTGCGAGAAAAATAGCCGCCCCGTATTTTTCGAGCTGCAACCCGGACTGCAGGGCCAAGGTAAACCCGATCAAGGTCGACAACAGCAACACGATGGAAATCGCCGTGCTTCCCAGCCGGATCATCTGGGTCACCGCCTCGCCGCGCAACAGCGTTTTGGGTTTGCGCCATCCCAACGTGGAGTGATACAACGACTCCGACAGCAGCAGCGCGACGTCCTTCCACTCAAGGGCCAGCGCATAAGCACCGCCGCCGACCGCTTCAAAAAGTTTCGGAACCGGCGTCTCTTCCCCCTCGGCGGGGTGCGCGGGTGCCTTGGCCAAAACAGCCGCCGGTGCTTCCTGCAGCGCGTGCAGGACCAGCTTGTGCCCTCCCGCTTCGGCCTGCCGGTGGAGGGAGGTCAGAAAGGCCAACCCTAACGAGTCGAGTCGAACAAGCGCCGCGCAATCGAGATGCACGTCCCCACCGCCCCGCAGAATCTCCCCCGCCCTTTTGGAAAGATCGGTCACAACCGCAGGTGTCATCGCTGCGGGCACCGTCAGGAGAGTGGTAGAAGGGGCGGACATAAAGGAAATAATAGGGTATTTGCAGTCGGTAACGGTCCGGTTCCACAACTTACGAAGCAGGTCGACCGTTGGACGGGAGGAAGGTTGGGGTATTCACCCCAATGCACCGACTTTCCCCACCGCCAGCCGGAGCGGATGTGACGAATATCCACAGGCGGGCATTCGAACGGCTTACTACTTTTTCTCCGGATTCGGGCCTTTTCCCGATACGCCCGACGCGCCTACCCTTGCATCCCACTTACAAACGTATCCCCCGCCCGCGCTCCCTCACCGGGTTCGCCCTCGCAGCGACTCTGATGACCGTGGTGCACGCACAGAGCCCCGCCCTGACCGGTCTTACTTGTGCGGATGTGGAACGCATCGCTCTGCAAGATCATCCGGTGCTCGCCGAGAAAGCGCTCGAGGTGGATCGGGCTCGTGAAAAGGTGCGGGATGTCGACATGGGTGTCATCCTCCCCAAGTTCGAGATCGAGACCGGTATCGGCCCTGCTCCGGGCATCCGGCAAACCTTGGAAACCGGAGGCGTGACCAAGATCAGTGGCGACACCATCATGCAATACGAACGCGGCTTCAACTTCGGCGAATGGGGACCGTTCTTCGGAATTCAGGCGCGCGTGGTGCAGCCGTTGAATATCGCCCGCTACCGCGCAGGACGGCGCGCAGCGACCTTGAACGTAGACGTCTCGGAATCCGCTTTCAAAAAAGAACAGATCGACGTCTCCGAAGAGGCCCAAACCATCTGCCAGCAAAGGCTCTATGCACTGACCATGCAGCGCGAGTTGCTAGCCGCCCGCAAAGATCTCGAACGCGCGCAAAAAAAACTTTCAGACCGGCTCGACCAAGGCGATGAAGACGTCTCTCAAACCGACGTGCTGCAGCTCAAGGCTGGCCGCTTCTCCCTCGATCAAGGTGTGAACGAGGCGGCCTTAGGCGTGTCCCGCTCGGCTTTGGCCCTGCGCTTTCTGGTGGCACAGCCCGACAACGATACCGCCGCCGTGGCGCTTTCCGACTCTGTGCTGAGTTTACGCTCCGAGACGCTGCCTCCCCTCGACAGCCTCAAACTCATCGCCTTGCGCGGACACCCCGATCTCGCTCGTCTGCGCAACGGCATCGTCGCACGGCAAGAACTGCTGAAGGTCGCACAAGGCGAAATCGGTCCCGACATCTTTCTGTTCGGCACTTTCGAATACAGCAAGGCGTGGTCTTCGGACCGCCAGTCGGGCGGCGGCGATCCGTTTGCGCGCGACCCGTTGAATCAACTTTCCGCCGTGGCCGGCCTCGGCATGCGCCTGCAACTCAACTTTTGGAGCCAGTACCAAGTGTACCGCCGCGAGCGCCTGAACCTGCGCCAGCTCGAACGCACCGAAGTGTATGCCGCCCGAGGCGTGCTGATGCGGGTGGAAGACGCCTACCTGCGCATGGTCAAGGCGCGCACCGACGCCGAAGACGCGCAAAACGCGCTGCGTGCCGCCGAAGCCTGGCTCAAGGGCGCCGCCATGCGGTACGATCTCGATCCGTCGGCGGCGGCAGGGCTCACGTCACCCTTCAAACAAACGATCTCGGCCAAACGAGACTTTTACAAAGCCGTGCTCGACTACAATATCGCCGTCGCGGGGGTGTTGAAAGCCACCGGATGGACGCTCTCGGACTACCTTGGTAACTTGCAACTGCAAGGCGCACGCACGGCGCCCTCTGCGGAGGAGAACAAATGAAACATTCGAATAGAGCCCTTTCTTTCTTGGTCGCCGGCTTGCTCCTCTGCACCGGCCTCGCTTTTTCTGCAACCGCCACTACGGCTGCGACGGGCGCGCCCTCCGACCCCGTTCAAAAAATCCGCACGCAAGATCTCGAGCTCCAAAAGCTGCTGCGCGACAAGGGTGCCGCGGCGCACACCGCACGCATCAAGGTGCTGATCAACGGGATCTTCGATTTCGAAGAACTCGGTCGTCGCGCGCTCGGCACCGCCAACTGGAACAAAATGACCGCCGCGCAAAAGCCGCGCTTCGTGAAAGCCTTCAAGTCCATGGTGGAAAACTCCTCCGTGAAACGCCTCGAAGCCTATACCAGCGACTCCACGCGTTACGCGCCTGCAGACATCAATGGGGATCGCGCTGTCGTCAAGGCGCGCGTCTTCTCCAAGGGCACCGAGTCGCAAGTGGAGTACAAGCTGCTGCTTAAAAGTGGCGAGTGGCGCGCTTGGGATCTCGTCATCGACGATCTCAGCACTGCGGGGAATTACGGCGACCAGTTCCGCGACATTCTGAAAAAGAACACGTTCGACAACCTCATCGGTCGCCTCGAAAAGCGGGCGAAGCAGGATGCCAATGCCAAGGCACAAGCCGTTGCGGACGACGTGAAATCCAAATCCTCGACCTCCGGTAAGGCCGACGCGACGAGACCGCCCTCGGGCCTCTGATCCGCGTTCCGCAGGCACGCCCATGTCGATATGGGTCACCATACTGATCGGAACGCTATGCGTTCTGTTCGCATTCGCAGCCCTGTGCCTGCTCCTGCTGGCCTTGTTGCACGTCCGTTACCGCTTGGCCTGGCACGGTACGTGGGGCGGCACGGCTTCCGAACAAGACGGCTCGGTGCGTCTCGAGTTCGGCTTTCCCGGTTTCATGCACAAATGGGGGTGGGAGCGCTCCGGAACGGAAGCGCCACCCTCACCTGCTCCGAAGAATCATTCAAAGCCTGAAACGCCAAAGACGGCCGTGTCGGCAACGCCTGTGACGGCCACACCTGCCAAGCCGGTAAAGGCTTCCGCAGCCGAGTCGGTTCCGAAGCCTCTGCCCGAAAGGGCGCCTTTCAAAACGGCCGATCCTCCACCGCAGCCTGCCGCACCACTCACCGACCCCAACCGTTACCGCAAGGCGCTTTTTCGTCTGGCCACCGATGGGCCTGCCTGGGAACTGCTGGTGCGTTACGGTTTCCGCAGCGTGGTGCGCTTCTACAAACTCCTCGGACCGCGTCTGGAGATCGCCATCGGGCATCCCGACCCGGCCTTTTTGGGTCGCACCGCGGGTCATTGGTACGCGGTGTCGCCGCTGCTGCCGTTGGGCGAAACCATTGTCGGCTTCCGGTTTCAGGATCGCGCGCCGACGTTGCGGGTGCGCGCCGAAGGTGGCTTTTCAGGTCTCACCCTGCTGCTTTTTTGCGTGAACAGCGTGGTGACCTTTCCGTTGATCGGCATCGGGCGGCGGGCCTGGCTTGGCTGGCGTCGCCGCGAAATGACCGGGTGGCGCGCTTTCGCCTACCGCCGCATTCAAGCCCTCTAATGCACCTTCGGAGGTCGGCCCCCGATTCCTGGTATTGGCCTGAAACGGGTTGATTCGCGTTTTCCTTATTTCCAATAGGTCCATTAGTTAAACTTGGGCTCAACTCGGGTTCCAACCGGGGTGCGGCACTGAGTCGCTGACGAATTTTTTACCGGTCGATTCACCGGTTGCGGCCACGCGCCGCGGAGGTTGTAAATGGGCTTTTTGGATGCGGAAGACGAGAAGAAATCGGCTTTTTGGGATTGGTTTTTCGGAATCGGCCTGCTCGTGCTGGTTGGCGGGTTCACCCTGTATTATCAGGTTCAGAAACGCGCAACGCAAAAGCGTTTCACCGCCGCCGACACCTTGTTCCAGACCGGAGATTTCGCGGGTGCCGCGCAAGCCTACGAAGAACTCAAGGACGCCTCGTACCTGACTGCGGGCGACGACAGCACGATTTACGCGCGTCTCGACTCGGTGGAATCGTTGGAAGAATCGGGACGTGAGGCGGTGGCCCGCTTGCGCATGAAGGTGGCTGCGGGTGACACCACGGGACTGCGCACCGAACTCGATACGCTCAACTTCCACGGCTTGCTGGAAACCCCCGACCAATTTTGGGTCGACTCTGCGAAGGCGGCTCGCTAAGTCGTTTCCGGCTTCGTATTCGAATCGATTCGGATCTGGCGGGCGTTTTCGCCCGCTTCTTCCGCAAGCTCCAGTGTCACGTGATGCGTGAACGGCGACCAGCCCGGGGGAAGCCGCTCGGGCCATTCCACCAGACAAACGCCCGCTCCATCGAGGTAATGCGCCAGACCGATCTCTTCCCAGTCGGCTCCCGGGGCGAGCCGGTACAGGTCCATGTGATACACCGGAATGCGCCCGGCATACTCGTGGACCAGCGCGTAACTGGGCGAACTCACCGGACCTTCATAGCCCAAGGCACGCGTCACGCCGCGCGAGAATAACGTTTTGCCGGCGCCGAGGGGGCCGTGCAACGCCACGATATCGCCCGCCTTGAGGGTGGCTGCAAACTCCGTCGCAATGGCGAGGGTTTGTTCTTCGGAGGTGGAGAGGAAGTCGAGCATCAAGAATGAGAAATGAGAAATGATGAATGAGAAAAATAAAACTGAACCGAAAAACTGTCGGAGAATCGCAGGCGATCAAACACCGGCTTGTTCCCGCGTTTATTTCTCATTTCTCATTTCTCATTCTTCTTTGCCGTCATCAGGGGTGTGAGCGTTGCCAGCGGAACGATCACTTCTTCGGGCGAGATGCCGCCGCTGACCATTTGATCTTTGTACGGCGTCACGAAATACTGGAACTTGTTCGGATAGGCGAAATAGAATCGCCCCTTGGCGATGGCGTAGGCGGTATCCCCCGCGATGCCGGGAAGCCCGAAACGCTCGGGGGCCTCGATGAACAGGGCCTGCCGCTCGTCGCACGAAATGTTCGGTCCGATTTTCACGCGGGGGTGGTCGGACTGTTCTTCCTGGCAGAACACTTCGGCGGGCCTGTCGGCGCGCACCGATCCGTGATCGGCCGTCAGCACCACCGTCCGCCCTTGGCGCGCGAGCGCCTGCATCGCCGCGGCCATACCGCAACTGTGGAAAGCCTCGTCGGCTGCAGTGCGTACGTCGGATTCGCTCATGCCGGGTTCCAGCGGAACGCAGGCGTCGGGGCGCAGCGGGCGCAGTAAATCCTGCATCTCCACCACCACGACGACGAGCGGAGCGGCGGCGTGGGTTGCCAACGCGGACGCCAATTTGAGACTCTCATCACGATTGCGGACATGCAGAAAGTGAGGGTCTTCGATACCGGCGTTCAGCTTGCGTAGTTGGATCCGCAATAATTCGCGCATGCAAACGATCGAGTCGTCTCCCGACTCCGCGTTTTTCGAGTCTCTTGGGTCTTCATTCCGGCCCGAACCTTCTGCTTGAGAAAAGTCCTCGACCTCGTTCTCATTCTCTCCCTTCAATCGCGCCCACAACATGGGGTGATCCAAACTCACGTCGCGGGGGAGATCACCCGAGAACAAGGCCGCGCGGCAGAAGTTTGCCTCGGTGGGCAGCAGGGCCCAGGCCGCTGCGTTCTCAACCTTGAACCAGGCCTCCACCTGCTTCTGAAGCACCAGCCATTGATCGAAACGCATGCCCGAAAGCACCACCAGTGCCGCCGGCGCGCGGCGTTGCAGAATGGGGAGCAACTTGCGGCGCACGGTCCGGGTGTGCAAATCGGGATTGCCGCCCTTCTTTCCCACCCAGCCGGAATAATGGTCTTCGATATACGACAAAAATGCTTTTCCCAGGTCGCGACGATGGCGCGTATGCGTGTCGCGTAGACCCGCATCGGTGGAGGCATCGGCCGTGATGTCCCACTTGCTGATCTGGAAATGGATTTTTTCCCAGCCCATGGGCGAGGGCGTCGCAAGCAAGGAGGATTTGATTTCCTGACGGGCGCGCACGTAGGCGGAGGTCAGCGGATCGGTGCGATCGACCTTCGCGAGCAGGGCGGCGCGGCAGGCGGCGAACAACTGCACCGGGTTCACGGGCTTGCCGACGAAGCCGTCGACGTCGCGGCCCCGGTCGGAAGACGCGGCGCGCTCTTCATCGGATTTGGTCACCAGCAGCAGCGGCACACGGTCGGGGCAAGCCGCCCGAATGCGATGCAGCGTGGATGCGCCTTCCTTGCCGAGTGTTTGCTCGTCGAGCAACACAAGCGCGTACGGGCAGCCGCGCAGCATGTCCATGGCCATCGCCAGGGTGGAAGCGCGATCTACGGCGAATCCGCGCTGTTCGAGATACCGGATGTGCGCGGTGAGAAATTCGATCTCCCCGTCGACCCAGAGCACCGACTTGGGGGGCTGCCCCGGGATGTAAACCATTAGGCCGCCGCGATTTCTTCCAAGCCGCCGAGCCAGGGGCGCAGTGCGGCGGGAACGCGAAAGGTGCCGCGATCGGTGAAGTGATGTTCCAGCAAGGCCACGAGCACCCGCGGCGTAGCGAGGCCCGATCCGTTCAGCGTGTGCAGGTAACGGGTTTTGCCCTCGGACTTGCAACGAATGTTGGCGCGCCGCGCCTGGAAGTCGACGAAGTTGGAAACCGAGGAGACTTCGAGCCAGCGCTTTTCGGCGGGAGCCCACACTTCGAGATCGTAGCACATGGCCGCCCCGAAACCCATGTCGCCGGCGCAGAGTTCGAGCACGCGATAGGGCAATTCAAGCATCTGCAACAAGGCTTCGGCGTGCCCGCGCAGGTCTTCGAGGGCTTCCCACGATTTGTCGGGGTGCGCGAACTTGACCATCTCCACCTTGTTGAACTGGTGCAGGCGCAAAAAGCCGCGCGTGTCGGCGCCCCATGAACCCGCTTCGCGGCGGAAGCAGGCGGTATAAGCGCAGTATGAGATCGGTAACGTGGCCGCGTCGAGGATTTCGTCGGAGTGCATGTTGGTCACGGGCACTTCGGCGGTGGGCACGAGAAAGAGGTCGCGGTCGCGATCACCGTTTTCACTATCGCAACGGTACATGTCCTCTTCGAACTTGGGCAGTTGCCCGGTGCCGATCATCGCTTGGCGTCCCACCAGGTAGGGAGGCGCCACTTCGGTGAAGCCGTGACGCTGCACATGCGTGTCGAGAAAGAAGTTGATCAGCGCGCGTTCGAGGCGTGCGCCCATGCCGGTGTAGATCGGAAAGCCGCTCCCCGAAAGTTTGGCGCCGCGTTCGAAGTCGAACAGTTTGAGCTTGCGGCCGATCTCCAGATGATCGGGGACCTCGCGGTCGGCATCGACCGTTCCCCACGTGGCGGCCACGCGGTTGTCGGCGGAGCTTTTTCCGTCGGGCACGGAGGCGTGCGGCAAGTTGGGGCAAAGCAGGGCCAGTTCGCGCGCCTGGGTTTCGACGACATCGTAACGCGCCTGCAACTCCTTGATGCGTTCCCCGGTGGTGCGCGTCTGTTCGATGGCCGAAGACGCGTCGCCGCCCTCCCGCTTCAGGCGGGCGATGGATTCCGAAGCGGCGTTGCGCTCGGCCTTGAGGCCGTCGAGTTCTGCTCCGAGGACGCGTTTCTCCTCGTCCAGCCGCAGAAGCCCGTCCAGATCGAAGGATGCACCCCGGCGGCGGAGGCCCTCCCGGACCAGTTCGGGGTTTTCACGGTAGAGTTTGGGGTCCAGCATGGCGAATCTCCTTGGGGGTGTAAATCTAGAACGGTGGCGACCCGTTTTGACCCGCTGCGCCCGGGGTACTTGCTAGTTTCCTTCAGCCCACTTTCCGAACTGTTATTCGACACGGAGTCTTCTTTGTCCCATCCGGCCCTTTCCCGTTTCCCGGCTCTCCCCTCGTTTCTGGCGATGATGGTTGTTGCTCTGCTGTTCCTAGCAGCCCCTGCGCAAGCCCAGACTTACGACTTCGTGGGAACCGTTTACGACGACGTGCGGAGCGAACCGGTCGGCGGAGTGGAGATTTTCACCCCCGACGGGCGCAAACTGGGCGTCAGCCAGCCCAGCGGCCGCTTTGAAATCACCGTGAACAACCGCAAGGCCACGGTGATTTTTCGGCGTGAGGGATTTCGCGACCAGGAGCAGAATCTGGGTGATTTGGCGCGCATTATCGACGTGGACGTGGTGATGGAATCGTCAGTGCGCGAACTCGACGAGGTGACCACCTACGCACCGCGCAAGGCGCTCGACCCGAGCCAGGCGCAAACCATCGAGGAACTGGAGTCGCTGCAGGGCATGCGCATGGATCTCAACGACCACCTGCGGCAAATGCACGGCGTGGCGGGCATGAACGAATTCACCGGCGACATTTCCATCAACGGTTCGCGTACTCAGGACGTGACCCACTATCTCGGCAAGAGCCGGGTGCCCAGCCTTCGTCACCTCGAGTTCGGATTTCCCGGCAACCAGAGCGTGCTGAATCCGCGCCTGCTCAAATCGGTGACTCTAGCCGATAACCCGGCCAAGGGCCCCGTCAATCAGGGCAATGCTTCGGCGCTGGTGTACGATTTGCAAGAGGGCGATCCCGAAGCCATCCGGGGTGATCTTGTGCTGGGCTCCACCAACCGCGAACTGAACCTCTCTTCCTACTGGGGAAAACGCACCAACCTGTTCAGCGCACGCTACCTCGACCCGAACGGTCTAGGCGCTCTGGGCCGGCAATTCTTCACTTCTCCCAAGGACGAGCGCATTGCCGGGGGCCAAGGCTGCCAGCCAAACACCAATCCGCCTTGCAAAACCCTAAGCGATCCGCTGCAGTTCAGCTCGCTCGATGTGTTCTTCAGCACCTTCAAACGCGACACCACTGGCGCCTTCGCCCGCCACACGCTCATTGTGCTCGACGACAACTACAAGGTGATCGAAGACAAATCAGTAGTGGCTGACGAAGTCAAAGCGCAAACATTGGTGGATGGGTTTCAGGGCGCATGGTTGTACTCCTATGAATCCATTCGCCCGGTTGAAAATGGCGAATGGGAATGGGGCTTCTCGTATCTGAACCGGCGCTACAGCGACAGTTACCGTGACACGTTGCCGCCCGTGAAGGAATCCAGTGCGCGCCCGTGGTACCCCGTCAGCGGCATCGACGATGTGGAAAACCTGATCGGCGACGGCGGCCGCCTTGATCGGCAGTTCATCCTCTCCGTACAGTGGTCGCCAACCGCCAAGGTTTTCGGAGCCATTCCTTCCTACGGGTTGGAGCTGGAACACACGCGCCAAACCCGCGGGTACCAGGAAATCGCCTTGAGCACCAGCGGCAATCCGGCGGACTCGAGCATCAATCGCCAGCGCACACTTGAGCGCGATGTGACCTTGACCAATGCCGTGTACCGGTTGCGCTGGAACCTGAGCGGCGGCAAACTTGTGGAAGGCTCCGTGGGCACCGCTTGGGCCTACGAGGCTTGGCGTCTCGGCGAAGGAGGCGGCTCCCATACACCCTTGCCGGTGGCCTCGCTCCGCTACACCCAGCCACTGGGCAAGGATCAGAGCGTTTACACCGAAACGGCCTTGCGGCAATCGGTGGTGCTCGAACCCTCTGGGCTGAACGCCTTGGGTGCGAAAGCGACGCCCAGCGCCGAGGTCAAGGTCGGCGGCAACGGCTTCATTTATACCCCCTTGCGCTATGCCTGGAGCGGCTATGCCCGCTACTACCTGAACCCGGCCCTCCCCTCTCCGGAAGTGTATTGGAACTACGCGGAAATCCGCGAGGCCGACAACGCATTGGTGCAGGGTGCGAACCTGACCTTAAATTATCTACCCGGACACCACGCCGGAATGGGCGTGAACGCCTCCATCATCCAGGGCCAATACAACATGCGCGACGGCGGCACCTTGCCGTGGGAATCCAACCGTCTGCTCGATCTGGTCGCCAACTTGCGCGTATTGCCGCGCGACGACTCCCTGCTCAGCTTCATCATCACCTACGGCATCCAGAACGGTGCTCCGCTTTACGAACACGACAGCCTGTGGGTGTGGACCAACGAAAGCACCAACGAGGGATATTCCACCCGCGAACGTTACGTGCGCCAAAATGCGAAGAATCCCACCGTCTCCCGTCAACGGCTCGACGCGCGCGTGAACCTCGATCTCAAGAGTGCCTGGCGCCCGTTGGAATCGATGCGGTTCTTCTTCGAGGCCACCAACATCTTCGCCGATTTCGACAAGGGCGTCGGCGGATGGCTGGGCGGGCGCAACGAGCGCCGCCGCGGCTGGACGCGCTCCGACGAGGCGGGCAATCTCGAACCCGTGGTCACCAAAGGCCTCGGGCTGTTCTTGATGTTCGGAATCGAAGGGAAATTGAAGATTTAGTGGACAGTTTATAGTTCACAGTAAACAGTGAACACAAAGACGCAAGATGAATGGCTGGATAACGATGAATGAATCGTTTCTCGCTACTGTAAACTGTTCACCGTGAACTGTTAACCCTCTCGCGTCAACGCAGCTGCAAAGAAACCATCGTAGTCCGTCTCACCTGGCCATACGCGCAGAAACCCGTCACGGCAAAGCGACGCAGGCACCGTACCGCCCGCATCCACGATTTGGAATTCCGGGTGCTTCGCCAAAAAACCGCGTACCACGTCCACCGTTTCTTCGGCCTCGGCGCTGCAGGTTGCGTACACGAGTCGTCCGCCCGGATTGAGCAAAGCCGACGCGCTTTCCAGCATCTCGCGCTGACGATGCGCCAAGGCGGTGATCTTTTCGGGCGTCCAGTTCCAACGTGCCTCGGGACGCCGACGCAATACGCCGAGGTTGCTGCACGGCACGTCGAGGAGAATGCGATCGAAGGGCGCACGAAAAGCCCCGGAACCCGCCTCGACGCACACCGGCAACAGTTCGCGATGCCCGAGTCGCAGTTGTGCATCGCCGATGCGGCGCAGGCGTTGAAAGGAAGCGTCGCCGCAGACGATGCGCGCACCCTCTAGCGCTTCTCCCCGGGAGGCGGCGAGTTCCAGCGTGAGCGCGGCCTTGCCGCCGGGTGCGGAACAGGCGTCGAGCAAGGATAGGCCGGGATGCCAATCGAGCAAGGATACCACCCACAACGCCACCGGATCTTGGAACGAGAATTTGCCGTCGGCGAACGCCGGGCTGCGAATGGCCGCGCCCACGCCTTCGAGGATGCGGTAATACAGCGGCGGCGCTCCGGGTTCGGGCAGCGGCTCCAGGGTAATGCCCGCCTCGGCGAGAAGCCCAGGCAAGGCAGCGGGCTCTCCGCGCCGCGGGTTGACCCGGATCCACTGCGGCGCTTCTTCGTTGTTGCGGCGCAGGGCCGCTTCGAGCGCGCCGGTTTTCAGTTCCTTGCCGAAGCGGCGCACCAGCCATTCGGGATGCGAGTACCGGATGCCCAAGGATTTAAAATCGTTACCTGGCGGGGTGCGCAACCCTTCACGGGCGACGGCCTTCAGCACGGCGTTCATGAAGCCCGACTCCGGTTTTCCGAGATCGTACTTGGCGATTTCGACGGCAGTATTGACCGCCGCAAAGTCGGGTACGCCTGAGAGGTAAAAGAGTTGATAGGCGCCGACACGCAGCAACATGCGGAGCTTGGTGCCCTTGATGCCGCGCGGGGCCTGCGCATCGAGATTAAAATCGAGCAGGCGCCGGTGCCGCAATACTCCGAAGCAGATCGCACGCGCCAGGCCCGCATCGTCGTCGCGCAGCGCGCTCAATCCTTCGGGAAACAGGTCTTTTAAAAACGCGCCGGTGGCTTCCTGTTCGAGCAGGATTTTCCAGGCCGCGCGGCGCGACTCGATTCCAGAAACTACGGTCATGCGAGGCCCAATGTAACCCTTGCACCCACCGGACCGGAATCGTCCATGCTAATTTCAACCTTCCATGCTTTTTCCACCGTATTCTTCCCGGCTGCGCCGTACCCTGCTCGCACCGGCGGCGGCGTTGTATGGTGCGGGTTCCTACCTGCATCGCACACTTTGGCTGCGTCCGCGGCTCCGGAACCACGGCCACCTGGCGCCGCTCGTGGTGATCGGTAGCCTGCGTGCGGGCGGTGCGGGTAAAACTCCGGTGGCACGGGAACTGGCAAGACATCTGGGTGCGCAAGGTTTGCGGGTCGGCGTGCTGGCGTATGCGATCCGGTTTCGAGAAACTGCCGCGCAAATCACATTCACCGAAATCTTTCCCGACTCTGACTGGCGCGATTCTTCCGATGAAGCGGTACTGCTCGCCCGGGGGCTTCCGCAAGCGCGGGTATTCGTCACCCGTGATCGGGAAGCCACGTGGGAGGCCTTGTCGCGCACCGGCGGCTTCGACGTGCTGGTGTCGGATGACGGCCTGATGGATCCGCGCTTGCATGGAAGTTTTCGCACGATGTTGGTTCGCCCCGGCGAACGGCCTGTCTGGAGGGACCTGCTGCCCGCCGGGCCCTATCGTCTCACGGCTGCTGCGCTCGGCGCAATGGACCAGGTGCTGTGTGAAGGCACAGGGTTTGTGCGCGCGCCGCGCGCGCCCACAGGTTGGACCGCGGAGAAAACCGGATGGATCGTGGGTGGACTGGGGAATCCCGACCACTTTTTGAAAGCTGTGAAATCCGCTGGGATGCATATCGCGGGAAGCACTTTCGGACCCGACCATGGTTTGCCCGATCTTGCCGATCTTGCAAAAGCCCGGCGTGCGGGGGCGCGGGCGGGTGTCACAGAATTTTGGTGTTCCGAAAAAGACGCGATCAAATTGGAGAATCATCCCGAAAAACCGGAAAACCTGTTGGTCGTGGGTGAGGATGTGACCCTTTCCCCGGAATTTCTGACCGCTGTGCGGGCCTTTCTCGCCCGGGCAACTTCGTAGATTGCACAGACATGCTTTCCCGTCGCACTTTCTTCGCTACCCGTTGTGCCATTGTTTGCGCTTCCCTTTTGTGCATGGCCGTTTCCACGTCCGCTTGGGTGGGGCAGTGGCACCAGTACAACGATAAATCCCGGGTCACCGCCCTGATCGAACATCGAGGGTTCGTCTATGCCGGAACCCAAGGCGGCGTGCGCCGTATCAACCCGGCTAAGCTCGAGCAGCGCGACTTCGGGAGTCTGGATGGATTGATCGATCCCTGGATCACGGGTTTCGCCGTCGATACCACGGGGACCCTCTGGGCCGCCGCGCTCAACGGATATCTTTACGACCTGTTGCCCGGCGGAACGCGCTGGGAAATCAACGGCCGCAGCTATGCAGCCGATTCGTGGTTGATGAATCCCCGCGCCATTCTTGCCGCGGGCAACCATCTCTTCCTCGGTTCCGGCAAGGGACTCGCCGTCTTCAGTACGAAGTACAAGCTGTCGCAGCTCAACCTCGAACGTTTCGGTAGCGACATTGGGGTGCCGGTGTTGTCGTTGCTCCGGAGACTCGACACCTTATACGTGGGCACGACGGTCGGCGTATACAAGGCACGCGTGTACTTCCCCGATCCGCTGAATCCTCCCGCGGGCTATTCCAACATCGCGGATCACAACCAGTGGATCAAGGTCATCCTGCCCTTTCAGACCGGACGTCAATACAACCAGCTGGCCTTCATCGGCGACTCGCTGGCCACCTACGGGCCCGGAACCTTGCTGCAGGCCTCTGCAGCCGGGGTGCGCGTGGAGGCCTTCGCAGGGGCTCCTCTGAAGATCGGCGCTCAAACCTATCCCGGTGCCTGGAACGATTTCACCTCGGCCTTACGCATCGGCGGGAAGGTGTTCGCTGGAGGCAATACGGGTTTCGTGGTGTCGGCGGCACCGACTGGAACCGCACTCGATGCCGTACTCCTCGATCCGCTGCACAACCATCCCCGCGATACCGTCGCCAACATCGGGGCGAACCGCGGGGTGGTGTGGGCACAATCGCACAATGGAATCCATCGGTTCGATGCGGACTCTTCGGCATTCCGCACCTCTTCGGCGTTCGCCATGAACTCGGTGGAACTCATCGACCGCAGCATGCGCAACACAAAGGTTGATGGAAACGGGGACGCCTATTTCGGAACGTGGGGTCTCGGTTTGGTGCGTGTGAGCAACGGAGTGGCGACGATCTGGAACAAATCCTCCCCCGGCGGCAGTTGCATTCTGGAAATCATTCCGGGATATCCCGTCGTGAATGCCCTGGCCCAACCACGCGGCAACCAAGTCTATTTCGCGATGTTCTATTCGGACGCGAACACCCAGTTGCAATTGGTGAGCCTGAACTCCGAGACGGGACAAATCACCTGCCTGGATTCCACCATTTCCGGAACCTACCCCCATGCGGTGGAAGCGATCGCGGATACACTTGTCGCGGTAGCCAGTGATCGCGGCGTCGACTTTCTGGTGGTACGGGAGGGTTTCTCGGGACCTTCGGTGGAATCTTCCCACCTGTGGACGCTCTCAGGTTCCGCCAACGAAGCGTGGGATCTGGCCCGCGATCAATGGGGCCGCCCCTGGGCCCTGATCGGGGATCAGCTGGCCTATGCTGACAGCCTTTCCACTTCGACCTCAAAGCGGTTGACGCCGGCAGAGACCTTTACGGGATCGGCGTGCAAAAGCCTGGAAGCCGACACTTCGGGTTGGTTATGGGTGGGTTGTGAAAACGGATTATACCACGTGCAAACCGGAGAGGCGGGAGAACTGGTGTCGTCTCGCCGTTACGGACTCGACGACGGTCTTCCCAGTCTTGTCTTGTACGACGTGAGTGTGGACCGCACAACGGGAAGGGTTTGGGTGGCTACCGATCGCGGTGTGGCAATGCTCGAAAGCGAATCCCAACCCGCCATCACGAGCGGTGAATTGGCGACGGTTGTCCCCTACCCCAACCCCTTCAGGCCGCAACACGCGTATGTGATCTTCAACAAGCTTCCTGCGAATTCCACGCTGCGCATCTACGATCCGTCTGGGCATGTGGTGCGCACCTACCAGCCGGCCGAGATGCTGGGTAACGAAGTGCAGTGGGATGGAAAAAACGAAGACGGAAGGAAGGTCGCTCCGGGCGTCTATCCCTTCAGCGTGGTCTCGAGATCGAAGGTACAGCGCGGCAAGGTGATCGTGGCACGATAGAGACGTACGCAGCAAGCCCTGCCTTGATCCGAATCACGCCTGACTCGCCTCGGCGTACAAATCTTCCAGATGTAGGATGGTGCGGTTCACGTCGTGATCGGTTTCGATCTTGTACCGCCCCGCCCTCCCCATGATGTCCCACCTGTCCGCCTCTTCCGCCGCGCGCCGCATCAGATAGGCCAATGCAACCGCATCACCCTCGGGAGCCAGCCATGCGCTTTGCCCGGGAAGTGTGATGTGCGGAATATCCGCGTGAGCAGTCGACAGCACGGGCATGCCGCAGGCCTGCGCCTCCAAAATCACCGTGGGAGCGCCGCCTTCGGAGTCACCATCGGGTGCGATGCGGGAGGGCTGCAACAACAGATCGTGCGCTTGAAGCGCGGCGCGCAGTTCGTCGAGGCTCCGCGAGCCCACGAAATCGACGTGATCGCCGATGCCGAGCTTGTTCGCGAGAGCACGCAGGCGTGGTCCCAGCGGTCCGTCGCCGATCACGGTGAGACGCCAGGGAAAATCCACGCGCGGATCGGAAAGCGCCCGCAGCGCGATTTCGAGACCTTTCTTTTCGACCAGCCGACCGACGAAGAGGAGATGAATGGGCCGATTGCCGTCCCAATTGCGTTCGCGCAGCGGATAGTCCTGCGGGTCGATGGCGATCCGCTGTTCGCGGATTTTTTCTTCGGGCGCACCCAACTCCAGCAGGCGTTGCCGCATTGCGGGCCCTTCGACGAGCAGAAAGCGCGCCTGTGCGAACACTTCGCCATACCCGCGCGCGGCGCGGCGTAAAAACGGTTTTTGCGACACGTCGGATCCGTAAAAGTTGACAAGAAGTGGGAGCCCGATCTCGCGCGTGAACGTGCGCGTCACTAGGGCCCGAAATCCTTTATGAACATGGCAAACCGCGAGGTCGCGATCCCGTACTGCCTGCAAACCGCCTGCATACCGCACCGGGGCGAAGTCACCGCGCACGCGCGCGGAAACCTTCGACCACACCGAGCGGGAAGGGTGCAGATTCAGGAATTCGCCTGACGGCAAGGGAAACGCGTCGAGGTTCTCGAGGCGATCGGCCGCAACAACCGGCGGGAACCGCCGCAGCTTGCACAGAGTCTGCCAGATGAACGTCTCCGTACGCGGAAGGTACGAGTCGATAAGGTGGAGGGAGGAGGGCACGGGAATTAAATAGGAAATATGAAATCGGAAATATGAAAGAAACGTAGGGAATGATGTAAACTCTTCACAAACGAATCGGGCATGCCTGAGCGGTGTATTGGCCCCGCTTTCATATTTGTGATTTCATATTTCCTATTTCCCTTCATCCTCCCCCCATGAACTTCACGATTTCAATGCGGTCGCCGTCGCGGATTTCGATACGGTCGTATTCCTCTTTGGAAGGAACGCGCAGATTGTATTCGACCACCACGGTTTCAGGTTTGAGACGGTGGCGTGCAAGCAGGGCCGAAAGCGTCAGCGGCTCGGCGAGCGCCGTGGCATTCCCGTTCAGCATGATGTTCAAGGCAAGATTCATGGCTTCAAAATTAATCGGTGACCGGAGCGAACGAAGCACCGTCCCGGGTCGGAGTTCCAAAAAACACGCCGCCAGCTTCAAGCAGCAGAAACGGCATCGGCAAGGCGAAATAACTGATATCGAACCCATTTTCCCACAGCACATGGACAAATCCGGTACGCACCACGGCCAGTAGAAAGCAGCCGAACACCGTAGCGAACAACAACAACCCGGTCGCGGCAAACAATTGGGTCGCACTGCGGCCGCTCCATCCAATGCCGGCGGTGGTCAAGAGAACGATCGCCAACGCCCACCCGGGGATATATCCCGATTGCACGAAATAAGGATTTTTGTCGGCGAAGAATACCGGATCCCAGAGGTAAAACGGAATCAAGGTGGCCGCGAAGAAAACCGCCGCCATCGCGCCGAACAACGCACCTCGACCCAATCCTCGGCCCCGCACAAGCGAAAAGCCCGCCAAGGTCAACGGAATGATCACCACGCCGCGGGTGGACAACAAAAGGCCCCACACCGCAGCCAGGCCCGCCAACCGCCAAATTCCGCAGTCGCCCGAACGCACCACCTTTCCGGTCAGGTAAAGAACCCAAGCGATGACCACCATATTCGAAAACAAATCGCTGCGCACGATCATTTCGTACGCAAATACGGGGGTTCCGGCAAGCAATGCCAATAGGAAGGCGACACGGCCGGCGCGCCGAAACACGCAAATAGAGAGCCAAAAGAAGGCGGCTAAAGAGGCGAACTGAAGCAGCCCCACGTCGCCCAACAGCCAGAAGGGAAGCGCGAGCACGAACAGTCCGGGGAATCCGCTGATGAAGCTGCCGAGGTGCGAGCGGCTGTGGTAGGGATATTCTCCGCGCGACAGCGCATTCCAAAAGTGATCGAGCGCGCTCCACCGGTCGATCTGCAGGGCCTCGGGTTCGATCCGCATATAGATCACGACCAGTGCGGCGAGAAAGAGGGCGAAGCCGAGGAATAGAGGAAGCAGAGGAAGCCGAGGAAGAACGGGGCGGGTTCCAGACTCGCCCCCGGCATCAGACCGCCGAACGAGCGCCCGAGAGACCCAAACCAAGGCGGCGAAAAACAACGCGTAAGCCGACACGGCGAGGAAAGGAGAAACCCCTGCGCGTGGACTGTACCGCATCACGAACAAGGCGCCCGGAAGGACCAACAAAAACCCCCATAGCACCATCACCGAAGAAGAAGCGCCGGTAGAGCGCGCTGAAGCAGTGGATGGGTCGGAGGACAATATGGGTGACATGGGAGATTTCTCCGCGGATTTTGGATTTTGGGGACACTTCTGGTTCCCTAGGAGGGACAAAGTACCCATTCTGGAGGGAACCGGAATGCGGTGCAAAACGACCTTTATGGAACCCGTCGAATCCCGATACGGGGCTCTTTCATCCTAAATTTGAACGTCCGAACTGTAAAAAGACCAATCCGAAGCACGCGTGGCTCCAATACCCGCGCGACCGGGAAGACACCGGAAAATTTTCGACCGCAAGACCTCGATCCTCAGGAATTCGACCAACATGGAAAGCCGCTACTCCCCGCAAGACATCGAATCGAAATGGTACGCCGCATGGGAAAAAGCCCGTGCGTTCGAACCTGCGGGTCACGGCGCGCACGAGAACGATCCATTCACCATCGTGATTCCGCCGCCCAACGTGACGGGCGCGCTGCACATGGGCCACGCCCTCAACAATGCGCTCCAGGACGTGCTGATCCGCTTCAAGCGCCTGCAAGGCTACAAGACTCTGTGGCAGCCGGGGGTCGATCACGCCGGTATCGCGACCCAAAGCGTGGTCGAGCGTATGTTGCAGAAAGACGGCGTCAGCAAGCACGATCTGGGTCGCGACAAGTTCATCGAGCGCGTGTGGGAATGGAAGCACGAGTACGGCGGCCGCATCGTGGGCCAGCTCAAGCGCCTCGGCTGTTCATGCGATTGGTCGCGCGAGCGCTTCACCATGGACGAGGGCCTGTCGCGGGCGGTGCGCGAAGTGTTCGTGCGCCTGCATGAAGACGGCCTGATCTACCGTGGCGCGCGCCTCGTGAACTGGTGCCCGGCGCTGCAAACCGCGCTGGCCGACGAAGAAGTGGAGAACAAAGAAACCCGCGGCCACTTTTGGTCGATCCGCTACGCGCTCGAAGAGAATCCTTCGGAAGGCATCGTGGTCGCCACCACGCGTCCCGAGACATTATTCGGCGACGTGGCCGTGGCCGTACATGCCGACGACGAGCGTTACAAGCATCTCATCGGCAAGAACGTGCTGATCCCCATCATCGGCCGCGCGATTCCCATCATCGCCGATGAACACGCCGACCCCACCAAGGGCACGGGTGCCGTGAAGATTACGCCGGCGCACGATTTCAACGACTATGAGGTGGGCCTGCGCCACGGCCTCAAGCCCATTGTCGCGATGAACCTCGACGCCACGCTCAACCGCGAAGCCGGTCCGTACGCGGGCATCAACCGTTTCGAAGCGCGCAAGAAGCTCGTGAAGGAACTGGAAGCCAACGGGCAACTCGTATCGGTCGAAGACCGCACGATCCCCATCCCGACCTGTTACCGCTCGGGCGACACGGTGGAGCCCACCCTGCTCGCGCAGTGGTACGTGAAAATGGCCCCGCTCGCCGACCCCGCCCTCGACGCGGTGGAGCCCAGCGCGCCCGCAGACAAGGCCGTGCGCTTTGTGCCCGAGCGTTACGTGAAGACCTACAAGCAGTGGCTGGAGCCGCGCCGCGACTGGTGCATCTCGCGCCAGCTGTGGTGGGGCCACCGCATTCCGGTGTGGTATGTGATTTCCGAAACGGAAAACTCCATCACCGACACCACGCCCTACGTGGTCGCGCATACCGATGAAGAAGCTGTGGCCAAGGCGCAGGCGCGTTTCGGCTCCGCGTGCAACCTCAAGCGCGAAGAAGACGTGCTCGATACCTGGTTCTCGAGCGCACTTTGGCCCATGTCGACGCTCGGCTGGCCCGACGAGACGAAAGATCTCAACACGTTCTACCCCACCGACGTGCTCATCACCGCACGCGACATCATTTACTTCTGGGTGGCGCGCATGATTTTCGCGGGGCTCAAGTTCCGCGAAAAGGCCCCGTTCCACACCGTCTACATCCACGGCACCATTCTCGACGAGAAGGGCCAGCGGATGAGCAAGTCGAAGGGCAACGGCATCGACCCGATCGAGATGATCGAGAAGTTCGGCGCCGATGCGGTGCGGTTCGCGCTGCTGACGCTCACGACCGAAGGGCAGGATATCAAGCTGTCGCCGGTGAAGTTCGAGGGCGGCCGAAACTTCGCCAACAAATTGTGGAATGCGGTACGCTTCGTGCACCCGCACCTCTCCGCATCCGCGGACTCGTTGGAAGGGCTCGAATTGTCGTTGGCCGACAAATGGATCCTCAGCCGTCTCGACGAAACCGTGCGCGAAGTCACCGAGGCGCTCGAACCGCCCGCGCTCCGTTTCTCCGACGCAGCGCAGGCGTTGTACCGCTTCACGTGGGACGACTTCTGCTCGCGCTATCTCGAGATCCGCAAGAAGGATATCACCGGCGAAGACAGCCCGGCGAAACGCGCTGCCGCCACGGTTTTCCGCACCGTGCTAAAGGACTTGATCGCCATTCTGCACCCCTTCATGCCCTATATCACCGAAGAAATCCGCGAAGCCATCGCTAAAGAGGGGGAAGAGGCGCTGCTCATCACCGGTACTTGGCCCGCAGCGCGCGCGGTGGATTTTTCGGCGCACGATCAAAAGGCGATGGATGCCGTACTCGCCGTGGTGGAAGCCGTGCGCCAAATCCGCGGCAGCTATGCGCTTCCGCCGACGCAGGCTTTGTCCGTCCGCGCGCAGTTCGACGACGCGGGTTTTGCCGCGATGCTGGAACCGCATGCCTGGATGATCGCCGGCTTGGAGAAAATCGGGACCTTGGATTTCTTGAAGGAGAAGCCCGCATTCGCCGCGTCGACGTTGATCCCCGGCGGTAAGGTGTTTGTGCTGCTCGAGGGATTACTCGACCCCGCCGCCGAGAAGGTACGGCTCACGAAGGATCTCGAAAAGACGCGCGCGTTCGCTAACACCTTGGAAAACAAGCTCCAGAACGAGGGCTTCGTTTCCAAAGCAAACCCGGAGGCCGTCGAAGCCGAGCGGGAGAAGCTGCGTTTGCAGTTCGACAAAATTTCCAAGCTCGAAGAGGCGTTGAAGGACCTGGGTTAGTACCGAACGCCCCATGCTGAAAAAATTTCTCGCAGAGCGCGCGCGGTACCGCAACACCTACGCGCACAGCAATCCCAGCATGCGGGATTTTCTGCGTTGGCTGCTCACCCGCACCGCGCCGCCCAAGCCTGTGGCGCAGCCGTTGACCCGGAACAGTCCCGAAGGTTTGCGGGCCAACACGGGTTCGGCGACCCTCACCTGGATCGGGCACTCCACCTTCCTGATCCAGATCGAAGGGCGCAACATCCTCACCGATCCGATTTTCACCGATCGCGCCTCTCCCGCCTATTTTGCCGGGCCGAAGCGTATCACGCCCCCTGGACTGCGGCTTGAAGATCTTCCGCGTATCGACATCGTTTTGATTTCTCACGACCATCACGATCACCTCAACACCTACTCCGTGCGCACGCTTCTGCGGCGCGCGCGAGAAGCCGGGGAAGCCCCTCCCCTGTTCGTGGTGCCGGCAGGGCTCGGCAAGTGGTTCCACAAGCGCGGGTTTCCGCGCGTCGAGGAACTCGGTTGGTGGGAGACGCTGGAGTCGTCCGTCGCGCCGGAACTGGGCGGCCTACGCATCCATGGAACGCCTTCCCAGCATTGGTCGCAGCGTTTTCCGTGGATCGTGAACCGCACGCATTGGACCGGTTTCGTGGTCGACGGGCACGGCGGCAAGTTGTTCTTCCCCGGCGACACGGGTTACTCGCGCGACTTCGCCGACATTCGTGAAAAGCTGGGCGCGATGACGCTGGCCCTGCTTCCGATCGGGGCTTACGAGCCGCGCTGGTTCATGGAACCGATGCACACGAGCCCGTATGACGCGGTGCAGATCCATCGCGATCTGGATTGCGCGCAATCGGTGGCGATGCATTGGGGAACGTTTCCCCTAACGGACGAGCCCTTCGACGAGCCGCCGCGCTTGTTGGCAAAGGCGCGCACCGAGGCGGGTCTGCCCGAGCAGGATTTCTGGGTGATGGGCCACGGCGAAACGCGCGACCTGTCACACGTGTGGAAATCTGTGGAAGCCGCCGCGAAAGAACCCGCGAAAGGTCCGGCGGACAACCACATCGACTCGGATTTGGGCGCGTAAGTGGGCAATATTGCGCTGATCTGATTCGCGCTCGTAGCGAAGCAGCCGATCCTTTAATCCTTATCTTTATTCTGCGGCTTCGACTTGCCGCGATCCGCTTCTAGATGCCGCAGCCACGGCTTCCCCTCGGGATGTTTCATCACACTCGTCTGCCCCGCCAAAGGAATATCCTTGTTCAGATGATGCAAACTGATCGGCGTTTTTCCGCCTGAGAGTTCTTCGCTGGTGTTCTTCGCCATGGTATGCTCCGGGATGAAGGAGCCACCAGTATACACCGCGGCAGGCTTGGGAACGTGGAGATGGGGTGTAGACCCCAGCAGGGTCCTACAACAGACTCACCGGATCACGGTCCATGCGCAGTTTCACGCCCTTCGGCAACTCGGGCGTCATGCGCGACTGCGCGGTTTCGGCCAGCCACTGCAACTGGTTCGGGAAATCACCCTTGATCAACACGTGCAACCGCCACGCGTTGCGGATGCGCTTCAGCGCGGCGTAGGCGGGCCCGAGCAAATCGGCATGCGCCTGCGGCGCCAGCTCGCGCAAGATCACCGCGAAGCGTTCCATCGCACGGCGCACGTCTTCTTCCTTCGCGCCCTGCATCTCGCAAAGCAGCAAGCGCCGGAAGGGCGGATAGCCGAGTTCCCTGCGCGTCCCGATTTCATTCCGGAAGAACCCCGTGTAATCGTGCGTCAAGGCATGGTTCAGCAGCGGACTCTCAGGCCGAAAGGTCTGCAACCACACCGCGCCGCCGCCGGCATGTCGCCCCGCGCGCCCCGCGACCTGGGTGATGAGCTGGAATGCGCGTTCGCCCGCACGGAAGTCCGCGAATTCCAGGCCCGCATCTGCATCCAGCACCCCCACCACGCTCACCTTGGGGAAGTCGTGTCCCTTGGCCACCATCTGGGTACCGAGCAGAATGCGCGTTTCGCCTTGACGAAACTCTTCGAGAATGCGTTCCGTCTCGCCCTGCTTCGCCGTGGTGTCGCGATCGAGACGACCGATGGGAACGCCGGGAAAAATCGCATTCAGGTTTTCTTCGACCTTCTCCACACCCTTGCCCGCATCGGTGAACACCGTGCCTCCGCATTGCTCGCAGGCGGAATCGGGTCCGGCGGTATAGCCGCAGTAATGGCACATCAATTCCTGCGTGGAACGATGATACACCAGCGACACCGCGCAATACGGGCAGGTGCGCGGCTCGCCGCACGCATTGCACACCCGGCGTGGCGTGTAACCGCGACGATTTAAAAACAGAATCGCCTGTCCGCCCGCATCAAGCGCTTGTTGCACCGCATCGCGTAAGGGAATCGACAATAATTGGTTGCCCTGCAAACCCAGCTGCGCGCGCATATCCACCAGTTTCACATCGGGAAGCGGCGCCGCCGTCGCGCGTTCCTTCAATTCGATCAACTCATAACGTCCCGCTTGCGCGGCCTGATACGACTCCAAAGAAGGCGTGGCGCTTCCCAGCACCACCGGGCACTGCGATTGCCTGCCGCGGTACAAGGCCAGATCGCGTGCATGGTAACGCGGCGCGGGATCGCTTTGTTTATAGCTGCCATCGTGCTCTTCATCCACGATGATCAGTCCGAG
Source organism: Fibrobacterota bacterium (assembly GCA_947466585.1). GTDB lineage: Bacteria > Fibrobacterota > Fibrobacteria > UBA11236 > UBA11236 > UBA11236. Next base: position 228,401 of record CANIEU010000001.1, read on the forward strand.
ATTTTCGAGCGGAGCCAGCGCCGCCGAACGCGCACCCACTACGATATCCGCGTCTCCCGCGAACAATTGCTTCCACAGTTCGCGGCGTGCCGGGTCCGACAAACCGCTGTGAAAGGCCGGAACAGGGCGACCCAGAAACGCCTCGAAACGTCCAATGGTTTGCGGGGTCAGCGCGATTTCCGGCAGCAGCACCAAAACGCGCTTGCCCGCGTCTAGCGCGCGTTTGGCGAGATGCAGATACACCAGGGTTTTGCCGCTTCCGGTGATGCCGTGCAGCAAAAAGGTTTTGAAATCCCCGGCATCGAGCGAGGCCGCCACGCGGGCGATGGCTTCCTGTTGCGGTGCGGTGGGAACTTGCGTGGTGATATGCGCCGGAGCTTGATCGAGACTCCGGGAATCGGTTCCTGCGTCCGAGGTACTGGTAACGACTTTTCTTCGTTTCACGACCCGTTTGGGCGGGTGGAACAAAAAGTGCGTGGCGGTCTTGGGCAGAGCAGCCTGCAACACCAGAGGCAAGGGTGTCAGGTAATACGACGAGATCCAGCGCAACAGCTCGATCCATTCGGCCGGCACACGCGCGTCATCGGGGGCGAGACGGGTAATCGGGCGCACGACAAACGCCAGCTCCTGCGTTCCCGTTTCCACCACCACACCCGGGACGCTCGTGGTGCGCAGGGGAACTTCCACCAACGTACCCGGACGGAGGTCCGATTCCGTCAGGGAACCCGACCCATACCAATACGCCTGCGGCATCCCCCCACCGAGGAGAACGAGTGCTTTCAGGGCGTTTTCAGGTGCGGAGGACACGGGTTCGCTATATAGTATTCTTGACCCCATTCCTTCGCCCCGCCGCCTCCCGCCTTCCGGAGAATTCATGCGCCCCTCCCGTTCAGCCTGTTCGATCCTGGTACCCGCTCTCATCATGATTGCGATGGCGGCTCTCTTTACGGGATGCGGCAAAGCCACGGTACGTCCCTTGGCCACGGATCCGGGTTTCACCATGGCACTCCTGCGCCAAGACAGCGCGGCGCTGAACGTATCGGAACACGTGCAGGTCAATGAATTCAACAAACCATTCGATGAGTTTTTTGGGTCGGGGTCTGCGCTGGCCGCACGTCTTTCGGCCCGCCTTTTAGACTCGCTGAACCACGGGACACCCTCCCTTTCGGTGCGGTCATCCACTCCCGCCGTCGCGGCGCTCTGGCCGAAAGACAGCGCCGCCGCAGGCACAGCGGAAGATCTGGAAACCGCGTGGCAAGATCAGGCCCCGAAATTCATTTTGCGCATCCACAACCTGACGGTCGGCAACCACCGTGAGGCGATTCCCGCGACCATGATTCCCTCGGGTCCGCAGGGCGGAATGGCACCGGCGACCGGCGGCGAAAACGTGGCCTGCATGGTGACGTTCGACGTGGAGGTGTGGGAGAAAATGAATGAAGACGGATTGGCCGGGCTCACGCGACGTGCAGCCTTCACCGTAACCGGCAAGGCCAATGTGGTATTGTTCGCCAATAAAATGGCGCTCGAAGAAGCCATCAGCGCCGCCGTACGCGGGACCCTCGCACAACTTCGCCAGTAGAGTTCGCCTTACAACCGGCCGAGACGTTCCACCGCCGCGCGCAAGGTCTCTTCTTTTTTGCAAAAGCAGAAGCGCAGCAAATCCGTGCGGCCGTCTTTGCCGGGTTTGTAAAATGATGAACCCGGCACCACGGCGACACCGATGTCTTCGACCAACTTGCGCGCAAACTCCACGTCATTGCGCGGAACCTTTTCGGGTCCGCGCCCGGATTTTCCCGGCTTGCTCAGATGCGCAGAGGCGTCCGCCATGATGTAATAAGCGCCACGCGGCTTGAAGGGCGCGAAGCCTGCGTCGCGCAACCCCTTCATCAGGTAATCACGACGGTCCCGGTACTTGATGGCCATGACGGCGTAATAGGACTTGGGCATGGCCAAAGCGCCTTCCACCGCGACCTGCAACGGTGTGGCCGCGCAGACGGTGAGAAAATCGTGCACCTTCCGCAGGGCATTGGTCAGCGGCGCGGGCGCAATGGCCCAGCCCACGCGCCATCCCGTGACACCATAGGTTTTGGAGGCGCTGTTGATGGTGATCGTGCGGTCTTCGAGCCCCGGCACCGATGCCGGGCTCACATGGCGCGCACCGTCGTACAGGATGTGTTCATAGATCTCGTCCGAGAACACCTTCGCGCCCCACTTCTGGCAATGCTTCGCGATACTCTCGAGTTCGGCGCGCGTGAAGACCTTTCCCGTGGGATTGTGTGGCGAGGTGATGATCACCGCAGCGGTCTTGGGGCCGAACGCGCGCCCGAGTTCTTTCTCGTCAAAGGTCCATTCGCCTGTTTTTACATCGGGACGCAAGGTGACATGCACCGGTTTCGCGGTCGCGAGATAGCTGTCGGGTTGATAGTTCTCGTAGAATGGCTGAAAAAGAATAATCTCCTTGCCTGGGTCGACAAGGCCGAGAAAGGCGCAGATCATTGCTTCGGTGGAACCGCAGGTGACGGTCACCTCGGTCTCGGGGTTCACAGTGATCCGGTTGTAGGCCTTGGCCTTGCGTGCGATGGCGGCGCGCAGACCGGGAGTTCCCCAGGTGATCGAGTATTGGTTGTAGTCTTCTTCGATGGCCCGGCTCGAGAACGCTTTGAGTTCGGGAGGGCAGGGAAAATCCGGAAATCCCTGCGCGAGGTTGACCGCATCGTGCAGGCGCGCCAAACGGGTCTGCTCGCGGATGACGGATTCGGTGAATCGGCCAATCCGTGCAGCGGGGCGTAACTCAAGTCGCGCGGCGACGGGTAAAACCTGCTGCTTTTTCATCCAAGACTTCCGAATTTGAGCTGGTAGAGAAAAAAGCCGAGCATCGGTTGCACGCTCGTGACCCCGGGCGCGGCCTCGGAATAAGTTTTCAAGGTCGTCGTGATGTGTTCGCCCTCGTGCGCATGGCCCGCCACCCCGCCTTCCAACGCTCGAAAGGCGGCATCACCGAGCGTAATCTCCGCCGTGTAGAAGTGCACCGCCTCGTCGGAGAGGCCGGGCGAACTGCACAGCCCTTTGTCCCACAACGGCACCAATGCAGAAGCGTCGACATGCACCCCGGTTTCCTCTTCGAGTTCACGCAAGGCCGTGGCAGCCGGGTCGTCGTTTCCATCGACCATCCCAGCGGGAAATTCAAGGCTATAGCTGCCGTTCCCCACCCGACGTTGCAGGATCATAAGAAAGCGGCGTTCGCCCGTATCGCGGTTCACGCATAGGGGGATCACCACGGAAGCGTGCCCCCGCAAGAGCACGTAGGGAAGCAGGGGTTTGCCTTCGGGATCTGTTCCCCGCGCTTCAAGAAGCGCGAACAAAGGGTGACCATCACGGCGCCCCAAAACATTCAGCGGCCGCAGGGATTCAATCGACCACTTCTCGTCGTTCAAAGATCTTTCCCACGCACGAACCATCGAAAACGCGCGCCACTGCGGAAAAGCTCCGGCGCCGTCTCCGGAAATCACATTGAGGCCCAGTCGCGCGGTTTCAAAAAGTATTCCGTCAATTGCTCTTCGGCACTTCCGGGGTCGGGTTTGAAACCGTAAATCCATTTGCACAACGGCGGGAGCGACATCAGAATCGATTCGGTGCGCCCGTCGGATTGCAGCCCGAACAGCGTGCCGCGATCCCACACGAGATTGAATTCGGCGTAGCGCGAGCGGCGGTGCAGTTGGAAGTCGCGTTGCGCGGTGGTAAAAGGTTCTCCGCGTCGCTGGGTAAAGGGACGATACAGATCTGGGAACAAACGTCCGAGACCTTCGACGAAGGCGAGTTCCGTTTCACGCGGGCCGCGCAGATGGTCGAAAAACAATCCGCCCACACCGCGGGGCTCCTGCCTGTGCTTGAGGTAGAAGTAGTCGTCGCAGAGTTTTTTATAGGCGACGTAATCGCGCCCGGCATTCTCGCAAAAGGTTTTAAGCGTGCGATGGAATGCGGCCACCATCGGAGCTTCGGGATAGAAGGGCGTCAGGTCGACGCCGCCTCCAAACCAGTAAACGTCCCCGGCCTCGAAGTAACGGATGTTGAGGTGGATGGTGGGCACGAGCGGACTATGCGGATGCATCACGAGGCTCACGCCGGTGGCAAAGAACGGGGTGCCTTCGGGAATGTGAAATGCGGTGGCGGCCGAGGCGGGCAAAGACGCTCCCGTCAACGCGGAAAAATTGACGCCGCCTTTTTCGAGCAACTCGCCACCGTCGTATACGCGCGTGCGGCCCCCGCCGTTGCCCTTCTCGTACGTCCAGGCGTCTTCGTGATAGCGCACACCGTTTTCGGCGTCCAAAAAGGCGCAAATATGATCTTGCACGGCGCGGAACCGCTGCGCCACTTCGTCGCGGAAAGATTGCATGGCTGTAAAGATAGCGAACAGCGGACAGCTTACAGCGAACGTCCAGAGGGGGGTCTTTCCCGTATTTTGAGGTTCGGCTGTAAGCTGTCCGCTTTTCGCTGTAAGCTAATATTCTCCTCTATGGACACCCTCTCTTTTTGGCAATCCCTTCCCTCGCATATGGACCCGGTCATCTTCCGTCTGGGTTCGTTTCACGTGCAGTGGTACGGCCTCATGTACCTCGTGGCGTTTGCGATCACCTACCTCCTGGTGAGCAACCGTACGCGCACCGAGCCGGAGCGCTTCGGGCAGTACGATGCCGACTTTCTTCAGAACATCATGACCTGGGCCTTCTTCGGGGTGTTGCTCGGCGGGCGGCTCGGCTACGTGCTCTTCTACAACTTCGAGCATTACTTCGCCCATCCGCTCGAAATCGTGTTTCCGTTCCGCAACGGCCCCGGTGGATTGGAATTCACTGGAATCGCGGGCATGTCGTATCACGGAGGCCTGATCGGCTGCCTGTTGGCCTGCGCATGGTTCTGCCGGCGTTACAAAGCAGACTTCTGGCATTTGGCAGACCTTTACGCGCCGGCGATACCGCTCGGTTACACCTTCGGCCGCCTCGCCAACTTCATCAACGGAGAGCTCTGGGGCCGTCCCACCGATGCGCCCATTGGGATGGTCTTCCCCGCCGCGCCGGGCGGCCTTCCGCGCCACCCTTCACAGCTGTACGAAGCCTTCTTCGAAGGCGTGGTTCTCTTCGCCATCTTGTGGGCCTTGCGCAAACGCCCGTTCCCGCGCGGCTCCTTCGTAGGCTTCTACCTGATCGGGTACGGATTCTTCCGCTTCTTCATCGAGTACTTCCGCCAACCCGACGCGCAACTCGGCCTGCTCTGGTTCAACGCTTTCTCGCAGGGCCAAATGCTCTGCGTGGTGATGATGGTGGTAGGCGCGGGGATCGTGCTCTGGCGCAAGCGCCAAATGGCCCACAGAGCGGCCTAAGCCCGCAGCCCGGACGAAACCAAACCTCTTTAATCTTGGTCGTCAGGGGCGCCGGAGCTTCGGGCGAGCGAGAGCAGGAGGAACGAGGGAGCGATACCGGAAGTATCGCGACCGAGGCCGACGAACTAACGCGACGCCCGCAGCCCGGTGGAAATCCAACCCAGTTCCGTCCAATCGCGGAACCATCCCCCCACATGCTGCTCCATCGCCTTGAGATCGCGCGGCGTCGCGCCTTTCCGCGCCGCACGGAACACCTGATCGAGCATGGAAGGCTTGCGCAGCGCCTCCAGCAATAGAAACTCCGCGTGCGTCACGGGTTTCTCATACAGAATGTGATCGTGCTGATGCACGACCAGACCCTGTCCGGTCGAACCGCCGCGGGTGCGTAATGCGAATCGGCCCGTCAGCGGTTCGTCGGCGAGGCAGCGCGCGCGATACGCAGTGAAATCCCAATGCAGCCAAAGCGGTGTCACCTGCGGGGCCAGCATCCACGCCTGCGCCGCAGCGGCAGGGTCGGAAGAAGTTGCCGCATCGGAAGCGGATGCGAAAGCTTCCGTCGGCGCATCGAAGGCACGGGAGAAGGCTTTGTCGTAGGCCGCCGCTTCCAGCACTCGGAGGCGATTCGACCCGCGATAGCGGCGCCTCAGAAAGTCGGGAAATGCCTGATCCATTTGCGCAAGGTACGGCGAAGCCGGAGGATGCGCGTCGAGGAACCGAATCACCCACGTGTTGAATCCATCGAGGCCGATCACATGCAAGGTGCAGGGAAATTCTTCCTGCATGATCGTGATCAAGCGGAACCAATACTGGCGGTTGTAAACTTCCAGACGCTCCAGCCCGCTCATGCCGCCAACCGTGCGCAAACGCGCGTTCGCTTCGGCGCGCAAACTCGGGCCGTTCACACCCCGCGGTCGGGTCCCGTTGCCCGGCAACAGCGGACGCGCAGCGGCCATCCCGAACCAACGCTGGAAATCGACCAAAGCCGGAGGCGCTTTCAGTAATGCCGCAGGCGCTTTATGCAAACGCGTATGGCGCATCGCAGGGCACCTACCGTTTGTTGTCGGAGGGTTCAGAGCCGTCCGCCCGTTCGGAAGCCGGTTCGACGAAACGATATACCTTCTCCCCCGGGCGGATCATGCCGAGTTCCTTGCGGGCGATTTTCTCCAGGTAGGCCGTGTCGGTGAGCAACCGGTTTTTCTCGACCAACAGTTCCCGCTTGCGGGTTTCAAGACTGTCGATCTCGCGCCGGATGGCGGCCTTCTGGTCGCGCAGCGCCTCCACCTTCAACAACCCGCGCGGCCCTGTCATCACCTGATACACCACGAAAAGCAGTGCGAAGGGCAAAAGCCACAGCAACCAGCGGCGACGGAAGATCGGTGGTTTTTCGGGATGCGACATGGGGGATAAGGTAAAACAGGGAATGCGGATCGGGAACGCGTCTAAACGGCACCGATGATTCGGTACGCTGCGCCCGGCAACCGGCTGACCTTGCCGCTCATTTCGAGGCGCAACAACGCTTCCAGAAGCCGGGCTCCCACCTGCGCCTCCGGCGCATCCAACAGATCCGGCCAAAGCCCCTGTTCCCGTGCACGCGCCGCCAAGGCATCCAGACCGCAAACGGAATCCGCGCCCCAAAGGCGCAGTACCGGATCTTCCGGAGTCGCTGCCGCCGTGGTAAAACTCCGCGAGCGCTGGGGCGATGTGGCACGAGAACCGGTGCGGGAAAAGGTGTGCGAATCATTCTGTGAGGCGACGTAGGACGCAGCCTGGAATGACCTGGTTGCCGAACCGCGGTCCGCCCCGTCCAGTACCCGGATGATGTCTTCGGCAGAGGCGGCGAGCAATGCGCCCTTGCGCAGCAGGGCATTCGTGCCCGACGAGACGCTGCTGAAAATCGGCCCCGGCACCGCGAACAGGGGTTTGCCCTGTGTGCGCGCATGCGCCGCCGTGAGCAGCGCGCCGCTTTTCTCGCCCGCTTCCACCACGATGGTGGCGCGGGATAAGGCGCTGATCAAACGGTTGCGTCGCGGAAAATAGGCGGGCAAGGGTTGCGTTCCCGGTGGAAACTCCGAGATCACCGCACCGTACTTTCCGGAGTCCGCCTCGATACGGCGGCGCACCTCGAGGTTCTCGATCGGGTAAGGGATATCCAAGCCGCACCCGATCACCGCCAGGGTGCGACCGGTGCCCTCCACCGCGCCCGATGGCGCGCCCGCTAAGGCCCCCGCATGGGCCGCACCGTCGATTCCCAGCGCGAGCCCTGAAACAATGGTGAATCCCTGGGCCGCAAGATCTCGGGCAAGGGTGATGGCTACCTCGCGGCCGTAGGCCGTCGGGGTACGCGTCCCCACGATGGCTACCGCGCGGGCATCTTGCGGCATCCATTCTCCGCGCAGATAAAGCAGTGGCGGGGGGGCCTCCAAAATGGCCAATGGCTCCGGATAGCCAGGCCAAACCGGGGCCCTCAAGGAAATCTCGTCTTTCTCACAGCGATGCACCAAGGCCTTCCACTCCTCAAACCGGGGCCCTCTGGCGAGCGAGGCGGACATCGGAGCCGACAAACGGGGCCACGCTTCCTTCCAAGTCTCGGGCGTGGCCGCATAAACTGCCTCCGGAGACCCGAACCGGGCCAAAAGCCGGGCGAATCCGGCATATCCAAGCCCGTGTTGTGAAGCCAAACACCCGTAAAAAATTGATTTTTCGGATAAAAATAAGAATTTTCCCATAAGTGAACAAATATAGACTGCTTTAATGAGTAGTTAGTAGGTGGACGGTAGTAGGTAGGGAATACACGGACGACCCAAACCTCTCTACCCGCACTCTGAAAAGCATTTTTTGACTCTTTTCTACCGTCTACCTACTACCGTCTGGCCCCCATGATCCCACAGCCTCCTTACTCCTTCGCCGACCTGCTCTCCATCATGGCCCGCCTGCGCGCACCCGACGGCTGCCCGTGGGACCGCGAGCAATCCCACGAATCGATTCTGGCCTGCCTCATCGAAGAGTCTTACGAGTTCGTCGATGCCGTGGAACGCAAGGATCTCCCCAACATGCGCGAGGAGCTGGGCGACGTGCTATTGCAGGTCGTTTTTCACGCGCAGATGGCGCAGGAAGCCGGCACCTTCGACATCAATGGCGTGATCCACGACATCTCCGAAAAGCTGATCCGCCGCCACCCGCACGTGTTCGCCGCCACAGCAGGCGTGGATACCGCCCACAAGGTGGCCACGCAATGGGATGCGATCAAAAAGATCGAGAAGCAAGGAAAACCCGATCCGGTCGAAAGCTTGCTGGGTGATTTACCGCGCAGCCTGCCGCCGCTTCACAAGGCCATGAAGATTTCGAAGCGCGCGGTGAAAGCCGGTTTCGAATGGCCCGACTGGCGGGGCGTGGCGGCGAAGGTGCGCGAGGAGCTGGAAGAATTCGAAGCCGAGGCCAAGGCTGACACCGTAGACCGCGAAGCGCTCGAGCTGGAACTCGGTGATCTCCTCTTCTCCGTCGTGAATTTGGGCCGCTATCTCAAGCTCGATCCGGAACGCGCACTGGCGCGCACCAACGCCAAGTTCGTGAAGCGGTTCGAGGCGATGGAAGCGTTGGCGAAAGCGGAGGGCATTCCCTTCGAAGGCCAACCGCTCGAGACGTTGGACGCGCTTTGGGAAAAAGCCAAACGCGCCGAGAAATAACCGAAGCAGTAAGCTGTCCGCTTACTTCAGCAGCAGATTATTCACGATCATGCCCGCGAAAAAGGCGAGCAGGTAGCCGAACCAGAGCAGGCTGAGGCCGTTGTTCAAAATCAGTTCGGAGGTTTTCACCGTGCCTTTGCGGGCGCGGATGTCGAGCCAGGTCTTTTTGAGATGGCGACCGGTGAACCAGATTCCCGCTCCGCCGATGGCGATCAACAAAAAAGCCTGAATCATCACGTATTTCCTTGATATTTCAAAAATTAGAGAGGGCCGGAACCCTTGCCACCCGGGGTCAAAACTACTATATATGTGTCCGTGGTTTTGCATGCCGAGTGCGCGCAAAGCGGGTGAGTCCAACGAAAAAATGGATTCACTTGGAAGGCCCCTTCGGCATCCCCGAGAGGGGTTTTTTGTTGTTTGGGCCGCCCGAAACGTGTCCTTCTACTCGAACCGGCTGCGACCTGCGGCCAAGTTCGTCGCGCTGCATCGGCGATATTAAGTCATATCGCCTGCTTCGCGCTCCTGCTTGGCCTTGATCTCGCTCGGTTCTCACAACGAAGTCCACCTTTCGGGCGACCCCACGATGCTCCGCTGAGGCTTCGTTTAAGGAATCATTATGGACGTTCTCGAACAAATCACCAATCTGGCGCGCGGCGTCTGCGCCACGCACGGGCTCGACCTCGTCGACGCGGAACTGTTCCGCGCCGGTCGCCGCCGCGTGGTGCGCGTCTATGTCGGCAAGGCCGGCGGCGTGAGCGTCGATGACTGCGCCAAGGTCAGCCGCGAAGTCTCCGCCGTTCTCGACGCCGAAAACTGGCTGGGCGAAGACAACTACGTGATGGAGGTTTCCTCCCCCGGTCTCGACCGTCCCTTCAAGACGCTGCCCGACTGGCTGCGCAATCTCGGCCGCGACGTGCGCGTGACCACGCGCGAAAAGATCAACAACAAAATCCAGCATCAGGGCAAACTCCTCGCCGCCAGCGAGGCCGAGGTAACCCTCGAAACGCCCGCCGGAGCCGTGAATATTCCCATGAGCCTGGTGGCCATGGCCAAAATCGAAATCAAACTGTCCTGATCTAGACCCTGTACAAGGAACACGTCATGGAAAACAACATCCTCGAAAACCTCAACCTCATCGCCAAGACGAAGAACCTCGACAGCGGCGTCGTGCTCGACACGCTGAAACAGGCGCTCGTCAATGCGGCACGCAAGTACCTCGAGCTGCAGAAGAACATCGAGGCCGATGTCGACGCCGAGTCCGGCGAGATCGGCGTGTTCCTGCGCGTCACCGTGGTGGAAGATTATCCGGATGTTGATCCCGAAATGACCGCCGAAGAAGTGGCCGCCATCGACGAAGGCTACATGCTCCTCGGCGAAGCCAGCGAGTATAACGAGGAAGCCGTCGCAGGCGACTATCTCGAAATGGAAATCCCGATCGAGAACTTCGGCCGCGCCGCCATTCAGGCCGCGAAGCAAATGCTGCTCCAGAAGGTGCGCGACGCTGAGCGCGAAAAGATCTTCGAAGACTTCCAGGACAAGGTCGGCACGCTTGTCTCGGGTCAGGTGCAACAGGTCGATCGCGGCAACATCCTCATCAGCCTAGGCAAGACAGAGGCCATTCTTCCCTTGCGCGAACAGATCCGCAAAGAGCGCTACCGCCAGGGCGACACCCTGCGCGCCTACATCTCTGAAGTCGGCGTCAACACCAAGGGCCCTCAGGTCACCTTGTCGCGCACGCATCCCATGTTCCTCGCCCGTTTGTTCGAGCTCGAAGTTCCCGAAATCGGCGACGGCGTGGTGACCATCCGCGGCGTGGCGCGCGATCCCGGCTTCCGTGCCAAGATCGCCGTTTCGACCAAGGACGACCGCATCGATCCCGTGGGCGCCTGCGTAGGCATGAAGGGCAACCGCGTGCAGGCGATCGTGCGCGAGCTCAGCAACGAGCGCATCGACATCATCCACTGGAGCGAAGACTCCAACATCTACATCCGCCGTTCGCTGTCGCCGGCCAACATCAAGCAGATCACCGACATCGGCGACGGCCGCGTGGTGGTGATCGTCGGCGACGAAGATCTTTCACAGGCCATCGGTCGCGGCGGTCAGAACGTGCGCCTCGCCAGCAAAATGGTGGGCCGCGAACTCGACATCTACGGTGAAACCGAATTCGCCGCATTGCCCGACGATGTGCGCGAGCGTCTCTTCAAGCCGCGCGAAGGCACTGTCCTGGATGACGCCGCCGCAGGCGCGGCTGCGGCCAGCAAGTTCTCGGAACTGGAGTCGCTCTTCGCCAAAAAAGCGGAAGGTGAAAACGTTGGTGAAGCCGAAGGCGAAAGCCCCGAAGCTCCCGTCGCGGAAAGCGCCGCAAGCGTTCAAACCGCCGACGACGAATAAATGCGGGCTCCGGGCATGTGCGCGCTTCAATGACGTCGCATCAGCCCGGAAATCCCCGTTTGCGCTCTTTAACAAGGCAAGGAAAGCCCAAATACTACATTGGGCGAGAATATGACGGATACTCCGAAAAAACGCGTTTCTACGCTGGCCAAAGATCATGATCTGACCAGCGAAGTCCTTTTGCGCCTCCTCCATGAGGCCGGCGTCGATGCCAAGACGCCCTCAAGCACCCTCGAGCCCGAGGCCTTCCAAAAGGTCAAGCCTCTGCTAATGGCCGAAAAACAGCGCAAAGAGCGCGAAGAGCTGGTCAAGGCCGGCAAAAAGATCCCGATGAAGGCGGTCATCCGCAAGGCGCCGATCCCACCGGCTCCCGTCGCCGTGATCAAAAAAGCGACGCTGATCAAGCCCGAGTCACCCGCCGCCGCGCCTGTCCAGCCTGTGGCGCCGACTTCACCGACCGTGGGTCCCCGTGTCGTGGTGGCACCTTCCGCACCGGTGGCTGCACCCGCGCCCACTGCGGCGCCCGCACCTGTCGTGGAAGCCCCCGCCGCACGCGCAGAAACGGCAGCTCCGTCAGCAGCGCCGGTTGTTGAATCCGCTCCGGCCCCGCGCGCTGAAGCTCCCGTGGCGCCTGCCGCCAAGGCAGCTCCGGCATCAGCCCCTGTAACCAAGACCGCACCCACGCCCCCTCAGGGCAACGAGCCTCCGCAGGCACCCGTCGCACAAGAGCCGACCAAACCGGGTCCGACCAAACCGGCCGAACCCGTTTCGACCCTCAAGGTTTCCATCGAAAAGCCCGATTCGGCCATGCTGGCTCGTATCGCGAAGTCGCGTGCCGAAAGCGCCGCCCGCATGCGCGGAAACGGCGATCGCGGCGGTCAAGGCTACTCCGGCCATCTCTCGCGCGGCCCCGGCGGCCCCAGCCGCGAAGGCGGCCTCGGCCGCACCGGCGGACACCTCGGCCCCAGTCGTGGACCCGGGGGTCCCGGAGGCCCGGGTGGTCCTAATCGCGGTCCTGCAGGTGCTCCGCGCACCGGCGGCTTCGACGGCCCCAAAGACATTTACGCATTGCGTGCTCAGTCCGCCGGTGTAACCGGTGGCGGAGCGCCCGGACGCGGCCCAGGTGATCGCGATCGTCGTGACGGCCCCGGCACGGGTGGAGCACCGGGCGGAGCACCGGGCGGACCAGGTCGTTCCGGACCAGGCGGTCCTCCGGCTCGCGGTGGACGCGGCAAGCGCAAGACGCGCGAGCAGATCGAACAGGAATTGCTGAGCGCACGCAACAACGTGAGCAAGGTCATGGCCAGCCTTTCGCGCACGCCCGGCAAGGCGCGCCTGAAGGATCGCAAAGACGAAGAGGGCGCCGAGGGCGATCAAGCCAAGCGCGTGCTCAATGTTTCCGAATTCGTGACGATGGGTGAACTCGCCGGTCTCATGAACGTGCTGCCAGCACAGGTCATCGCCAAGTGCATGGAGCTGGGCATGATGGTGACCATCAACCAGCGCCTCGACCACGAAATCATCGCGCTCGTCGCCGATGAATTCGGTTACTCCGCCCAGCTCATGGACGAATACACCCAGGAAGCTGCGGCTGAAGAAGGTGAAGAAGACGCTGCGGGCGAACTCGTGACGCGCGCCCCCATCATCACCGTCATGGGTCACGTCGATCACGGTAAGACCTCGATCCTCGATCACATCCGCAAGACCAACGTCATCGCGGGCGAATCGGGCGGCATCACGCAACACATCGGCGCCTACATGGTCGATACGGCCCACGGCCCGATTTGCTTCCTCGACACCCCGGGTCACGAGGCCTTCTCGGCCATGCGCGCCCGCGGCGCCAACGTCACCGACGTGGTGCTTCTGGTGGTGGCGGCCGACAGCATGGTCATGCCGCAGACCAAGGAAGCCATCCAGCTCGCCAAGAACGCCAACGTTCAAATCGTGGTGGCCATCAACAAAATTGATCTTCCCACTGCGAACCCGGACAAGATCCGCACGCAGTTGGCGGAAAACGGCGTCGAAGTCGAACAATGGGGCGGTAAAATCCCCTGCGTCGAAGTGTCGGCCCGTTCCGGTCTTAACATGGACAAGCTGCTCGAGACGCTCGCACTCGAGTCCGAAATCCTTGAACTCAAGGCGAACCCCGAGCGCAACGCCATGGGCGCTGTGATCGAATCGCGTCTCGACAAGGGCAAGGGCGCCGTGGCCACCATGCTGGTGCAGAACGGCACCCTGCGCGTGGGCGACGCCATCGTGACCGGTACCTTCGCCGGCCGCGTCCGTTCGCTGCTCGACGAACGCGGCAATCCGCGCAAGGAAGCCGGTCCCTCGACTCCGGTCCAGGTGCTCGGTCTCGAAGGCACGCCGCAGGCGGGTGACTCGTTCATGGTGGTGGAAGACGAGCGCGAGGCGCGCGAAATAGCGAACCGTCGCCGCGTCGCGGCCAAGGATCGCGAACTGCGCCAGAAGCGTCACATCACGCTCGATCAGCTCTCCGACCGTATCAAGTCGGGCGAGTTCCACGAGCTCAAGCTCCTCATCAAGGGCGATACCGACGGTTCGGTGGAAGCCATCGCCGCCTCGCTCGAAAAACTTTCGACCAAGGAAGTGCGCGTCAAGGTCATCAGCAAGGGCGTCGGCGCCGTTCGCGAAGCCGATATCCAGATGGCCGCCGCATCCGATGCTCTGATCATCGCCTTCCACGTGCTGCCTTCCGAGTCGGTGCGCGATCTGGCGGAGCAGGAAGGCGTCACCATCAACAGCTATCGCATCATCTACGAGATCGTGGACGAAGTGAAGTCGGCGATGGAAGGCCTCCTCAAGCCCGAGTACCGCGAAGAAGTCGCGGGCGAAGCGCTCATCCTCAAGCTGTTCCACATCCCCAAGGTCGGTGTCATCGCCGGTTGCAAGGTTCAGAGCGGCAGCGTGGAACGCGAGCTCAAGGCACGCCTGTACCGCGGCGGCATCGAAGTCGGCGAAGCCAAGGTCGTCTCGCTCAAGCGCGAGAAGGACGACGCGAAAACGGTCAAGGCCGGTTTCGAGTGCGGCATCGGCCTCGAAGGCATCAAGAACATTCAGGAAGGCGACGTGCTGGCCTTCTTCCGCAAGGTCGAGGTCGCGCGCAAGCTCGGCGCGGCTTTGGCGGGATAAGCGGGTTCACGCATGACGCGCCGGACCGAGCGCGTTGGAAACGTCATCCAACGCGAACTCAGCCAATACATCCTCCGGGAGATCAACGATCCGCGGCTCGGCTTCCTCACGCTCTCGCGTGTGGAAACCACCCAGGATCTTGGTCTGGCCACGGTCTCCGTATCGGTGATGGGTGACGAAAAAGTGCGGCACGACACGCTCGAAGCGCTCAACGAATTCGCGCCCCGGATGCGCACGCACCTCTCCAAATACCTGCAAACCCGCACAGTACCCAAGCTCAGCTTCACTCTCGATCGCAATCTCGATCACGGTTTCCGCATCGATTCGCTCTTGCGCGACATCGAACGCGGCGAAAACCCCGCGGCAAAAGACGACGAAGAAAATGAGCAATGATGAATGAGAAATGAGAAACGGGAATCAAAGCCTATAGGGTTGGTGACTTCCCGATTTGATTAAGGAATACGCTTTCTTTTTCTCTTCTTTTCTCATTTCTCATTCATCATTTCTCATTTGAACCCAATGGCCAGCGAAGCGCATTCCTCCTCCGGCATCCTCCTTCTCGACAAACCCGTCGGTGAGTCGTCGTTTGCCGCGTTGTATCCGGTAAAGCGTGCGTTCGGAGGCAAGAAGGGCGCGAAGATCGGGCATGCGGGCACGCTCGACCCCGCCGCTTCGGGGCTGCTGGTGGTGGGCGTGGGCGCGGGCACGCGTCTGCTCGAATTTCTCGAAGCCATGCCCAAGAGCTACCGCTTCCGTTTGCATTTGGGAATCGAAACCGACACCTACGATCTCGAAGGCGAAGTGCGGGCGCGCAAAGACGCCTCGCACGTCACGCTCGCACAACTCGAGGCCGCATTGCGCACCTTCCTCGGCCCCATCGCGCAAATGCCGCCTGCCTACTCCGCAATCAAGATCGCAGGCAAGCGCGCCTGCGACCGCGTGCGCGACGGCGAAACCGTGACGCTCGCCGCACGCAACATCCGCATCGACCGCATCGAGGTGCTCTCGTTCGACACCCATGATAGGACCGCCCTAGTGGAAATGGATTGTTCGAAAGGCACCTATGTGCGCAGCCTCGCGCACGACGTGGGTCAAATTCTCGGCTGCGGTGGCGCCGCAGATCAAATCCGTCGCCTCGCCATCGGCCCCTTCCGCGTCGAAGACGCCATCGCGCCCGATAACGCAGGCCTGGATACCTTGCTCCCTCTCGAGGCCGCCATCGCCGATCTGCCCGTATTGCGGGTCTTGGATGCGGGGCTCGCGGGCCTGCGCAACGGCAATCCGCTGCCGGCGAACGTATTCAACGTCGAGAAAGCGCCGGTTGCACAGGTTGTCCCGGAGGAAACCGAACCGGAGTACGCGGTGTTTTCGGAGAACGGCATCTTGCTCTGCACCGCCACCCTGGATGCGATCGGACGCCTTTGTCCGCGCAAGGTTTTTCCGGCTTCGCTGGATTCAGGCACCGCATCCCGCTGATTGCGACTTAAACTTTTCAGCGCATGACTTCCGCACCCGCGCATCATCCTCTCACGTGGCGCGACGCAGCGCTCGGCCGCACTATGGCCAGCTCCACCGCGATCGCCTTGGGCAACTTCGATGGCGTGCATCTCGGACATCGCCGCATCCTCGAAGCGCTGCGCGCGCGCGCGCAGGCAGATGGGCTCGAACCAGTCGCGCTCACCTTTGAGCCACACCCGCGCCAGTTCCTCTTTCCCGATGCGCGCACTTCGCTGCTGACTTCGCCGCGCGAAAAAGCCGCGCTCTTGGCTGAGCTCGGCATCACCGTGGTCACGTTGACGTTCGATGCCGATCTCGCCGCACTCACGGCAGAAGAGTTCGCCAACGACGTGTTGATCGGACGCTTGCGCGGCGCGTGTTTCTTCCTCGGCTCCAACCACCGCTTCGGCAAAGGCGCCCGCGGCGATGCAACGCTGCTGCGTACGTTGCTTGGCGCGCACACCGAGGGATCAGAAGTCGTACTCGAAGTACCGCCGGCTTTCGAGAGCGGCGAGCTCGTCAGTTCCTCCGCCATTCGCCATCATCTCAAAAACGGGAACGTCGCCCGCGCCAACACACTTCTCGGCTGCCCGTACGCGTTGCGCGGCACGGTCGGCCCCGGCGACGGACGCGGCCGCCAACTTGGCTTCCCCACCGCCAACCTCCGCATCGAGGACGTCCGCAAAATCCTCCCCTTCGGCGTGTTCGGCGGGCAGGTCACCCTCGACGGGGTTCGACATTCTGCGGTCGCCAATATCGGCATGCGCCCTACCTTCAAGGAGGGAACCCCCGAGCCTTTGGTCGAAATCCACCTTCCGGACTGGTCGGGCGACCTTTACGGCCAACCCCTCGATTTCGAATTGCTGCAATTTTTACGCCCTGAACAGCATTTTGACGGCATCGAAAGCCTCAAACGCCAGATAACCCTCGACGTGGAGACATGGAAGAAAGTCGCGATTTAGGCGACTTTTCTGGTATTTTCAGGGTATTTTCGGGTGATTTCGATCGATTTTCGGTGTAAAACCAGCGATTTTCGGTTTTCAGTGGGAACCTACAAACGGCTGTGGGAGGCGTTCGTACTCCTACGCGTACTTCGTACTCGGCGTTTTTCGAATAATTTCGAGTACGTGTAGGAGTACGAGGCACGAGTACGATGGGGATTCCTGACCGGACAGGGAACAGTCCCCAGAGACCTCGCCCCTATTTCCTCACTCCATTGCCCGAAACGCGGTGAGATACTAAGTTTGTGACCCTCATTGAGTTAGACAAAAAACCGACGGAAAAGACCTATGCCGACACTGACTGCTGAAAAGACCACCGAAATCGTCAAAGGTTTCGGCCAAAACGAGAAGGACACCGGAAACCCGCGCGTTCAGATCGCGTTGCTAACGCATCGCATCGCGGAGATCACGGAACACCTCAAGGTTCACAAGATGGACAAGCACTCGCGCCGCGGGCTGACCACCATGGTCGCGCAGCGTCGTCGTTTGCTGAACTATCTGACCCGGACCGACATTCAGGGCTACCGCGCCCTGATCAAACAGCTGGATCTGCGCCGCTAAGGCGCAGTGCACGAGCCGCGCCCCCGCAAGGTTGGGCGCGGTTTTTGTTTTGTCCGCTCCCGCGCGCCGCTCTCCTCAGGGTTTCCGCGGGTTTCCAGCTTCCCCCGTACGGCACGCCGCCCGCAATGTCGCGGGTAGAAGGCGGCCTGGAGATTCATCATGTCTATACTGACCGATTTAACCAAGACGGTTTCCATTCCCCTTCCCGACGGCCGCGTGATGACGCTGGAGTCGGGCCGCATGGCCAAGCAGGCGCACGGCGCCGTTGTCGCCCGTCTCGGCGAGACCATGGTGCTCTGCACCGTCGTGGTCGGCGAAGACAAGCCCGCCGACTTCTTTCCGCTCACGGTCGAATACCGCGAGAAGTTCTACGCCGCCGGCAAGATCCCGGGCGGGTTCTTCAAGCGTGAAGCCAAACTCAGCGACCGCGAAGTGCTCACCTGCCGCATCATCGACCGCTCGCTGCGCCCGATGTTCCCCGAGGGTTACTACCGCGAAGTCCAGATCGCCTGCACGGTGATCTCGGCCGACGACAAGTACGATGCCGAAACGATCGCCCTCGTGGGCGCGTCCGCCGCCATCGGCATCTCCGATCTGCCCTTCGAGGAGCAGGTCGCCGCCGTGCGCGTGGTGGGCAACCTCGCCGGTGAATTCACGATCAACCCCACGTTCGAACAGTCCGAAGGCGCCGACATCGAAATGGTGATCGCCGGTACGGCGAACTCGGTGACCATGGTCGAAGGCTTCGCCTTCGAGATTCCCGAAGAGCTGATGGTCAAGGCCATCCTCGCCGGTCATGATGCGATCAAGGCCATCGTCAAGGGCCAGGACGAACTCGTCGCCCTGTTCCCCCATGAGAAGCAGGTGTTCACCGCACCGGCGCTCGACCCGATCATCTTCGCCCGCGTCGAAGCCGTGGCTCAGCCGCTGTTGCAGACGCTGTTCCATCAGGGTTACCTGAAGAAGGCCTACTACGCCGGTGTAAAGAAGGTGAAAGCCGAAGTGCTCGCGGCCCTCGAAACCGAGTTCTCCGAACAGGCCGGCGAAGTCAAGAAGTGCTTCGAAGACATCCTTTGGCGCGACATGCGTGAGATGGTGCTCTCCGAGAAGCGCCGCATCGACGGCCGCGGCCCCACCGAAGTGCGCCCCATCGACATCCAGACCACCGTGCTGCCCCGCGCGCACGGCTCCGCGCTGTTCCAGCGCGGCGAGACCCAGGGTCTCGTGGTCACCACGCTCGGCACCCGTCGCGACGAACAGCGCGTCGAGTCGCTGCAGGGCGAGTCGTTCAAGAACTACATGCTCCACTACAACTTCCCGAGCTTCTCGGTGGGTGAGGCCAAGCGCCCCGGCCCCACGGGTCGCCGCGAAATCGGTCACGGCTTCCTCGCTGAGCGCGCGCTCGCACCGGTGCTGCCGACCGCGGAGAGCTTCCCCTACACCATCCGCATCGTGTCCGACATTCTCGAGTCCCACGGCTCGTCGTCGATGGCCTCGGTGTGCGGCGGTTCGCTGTCGCTGATGGACGCGGGCGTGAAGATCAAGGCTCCGGTCGCGGGCATCGCGATGGGCATGGTCTCCGACGGCGCGCGCTACGTGACACTGTCCGACATCAACGGCACCGAAGATCACCTCGGCGACATGGACTTCAAAGTCTGCGGCACCGAGAAGGGCATCACCTCGTTCCAGATGGACATCAAGATCCGCGGCATCACCGCTGAAATGATGAACGAAGCGCTGACGCAGGCGAAGGCCGGCCGTCACCACATCCTCGGCAAGATGAACGAGGCCCTTTCGGCCGCGCGCGATCTGTCGAAGAACGCGCCCGCCATTCTGCAGCGCCAGATCCCGACCGAAAAGATCAAGGATCTCATCGGCCCGGGCGGCAAGATCATCCGCGGCATCCAGGAAACCTCCGGTGCCACGGTCGACGTCACCGACACCGGCATGGTCACCGTTTCGGCCCCGCATCGCGGCAACGCGCTGCTCGCGCTGAAGATGATCAACGAATTGTTCGCCGAAGCCGAAGTGGGCAAGGTGTACAACGGCAAGGTCAAGGGCATCACCACCTTCGGCGCCTTCGTGGAAATCCTCCCGGGCAAGGAAGGCCTCGTGCACATCTCCGAGCTGGCCCTCCAGCGCGTGGAAAAGGTCGAAGACGTGCTCTCCATGGGCGACGAAATCGAAGTGAAGTGCATCGGCGTCGACCCCACCGGTAAGATCAAGCTGAGCCGCAAGGCTCTGCTGCAGGGCGCGTAAGCGCCCGCCGGGGGATTCTTCCCCAGTCTTCAGCCCCGCAAAATCCATCCGGACTTTGCGGGGCTTTTTTTATGCAACCTCGTTTGAAATCGGTAATCCAATGCCCCTGAAAAAATCCCTGAACGCCCCGCAACGAACCCTCATCGAAAACGGCGTGTGGGTGGCGACGGAACATCTGCCTCATGTGCGTTCCGCCAGCCTCGGGGTCTATCTCGACACAGGCTCGCGCGACGAAGCTCCCGGTTCGGGCGGACTCGCCCATTTCTTCGAGCACATGGTTTTCAAGGGCACGCCGCGTCTCGGACCGCTCGATATCGTGCGCCGCTTCGAGGCCACCGGTGGTCAGGTCAATGCGTGGACCTCGCGCGAACAAACCTGTTTCTACGGCAAGGTGGTCGATACCGAAGCCGGCGGTGCTCTCGACGTGTTGCTCGACATGGTGTTCGCCGGCAAATTCGACGCCGATGACATCCGCAAAGAAAAAGACGTGGTGATCGAGGAGATCCGCAGCGTCAACGATTCCCCCGACGAACTGGCGCACGAGCTCTTCGGTCGCGCCGCCTTCGGCACCCACACGCTCGGCCGCCCCATCGCGGGAACCGAAAAGTCGGTGCGCGGCCTCGACGCCGCCCTGTTGCGCGGTCACCGCGATAACGTGCATGCGCAGACTCCGGTCGCCGTGGTGGCCGTGGGCCGCGTCGATCACGCCGAAGTGGTGGCCCGTGTGCGGAAGTATTTCCGGTTGCGTGCCTCAACGAAATCCACACTGCAGAAAATGCCCTCGCGCACGCCCATCATCCGCTCTTCGGCGGCGTTTCAGGCGCGTCATCTGCTGAAGACCCGCGACGTGCAACAAGCCACAGTGGTAGTCGGCGGCGTAGGTTGCGCCTGGAGCGAGCCCGACCGTTTTCCCCTGCTGCTGCTGCACTGCGCACTGGGTGACGGCATGAGCTCGCGCCTGTTCCAGAACCTGCGCGAAACGCACGGCCTGGTTTACAGCATCTACACCAGTCCGGAGTTTCTCGCGCGCGAAGGTTTGTTCAACGTGGGCTTCGCCACCGACCCCGCCCAGGTGGAAAAGGCAATCCGTGAAACCGGCCGTGAACTCGCCCGGCTTCGCGACGAAGGCCTACCTGCAGCCGAACTCAAACGGGCCAAGGAAAACATCAAGGGCGGCATGCTACTCGGGATGGAATCGACCGGATCGCGCATGTCGGCGCTCGCACGGCGCCTGCTGGTGAACCCATGGGACGAATCCCCCGAGCGCATCCTCGCTCGCATCGATGCCGTCACCCGTGCAGACATTCTGCGCTGCGCGCGGCAGTATCTCCGCCCCGAGGGGTGGGCCTCGGCTGCGGTGGCTCCCAAGGGCTTCAAAACCGATTTGGGCAAACTCCTGGCAGGCTGTTGAGGCTCGGAGCGGTTTCGGAGTCGATTTAGGCTTGCATGGCCAAGCAAACCCGCCTTACCAAGCTCCCGAAAATATCCCGTGCAAGCTTTGCCCCCTGCACGTAGATTAGCATGCAAGCTGAAAACCTGCCGTAATATTCATTTTTACGATGGTTGGAATTCCCTTCCGATGAAGGAACCCCATGGAACCCTCTCCGACCTTTGTTACCCCCGTTTCCGAACTGCGTGTCGACCTGATTGCCGAGGCCCGCAACCATGCAAGGCTTTATAACGCCAAGCATGCATGGTCCCACCTGGATGATGAGGCCTTGTTAAAGGCGGCGGGTCTATTACGTCAGGATTCCGGCACGGGTGAATGGTCGGTAACCCCTGCAGGCACCTTGCTTTTCGGGCCAAATTCCGCAATTTCTGCCCTCTTTCCCAACCTTCGCACCCTGATCGTGCGTCGTGATCGCCCCGATGGCAAGCGCATCGAAATTCGGACTCCGCTTAATGTGTTGGAAACCTTCAGCACCCTGATGAATGTGATTTCGGACAGTTTTCCGGCCTTGGGAACACCGGAGCCCAGGAACCATGCAAGTCCGGAAACCCGCGCATCCGGATCACTTAGTGGGCTCCGCGACCGAGCATTCGAATTGGTACTTGGCTTTTTAATCAAAAAAAGAGACTATTTCCATGCAACCCCGGCGACATTCAAGCTGGATGTAGAGCATTTTGCCGTCGAGTTTATGCCCACATCGGAAAATACCTCGGAACAATATGAAGTCTCCCTGATTGCCGACCTCACCTCGTTTTGGGATACCCTTTACCCGGAGGCTGCAGCAGGCCTAGAATCTGCCCAAGCCTCAACCACCATGCAAGCTTATTTCGGCGTGAAACCCGTAATCTTGCATGGAAAAATGGTCAAATTCCTTGCATTAAGGCCACATGCCCTCTCCTTGATTTCTAGAGAACGCTTCGCTGAGAAGGCCGAGAAGCCCGTGACTTCCGTGCAAGTCGCGCCACCCAAGCTTGCATGGAATGAAAAGGCTGCCGCGTCCCGGAATGAAACTGCGAAAATTGACTGGAATGCACCAAAACCCATGCAAGTTTCGCGTACCGCACGGATTCTGGATTTTTGCAGCACGCCGCGGAATCGGGAAGAGATTCAACAGCACCTGGGCATGAACAACCGCGATCACTTTCGCAGAGAAGTGCTGAATCCACTCATCGAAAAGGGACGGCTCAGGCAGACCATCCCCGATAAACCCAACAGCCCGAAGCAGCGATATGTAACGGTATCTGATTGAACCCATCCGATGGCCTTGTTAGAGTTTGACACAGAAAAGGGAGTAGGTCCCCCGACCGTAAGGTCAGGGGCCGGTACGCCGTCAGCACGATGCCCCATCAACCGGGGTGTCCGGTATACCGGGAACTTTCCGCCATCATTCGCCCCAAAGCGGAGTGGAACAGCGGAGAGGACGATCGAGACTTTTTGCGGCCACGCGATTTCTGCGGCGCAAAAGGTTTCCATGGGTTCCCTGTTCCCTATGCTTCCTTTACATCATCGCAGTTTTCTCGTGGATTGCGCCCCACACCCGAATGCATGAACTTCGCTCCTACCGAGGCGAATCGATGCAGATTGATGAATAAGGAAACCCGATGACCGACCTTCCCGTGCTTTTTCCCTTCGCCGACTACTGGTGGTTCTACCTCTCGTTCACCGCCTTCGTGATCGGACTGCTCTCCCTCGACCTCGGCGTATTTCATCGCAAGGCGCACGCCGTGTCGTTCAAAGAGGCGACCGCGTGGACCTGCGTGTGGGTCACGCTGGCGCTGATCTTCAACCTGCTGCTCTACCTCTATTCCTGGTGGCAATTCTCCGATAACTCGGTGCTGATGGCCATCCCCGGATTCGACCCGAAAGCCGAAGCCTCGCGCATCGCGCTCGAGTTCCTCGCCGGCTACCTGGTGGAACAGTCTCTCTCCATCGACAACATCTTCGTGTTCGTGCTCGTGTTCTCGTATTTCCATGTAAAGCCCCAATATCAGCACCGCGTGTTGTTTTACGGCATCTTGGGCGCGTTGGTATTCCGCGGCATCTTCATCGCGATCGGCGCCGCGTTGATGCAATACAAGCTGGTGGTGATCCTCCTCGGCGGATTCCTCGTGTTTACCGGCTTCAAGATGATGTTCGGCGGCGAACAGAAAATCGAGCCCGAAAAAAAACCCATCACGCGACTGTTCAAAAAGATCATGCCCGTGTCGCACGAGTTCGAGGGGCAGAAATTCTTCTCCCGCAAGGGGGGCGTCCTCCACGCCACACCCCTGTTCATCGTACTGCTGGTGCTCGAAGCCACCGACGTGGTGTTCGCCATCGACTCCGTGCCGGCCATCTTCGGCCTCACCAAGGAACCGTTGATCGTGTTCACCTCGAACATCTTCGCCATCCTCGGATTGCGGTCGCTGTACTTCCTGCTGGCGGGCGCAGTGGACAAATTCCACTTCCTCAAATACGGTCTCGCCATCGTGCTCACCTTCGTCGGCCTCAAGATGACGGTGCTCTCGTGGCTGCTGCACGGGCACTTTCCCATTCTGTGGTCGCTCAGCATCATCGCCGGCACCATCGGCGGGTCGATCGTACTGTCTCTCGTCTTCCCGAAGAAGGAAGAACCCAACCATCTGCCGGGACCCGGGCAGGACCACTAGAATGCCAAGCGCCGGAATCGTGAGATCGAGGCGCTTCGCAGTCTTCCCGCTGGCGGTACTCGTCGCGGGCGCCGCCCTGTGCGCGTCCGGGCCCGCACCGCTTGGGCCTGGCGAACCCGTGGTGCTCGTGCATGGGCTCGGTCACGATGCCACCTTGATGAAACCATTGGCCGACGCGCTGCAGGCGGAAGGGTTCCGGACCTGCTCCATCGACTATCCCTCGCTTAAATATCGCATCGACACGCTGGCCGCGCTCTTCGTGCTCCCGGCAGTGCGTCGATGTTTTCCCAAGGACACGATTCCGATCCACTTCGTCACGCACTCCATGGGCGGTCTCGTGGTACGCCGTCTCGAAAAGCTGAACGCGACGCAACACCTATTCAAATTCGGGCGCGTGGTGATGATCGCGCCGCCCAACAAAGGCTCGCAAGTGGTGGACCGCCTTGGCCTCTGGGAACCGTTTAGCCCCTGGGGCGGAGCCGCCGCCCGCGAGCTCGGAACACGGGGGGAAAAAACCATCGTACTCCGGCTCGGAACTCCCGCTTTCACATTCGGCATCATTGCGGGAACATTGTCGGTGGAGCCGTTTTTTTCGCGCATGCTGCCCGGCCCCGACGACGGCAAGGTTTCAGTGGAGAACACAAAGCTGGCGGGAATGAGCGACTTCGTCGAAATTCACGCTTCGCATACGCGCATTCTCAGAAGGCCCGAGACGATGCAACAGACGGTGGCTTTTCTGAAGACGGGAAGGTTTCTGCACCCGCCCGAAAAAACGCAGAGTGAATTGGAATCGCCCGATTCCGCCGGTATGGTGCCTGCGCTGCTAGTCGTTCCGGGTCAAAACGAGCGCGCCCAGTAACACGGTCGCCATCCAGACGCCATCGGCCAGCAGCAGGTGCGACAGCTGCATCCAAACCGGCGCAAGCAGCATCAGGTTCACGATACCCGCGAGAACTTGGGCCAGTACCAACGCGCCGAGCAGCGTCGCCCACACCCGCACCTTGGCGCGATCATCGGAAGAAAACGTGATGGAGAGGTAAAACAGCCAGGCCGCCGCGAGCGCCGCCGCGATCGGGTGCAGCACGCGCAGGCGGACCAGGATGTTGGAAGCGGGATCGAAATCCATGCGCATCCCGCGCACGAGCGTATCCGCAGGAAACAGCGTGTTCCCGAGCGCGGCCACCGCGCCGGCCGAGCCCGCGATCACCAGAAGCAGGAGCGCGACGGCGAAGCGCCACGCCCACGGCCCCGCAAGCACGGGACGACGCGTTTCCATTCTCCAACCGAAGGCCACCGTCAGGGCCATCCAACCCAGCAGGATCATCGTATTCGCCAGATGCGCCGCCGCCCACCAGCCCCGTGCGAGCGAAGGGTTGTCGGCCACCATCTCGAAGATCACGAGTCCCGCACCGAGAAGCGCCTCGATCACCAAAAAAATCGCCGACCACACCACCGTGGTGCGCGCGGGATGTTTTTTCGGAAACGCGCGGAAGGCGGAGACCACCCACAGCACCATGAGCATCAGCAGGATCCCGCTGGTAAAGCGGTGGGTGAACTCGATGATGGTTTCGAGCGTGGGCGAACGTGGCAGCACGTTGCCGTTGCATAGCGGCCAGTGATCACCACAACCCGCACCCGAACCCGTCGCGCGCACGAACGCACCCCAAAGAATCACAGCGAGCGTATAGAGCAACGTGGTGATCGACAGGATGCGGTGCGAGCGGAGGGATTTTAACATGCGTGCCTGACGATACGGTGATTACGGATTTTTGCCGCGACGTTGAATTTCCGCAATCTTCACCAGCGCCTCAAGTGGGGTCAGCCCGTTCGCGTCGACCCCCATGATCGCATCGAATACCGCGCGATGAATGGGATTTTCAACCAAGATTTTTTCGGGAGTGGAGGTCGAGGGTGCGTTGAAGAGATCGACCTGGGGCGCAAACCGCTTTTCCGGCTTCGTTCGGGAATCTCCGGCGGCACGGGCCGCGCCGGGTCGCCCGCCGTGGCCGGTCAGTCCCACCGTTCCGGTTTGCTCGAGCTCGGAGAGGATCTCCCCGGCGCGGCCGATCACGCCTTCGGGCACGCCCGCCATGCGTGCGACCTGAATGCCGTAACTCGAGTCGCACGCGCCGTCCACCACCTTGCGGAGGAAGATGACTTCCCCGTTCGCCTCATGCACGGTGACCTGTGCGTTGCGCAGGCGCGGCAGCTTGTCGGCGAGGCGCGTGAGTTCGTGATAGTGGGTGGCGAAGAGCGTGCGCGCGGCGATGGCCGGGTTTTCGTGCAAGGCCTCGGTGATGGCCCACGCGAGCGAGAGCCCGTCGTAGGTGCTGGTGCCGCGCCCGATTTCGTCGAGCAGCACGAGGCTGCGCGGCGTGGCATGGCGGAGGATGGATGCGGTTTCGATCATTTCGACCATGAAGGTGGACTGCCCGCGCGCCAAACGGTCGGACGCGCCCACGCGCGTGAAGATGCGGTCGACGAGGCCCACGCGCGCGAAGTCGGCGGGCACGAAAGACCCCACCTGCGCGAGTAGCGCGATGAGGCCGGTCTGCCTCAGGTAGGTGGATTTACCCGCCATGTTGGGGCCGGTAACGAGCACCACCTGGCGGTCGTGCGTATCGAGCTCGACGTCGTTGGCGATGAATGCGCCCTCTTCGGAAAGCGCTTCCACCACGGGGTGACGCCCGCCGAGAATCCGCAAGCCGGTGTCTTCGGCGATCTCGGGGCGCGTGAAGCGCAGCGCGGCGGCGGCGGCGGCAAGCGACTGCAACACATCGAGCACAGCCAGCGCGCGGGCCGCGGCCAGCAGCAACGGAGCCTCCGCCGTCACGGCGTCGCGGATGCCGCAGAAGATCTTGTACTCGAGCGCGTTGATGCCGGTTTCCGCGCTGAGGATGCGGTTCTCCCACTCCTTCATCTCGGGCGTGATGTAGCGCTCCGCGCCCGTGAGGCTTTGCTTGCGCAGGTAATGCGCGGGCACCTTGTCCTCGTGGGTCTTGGTCACCTCGATGTAGTAGCCGAACACCTTGTTATAGCCGACCTTGAGACTGGGAATGCCCGTCTCGTCCTTCTCACGCTGCTGCAGATTGTTGAGCCACTCGCGTCCGTCGCGGATGCCCGCATTGAGTTCGTCGAGTTCGGCAAACGCGCCGGAGCGGATCATCCCGCCCTCGCGCACCGTCAGCGGCGGACGCTCGGTGAAGTTCGAAGCGAGCGCGAGGCCGCGATCGGTCAGCCCCTGCAGCGGCGCGCGTTGGTCGGCGAAGAGCGGAGACTTCAAGCCGCCCAACACGTCGCCGGCGCGCCCGGCTTCGACCAGCGAATTGCCCAGGCCCAGCAGGTCGCGCGCATGCACGCGGCCCGCGCCGCACTTGGCGACGATGCGCTCCAGATCGTTAATCCCCTGCAGATGCGTCCGCAGTGCGCGGAGGATCTCGGGATGCGCGACCAGTTCCTGCACCGCGTCGAGGCGTGCCTCGATGGCGGGCTTGTCGAGCAACGGATGCGTGAGCCATTGTTTGAGCGCGCGGCCGCCCATCGCGGTCACGGTGCGGTCGATCAGGTGGTACAGCGTGCCGGTCTCGTCCTCTCCGTGAATCGGACGAATGAGTTCGAGGTTGCGCACCGTGGCCGCGTCGAGGGTCATGTGACCCGCGAACCGCGCGGCCGTGAGTCCGGTGAGATGCGAAAGCTCGGATTTCTTGCTGTCCTTCGCATAGGCCAGCGCGGCGGCGGCGGCGCGGAGGGCCCGCGGCAGATGCGCGCAATCGAAGGCTTCGAGCGAGGCGACCTTGAATTGGCGTTGCAACGCGGCCACGCCCTCTTCGAGCTGGAAGTAGCCCTTGGGCAGGGTCGTGAGCAGCACGCGCTCGCGGTCGCGGAACTCCGCCAGCGCGGGCACCACTTCCGTCGCTTCGGGATACAGGATCTCCTGCGCGTTCAGACGATAGATCTCGCCGGCGATCTCATCGGCCGTTCCTTCCGCCACGCGGAAGTCGCCCGTGCTGAGATCGAGCCACGACAATCCGCACGCGTCGCCCTCGTGCGCGCCCGGCCACACCGAGGCGAGATAGTTGTTGGACTTTGCGTCGAGGTAGTTCTCGGACAAAGCCGTGCCGCGCGTCACGATTTCGGTTACTTCGCGCTTCACGAGGCCCTTCGCCAAGGCCGGATCTTCGACCTGTTCGCAGACCGCGACGCGCTGACCCGATGCGATGAGCTTGGGCATGTAACGCTCGAGCGCATGATACGGAAAACCCGCCAAAGGCGTGGGATCCTTGCCGCCGTGATTACGCTGGGTGAGTGTGATGCCGAGCAGGCGCGAGGCCAGCACCGCGTCGTCGCCGAAGGTCTCGTAAAAATCGCCCATGCGATACAGCAACAGCGTATCAGGGTTCGCGGACTTGATGTCCATGAACTGCTTCATCATGGGAGTGAGGGACATGGTTGGGAAAGATAGCTGACAGGGGGCGACGGACCATGCCCGAAAGGGCTAAAAACAGGGAGAAAACGGGGGAATCACAGAGATTTGTGGGTGGACCTGAATCCGAGCCTGGAGGGCCCGGGATGGCAGGCGGGCTACCCTTCCTACCTGAGATACTTCACCCAAACCCCTCTCCAACGAGTGGAGAGGGGAAGAGTGAAAATTCGTCACAATCTAAACCGATCAGAAAAATTACTCGAGTACTTTCGAAATAATTCGGCCAACGATATCATTGTGAGCAGGCGAAAATCTGAATCCGACTTCAGTTTCTGCCGGTACTGTGTGCGACTTTAACCCTGGAATGGATTCGACCCATTCAACATCAAAAACGGTTGTTCTGATATAGGATCGCAAATGCGATGCCTTAGCAAGTTTCCCGTTTCGCCTCGCCAAAAACACATAGAACCAGGCTTTCGCGAGCGCTTTCAAAACGGGTACTTCACGGATCAATGAGCCAGTTCGTTTCCACTCTGCACTACTTAGAATTGTGGTCCAAAATTCTTTTGCGACCGTAATTGAATCTGCAACATTGTATGGCGCAGTTTTAATGCTGGTTTTTCCAAGGAAAAGAAACCCATGAATACTCGCCAATTGACGAAGATCCAATACGGGTGTGCCTCCACTGTGAGTGGCGATTTCCGTTTGCACCCATTCTTTGGCAAAGCGATTTAAGGGATTGCTTTGATCGAAGACCAAGTTGAGATCAAGTCGGACAGGCTTAACGTTACAGTTATAATTTGTAAACATCTGTCTCGCTTGATCAACACTTAGGCCGACATGGGCCTCAAATGAGATCATTGTCCATGATCGAAACGTATCCTGGATTGCGATCCATGCATCGAGCTCAATTGCACTCATCGGCTCACCAGGCGCGGAAAAGATTTTGGAGTTTTTCGGAATTCTACGATCAGTTACAATACGACTCAACAATTCTCTCACCCGTCTTGCCGCCTCCCTTCGATGCTGTCCATCGGCCACAACAAATAGAGTACCTGCAGGAAGAAAAAGCTTTACTGCAGTCGACGCAGGAACACTTGAAATTTCTGCAAAGTCCGGTGCGGTGGTAAGCACAAGGGTCACCTGTGGCAATCCGTAATGCGAACTGCGGCCAATTTTGTCTTGGATCTGGTCTAATTCATGAACGACCTCGTCTCCAAAATCAGACCCTTCTTTGCGCAAAAGTGTTGCAGCCACTAATCCTTGAAGCATAAAGATTGCCAATCCATTTGCATGCGCATCAATAATTTCACGCTGGGTAACTGAGTCAAATGTTTCCCCTGCAGCTTCGGCCCACCGGCGGTTATGCACCACAGTCAAGTCCGCAAATTGCTCGAGAGTCAATCTCCCCGTGAAGGTCGGTAGGCCTTGGTTACGGCCCACCTGTCCTACCAATTCAATTTGCCTATGACGGGTAGCTTTGAGAACCGAATCGAGATCAAGCGATTTCAGGTTTTCGGATTTATTTAATTCATTATTCATTAGTATCTCCATCTATTTACCAGTACGAACACCGTCCTGGAGGCTTTTTATTCTTGCCTGGATGTAATATAAGCATTCCTGGATTATAAATCAAGCGTCCAGGACGGTTTTTATTTTCGATTAATTCTTTTATGGTAGTTTTTGTGCATAATATGAGGCTATAACCCAAATAATGCGCGCATTAACCGGGGTAAGGCCTTAATATCCCGCGTTTTTTGCGTTTAAAAAACCCTTTCTGTTTTTCCGGGAAAAAATAGGCCGCCGCTCTATACAACGACCAATGAAATCCGGTCAAAATCAAGGCCCCTAAACCGGAAAATCCCCAGCGTTCCACTCAGTCAGAAACCGCGTACGGAATTCCACCGTGAACGCATGCCGCTCCTGTGCCCATCGCTTCGCGGTGGCCGTGTTCATACGGTCTTTCAGCAGAAACAATTTCTCGGCGAAGTGATTGAGAGAACTCGATTTTTCAGATCGATAATTCTGCGCGTTCAATACTGTCCGTTCGGGAATCTCCGGATCGAAAAGCGGCTGGTTCACGCTGCCGCCGTAGGCGAAGCAACGCGCGATGCCGATCGCGCCGAGGGCTTCAAGACGATCCGCATCCTGCACGATCTGAAACTCGATCGTCTTCTCCGTCACGACGCCGGAAAGCTCCTTACCGAAAGACATACCCGCCAAGATCCGCAGCACATGATCCACAGCGTCCCGATCAATCGCGAGCCCGCGGAGAAACCGCTCCAATTCTTCTTCTGCCTTTTTCGCATCCGGCACTAATTTCGGATCGGCGACATCATGCAGCAGCGCCGCCAGCTCGATCACTCGCGCATCCCCACCTTCAACCGACTGCAACTTCAGCGCATTGCGCCGCACGCGATCCGCGTGAAAGTAATCATGCCCGCACGACCGGCCTTCCAGCGCGCGACGGGCCAATTGTTCTGCAGCCGCGAGACAAGCCTCATTCCCGTCCATACTCCCACCTCGCCGTCACCTTTTCAACTCTCGCTATCTCACCCGGTAAAAGATGAAGAGTGGCGGAAGTTTCACCCGAAGTGGAGTTGGAAATAATTTTGAATTCCCCTGTTGAGGATTGCAATACGACTCCAGATTTTGACTTTGCTTCAAAAATGATTGTCGCCGTCAGGTTCTTGTACTGCGTAACCTCCTGAAACCATTCGACCGCGTTTATTTCATATTTAATGGAAGCGGTAACTGGAATTCGATACACCGTTTCTGTATTCTCAGAGTTCTTGCCATTGGGCTCAGAAATTGGAATACATTCGGATACAACCGATACGATCTGAGCAGAAACTTTTGGCTTTTTATCGCCCCACATCAAGCCGCTCGAGCTTTCATCAGGCTCAGAAACTATTTCATCTGGACAAGCATTTTTATTGCCCGTACATCCTACCATGAGGATGGAACAAGCCAATGACGGCAGCCATTTTGTGTTATACATCACACCCCCTATAAAATCTCAGCAGAAATTAGTTACCGATTTGCGGGAAATTAGCTCAAATCATCTAAGGCTAATTCTTCCCGGTATTGGTGGGCTTTCTCCTGTCAGCTATCTTTCCCCCCATGGGCTACCGTGGACCAAACAATTTCGACGAGCGCGACAAACTGTTCGGTGCGCCTTCGGGCGTGCCCGGTGCGAATCGCGACACCAAGAAAAACCTGGACGCCCTGTTCGGGCCCAAAGCCGGCGACGCCTGCAAAGACGGCCACGCTTGGATCCGCGACTGGGACCGGCAATTCAAGTGCTCGCGCTGCAAGACCCTGAAACCCGATCAATCCGCCCGGCTTTGAGCCCTCGGGTGGCGAATTTCGCGGGCCTTCCCGTGAAATATCACGGATAATTTGGGGATTTCAGGCCGGTTTCGTGGCCTTGGCGCCGTCTTCCGCCTTGTTCGCCACGCCTCGGGCGATTAAATTTGGGTCTCGAATTTGACCGGGTTTGCCCGGTCTCCGGCCTTTTTCCCGTTTGAGAATCCAGAGCCTCGGAGCGACCATGTCCCGCAACAAAATCTTCGTTCTTCTGTTCATCTACTTGGTCGGTGCCGCCGCATGCGTGGCGTGGTCGATGTCGAACTACGACGAATCCCAAGTCTGGAGCGCCCCCGGCCTGCTCGGCCTCGTGCTGTGGACCTCGTTCTTCGGGTTCTGCAACGCCGTCGGCTGGGTGACCTATTGGAGCCGCGAACACTGGATGGGTTGAGGCTGACTGTCCGCTGAAGGCGGACTGCTCTTACTCCAACGCCACCACCCGCAACTGGATCTTCTTCTGCCCCCGGAACACGTTCCATTCGGGGTGAAAGACCAGCTTGTCGAGACGATCGCGACCTTCGATGCGCTCAAGCAAATGCGCCAAGTTGAACCCGATCACATCCAGCGGCTCTGAACCGGTTCCAGCACGCACCGCAAACTTGAGGTGCTTGTCCCCCACCGTGCGCACGCTCCCGTAAAGCTCCACATGATCCGCGAAGAACAGCGGCGCCTCGTTGCGCGGGCCGAAGGGTTCGAAGCGGCGCAGCCACAGCAAACCTTCACCGGTGATCTCACGTAAATCGACACGAAGCGACGCGGCCACCTCGGCCGGCTTCGGGCCCTCGGCGAAGGCGATACGGGCGCGTGCGATCATCGCCTCGCGGAATGCGGGAATGTTTTCCTGCCGAATGGAAAAGCCGCACGCGAAGGCGTGACCACCCCATTTCACGAAGAGCTCTGCGTGCGCGGCCAGCGCTTCATGCAAGTTGAATCCGCGCACCGTGCGTCCGCTGCCCTTGGCCACACCGTGTTCATCTACAGACAACACGAAGGACGGACGGCGGTACTTGTCAACGAGGCGCGCGGCGACGATGCCGATCACGCCCTCGTGCCACCCGGAGGAATGGACCACGAGGCAGGCGTCTTCGCGCATGCCGGCTTCGACCATCGCAAACGCTTCGGCGGTGTTGGCCTGGTCGAGCGCGCGGCGGCGCACGTTCTCGGCCTCCATGCGATCGACATGCTGGTGCGCCTCGCGTTCGTCGACGGAGAGGAACAGGCGCAAACTGGTTTCAGGGCTGCCCATGCGACCGGTCGCGTTCAAAAGCGGCGTGACCTTGAACAGAATGTCGGTGCTCGTCAGCGCGGTGGAATCGATCCCGGTGCGCTGCAACAAAACGCGCAGGCCCACATTCTGAGAAGAGGCCATACGACGCAGGCCGGCGCGCACGAGGCCGCGGTTCTCGCCGTGCAAGGGCACATTGTCGGCAAGGCTGCCCAGCGCGAGCAGGTCGAGATACTTGCCGACATCAAGCGCTTTCGCCTTCGCCGCGGCAACCGGATCCGCTCCGGCTGCAAACGCAGCCGTCAAGGCTTCGAGCAGACGCCATGCGACGCCGCATCCCGAAATGCCCTTGTTGGGGTACGGGCAACCGGGTTGGTTCGGATTGAGAATCACTTCAGCAGCGGGCAACACCGGGGGTGACTGATGGTGATCGGTAATCATCACGCGCATTCCGAGGGAGTGCGCATACGCCGTCTCTTCCACGGCGGCGATACCGGTATCGACGGAAACGACCCAGGCCGCGCCGCGCGCCTTGAGTTGGTCGAGTGTCCGGCGCGTGAGCCCGTAGCCGCCGTCGAACCGATTCGGCAAAATCCAGTCGGCATCGAATCCGAGTTCGCGTAAGCCGAGATACAAGAGCGCCGCACCAGTCACACCGTCCACATCGTAGTCGCCATGCACGGCGACGCGCTCGCCCTGTTCGCGTGCAGTCGTCAGCAGGGCGACAGCGCGAGAAAGACCCAACATCTCATCGGGCGAGGTCGGCGCCGGTTCGGGAAGGAAGAACGCGCGCGCGCCCTCTTTGTCGCGGATCCCGCGCAAGAGCAAGAGGTCCGCAACGAACAACGGCGCATTGATGTCTTGTGCCAGCGCGCGCCGCACGGCGTCTGCTTCGGCCGGAGGAGGCGGTAGAATGCGAGGCGGCGCGTCCGAGAACGGTGCGATGGACGTCATGCGGGTACGCTCCGGTTCGCCTTACCTTCGTATTCCAGGAACAATCCGACCAAGGCGATGGAGGGTTTTGAATATTCGCGCACGGCGCGATGTGCGCTCTCCAGAAACGCGGCGAATGCCTGTAGATCCGCCACCGCATCGATTGCACCCAGATAGGCGGCGAGCGAATCATCCCAACCTGCCTGTTCCAAGGCTTCGGCGGTGTCGATCCGTGTGCCCGCGTTCGCGGGTGTCGTGGCTTTCAGTAATTGATAGGCCCTTACCATGCGCAACAAAAAGAGCAGTAGCCGGGTGGTGCGCTCCATGCCTTCCGCACCAGGAGAGGTCTCTGCCGCGTAGTCGGCGAACACGCGCCAATCCGAAGTCGCGGAGAGAAAACGCAAGGCCTCTTCGAGCAATTCTTCGCCGTCGTTTTCGAGCAGTTCGACATACAGGCCCGGCGAGCCTTCCGCGAAGGGCAACAAACGGGCGGCGAACGGTTTTTGAGCCCGCTGCGAAAGGGTTTCCGCAGCCACGCGGAAATCGCTTGCCGAAAGCGGCGACAAACCGAGATGCAGGCAACGGGAGAGCAGGGTTTGCATCAGACCGGAACGATGATCGCTCGCGATCAGGAAGTAGACGTTGGCGGGCGGTTCTTCCAAGGTCTTGAGGAGAATGGTTGCTGAATTATCGTTCAACGATTCCAACCAAGGCAAAACCACAACGCGTACACGTCCTTCATTTTCGGCAAATCGCAATCTTCCAAGCAGTTCTCGTGCTTGGGAAGTTCGAACCATGGCCTTTTCGGATACATGGTACCCATAGGGATGTCTGTGCCAGAGGGATATGCTTTCGTTCAATTCATCAATCTGACCCGACTCCGGACCGGCTTCCTCGTCGTCGTCCGAACCCGAGTTTCGATCATTCTTAACGATGGGAATCAGATGATGCAAGGTTTCGAGCGCTGAGGCATCGAAAGCCCGGCAAGGAAAACAGGTTCCGCACGGTTTGGTCGCGGTGTCTTCGCACGAAAGGATTTGGGCGAGGTCCAGCAGCAGTGCCAGTTGACCAAGACCCGGCTCTCCATGCACCAACAGGGCGTGCGGGAACCTCCCGGAGGCCAATGCGGCGGAGAGACGCTTTTTGGCGTCTTCTTGTCCGAGTGTGCGTGGAAAGTTGAAGTGCATGTTCGAAAGTTAAGTCGGTCGTTTACGGGTCGCTTCTGGGTTTAGTGACCGGGGTCACACTTTCCTAAAAAAAATTGCGGCGGTCGGATGCCGGAATGGTGCACCGGAGGATCGTTACTTTGCGCTCCGCAACCAAGCCTCAGGATCGAGCGTCTTAGTACCGCGGCGGACCTCGAAATACAACGTGCCCGGACGCGATGCCAAGGTGGCCATATCCTGACACGTGTTGACGGCATCCCCCACCGCGACGCGCACGCCCGCAAGGTTGGCATAAATCGTGAAATACCCGGAACCGTTGTCGAGAATGATGCCGCGCCCGTAGCCGGGAATGTCGGTGATCATCGCCACTTCGCCCGAAACCGCCGCGCGCACCGATGTCCCCGCCGCCGCCTCGATTTCGATCCCAAGATTTTTGGTGGAGGTACCGAGCGTGGCGTGCTGCTGCAATCCGTACCGCGAGACCACCTTGCCTTGCGCCGGCGCGCAGTATCGCGTGCCCGTTTCCAGCTCACGCCCCTTGCGTCCGCTGGCCACCGCGTCCTGCCGCCGTTTTTCCAGCGCACGGATGATGGCGTCGAGCTTGCGTGCGTTCTCTTCGAGTTGCTTTAACGCGCGCGCCTTTTCGGCTTCGTCGCGCGTGAGCGTGGTCAGCATTTTTTCTTCGTCTTTACGGGCGCTGGTGAAAGTGGCCATCTCGCGCTGCTTGCGCCGCTGAAAATCCTCCAGCTCCGCCGTTTGCACCAGCAGCTTGTTGAGCCCGTCCTCCTTGAGTCCGCGATCGACGCGGTCCTCGCCGATCAGGCGGCGATCATAGGCGAGCAGGCGGCGCACCATATAGGCGCGTTGCATGAAATCGGCCTGTCCCACAGCCGGCACGAAGAGCAAGTCTTCTGGCGGCCCAGCCATATAAAGCAGCCGCGCACGCTTGGCCAGAATTCCCGAACGTGTTTGGATGCGGCCTTCCAACTCGCGCAGGTCGCCGCGAGTATCCCGCACCGAAGCTGCCAGTGCGCGCTCGGTCGCTTCGAGTTTTTGCAGATAGCGGTTGGTCTCGGCGATGTTGCCTTCGAGT
Organism: Fibrobacterota bacterium; assembly: GCA_947466585.1. Taxonomy (GTDB): domain Bacteria; phylum Fibrobacterota; class Fibrobacteria; order UBA11236; family UBA11236; genus UBA11236. Next base: position 264,627 of record CANIEU010000001.1, read on the forward strand.
TTGCGCAACTGTCCGAGGGTGGCCGACTTCTTCGTTTTCAGCGTCGCCAACTCGCGTTGTTCGCGCACCAGTCGAGTACGTACCGCGTCCAGCTCTTTGCGTTGGGCCGCAAGTTCTTTCTCAACATCGGATGATTGGGCATGCACGGGAGGTGCGATAAGAAGTGTTCCCGCAAAGGCAATCGCCAGTACTAAGAGCACCCGCCGGACCTGAATGAGAAATGAGAAATGAGAAATGAGAACTACCTTCGAAATCAATTTTTCGGGCGCACGAAATGCTTTAAAGGACTTGCCTTTTTTCTCATTCTTCATTTCTCATTTCTCATTTTCTTCCCTCACCCCAGCTTCCCCCGCAGAAATGCGTTCACCGTGCTCACGCTCGAGAGCAAGGCGATGAGAACGGTGCCGCCGACAAGGTACAGGCACAGGCGCGCCACCGGGATCCATTCCGACAGCGTGGGAATCAGCAGTTTGCCGAGCTCGACCTGACCGATCAGCGCCAGGGCACCGAGCGCACCGCCCAACAGGCCGAGCAGTAACGCTTCCAGCGCGAACGGGGCGAGAATGAAGAATCCGGAAGCGCCGACATACTTCATGTTCTCAACCAATTCGCGGCGGGCATACAGGCTCAACTTGATGGCGTTGTGAACGACAAGCGCCAGGGCTGCGACGAGTACACCGAGCAGCACCACCGAACCGGTTTGCAAGGGCGCGCGCCAGCGATCCAGCCATTCGAGCTGGGTGAAGTTGCCCGACACCTCTTCGATTTCGCGCATTTGCAGCAACTGCACCCGGAGTTGTTTCAGACGAGCCCCCGCGAGCGGCGCGCCTTCGGCATCAGTTTTCGGATAGGCGCGGAACGAGTGCGGCAGAGGGTTGACTTCGAGATAACGCGTCATCTCGTCGCCGAAGTCGCGACGGAACTCACGCAAGGCAACCTCTTTGTCCACGAACACCACCGAATCGAAAGCGCCCGTGCCGTTGAGGCGGGTTTCCAATGCGCGCAATTCGGAGGGACGCTCGTAGTCCGCCGAAACGAACACGCGCAACGGGCCGGCATTGCGGGAATATTTGGTGTCCACCGCTTGCATCAGCGAGAGGCCAAGCAACACGAACGAAAGCACCGTCCCACAAATCCCCAACGTGACCACCGAGGAAACCGACAGGGTGCGATCCGCCGAAAGATTGCGAAAGCCCTCCCGAACGAGGAATTTCCATTGATTGCGCATGGGGCAAAGGTAGATGGGGACAGTCGGTAGTCGGTAGTGGGCCGGGAACAAAAGCCGGTTTTTCGGGCTTTCTGCCTGAGATCGACCTTGAAACGCCGGAATACCCGGAACATCTATGCCTTCACCGCCGCCTTTCAACATCCGACCATCGAAGGCCTAACCCTTGAATTTGACGCAACGAATGTTTATACTTAAACCTTATGGAAACGCAAGCCCAGAACCAGACCGACCAGCACGGGTGCACCGAACGCAACCGTCGGTATATGGATGCGTGGCTCCAACTAATCCGCAGCTACGAGCACTTCCATGGCCAGGTTGCGGCCCTGCTTCAAGTGCGCGGGCTCACCGTTCCCCAGTTCGAGGTGCTCTCCACCTTATCCTCCACGAGTTGCGCCAACCAGCAGGAGTTGGCCGATCGCCTGCATATGACCAAGGGCAACCTGGTCGGCCTCATCGATCGTCTCACCGAGCGGGGTTGGGTCGAGCGGGAGCAGGTTCCGGGTGACCGCCGCGTGAACCGTGTGAAGATCACCGAAGCTGGGAAAACCCTGATTCACGCGGTACTTCCCGAACAAGCGACTGTCGTGGAATCGATGCTGTCCTCCCTGAACGTCACCGAGGTCGAAACCCTGGGGCACCTACTGAAAAAAGCCACGGCCTGAAAACCCCTTTTTTAACCCCTTTTTTTAATCAAACCGTTCAACTATAAACCGTCTTTGAAATAACTAATCGACTCACAAACAACCCAACCAAGGAACCCACCATGATCGCTCCCAACCCCCTCACCAACCCTTCTGATTTCTCTTCGCCGCGTGTCGTGCTCGCTTCTCTGAATTGGCGTTACGCGGTAAAGAAGTACGACACCGCCCGCACCATCGACGAAGCGACCTGGGACGTCCTCGAACAAGCCCTGCTGCTCGCGCCCTCCGGTATCGGCCTCCAGCCCTGGAAGTTCTTCGTCATCGACGACCCCGAACTCCGCGCGCGCTTGCGTGAAGCCTCGTATGGACAGCCGCAAATCACCGATGCATCGAAGCTGGTCGTGTTCGCCTCGCGCGTCGGATACTCCGAAGCCGATGCGGACCGCTTCATCGCACGCGTCGCCGAAGTGCGCAACCAACCGCTCGAAGCGCTGGCCGGCCTCAAGGCTGCGGCAATGTCGGTGGTGGCGCGCTCTGAAGCAGACCGCGATGTTTGGGCGGCCAGACAGGCCTACATCGCACTGGGAACCTTCCTCTCCGCGGCAGCGGTTCTCGGTGTGGATGCTACCCCGATGGAAGGCCTCGATCCCGCGCGCTACGATGAAATCCTCGGACTCCCGGAAAAGGGTTACCGCACGCTCGCCGTTGCGGCCGCCGGATACCGCTCGTCCGAAGACAAGTACGGCACGCTCGCGAAGGTTCGCTTCGCACGCGATACCGTCATCGAACACGTGTAACCGTAAGATGCGGATCGAAAACTTCCGCCGCCCTGCATGGTTCGGGACGGTGGGGGTTGTTCCTGCGCGCAGGTGATTTGCACCTTTAACGACCTATGATCGTATTAGGAATCGAAACTTCGTGCGACGAAACGGGCTGCGGCATCGTCGACGCCGGGTATGCCGTGCTCGGCGAAGCGCTCTACACACAGGCCGCCACGCATGCGAAGTTCGGCGGCGTCGTGCCCGAAGTCGCGGCGCGCGCACACCTTGAAAAGATTCAGCCCGTGGTTACGGCTGCGCTTGAAGCCGCGCGTTTGAACGCCGGAATCTCGCTCACCGACATCGACGTCATCGCCCATACGCGCGGCCCCGGGCTGCTCGGCCCGCTGCTGGTCGGATCCTCGTTTGCGCAGGGCCTCGGGCGCGCGCTCGGCAAACCCGTGATGGGCCTCAATCATCTCGAAGGCCATCTCGCGTCAGCCTATCTCACCGACCCCACGTTCGAACCACCGTTCCTCGCGCTCCTCGTTTCGGGCGGACATACGGAACTGGTGCATGTGGGCGCGAACCTCGAGTTCCGCGTACTTGGTTCCACGCGCGACGATGCAGCCGGCGAGGCCTTCGACAAAAGCGGCAAGCTGCTCGGTCTCGGCTACCCCGCGGGTGCGGAAGTTTCTCAACTCGCCGAACAGGGCCGCCGCGACGCGCTCGATCTGCCGCGCGCATTAATGGAAAAAGGAAATCTCGAGTTCTCCTTCAGCGGCCTCAAATCGGCCGTAGCCCGCGCGGCGCAGAAATGCATTGCGACCGGCGGCGAAGACGCCCTGCTTGCGGCGCGCGCGGATTTTTGCGCCAGCCTGGAAATCGCCATCGCCGATGTGCTCGTGAAGAAAACCGTGTGGGCCATGCGCGATCTCGACGAGACGCAACTCATCGTCGCGGGCGGCGTGGCGGCCAACTCCTGGTTGCGCGCGCGCATGACGGAGACGGCGCAGCGCGAGGGCTGGAGACTGGTGTTACCCGAGCGCCGCTTTTGCGGCGACAATGGTGTGATGATGGCGGCGGCGGCGCAGAAGCGTATTCAGCTCGGCAAGTGGCCGCGCGCGCATGAAGCGACCGGCGCATCGATGGGTGTCAGCGCCGGATTACGCTGGGAATAAAGCTGGAGTAAGGTCCGGAAAAATTCTACGGGCCCCGAGGCGAACCCGGACGAGAGAGCCCGTCCGGGTTCTTCTCGACATTAATATCGAATCACGAACTCCGTACCCGGTGACAGGCTAGAAAAGCTTTGTCCGTAAAAATCGTAATCCGGATAACCGATATAAAAGCCTTTTCCGGGAAAGTATCCGCAATCCAAGCGCTCAATGGTATTAGGCCCATTTTTGAGCGCATAGAAGTAGGCGCCGTCATCTAAATACCCATCTTCAAGGGTGTAAGAAGAAAAGCCGTCACGCAAAATATCCGTCGTGTCGCCGGAGTGCGACTCTGCGCCGTAAAAAGTGCGCCTATCGTCTCGATAGATATAACAGGAGAATACCTTCGGTTGCTGCAAAGTGGTATAGATGAGGCGGACCCTACCATCATAATCATTGTCGGAAGTGTGGGCCGGCAGATCAGCCGATTTATCCACGGATGTATCTATCAAAACGAGCGTGTCGTAAAGCGTTTTGTCGGCATAGCTGACCGTGTCGGTCATGAGCAGTTTATGTCCGCCCAATGACGTACGCCACAATTTTTGGGTCGCCCAAAAATGAGAGAAGGCGTTAATCCGGATCTCGTGGTACTGAATACTGTCGCTCGAAAGATGCGTGGTCGCGCTTCCCTCTGCAGCAGGATCGGCGACACAGCCGGTGAGCAGCGTGACGGCGGAAAAGAAAAGCGCGGCAAGGGCCTTTTTCATGGAACTCTCCGGATCAAATTTTACCGGAGATAATAGCTTCGTTTGACCTTCCCTTTTCGATAATTTGCCCACGGTCCGTTTGAAATGGTCAAACGGGAGGCCGTTTCCGTGCGGTTCGGGTAAAGGTCCAGCGCAGCGAATAGAGCGCGTACCGCCGCAGCGATCCGCCCGCGAAGGCCCGCGCCACCGCGAGAACATCCCCCGGTAAAAAACGCGAACAGGGCGCCACGCAATACAGAGGCACCCACGCGTCGGGCGCGAATTTGGACTTGAACGCTTCCAACCCTTCGAAGGAATACCACGGCGCACCGAACCGGCGCACCAAAGCAGACAAGTGATTCGGCCATCCGCGCGTACGTACTCCCGAACGCTGCGACAGCGGCGCGAGGCCGAGCGTGGCACGTTCCAACCCGCGCAGCGCCGCATGCCGGAACGCTTCTCGCACTAACAGTTCCGCACATCCATTGGGCGAGCCCGGAGCACGGATCACCGCATCCACGCGATACACGTCACCGAACAACGCGCGCGATGCCACGAGCATTCCCACCACTTCGCACCGACCATGGCATTCCGTTTCCGCGACGAACACGCCTTCGTGCGGCCAGGGAGTCAACAAAAAAGGGGTGGTGAGAAAATGCAAGGGAGGGATCGGTTTTCCCTGCAGCCACGCATTCATTGCGGTACTCAGGGAATCACGTTCTGCGGCGCGCTCTGCAGAACTCGAAGGAGCTTCGACCACATGCCGGACGCGCACTCCGTGGTTGCGCGCGCGTTGCGCCTGGGTGCGGATCGTAGCAGGAATGCCGGAATCTTCGCGCCAGCGTGCGAGATCGAACAAGGGTAAATCACCGATGTGCCAACGCGCACACGAACGCCCGTCCTCCGCATTCAAAAATTCGAGGGCGGGTCCGGGCAATCCGAAATGCAGGGGTCGCAGGCCTGCGCGTCGGCAATCAGAGCTGAATTCCGAAAATACCGCAGCGAGGTTTTCGGGTGCGACGCGCGGTACCCCCGCCGCAACCCGGTAGCCGCGCACGCGCGCATGCGCGACGCGACCGAGGCGGGATGGCGAGACCCAGTCGATCAGGCCAAGGTGAGCGCCATCAGTGGAACCAAGGGCGGAATCTTCAGTGGCTGGGAAGGTATCGGGAGCTTCCGCACCGGCACCGTGGAAAAGCGGGAAGATTCCCGCCACGGATGGAACAAGAAGCGATGCCTGATGAATCACCGGGATGCGGAGACTTCGTCGAGCAGTTGTTCCATGCGGCCGGCGGAAAGCAGAACGTCGAGCCGGGCACGGAAAGCTTCGTAGCGCGCGGTTTCTGTGCGGTTGAATGCGTCGAGATATTTCACCTGTGCGTTGCGTGCCTCCAGATACGACAGACCCCCCGACTTCCAGCGTGTGAACGTGAGCTCGAGATTTTCACGCGCATAGCCGATCCCTTCGCGCTCTAGCGTGGCGGCCGAATCGACCGCGACCCAAGCAGAATAGGCGCGTTCGACTTCGGACTCGGCGGCAAAACGTGCTGCGCGCAGGCGAAGTTCGGCGGAGCGCACGGCCAGTCGGCCGCGCCCTTGCACGCGCCAAGGCAATTCGCCGTCGAACAGGTTGAGCGTCAGTTGCAGCCCCGCGCGCGGACCAATGGAACGGGCTTCGGCGGTGTAGCCTACGTCGTTGTTGGCTTGCGCGAAGTTGTAGCCGGCGGTGGCGTCTAGTTTGGGATACCAGGGCGCGGCCGCCTGATAGAGCGCGACGCTCGCAAGGTCGCGATCCGCCTCCGCGAGTTTGAGCGCGGCCTGCCGGTCTTGCAGGTTCGACTTCAATTCCGTCAGATCGAGCGGGGCGGCGGGGAGGGCTGCAGTGTCGGCTGCTTCCGTCACCACGGCTTCGCGCCCAAGTGCTGCGGCGAGGGTCAGGCGGGCGGAATACAGCGCCGCTTCCTGTTGCAGCAGCGCCGCGCGATCGGCATTGCGATCGACCTGGCCCTCAAGCCAGTCGGGACGCGCGGCGGACCCGGATGCGAGGCGGCTTTGCAGGATGCGAAACCGCTCGTCGGAGAGACGCAGCAGTGTATCGCGCGTGGTCCGCAGGTTGGTTTGGCGCAACAGGTCGGCGTAGGCGAGTGCGGTGCGGCGAAGCAGCTCCTCGCGCGCGAGACTTTCCGTAGCGCGCGCCTGATCGCGTTCGAGACGCAGTCGTTTTTGCGCGAGCGGCGCGGAGAACCCTTCGAACAGTGTCCAGTTGGCGTTGACACCGGCGGACTTTCCTGTGGAGGTGGCCGCGGTGTTTTCGGTGACGGCGCCGGTGTTGGTTTTCTGACGCGTGTCGAGTTCGCTCCAGGTCAAACCTCCCGAAGCGGTTGCGGTGGGCAGATAACCCGACAGACCTGCGGAGGAGTGCGCGTTCTCGGCGTAGCCGCGATCGGCGTGGGCGGCGAGATAGCCGGGGTTGTTCGCCAGCGCTTCCGTCAGTACGGCTTTCAAGGAGAGCGAAGAAAGCGGGTCCGCGCCGGAAACCGAAAGCAACGAGAGAACGAGGACGGCGGTCGATCTGTTTTTCCGCAACTTGTTCCGCATCTCAAACATGCTTCGCCTCACGTTCCTTCTTCGACGCGAACAGTACGATCATCGCGGGAATCACATACAAGGTCAGCGCCATTCCGAGCAGAAGCCCTCCCACCACGGCGATGCCGAGCGGACGGCGACTCTCCGCGCCCGTGCCGGTGGCCATGGCGATGGGCAACATGCCCAAGGCTGCCGTGAGCGTGGTCATGAGGATCGGTCGCAGGCGCGCGCGCGAGGCTTCCACCACGGCGCGCTCAAGAGCTAGGCCCTGTTCGACTTTCTGCCGCGTGAACTCGAGGATCAGAATGCCGTTCTTCGTCACGAGGCCCGCCAACATGATCAGCCCGATCTGGCTGAAGATGTTGAGCGTCTGACCGAAGACGAGAAGCGCCAGCAATGCGCCCAGCAAGGACAGCGGTACGGTGATCAGAATGATCGCGGGAGACTTGAAGCTTTCGAACTGCGCCGCGAGCACGAGGTAGATGAGGATCATCGCCAACGCGAACACGAACAGGGTGCTCGAGGCACTTTCGGCGAAGTCGCGGGCCGGACCCGCCAACTCGGTGGTAAACTCGTCGCCGAGTGTTTTGTCAGCGATGCGGCGCATGGCGGCAATGCCCTCGCCCATCGACACGCCCGGAGCCAGGCTGGCGGACACCGTTGCGGAAGTGAGGCGATTGTAATGGTAGAGCGCCGGCGGCGATGCCTGCTCGCGGGTGGTGATCAGGTTTCCCAGCGGGATAATGCTTCCGTCCGCGCTGCGCGCCTGCAGCGCGTCGAGGTCAGCGGGAGATTCCCGGCGGGCGTCCGGGACCTGTCCGATGATCTGGAACTGGCGGTTGTCCTTCAGGAAATATCCGAGCCGCGTTTCACCCAGGCCGAGCTGCAGCGTCTGTGCGACGTTGAAGTACGATACTCCGAGGCTGCGTAAACGGTCCCGATCCACTTCGACCTGCAACTCCGGACGCGTGAATTTCAAATCCTCGTCCACGACCGCAAACGCTTTCTCTTCGCGGGCTAGCGCCAGAAAGCGCGGCAGCGCCAAGGCGAGACTGTCGAAACTCGACGCTTCGATCACGAACTGCAGAGGTAGAGAATTGCGCGAACCGCCGGTTTGAATGGTTTCGTCCTGGATCGCGAGGATGCGTCCGTCGGTGATCTTCCGCAACGATCCACCGAGCGTGGCGACGATGTCCTGCTGCGAGCGTTCGCGCGCCTCGGGGTCGGTGAGAATGACGCGCGAGAAGCCGCCGTTCACGTTTCCCCCGAAACCCACGACGGTGAGTACGCCCTCCGCTTCCGGGGCTTCCTTCTTGATCAGGGCGCCGATCCGATCCATGACGCCATCCATGACATCGTAGTTCGTGCCTTCGGGCGCGGTGACGCGCACGTTGAATTGGCCGCGATCCTGATAGGGAGGCTTGTCCGAGGGGACGCCCCACAAGCCGAGGTAAACGCAGCCAGCGACCGAAGCCAACACCACGAGGCCCGCCAGCACGCGGCGATGCAGGAACCCGGTGAGACTGCGCGCATATCCTTCGTAAAAACGTTGGAAGGCCGGTTCGGTGCGCTCGTACAAACGGCTTTGCTTGCGCCGGAGAAGACGCGTCGACAACATGGGGGTAAGCGTCAGCGACACGATGGCGGAAAGAATCACCGAGCCCGCAACGGCCAAGCCGAATTCGCGGAAGAGCCTTCCCATGAAGCCTTCGACGAAGAACAGCGGGAGAAACACGACGGCGAGCACCGCGGTGGTCGAGATCACGGCGACGAAAATTTCTTCGAGTCCTTTGTACCCCGCCTGACGAGGTTCCTCGCCCTCCTCGATCTTGCGGTAGATGTTCTCCAGCACGACGATGGCGTCGTCGACCACGAGCCCGATGGCGAGAACGAGCCCGAGCAAGGTGAGCACGTTGATGGTGAACCCGGCCGCATCGAGCAGAAACAACGAGCCGATCAACGACACGGGGATCGCCAGAGCGGGAAGCAGCGCCGACCGGAAATCACGCAGGAAAAAGAACAGCACAAGCATGACCAACACGAAGGCGATGCCCAAGGTGATCGCGACTTCCTTGAGGGAGCTGCGGACGAAGGTCGTGCCGTCGAAACCGATGCCGACCTTGAAGTCGGCGGGCAGGTCCTTTTGAATGAGCGCGTAGCGGCGGTAGAACTCGTTTCCAATGGCGATGCTGTTCGCGCCGGGTTGGGTAATGAGCCCGAGCCCGACCATCGGTTTGCCGTTCATTTTCAGGATCGTACGTTCGTTCTCGGCGCCCAGATGCGCGGTGCCGATGTCTCGCAGACGGACGACGCCGTCCCCCTTGGAACGGATCACGAGATCGTTGAATTCACGTTCGGAGCGCAAGCGGCCTGAGGCCGTCACCGTCATCTCGGTGGTCGCGCCGTCGAGGAGACCGGAGGGCAGCTCCACGTTTTCAGCATTGAGCGCGGACTGCACGTCGGCCAAGGTCAACCCGTGCGCGGCGAGCTTGACCGGTTCGAGGTACAACCGCATGGCGTACTTCTTCTCACCCCAAATGCGGACTTCGGCCACTCCGGGAATGGTCTGCAGACGTTCGGCGAGGATGGTCCCTTCGTACGACACGTCGAGAATGTCGCGCGTATCGCTTTGGACGGTCATGAGCAGGATGGGGAACGAGTTGGCATCGGCCTTAGCCACCACCGGCGGATCGGCGTCGGCGGGAAGGCGGCGCACCACGCGCGCCACGCGGTCGCGCACGTCGTTGGCAGCCGCGTCCAGATCGGTCGCGAGCGTGAACTCCACGGTGATGGCGCTGGTGCCCTGGCGACTCGTAGATGTGATCGAGCGGATACCGTCGACGCCGTTCACAGACTGCTCGAGAGGTTCGGTGATCTGGGAGGCGATCACTTCGGCGCTTGCGCCGGCATAGTTGGTGTTCACGGTGATCGACGGCGGATCGACGGCGGGGAACTCACGCACGCCCAATCGCGGCACCGCGATCAGACCGAGCACGGTGATGAACAGGGAGATGACCACGGTGAGCACCGGGCGATCGATGCTGAGATGCGAGAGGCGCATACTAGCGGACCAGGCGCGGCTGGACCGGCATTGCCGGTTTGACCTGCATCAGCCCCGAGATGAGGATGGTATCGCCGGCGGCCAGCCCCTTCACGGCTTCCACCGATTCGGGCGTCCGCGTCCCGGCTTGAAAGATTGCGAGTTCGGCAACGCCTCCGCGGATGCGCCATACCTGCGCGCCGCGCGCACTGCCCACCACGGCCTGCGCGGGAACCCAAAGAGCGTTGGCTTGGCTCAACGGAAGTTCGACTCGGGCATAAGCTCCCGGGCGCAGTACCCCCCGGGCGTCGTTTCGGGGCGGAGCGGTGCGCGCGCGCACCCGCAGCAAGCGGGTGCCGGGATCCACACCGGGGTCCACGGCGAACACGGTGGCGGATAGGGTATCGTCCCGTCCTGCGACGGTGAACCGCACACGCAATCCCTGGCGAACGAACGAGGCCTGGTTTTCCGGTACCGAAAACTCCACCCGGAAAGAACGGAGATCCTGAACCGTGGTTATGGGAGCGCCCGCCTGAAGCATGCCGCCCTGGTCAACAGCGCGCAGACCGGCCGCGCCGGCGAAAGGTGCGACGATGCGGCATTTGTCCAAGCGTGCCTTCGCCAACGCGGCGGCGGCGGCGGCCGTGCTCAAAGCAGCCTCCGCCTCCTCGTATTCGTTGCGGCTGACCGCCTGCGACTGGAAGTCTTCCTTCGCCCGCCGCTCACGGCTCTTCGCCAGAGAAAGCGCCGCGTCCGCACTCTGCCAAAGCGCTTTCAGTTCGGATTCGTCCAATCCCACGAGCAATTGCCCGGCCTTCACGGGTTCGCCTTCGCGAAACCCGATTTGGGTGACTTTTCCCGAGATTTCCGCCCGGACTTGCACATCCTGTTCCGCGAGCACGGTGCCGGGAATGACGAGGGCGGATTTTGCGGTAGATGCTCCCAACACGATCGCGGGTAACTTCGCCGGTCCCATTGCTCCAGCGGCTCCGGCACCGCCGGGCGCGCCCGCGCCGGGGGCGGTTTTATCACCACCGCCGCAACCGACGAACCCGAAGGACAAACCCGCAACCAGCAACACGTATCGTGCAAACGATTTTATGGTTTTTTTCATGGGTCCCAAGGCGGAAAAAGGCAGGGGAAAGGTTTCGAACGTGGGCGAAATTATAAATCGGCCTCCCCCCTGGCCCCTGCGGTTACACGAAGTTACCAGCGAGATCGCCTTTTCTACCATTCGGAGCGTGGATACCTCCCTGCAAAAATGCCCGCAACTGACTGAAGAAGCCCTTCGCAACCTCCTCAACCCCTCGCAGTTCGAGGCGGTGACCTATGCGCCCGGTCCTCAAGTGGTGCTGGCGGGGGCAGGAAGTGGTAAAACCCGTGTCCTCACCTACAAGATCGTGTGGCTGATTCAGGAACACGGCTTCCGCCCCCACGAGATTCTGGCGGTGACCTTCACGAACAAGGCCGCCCGAGAGATGAAGGAGCGCGTCTCCCACCTCCTGGGATACGAAGCTCCCCTGCGTTGGATGGGCACCTTCCACAGCATTTGCGCCCGCCTGCTCCGGTTTCACGCCTCCAAGCTCGGCTACACCGCGCACTTCACCATCTACGATACCGACGATCAAAAGCGGCATGTCAAACGCATGTTGCAGGCCGAAAGCCTCGACAACGACACGCGCTACTCGGTGGACGCCGTGCGCCGCTACATCAGCCATTGCAAGAACCAGGGCGCCGGGCCCGAAGAAGCCGCCCGCGTGGCACAGGACCCTTACCAGCAGCGGCTCGCCGGGCTGTATGCGCGCTATCAAAAAGAACTGCGCGAGCAGAACGCGATGGACTTCGACGATCTGATTTTCCTCGCCATCCGCCTGCTCAAGGGATTTCCGGAAGTGCGCGAGGCGCTCCACGCTTCCTTCCGCTACGTGCTCATCGACGAATACCAAGACACCAACAAAGCACAATATCAGCTTATCCAGCTCATGCTGGGCCCGCACCGCAACCTCGTCACCGTGGGCGACGACGACCAGAGCATTTACGGCTGGCGCGGCGCCGACGTGGGCAACATCCTGCGTTTTCAAACCGATTACCCCGATGCGCGCGTCACCAAGCTGGAGCAGAACTACCGCTCCACGGCGAACATCCTCGCGGTTGCCGGCAGTGTGATCCAGAACAACCGCGAGCGTATGGACAAGACGCTGTGGACCGAAAACGCGCCCGGCGACAAGATTACCCTGATGGAACTCGACGACGAAATGGCCGAAGCCGCCTGGGTCTCGCGCAACATTCAGGCCGACGAAGTCTACGGGCCGGGCGGCACTGCGATCTTCTACCGCACCAACGCCCAGTCGCGCGTCTTCGAAGACGAATTGCGGCGCCGGCAAATTCCGTATCTGATCGTGGGCGGCATCCGCTTTTACGAGCGCAAGGAAGTCAAGGATCTTCTGGCTTATCTGCGTTTAGTCGCAAACCCGCGCGATGAGGTTTCATTGCTGCGGGTCATCAACGTGCCCAAGCGAGGCTTGGGTGATAAATCGGTCGAGCAATTGCAGGACTACGCCCTGCAAGCGGGCATCCCGTTGTCCGAGGCGCTAGCGTTTTCCACCGAGGCGGGCATCGCCGCTTCGGCCGCGCGCAAGATGCGCGAATTCCACGACCTGCTTTCGAACCTGCGCCTGCTGGCGGATCGGCATGCCCTGCCCGAGCTGGTTGCCGAGGTTCTTTCCAAGTCGGGCTACAAGGCCGCGCTCGAAAACGAAGATACCGACGAAGCCGCCGACCGCCTTTCCAACCTCGAAGAACTCGTCTCCGCAGCACAGGATTTCGTGGATCGCATGGACGAGCGTGAAAACGGCTTTACGAACGCCGATGCGAACGCCGATGGCGATGCGACGGAACTTGTTGAAGAAATCGATCCCAACGCAGGGATCACCGAGGGTACACCCCTCCAACTCTTTTTGCAGGAAATCTCGCTGGTCTCGGACGCCGATGCGCTCAAAGCCGGTCAGGATGCAGTCACCATGATGACCGTGCACAGCTCCAAGGGCCTCGAATTCCCGCGCGTATTCGTTACCGGCATGGAAGACGGCCTGTTCCCGCTGATGCGCGAAGACGACGCGGATGCCGAAGAGGAACGCCGCCTGTTCTACGTGGCGGTCACGCGTGCACGCCAATCGCTGACGCTCACCTGCGCGCGCCGTCGCCGCCGCTACGGCACGTATCAGGACAGCATGACCTCGCGCTTTTTACGTGAGATCGACAAGCAATATCTCGAAATTCCTAAGCCCGCACACACACCCAAACCCGCCTTCCGGATGGGCATGGCGGTGGGACGCGCGCTCGGAAATCCGGATCCCATGCCGCGCTACGAAGACATGAGCCAGGAAGAGTCGTCGTTTCGGGCAGGCGCCCGCGTTCGCCATGCCAAGTTCGGAGAAGGCAAGGTGATGCAGCTCTCGGGTACCGGCGACTCCGCCAGCGCAGTGGTGATGTTCGCAGACAAGGTGCCGCGCACGCTGATGCTGAAGTTCGCCAAGCTCGATGTCGTCGAATAGCTTCGTGGCGTAAACCACGGGGTCATCGAAGCGTCCCGACTACGCCGGGTCTGCAGGGCGCCCTCGATCTCCTGATACGGATTCCAAATCACAGGAATCTGTGGAATCGGGGCGCAATCGGGGAGGATTCGCGCCCTATCCGTGTGGATTGGCAACACCATTGCCCCAATTTTTCAAGTCTAGTTCCGGCTTTCCGGTTTATTATCTTCCTCTTCCGGGCAAACGATCGCCTTCCGCCCGGACTCCCCACAGATTCCCGGTAGAAAGCGTTCCCCGCCCGTTTAGGGTTGTTTGCAGTGATTTGACTTTGTTGATTTGAACACCAGGGGCCGGAATGCGCGTTGAAAAACAGGAAATCGAAAAACTGGCCAAACTGGCCCGCCTCGAAATCACCCCCGAAGAAATCGAAAAACTGCAAGGCTCACTCGGCAGCCTCGTGGAATATCTCGATCTGCTCAAGCAGATGAAGCTCGACGACGTGGAGCCGATGACCGCGGTCGACGACACGCCCCGCCCCTTGCGCCCCGATGTGCAGGCCGAAATGCTTCCGAAGGAAAAGGCGCTGGCCAACGCGCCCGCAATCAATCTCGAACATTTCTCCATCCCCAAAGTCATCGGGGGCTGAGCGAATGCGCACCGGCGTCACATGCGTGGTCCCGGCCCGCCTTGGCTCGACCCGTTTTTTAGGGAAACTGCTGGAGCCGATTTTCGGCAAACCCGTGGTGGTGCACACCCTCGAACGGGCCGCCGCCGCGCACTGCTTCGACCGCGTGATCTGCGCCACCGAATCTCCGGAGATCGGCGCGGCGGCGGAAGCGGCGGGTTTCGATTGGGTGCTGACCGGTGAAGCCCGCAACGGCACGGAACGGATCGCCCTCGCCCTCACGCTCGACCTTCCCGCATTGCGCGATGCCGGGCTCATCGTGAACCTGCAGGGCGATGAACCCGCCTTCCCCGCCGAAGGCTTGCGCGCCCTGTGTGAGGCGCTGCAACGCGAGCCCGCGAACGTGCATCTCCTCCTGCATCCGGACGCGCCTTCGCCCGAAGAAATCGCCAACCCCAACCGCGTCAAGGTCGTGGTGGATGTGGAAAGATTCGTGACAGAATTCACACGGATGCCCGCTCCTTCGGCCACCTTGCAATTGCCGCGTTTACAAATGGGCGCTTACGGCTACCATCGCGATTACCTCGCGGCCTACGCTGCGCTGCCGCCTTCGGCCGCCGAACTGGAGCTGTCCCACGAGATGCTCCGCGCACCCGGGTTGGCCCCCATCCGCGCGCACCTCTCCCCGGTGAAAGCCACCGGCGCATCGGTCGATGTGCCCGACGACTTGATCGCGGCGCGAGAGGCCGTGCATGCCTTGGAAAACATGGAATCCCGCCTGAACAAAAGCCTGAATAACAGCCTGAACAACGGCCTGAATATCCGCCCGAATATCCGCATCAGTACCGAACTGCAGCCGAGCCTGCAAGGAGCCCCCGCATGAAGAAGAACGAGAACGGCTGCAAATACATCATCGTCACCGGCGGTGTGTTGTCGGGCCTGGGCAAGGGTATTGCGGCGGCCTCCATCGGCAATCTGCTTTCGGGACGCCTCAAGGTGGTGCCCGTGAAGTGCGACGGCTACCTCAACACCGATCCCGGCACCATGAACCCCATCGAGCACGGCGAAGTATTCGTGCTTGACGACGGCGGCGAAGTCGACATGGATTTCGGCCACTATGAACGTTTCATGGACGTGCACGCCAAGTTCCACTGGAACCTGACGATGGGCAAGGTGTTCAAAGACATTCTCGACAAGGAACGGCGCGGCGATTACCTCGGCAAAACCGTCCAGTTCCTGCCGCACGTCACCGACCGCATCAAGGAGTGGTTCCACGGTATCGCGCGCGAAGAAAAGGCCGACGTGCTCCTCATCGAAGTCGGCGGCACCGTCGGTGATTTGGAAAACCAGTTCTACCTCGAGGCCATCCGCCAGCTGAAGCGCGACGTGGGCCGCGACAACATCATCTACATCCACCTCACCTACGTGCCCGTGCCCGAAGGCGTGAACGAACAGAAGAGTAAGCCCACGCAAATGTCGGTGCGCCTCCTCAACGAAAAGGGCATCGAGCCCGACGTTATCATCGGCCGCTGCCCCGAATTGCTGACCCCGTCGATCAAGGAAAAGATCGGCTCGTACTGCAACATTCCCGCCAGCCACGTGATCTCAGGTCCCGACGTGAAGACCGTTTACGAGATCCCGTTGATTTACGAGAAGGAAGGTCTACCCGCCATCCTCCACTCCATGCTCGGCATCTACTCACCGCCCGATCTGCGCCAGTGGGAAACCTGGGTGCGCAACATCAAGAAGAATCGCGTCAACCCCGAGCGCACGGTCACCATCGCCCTGTGCGGCAAGTACACCGCACTGGAAGACTCTTATGCCTCGGTGGTGGAAGCGCTCACGCACGCGGGCGCGCACCACGACGTGCGCGTAGACCTCAAATGGGTCGACACCGGCAAAATCAATTCGCCCGACGACGCGCGCGCTGCGCTCGCGGGCGTACAAGGCGTGATCGTGCCCGGCGGCTTCGGCCGTCGCGGCATCGAAGGCAAAATGCACGTGATCCGCTTCACGCGCGAAAACAATCTTCCCTACCTCGGCATCTGCTACGGCATGCAGTTGGCCGTGGTCGAATTCGCGCGCAACGTGTGCGGCCTCGTCGGCGCGAACACCTCGGAAGTACGCGAAGAGGGCGTGCAGGTCGACCACCCCGTGATCGACATCCTCCCGGGCCAGGTCAACGTGTCCAACAAGGGCGGCACCATGCGTCTCGGCGGACACGACGTGGAACTCAAGGCCGGCAGCCGGGCCAGCGCGATTTACGGAGGCCAAACCACCGTGCGCGAACGCTTCCGTCACCGCTACGAAGTGAACCCCGCCTACATCGAGCGTCTCGAAGCCAAGGGCCTCGTGTTCTCGGGAAAACATCCCGAAGAAAACATCATGCAGGTCATGGAGCTTCCCGGTCACAAATTCTTCATGGCCTGCCAGTTCCATCCCGAGCTCACGAGTAATCTGCGCCATCCCGCGCCGCTGTTCCACGAGCTCGTGAAGGCTGCCTTGGAGGTGTAGGACATGGATCAACACAGCATCACAACAGCACAACAATAAACGCAAGCAGTCCGTTACTGCCTTTTATTGTTGTGTTGCTGTGTTGTCTTATTGTTTTCATCCCCCTGTGATCCCCGTCACACCGTTCGCTCGTCCGCAATCCCGTTTCCCCGAAAATCGAAGATTCGCCGGTTTTTGCGTTTGACCGCCGTCACAAGGGTTTTTCGCCGTCCGGATTACTTTCCGGAACATGCTCCAAAACATTCGCTCCCGCTTGCGTCTCCCGGTTCTTACCGCCTCCGAAAAATTTGCGCTCCTCACCTTGATTCTCCTGCTCGGCGGCGGCGGCGCCTTGCGGGCCTGGGAGCATGCGGGTGTTCGCATCGGGCCGGTGCGCGATTGGGAAACCTTGCGGCAACTCGTGATCCGTGCCCGCTCCGACTTGAAGAAAGCGGGAGGAGAGGTCGATGTGGCCTGCGCAGACGAAGCTGTGGCGGGTTTCTCCGACACGCGCGCCCCGTCCGCATTGGCATCCGGACCTGAATCTGGATCTGAATCCGGACCCGATATCCTGTCCGCAGGCTTCGGAGGATTCGGTGCGGGAAGAAGCAAGGCGCGCGGCACAGGGGCTGCGGGAGATTCCCGCAAAAAAGCCCCCGCACGCCCTGTAGACCTCAATACTGCGGGAGAAAAAGCTCTGCTCGGGTTGCCAGGCGTCGGCCCCTCCACGGCCAAGGCCATCCTCGCCTACCGCGCCGCGCACGGGAAGTTTCGGTCGGTGGACGATCTCCTTCAGGTCAAGGGAATCGGACCGAAAAAACTGGAAAGTTTGCGCCCCTTCGCGCTTGCCGAACAAGCTCCGGCAGCGCCTGCGGAGAAAACCGAACCCCAGACCGTGCCCCGGGAGATTCCGCCCTAACTTCAAATCCACCCGGTCCTTTTCTTTCCACCTTCCGTACCCCTCAGGGATTAGTAAAATTCCCTGAATGGGGAAAAAACCGTCGACAGTGGCCGCTATCGAGATCAGGCCGTCTTGCCTGAAATTCGTGGAAATGCCCCGAAACGAGCGGCGCGTGCTCTCCGCAGGGGTATTCCCGCTTGAACCTGGACGTTGGCGCGACCGCGAACACCTCGTCGCACAGGTGCGTTCTGCCTTGGACACGACGGCTTTGGGCAACGTAGTGCGCCTGATCGCCTGTGTGCCCCTCGGTCATGCCTTCCTCCGCGTGGTGGATGTCCCCCCCGATGTCAACGCCCATGACCATGTCGCCTGGGAGTTGTCGAAGTACCTCGCCCGTCCGCTGGAAGAATATGCCTGCGACTTTCAGGCGGAAGCTGCGGCACCCGAATTTGAGTCCATGGAACCGGAAGCCCGTCGCTACCTCGCCGCTGCCTTCCGCCGCGCGGAAACCATCACCCTCCGCGAGACCCTCGAGCATGCGACGGGTCTCGCGCTCACCGCGCTAGACATCGATGCCGCCGCCGTGGTGAACACCTTCACCTTCGCACATCCCGAGTTTTTGGGTGAGCGCGTGATCATTCTGAACGCGAACACGGAAGCCACGACAGTGGTGCGAACGCATCAAGGCACCTTCCAAGGCGCAGTGGTGCGCCGCGACGCCGGCAATGCCCTGCGCTCGGACGCCGAAGCCCAGGAGCGCGCCGAAGGCCTGCTGCGCTGCGCGCGGGGCATCTCGGAAAGCCTCGCCGACGCGACGCAAGGTTGGAACGCGCCCGACCGCGTCTTCCTCTGCGGCGACCTCGCCGTGGACGCCGACTTCAAGGAACTGTTGCGCACCCGGCTTCCGGCCGGCTTCAGCCTGCTCAATCCGTACCGCAACATGCCCGGGCCCGATCCGGCGGATTCTCCGGGAGCCTATCCCGGCGCCCTCTTCGCCGCGACCACCGGCATCGCGCTGCGCATGGCGGAGGAGTTCTGATGCTGCGCCTCAACCTGTTGCGGGAGCTTTCGGGCAATTCCCAAGGCACCCTGCCGCCACCGCCCTATTCGGGACTACTGCGTCGCATGCTCACGGCGCTGCTCGGCCTGCTATTGGCCGGCGCTTTGCTCACCTTTGTCGCGCAACCCAAGTGGCTGCATTTTCCGGGTACTCCGCTGTCACCGCTTTACCCGATCTTCCCCGCCGAGCGCGCCAAGGTCGCAGAGGCCCTCGAAGTCGCGCGGCAGGACTCCGTGCGCCGTGTGGAGGCTTTGCAATCCGAGGCCTCGCGCCGCGTGGCCGTCGAACAAGAACAGGTCGGTGCCTGGCTCGACCAACTGGAAACCGTGCTCCCCGCCGCACGAACGAATCCGACACATACCTTCACGCTTACGTCCTTCACCGCGCCGGGGTCGTTCGTGCTGCGCGGAACCGCCGTTTCTGCTGAAGCCCTGAGCGCCCTGCAGGAGTCCTTGATTTTATTCCCCGGCATGGATTTGCGCCAAAGCGTAGGGGACGCGACGGAGGAATCGGGCCCACAAGAAGCACTGCCTGCAGGCGTGCGAAAAGCTTCCGGAATCCCGTTCCTTTTTGAGGGAACCGTGAACCTCGCACCATCCGACTCCACACCCCCCAAAAACCGGGTACTCTCCGCGGAGATGCTCGATACCGAACTGGAGGAAATGATCCGGTCGGCATCCTCCGTGGGCATCACGCTCACCCCGCCCCAAGCGGGAGCGGTGAGCCGAACCGGGGTGCTGCGCCTGCATCCCTTCCGCCTGTCAGGAACATGTGATTCCGCAGGATTTTCGGCGGTCTCCCAATGGCTCGCCGCCGAGCGTGAACGCGCCTCCTCCTTTGGAATCCAGCGTCTGGTGCTCTCGCAACGCGACGCACGGCGATTGGTTTTTTTAGACATATTGGCATTCACACGGTGATTTTTAAAGGCCCAAAGAGGCCGGGTTTATATTTTCCGGCGTTGCGACTTCACGGAATTCTTCGGAAGTTTGCGATGCCTAGAACCTCTTCGAACCAAGTATGAAACCTTTCTTTCCGGCCCTCGTTTTGTGCGCCCTTGTCGCGCATGCCTCTGCGGCCCAAGGACAGTCACAGGCTCAAAAACAGGTTCCGCCGGTTCCGAAACCCGTCTCCACTGCAACATCTTCGGCAACTGCACCCGCCGCCGCCATCCCCGCCACCACGACTTCCACCGGCACACCCGCAGCATCCCCAACCACTCCGGCCCCTGTTTCCGGATCGGCCGCACAAAACGAATCCTACCTCGAGTGGGAACGCCAGCACAACGAGTGGAAGAAAAGCTATGCCGCGTGGCAAGGCCGCTACAACCATTGGGTCGAAGAACAAGCACGACTGGATGACGGATTTCTTTTCAGCATCGGACTCGGCCCTTCTCCCACCCGCATCGACACACGCTTCTCAGGCGGAGACGTCAAAAATTTCCCCGCCCGCCCGCCCTTTCCCAACGTCAATTTCCGCGGCATGGGCGCGAGTTTCGATTTGCGAATGGGATGGCTGGTGGAAAACGACCCCTACCTCAATGACTACTGGTACGGTGACGACGAACTGCACGATCAACTCTATCTGACGTTCGACTTGCTCACGCGTTCTTCGCCCTATCCCCAGCTGCGCTTCGCCAAAAACGACACGGCCAATACCGGAACCTTTTTCCAGCCCTACTACATGCTCGATCTCGTTGCGGGCGTGGGCATGACCTACCTGGTTTACCCATACCGCACCTCCATCAGCACCACGATCGGATTCGGACTGCTGGGCATCCAAGGCAAAGACCAAAGCGTGCGCACCGACATCGGCCCGGCCCTCAATTTGCGCATCGGGCAGGAGTGGGCGCTCCGCGAAAACTGGCGCTCTGGATTCGCGATCAACTACGGCTACGTGCAGTCGATCAATCCCCGCAAGGTCTCCGCCACGGAAGAGAGCTATCAGGAAAACTACAGCTCCCATCTCTTTTCCATTCAGTGGATCAACAGCTTCACGCCGCCGAAGTATCGCCGCGGCATTCCGCCGTCGCGCCCGCAGCAGTACAATCCCGCGCCGCCTACGCGATAATTCATGACGGAGTAGGCCTCCGCATTGTTTCGTAATTTTCCCCTATGTCTCTTTCGCTCACGGGTGGAGCCTTCAACGGCATGGCGCTTAAAACGCCGACCGGAATGAACCTCACGCGCCCGACCTCCGGCAAGGTGCGCCAAGCCCTCTTCAACGTGCTGCGTGGGGCTTTCGAGGACGGTGACTTTCTCGACCTCTTTGCCGGCTCCGGCGCCGTGGGTCTCGAGGCTTTGAGTCGCGGCGCCCGCCGCGCCGTGCTGGTCGAAAACCACCCCGCCGCCTTGCGCGTACTCGAAGCGAACTGCCGCCTGCTGCTCTCGCGGGGAGCAGACCCGGATGCCTTGGAGTGGACGAAGCGCGAAGCCCGCGCCTATTGCAAAGCTGCAGCTGCGGCGGGTACGCGCTTCGCGGTGGTCTTCGCCGATCCGCCTTTCGATCAGGATTTTACGGGGCTTTGGGATGCCATGCGCCCTCTGGTCGCGTCCAATGGCATCGGAATCGTCCAATTCCCCTCGCGTACCCCCCCGGATTTCGCGCCGCAGGCGGATCGCCTCCTCGAATACGGTGAGTCTACTCTAGCGATCTTCAGGGTATAGGGCGGACTTGAGCCCCGAAGGGGCGCCGCCGCGCAAGGGGGTATTCCGCGTTGCTAGCTTAATGCTCCCTGTTTCTTCCTGGCAGACCGCCCGTTTTCGGAGATTCCCTTGGCTCGAGCCCTGTACCCCGGCACTTTCGACCCCATCACCAATGGGCACCTCGACATCATCCGTCGAGGGGCGCAATTGTTCGAATCGGTGGACGTCGTGGTTGCGGTCAACGCCCGCAAGGCGAACCTGTTTTCCATCGACGAGCGGGTCGACATGATCCGGGCCTGTACCCGCGACCTGCCCAACGTAACCGTGCTTTCCCACGCCGGGCTCATGGTCGAATGTCTCCGGGAACGCAAAGCCCAGGTTCTGCTGCGCGGCTTGCGCGCCGTCAGCGACTTCGAGCATGAATTTCAAATGGCACTGATGAACAAAAAGCTCGATCCCGGCTGCGAGACCATGTATCTCATGCCTTCCGAGCAATACACCTATCTTGCGTCCAGTCTGGTACGCGAACTCGCCGCGCTCGGAGCCGACATCTCCGAGTTCGTCCCGCCCGAAATCGAAACCGTTTTGCGCCGCAAACTCTCCGGGGGAAAAAGGACACCGTGAATTCCCGCTTTGGCTCCAGCTCCATGCCCGCATCCGTCCGTGCACTTTTGATGATCAATGTGGGAATCTACCTCGTGGATTTCCTCACCCACGGGACCCTGCTCACTCCCTGGCTCGAACTCAATCAAAGAGCCGTACTCTCCGATCATCAAGTTTGGCGCGTCTTCACCTACATGTTCGTGCACAGCACGTTCAGCTTCACGCACACCCTCTTCAACATGCTCATGTTGTGGATGTTCGGCGTTCCCGTTGCCCGGGAAATGGGCGAGGCCGGGTTTCTGAGACTCTATCTGCTTTCGGGTCTCTTCGCGGGCGCATGCTCCCTCGTGTTTTACGGGTTCACCGGTAACCCGGTATCAATCGTCGGCGCATCGGGAGCGATCTTCGCCTTGATGGTGGCCTTCGCGCGGTTTTTCCCCGATCAGCAGATGCTGATGTTCTTCATCTTTCCCGTTCCGGTGCGCTATGCGGTCATCATCATCGGTGCCATCGAGCTGTTGCTGATCGGCGCCGCCGACAACATCGCCCACATCGCCCACCTCGGCGGTGCAGCCTTCGGTTGGGCCTACCTGCAATGGTTCTGGGCACCCTCACGCGGCGGGTTCCTGGCGCAGTGGAAGCAGCGCCGCAACCGCAATCGTTGGGAAAAGGCCATGCGCGACGGGCAAAAGCTGCGCGAGGCCATGGACGAGATCGATCCCATCCTCCGCAAGATCGGAACGCAGGGTATCGAATCGCTCACACGCGCCGAACGCAAGCAGCTCGATCAAGTGAGCGAGATGAAGAAGAAGCTGCACGGCGGCGACCTGCCGATCAGCGAGTATTACAAGAACCGATAGCGCGCTAATTCCCTTCTCGTCCCTCGCGTCCCTCGCGTCCCTCACGCCCCTCTCGCGCCTCCGCCTCACGCCGCATACGTGCAAGGTGATACTGCAGCGTTCTCCGTGTGACACCCAACTTTGCGGCTGCGCGCCCGCGGTGATACCCGCACGCCTCTAGCGCCGAAAGCACGTCGTTTCCCGTCAAGCGTGAGGTGCGCACCGCGCGGGAATAGTCGGGTGTTTGCTCCATGACCCGATCGGGAGGTTGCAGACATCCTTCCAAGGCCCGATCCCATCCGCCGCCGATTTCGCGCAACGCCGCGTAGCGCTCCGCGATGTTGCGTAGCTCGCGGACGTTCCCCGGATAATGGTACTGCAGGGCCGCGAGCGGTATGGCATTCCCCGCTTCCACTGCGGCCTCGCGTCCGACCATTTCGGTGAGAAACCGCCGCATCAAAAAAGGGATGTCCATGGGGCGATCCCGAAGCGGGGGTAGCCGGAGTTCAAGCACGCGCAGGCGGTAGTACAGATCCTCACGGAACCTGCCTGCGCGCACCTCGATCGCCAGGTCGCGATGGGTGGCGCAGATCAACCGGAAGTCGACGGGAATGTCCGTATCGCCCCCAACGGGACGCACTTGTTTCTCTTGCAGTACGCGCAGGAACCGCGCCTGCAGTTCGAGCGGCATGTCGCCGATCTCGTCGAGAAACAAGGTACCCCCATGTGCCTGACGCACGTTGCCGGGGCGATCGACCACCGCGTGTGTAAAGGCGCCCCGGCAGTGCCCGAACAACTCGCTTTCGATCAGGGAGGCGGAAATCGCGGCGCAGTTGACTGCGACGAAGCTCCCTCCGCGGCGAGGCGAGTGGGCATGCAACCAATGGGCGATCACTTCCTTCCCGGTTCCGCTTTCCCCGTGCAGCAGTACGGGTGATTCGCGGCGGGCCAACGCCCAGGCGGTATGCAATACCGCTTCCATCGGCGACCCTGGTGCATGCAAGGTCGGAAGAACAGGCTCTGTGGATTCAGGAGCCCCACCCGAAGCTTCGGAAGAAGGCACCGAGGCACGCAAGGCGCCCGCGGCGGGGAGTTGCAGAATCCGGCTATTGGCGTCGACCGAAGCGATGAGCATGGGTACCTCGGGGTGTGCGCTTGTTACCGCGCGACTCCATGGATGATTCCAAATCCGGAACCCGATAATCGAGAACCGAAATCGGCAAAACCTTGTCGCGTGCTCCCATGCGGAGCGCCACCCGCAACCGCCTCTAGGAAAAAGCGTGCCGTCGAAGCGTACCGCCCTCTCCATCAAAAAATCACACTACATCAGCCCACTTGCGCAAAAAATGGACAGCTGCCATGGCAAAGCGCGCACGGCTGTTCTCGTCTTCCGCTTTTTTTGAAGCCACAACGGGTCCCCTCCCCTCCCTTACTCCCGGACAGCCCCGTTCTCGGGCTGCCGTGAGGGTATTCCGAGCCCGGATTCACGGGGGAATGGCTAAATTTCTGCACTTCAAATCGCCTTTTACGGGAAAACCGCATGTTTCGTTCTCTCAACTCCGACGTCTCCTTCCCCAACCTTGAAGAGCGCATCCTTGCGCTGTGGGAAAAGGATGATGCCTTCCGGGAGAGCGTGCGCCGCCGCCCCGCGACCCAAAGCTTCGCCTTCTTCGACGGCCCTCCCTTCGCCACCGGTCTGCCGCATTACGGTCACCTGCTTGCAGGAACGATCAAGGACATTGTTCCGCGTTACTGGACCATGAAGGGGTACCGCGTGGAGCGCCGCTTCGGTTGGGACTGCCATGGCCTCCCTATCGAGAACCTGATCCAGGACGAACTCAAACTGCACACGGTAAAGGACATCCGCGACCATGGTGTGGGTGCCTTCAACGAAGCCTGCCGCGCGGGCGTGCTGCGTTACACGAAGGAATGGCGGCGCACCGTTTCGCGCATGGGCCGCTGGGTCGATTTCGACAACGAGTACAAGACCATGGACCTCGCCTTCATGGAATCGGTGTGGTGGGTGTTCCAGCAGTGCTTCGAGAAGGGCCTGATCTATCAGGGTTATCGCATCCAGCCGTACAGCCCCGCGCTGGCGACCTCGCTCTCGAACTTCGAGGTGAATCAGGGTTACAAGATGCGGCAGGACCCTTCTGTGGTGATCGCCTTTCCGCTCGAGTGCGACGCGAAAAATTCCGACCGTGACGAGACGCTGCTGGTTTGGACGACCACGCCGTGGACCTTGCCCAGCAACCTTGCCATCGCGGTAAAGGAAGATTTGGAGTATGCGCTGGTGGCGCACGAAGGCCATAAATACTGGGTGGCTGAATCGCGCCGTCTGCAATATTTCGGCGAGAACGATGAAGTGATCGACCGCGTGTTGGGCAAGGCCCTGGTGGGCCGGAGATACAAGCCGCTGTTCCAATTCGCTCCGCTCATGAGCGAGAAACAGTATGCGATCTTCGCCGCCGATTTCGTCAGCGATTCCGATGGTACTGGTGCGGTGCACATCGCGCCCTCCTTCGGCGAGGAGGACTTCCAGCTCGGCAAGGCCGAAGGCCTCGGCCTGTGGGACCCGCTCGATGCCGAGGGCAAGTTCACGCATTTGGTGCCAGACTGGCAGGGCATCGGCGCAAAAGACGCCGACAAGGCCATTCTGCAAAAGCTCAAAAGCGACGGACGCATCTTCCGGCACGAGACCTTCGAACACAGCTATCCGCATTGCTGGCGCACCGACGTGCCGCTGCTCTACCGTGCGCAAAAGAATTGGTTCCTCGCGCTCGACAAGGAAATCACCAATGCGGACAGGGTCACTAAAACCCTGAAGCAATGGATGATCGACTCCAACCAGCAGATCCGCTGGGTGCCCGAACACATCCGCGACGGACGGTTCGGCAAGTGGCTCGACGGCGCGCGCGACTGGAACCTGTCGCGCAACCGCTTCTGGGGCACCTGCATCCCGGTGTGGATCGCCGAAGACGGCGACATGCTGTGCGTCGGCGCGCGCGCGGAACTCGAAGCGCTGACCGGGCAAAAGGTGGACGACCTCCACATGCACGTGGTGGATGTGCTGACCATCAAAACTTCGGACAAGAAAACCTTCGACCCGAACGGTAAGGCCTACACGCGCACGCCCGAAGTGCTCGACTGCTGGTTCGAGTCGGGCTCCATGCCCTACGCGCAAGGGCACTATCCGTTCGAGAATCGCGAAGCGTTGGAAGAACACTTCCCCGCCGACTTCATCGCCGAGGGCCTCGACCAGACTCGCGGCTGGTTCTACACGCTCACCGTCCTCTCGGCAGCGCTGTTCCAAAAGCCCGCGATGAAGAACGTGATCGTGAACGGCATCATTCTCGCCGAAGACGGTCAGAAGATGAGCAAGCGTCTGCGGAACTATCCCGACCCGAACGAACTGATCGACCGCACCGGTGCGGACGCCATCCGTTTGTTCATGATCGACTCCGCCGCCGTGAAAGGCGAGGAGTTGAAATTCTCCGAAGTCGGCGTCAAGAACATCACCCGCGCGGTGCTGCTGCCGCTGTGGAACGCAGTGTCGCTGTTCACGACCTACGCGAACGCCGACGCCTCCAAAGGGCAGCTTACCTGGAAACCCGGACAGAATCGGGTCTCGGGTAATGAACTCGATCGCTGGATCCTTTCCGACCTGCAGGCCTTGCTGGCCCGCGTGAAGGTGGAGATGGAAGCTTACCGCCTGTACAACGTGGTGCCGGCGCTGGTGGAATTCGTCGACGACCTCACCAACTGGTACATCCGCCGCTCGCGCCGCCGTTTCTGGAAGTCGGAAAACGACGGCGACAAGAACGACGCCTATGCGACGCTTTATCGCGTGCTGGTGGAGTTCTCCAAGGCGCTCGCGCCCTTCCTGCCGTTTTTGGCCGAGGAGATTTATCAGGTGCTGGTGCGTGAAAACGACCCGCAGGCGTTGGTCTCGGTGCATCATACCGACTATCCCGTTTTCGACGCCTCCCTGTTCGACGAAGCGCTGAACGCGAAGATGGCATTGGCTCGCGAAGCCGTGGTGCTCGGACGCGGTTTGCGCGCCGAACGCAACATCAAGAACCGCCAGCCGCTGCGCCGGTTGCGCGTGGTGGCGCGCTCTGAAGCCGCCGCCGCCGGACTGCGCTCGCTCGAAGATCTGATCCGCGACGAACTCAATGTGAAGGACGTCGACATCGCGCTCGACGAATCGTCCTTCGTGCAGTATCAGGCCAAACCCAATTTCAAGGCACTGGGCGCGCGTTTGGGCAAGAACATGAAGGCAGTGGCAGCCAAATGCGCCAGCCTCTCGCACGAAGAGATCAAAGGGATCCTCGAGGGGACGCCGCTGGCCCTCGAAGAGGCGACCTTGACCGCCGAGGACCTGCTGATCATCCGGGAAGTTTCGCCCGATCTGGCCGTGACCGCCACGCCCAATCTGACGGTGGCCCTCGATGTCGCCATCGACGAGGCCCTGCGCCTCGAAATGCTGGCCCGCGAGGTCGTAAGCCGCATCCAGGGCCTCCGCAAGGAGTCCGACCTCACGGTCACCGACCGCGTGGACGTGTCGCTGACCGGTGTTTCGGAGGGGTTGCGCGGCGCGGTGGAGGCTCACCGTGGCTATATTAGCGCCGAGGTTTTAGCTGCGTCGATTCTGGTGGAGGGTCCCGAAAACGGGGCTTCGGACACGCTGGAAGTGGATGGCGAAACGGCCCGGATCTTCGTCCGCAAGGTTGGATAAAAACCGGCGGCGAAGGAACGGGAAACAGAAAGTGTCGACTTCGGGAACGACTCACGAAGACGAACGGATCGTGAAAGGAAGCTCATGAAAAAGAAGACCAAGGCCGCGCCGAAGAAAAAAGTCGCCGCCCAAAAAGCCGCGCCGAAGAAGGTTGCGCCCAAGAAGGTTGTGAAGGCCACGCCCAAGAAGGTCGTGAAGACTTTAGTCCCCGCGAAGGCGGGGAAAGCCGCACCCGCAAAGAAGCCGACCCCGAAGAAGGCAGCCAAGGTTGCGACCAAGGTTGCGACCAAGGCGATCCCGAAAAAGGCTGCGCCGGCGAAGGCCTCGACCCCCAAAAAAGTTTCCGCGCCCTCCAATAAGGCCGTGGTGACTACGGTGTTGCCGGCCAAGCTCTCGGGCCAGAAGGTGTCGTCGTCTTCGATGCCCGCGCAGGCTGCGGTCAAGGCCGCCAAGCCCGCACAGGCCAAAATCGCCCCCGGGGTGGCCGTCGAGACTTCGACCCGCAAGCGTTTGAACAAAGAAGAGCTGAAGTTTTTCGAGGCGCTCTTGAACGAGAAAAAAGAGACCTTGATGCAGGAGCTCGAATATATCGAAGACAATTCGATGCGTCTGAACTCCAAGGAAGGCGCCGGCGATCTTTCGAGTCATGCCTACCATCTCGCCGATCACGCCACCGAAACGCAGGACCGCGAACAGGCTTTCCATCTCGCCAGCCGCGAAGGTCGCTTCCTGTATTACATCGAAGAAGCGCTCGACCGCGTGCGCGCGGGCACGTTCGGCATTTGCAAGAAGTGCGGAACCTTGATTCCTAAGGCGCGTCTTGAGGCGGTGCCGACGGCGAAGATGTGCATCAACTGCAAGTCGCGTCAGGAACACGCCATCGAAGGCGAGTCGATTCTTTAAACAACGTGAGAGATCGAGCCGCTTCGCAGGTCATTCTGCGGCGGCCCGGATGAAGTCGAAGGGGTGTCCGCTACGCGGGCACCCCTTTTTTGTTGCCTGATCCTTTAGGCTTCGCGGCGCGATGCCGCATGGAAATCCTAGCGTGGATGCGTGCACGGCCTCTGCACGGAGTTTCATGACGCCCCGAATACGGAAGAGCGGAACCCTTTGTTTCCGCATCAAAACCGGCGCTTGCGGTCACTCTTGAACTTTGGCACTCCGCTTGCATTAGGCGGCGATACGCGGACCCACTCCGCGCGAAGGCACTCCGCATTCATCCCCGAATCAAAAGACCCACACGCTCTCGAAAGGATTCTCCATGTCACGTTTCATCCCAAATTTTTTTCTTTCCGCCGCAGTAGCGCTTCCTTTGGCTTCCTTGATCGCCTGCGATTTTTCAGACCCCTCCGACCCATCCTCCGGCTCCAGCGCCGCGCCCATAGCGGCCGGACCGGATGTCGACCGCTTTCATGAAAAAAGCTTTTCATGGGACGCGCCCGCTTCGGCCTCCTCCAACTCCGCTTTGGCGAAAACCGCGGCGCTGCAGACGCGCTTCGAATCGCGCGAATCCTTCGGCGACGCGATCCGCGATCTGGATGCGGCGCTGCAAACGCGGGGCTTTTCGGACAGCCTCTGGAAGCCGGTGGACTTTGCCTGCGACGAACTCGATCTTGCGCTGTGGAACCGGTACGGTACCATCCGCCTCGGAGACTCCGTGGTATTCAACGAATCCATCCTCCGATCACGCTGCACCGACATCGGCGGGCCCGATACGGCAACTGCCGGTTTCACTGGCGAATCCGGCGGAAAACTCGGCAAAACTGCGGTGACTTATCCCGCCACCGAATCGGAACACCGGGTCTATCCGTACAAAATGATCGGTCGCTCCTGGGACAACTTCGACTTGGTGGTCTACAAGTCAACCGGAGGGGAGACCCAGTTCAAGAAACACAGAGAGAAGGCGTTCGTCACCGCCTGGTGGGACACCGACGCCACCCGCATCGGGATCCGCATCTACCTGCTCAATTGCGGAGTCGCAGGCGCCCAACGCACTTGCTACGGAACGGGCTCACACAGCGACTGGTACAAGGATGACGACTACGTCAGCAAACGCGATTTCTCCGCAAGTCTGCAAATCAACTACACTCCGCCGTCCACGGTCACATTGAATCCAACGAAACTGCGCGTGTCGGATGCGGTCTATTCGATGCACTCGGCCGACCATGCGGGCATCGCCTTCCGGGCCGTTTCGTCTTCGGGATTGACCTCCGCAACCGTCGTGACCGGCATGCCCGCCACCGAATACGTGACCTGGTGATGGTAGCCTCTCGCTTCTTCCGCCGCGCCCCCGGTGTCGACCGACATCGCCGGGTGGCGTGGGGGATCGTCGTTTGCGCCTTACTGGTTGGTATCGGAGCCGCGTTGTCCTGGGTTACCTACGACTATCGGGTGCGCTGGCTCGCCTCCATAGGACGCTTCGGGGGTTTCGTGACGGCTCAGGCTTTTCCCCTGCGTGATTCCCTTCCCGCCTTGGGCGGCAGCCTCTCGAATCTGGAAGCATTCAAGCTCACCGTCGACCCGATGGCGCGAACGAATGCGGATCGATCTATCTGGGTAAACGATTCGCTCCACCGGATATCGATGGAGTATTTCGCGGATAAAAATCCGTTCGATTCGGTCACACTAATGGTGTGGAGCAGTGACTCCTTTGCGGCAAGCAAGACGTTTCGAAACCGTCGGGACGTCACCTGGGACCTGAAGCGATCCAACAAACCAACGGACTGGACGGAGGTCGTTGGAATGTACGCGTCCTACCCGAAAGTCTTGACCTTTCGATCGCCGGATTCCTCTGTCCGCCTCTTTGACCCGGTTGAGGGGAAGGTCCTGCATGTCGTACGCGGGCGGTATCGCGACCATCGTGAACGTATAACACCCGCGGATACCTCCTATCCCGCACGGGAGAAGGGCAGCGACCTGCAGCTGTTGGCGAAAGGTAACGCACTAGCCGTTGTCAACCCATCCACGCGCGCAGTGACTTTGCGACTTGTTTCAATGTATCCAAAGCGTTGGCATTTGATCCGGGTCAGCGGAAATTCGATTCACATCTACCGCCGGTTGCTTCAAAACCATCTGAGCAACGTATGGGCCTATACCAATCCAGGCGAAACCTATCCAGTAATCCTTGAAGACACACGAGATCCCACGAGATTCTTCCTCTTGGTGAAATAATTCTGCCCATTTATTTCACCGGTTTTCACTCATCTTCTCGCATGATCACCTGCCGTGATTTTTTTCTTCGCGCAGAAATCAATTTCCAATTGACGCCGATTCTTTCCCTGTCGCATCATTTGTCTCGTGGTTGTTTCGCTTCAGCGAACCGCACTCGTAAACCGGAAGGAGAATGCCGTGAAACATTTCGCAGGATTCAGCGCAGGATGGCGAAACGGATTTACGAATAGCCTCCACCTTGTTTCATGGGGCAAAAAAAGTATTCGCATATCGAGTTACGAATTCGAGCAATATTCAAGGCCAAGATCATGTTCGTGTACGAAAAACATCTTCGGCATCAGGATTGCTCAAAAGGGTGAGCGTGGAAAAATGTTCCACGCCCAATCTTTACAAGGAGACCTTATGCGACTTCATGTTTCGCTCTTCCCAATAGCGGCGGCTCTAACCGGGCTGATCGGCTGCAATAGTCAAGACGCACGCGTCACTTCCGCTTCCGATGATCTGGATGAAGATCGCTATCACGAGAAAAGCTTTTCGTGGGGTGAGTCCTCCGGAGGACTACCCAAGGCAAGCGCGCTCGCAGGAATCGCGGGTAAGCAGACGGCCTTCGCAACGCAAGAGGAGTTGGTGGCTGCGGTCAAGGCGCTCGATGAGAAACTGAAGGATCACGCCTTCACCGACAGCTTGTGGAAGCCGGTTGACTATGCCTGCGACGAACTTGACCTAGCAGTGTGGAATGAATATGGCACCGTGAGGCTGGGCGACTCGGTGGTGTTTGATGAGGGGATGTTGAAAAGCCGCTGCCGGTTGAGTGAGGGGATTGATCAAGAGTCAGAAACACACGACCAAACTTTAGAGAAAAAATCGATTTCCATGCGACATCACCAAGAAGTCGTCGATCGTCAATATCCTTATAAGATGATCGGACGAGTTTGGGATAATTACGATCTCTGGGCATATAAATCTTCAGGTGGCGAAACCCAGTTTGAGAAACGTCGTTCTCGTTTTGGCGTTACTGCATGGTACGATACCGACGCCACCCGAATTGGGGTAAGAGTTTACCTGTTTGATTGCGGGGATAGAGATGGCCTCCGATACTGCTACCATGGCGATACCAAAATGAGCTGGTATAAGAATGACGATTACGTCTCGTATCGGGATTTTGCCGTTGGTAAAATCGTCATCCATAGCGATAGGCTGCCGGAAATTCATCCAGCCAAACTCTTTGGATCAGACTTTGCTCTTTCAATGCATTCCGTTGACCATGCCGGTCTTCAATTCCGCGCACAATCAATATCCAATCCGAACGTTAAGGCTGAATTTGAGTTTGTAGACCCGGAATTCGTGACTTGGTAACCACAAATGCACGCACTTCCAGGCCATACCTTGAAGTGCGTGTCCGACCATCATTTTAAAAAAGGAATAGACATGTTGAAGCGGATTTTTTTTCTGGCAAGCTTTATACTTGCCCCTACCTTCGCCGAAGAATATCACGGCCATCATATTGGCATCAATGCGGGTCTGAGCACGACTAAAAATTTCCTGGGGGGTTTCTATTCATGGGATCGGAACCAAATTAACGCAGGCACGAACCTTACGATCTTTTCGTTCGAAGAAGGCATTTTCTATGCCCAACCATCCATTACCTATAACAGGTATTTGACAGCGAATGGGCTCTACGCTTCGCTCGGCATGATGGCGACCTATTACCCAGAAACGTATGAGACGTACACGCCTCCCACCCCACCAGAGGCTCATGGAACCTATACCCAACACAATGAACCGAGTTGGAGAACCAACTATTTAACACTAGGGCTTGGGAAAAACTTCCAATATCGATATTGGGGTTTCAATATTGATGGAAACCTGACCGCTCCTCTCGACACTGATTTCGGAAACACTTTTGGTCTTTGGCTAGGCGCCGGCCTCTCATATCGCTTCAAACTCAATTAATCCAGCCGCCGCTTTATGGATCCCGTCTTTTTCCCGGCTCTCTTCGCCGGGCTCGTATCCATCTTACCAGGCTTACACATGAGTTGGCCTGATGAAAGCGCACTGGGTGTTAACATTGGATTTTCACCAGCCACCTCGGGCACAGGCCTGTTCTATGCCCATGGTGGCAACCAATGGAATATCGGGGCACTGTATGCGATCGGATCGGTCAATCCTGACTTGACCGATGTCAAAGTGGGCGCCAGCTACAATCGAACGCTCACGGATTGGGGACTTTTTTTTGCCACGGGTATGGTACTCACTTACATGATCGAAGAGGGTACCGAGCCGGAACGTCCCTTCGAACCTGATCTCCCTCCGACGGGTGCCGCATGGAGGTCGCATGGCGCGAAAGACCCTGTGTTTCTACTCGAACTTGGCCAAAGGATTGAATTCGGTAGCCGGGATCAGTTCGGAATCCATGCCGATGTCGGAGCCGCCGCCGATCTCGATTCAAAAAACAAAAACCCATGGGGTCCGATTGTTGGGGCAGGAATGTCCTATCGCTTCCGAATAAATTGAATTTGAAATACTGAGGCAATCGAACATGGGTCTCCATGGAATTGGCTCGGTTTATCTTTCCCCCATGGACTATCTCCTCGTCTGCGCCGTGGCCCTGCTCGCCTCCGGGCTCACGCTGTTCTCGGGTTTCGGGCTCGGCACCCTGCTACTCCCCGCCTTCGCGTTGTTCTTCCCCATCCCCACCGCCATCGCCATGACGGCCGTGGTACACCTCTCCAACAATCTATTCAAGCTCGCGCTCGTCGGCCGCAACGCCCACTTCCCCACCGTGCTCCGCTTCGGCATCACCGCCGTGCCCGCGGCCTGGCTCGGGGCGCAATGGCTTCATCAACTCGAAGGGTTGGCCCCGGTGTTTCGCTACACCATCGGAGGATCCGAACATCTGGTGACGCCGATCGGCCTTTGCGTGGGATCGCTCTTGCTCGCCTTTGCCGTGCTTGAATCGCTTCCCGCATTCGCGGAACTTTCATTTCCGGCGAAGTGGCTTCCGCTCGGCGGCGCGCTCAGCGGGTTCTTCGGGGGATTATCGGGACAACAAGGCGCGCTCCGCAGCGCGTTTCTGATGCGCGCGGGACTTTCGAAACAGGGCTATATCGGAACCGGAGTGGCGTTGGCGTGCCTCGTCGATCTTACGCGCCTGCCAGTCTACGCCGGGCACCTTGCCCGCGTGGGTGAAAAGGCGGGGCTTGTGGTCGCGGCCATTCTCTTTGCGTGGGCCGGTGCGTTTTTCGGTGCGCGTATGCTCCAAAAGGTCACCGATGCGGCGGTGCAGCGCATCGTGGCGGCCCTTTTGATCCTTGTGGGAATCCTGATGGGCGCGGGGATTATTTAGGTCGGGAACGATTCTGCAGCCCGTTCCCTGTTCGGGAACCGGTGCAAAGTCAGGTCCCTAAATTTCCCACGCCGGAGTTTCCACTGCGACGGGCGCTTTCGAAAAAACCTGAACATGCCGCGGTTTGAGGAACAGTTTTGCCCCCACCCCCACCCGTAAGGCGCGGAAGCGCTCCTTCTCCAGCTCCACACGCACCGGCTCTTCGCGGCCTGCAACGCGGAACGACAAACGCACAATGTTGCCGACCGTCTGCGACAAGGCAAGCTCCGCTGCCAGCCAATCTTCCCCGTCGGCCTGCGGGCTCACTTCGAAATCATACGGGCGCACGTACGCGTATGCGCCGCCCTTGTCGTCGAGCCCGGATTCTTCGGTGATCTTAATGTTGCGCCCGGCAGCCAAAACTTCCTGACGCAGATTTCCGGTGAACAGGTTGGTGAGGCCGAGGAACTCGTGGACGAACGGCGACGCGGGCGCGTCGTACACTTCTTCGGGCGTGCCGACCTGTTCGATGCGACCCTGATTGAGGATCACCACGCGGTCGGAGACCTCCATGGCCTCTTCCTGATCGTGCGTGACGAACACGCTGGTGATGCCCAGATCATCGTGCAGCCGGCGCAGCCAATGACGGAGCTCGAGGCGCACCTTGGCGTCGAGTGCGCCGAAAGGTTCATCGAGCAAGAGAAGCTTGGGCTCGACGGCGAGTGCGCGCGCCAGCGCGATGCGCTGGCGCTGACCGCCGGAGAGTTGATTCGGATAGCGATCGCCCAACCAATCCAATTGGACCAGCTTGAGAAGATCGTTGACGCGATCGTTGATGTACGAATCGGCCGGGCGGCTCGCCTTGGGCTTGACGCGCAGACCGTAGGCCACGTTCTCAAAAATGGTGAGGTGACGGAACAAGGCGTAATGCTGGAAGACGAATCCGACCTGGCGCTCACGCACATGGTCGTTGGTAGCGTCGCGTCCCTCGAACAGAATGCGGCCGGAATCCGGCGCTTCGAGGCCAGCGAGAATACGGAGCAACGTGGTCTTGCCAGAGCCCGAGGGGCCAAGCAGTGCCACAAGCTCTCCGGAGGGAATATCCAGGCTCACACCAGCCAGTGCTTCAAAGGTGCCGAAGTTCTTGCGAACATTGTCGATATGGATACTCATGACTAAACCGCTCCCTCTTTGGATGCCCGGATTTCCTGGATTTCGGAGCGCACGCCTCGCTCCAAAACTTTTTTAACGATCAACGTGATCACGGCGAGAAACGCGAGCAGCGACGCGACGGCAAAGGCGCCGGTGAAGTCGTACTCGTTGTACAAGATTTCGACGTGCAAGGGCAGGGTGTTGGTCTCGCCACGAATGTGACCCGACACGACCGATACCGCGCCGAACTCGCCCATGGCGCGCGCGTTGCAAAGCACGACGCCATAGAGCAAGCCCCATTTGATATTGGGCAAGGTGATGCGCCAAAAAGTCTGCCATCCGTTCGCGCCCAGTGTGATCGAAGCTTCCTCCTCTTCGGTGCCTTGCGCCTGCATGACCGGAATCAGCTCGCGCGCCACGAAGGGGAAGGTGACGAAAATAGTGGCAAGCACGATGGCCGGCACCGCAAACAGGATGCGGATGCCATGGTCGATGAAAAATTCTCCAAACCAGCCCTGCGCACCGAAGAGCAGCACGAAGACGAGGCCCGAAATGACGGGCGAAATACTGAAAGGCAGATCGATCAAGGTGATCAGGAAGTTCTTGCCTTTGAAATCGAACTTGGCGATGCACCAGGCCGCAGCCACACCGAACACCACGTTGAAGGGCACCGCGATGCCGCAAGCGATGAGCGTCAGCTTGACGGCAGACCAGGTGTCGGGCGAAGAGATTGCTTCCCAATAGCCTGAGAATCCCTTGGCAAACGCCTGATGAAAGACGGCGGCCAACGGAACCAACAAAATCAGGGCGATAAAGAAGAGCGCCAGACCGATGAGCAGTCGGCGCACCCACGTCGGCTCTCCGACGGCTTGACGTAGCCGGCCGGAAGGCGTGTTGGCGACTTCCTCCGCCCGCGCACGTGCGGCGGCAGCAGAGGGGGAGTCCGGGGTTGAAAAAACGGAGGGAGACATGCGTGGCGCTCCGGGTTTACAGCGAGTAGCGGCGGCGGTTGCGCCACTGCACGTAGTTGATGAGGAAAAGCAGTGCGAAGGAGATCGTAAGCGTCACCGCCGCGATGGCAGTGGCTTCAGCGTACTGGTACTGCTCCAGCTTGGTGATGATGAGCAGTGGCGTAATCTCGGTCTTCATGGGCATGTTGCCGGCGATGAAGACGATAGAGCCGTACTCTCCGAGCGCGCGGGCGAAGCCAAGCGCGAAGCCGGTAAACAACGACGGCGCGAGCACCGGAAAAATCACATGGCGGAAGGTCTGCCAACGGTTGGCTCCCAGGGTGGCGGACGCTTCTTCGAGCTCCTTCTCCAAATCCTCGAGTACGGGCTGCACGGTACGCACCTGAAACGGCAGGCTGATGAACACCATGGCGACGATGATTCCGATGGGCGTGTAGGCCACCTTGATGCCCAACTCGGCAAGAGGCGCACCCAGCCAGCCGTTCACGGAAAACACCGTGGTCAGGGCGATGCCGGCCACGGCAGTGGGCAGGGCGAAGGGAAGGTCGACCAATGCGTCGAGAATGCTCTTGCCTTTGAATTCGTACCGAGCCAAAACCCAGGCGATCAGAAGACCGACGAAGAGATTGATGACGGCGGCGATGAAGGCGGCGCCGAAGGTGATGCGGTACGAGGCGAGCACGCGCGGTGCGGTGACTGTGGCCCAGATATCTGGAAGGGAAAGCGTGAAGGCTTTCAGGAAGAGGGCGCCCAGAGGGATGAGAACAATCAGCGACAGATAAAATATCGTGTAGCCGAACGTCAACCCGAACCCGGGCAATACGCTGCGCTTTTTAAAAGGCCCCTTGAAGGGCCTCGTGAGCGAGGTGCGGATTGAGCTCTGTGACGATGCGGACATTTCGGTTTCCTTACGTAATCACTCAAGTCAGCGGGGCAATCGTAGGCCGGACAGAACGGGTCCAAACGAATTTGGACAGGGCAGAAAAAGGTAGGAACCCTGCCGGGTTCCTACCATGAACAGTTAGGGTACGTAGATCTTGTCGAATTCGCCGCCGTCGTCGAAATGGGTCTTCTGGGCCTTGGCCCAGCCGCCGAACACTTCGTCGATGGTGAACAGGTTTAGGTCGGGGAAGTTCGCCTTGTACTTGGCCAGCGCCGCCGCCGAACGGGGACGGTAGTAGTTCTTGCCGGCGATATCCTGACCTTGCTCAGTGTAGAGGAAGTTGAGGTATTCCTTCGCAATTTCCGTCGTGCCCTTGCGCTTGGCGTTCTTTTCCACCACCGCCACCGACGGTTCGGCGAGAATGCTGACACTGGGGTAGATGATCTCGAACTTATCGGGGCCGAGTTCGTTGATGGCCAGATGGGCCTCGTTCTCCCAGCTAAGGAACACGTCGCCGATACCGCGCTGCACGAAGGTGGTGGTGGCACCGCGGGCGCCGGCGTCGAGCACGGGCACGTTCTTGTAAAGCTTCTTCACGAAGTCGCGGGCCTTGGCCTCGTTGCCGCCCGGCAGGCGCAGGGCGTAGCCCCAGGCCGCGAGGTAGTTCCAGCGTGCGCCGCCCGAAGTCTTCGGGTTCGGCGTGATGATTGAGACACCCGGCTTGATGAGGTCGCCCCAGTCCTTGATCTTCTTCGGGTTGCCCTTACGGACGAGGAAGACGATGGTGGAGGTGTAGGGCGCGCTGTTGTTGGCCAGCTTCTTGTCCCAATCCTTCGGGATCAGATGGGCGACGCTGTACAATACGTCCACGTCGTAATGGAGCGCGAGCGTGACCACGTCGGCCTGCAGGCCGTCGATGACCGCGCGCGCCTGCTTGCCGCTGCCGCCGTGGCTCTGCTGAATGTTCAGCTTGTCGCCGGCGTGCTTGGCTTCCCACTGCTTGATGAAGGCCGCATTGACGTCCTTGTAAAGCTCGCGGGTCGGATCGTACGACACGTTGAGGAGGTTGTAGGTCTTGGCCGAAGCGGCCCCTGCCAGCGCAAGCGAAATAACGAGCGGAAGGCCCAGCGCGACGGTACGAAGAGAAGAGGTCGAGAATTTCATGTGAATAGATCCTTGTTTTCCTTGAGTGTTCGTTGAGTTGAATTAAAATCCGGAGTCGGCGCGGCCTTAGAAGGCCACGTTGAAGGAGGCGGTGACGACCTGTTCGGCGTCGCGGTCTTTGACCACGGGTGCCGCGGTGGAGGCCGGTGTCGTGGAGGTCTTGGCCGAGACGCCCGCGCCGCCGGTGAAGTCGGTGCGTTCGTAGCTGGCGAAAATCTTGACGTTGTTGTTCAGGTACCAGCCGAGGGCCAAGCCGTAACCGAGGGCCGCACTCGCGCTCTTGGCCGGATCGGCGTAGCGCTGGCCGAGGTTCGTGCTGAGGGCTTTGAACGCCTTGTCGTCGATCTTGATGCTGTGCACGCGGCCGAGGATTTCCACCGCGCCCAAACCTTCGAGGGTCGGGAAAGTGTTGGCGGTCTTGACCTTGATGCTCTTGTAGGCGTTCTTTTCACCGGTCAAGAAGTAGCTCCCCGTCAACGCCCAAGCCGTGTTGGTCAAATCGTTGCTGAAGGCAGCGAGGCGCACCGTCTGCGTGGTCTGGGTGTATTCCGCGATCAAGCCGAGCGGGCCGTAGTAGTAGGACGCCTGCGGTGAAAGGCGCGTGAGCAGGCCCTCAGAGGTGTCGTCGGTGTTGTTGTAGGAGAAGAAGGTCTGACGGCCGGTGGAATAGCTGGCGATGCCGTTGGTCACCGAAGGCGTCACCGTGACGGAGATCGTGCCGCTGATGGCGTTGCTCGAACTGCCGACCACCGCACGTACCGCAGGGCTGTTGTAGTCGTTGTGGTAGCCGCGCGATCCCGAGACGCCGACGCTGAATCCGCGCAGCAGGTCGATGTCGGTGCGGGCGAACGGATTCGAAAACAGGCGCACATAGAGGTCTTTATCGTTGTTGTTGTCGGTGGTGTTGTTCTGGCCGTCGCGGGCGCCGTCGAACAAGCCGGCCTGGTATTCCACCAGTCCCTGACCCCCGTTTTTTCCGAACAACTCGCCGAACAGCTGGATGCCGAGATCACGGTTGGGCTGCAACGCAGTGACGAAGGAGCCCTCGACGAAGGGCGCGCGCGGCGTCGCCAACAGCCGCTCCAGGCCCGTGGGCGGCTTGAACTTACCCACCCGCAGGTTCAGCTCGGGACGGATCTTCCAGTCGAGGTTCACGTCGAGCAGGTCGACCGTACCGGCGGCAAGGTTCACCTGCACGCGCCAATCGAACTGCTTGCCGAGCGCGCCGGAGAAGTCCGGCTGCAGACGCTTGATCGTATAGGCGCCCACGGGCTCAATGCTGCGGGTGTTATCGGGGTTGGTGGAAGGCACCGACGCCGATTGGGAAACGGTACCGGCATTTCCCTTGAAGTACTGGCCCTGCGACTGCACGAACCCGCGGAACTTCAGGGTGCATGCGCCGTCGGCGCTGCTGAGGGAGAAGCCGCCTTCGCCGGCGAAGGCCTTGCCCGCTTTGGCCGCAGCAGCCTTCGCGTCTTCCTGTGCGATTTCATTCAATCGAGCGACCACCCGGATCTGCTGGTCGAGCGCGTCGAGGCGCTGCGTCAGCGAATCGTTACTCTGGGCGTGTGCGACCACCAGAGTACCGGACAGGGCGACGACCGCGGAAAGCGTTCCCGACCAAATCTTGAATTGCGAGTTGTACTTGTTCATGATCTTCCTCTTGGATTCCTTCGCGCCGGTTCGTTGTTGTTGGGGCGCATGATGAGCGGGTCTTCGGTGTTCCGATGGAGCAGCCCGTGGTTTGGTGGGGACTGTTAGTCCGGCCTCCCGATGTGGGTGGGCTCTGGTCGAATTTTCTCGCGCTTTTCGATTTGGGTGACCTTGCCCTCGTGGACAACGACCACCACCGAACCGAAACGCAGGGAACGAATGGCCGCATTGACCGCATCTTCCCATTTCTCGTGTTGTAGAGTCTCGCTCATATCCAAGTTATCCTATTAACATAGTGGAGTATTAGCTCAAAAAAAGGGTGTTGGGTGGTTTGGAGTTTCAGATCACGTAATCGAGGACGTTTGCCTGGGCAAGGAGAGTGGCTTCATGCACGCGCGCTTCGACATCCGCCAGCGTGGTGCTGTCGAGGATCTCCGCCGTTCTATCGCGCACGTCTTTCATGATCATCCTCAGCCCGCAGGTTTGCTCATCCACACACTCGTCGCACCGCCGGTACGCCGTTTGACTCACGCAGGGAAGCAGCGCCAGCGGCCCTTCCATCTTGCGCACCACGGCCCCGAGAGTGATCCCCTCCGCCGGGCGGCCGAGGAAGTATCCCCCGCCCTTACCCTTGCGGCTCTCCAGAAACCCTTCCTTTTTCAGCTCCAGAAGAATCGCCTCCAGGAACTTTTGGGGAATCCCCTCGTTCCGGGCGATCTCGGCGATGAGCACCGGTCCGCGGTCTTTCGCCCGGGCCAGATACTGCAACGCCTTGAGAGCGTACTTGGTTTTCTTGGAAAGCATTAGCCCCTATTTCCTATGGAGTATAGGTAGAATCGAGTTTTCACCACGTCAAGGGATGAATCAAGAAAATTTTTGAAGGTCGGAAAGATCCGGAAAATGATCGATTTTCTGCGAAATTTCACGGTTTTTCGGGTTTTTGTCGGGTTGCAGAAAGTTTCTGGGCAGTACTTCGAAGGTACGACGAAATCATCACAACATCACAACAATAAAGCACCTGATCAATTCGCTGTCTTCGGACTGTCCCGCTGTTCCGAATTTCTGCGCCTGTGTTCTATTGCTGTGTTGCTGTGATGTTGTGCTGTACTCTCCTCTGTCGTTTCGATCTCTTCCGCTGCACGAACAAGAAAAACATCCCACTCACAATCGCGGCGAAAAAGCACCAGACCGAAATGAAGTTGTGGTGGTACACATAGCCCGCGATCGCCGCCAAAAGAAAAATGATCCCGCCGAACCATCGGAATACTGGGCGACTCGAAAATAGAAAGGGTCCCAGAATCGCCACCAGATAGAGCGCGGCGACGAACCACTGTCCGGGAAGATGAAAGGTGTAGTTCACGCAGCTCGAACGTTCGCGAATGCGCAACGGTTGCGTCGCCAACACGACGACGAAGTACGCAGAGACCAGGCAGCCCACAGCGAGGAACCAGCGCGACGCCTTTTCCCGCTTGGTGTCGAGCAGCGCGACAAAGGCTGGTACATACACGGGCCAGATGATGAAGGCGAAGAACAGAAATCCGTAACCGGCGATGGACGAAGTGGAGCCGCGATCGAGATACAACCACTGCACGCCCTCGAATGCTTGTTGAATCCCGAACAACATCGGAATGGCGATCAGGATCTTGTCTTTTTTCTGTGCGACGGAATAGGTTGCCGCACTGAGGAGAAGAAGGCCGCCACTGGCGATGAAACTGGCGGTAGCCGAGAAACACATGGGAGGAGTTTACATTAACCCGCTCGTTGTCGGCGTTTATT
Organism: Fibrobacterota bacterium; assembly: GCA_947466585.1. Taxonomy (GTDB): domain Bacteria; phylum Fibrobacterota; class Fibrobacteria; order UBA11236; family UBA11236; genus UBA11236. Next base: position 306,309 of record CANIEU010000001.1, read on the forward strand.
TCTGGGGTATCGCTCTACCCATCGCCAAATAGGCTTTGCGCGCCTTCTCAGGGAACTTCTCAATCGCGTAACGCAGCATGGTGCGTGGCATGGTGGCGGCGTGACGTTCGAGAAACGCGCGCAACGGCGCCACGTCCTTCTTCCCCATCTCACGCAACATCCAGCCCGTGGCTTTGTGGATCAGGTCTTCACGATCACCCAGCAGCGCTTCGGCGATGCGAAGGGTTTCACCGTAAGAACTCTTGCGGATGAAGTGATGCGTGGCTACGATGCCCACACGGCGGCGCCACAGGTTTTTGTCACGCGCAAGCTTGTCTAGGATCGTAGTGTCGTCTCCTCCGTATTCGGCGAGATGACCGCCCACCAAATAGGCCGCGCTGGTATCGACCAAGTCCCAATTGTTCACGCGCATCGCGATACGCGACATGTAGTGCTTATGGATTTCGGCTCGAACGGCAGGGTTGCCCTTCGCATATTGGTCGATCAACAAAAACAGCGCAACCAGCCTGTCTTCGTGCCACTCCGATTCGAGCAGCGCGGCTGCGTCGTCGAAGGAAAGATGGCGATAGGACTTCGCGAGCGCGCGCTGTGCGGGCACCGTAATGCCGCGGAAGCGATCGCCCGCGGCGTATTGGCCGGGACCGGTTTTGAAAAATCCCTGGAGGAAGGCTGCCTTGGGAGGATCGTTGCGGCGGACCAGTTCTTTGCGGAGCGTCGCGAGTGAAGGCTGCGAAGTCTGTGAAAGCAATACGGTCATACCCTTAAAATTTGCGTTTTTAAAATATTCGTTGGAAGATATTTTTGTCGGAATAGTCGTAGATTATTGACTCACACGAACCCGGGAGTTCTCATGTCCAGCAAAATCACCGTTCTCAACCACGGTCCCCTTCAGGTCGAAGCCGGTGCCCAGGTCTGCGACGCGGCCGGTAAGATTTTCACCAGCACCGAAGGCAAGCCGATCTTTCTCTGCCGCTGCGGCCAGAGCGCGAACAAGCCCTTCTGCGACGGCGCCCACCGCAAGGCGGAGTTCAAATCGGAAGTCGCCGCGAGCTAAATTACCGGCCATGCCTCCTAAACCCGCACGCGTCCTTCCGGAATCCGTGAGCCGTCTGGCTGCGGTTTTTCCGATCGAGACGCGCTCGATGTTCGGGGGCATGGGGATCTACAGCCAAGGTATTTTCTTTGCGTTGCTCTCCTCGCAGGGATTGCTGTACTTCCGCGTGAGCGAATCGAACCGTGCCGACTTTGAAAAGGCGGACTCGGAACCGTTCATGCCCTACAGCCGCGTGAAAAGCCGCGCGGGCGAGCGCATCGTGATGCCCTACTATCTCGTCCCGGAAAAGGTTTTGGCACGGCCGACGACCTTGCGCAAGTGGGCCGAAAAAGCGGTGGATGCCGCGATGGAAGCGCGCAAAAACAAAAAGGTCAGGTCAACCGTAGCGCGGCCCCGCGCAACCCGTTAACGAGATCGCGCCCCGAGATGCGCGGCTTGCCTTCCCACTGCACCTCCACGAGCTGAAGGCGCCCGACTCCAGTGCCGACGAAGGCTTCTCCGCCCTCGATTTCCACCACACCCGCAGTTCCTGTTCCGGAAGCAACCCGCGAGCGATGCACGCGCAAGGTGCGCACCGCGCCATCGGACGCGACTTCCACGGTATGACACCCCGGCGCCGGGTTGAATCCGCGCACGCGGTCGTGAATCGCCTGCGCCGATTTCGTCCAATCGATACGCCCGTCTTCCTTGTGGATCTTAGGCGCGGGCGAAGCCTGGGAATGATTCTGCTCGCTCGGCACCGTGGTTCCCGCCTCGATCTCTTCCAAGGTCTTCAGCAACAAGTCGCGGCCCATGACACTGAGGCGTTCGAACAACTCTCCGGCGGTTTCTTCGGGGCCGATGGGTGTTTTCACTTGTGCCAACACGCCGCCGTGATCGATTTCCGCATCAAGTTTGAAGATCGTCACACCCGTTTCCGCATCGCCGCACGCCACCGCCCATTGGATGGGCGCCGCGCCGCGATACTTGGGTAGCAGAGAACCGTGGATGTTGACTGCGCCGAAGCGCGCCAGCGGAAAGAGCGTCGCCGGCAAAATGCGGAAGGCCACTACGACGAGAACATCAGCTTTTTGCGTGGCGATGAGATCGTGGAATTCGGGAGTCTTGAGAGACTCAGGTTGCGCGACGGGGATCCCAAGATCTTGCGCCTTGAGTTTCACGGGTGAGGCGGCAAGCTGTTGCCCGCGCCCTTTCGGCTTGTCGGGTTGCGTGACCACCAGCGACACCTGGTGGCGCACCGCGAGGGCTTCCAACACCGGCACCGCAAAGGCAGGCGTTCCCATAAAGACGAGGTTCATCACTTCTTCTTCAACGGTCGCCACCAAGCTTCATGGGACTGGTACCACGCCACCGTCGCCGGCAGACCGGTGTCGAAGGTATGGCGCGGCTCCCAGCCGAGTTCGGCGCGGATCTTGTCAGCGTCGATCGCGTACCGTTTATCGTGACCGAGACGATCCTCCACATAACGGATCGACGACTCATCCTTGCTCATGAGCTTCAGGATGCCGCGCGCAATTTCCATATTCGTGCGCTCGTTGCGCCCGCCGATGTTGTAGGTCTCTCCCGCGCGCCCCTTCTCAAGCGCCAGCAGAATGCCGCGGCAATGGTCTTCCACATGCAGCCAGTCGCGCACATTGAGCCCGTCGCCGTAAATCGGAATTTGCAATCCATCCATCAGGTTCGTGATCAGCAGCGGAATCAACTTCTCGGGATATTGATAGGGCCCGTAATTGTTGGAGCAATTCGTGATCACCGTATCCATGCCGAAGGTGTGATGGTAGGCGCGAACGAGGAGGTCGGACCCTGCCTTGCTGGCAGAATAGGGCGAGTTCGGTGCGTACGGCGTGGTTTCGGTAAACAGCCCGGTCGCGCCGAGGGATCCGTACACTTCGTCGGTGGAGACGTGCAGAAAACGGCCGACGCCGGATTGACGAGCGAATTCGAGCAGGTTCTGGGTGCCAAGCACATTGGTGATGACGAAGATCTCGGGACCGGTGATGGAGCGGTCGACATGGGATTCGGCGGCAAAGTGCGCCACGGCGTCGGGCTTGGTCGCAAAGACCTCGGCCATGGCCGTCTTGTCGCAGATATCCGCGTGTACGAATCGGTAGTTCAGATTCGACTCGACGTCAGCCAGACTCGCGCGATTTCCCGCGTAAGTGAGTTTGTCGATGTTGGTGACGCGCCAGTCAGGCCGCTCGGCCAGAATCATGCGTACGAAATTGCTGCCGATGAAGCCGCAGCCGCCGGTGACGAGAAGATGCATGGGGAGATAAGATAGTAGGTAGACGGTAGTAGGTAGACGGTAGGGAGAACCGGGATTTGGATGTTTTCGTGGTCCGAATTTTCCTTTTTCGCTACCGTCTACCGCCTACCGACTACCGACCAAAATTTCGACGGGGACTTCGACGGAAAAAACACTGCCTTCCCCCAATCGGCTTTCGGCCGAAACGTTGATACCGTAGCGCTGCGCGGCGTGCTTGACGATGGCGAGGCCCAGGCCGGTCCCTTCGTTGCTGGCGCGCGCCATGCCGCCGCGGTAAAAGCGTTCGAAGATGCGCGGCAAGGCCTCGGCGGGAATGCCCGCGCCCGTATCACGCAAGCCGAGCACGCGGGACCCGGCTTCCCAGTCGACCCGCACCTTACCCGCCGGAGCATTGTACTTCACGGCATTCCCGATCAAATTCCCCAGGATCAGGTCGAGATCGCGAGGCTCCATGTTCCACGCCAGATCGGGGGGCACGCGGTTTTCGAAGCGGATGCCATGATTCTCGGCAGCCGTGCGATGCTGATTCCACGCGGCCTGAATGAAATCGTGCACTAAGAGCGGCTCCGCATGTTGCGGAACGATCTGACTTTCCGCTTGGGAGAGATTCAACAGGTCCTGCACGAGGCTTTGTAGGCGTTTGGCGTTGGAGAGAATTTTCTGGAGGAACGGTCCGCGCGCGGCCGGGTTGTCTTGCGCGCCGTCGAGCAAGGTTTCGGCATACCCGAGAATGGAAGAGAGCGGCGTCTTAAGTTCGTGCGAGGCGTTCGCAACGAAATCGGTTTTGGCGCGATCCAGATTTCGAAAACTAGTGACGTCGACCAAGGTCAGCAAAACTTCTTCTTCGGCGCCTGCGGGCTGAAGGACGCGCAGGTGACAGAGTAGGTCGACCGGGCTGTCGGTCGCCAGGTCTCCCTTTTCCACCTGATACACGCCTTCGCGCTGCGCGCCGGGTCGGGTCTCGGTTGCCCACCGTCCCAAGCCTTCATGACGGACGGCATCGCGGAAAAACATTCCGGAAAGGGCCCCCCCATCGGGGCGCAACGGTAGCAAGCGCCGCGCGGATTCGTTGACGGCGCGGATGCTGCCCCACCGGTCAAGCAACACCACGCCTTCCTCAAGGCGGTCGAGCAAAGCCAGCAGGCGGTCGCGTTCCTGCCTGACTTCGGCTGCGAGCTTTTGCACGGCATCGGAATACTCGGTGAAGGCATCGTTGAGGATTTCGGCCTCGCGAAAAGGCGCTTCCCAATGCAGCGGTTTCGAAACGTCGCGGGCCTCGCCGCGCAACCGCAACAACGGACGGCTGATGCGGCGCGAGACCCACAGCGCGATCACCGCCGCCGCGATAAGAAACAGCAGCAAGGCCAAGCTGGCCGTGCGCCGTGCAGCGGTCCGAAAATCATCGAGGGTCGCGGGGCCGGCGGAAATACGCAGCACGGGAGCCTGCGGCCCCAGTGATTTGGCCTCGTACATCATGATCTGATGGATGGACGTAGAATATCGAAATGCCTGCCCCATGCCGGTTACGGGGTCCCGCCGGGCCTGCAAGACTTCGGGCCGGGTTGCATGATTCTGCAAGGTGGCGAGGCTGTCGCGCGGCACGTGGGAGTCTCCGAGAACGCGCCCGTCGGGTGCGATGATCGTGACGCGATAGCCCTTGTAACGCGAAACGGCACGGGCCAATGAATCGGCGCGCGCGCCCTGCAGCAACCCCGGGTCGCGGCGCGCAAGATCCGCCATCCACTCCAGATCTCCGACGAGCTCTTTTCGCAATTCGCGGGTGAAGATGGTTTCGGTGGCGCGGTACAAATAGCCCGCCAAAAGGAGGAAACCCAAGCCGAGCAATCCGAGCAGCAGGTACAGGCGCGAGAGGAGGGAGGGACGGGACATGGAGCGGAAATTAGAAAGCAATACTTCTCAAATCAGAAATATGAAATCAGAAATCAGAAAAAGAGGAAGGAAATGGACGTCTATTTGGATCCAGAAAGAAATTTCGAACGCAACTCAATTCTCAACTCAGGCCAGATAGCTTTTTTCGCTTTCTGATTTCTGATTTCATATTTCCGATTTCTCTTCATGCCCCTGTAAACCCGTCCACGTCCCACTGGTAGCCAAAGCCGGTCACCGTGCGGACGCAAGAGCCGTAGGGCTTGATCTTTTCGCGCAGCCGCGTGACGGCCACGTCGACGCTGCGCAAGCCCGCCTTCGCATCCATGCCCCAGCCGCGCTCGAGCAGGGTGCCGCGATCTACGGTTTTAGGCTTGGCCTCGAGCAAAACCTTGAGCAGCGAGAACTCGCGTGGCGAAAGATGCACGCGCGTGCCGTCGATCTCGACGCGGTGGCTGTCGAGGGTCACGCGTAATCCACGGAACACGTAGTCATCGCCGCCGCGCACCCGGCGGATAAGGGCCTGCACGCGCGCACTCAGTTCCTTGGGCGAAAACGGTTTGGTCACATAATCATCGGCGCCGACCTTGAAGCCCACGAGCTTGTCGGCCTCCTCGTTGCGCGCGGTGAGGAAAATCACGGGAATGCGCTCGAGGCGTTCGTCACGTTTCATGCGGCGGCAGATTTCGGTGCCGCTCATGTCGGGGAGCATCACGTCGAGCACGGCAAGGTCAACGCTTTCGTCGCTGAGGATCGACAGCGCCTCTTGTCCCGTCTTGGCCGGGTAAACCCGAAACCCTTCGGCTTCCAGAGCGTATGTCACCAGCTCCAGGATATCGGCATCGTCTTCGGTGACCAGTACAGAAGTTCCGTCCACAAGTACTCCGTTCGGGAAGGGGATGTACCGCAGCGTTGAAACACGCGTCCGAAATCCCATTGACCACGTTTCAAAGGTACCGCCATCGAGAGGGTGCCCCAAGGTAAATCCCGTTTCAATTGTGTTACCAGTCTCGTCACGATCGGGAGACCATCGGTGTAAATTTGCCCCATGAGCAAAAAAACAGCGTATCCGGGACCCGACAGCCTGCTGGAAGTCCGCGGCGCAACCTTGGCGCGTGGGGACATTCTGGCACTCGACAACCTGTCCTGGTCGCTGCGACGCGGCGAGCATTGGGCTGTGCTGGGTCCCAACGGCTCGGGCAAGAGTACGCTCGTGCAAATGCTGCAAGGACGCCTGTGGCCGCAGGAGGGAGACCTCTCGGTGTTCGGACGCTTGTTCGGCGAAGATGACGTGGACGAACTGCGCCGTCACGTCGCGTGGGTCGGCAACGAGGTCGAACCCGAATTCCCCGCGTGGCAGACCGTGGGAGACGTCGCCGCATCGGGTGCGCTGGGAACGCTCGGCATCCAGTTCGAACCTCCTGGTAAACGCGAGCGCCTCGAAGCCGCGCGCGCTTTGCGACTGCTCGGCATCGGACATCTCGCCAAACGCCCTTTCGGCCGCCTCAGTCAAGGGCAACGCCGCCGCGCCGTGATCGCCCGCGCCTTGGCCATGAAGCCCGATCTGCTCCTACTCGATGAAGCGTGCAACGGCCTCGATCCCGTGTCGCGTGAATCCTTTCTGGAAGGGCTCGCAAAACTGCTGCATCCCGATTCGAGACCCGCCGTGATTTACATCACGCATCACACCGAAGAGATTCTGCCCGCGTTCACGCATGTGTTGCTTCTACGCGAGGGCAAGGTCGTCGCGGCGGGTCCGAAGGCGAAAGTGCTCACGCCGGCATTGCTCGAAAAGACGTTTGGGGCGAAGTTGAAGATCACCCGTCAAGGTGGTCGTGTTTGGTTGCGAGCGGGGTAGGTACGGAAGACGGGCCCTTTTTGTCCAGCCTGCCCCCGCGTAGGCGGGGGGGCGGGGCGTACGAACCGCGCCACGCATTTTGGTCGTTTTCCGGCAGATTTCATGTTTCAGTTGGGGCTGGAAGAGGGTCAAATCTTTGAGGTCACAATTTGTGACCTCAAAGATGTTGGGCATAACGGTTTCTCAAAATGACCGCTGGGGAGGACGACGTTCCCCACCCTACGCCTTTACCGAACACGGCGTCGCGATGCTGTCATCGGTGCTGAAAAGTGAGCGGGCGATCCAGGTGAACATCGCCATCATCCGGGCCTTCACACGCTTGCGGGAATTCCTCGCGACACACCAAGATTTGGCGCGCAAGCTGGAAGATTTGGAGGTGAAGTACGACGACCAATTCAGAGAAGTGTTCGAAGCGATCTGGGCGCTCATGGATGTGCGAGAGGAGAAGAACGAACGGAAGATGGGATTTGTGACGGATGACTAAAAAAAGAAACCCCGCCTCTTGCGAGGCGGGGTCCCTGTTTTGATGGTTCACTGATTACTGTAAACCGTGAACTGTTTACTCTAAAATGGCAGATCATCTTCCGGCGCGGGAGGCATGCTCGAGCCGCCCGACGAACCGCCGGACGACTTCGAATACCCGCCGCCACCTTCGGAACGGCCACCGCCGTAGGACGAGCCGCCTTCGGAATCACCACCGCCGAAACCGCCGCCGCCGTCTTTGCGGCCGCCGAGCATGACCATGTTATCGGCCATGATCTCGGTCATGTATTTCTTGACTCCGTTCTGGTCGTCCCAGGAGCGGGTCTGCAACTTGCCTTCGATGAAGACGGCGTTGCCCTTCTTCAAATACTTCTCCGCAACCTCGGCGAGGCCGCGCCACATCACGATATTGTGCCACTCGGTCTTCTCGACGCGATTACCGTCCTTGCCGGTATAGCTCTCGGAAGTGGCGATTGAAAAGTTCGCCACCTTTACGCCCGAGGGAATCGTGCGCACTTCAGGGTCTTTGCCCAGGTTGCCGATCAGCATGACTTTATTGAGGGATGCCATTGTCTTGTCCTTTTCTCCCCGGCGGAGGCCGGGGGCACTTGTTGAAGATTCTTCCCGGCGACCCCGTCAATGGTTTGGGGCAACGCGTACGAAGAACCGGTGGCCTCTTCCCCGTGCCGATTTACCTTTTTCGGAAAACCGGGAGAAGCAAGCCGTGGCCAAAGATAATCGCGTCATACTACCGCTGGATCGTCTTTCGAAACTTTGGCCGAAAGTGCTGAAAGGCGCGAAAATCGGTGCCGTTTTGCACCCTGCCTCGGTTTCGGCCACGCTCGTTCATACGGCGGACGTGCTGAAATCCCACGACGGCGACCTGTTCCGTCTCGCCGCCCTTTTCGGACCCCAGCATGGGTATCTCGGGCAGACGCAAGACAACATGATCGAGTGGGCGGGCTATTTGCATCCGCAGTGGGGTATCCCCGTGCACAGCCTCTACGGCGAGCACCGTGAACCCACCCCCACCATGCTCGCCGGCCTCGATGCACTCGTCGTCGATCTGCAGGATGTTGGCGCACGCTATTATACCTTCATCTGGACGCTCTTTCTCTGCATGAAGGCCTGCCGTCGTCAAGGAGGAGCCGGGATTCCGGTTGTTGTTTTGGATCGACCAAATCCCATCGGCAATGCGGTGGAGGGGCCTGTCCTCGACCCGAACTACCGCAGCTTCGTGGGACTCCATCCCATTCCCGTGCGGCACGGCAAGACCATCGGCGAACTCGCCCTGCAGTTTCAGGCGGAAGCGTTTCCCGATTGCGAGGTGATCGTATTGGCGATGGAAAGCCACGATCCCGAAGTCTACTTCGAAGATACGGGACTCCCCTGGGTATTGCCTTCGCCGAACATGCCGACGGTCGACACCGCCGTGGTCTATCCCGGCATGTGCCTCTTCGAGGCCACCAACGTCTCGGAGGCGCGCGGCACCACCAAGCCCTTCGAACTCTTCGGGGCGCCGTGGGTCGATGCGCGCGACCTCTGCGCCAAGCTCAACAAGGAAGGCCTGCCCGGCGTGTATTTCCGCGAGGCCTACTTCCAGCCCACCTTCCACAAGTTCGCGGGGCAGCTGTGCGGCGGTGCGCAATTCCACGTAACCGACCGCAAGAGCTTTCTCCCGTGGTGGTCGACCCTCGCCATCCTCAACCAACTGCGCGAAGACTATAGCGAATTTTTCCTTTGGAAGGAACCGCCGTATGAATACGAGCACGATAAAATGCCGATCGAGATTCTCATCGGAGGCAAACTGGACAGCATTTTTCCGGCGATCCTTCCGGGGAACGAGCCGAAGCAACGGGCTTTGTGAGCAATTCAATGAGAAATAAAACGCACAAACGAGAACCGGTTTTCCTAAAGACTTCCTTGCTAAGGTTTTCTCATTTCTCATTTCTCATTTCTCATTCATGTCTTTAACAGCCTTCTTCCTCTGCGCCGGCTATGGCACGCGACTCCGACCCTATACCGACCGCGTTCCCAAACCCTGCATTCCCTTTCTCGGCCAAAGCGCGTTGGAGCTCAACGTGCGCGCCACAGACGCGGCTCTCAAGCCCGATCGCCGCATCGCGAACGCCCATCATCTTCCCGATGCCGTGCGCGCGACCGCGAACCCGTTGGGTCTCGACGTGATTTTCGAGCCGGAGATTCTGGGCACGGGAGGCGGCCTCGCAAACGCTGCGCACATCCTGCGCGACACCGACCACTTTCTCGTTCACAACGCCGACCTGATTCACTCCATCGACCTTGCCGCGCTGTATCGCGACCACCTGGATTCGGGAGCGATGGCCACGTTGGCTGCGCTCTCGGTGGAGCGCGGCGCGAACACGCTGTCGGTTTCACTCGAAAGGGATTTGCTTGGTGTGCACGGCTATGACGGCTTCGGCGGAGACTCTCACGAAGCGAAACGTCTGACCTTCGCGGGCATCGCGTTTTATCGGCGCGACGCACTGGCCTTTATCGCAGACGGCGCATCCGACATCAAGCCGGGATGGATGGCCACCTTGCGCGGCGGCGGAAAGATCCGGGTCGTGGATGTTACCGGGGTTCCGTGGTACGACTTCGGCACCCCGCAGGGATTATGGGAAGCGCTCAAGTACCGCATGGAGAGCGCGGGTGACTTTGCCTACGGCTATACGGCCGCCGCTGGAATGCAGCCGCGTGTCGACAACGAAGCGGGCATCGATCTTCCCGAGGGCCTGAAAAACGTGGCGGTCTACGAAGCCCCGCGCATTCCGCTCGAGGCAGGCACCACCAACCTGCTCACCGGATTCGACTTCGACTGGAAAGTGCGCCCCTAGGGCAATGATCAATGAACGCAGGGCATTCGTCTTTGAGCATTGTTCATTGTTCACTGTTCATTCCATTTGTCCCCGGGATTGAACCCCTGTTTTTCTCCGAATTTGAGCCCCGGCAGGGTCTCGAACAGGGCAAAAAACCGGAAAATACCCCGCCCGGTTGCTAATTTATCCCCCTCACCTGCTTTCGCAAAATTATGCGAAAGCGCATGCAGACGATCCAAGGACGGACAGGACGGACATGACCAAGAAAATTGCGCTGATCACGGGCATCACCGGACAAGACGGTTCTTACCTCGCCGAAATCCTGATCGAAAAGGGATACGAGGTGCACGGCATTGTGCGTCGAACCTCGCTGTTCAACCGCACCCGCATCGAGGACGCGATGTCCGCCGCGCGTAAGGCCGGCAAGGTCTACGAACTGCATTACGGCGACATGTCGGATTCCAGCAGCCTGAACCGCATTCTGGCCCTCGTCCGCCCCACCGAAGTCTACAACCTCGCGGCGCAGAGCCACGTGCGCGTGTCGTTCGATTCGCCCGAATCCACCGCTGATGTGGACGCTACCGGCGTGCTGCGCCTGCTCGAAGGCATCCGCAGCAACAAGCTCGATACGCGCTTCTACCAGGCTTCCACTTCCGAACTGTACGGCAAGGTGGTCGAAACCCCGCAAACCGAAAACACGCCGTTCTACCCGCGCTCGCCGTATGGTGTCGCCAAGCTGTACGGCTTCTGGATCACCAAGAACTATCGCGAAGCCTACGACATGCATGCCAGCAACGGCATTCTGTTCAACCACGAGTCGCCGCGCCGCGGCGAGAACTTCGTGACCCGCAAGATCACGCTCACGCTGGCGAAGATCAAGGCTGGCAAGGGTGAGACGCTGCGCCTCGGCAACATGGACGCCAAGCGCGACTGGGGTTACGCCGGCGACTACGCCGAAATGATGTGGATGATGTTGCAGCAGCCCAAGGCCGACGATTACGTGGCCGCCACCGGCGAAATGCACACCGTCCGCGAGTTCGTGGAAAAATCGGCTGCGATCTGCGATTGGGACATCGTGTGGGACGGAACGGGTGAAAACGAAAAAGGCCGCGACCGCAAAACCGGGAAGATCCTCGTCGAAGTAGACCCGAAATTCTACCGCCCGGCCGAAGTGGAACTGCTGCTCGGCAACCCAGCCAAGGCCATGAGCCAGCTCGGGTGGAAGCCCAAGGTCAAGTTCGAAGGCCTCGTCGAAATGATGATGAAGGCCGACTTGAAGGAACAGGGCCTCGGCTAGAAATATGAAATTGGAAATATGTGCCGCTTGAATGAGGTCGCGAAGCGAACGAATCAGTATGAAAGGAACGCCAAGTCAGAGCGCTGTTTCTGATTTGGGCACGCATCTTCCCCGATTTCTGATTTCTAATTTCATATCTCTGATTTCCCCATGTACTCCCTCTACAACTATTTCCTGAACCGCAAATGGTCGGGACCGGTTTGGGGCACAGCGTTCCGTTTCGGGTTGCGACTGCGGGCCGCGTTTCATGCGGCGCGCGATCTGCAAGGAAGCCTATTCTCCCGCGCGCCGCGCGCGCCCGTTCACGGCGAGGCCGCACTCCGTAAAATCCTCATCGTGCGTATAGACCGCGTGGGCGATATCGTACTCTCCACGCCTGCATTGCGGGCTCTGCGGCGCGCGCTCCCCGATGCCGAAATCGATTATCTCGTACAGGCCAAATACTCTGGCTTGTTGAACAACTACGCAGGCTGGACACGCGCAATAGGCTGGAAAGACATCGATGATGCGTCCGAGCGGGCGCGCCTTTCGGAACAACTCCGCGCGCACGGTTACGATGCGGCGATCATCGGCAGCACCGCGACCGCGGGATACCGCCTCGCCCGCGAGGCCGGCATTCCCGTCCGCATCGGATGGCGTGCGAAGGGCTTCGGCCACACGCTCACCGCCGCCCTACGCGATGACCGCGCCACGGCCGATCGTCATCAGGTCGAAAACAACCTGCGCCTGCTTGAGCCCCTCGGCATCACCGACCCGCACCCTGTGTTTCCAGGAATTGAAACGGAGTCGGGCAAGGCCCAGCGCGCCCGTTTTCTTGCCGAGCACGGCATCGCCCCCGAGGAAAAAATCCTCGTGCTGCATCCGGGATCCTTCTCTCCCCGCGTGCGCTGGGCCCCAGAGAAATTCGCCGAGCTGGCGGAGCGCGCTGCCGAAGCCGGCATGCGTATCGTGCTGCTCGGATCGGGCGCCACCGAACGCGACCTTGTCGGCCACATCTGGGATCTCTCCGGCCGCCGTGCTGTGAAAGCCCTCGATGCCTTCGACCTCGAAGGTCTGTTCAGCTTCCTTGCCCACACCCAGGTTTTCGTGGGCAATTCCACGGGGCCCATGCACGTGGCCGCCAGCGCGGGCGCCTGGACGATCGCCGTTTTCGGAAGCCGCTATCCCCTCGACCGGCACGAACTCTGGCGCCCGTGGGGCCCCAAGGGGATCGTGATCGAAAGCAAAACCGCCACCTGCTGCGGCATGCCGTGGACCTGCCGCGACATGCCCTGTCTTCGAGAGATTCCCGCACAACAGGTTTGGGATGCCGTACAGGGTGCTTGGACAGGTTCCTAAAGGGATATTGAAGGGATCCTGAGGGAATCCTGAAGGGCTCAAACAGGGATCAAGTAGGTATAATTGGGGCCCTTACTTAGCCAAGTATTGAGCCATTGACCGGGGCCTGATTTCAGCAATGGGCACGCACGGATTTTAGCGGAGGACGCTTCCATGAAAGTCGTGATGCTGGCGGGCGGATTCGGCAGCCGCCTTAGCGAGGAAACCCACCTCAAGCCCAAGCCCATGGTCGAAATCGGCGGGCGTCCCATCCTCTGGCACATCATGAAGCTGTACGCCGCCGCCGGCCACACCGAATTCATCATTTGCTGCGGCTACAAGGGATACGTTATCAAGGAGTATTTCGCCAATTACTTCCTGCATCATGGCGACGTCACCTTCGACCTCGCCAAAGGCAGTATGGAGGTTCACCAAAACGGTGCGGAGCCCTGGAAGGTCACGTTGGTGGAAACCGGCGAAAACACCATGACGGGCGGACGTCTGCGCCGCGTGCGTCATCACCTGGATGGCGGCACCTTTGCGTTTACCTACGGCGACGGCGTCAGCGACGTCGATCTGAACGCCTTGCTGAAATTCCATAAGGCCCACGGCCGCAAGGCCACCCTCACCTCGGTGCAACCCCCGGGCCGTTTCGGCGCCATCGACATGGACGGCGATGCGGTCACGCGCTTTCACGAGAAGCCGCAGGGAGAAGGCGGTTGGGTCAACGGCGGCTTCTTTCTGCTCGAGCCCTCCGTCATCGACACCATCGACGGCGACGATACCGTGTTCGAAAAACACCCGCTCGAAACCCTCGCCGCCACCGATCAACTCCGCGCCTTCAAACACAGCGGATTCTGGCAGCCGATGGATACCCTTCGCGATAAACAACACCTCGAAGACCTCTGGACGCGCGGCGAAGCGCCCTGGAAAACCTGGTAACGGGTTCCATGAATCCTGCGTTCTGGAAAAACCGCCGCGTTCTCGTGACAGGCCACACGGGCTTCAAAGGCTCCTGGCTCACGCTGTGGTTGCGTGAGGTCGAGGCTCTCACCGCGGGCTACTCGCTGGCGGTACCCCCCAGCAAACCCGATTTGTTCGCGCTCGGTAAGCTCGCGCAAGACTGCACGCTCGACGCGCGCGGAGATGTCGGAGACCGGGCCGCGCTCCGCGCCGCCTTCGCCGAAGCCAAACCCGAAATCGTTTTCCATCTCGCGGCGCAACCGCTCGTGCGCGCCTCTTACCGCGACCCCGCCGAAACCTGGCGTGTCAATGTGCAGGGAACCCTCGCGGTGCTCGAAGCCTGTCGAGACTGCGACTCCGTAAAAACCATCGTGGTGATCACCACCGACAAGGTGTACGAAAACCCCGAGAGCGGGCATCCCTTCCGTGAAGACAGCCCGCTCGGAGGCTACGACCCTTACTCGGCGAGCAAGGCCGCCTGCGAGATCCTGTGCGCTTCGTGGCGGCGCAGCTTCCTTGCCGCCTCCACGGACAACGGCTCGACCGAGCGTGGGGTCGGTCTCGCCACCGCGCGTGCGGGAAACGTGATCGGCGGGGGCGACTTCGCAGAAGACCGCCTCGTACCCGACCTGGTGCGCGCCCACATCGCGAACTCGATCACGTCCTTACGCTACCCCGAGGCCGTGCGCCCCTGGCAGCACGTGTTGGAGCCCCTTGCCGGCTATCTGTTGCTGGCCGAAAAACTTCACGCCGATCCCGTGACGTACGCAACGGCGTTCAATTTCGGACCCGACAAAAACGACTTCCGTCCCGTGCGCAACGTCGCCGACGGCATCTGCGCGGTATTGAGATCCCGGTGGGAACACCAACAATCGCCGCAGCCGCACGAGGCAGGCCTGCTCCGGCTCGACAGCTCGCGCGCCGAAACGCTGCTCGACTGGAAACCGCAACTCCCGTTCGCCGAAACGCTGCGCTGGACCGCAGACTGGTACGCCGGATGGCTGCAAGACGGCGACGCCGCGGCCCGAGGACTTACGCTCGATCAAATCCGAAACTATGCGCGTCTCGTTTCAAAAATGGCAGCACCTTCCGCTTTAGAAAATCAAGGAACCGCAGCACCATGACCGCTATCGACCTCGCCTGCCGCTTTTGCGGCACGCCCCTGAAGCAATCCCTGGCGGATCTAGGCTCCACTCCGCTGTCGAACTCCTACCTGCGCGCCGAAGATCTGGAACGCATGGAGCCCACCTATCCGCTGCACGCCCGCGTCTGCGGGAGCTGCTTTCTCGTGCAGCTCGAGTCCTTCGAAAGCCCGCAGCACATCTTCAGCGAATACGCGTATTTCTCCTCCTACTCCGACTCTTGGCTGAAACACGCCAAGGCCTACGCCGAAATGGCGGCCATGCGCTTCGATCTGAATGCGAAGAGTCATGTGGTGGAGATCGCCAGCAACGACGGCTACCTGCTGCGCTGGTTCAAGGATCTGGGCATTCCCGTACTGGGCATCGAGCCCGCCGCCAACGTGGCCAAGGTCGCCGAGGCGAACGGCATTCCCTCGCGCGTGCTGTTCTTCGGGCGCGAAACCGCCCGCGGACTTGTGGCCAACGGCGAATCCGCCGACCTGACCGCCGCCAACAACGTGCTCGCGCACGTGCCCGACATCAACGACTTCGTCGCGGGATTCTCCATTCTTCTCAAGCCCGAGGGCGTGTCCACGTTCGAGTTTCCGCATCTGTTGCAACTGATGGAAAAGCGCCAGTTCGATACGATCTATCACGAGCACTTCTCCTACCTCTCGCTCACCACCGTGCAGAAGATTTTCGGCACCCACGGCCTGCGCGTGTTCGACGTGCAGGAGATCCCCACGCACGGCGGCTCGTTGCGCGTGTTCGCCTGCCGCACCGACGCACAACATGCCGAGACGCCCGCTGTGGCCGAACTGCTCGAGCGCGAAAAAGCATTCGGCCTGACTGATCTGAAGCGCTATGCCGCCTTCCAAGAAGAGGTCAAGTCTCTCAAACGCGATCTCTTGTCGTTCCTCATCGAGGCCAAGCGCGCGGGTAAGAGCGTTGCAGGCTACGGTGCGCCCGCCAAGGGCAACACCTTGCTGAACTACTGCGGCGTGCGCGGCGATTTCCTCGACTTCACCGTGGACCGCAGCCCGCACAAGCAGGGTACCTGGCTGCCCGGAACGCGCATTCCCGTATACGCGCCTGAAAAAATCCGCGAAGAGAAACCCGACTATCTGCTCATCCTTCCTTGGAACATCCGCGAAGAAGTGGTGGAACAGATGTCCCACATCCGGGAATGGGGCGGCCGCTTCGTTGTGCCCATCCCCGAAGTCAAGGTGCTTTGATACCGGTTCTGGATTTCGGGAATCACGCATGTATTTCGAACCGCTGAAACTCTCCGGCGCCTTCCGCGTGTTACCCGACCGCAAGGCGGACGTGCGCGGCCACTTCGCCCGTACCTTCTGCGCCCGCGAGTTCGCGGAGCACGGACTCGCCTCGGAGCTCGTGCAATGCAGCGTTTCCTTCAATGAGAAGCGGGGCACGCTGCGCGGTCTGCATTGGCAGGCCGATTGGCACGCCGAAGACAAGCTCGTGCGCGTCACACGCGGCGCGATCTGGGATGTGCTCGTGGACCTGCGTCTTGATTCGCCCACCTTCCGGCAATGGCACGGCGAGACGCTCAGTGCTGAAAACGGAGTCGGGCTTTACATTCCGCACGGCTTCGCCCATGGTTTCGTCACCCTCGAGGACGCTTCCGAAGTGTTCTACCAGATGTCGGAGTTCTTCGCCCCCGAATCAGCGCGAGGCGCACGCTACGACGATCCCGCCTTCGGCATCGACTGGCCCGAAATCGGCGCCCTCACCCTCTCGGATCGCGACCTCGCCTTCCCACCCTTCCAAATCGAATCATGACCACCGCCGCGCACGAAACCGGGGCGCGCCGCGTGCTCGTAACCGGAGCCACCGGTTTCATCGGGCGGCATGCGCTCACCCCGCTCCGGAACCTCGGCTTCGAGGTACACGCTACCGCGCGCAGTGTTCCCGAGGATTCGCCCGCAGAAATCCATTGGCATGCCGTTGATCTTTTCGCGCCCGATGCGGTTGACGCTTTGTTGGCGATCATACGCCCGACGCACCTGTTGCATTTCGCATGGTACGCCGAGCACGGGAAATTCTGGGAGAGTCCCTACAATCTGGATTGGCTCGGTGCCTCGGTGACTCTGCTTCGGGCCTTCGCCGAATCAGGTGGCAAGCGCTTCGTCGGCGCGGGCACCTGCGCAGAATACGACTGGACCGAAGCCGGGTCGGCAGCCGCGTACCGATTCGATGAGGATCGGACTCCCTTGCGACCGACCACACTTTATGGTGCGGCCAAGGCTTCGACCTTTCTCACCGGCTCCGCCTACGCCCGCAACACCGGCCTTTCCTTTGCCTGGGGGCGCGTCTTTCATCTCTTCGGCCCCGGCGAAGCCCCGGCGCGCATCGTACCAGCCTTGGCACGCGCCCATGCGCTCAAGGAGCGATTAGAATGCGGACCCGAAACGCAAACGCGCGACTTTTTGCCGGCTTTCGCGGTCGGAGAAGCTTTCGCCCACCTGTGCGCCTCCGAGGCGCAAGGACCGGTCAACATCGGTTCGGGCAGGGAGAGGACGTTGGGCGAGCTTTCTACCGCTATCGCCTCGCTGGCCGGTACTCAAGGCGACATCCGCTTCGGTGTTTTACCGGGCTCGGGTCCCGAACGGCTCGTTCCGCTCGTTCGCCGGCTGACCGCCGAAACCGGCTGGATTCCTCCGGTCGATCCCGACGCCGGATTGCGGGAAATGCTGCCGAAGATTTTATTTTAACCCGATGGCTCCTCCCACACATAACGCACTCCTCCGGTTCAAGATCCGCCTCACCAAGTGGATCTCCAAACGCGCTCCGGCCTGGTTGGTATACCGCATCCTCGTGCGCACTTCGACGATCCCGGACCAGGCGATTTTCCAAGAGGCCTTCCGTATTGCGGATCCGACCAAAACCGCGCTGGATATTGGTGCGAATCGTGGCATCGTTTCCTATTACATCGCCCGACGTTTTGCGAAGGTGCACAGTTTCGAACCCAACGCGGATCTGGCATCCTTTCTCAAAAAGGTGCTCCCTTCCAACTGCACCCTGCATCACTGCGCGCTCTCCGATACGCCGGGAGAGCATGAGCTCTCCGTCGTGCTTGAATCCGGTATTCCGATTCACGGCAAAGGCCGCATCCTCGAAACCTCGGGGTCTCCCGAAGCCTACGCCATTCAGAAGATCAAGCTTGAGACACTCGATGATCAGCGGATCGACAACATCGGTTTCATCAAAATCGATGTAGAAGGCCATGAAGACAAAGCGATCCAAGGCGGACTCGAGACGCTGCGCGCCAATAAACCCGTGCTCGTGATCGAAATCGAGAAGCGCCACACCGGCAAATCGCCGATGGAAACCATCACCCGGCTCGAAGCCTTGGGTTACGACGCGTTTTTCTTCGAGAACGGAACCAAACGACCGGTGAGTGCCTTCGAAGACCGTATGCAGGATCCGGATTACCCGTTGTATATCAACGATTTTCTTTTTGTTCCAAAAGCCTGAAATGAAGATCGCCGTTCTCTCGAGTTTTCCTCCAAAAAAATGCGGGATCGCGCACCTTAACCGCAATCTGTTCGACGCGCTGCGGGCGCAAGGCCACGAACTCGTCACCTTCGGCATGGACGATTCGGAAAGCCAATACCCCATCGACAACCGCTCGTTCTTTGGTCTGCAAAAGACCGCCGCGATCATCAAGCGCGAGAACATTCGTCATGTCTCGATGCAGTTCATCATCAACTTTTACGGTAAGCGTTTCCTGGGGTTGAACGTTCTGCTGTTTTTGTGGACCCTCCGCGACCGCCGTGTGATTGTGACCCTGCACGAGCTGCACCATATACGCAGCATCAGCCAGGTCTTCCGCAAGCCGCGTGACCTGTATCATCTGTTTCTCGAAGTCCTGATCGCCCGCTTTGCGACGGGCGTTATTTTGCACTCGGACGCGCAAGTGGCCGACATCCGCAAATACGGCGTCCGCAACGCCCGCCGCGTTTACCTCGGCATCGAAACCCGCGACGTCCCGCGCACGCGCACGGCCCCCGCCGAGTTGAAGCGCGCATTGTTTTTCGGAAAACTGGCCCATTTCAAGGGCGCGCACCTTTTCCCCGCCATCGCGCGCGCCTGCCCCGACATCCATTTCGTGGTGGCAGGTTCTACCGGTTCGGGCGGTGAGGCCTACACCGCAGAACTGCGCCGGCTCTTCACCGGCGTTCCCAACATCGAGTTCGTATTCAAAGATTGGTTCGGCGACGCCGAAAAAGAGGCCCTGTATCGCGACGCCGATGTGCTGGTGTTGCCGTACATCGACACCTTTTACCAGTCGGGCGTGGTGTCGGAGGCGGGTGTTTACAACATCCCGGTAGTGGTACCGCGACTGGGGCCGTTGGCCGAGACCGTGGATGCGTTCGGCATCGGCGAAGGTGTCGCCGCGGCGGATCCCACGCTCATCGCCGCCGCCATTCGTACCATACTGGGGAACTATCCCGTTTATCTGGAAGGAATCAAACGCTATCGCGCGGCGGCCAACTGGAATGAAGCCGCCGCGGGTTACGCGCGCTTTTTACAGGGCTGAAGCCCCGCAAAAACACGGCGCGGACTCATGTTTCTGCGCGACCAGAATCAATAGGAACCGATCACTTCGAAACGATTTCGAGTGAGGGTAGCGGAAAGATCAACTTGCCCCCCGCCGCGAGATATTTCTGCACATGCGGTAGCTTCAGGAGAAAATCCTTGAAGTGGTACGGACCCACGACGAGGTAGTCCGGGTTTTCCGCGAACACCTCCGCTTCGGATACGATGGGTATCAGGCTTCCGGGCGTGGTGCAACCGAACTTGTCGGGATTGACTTCACCGATCTTCGGCAACAGTTCGGGCGTGATCTCGCAATATTGCAGAACGGCGTTGAACTTGGTGGAGGCGCCGAGCCCCTGCACCTTTTGGCCGCGGGCCTTGATATCTTGCAGGAGTTTGCGGAACTCCTGCTTGTGCGTTTTCGCGCTGCTCTCGAAATTCCGGTAAATGGCGAGATCGTTGATGCCGAGGATCTGTTCCAGGTTCTGCAACAAAGCCACCGAAGGGTGCGACGAGGGCTTGCCTGCATGCCCCGCGACTACCCGGAAGCTGCCGCCGTTGCAATCGTTGAGCTCGACCTGACGCACGGCGAGTCCAGCTTCCGATAAGATGCGCTCGATCTGTGTCAGCGAATAGTATTCGATATGCTCCTGCACTGCGGTGTCGTACATGTTCTTCGCCAACATGAGTACCGAATAACTCTGCTCAAAGACCCATACCCCGTCCGGATGCAAAACACTTTGTACATCCCGGGCGAAGGCGACCGGATTCTCAAGATCGTAGAAACACGAAATCGATGTGACGATGCGCGCCTTGCGTTCCGACGAACCCAGCTCTTTGACGAAGGTGGCCGCCGAGAAAAAATCGGCAATCGCCTTCACGCCTTCGGGATAATATTTGCCGAACTTGCGGATGGTCGGATCCATGCCCACCAGCGAAACGCCCATGGGAACGGAACCGTCACCAGTCTGCCGTTCGAGATAGGAGCGCAGCAAGGTGCCGTCGTTGCTGCCGATGTCGAGAATGGTGTCACCGGCCTCCAGCTGCACGAGTCCGGTGCAGAAGAGGGAAAGCCCTTTGAGATGTTCGACCATCGAGCGGTTCAGGCCCGAACGGTATCCGTAGTTGTCGCCGTACATCTGTTCGAGCGAAACGCTGTGCAGAATCTGCACCAGACCGCAGGCCCCTTCGCCATGGCACTTCACCAGCACCACGGGGGTTTCTTCGACGTATTCGCCCGGTTTGGGAAACACGCCGGTCAACGCCTGCATTCCCAGATCCAGAATCGGTTCCAGACGGGTGTTCCCGCAAATGCGACACTGGCGAACTTCTTGATACGACATGTACTACCTCCGAAAAATCCCGTTCACCCTGAAGGGCGCGTGGGACGCAAAATAGACCACAAAATACCGAAAAAACCTAACGGACGGGCCGTCGTTTGTAAAAACGTCCCCAAAAACCGTGAAACGGGGCGCTGATCAGTCCCAGTTCCTCCAATTGGCGATCGGAGAGTACGCGGGTTCGTTGCACCACACCACGCTTGGACAAAGGGATTCCGATATGGTAGAAGGCCGCCGCCAGTGCCGATACTTCGGCGATGGCATTACGGACTTTACCGCGCACCAGATTTCCGAAAATGCTTCCCAGAGCGATAACCAGATAGACGGGGAGAAAACAGGCCAGCATTCCGGGCCCTGCATTCTTGAAATAGGCCCAGACGCGGTTGCGGCGCCCCCGAAAGCGGTTCCACAAAAAACCGTGGCTCAGGGTAGACCCTTGCCCGACATGATACACCGTCGCACGTGGCGCGTAACCGATGCGGTACCCGCGCAGTGCCATTCGCCAACAAAAGTCGATATCTTCGAAATACATACGGAAGTCGCTGTCGAGACCGCCGAGCTCTTCGAATACATCACGACGGATGGCCATACCGCAGCCTCCGGTCACGAGGGTCGGCTCTGGTGCATTTGCCTGCATGCAGGTATAGTGCAATAGTCCGAAGGTATCGAGTGAGAAAACATGATTGCCGGCCTGTTCGGGATGGGACATTTCCCGGACATCCGCAGTCATGCCCTCGAATCCGGTCTCACGCAGCCGCGCATCGATCTCCTCGAGCCAGCCGGGTACCACGCGCGTGTCGGCATTGAGCATCACGACGTAATCACCCCGTGCATGCGCAGCCAGATAGTTGATGCCGCCTGCGAAAAAGCGGGTGTTGGGAACCTGAAACACACGCAGACGCGGATCGGGGAGGTTCCGGGCGATCCATTCCGCTTCGGGTTCCGGTGATCCGTTTTCCAGAAAAAGCAGCTCGAACGAAGGACCGGTAGATCTCAGCACGGAGCCGAGGCACTCTTGTAGAAAGCGCAGGCTGCGATAGCTTGTGATCAGAACCGAAAAACGGGGCACGGAGAATTCTGTCACACCGCTTCTCCGCGCTTCAGGATGCGCAGCACCGTTTGCTTGTCACGCTCTTCGAGAACAAGGCTCCAGGCCACAATCAAATAGCCGAGCAAGGTGACGATCGTCAAAACGCCTTTCAGCGGCAGCCCCATGGGTATATGAAAGGCCAGCAGCACCGCGGAAGCGATGCCGATGGGCGAGAGCATACGCAGGTAATCCCCCGAGCGCAGCGCCATCAACTTGCCTGAAGAATGGAGATTTCCCAAGAAGTCGAGCAGAATGCGGAGCACGCAGGCAATGGCGGCGCCGCGGATGCCGTCGAGGTGGATCAACAGGTAAAGCATGCCCGCATGCGCGGGCAGCTCGATCAGGTGCATGCGGGCCGACAGATCGGGTCGGCCTACGCCTTGCAGAAACACCAGGGGTACCAAGGCCGCACCGGTGAGGAACACGAACAATGCAAGCCACTGCAGCACCGGAGCGCTCTGAGCCGCGAAGGCGGGGTTGAGCCACAGGGTCAGGCCTTCGCGTGCCCAAGCGGTGGCCACCAAAGCGAAGGGAAAGAGCAGGGTCAACAAATATTTGAGACCGCGTTCGAAGAGGATCGCCGCTTCCCGTTGGCTTTTTTGCAAACGCGAGGCGAATTCGGGGAACATGGCACCGCCCACGCTGCCCGACAAAATTCCGAGCCGCACTACCACCTCGTAAGGCGTGGTGTAGTAGGCGACCATCGAAACGGAAAGAAAGCGCCCGATGAAAAACCGGTCAAGGCTGTCGATCACCGGCGCGACGATGTTCGATACCGTGTACCATCCCCCGAAACGGAGAATGTTCCAGATTTCTCCGGGCGTCCAACCTTTCATCGAGCCGACGTGCGGCATGATGCGGAACACCATCACGAGGTTCATCGCCCAGGCGAGCATGCGCCCTACCAGCACGACGGCGACCACCACCGCCACGTTGTGCGAGAAGGGAAGCACGAGGACGGGCGCCCCGAAGGTGAACACACCGGCGGGAATGCGGACCAGATTTGAGAGATCGAAACGACGACGCGCTTCTAAAACTCCGCGCAACGCCAGACTGTGGAGCAAAAACGGCAGCGCCAGACCGAGTTCACGCAATGCCATCACGGTTTCGCCCGCCAATGGGCCCTTTACGCGCAGCAACGTGGAAACGAGGAAGGGAGAAAGGAGGAACACCACCAGCGCCAGCACCGCACCCAAGGCCACCAGGATCGCGGACACCGTCCAGATCAGCGTTGCTTCTTTCGGCTTGTCGTCGCGCGCGGGGCCCGCCAGCAACTGGGTCAGCGCGCGGCCGATCCCCAAATCGAAAAAACCGAAGTAGTTGAGAAACGCGAGGATCAGCGTGAGAACGCCGAAACGGTCCGCGCCCATTCCGAGGATGAGCCGCGGAATGAACAGAAACGCCAGAGCCAGGGGTAACCCGAGCCCGAAAAGATTCCAGAGCGCGTTCCGGCGCACCAGCGTTTCAGGGCTGGGCGCGCGAAACAGTTTACGCATGCGCCGAGGAGGAGTTGCGCCGGGTAAACCAGCGGAAGCCGAAAAGGAACAGCGCCAGTAACACCGCCGAGAGCAGCGAGAGCAACGCACCGGTCTTGAGCCAAGGCGAATCGTAATAGAACTCGATCGTGTGCGAACCCGGTTGCAACATCACGCTGCGGAAGGTGAAGTTCGTCCGCATTACCGGCGCGGGCTTGCCGTCGACGCGCGCCTTCCAGTGCGGGAACCAGATCTCCGACATCACCAGCAAACCGGGCGATGGCGCGTTCACCGTATAGGTCTGACGATTGTAACGACGCACCGTCTCGTTGACCGGAACCGCCGCCGCCGCCGAGGAGTCGGCGGGATTGCCGCCCGAGGTCAGACCGGGCGCGGTAACATAGGCCACGGCATGCGGATCGAAACCGGGTTCGCGGATCCCGTTCCAAGCGCCCGTATCCGAGACGGCCTGCCATGCGGGCACGAAGCGCGCGCGCGGCAGAACGCTGGAATTCATCACCAGCTTGAGCCCGGGATCATTGGGAACCCGGAAAGCGATGTACTTCACGTTGAGCATGTCGAGAAACACGCTGCCGGATACCGTGCCGTCGGGATGTTGCACCAGACCCGTCATGAAGGTGGGGTTGTTCTGCGGATCGTTGCCCCGGTACAAGCGATAGTGGCGCATTTCGTGGTCGGCGCGATCTCCCACCGTTTCGATCCCGTTGTAACGCGTATTGATACCGCCTTCAAAGGCACCGGGCACCCCGTAGACGCGGAACCGCGA
This sequence comes from Fibrobacterota bacterium, assembly GCA_947466585.1. Classification (GTDB taxonomy): domain Bacteria; phylum Fibrobacterota; class Fibrobacteria; order UBA11236; family UBA11236; genus UBA11236. Next base: position 330,647 of record CANIEU010000001.1, read on the forward strand.
TGTATCGGTCTTCAGATAATCTACCGCCGGATCCTGATGCAGAATACGGTCGACGGGAATACCCTGGATGAAATTCGAGTCCACCCAATAGAGGTCGGTCACCGTCACCGCTAGGGCGATCAGACCGAAGGCGGCGGGACGTCGCGATTTCAATAGGAAGGTCGCCACCGCCCAGGTGAGAATCGCCGTCAACACCGCGGCGCGCAAAGCGCCGGTGGAAAAGGCGTGCGCGGCCCCGCCTTGGTGGGTGAAGTTCATGATTTGGGACGCATCGGTCAGCATGTTCCAAATCCCGTAAGCCATGTCGGGAAACAACCCGAGCACCGCAAGAACGCCGGCGGTGGTATAACCGGCGATCGCGAGTTTTTTAAGAATGCGGGCGCGGGTCGCATCCGACAGCGCACCCTCCCCCACTGCGGTCAGACGTCGCAGCGTCTCGCCGCTCATCAGAAGCAGCGAGGCCGCGAGCCAGAGAAGCATCATGCTGGGTGCGCGGAAATTTTTCACGCCAGGAGCGAACTCATAGAACAACCGGAAAAAGGGCGTGTGCGCCCCGAGTCCGTACAGAATCGCGCAAAGCCCCACCGTTCCCCACGCCCAGTACCAACGGGTACGGAAGGCGAAAAGCCCCAACAAACCGAGGAACCACACCGTCAAACCGGGGTATTCTGAATTCAGCTTGAAATAATTGCGGCCCCAGTACTGCTCGTTGATGCCGCCGAATTCGGGAACCAGCAGCGAGGCGGTTTCCTCCGGATGCATCGACCATGAAGTCGCGTATTCGTAGGTCATGCGCGGAGCGGCGCCGCGGATGCTGAATTCTTTGTTGTACTGGTACGGCGGATACACCATGAAGAAAATCAAACCGATGCCGAGCAAAAGCGGAACCCATAAGCGGATCACCAGCGAACCGGCTTCGCCGAAGCGGCGGGCCCGCAAGGCGGGCACGAGGAAGAAGAGCCAGGCCAGCACGACGCCCATGATCACGTAATACGTGAACTGTAAATGCGAGGTGGTGATGAACACCGCGATCGTCAGCGCGAATCCGAGCAAGTGCTTCCACGAGGCGCGCGGGCCAATGCCCTGCAACAGGAAATACAACGCCAGCGGCATCCACGTCAGAATGTGGAACTTGCCGTCATGCCCGCCGAAGATGAGCGAGATGAAGTTCGTATTCAACATGTAAGCCGTGGCCAGCGCCGTGGCGATCCAGCGTTCCAGCTTGAAATAACGCTGCATCAGGATGTACGCAGTCACGCCGGCGATCAGCGTGTGCAGCACGAAATCGTACGTGATGAAATGCGTCACCGGAAGCAGGAAACCAAGAATCAGAATCGGAAGGTAAAGCGCCGAGCCCGCGTTGGCGTCGAAGCTCGGCATGCCGCCCACGAAATACGGATCCCACAACGCGAATTCGCCGCGGCGCAAACCGTCGAAGTACCACTTCCATGCGGGCGAACCCATTTGGTCGGAGGCGAAGAGGATTTGTCCGGAGAACAGCACAGACAGAAACGGAATCAACCCCAACACCAGAACCACGGTCAGGGGTAGCCAGTTCTGCGACCACCAGGATTGAGGCCTAGGTTTCTGATGTGCGGAAGCGGACGCGGTCTTTGCGGTTGCCGTCATGGTATCCTCGTTGCGCTAAGGGATGGGCCCCGTGTAATAGTCCGTCTCGAAGCGGCGACTCCGCAGCACCTCGACAAATAAACCCGCCTTGTCCGTCCGACGCAGGCGAAAGAAAACCGCCGTCGCCAGACCCGGGAACAACCGGGCGAGAACCCGGCTCAAACCCGCCGGGAAAGGATAGAAAGCACTTCCCCGAAAACCGTCCAAACGGAAGTAGCCATCGCACTCGGCGAACTTGCGGAACCCCTCGGGGGTGAACCCGCGCACATGCGGCCCAAGCACCTTCATGCCCGAAGGCTGGCGCCCGAGCAGCAGCAACAGACGTTCGTGCCAAGCCGCCAGGTTCGGCACGCCCAAGAGAAACGCACCGTCCGGTTTCAGCACGCGCGAAACCTCGGAGAAGATGAAAAAGATGTCCTTGGTGTGCTCGAGCACCTGATTCATGAGCACAACATCTAGAGAAGCATCCGGGAACGGAAGCGGATCGCGTTCTACGTTGATCGCAAAGGTTTCGATTCCCTTCGAGGCGCAGATTTCCCGGTAGGGCGCATAGCCCTCCAGCCCGAGCAGTTCGCACTTGCGGTCCACGGTTTGGGCCAGCAGTTCCAGATCGGCGCCCTGCCCGCAGCCGAGGTCGAGTACACGCGGCACCGTACCTTGCGGCAATCCGCGCACCTGCTCCGCCGCCCACCCGGCCAGGATGGGACGCCCATACGACAAATACTCCGTGCCGCCCTTGAGCCGCACGAAGAAGTCGTTCACGGAATCGAGGACGCCGGCCACGTTTTTGTTACCGCTTGGCCTTGCGCAGCAGCCAGATCTCTTCCTTGCCGGCGCGTTCGGGAACGCTCTTCTTCGGGACGATACGTTCCTCGAGCTCGAGCACGCTGTCGAGGCGGGCCATGAGCTCGCCTTCGGAGGTCGGGTGCGGCGGACCTTCGAGCGAGGTCGTCTTGATCAAGGGATAGAAGATCGCGATCACGAGGCCGCCCGGGCGCAGCATCTTGTCCCACACCTCGAAGTATTCGTCGCGGCGGCCGGGATGAATGGCGCTGAAGCAGCCGTACTCGTAAATGATGTCGAATGGATCCGTGCTCTTGGGCATCATCTCGAAGAGGTCGATGTTGAGCACCGAAAGCTTTGGATTTTTCTCGGCAAGTCCCGAAAGCGCGGTCATCGCGCTTTGCGCGAAGTCCACCGCCACGGTCTCATGACCGCGCTGCGCCCATGCGGCGGCGTCCCAGCCGCGACCCGCACCCGGCACCAGCACGCGGCCCTTCTTCGGGCAAAGCGGGCTTTTGAAGAACTCCGTAAGCACCGGGTTCACCTTGCCCAGATCCCACGTGTCCTTCTTCCCCTGGTACAGCGATTCCCAATATTCCGGCAGATTTTGCGTAAGCATGTTAAGCGACTTTCTTCAGAGGTATGGCCAATTGACCGCATGCAGCCAGAATATCTGGCCCGCGCGGCCTGCGCCGCAGCACTTCGAAATCCCCTTGGCGGAGAACGGCCTCAAAGGCCCGGATCTCTTCCTCGGATGGTGGCTGCAGTGCGGGATCTTCCCCCCTGTTCAGGGGGATGAGATTGATTTTGCAATTCCGTTGCGAAGCGATGCGCCGCAGTTCGCGGGCCGCTTCGGGGGTGCAGGTCTTGCCCTGGATCAGGATGTACTCGAAGGTGAGTTTCTGTCCCGTCAGGTGGATGTATTCGTCTGCGGCGGCGAGCAGGTTCTCGATGTTCCAGCGGCGGTTCACCGGCATCAGCGACGAGCGCATGGCATCGTTGCTGCCGTTGAGGCTGATCGCCAGCTTGAAGTCGGGCGCGCGCTCGGCCCACTCGCGGATCTTGGGAACCACACCCGAAGTCGAAACCGTGATATGCGACTTGCCGATGCCGAATCCGTCTTCGGCGTTCAGCACGCCGCATGCCGCGGCTACATTTTCGAGGTTGTGGAGCGGCTCTCCCATGCCCATGAAGATCACGTTGCTGAGGCGGGAGCCGTCTTCCTCGCGCAGAAACCGGGAAACGAAGTGCACCTGTTCGAGAATCTCACCCAAGGTCAGATTACGGATAAATCCCATGGTAGCGGTGCGGCAGAAGGTGCAACCCATGGCGCAACCCACCTGCGACGATACGCAAATCGAACGGCGGTTCTCGGACGGGATCATCACGGTTTCAAAAACGTGGCCGTCGTGGGTCTCAAACGCCCATTTCCGGGTGCCGTCGATACTGTCTTGACGCAATTTTACCTGAAGCACCGAAATTTCGGCGCTCTCTTCCAATTTTTCTATCAATTTCTTTGGAAGGTTGGTCATCTGACGGAAAGCCGTTTCGCCACCTGCAAGATGCCGGAAGATCCACTCCTGAATCTGGCGCGCACGAAAACGCGGCTCACCCAGATTGGCCACCAAATCGGCCAAGGCATCCTCTAAGGCCCGAAGGTCGAGGCTTAATAGGTGTAGCTTGGCCATAGATACGCAAATCTAACAAATTCAGGGAGTTGTGAAAACGGCACATGCGGGCAATGCCTTTTTTGAGGTCGGTCCGTGACCCGATCCATCCCATTTCGAGGTGCTCCCGGGAGCCATCCGCCGCCTCCTGACCTACCCTCTCTCCACCCGAAATCCCGCCCCATGGAAGCCGCCGTCGCCGTAATTCGCATAAAATTCCCCGAAACCCGCTATCTCATCATACGCCGGGCCGACGATCCCCGGGACCCGTGGTCGGGTCACTTTTCCTTTCCCGGAGGACGGCGCGACCCTCAGGACCTCGACCTACTCGCTGCCTGTTTGCGGGAGACTTTTGAGGAGTGTGGCATCGTGCTCCCCCCGGACTCCCTGGTGCGACCGCTGGCGCTGACCGAGGCCGGCAACGCACTCAACCGCCCCATTCCGGTGACACCCTTTTTGTTCGAACTGACCGAGGCGCCGGCTGTCTTGTTGGACGCGACCGAATGCGCCGACCATCACTGGGTCTCCGAGAGCCACCTGCGCGACCCCGCACTGCAAACCTGGATCACGCCACTCGCGGATCCGGATCGCCGTTTCCCGGCCGTGCGCCTCGGCGACGGCCACCTGTGGGGTTTCACCTACCACGTGCTTGCCGAGCTGCTGGACCTACCAGGCCGCGCGCACGGATAAACCGAGTTCGGCCTCGGAGCGACGTGCGGAGGTCACGGGCACGTGAGCCAAGGTCTGTAATCCAAGGATATGCGTGAGGGCCAGATCCCAGGAAAGGCCGGCGCGCGCATAATATTCGGCGTGCGATATCCCTTCCGAGATGTCCGATTGACCCAGCGCAAACACTTCGGCAGTGGAGCGATTCCAAACGCGGGACAAACCGAGACGCCATTGGATTTCGCGGTCTCCGTGCGGATTGACGTAAACCGGCGCGGCGCCTGCGCCGTGGTCCACGCCGTTGTGGGCCGTTTTGGAGAGTGCGGCGGACTTGGCGAGTGCGGGCGCGGAAATATCGGCAACGGCCGCACTCCCGGTTTCGATGGCATGGCTGACGCCGAGCAGGCCGGACATTTGCCATGCGTCACCGAGATCACGGCGTACTCCGATCCAAGGCAAAAGCATGACATGATCGTCGGCCAGGCTGTGATCCGTTTCACCGAAGGGGAGTTCGAGCTGCATCCCGGCCTCCCCGCTCCAGGTTTCAGAAAACCGGCGGCCGTAGAGAGCGGTCAACAACGGGTTGGACAAACCGGTATGCACTTCGTCCCCCGCATCGAGCCGCGTGACGGGCACCTCCACGCCCACGGTCCACCGGGAGAAGGGACGCCACAACAGGCGGGTCGAGAGCACGGTGTACGACCCGGAAACACTGTCGGCATCGAAAGCGACCCAGCGCGTACGCACTTCGGCCTGCCAGGTTGAGGCATCGCTCTCATGGGCCGGGCGCGGGCACGATTGCAGGCCGCAATTCGCCTGCACGGCGAAGGGGAAAAGGATTGTCAAAAAAAGGCTGGTGGCGACCGGAAAATTCCAGAAAAAGGGTTTTTGCAGCATGATCGAATGGTAGCTAAGAGGGCCCGTGCGGGAATGCCTCGGATTGTGGCACCCCCTGCTATCTTTCGAACATGCGCAATTTTCTCGCACCCAGCATTTTGAACAGTGATTTCGCCCGGTTGGGCGAGGCGGTGGAAGCCGTGGAACGAGGCGGCGCCGACTGGCTGCATCTGGATGTGATGGACGGTCACTTCGTGCCGAATCTGACCATCGGCCCGGTGGTGGTCGAAGCCTTGCGTAAGGTCACCCAACTGCCGCTCGACTGCCACCTGATGGTGAACGAGCCAGAAAAAATGGTGCCGTGGTTCGCCGAAGCGGGCGCCGACTCGATCACCATCCATGCCGAGGCGACCGAGCATCTGCCCGCGCTCGTGCGTCTCATTCACGCCAGCGGCAAAAACGGAAAGCGCATTCGCGCCGGCGTCAGTCTGCGCCCCAACACCGGGCTCGAAGCGTTGGAACCGGTGTTGGCGGAAATCGATATGGTGCTGTTGATGTCGGTGCACCCCGGCTTCGGCGGCCAGAAGTTCATGCCCGAAGCGCTGGTGAGGGCGCGCGCTTTGCGCGATCGCTGCGACGCGCTCGGCCTGAATACCGATATCGAAATGGATGGCGGTATCGGCGCGTCGAACGTGGAGGCGGTACGCGATGCGGGCGTGAACGCCTTTGTGATCGGCACCGCGATTTTCCGCGCGCCCGACATTGGGCAGGCTACGCGCGATCTGAAAACCTTGCTGGGTTAATTCTCCAGAAACCCAACCGCGAGATTCCACGCGGCGATCATCGAATCAGGTTCGGCAATGCCCTGCCCCGCTATTTCGAACGCGGTACCGTGATCGGGCGAGGTGCGCACGAACGGCAACCCCAGCGTGGCGTTGACACCGTTGGCGAAATCCAGAGTCTTCATGGGGCCGAATCCTTGGTCGTGGTACATCGCGATCACCGCGTCGTAGCGGCCGCGTAGCGCCTGCAGAAACACCGTGTCGCCCGGAAAAGGACCGAGGGTCACGATGCCCGCGCGGGCGAGTGCTTCCATCGCCGGCCGCAGAATCTCGATCTCCTCGCGTCCGAACAGGCCGTTCTCGCCCGCGTGCGGATTCACCCCCGCGAGCGCGATGCGCGGCGATGCGACTCCCGAGCGGACGAGCGCCGCGTGGGTGAGCGTGACGACATGTACGATGCGCGGCACAGAAATAGCGTCTAGGGCGGCGCGCAAGGGCAAGTGGTCGGTGACGTGGGCCACCACCACCTTGGGGTGCCAGAGCGCCATCACGGGGCCTGCGGCGCCCGTCATAAATTCGAGGATGTCGGTATGGCCCACGAAGGCGTGGCCGCCGAGATTCATGGCTTCCTTATTGAGCGGCGCGGTGACAATGGCTTCGGCACTCCCGGCGAGACATTCCTCCACGGCGTAGGCGAAATAGCGAAAGGCCGCATCTCCGCAGGCGGCGAAGAGTTGACCGGGCACGAAATCGCCCGTCTGTAAAAGCCCGAGCGACCGCACCGCTACGGCACCGGATCTCGATCCGCCCTCTTTCTCCGCGCCCTCTTCGCAAAACGATACGGGTAATCCCAAAGCGGTAGCGGTATCGCGCAAGATGCCGAGTTCGCCAACCACGACGGCACGGATCCCCACGGGGAACCGCACTGCGTTCAACAGTTTGACGATGACTTCGGGACCGATGCCGGCGGCATCACCCATGGAGATGAGGACGGTTTTCACGGAGTGAAAATTACATCGTCCGAGAGTGCACCCCTAATGCCCCGAAATCAGGGTGTACAGACGGCCCCACCGTATCCGCAGCGCGTGAGGCCGTAGTTGATGGTTGAGTCCTGACCGGCACCCACAGTGAGTGTGAAAGAGGTCTGGTAACCTCTCAAAGGCGAATCGCGATCGATGGCCTGAATGAGAATCGTGTTGGAAGCGCCCGGCTTGAGGTACTTGTAGGTCAGCAACTCGTCGAAGAGTTTGGCGCCGCTGGTTTTGACCGACCAGGTGGTGGTCGGTGTGTTGGGCGTGCGCACTACGACTTCGTTGGCTCCCGTGGCCCAGCAATAATCGGTGGATGCTTGGCACTGCACAGAACGCAGGCTTTCGGTCGTGCCACTACCGAGCGCCACGGTGAGATCCGCGAGGGTGGTCGCCGGGCGCACCACGCCTGAGTCGCCCGACGCATAAATTCTTGCGGACGAAACCCAGACGCTGTAGAGGTCTTGGGAAGTTCCGCTGCTGCGCACGGTCCAAGCGGAGGTGTGCGTCGCGTTCGAAGTCGTTAGATAGGTTCCACCGTTTCCGACCGTGTAGACGTTGTTGCCAGAGGGTGAGATAAAAACGGACCGATGTTGCCGTAATGGATGACGCTGTCGTATTGATCGTGCGTCTTCACCTCGATGTTCCACCAGCGTAGCGGAGCCAATTCCACATTCACCAGGATGGACTGGTCTTGGGCAGGATTGATTCCTCCCAGTCCCGAACCCACATTCGAGTACACCGTATCCCAAACAGTGTCCTTTAGGTTCGAGGTAAAACGCAGCACCATGTTTTGCAGTTTGATGGTTTCGATGGGCGCTTCGGTGGAGGTTTTGCTGAACACCCCGCCTTCAACCGGCGCGGCGGCATCCACCCGCCCCAAACGGATTTGCAGAGTCAATGTGGCAAGTTCGGTTTCGGGAAGGTTGGTCAAACTGCCGCCGCCCCCGAGACAACCCGAGAACACAAGGGATGCCGACGCCAACAGGGCGCCCAAGCACAACCTTCTCAGGAATCTGTCATTCACCACACGAATCTCCGTTGGTGCGGACTGGAACTTCCGGCACTGTGCAAACTTAGAGCCAAAGGCATGCCAAGGGAAAACCTCGAACACGGAGGCCAATTATATCGATTTCGCCCCTCTTGACCTGATTTTAAACGGCTAAATGTCATTGTGACAAAGATTTCGCGGCCTTCTGTCGTTTCGCCTAATTGGCGCGCTTTGCAAAAATGGCAATTGACACCAAAAAACTTACATCTTGAACCAAGGGCGTTCGCTGGAAATCAACAAAAAAGGCGACCTTGCGGCCGCCCTGTTTGAAATTCGAAGGTTGGTTCCGCTATCAGACGCGCACGACCGACCCAAGATCCGGGGTTTCCTCGGCCTGAATCTGATGCGCGGCCAGGGCTTCCTGGAGTTCGGGCATTTCATGCACGTGCAGACGCACGTCCGGCGAGAATCGGAACAGGGCGACCTTGCGCGTACCGAGGGGGCACACTTCACCGGTGCGGGGATTGCGGGCGGGACGGGGTTTCCGTTCCTTGGAGTAGAAGGTACCGAAGCCCCGGATTTCGATCATCTTTCCGGATTCGAGCAAATCGGTGACAACGCGCATGAACTCTTCGACGACGCCGCGCGTTTCCGCTTGGGAGCGCCCGCTAGACCGGGACGCCTCTTGAATCAGGTCCTGCTTGGTGACATTCTTCAAACCTGCCTCCTACCCAACATGTTGTGCTCAACGGGAATGAAAATAACAACAGGAGGTATTTCAAGGGTGCGGTTTTCAAAAAATCTTTAGGTGCACATGCGGTTTTTTAAAAAATTTCGAGGTCGAGTATCTGAAAGGCCACTCTACCGGTTGGGTTTCGGTGCAAAGACGACCACGACAGGATGTGTAGTCGCGTGAAACAGAGGACGCCGAACGGCCGTCCACTGTTACTTCTAGAACCGCATGATCATGCTGTAACGCACCTGACCGTTGCGGATACCGTTGTCGAACGAGCGGATGAACGCACCGTCGATTTGCAGAATGTCGGAGAGCATGAATCCCAGGCCGATATCGAGCTCGCGGCGCTCGCCGGTGATGTCGAGCAGGTAACCGCCGCGCAAGGCCACCACGTTGGCGTAGACGTACTCGGCGCCGGTGTTGTACACGGTTTGACGGATGTTCTCCTGCAACATGGTGCCGCTTCCGCCCGGCGAGGCGATCGCCTTCCAGGAACCGATCCAGAACGGCTCGGCCTGATCGCTGCCCGGTTCGCGATAGAAGGCTTCGCGGTTCAGATCGGCGGCGAGGGTGAGACGATGGTTGGGACGATTGAGAACCGCGTACGCGAGGCCGAGCTTCCAGGTAAATGGAATGGGATCCGATTGCGCCTGATCGACATAAAACACAGCGGGACCCATGTTCTGCAACACGAGACCGAAGGCGAGCCCATCGAGGCCGAACAGGTTCTTTTGCAAAAAGCCCGCATCCACCGCGTAGCTGGCGGCGATACCATCGGTATTCTCGCCGCTCGAGGTGACGCCGCGGCTGAGAGCGGAGTAGATGAACTTCGCGTTCAGGCCGATACCGGCGTCCTTGTTGAGCCGGGTGGCATAGGTGAGGCCGGCGACGAGTTCGTAGGCGTTGAAGGTGGACTGGCCGCCCGCTTCGCCCGTGGTGAGGTTCTTGCCAAAGGACACGTAGTTGACGAAGCCACCGACCGTGCCCCACTCTTCGATGGGAAAAGTGGCGGCCATGTAGGCGTGGTAAAGATCATTGAGGTTGAGCGCCGGCAACAACGTTTCGTAGAAGAAGCCAACCTGCGTTTTGGCGCCGTGATAGCGCTCCACGCCCGCACCGGTGAGGAACCAGACGTCGCTGCCTTCGGCCTGAACCGAAACCACGTCTTTGTCGTGCAATCCGTTGCCGGAGTGGAAGTGCTCCCACTCCCCGCCCATGCGCTCGTTCTTATTTTCGGCGGCGGGATCACCCTTGCTCTTTTCTTCGTCGCGCCGGCCTTTGGGCGTGGCGTGCGTGGGCGTGAACTGCCACGCGCCCTCGGAAGTGGCCACCCACACGCGGCTCTTTTCATCGAGTGCGAGGCCGCGCACCTTCTGGCCGCGGAAGCGGATCTTTTCCCACGAGCGCAATGTGAAGTGTGAGACGCCGTCGGGATGCGCTGTGTAGGCGTGGCCGAAGCGATCGACAAGCACGTGACGGACATCGTCGTCGAGCAGGCCGTCGGTGGCGGCGGTGAACACGCGCCAGCGCGCGGCGCCGGTGCTCGTGCGCGGTGCGCGATAGCGTGCGACGCCATGCCCGTCGAGTCCGATGTAAACGTCTTCGACGGCATCGTTCAGAGCAATGGAAGTGATGCTTTGCGTGGGCAACAGGTTTTGGCCGCGACGGTACATAGTGTTTTGGCGGTACTCGTACAAACCGTCGTTGGTGCCGATCCACAGCGTGGTGCCCTTGGCGGCCAGTGCGGTAACACCAAGACTGCGGAACGGACTTGCGGCGGAGTCGGTGGTGGCGGCGGTGTCGGAAGGGATCGGCGCTGCGGTGGCCAAGGTGTCGCCCGACTGCAACTTGTCGGCGGCGCGTGAACTGTCGGTCTTGGAGACCGTTCCCTTGGGGAGATAGGTAAAGCCTTCTTCGCGATCGAAGATCTTCCACCCCTGTCCGTCGAAACGGTAGAGACCCTTGGGCGTTCCCACCCACAAACGATCGGTATTGTCAAGTGCGAGCGCGGTCACCGGCTGACCGGGGAAGAGCAGATCGTACGGAATTTTCAGGGTGATGAGTTCTTCTTCATCCTGTTTGTTTTTGACGCCGTTGTAAGCGCGGACCTTGGCGGCGAGCGAATCGAGATTGCCGACGCCGCCGGTATAGCGGCGCACCACGGCTTCGATCTTTTCACCTTCGTCGAGCACGTGTTCGTGATGGTCGCGCCAGCGACGGCCGTCATAAAAGGCGAGGCAGTCGTTTGCTCCGACCCACACGGCGGGGCGCACCAAGAATCCCGTGCGCGGACGCGTGGCAACGGCGGTGAACGCGCGAGGCGGCATGCCGTCGCGCGCGCCGGGCAACATCAGTTCCCATTCGTTGGAAACCGGTCCGAAGGAAAGGCCGGCCGGGTTCCAAAAGGTGCCGTAAACGTCATCGGAAATCGCGGTGGCGGCTTCACCCATGCCGAGCTGGCGGGCGCCCACGGGCATGACGAGCGTGATCACGGCGGCGCCGCCTTGCGCGCGCACGGGCGCAGGCAGCCAGACCGCCCCCAATATGGCGGAAACGATCAGCACTGCGCGCGCTGTGGAGAGCGCCGCAGAGCGGGACGCGGAGACAAAAAAGGCTTTCGGGGCGGGCAAAAAAACTCCCAGGCAACGTAGGGTCAAACGGATGGAAACGATCCGGGCAAGATAGCGTTATTTATACAAACCTTCATCGTCACCTGCACAGCGCCCAAGCGTCGGTACTGCGGCAGCACCGGATTCCGCTGTGGAAAAGGCTGTTACCAGACTTTAAATAAACAGGAGAATCGCGACCCAGAGCAGGGAAAGCACCGCAAACCACCCCGGAAAAAACAGGTTGAAGCGGCGCAGCCAGTACGCAAGGCCGCCCCCGATCAACAGCGAGATGAACACGACGGTTTCCACCGAACCGGCATGAAAGGCCACTTCGGGGTCGCCGAGGTTCAAATGCAGGAACAACATGCCCGCATCGGCGGCGAGCAGGAATATGATCGAGAGTACGGGGAGGAAGGGGTGCACGGGGGGGGAAAGTTAACAGCTTGCGGTAGAAGGCTGTCTGCTAATTTCGATGACCCGGATAGGCGCCGAGTGTTTTGAAGCGCGCGTGCAGCACGCCGTGCCAGTGCGTGGGATGGCGGCGGATGAGGGTTTCGAGCACGCGGTGGTAGCGCCGCGCTAGAATCTCCTCCCGCGCTTCCCATCCCGCGCCCCCGATTTGACGGGCAGCGAGCAAGGGCACCAGCCGCAACGTGCCATCGGGAAGCAGCACGCCAAAGAACACCGGAGCGGGAACGCGCGCCAGCAAAAACCCGGGGAGCGGATTGAGTGACACTGGCTTGCCAAAGAATGTTCCCATACGCACGGCATCGGGCGCATGTTGATCCCACAGCAAGCCGAAGCAGCCGCCGGAGCGAAGATGGCGCAGCGCGGCGCGCGGCACGGCGGAGGTGACCACAGGGATGCCGTGACGCGCACGGAGTTTGGCCAGAAAAGATCGAGAGGCCGCCCCTTTCAGGGGCCGGGCCGCACCGAGGAGCGGGACTCCGTGTCGACCCCACGCGGCGGCCTGGGCTTCCCAATTGCCGATGTGGGCGGTCAGTAGGAGGGACCTGCCACCGCGCAGGGTGTCAAGCGCTGGCCTGGACCGCGGGTGAAGGCGCACATGGAATAAGAGGCGCGGGAGGGCGCCGGGCAAAATGAGGGTAAACAGGGCCCGGGCGAGGTTGAAACCGAGCTTAAAACGGAAATAACGGGGAACTGGCAGGCCCGTGAGAGCGAAATTGCGACGGATGATGCGACGGCGCATGCCGGACAAGGCAAAGAGGGTCGCCCCAAGAAGAGCGAGTGGGAGCGTGAAAAGGGTGGAAATCACGCACTAAAGATAGGGTGTCGGGGAAATACCCACGATTCCGGGGTTACCGCCGCAGAAAAGTCGGCCCTGTTTCTCGCCCATACCCTTGAATTTAAAGGGTTTGTGGATGTAAATTCAACTGCTCCTGTCCTTATTTGGGGTTCCATCATGAAGAGAACGTATAATCCCCGTAATCGCAAGCGTGTCAACAAGCACGGCTTCCGTGAACGCATGGCCACCAAAGACGGCCGCAAGATTCTGTCTGCGCGCCGCGCCAAGGGTCGCCACCGTTTGACGGTCAGCGATTCCATGGCTCACAAGGACATTTAACCGCTCTTTCCGGGTGAATTCCGGCCTTACCCCGCCCAGCGGCTCCAGGGGAACAGGCCGTCGAACTGACCGTCCGCGGAAGTTTCCACTCCGCGCCCGCAGGCTCGACTCGCCGGAAATGTACCGGCGGGTTAAAACGGAGGGGGCTGTGCTGCGAAAGTTCCCCCTATCGATGCGCACCTTGCAAGCCGATGATCTTCTCGAAAGCCGTATCGGCTTCGTGATCCGCAAGCGCACGGGCAATGCTCCGCTGCGCAATGCGATGCGGCGCATTCTCCGCGAACTTTTCAACAAGCATTCCGACTCCTTTGGCCGCCCTGTCTGGGTGGTGTTCGACGTTTCGGACAAAGCGGGCGAAGACACGCGCGCCGTGTTCCGCACCAAGGCCGAGGCACTTTTGGTCTCGCTGTGCCAAAGCACGGGACACACGCCTGCCCCTGTTGCACGAGGCGTGGCATGATCGGGCGCGTGCTTTCGGCCTTTCTGACTTTTCTGATCCGCGCCTATCAGAGCGTGCATATCGCGTTCTTCCGCGGCAGTTGCCGCTTTCACCCCACCTGCTCGCACTATGCGCTCGAGGCGATCTCGTTGCACGGGCCGGGGCGCGGAAGCCTTTTGGCCGCATGGCGCGTGCTGCGCTGCCAACCTTTTTGCCGCGGCGGGTTCGATCCCGTTCCGGAACCCAAAACAACTCAACAGATGAAAACGCACCCGGACGGTGACGCAGTGCAAGTGCCTGCGGTTCACAGCCCGGCGTAACAGGAGTCTACGATGACGCGCAATATGATCATGGGCTGGGTACTCTTGATGGCCCTCTTCCTCGGTTGGACGCAGTACAAGGGCGCGCAAGTCCGCAAAGCGAAAGCGGAGCATGCGCAGCAATTGGCGGCCGATTCCTTAGCGAAGCTGGCGGCAAACCCCACCGGATCCGCAACCACCGCGACCATCGCCGGTGGCGGGGAAGCCTCCCTGTCGGCGGGCACTGCGAACACCGCAACGGCCTCGGCTGCGGCAACCACGGCGGTGACCTCTGTTCCCGCAGCGGAACACCGCATCATCACCGTGCAGGCCTCGGGCTTTACGGCGGTGCTGGATGCGCGCGGCGCGCGCATTGCCGAGCTGCGCATCCCGTCGATCGGCGGGAAAACGCCGTACAACCCGGTGCTCATCCGCCCCGAGAGCGAGGGTGCGCTGACGCTTTCACTGAACGGCATCGCGCTCGACAACGTGGTATGGAGCACGAGCACCACCGAGACGTTCTTGCGCGCCGATCAAAAAGACGCGGCGCCGGTGACAGTCACCTTCTCGACCACGCTCCCGGGCGGTATTCCCGTTTCGCGCACATACACCTTCGAGCCCGGCAAATCGCTGATCCACCATAGCTTCACCGCACCCGACGGCGCGATCCGCAGCTACGGTCTGGACTGGAAGGGCGGCCTCGAAGAGACCGACCGCATCACGCAGGGCCAGGGCATCGGTCTGACGGCGACCTATTTCAGCGAGATCGTGTTCGACAACGGAACCAACGTGCAGCGCGAGAATTTCCGCGGCCAAAAATCGTTCAATGCCGAAAGCGGCGTGCTGCGCTGGGCCGGCATGCGGCGCAAGTACGTGGCCGTGATCATGGACTTCGGATCGCCGGTGCAGGACCGCCTCGACGCCGTGGGCATCGTGGACCCGGCCGCAGCCAAGAACGCGCCGCACCCCTTCAGCCTGCGCATCGCGGGCAACTCCGACGAGAAGGCCGCGCTCAACTTCGACTTCCGCGTGATGCCGCTGCATTACACGACCATCCGCGCGCTCGACCGCAACTTCGAACAGATCCTATTCACCGGCTGGGAGCCGTTCTTCCGCGCCGACATCTGGTATGCAAAGCTGTGCGGGCTCGTGCTGAACCTGCTCAACTGGTTCTACAAATGGATCCCGAACTACGGCATCGCGATCATTTTGCTGACCTTGCTGGTGCGACTCATCACGCTGCCGCTCTCGGTGAACCAGACCCGTCAGGCGGCCAAGATGGCCGTGCATCAGCCGGAAATCCGCAAGCTGCAGGAGAAGTACAAGGGCGAGCGTCAGAAGCTGCAGGCCGAGACGATGGAGTATTACCGGAAGCAGGGGATCAACCCGTTGGCGCCGGTGCTCGGCTGCTTCCCGCTGCTGTTGCAGATGCCGGTATTCATCGCTCTGTTCAACGTGCTCGGACGCGCGGTGGAATTGCATGAGACGCCGTTCTTCGGATGGATCCGCGATCTGTCGCGCCCCGACGTGGTGTGGGCCGGCCTCAAGATTCCGTACCTCTTCCCGATCGGCATCACGGTACTGCCCTTCTTCATGGCCGCCACCATGGCGGTGCAAATGAAGCTCACGATCAAGGACCCGAACCAGAAGGCGATGGTCTGGTTGATGCCGATCATCATGTTCGTGTTTTCGGGTTCGTTCCCCTCGGGCCTCGTAATGTACTGGACGGTGTCGAACCTGTTCACCATCGCGCAAACCAAGGTGTTCGGTTCGGTGCCCATGCCTGCAACCGCAGGTTCGGGATCTCCCAAAGTGACGATTTCTCCCGCGCCGTCGAAGATGAAGAAGGACGGGAAGAAGGGAAAGTAATGAGTGGTTAGTGAATAGTGGCTAGTGAACCATTTTTTGCGGCTACTATCCACTAACCACTAGCCACTAGTCACTCTATGTCTGAGACCATTGTCGCTCTCTCCACCCCTCCGGGGGTTTCGGGCCTCGCGGTGATCCGCCTCTCGGGTCCCGCGTGCACGGAGGCGGCGCGTGCGTGCCTGGGACGAACCGACTGGAAGCCGCGCATGCTGCACGCGGCCACATTCAAACATCCCGCATCTGCGGAGCCCCTCGATCAACTCGCCTTTCATATGCTTCCGGGTCCGGAATCGCCCACGGGTGAAGACGTTCTGGAAATCTTTCCGCATGGGAACCCGCTGCTGATCGAAACCCTGTTGCGTGCGCTGCTGCATGTGCCGGGAACGCGTATGGCGGAGGCGGGAGAATTCACCCGCCGCGCTTTCGAGAACGGCCGCATCGATCTGGTGCAAGCGGAGGCAGTGGGGGCGCTCATACACGCCCAAAGCGCGGCGGCCTTGCGGAACGCACGCCGATTGCTTGAAGGCGCGCTCTCGGCGGAGCTGCGGGATTTGCGCGACCAGTTGCTCGACCTTTCCGCACGACTGGAGCTCGACACTGATTTCTCGGAAGAGGAAGCCGACCCCGACCCCGCGTCGTGGCGCCCGCGGCTCGAAAGGGCGCGCACGGCTGTGGAAAAACTGTTGCGCGGTTTCGAGCGTGGACGCGACTGGAACCGTACGCCGCGCATCGTGGTGTTCGGCCCGCCGAATGCGGGAAAGTCGAGTCTGGTGAACGCGCTCATCGGGCGGGAACGATTGCTGGTTTCAGACATCGCCGGCACGACGCGCGATTTCGTGGAAGTGCCGCTGCGCATTGCGGGTGGTCTCGCCCAATTGGTGGATACCGCCGGGCTCGGCGAGGCGGTCGATGCGCTGGATGCGCTTGCAATGGAGAGGACGCGCGCACAACTGGGTGATGCCGACGTGCTTTTGTGCGTGGCGGATGGCACGAGCCAATACATGCTGGATGCGAACGACCGCAATGAAGACCCCGCGGTACTGCGCGTGCTGACGAAAAGCGATCTTCCGGGATTCGTGGCGCCGCCTGCCGAAACGGGTTGGATCGGCGTTTCGAGTCGCACGGGCGTGGGTCTGGACACCTTGTTCGACGCGCTGGAACGGCGCCTGCGGGGGAGCGAAGAAACCGACGAAGGTCCGGTGGCGGTGACCGAGCGTCAACGCGAGGCGCTGGCGCGCGCGTGCGACCGCTTGAGAGCGACCGAAGCCTTGCTTGATGGCAAGCCGGCGGTGGAGGTGGTCGCCTTTGAAGTGCGCGAGGCCTGCACGGCGCTGCGGGATTTGCTGGGTGAAGTTACGCCGGATGCGGTACTCCACCGACTGTTCGCCGGGTTCTGTATTGGGAAGTAGAGGGAGAGTAGGAAGTTTACAGTTTACGGTTTACAGTAAACGCCAGACACGAAACAACACGTAAAAAGTTGATTCCGGCTTCTTCCCTAGCATTCCCCTTTTGCATTGTTCTATTCACTGTTAACTGTGAACTTTAAACTCCACCGATTGGCCCGGAAAATATTTCTTCGGATCCCCGAACATTTTTCCCGTCGCAAACGTCCAAACCTTTCGCAATCCGATCGTGTATCGGATCGAGAGACGGAGGTTCCGATGGCAGTGCATTCCCTACCCAAAATTTCGGCGGACCGGTTCGATTACGAGGCCGCGTCACGACACCCTTGGCGCCATTCGCTAGAACCGAAATCCGGATTGCACGGATCCACCCCGTTCCGCTTACGTTCGGGTTTTGAAACGCTGCGCACGTTGCAAACCTTTGCTCCCGTCAGCGACGGGGAGCTACTGAAGTTCGCGGCGCTCGGCTTCGAACGGCGGGTGGAACAAGGAAGAACCATTCTCCCCGGCGGCGGAGATCGCTCCCTGCCGCAGTTGGCTCTGATTCTGGAAGGTGAGGCGCAACTGGCGTGGGGCAACGGGCCCGAAGAGTTGCTGCTCCGCCTTTTGGAGCCGGGAGATTTGCTCGGCGAAGTCGAAATGTTCGACGGCGGAATGTTCCGGGAACGATACGACGGGCGGCTCGCCTGCGGCAGCACCGTCGTCCGCGCCCATACCACCTTGCGCCTGATGGAATGGGACCGGGAAAACGTGCGCGAAGCCCTGCGCCGCTGGCCCGATGTAGCCCTCTGTCTGCTCGGCGGCATGGCCCGTAGGCAGCGGGCCCTGCAACACCGCGTGGCCGGGATCTGCAACCAGCGCGCGCCCAGGCGGCTCGCACGCACACTGAACGCTTTGGCCGAGGAGCGCGGTTTGCTGCAACGTGACCCGGCGGGACGCTACCGTTTGCTGGTACGAGACCCGCCTTCAGGATTGCAGCTGGCGGAGCTGGCGGGCATGGCCCGCGAGACCGTGTCGCGGCTTCTGGCCGAGTGGGAACGGCGCGGGTGGATCGGCGGGCGGCGCGGAGGCGGATCCCTCATACTCGACCGGGAGCAACTCGCCCGCCTGGCTGGCGCTGAGGAGGGTCGGGTTTGGGATAAGAATGGCGATGCAGGAACGGAGAAGACCGAAAATCCGGCAATTCTGCGGTGACCCGCACCTACGCCTCGCGGCCTGCCGGAAGTAGTTTTTCCCCTCCCCTTTTGCTCATCCTCCGGCTACCGATCAGGACACACACCATGCCCAGCTCTATCCGCACCCTTGCAGGTCTCGAAATCGCCGCCCTCGCCGAAAAGCACGGGACCCCGTTCTTCCTGTACGACCGTGCCGTGATCGAACAACGCGTGTCGGAACTGAAGGCTTTCGATGTGATCCGGTACGCCCAAAAGGCTTCGTCGAACATCGCCCTGCTGTCGCTGATGCGCAAGCGCGGCGTGGTGGTGGACGCCGTGTCGGCGGGAGAGATCGAGCGCGCACTGCGCGCGGGGTACCGTCCCGAAGGTACAGTGGCCCCGGGTGTTCCCGACATCGTCTTTACGGCTGACCTCTTTGATGCCGATGCGGTGGAAGCCATCCGCACCCATCGTGTGCCCGTGAACGTGGGTTCGCCTGATATGATCACCCAGCTTGGGAAGTTCTTCCCCGGTGCGCCAGTGACGCTGCGTCTCAACCCCGGTTTCGGCCACGGGCATTCGCGCAAGACCAACACCGGTGGCGAATGGTCGAAGCACGGCATTTGGCATACGCAACTCGAAGAGTGCCTGCGTTTGGGCCTCGAGGCGGGAGTGAAGATCCACGGCTTGCATATGCATATCGGTTCGGGCACCGACTTCGAACACCTCGCGCAGGTGTGCGGCGCCATGGTGCGCGCGGCCAAAACGGTGGGACCGCAACTTGAAGTGATCAGCGCGGGCGGCGGCCTGCCGATCCCGTACAAGAAGAATCAGGGACGCATCGACACCGCGGCCTACTACGCCCTGTGGGACAGCGCCCGCAAAGAAATCGAAGCCGCCGTCGGCCATGCGGTGCGCCTCGAAGTGGAGCCCGGTCGTTACCTTGTCGCGGAATCGTGCGCACTGGTGACACAGATCCGCTCCATCAAGAAAGTGGATGGCAACCTGTTCTATCTGGTGGACGCGGGCTTCGATACGCTCGTTCGCCCCGCCATGTACGGCTCGTATCACGAGATCTCGATTTGCGCGGCCGGCGGACGCACCCTCGGCGCCGAACAGGACGTGGTGGTGGCCGGGCCATTGTGCGAGTCGGGCGACGTGTTCACGCAAGAAGAAGGCGGTGTGGTGGTCACCCGCAAGCTGCCAGAAGCCCAGGTGGGCGACTACCTGATCCTGCACGATGCCGGAGCCTACGGAGCGGCCATGTCGAGCAATTACAACACCCGCAAGCTGGCGACGGAGCTGCTGGTTTCAAACGGCAAGGCCGAGGTGATTCGGGAACGCCAGACCTACGACCACATTCTGCAATTCGAGCGGATTCCCGAGGACCTCAAAGGAAATTAGGCGGGAAGGAGTCGAGGCCGGGGCGCGGTCGACAGGGAGTCTCGAAATACCTTGATTTTACAGGGCTATCGATCCTCGAATCGTTCTTGAAATCGCTCATGCGACGTTTCTGCGCAACTCCTGCCGGAACCGTGCGCATTCCGGGAAACCTATCAGTAAATTGGTAAAACTATGCGCAAACACTTTCTGCTCGCCGGCCTCCTGCTTTCGCTTTCCCCTATTGCGGAGGTTCACGCCGCCCTACCCTATTCCGTGACGCTTCGGAATTATTTCGGCACGATGACTTTCCCGCGGTCGGTGCAGATGATTCCGTATCCCGGAGAAGACAGCGCCTTTGTAATCGTTCAACAGGCGGGCAAGCTCATGACGGTGCGCCGGGTGAATTCCGCTTGGGTTAAAACGGACTCGGCGTCCATCACCGTGCTGAACGGCAATAGCGGGACGAGCGAACAAGGGCTTCTCGGATTCACCTTTCATCCGAACTTCCGTCAGAACCGCAAGTACTACGCCTACTACATTGCGACGGGGGCGACCAACGGGTACGATCAACTCGTTGAGCGGACCATGGATTCCACACTGCGGCCTCACAGTGGCGATGCACAGCGCACCATTCTCCGGCTTCTAGACCCCTACAACAACCACAACAGCGGTACCATCAAGTTCGGGTCGGACGGCTATCTCTATTTCGCCCTCGGCGACGGGGGAAGCGGCGGCGATCCGCAGAGCCGTGCACAGAATTTGGACAGTCTGTTCGGCAAATTCATGCGATTCGACGTCGATGGTGCGGATGCATTCCCCTCCGATTCGACGAAGAACTATGCCATTCCCGCCGACAATCCGTTTGTTGGTTCGGGCCGTCCCGAGATCTGGGCTTACGGTGTGCGCAACCCGTTCCGCTGGACCTTTCATCCCGTGACAGGCGAAATCTGGGTGGGTGATGTGGGACAAGATTATCGCGAGGAAGTTTCCCATGTGACCAAGGGTGCCAACATGGGCTGGAAAATCATGGAGGCGAATACCTGCTACAACCCGGCGAGCGGAGGAAGCCCGTTGTCGAGTTGCAGCAATGCAGGCATGGTACTTCCGGTACTCACCACCTTGCGCGCGAAGGGGCAATCCATCACCGGCGGTGATTTCTTTTTCGGAAACCCGGCCTGCGCCTATCACGGCGTGTACTTCTACGGCGACTATGCCTCCGACAGCCTCTGGGCTGCCCGCATCGTGAGCGATTCCGCTACCGAGAAGATTCGTATCGGTAGTTTGAATGGGGTCGCATCCTTCAACCTCGATAATCAGGGGCGCATCTTCGCCGTCAGCATGGACAACGGAACCATCAACATCCTAGAATCCCCTGACATGACTGCGGCACCGGTTTCGTTGCGCGCGAACAAACGCACCGGTTTTAGGCCGTTGCGCACAGAGGAACTGCTGCGGAATCCCGCAGCCTTTGAACTGCGCGGGCTCGACGGGCGCACGCTGCATGCGCCTGGGGCCGGTGCGGGTGCGGGAATACGCTCCGGTGTGGCTTGGGCCCGCAAAAAGAACAGCCAGGGTCCGGCACAATTGGTCGTGATTCCCTGAATCCCTGAGTTTTCCGGTAGATTACGACCATTTTTGTGCGTTTCGTCGGGGTCAACCGCATCTGTCCCCGCATTCGCTGTATTCCCACCATTATTTTGCCGGTTTCGGCCTTAGATTCCTAAAATCCCGAACCCCGGACGCCACCCCAGGCGCCCGGTTCCCTTATGGAGTGAACGCGTGATCTTATTCAAAACCGTTTCCCGCAGATTGCCGCGCACCTTGCCGCGTACATCATCTTGGATGGCCGCCTTGTTGCTGTGCACCGGAGTGTCGCTCCTGCCCGTGCCGTCCACGGCCGCGGCCGCGTTCCCGAACACCGTGACCTTGCGCAATTATTTCAAGGTCGGCACCGATTCGCTGACCTTCAACCGTCCCGTGTCGGTAAAGCCCTACCCGAACGAAGACAGCGCCTTCATCGTGGTGCAACAGAGCGGGCAGATTCTCACCGTACGGTGGAACGGAACGGCTTGGAGGCGCACCGATACGGCCACGGTCACGGTGCTCGCCGGCACCAGCGGCATCGACGAGCAGGGACTGCTCGGATTCACCTTTCATCCCGACTTTCTCACGAATCACAAGTATTACATCTATTACGTGGGCGGCACGGCCTCGGCCCGCGGCGATATCATCGCCGAGCGCACGGCGGGTTCGTCGCTGCGTCCCGCGACCTCAGACGCTCAGCGTACGATACTGCGAATCTCCGACCCGTACGACAATCACAACTCGGGCACCATCCTGTTCGATCAGGAAGGTTACCTGTTGTTCGGTATCGGCGACGGAGGCACCACCAGCGGCGACCCGCAGAACCGCGCGCAAAACACCGACAGTCTGCTCGGAAAATTTTTGCGGTTCGACGTGAACGGAGCGGACGCATTCCCTTCCGACACTGCTCGCAACTACGCCATTCCCGCCACCAACCCCTTCGTCAATATGGCGGGGTACAAGCCCGAGATCTGGGCCTACGGCGCGCGCAATCCGTGGAAGTGGACGCTGAATCCCGAGACCGGTACTGTCTGGGTCGGCGACGTGGGTCAGGACACCTGGGAGAAAGTCACGCGGGTGCCCAAGGGCGCGAACCTCGGCTGGCGTTTCCGCGAGGGCCCCGTGTGCTTCAACCCCACTACCAATTGTCCGAGCGACGGGATACTCTTCCCCGATCTTTCGCTGCGGGATTCCATCGCCACCGCGATCATCGGAGGGACTTTCTTTCATGCGGTACCCGGCACTCCGTTCGCCGGCTCCTACATCTTCGGCGACCACGGCACGAGCCGCATTTGGGCGGTGCGCGTGGAGGGAGACAGCCTCATCGACTCGACGCTGACGCGGATCGGTACGCTCAACAAGCCGGTCTCGTTCGACCGCGACCGCCAGGGACGGGTACTCGTCACCACCATCAGCCCTTCGGTGGGCTTCGGCATCTCGTCGAACGTGGGGCGCGTGCTGGTACTCGAGTCGCCGGATATGGTACCCACCGCATTGACCTATCGGCCACAGCGCTCCGCGGTAGGTTCCGGATCCTTCCGGATGGATGAACGGCGCTCGCATCCGGAGCGCTTCAGGATTTTTGGACTTGACGGGCGCGAGATCCTTGGAACGCCTGCGGGGACCTTCCTCGTGATCGAAAAGGCGAACCCGGCCCACCGCACCTTAATGACGGCGCTCTGGTAGAACTTAAGCCTTCAGCAAGGCGAGCGCTTCTTCCACGAGGTCGCGCGGCAACCCGAAAATTTCAACGGCCGCCGCGCGCACTTCTGCGGGCGTGAGCGCCCGCATCTCACCTGAGAGGGCGGTGCGCACCAGCAAATTATTTTTCTGCAGATAATACTGCGTGCCGTCCACCACCCGGTTGAGCACGGGATAGCGCATCATAGGCCAATCGTACGAGGCCTCCCAGTGCCTTTGGAATTCGGCCGCATCCACCGGCTGCTGGCGGAAGTCGAAGCGGTGCTTGAGCGCGCCTTGCGGCCCCGTCCACAATCGCCACACGTCTTCGCCCGCCCGCCCGCCACCGGGAACATCCTCGATGCGGATGGCGTTGGGCGAAAAGAACGCCTCCACCGACAAGCCGGCACGCGGCAATAGAACCGGATCAAATATCAGGTAGCCCGGGTCGAGCAGCCATTCCCGGCCCGCATGTTCGAGGATCAGCCCGCAGTGGATGTTCGCCTCGATGCGCTTGTCGGCCATCAGGTAGGCGGTGGAAAACCCCAGCGCATCGAGCCGCAGCTTGAGCCAGTGGGTTAGGGCAAAGCAGGTGCCTCCCATACCAGAGCGGGCGTGGTCTTCGAGCCAGGAGGCGGAAAAGGAAAGCACGCCCTCGGGAGTTCGTCCTGTTTGACGCGCCACGATTTTGCTCAGGTTCTCGTAAGGCAAAGCCGAGAGCTCGAGAAGAAGCGCCTGTGCGGCAAGTGGGAATGACGAGGGCATGATGATAGAGACCGAGGGTCGCAGCAATGGTAAAACTAGATCCCGCCTATCCCGGTAAGCGAGTCGGGAGTGCGCTCGATCTTGAAAGTTTGATCGGGCGGTGAGACTTTCGGAAGCGCGAAGCGGGCATACAACGAGGCGCCGATGACCGCGGACTTTACCGCCGCAATATCAGCCGGCGCAAGGTCGCGGTTTCGCTTTTGCCCACGGCACCGATACCGAAGGGCAACAAGACTCCCACCGCCAACAGGGCCGCGCGGAGAGGAAGATGCGCCCCTGTGTGCGCTTGCACCCAAAACCCGGCCGAAAAGCAGTAGGTAAGCCACAGCAGCACGGGAATCAGCTTGGGCCAATCGAGATCGATCCGGTACAACGATTGACTGCGACGCGTCATGAGCACCCCCATGACCACATAGCAGGCCACGGCAGCCCACACCGCGCCCCAAAGCCCGAGCGCCGGTACCAGCCACAAACTGAAGATCACGGTCACCACCGCGCCCGCACCGTTGATCCACACCAGCGAAGACGTTTTTTTGGCGATGTAAACGCCGAGGGTAAAGTGCACGCACCAGGCCTGCAGCGCATAGGCCAGCAAAATGCCCGGCACGATCGGAAGCCCCGGCCAGAAAGCGGGCGCGATCAGGGGCTTTCCCATCACCGGGAGCGCGACGAGTTTGTCGAGGAAAAGGGTGAGGGCCAAACCGGCCACGCCGATAAAGAGCAACAAGGCGCGCAACACGCGACCGAACAAAGCCGGCGCGTCGGCGTCGCTGTGATGCCGCAAAAAGAACGGCTGCCACGCGAGGCGGTACATCTGCACGAGCAACAGCCCGAACACGCCGAGTTTCCACGAAGCGGAAAAAACACCCGTGAGGTCGAGCGTGTTCCATCCGGTGCCCGGGTATAGGCGCGTCACATCGGACGGAGCCAAGCGGCTGAGGAACAAACGCCCGGCCATTTCGTTGACGATGCCGTATAAGCCGGCGGGGACGAAGGGCAACCCGAAGGCCAGCAGCGGCTTCAACCCGGAGAAATCGTAAGTGATGCGGAGGTTGGACAGCAGCACAGGTGCGAGTAGCACCAAGGTGAATGCGCTGGCGATCACGTTGGCGAGAAACACGCCTTGGAGGCCCTTGTGCAGCCAAAGCACGAACACCAGGTTACCCGCGATGTTCACCACCACGTTACCCATACGGATGCCGGCGAACCAGAGCGCCTTGCGGCGGAAACGCAGATGGGCCATGGGCACTACGGCGAGTGCATCGAGGGCGAGGATCACCGCCGCCAGACCGAACAACGAGCCGTACTGCACAGGGACGTTGAATGCCGCACTGATCCACGGGGCCGCTAGTAAAAACGGAACCGTGCAGGTGAGCGACACTCCGGCCTGCGACCACAGAGCGGTGCTGAACAGCCGCCGCGTTTTCTCGGGGCCGGCCGCGCTCTCATCCTTGGAGGCATCGTGCGCCAACCGCAGATAGGCCGAATCGAACCCGGCCTGATACACGATGTTGAGGAAGGCCACGATCGCGAACACGATGTTGCTCACGCCGAATTCCCCCGGCGTCAGCACATGGGTGTAAAACGGAACGAGGAGGAAGTTCAGAAACCGGCTCAGCAGGGACGATATCCCGTAAGCGAACGATTCCTTGGCGAGGGAGCGCAGGCGACTCATGGGGGGGAAAGGTAGGTGATTGGAGGATGATGGGGAGGTCCCGAGAAGGAACTCCTCACCCCCTACCAATCACCGTATACGGTTGGGTCAGGGCCCGAACCGGACCGCTTTGTTGGTCACCGTGGCCGTTTTACCCGCTGCCGTTGCGGAGATGCGCACCATGTACATGCCGCCAGCTACCAGACGGCCGTTTTGATCGCGTCCATCCCAAGCCAGCTCACGCAGCTCCGTGCGCGGATCCACGCTTTGGCTCCAGACCGTACGGCCGGCAAGATCCGCAATCGTCACCACCACGTTCTCCGTGTTTGCATCCACCGTGGGCATGCGCAGGTTGTAGAGCGTCGTCCCGCCGGTTACCCGGAACGAGAAGGTGGCTTCCCCCGCAGGCTTTGCCATCGAGGTGACGGCGACGCTCACCGTTTCGGTGTCGGACGAACCGGCCAGGCCGTTGGCCGTCACCATGTAGGTGCGCGGCGGCGAGAGATACACCGGAATACCCTGGATCTTGCCCGTGATCGGACTGAACGTGAGTCCCGTATTCGCGGTGAGGCTGCTGCCGTTCGATCCGGGACCGATCAACCATCCGGTGATCGGGCCGCCGGCATTGTCGGCGCGGAATGCTGTGACCGCCGCATTCTTCACGAACGTGTAGGGGCCGGCCGCGAAGCTCAGTACAGGCGGATTCGCCGTCGTCGCGATGTTCACCGTGTCCTTGCCGATACCGCCGGGCCCTGTCGCCGTGATCACATAGTCGGTGGCGACCGTGACCACCGATGGCGTGCCGTTGATCTTGCCCGTGGTCGGATTGAACGTGAGACCCGCGGGCAAGGTGGGATTGATCGCGTAGCCGCTGACGATACCCGTCACGCCCGTTTTGGCCAGCGTGGAAATGAGTACCCCCACAGGGTAAGCCATGGGGGTGTTGGGATAACTGACCGTGGGCGGGGGCGTGATCACCGCGATGTTGAGCGTATCCTTGCCGGTACCGCCGGGCCCCGTTGCGGTGACCACGTAATCGGTTGCAGCGGAAAGTATCGAAGGCGTACCGCCGATGGCGCCCGTCACCGTACTGAACACCAGACC
Organism: Fibrobacterota bacterium; assembly: GCA_947466585.1. Lineage (GTDB taxonomy): Bacteria > Fibrobacterota > Fibrobacteria > UBA11236 > UBA11236 > UBA11236. The sequence goes on from CANIEU010000001.1 coordinate 357,294, forward strand.
AGCCGGAAGGGTCGGACTGACCGTGTAGCCGGTGATGATGCCCGTCGCACCCGTCTTGGTCACCAATGCGATCGCAGCATTCAGCGGAAAGCTCAAGGGCGTGTTGCTGTAACTCACCGTGGGCGCCGGCGCAAAAGTGCGAATGTTGACGCTATCGCGCCCGGTGCCGCCGGGGCCCATCGCCGTGATGGTGTACCACATCGCCGGTTGCATGGCGGTGGGTGTCCCGCCGATCGCGCCTGTCACCGTGCTGAACATCAATCCCGACGGAAGTGCAGGCAAGATCGAGTATCCGCTGATGATCCCGCTGGCACTTGTTTTGGTGAGCGTTGGAATCGCGACACCCAGCAGATATTCGAGCGGTGTATGACCATAGTTGACTATGGGCGCCGGAGTCGAGGTGCGGATGCTGACGGTATCGCACCCCGTGCCTCCGGGGCCGGTGGCCGTAATGATGTAGTCCGTCGGCGGTGTGACCGTCGTGGGAGTGCCCTCGATACGTCCCGTGATCGTGCTGAACCCGAGACCCTGCGGCAAAGCCGGGCTGATGGAATACCCGTTGATCATGCCCGTGGCAAACGTCTTGGAGAGCGGCGCTATCGCCACACCAAGGAGGTAGTTCTGCGGAGTGTTGTCGTAACTCACGGTGGGAGCTTGGGCGATGGTGGCGATGCGGACCACCGCTCCGCCCGAAGTTCCGCCGAAGCCTGTGGCCGTGACGGTGTAATCGGTCGCAGAGGACAGATATACCGGCGTACCGGATATTTTCCCTGTCACGGTACTAAAAAATAAACCTGTGGCCGCATTGAGGTTCGGCGAGATCGACCACCCGGAAACGCTTCCGCCCGCATTGACCGGACCCAAACCCGCGATCGCAGATCCGATCACGAAGGTGTGGGGCGAGGGATACGAGATCGCCGGCGGAACGGCCGAGGTCTCAATGTTCACGACGGTGCGATCCATGTGCCCGGCTTCATCTAGTGCCGTCACCACATAGTCCCGGGGAGGCGAAACGTAAACGGGAGTTCCGACCAGACGCCCCGTGATGGTATTGATCAGCAACCCCGTGTAGGTCGTCAGGTTGGGTTCGATGCTCCAGATCATTCCGGGCGTACCGGTATTGGTCGCCGGCAGGTTGACCGTGGAGCCCATGTCGAAGCGGAGTGGGCCTCCGGGATAACTCACCACCGGAGACGGCCCCGGGAAAACGGGTTCCGAAGCCGCCGAAGCGTCTCCCTCGCCGTTCAGATTGGCGGCGGCCACAGTAAACGTGTAGGGCGACCTGTTGGTGAGTCCTGTGATCGTGCACGAGTTGGGTGCCGTGATCGGAACATCGATCGGTACGCACTGTGCGCCCCCTGGCGATGCCGTTGCGCGATAACCCGTCACGGGTGAACCGCCGTCGCTCACCGGTGCGATCCAGGACAGGAATACTTTTCCGTCGCCCGCGCGCGCCAACAGATTGCGGGGCGGCCCCGGCGGACCTTGCGGAATCACCGATGACGAAGCGACCGAGGGTTTTCCCGCACCGGCCAGATTGCGTGCCATCACTTCGAAGCGGTATTCCACTCCGTTGCGGAGTCCGCTTACGGTGCAGATCAACGGTCCGCTGCTCCATAAGCACGTGGCGCTGTCGGGCAAAGAACGCACGATAAATTCCGTCACAGCTGCACCGCTATCGGAGACGGGAGGAGACCAGGTTACCTGAGCCGAACCGTTGCCGACAAGCGCGAAGACTCCGGTCGGCGGGCCGGGAGGTACGGCGACCGCCAATAGGAGCGTGTCGTAAGCGTTTCCGGAACCGTTTTGCGCCGAAACGACATAAGCCGTGGCGGCTTTTGAAGCCAGCGGCGTCCCGGTAATCACACCCGTGTTGGGATTGAAGGTGAGCCCGGAGGGCAAAGCCGGAGTCACGGAAAATTGGGTTACGAATCCGCTCACCGAAGGTGTGTTGGAGGCGATGGTCGTACCGCGCAGATAACTGGCGCTACGCACGGGGTAGACCAGGCTTGTAGGCGCAGCGGGCGGCGTGCGGATATTGGCGATCTCCCACACGGCGATGGAATCCTGCGCCAGTTCGGAGGGACCGCGCGCCGTTTTGCTGCAGGTGGAATACCCTTGGGGCGTGAGATTCTGCGCATCGCACGAGGTGACGAGCGAATCGTTGAAGGCCACGCGGATATAGGTGAGTACCGAGGCCAGATCTTCATTGGAGACACTGGCGCGATTGCTCATACTGCCGGTATACACTTGACCGTTGACGGTGATCGCGCCCGAAATGCCGTGCATCAATACGTCGGCGGGCCGCAGCCGGATCGCCATGAACCAATCGGAATACGCCAACGGCGGACGGGCGCCCACACCGCCGGGTGCGCCGGCACCGGTCGATCCGTGACAACCGGAACAACGCAGGGTGTAAACGTCGGCACCCCGCGCCAACAAATTCGCGCGCGGAATGTAGAGCGGATTGTAGTTCACCGCCATCACCACGGAGGCCGTGTCGAGGCCGCCAGGCCCTTGCGCCCGGATGCGATACGTTCCCGACGCGGCATAAGCCGTGGGTGTGCCGGTGATCGCACCGTTCGCCGTATTCAACGTCAACCCCGCCGGCAGTGCGTCGAGCGCGACGTAGTCCGTCACGGGCCCGCCCGTACTCTGGGGGCTCAGCGTCGCGATGGCCGTTCCGAGGGTGTAGGCGGCGGGGTTCGTATAGGCCACAACCGGTACCGGCTCGGCCACGAGGATCTGCACCGAGAACGTATCCACCCCGGCCACATTGGTGGCGGTGACGCGATACCCGCTTTGCGCGGCTGCGGTGGTGGGGGTTCCGCTGAGTACGCCGGTGGAGGTATTGAGGTCGATGCCTGTGGGCAAAGCGTCCAATGCGGCATAGGACGATACGGGGCCTCCAGCTGAGACAGGTGCGAGCGGTGTGATGGCCGCACCCGAAGTCCAGGAAACGGGAGAGGAGTAGGTGATGTCGGGCGCGTTGATCACGGTGACCGCCAGGGTGGCCCCGGTCGACCACGAGCTGTCACTCCACGCGGTGACGGTCACAGCAAACGCGCCCGCGACCAACGGAGTACCGGTGATCGCGCCAGTGGACGCATTGAGGGAAAGGCCCGCGGGAAGACCCGTCGCCGTATAGCGCGAAGCTGTTCCCATCAGTGTGGCGGTGTTGGAGGTGACGGTCTTGCCCACACCGTAAACCGGTGCCGGAACCGTATAGGCGAGATCGGTCAGCGGAATGTTGCCGGGCTTTTGGTTCTTGTAACCCAAACGCAGAAAATAGGCACTGCGCGGCACGGCGGATATGCGAATCTCGTCCAGATCGCCGGACCAGTACCGGTGACTGGTGGTGCTGTTGTGAAAACGGCCCATGCTCCAGCCCGTTGCGGTGGCCGCCGGACCCGCCGCAGTAGTCGGGGAAGACGCGGCGATCTGCACGCCGTTGCGGTAAAGGCGCCAGGCCTTATTGGTATTGCTCACGCTGTCGTAAACACCCGCGAGATGCACCCATTGCAGACTGTCCCCATAGGAGGCCGGCCCGCTGGGCGAAGCAGCGAGAACGTCCGCGCTCCCCGTGTATTTTCCCGTTTGGTAAAGATACGGCGAGGCGTTGTTGATGCGCAAAAACATTTCCGCCGTGTTTCCCGTAGTGCCGTTGCGTTGAATCACCGTGCGGTAGAAGCTGCTGCCGGTCGTCGGGCGGATGCGATTCCAACGTACCCACGACTCCATCGTGATGTTGCCCCCGATATTCAATGCGGAGGGGTTTCCGACGTTGATGAATTGCGCATTCGTCAAGGTGTTGTTCGCCGCGTTCGCTCCGGCGAAGTTGCGGGCGGGACCGGAAATACCGGTCGTAGTGGTAGTGCCGGTGTCGGTGCCGACGATAGCGTTCGAGGTGACATCCGTCACGTTCCCGGAGGCTTCGGACATGTGCCAAACGGCGCGATACCCGTTCGCTGCCGTGAACACGCGCGACCCGTTCGATTCGCTCACGGCGGATGCATTGCCGTAGTGCAAACGTACCGGAGTTGCTGCCGCGCCGTACACCGTATCAAGCAACACCCACACCGCTGCGGTCTGCCCCGCCGTGTTCCAGGATTCGATCTCGTAATCGAGCGGCGAGCCGTCGGGTTTGGAGAAGCGCACATCGGCCCCGCCCGTTTTTGCGCCCGTGAAGATGGCTGCGTGCACCGAGGACAACCGGATCAATACCGGAATTCTTCCCACGCCCGCCGCAACCCCCGCGCCGGTGGTGGTGGTATTCAGCTCGAAAGTTTTGGTATTCGTCCACGATGCATAGGGATTACTCACCACCACACCGTTCACCTTGAGGTTCACGGAGGCAGTCGTCGAACCCGTACCATTGGAGGCGGTAACCGTATAGTTCGTCGCGGGAGACGATCCGATGGGAGTACCCGAAATTATTCCAGTCACAGAATCCAGCACAATGCCAGAGGGCAACGACGGAGACACCGCGTAACGCGTGGGGACACCCGTAATACTGGGTGTATTGGCTGTGATGGTTACATTCACATCGTATACGGCGACGGGCTGGGAATACGACAGTGCCGAAGGCGCCATGGGCGCCACGACGATCGAAAGTGTGTCCGAGGCACTGGTGTCGGGAAAGGTAGCCGTGACCACGTAGGTATCCGAAACACTGGCGGTCAGGGGAGTACCGCCGATCACACCCGTGGTTGCGTTTAAGGAAATTCCGGATGGTAGCGGTTTGTTCAATGTGAAGCTGGTGGGAGTGCCTAATGCGGGGTTGAGGAAGGGAACGTTGGAAGGGATCGAGGTGCCCTGCGTGTAGCTCCCTGTTCGGCTCGGATACCGGACCGTAAAGTTGTCGGCGTTACAGTTTCCGATATAATCGACGCGTACGATGGCAGGGTTGTTGGCCGGGCTCGCGACGTACTGTCCCCCGCCGTAGTAGAGGAAATACAGCGCCCCGTCGGGGCCGTACTTCGCCTGCAGGGCGTTGCGCAGGGTTCCCACCGCCGAGAACAGGCGACCCGTACCGTCGACCCGCTGTGTTCCCGAAAGCGTCACTGTCGTCGGATCGATACTGTGGATGTAGGCCTCGCCGCCCAACTCGCTGAACACCAGCCATTTTTCGTTCAGGTGCGGCGGAAACTTCACGGAAGACTGGAGGTTTCGGTCGTACACATAAATGGGTCCGCCGATCGCGACGTTGGGAACGGTTCCGTCGCTGAAGGACGCCGCGGGCCGCTGCGCCGGCGGCAGGGTGTCCACGCCGCTGTTGAAGGGAGATTCATTGCGCGGCGCGAGCGTGTCCTGCAGGTAGCCGAGGATCTCCTGCTGGCCCAGCGTGCGGACCTGGTTGGAGTGGAAATACGGGTAACCCATGAACGCGGGGTGCGACACCAGATTGATTTCGTCGTACATCACGTCGTAGTTGACGGTACCGTATGCCAGCCACCGTTTGGTGGGATGCACGGCGATGGAATGGTTGCTGCGTTCGCCCTTCACGTAGATCTCGGGGAGCACCTTGGTGGTGTCGCGGTATTTAGCCGCGAGCCCTGTCCTCCCCATCGCCTCGAACTGCGCCGCCCAGTATTCCCCGAAGTTCCCCGACGGAATGGTGTATCCCTTGGGTGCGGCATTATCGGGATGGATGCGAAACACGCCGCCGCGCAAGGTGGATGTGCTCGATGAACCCCATTCTTCGCTCTGGGTGCTGTCGGTGCGGGAGAACTGTTTGAAGGGCGTAGCGATCTGAAGGTCTGCGCTGTTGTTGCCCAGAGCAACCCACAAGTCGCCGTAGGAATCGAACTGCATCGGGCCGCCGCTGTGCCACTGATACGTTTTGCTCAGCTTGGTGTCGATGAGGATGCGCTCGGAGGCCATGTCGATGGTGTTCTGAGCCGTTACGGTAAACCGGGAGAGGCGACCCTGGTAGTTGTTCAAACCGACGCGCGGGGGGATGTACCACAGATACAACCACTTGTTCACGTTGAAGTTCGGGTCAAGTACGATGCCCATCAAACCGTTGTCGCTTTGCTTGCCGGGGTCTGACACGCTCGCCGAGACGGAAATAGTACCGATCTGCGTCACCGTCTTGGTATTTCCGTCGTAGAACTTGACCGCGCCGAGCCGCTCCACGAAATAGATGTTCACATAAGAAAGCACACCGCCCGACATCACGGACTGAAGGTCGAAGGCGGTGGGCTCGCGCAAGTTGGAATTGAGGACCGCGGTATTGGCTCCGGTACGACTCAAGATTTCGGTCTTCCGAAAATCCGTCGAAGCCAGATCGCTGCATCCCGGATAAGAAAACTGCGCGTGCACCTCGGTTGCGGACCCAAGCGCGACAACCGCTGCCAAAACCAAAAACCGTTTCATCAAGGTCATGGCCGATACACCCTCTCGCTTGTCGCATCGTGGTTCGGAACTTGTCCGTACCCCGCCCGCTCCCTGAACCATAAAAAAAGCCCCGAGCCCCCTACCCTTGCGGGTCTGGAACTCGGGGCCGAAAAAAGACTTCCGAAAGTTTCGTTTCGGATTAATGATCCAACGTCACCGTTTTGCTGGTCACCGTGGAGGTTTTGCCCTCACCGGTGGCGGAGATGCGGACCATGTACATGCCGCCGGAGACGAGATGACCGTTCTGGTCACGGCCGTCCCAGGCCAGTTCACGCATTCCCTCGCGCGGATCGACGCTCTGGCTCCAGACCTTGCGGCCCGAGAGATCCGAGATCGTCACCGTCACGTTTTCGGTATTCGCATCGACCTTCGGCATGTGCAGGTTGTAGCCCATCGCGCCGCCGGTGACCCGGAACGTGAAGGCCGACTCGCCGCCGAGCTTGGCCACCAAGGTGACCGCAATGCTCACCGTCTCGGTGTCGGACGAACTGGCCAGGCCGTTCGCCGTCACCACGTAGGTGCGCGCCGCAGAGACATATACCGGAGTGCCTTGGATCTTGCCCGTGGTCGGGTTGAAGGTCAGGCCGGTGTTCGCGTTCAAGCTGGAACCGTTGGAGCCGTTGCTGATCGACCAGCTGGTGATCGGACCGCCCGCATTGTCGGCCTTAAGCGACGAAATCGCTGCGTTCTTCACGAAGCTGTAGGGGCTTGCCGCAAAGCTCAGCACCGGCGGGTTGGCCGTCGTCGCAATGCTCACGGTATCCTTGCCGGTGCCTCCGGGGCCGGTCACCGTGATCACGTAGTCGGAAGCCGCGGTCACCACCGACGGGTTGCCGTCGATCTTGCCCGTGGTCGTGCTGAACGTCAGGCCCGTCGGGAGCGTGGGGCTGATCGCATAGCTGCTAATGATGCCGGTCACACCGGTCTTCGCCAGAGTCGAGATCACCACGCCCACCGGGTATGCCATCGGCGTATTGGTGTAGCTCACCGTCGGCGCCGGAGTGGTCACCGCGATGTTAAGCGTATCCATACCGCTGCCACCGGGGCCCGTCGCGGTCACCACGTAGTCCGCTGCGGCGGAGAGCACCGACGGCGTACCGCCGATTGCACCTGTCACCGTGCTGAACACCAGACCGGCGGGGAGCGTCGGGCTGATCGAGTAACCGCTGATGATACCCGACGCGCTCGTCTTGGTCACCGTGGTGGCCGCAACTTTCAGCGTGAAGTTCACCGGCGAGTTGCTGTAGCTAACCGTCGGCACAGGGGTGGTCACCGCGATGTTCACGGTGTCCTTGCCACTGCCACCAGGGCCCGTCGCCGTGATCTCGTAGTCGGCCGCGGCGGAAAGCGCCGTCGGCGTGCCGCCGATCGCACCCGTCACCGTGCTGAACACCAGACCGGCAGGCAGGGCCGGGCTGATCGAGTAGCCGCTGATGAGGCCGGTGGTCCCGGTCTTGGTGAACGAAACGACCGAGCGCAGGGCGAAGTCGTTAGGCGTGTTGGCGTAAGAGACCGTGGGCACGGGTGTGGTCACCGCGATGTTCACAGTATCCTTGCCGGTGCCGCCAGGGCCCGTTGCAGTGATCACGTAGTCCGCCGCGGAGGAGAGCGCGGACGGCGTGCCGCCGATCGCACCCGTCACCGTGCTGAACACCA
>CANIEU010000002.1 GCA_947466585.1 Fibrobacterota bacterium
CCAGTTGCTGAACACGGGCGGCAAGTTTGTCTGCGGCCTGATCGCGACGCAGGAACATGATCAAACGTTCGAGAATGATCAGCAATCCGATGAACCCGAGTCCGAGGATCGGGAACATCACCCAGCCGCCGGCTTCGACCTGTCGTTGGAAACCTTTCCACAGCGAACCGCTGGCCTTGGTGGTAAAGCCTTCGCCGGTGGCCTTCGTCAACAACACATCCATCGGGAGCAGGGCTACTGTGTTCGAATCCCCGGAAGCGAGATCCAGTACCGACGTGCGGATTTGTTGCCGTACTTCGGGAGGGATTTCCTCGATCCAGTCCCAGGTCTTGGCATCGAGGCGACCCGTTTTCCCCAAGATGGCGACGTCTTCTGTTTCGGTGCTGACGAACGCTTCGTAAACCTGGCCGATGCGCACCCGGTAACCGGCTACGATGCGACCCTGTGATTTGGGATCGAGGCGCGCCGCGGCGCCTCCTTCGGCTTGTGCCGAAACCAATCCGCGCACCGCCAGTTTGTCGCGGACGATCTCGCGGGTTTCACCGGCTTCAAAATCCTTGTAGGCGAGGTCGAAAAGCCTTTCGAGTGCCGGTGGTGACGCGGCGTCCCCCTTTTCAATCCATTTCCGGAACGCACCGGCTTCTCCCATGCGCTCAAGGGAGTTGTACGGAAATCCGAACTCCCATTCCTTTTCCAGCTCGCCGAGTTTGTCGCGCGTCTGCAGACCGAACTGCTTGAGCCGGTTTTCCTGCTCGTCCAGAGCGGCCTTTTTTTCGCCTTCCTGGCTTTGCATCCGCAAAACCATTTCCTGCTTCTGGTTGCGCATCTGAGCCAGGCGGTCGATGTCGGCTTTCAGGTCGTTCCACAGGTTGCTGAACGACTCTTGTGCGGCCACGGCGTTGCGTTTGTCTTGCCAACGCTTCACGCGCAAGTCTTCGAGTTGCTTCTGGTAGGTGGCCAGCTCCTGACGGGCCTTGTTCAGATCCTCTTCGACCTTTTGTTCCTCGCGGCGTCGGGTTTCTGCCTGGACGGGTTGCTGGAAAAACAACAGGGCGAACGGGAGGGTCAAGATCAAACGATGCAGGCGCTTCATTTCCGTGTCTCCGGCAGGTGTTGCGCCGAGGGCATGGCGACGATGGACGTTTTCTTGGGAGCGGCGAAACTTTGTTTCCAAACGGGAACAGGAACGAAGCCGGGGACCGATTTGCCTTCTGCGGTGGCGATGGCCTGTTTGATCGCCTGACGTTCTGCGTACTTTAAATCCTTCTCGCGAACCCAGACGTAACCCTTACCCCGGGGAATGAGAATCCCGAGCTTGGTTTCATCCAGCGAACTAAAGGCGAGGAATTGCCGGCCGACGCGTAGGAATTTGACCTGAATGGGATCGGTGCCTTCCTCGGCACTGAAATCTCCCGAGTACACCTCCGCTTCCTGTGCCATCCGCCGCTCGTTTTGATACACGACCCAAAGGCGGTTCATGGCTTCTTCCGGAGAAATGCCGCTGCCTTCGATATCGCGCATCAGCAGGTCCAATGCATCCAGGCGCTTGTCTAGACGATAGGGAATGCCGCGCGCCATGGAGGCCCGCAAGGTGCCGGCTTCGCGGCCGACTGCCGCATTTAGGGCTGCGAACCGGGCGGCAAGCTCCTTGTCGCGCAGTTGATGGGACTCGCTTTTGGCAAGCAGGCCTTTGAGCTTGTTTTCTTCCTCGGCCAGCGAGTTTTGCAACCGCTGCTTGTCTTTATCGAATTCAGCGTAGCGCTCCTTACGCTTGATCTCGGCGGCTTTTTCGCGGGTGAGCTCGTCGGCCCAGAGCTTTTCTTCCTGGGCGATATCCTGCCGGGTTTTTTCGATCTGCATTTTCGCTTCGGTCACCGTAGCGGGCTGCGCCGGGACGAGCTGTATTCCCGCGGCCAAAATGATCCATGCGGTCAGTACGGTCGGATATTTGAACACCAAAAAAGCCCTCCTGATGGAAATCCTGTCAGGAGCGAGAAGGTAGCGCGGGGATATTTCGTTTCGTTTACAGGGGTATTACGAAACGGATGGATCTCCCTAGCATTGAACGGAGAAACGGACTTTTGAGGGAAAAATCAGAAGGTCGAGATCTGAATGCCTTTTTGGGCGACACGGTAGGCTTTTCCGGCACGTTGTGCCGATATCCTTGCGAAATAGACACCGCTCGGAACATGCTCACCCGCTGGGTTGCGACCGTTCCATTCCACGGCACGCCCGCCCTGACGGGGATCGATGCTTCCCATCCAGACCCGACGCCCTTCAGGGTCCATCAGCGTGACCGTGACCTTGTCGGCGTCCGCTTTCGATTCGGAGATGCGGAAGGAGTATCGCGCATCGCCGAAAATCCGGAAGACAATGCTTTCCTCCAAACCTTGCTTGGCCACATTCGTGATCGCAATGACGAGCGTCGCCGTGTCGGTCGATCCTCCAACGCCCCGCGCAATCACCTGGTAAGCCCTCGGTACCGATAGGTATACCGGCGTGCCGAGAATACGCCCGGTGGTGGGGCTGAATTGCAGGCCGGTGTTCGCTGTAAGGCTTTGACCGTTTGAGCCCAAACTGATTGACCAGCCCGTGATCGGTCCGCCGCTATTCGCAGGACGGAAAGCCGTGATCTCCGCACCTTTCACAAAACGTACGGTATCGGTTGCGAACACGATGCTCGGCGGGTTGGAGACCACTTGGATGTTCACCGTATCGCTACCCGCAACGCCGGGGCCGGTTGCCGTGATGATGTAGTCGGTCGCGGAGGAAATCACCGTGGGGGTGCCCGAGATGCGGCCCGTAGTGGCATTGAACGCAAGGCCGGTCGGGAGCCCGGGCCGGATTGAATAACCGTTCACGAAGCCGGTGACGCCGATTTTGGAAACCGTGGAAATCGCGACACCCACGGGGAAAACCATCGGGCTGTTCGCATACGATACCGTCGGCGCGGGAGTCGTCACGGCGACGCTTACGGTGACTTTACCGGTGCCGCCCGGACCGGTCACGGTAATGACGTAGTCCGTTGCCGCGGAGAGCACCGTAGGCGTGCCGCTGATCGCTCCAGTCGTCGTGTTGAACAACAGGCCCGCAGGTAGCGATGGCGAGATGCCGTAGCTGCTCACGATGCCGGTCTTGGCTTGCTTCGTCAAGGTGGCCGCCACATTCAGCTGGAATTCCACCGGCGCGTTGGCGTAGGTGACCGTGGGCGCCGGAGTGGTCACGGCCAGGTTCACCGTATCTCTTCCGGTGCCACCGGGTCCCGTTGCGGTGATGACATAGTCGGTCGGCGTCGGATCGGTGGTAAAGGGGACTGCGAAATAGTTGCGACCGCCCGGGGCAATACGCAGATCGGGGTGGGAGGTCTGAACGCCATCGTCGATGATGGCGATCACGATCGAAGTATCCCCGCGCGTGATATCCCAGGCCTCCGGCGCGTTGACATCGGCGCCGGCCACGCCCCCTTGTTGACCCGTGTTGTTGAGATGTTGCTGACGGCTGAAGAGAGGATCGTTCGGCGTGAACAACTTTTCGGGCTGGAACAGGAATTCCGGATCGGCCCAAAGCACTTCGGGACGCGCGGTAAGTTTTGCCGCCGCCGTGAAAGGATCCGCGTCGGCATTTCGTAATTGCAGAATCAAAACGTTCCCGGAGCGGGTGTCCGCCACGCTTGCTCCGATGGCACTCGCCAATGTTTGCTGCTCCGTTTTGGAAAGTGGCGACAACGTTTTCACGAGGAGTCGGTCCGAAACCGTAAACTCAGTTTGACGTTCGGGATCGAAATACATGGGGCGTGCGTACGTTCCGTCGCCTTCTGCGCGCGCAAGATCGCGGGCCTGTGCAGGCAATGTGGAGACATCGGTCGAATCAGGAACGGAAAGCACGGGCAGTCGCCGCGACCCCGGACCTTCCCGATCATCGAGTTTGCCTCGACTCGCCGAACCGGAAAGGCGGGTCCGCATCCTGCCTTGGAAATCGGCCGTGTCCGAAAGGGACTGACGCGAGATGAAAACCCACTTCTGTGTGTTGCGCAGCAGCTTGACGGATTTTCCGCCGGACCGATAGCGGTCTCCCTGGTCGCGTAAGGATTCGGATCGAAAAGGTTTGCCCGGGGATGGCGAAACGACCGAGATTAAGGAATCCGTGACCAGTTCGCCCCGATCTTGGGGGAACGCAACCGACGCAGTCGCGAAGACAAGCGCAAGCAGGTGCATTACTGGACGTGCCACGATACTCCGAATTCTCCCCGATCCCCCTAAATGGGGCCAGATATAACGGTTGGATACCAGACGATGATAGCCCGATTTCCGCCTTTTCTGCAGGGATTCGGTCACTTTGACAAGATTTCGTCAATCGCGTCCTTAAAGCTCGGCTTTTCCAGCCTGCGTCGGGCACCAGACACCGTTGCCCGGCTATCTTTTAGACGTGCCTGCCGCATCCACACCCCGTTTTCAAACCTTGCGCCCTCCTTCGGAGACACTGGTCGCTGTCGCCATGAGCGGGGGCGTCGATTCTTCCGTGGCGGCCTTACTGCTGAAACGCCAGGGCTACAAGACCGTCGGCCTCACCATGAAGCTTTGGAGCCCCCCGGCAACCTCGGGCGCATCCGGGTCAACCGGCGAATCGTGCGACGCGGACGATCCTGAAAAAACCTGCTGCACCGTCGACTCCGCAATGGATGCCAAGCGCGTCTGCGACCAGCTCGGCATACCGCATTATACCCTCGACATGCAGGATGATTTCGAAGAACGCGTCATCCGGCCGTTTCACGAAGCCTACCTTCACGGAGAAACGCCCAACCCCTGCGTGAACTGCAACAGCTTCGTCAAATGGGACGCGCTTTGGCAGCGCGCGCGCGCCATCGGTGCCGATTGCATCGCCACGGGCCACTACGCGGCCACGGTGAGCGAGGGCGCGGACGGACGCGAGGCGAAAGACGCTTACACCTACATCCTGCGTGCCGACCCGCTCAAGGACCAGAGTTATTTCCTGTGGGGCATTCCGCCCGAGTCGCTTGCCAAAACCTTGTTTCCGCTCGCCGCTCTATCCAAGCCCGAGGTGCGTGCCTTGGCCCTCGAAGCAGGGTTGCGCACGGCCGCCAAGGGTGAAAGCCAAGACATCTGTTTCGTGCCCAAGGGGGACTACCGCGAAGTGGTTGCGGCCCGTGCCCTGGTTGAAGGTGTTAGAATTCCGGAAGGAATGTTCATCGGACCCGACGGCGAAGATTTGGGTCCGCATCGGGGCGTGCCGTTCTATACCGTCGGCCAGCGCAAGGGTCTGGGTATCGCCACGGGCGAGCCGTTATTCGTGCGTAAAATCGACCCGGCCAGCAATACCGTTACTCTGGGTCGCCGCGAAGACCTTTACAGCAATGCCTTTGCCGCCGACCGGTTCAATGGATTTGGCCCCGAATGGACATCCCGGGAATGTCTCGTGCAATACAGATACCGCTCCCCCGCGGTTCCGGCATGGGTTGAGAAAGATGAGGGCGACCGGGTGCGGGTCACTCTCCGCGAACCGGGTTTCTGTGTCGCTCCAGGGCAGAGCGCCGTCTTCTATGATGGCAACCGCCTCCTGGGCGGCGCGCGTATCCGCGAAGTCCTCTCCTGACTCGCCGCCCTTTCTTGCGCTGCAAGATTCCGTGGCAACCCGAAACCGAATCGTGACAGAAGTTTTGCCTTTCCGGAACCCCGAATGCGCGGAGCCCGGGTAAATTATGGCACATGAACAAACTTCTTCACTCCCTCCCTTGGACCTTGGCCCTTGCCTTGGCGCAAGCCGGTGAGGGAATTCCCACTCCGTTTCCCGATTCCACCGACTCCCTGACCGCATCCGAGTCCGGGGTCTTCGAGCGGGAAGGTGCGGCCCCGTCTGCTCCTTTCTTTGTTTCCGATTCGGAAGAAGCCGCCGCAGCGTCCGCTTGATTTATTTCTGATTGTGTGACCGCCGTCACAGAATCCCCCGAACAAAAAATCTCCTCATGCGTCCAACGCCATCATGGACGCATTCCTTTTTTTGGCGCTCGCGGCGATTCTCATTCCTTCGGATCCGGTCGCCCAGGATCTTCGTTTCGCCACGCCACCGAACCTGAATAAGGACGGTGCTGCAACAACGTGGATGGCGGCGGTCGACTGTGAAAACCCGCCGCCATCGGCATGGATCGGCGCGCGGGTGGTGTTCGGGTACGACCTCGATCTCGACGGCGTACCAGAGGTGCGCGACACGCTTGGCATTCCAGCTGCCGATTGCGGCGAAGAAAATGCCGGACGCATCGTGTTGCGCCGCCGCCTTTCAGCGACTTCACCCGCATTATTGCGTGCGGAGTTGCAAACACCGGCCGGAGTCCGCGTTCAAGCCTATTCGGTTCTGACGGCGGGGGCGGGAAGCCTGCTCGCGCTTTCCCGATTTTGCGCGCGGCCCCAGCATGGCGAGCCCGAATGGATCGAAGTCCGCAACGAGAATACCTTCCCCGTTTCGCTGCCGCGCATCCGCTTCGAAACCCGTGCGCTTTCCGGCACGCTGCAACCCGATGAATCTGTGGTCGCCGGCAGCGACACGGCCGAGTTGGCGCTGTGGCAGCCCGGTGCGCGCCGCATCGCGCTTTCATCGTGGTCGAGTATGCGGAATTCGGGAGACACGCTCCGCTTGTCGCTGGCCGCGACCGACAGCCTGAGCCCCGGTTTGGTGCTTGATAGCATCGTCTATGGCGCCGGTGCTTCGGGGCGCGAAGCCTGCGCCAGTGTGGAAAAGGAAGGTTCGGGCGCGGCGGCCTCCGGCTTTTCCATGGAAAGCGCGACGAAGCGTTGGCGTCGCAGTGCCGGAGATTGGACGGTGACGGTACGCGCGCCCGCTTCCGGTATTTACTCCCTGCAGGTGTTCGACCTCGACGGGAGGCCCATTTGCAGCCTCGCGCGCGAGGCCGTGGGTCCGGCCTTGTACCGCTTGCCTCACGCTTCCTGCCAGGCGCTCTCCATGCGCGCGGGTCTGTTCGTGCTTCATCTCGCCCCGCGCGCGGCACCGGGTGTCCGCACCGTGATCCGCATCACCGAATGAACCGCACGGCAACTCGACCTGCACTGTATTTACTGTCGCTCGCGTTTCAGTTGCTCGTTGCGGGAATGGTTCCCGCAGTGGGTGATGTTCCACGCAGCGCGTTTTCAGGTGTATACGGCGCTACCTCAGGCGCGGGGGCGCTTACGGGATGGGAGCGTCACGGGGCCGACAATCCTGCCGTGTTCAGTGGGGCGGGTGCGAGCGCGTCGATGGCGGGTTATGCGCCGTTCGGGCTGGACGGTTTGCAAGTGATGGAAACCTCGGCGGCGTTTGATCGGAGACGTTGGGGTGCATCGTTGGCATGGCGGGGCCTATTCGAGGACGGTCATGCGCGCGCTTCGGTCTCCCGTGTACAGGGCGCCATGCAGGTTGGGGATTCCTGGCAGGTCGGCGGAGCGTTGTTGATCGATGCCGGCGATGAGGTTCCAGGTATCGGCACAAGACCGGGCGCAGGCCTTGGCATTTTGTGGCAGCCGGCGTCGGCACTGCACCTTGGTGCCGCCGCAGAAGCCCTATCGATTTCATCGCATCACAACGTGCGGGCGGGCCTTGGCGCGGATTGCGGTACGCGTCTCGGCAAAAAATACGCATGGCGGATTTCCGTGGAGCGGGCGTATTTCTCAGATGCGGCGGCGGAATTCCGGTTCGGTTTCGGCCTCCGGTTGCATGCGCAGCTTTCGGTGTACGGCGGGTTCGTACCTGCGCGCGAAACCGCTTCACTGGGTGTACGTTTTGGTATGGGCGGGTTCGAGGGGTTCAGCGCGTTGCGGCGGCATACGTCGCTCGGTAGCACCTCGATTCAGGGAATACAGTGGAATTCTGGCGTAAGGTGAGACCTTTCGGGATTGCTGTTCGGGCTTTTTAACCCGCGATACCGATTCGGAAGGTAAGTTCCGTCAATATTCCGATTGGATCGGAAACCATGTACCCCCTACGGAGGCGTCATGCCTGACTTTCAGATCAATTATCTCGCCCTGCTCGCCGCCCTCGTCGCCAAGGCGATTTTCGGTTCCCTTTGGTATGGTCCGCTTTTCGGACGCGCTTGGAACCGCGAACTCGGCAACGCGCCGGGTTTTCGTCCGCAAGGGGGGCTTTTGTTCCGCGCCCGCACCTTGCGATATATCGGCATGGCGCTGACCGTGTACGTGCTGGCGGTCGCCATCGGCATTTTGCGTCCTTCGGCCTGGGGGGTGGGGGCGGACGGCCCTTCTTCGACTTACGGGTTTCTCGCAGCGCTCTTCATTTGGGTCGGTTTCTACGTGCCCCAAATGCTGAGCCGCGTTGCGTGGGAAGGCGCCTCTTGGCGCCTGTTGCGCATTCACGCCCTGTACCATTTGGTGACGTTGCAAATGGCCGGGCAAATCATCGCGCATTGGCATTAACCCGGTGCGATCGGCGGAATTCCGCCGAAATGAAGTTCGATTTTTCCGAAAAACCTCCCGCAGGCGCGATGGTACGCGGCATGGTGCTAATGTTCGTCGGCAATATCCTGACGGCCTGGGTGCTGGCCAACAACTCGATCGCCTGGATGAACGATATGCCGGGAGAAACCTCCACGCTGCTGTTCGGATTCATGGGCGGATTTTTCACATGGCTCGGATTCTTTCTGCCGCAGGACCTGAGCCGTATGGCGTGGGAAAACAAGTCGGGCAAGCTCTTCCTGATCAACACGGTCTACCACTTTCTGGCCCTTCAGATCGTTGCGGGGATCTTGTCGCAGTGGAGATAGCGAGATAGGGAGATCGGCTCAGCCGGCTCCGGATTTCGCGCGGGTACGCATCCGATACCACTTTAGCTACCCCATCAGCCACCATAAAGGCGTAACCGCGCGATTAGCTTTCCCTCCGTGACTCTCGCCCAAGCCATCGCCGCTTTTCTCGACCACCTGAAGACGCGTGGCGCGTCGCCGCACACGATTGCGGCCTATGGGCGCGATTTGCGCAAGCTGGTGGAGTTTTTCGAGCCCAAGGGAAAGGGGCATTTCGAAGTCCGCATTCTCGACAAAGGTCTCCTGCAAAATTTCCTGATTCACCTGGGCGGCGACAAGCTCAAACCTTCCTCGCAATCACGCTGCGTGGCTTGCCTGAAAAGTTTTGGGACCTTTCTCGCCGCGCACACCGGGCTCGCCAATCCCGCACGTGGATTGCGCTTTCCCAAAAAGGAACAGAAACTTTTCGCCGTGGCGGGCGAAGAGATGCTTGCGGCGGCCACGGAAAACGCGCCGGATCAGGATCCATTTCTCGATGCGCGCGATCGCCTCTGTGTCGAATTGCTTTACGGGTCGGGATTGCGTTTGGCGGAACTCATGGGTTTGAGGTGGGGCGATTTCTCCCGCAGTCACGATTCCGTTCGAGTATTGGGCAAGGGCAACAAGGTGCGCGTGGTACCGGTGACCAAGGGCGCACGGGCGATGCTCAAGGCCTACCGTTCCGCCTGTTCCGGGAAGGCTTTCCCGGTTCAGGGCCCGCTGCTCCTCAGCCACAAGGGAGAACCTCTCGGGCGGCGCACGGTTCAGAATGTGGTGGAGGCGCGCTTGCGGGCGCAAGGCCGCAAGGGGAAGGCCTCGCCGCACGTGTTGCGTCATTCCTTCGCAACGCATCTGCTCGACAACGGTGCCGATCTGCTTGCCGTGAAGGAAATGCTCGGTCATGCCTCGCTATCGACCACTCAGAAATACACCCACGTGTCGATCAAGCGGTTGAAAGAGGTCATGGCTGCGAAGCATCCACGGGGTTGAGATGAAATGAACAATGATCAATGATCAATGAACAATGAACATCAAGAGCTGAGCATTGATCATTGTTCATTGATCATTACGATAGGACGGATTTCAATTCTTTCAAAAAGAACGTGTTCTGTTCCTTCGTGCCGATCGTCACGCGACACCATTCCGGCAGCCCGAAACTCTTCAGCGCGCGAATGATCATACCGCGCTCCAGCAGGTCTTCGCAGAGGTCGATCGCCTGACAAGGCACCTTGAAGCAGATGAAATTGCCCTGCGTCGGCAAATAGGGGAGACCCAACTTTTTGAGTCCGGCTTCGATTTGCGCGCGCCCCTTCACGTTCACCGACAGCGACTTTTTCACGAAGGCTTTGTCGGTGAGCGCCGCTGAGGCGGCGGCTTGTACCACCAGGTTCACATTGAAGGGCGTCTTGACGCGCAGCGTTTCGCGCAGCAGACCCGAGTCGCCCATTCCGTAACCGAGGCGCAGTCCGGCGAGGCCGTACAGCTTGCTGAACGTGCGCGCCACCAGCAGGTTTGGGTAGGTGCGCATCAGCTCGACGCAGCGCGGATAGTCGGGTGCGGTCGCGTAATCGCCGTAGGCTTCGTCCACAACCAATAGGCAGGTGCGCGGGGTTTTCTTGAGCAGGGCGAGCAACTCGGCGTGCGTAAAATACGTGCCGGTCGGATTGTTGGGATTGCACAGAAACAGCATCTTCGGCTTCTGCGACAACGTTTTGGCGAAGCCCGCGAGGTCGTAGCGCAGGTCGCGCAGGGGAACCTTCACGATTTCGGCGCCCAGCACGCGTCCTGAGAACTCGTATTCGGAGAAGGTGTTCTCGGAGATCACCACCTTTTCACCGACCTTGACGAAGGCCAAGGCGATGTTGAGCAGGATTTCGTCGGAGCCATTTCCGACTACGATGTTTTCGGTGGCGACTCCGCAGTGCGCGGCGATATCGCCCCGCAGCGCGCGGCTGGCGCCGTCGGGATACAATGAGGATTTCGCCAAGGCTTGAGTTGCTGCCTTGAGGGCCTTGGGACTGGTTCCGAGCGGGTTCTCGTTCGAACCCAGTTTGACGATGCGCTTCACCCCGTATTGTTCGCGCACTTCCTCGATGGAGCGCCCCGGAACATAGGGCTTGAGCGCCTGAATGGATGGGCGCGCGAGGGCGAGGATTTCGGCCTCGGTATAGGCGGAAACGCCCGAGGGAGGCAATACCGTGCGGGTTGCGGGGGTCTTGGCAACGGGCTTGTTCGGGGATTTCTTTGCGGACTTTTTCAAGGTCTTTGCGACGGGTTTTGGCATGGGTGAAAGATAGCGTACGGCAGAGAGCTGACAACGAACGGACGCCACAGCCTCCCGGGCAGGGAGGGGCCCGCGCCGCACCTCGATCAAAATCCCCTTTATTCCTTGGGGTCCCATTGTTACGGGGCCTCCCCGTTTTTTACCTTGGGCCCTCCTAAGAGGACTTTTGAGGAGCTATTGAGGAGTACCGTGGCCACTATTACCGTAACCCTGCCCGACGGCAAAACGCTGGAGCCCGAGCTCGGCGCGTCCGTTGGCGACATCGTCAAGTCCATCGGCATGGGCTTGTTCCGCGACTCCTTGGCCGCTTTCTGGACCGATAAAAACGGGAACGGCGCCGAAGTCGACCTTTCCTTCCAGCCGACCGAATCCGGTTCGCTGAAGGTGATCACCTCCAAGAGCCCAGAAGCCGTGGAGATCATCCGGCATTCGACCGCGCACTTGATGGCGCATGCGGTGACCGAACTGTTCCCCGGCACGCAGCTGACCATCGGCCCCGTGATCGAAAACGGTTTCTATTACGACTTCGATTCGAAGCACGCGTTCACACCCGAAGATTTCGCCGCCATCGAAAAGCGCATGTCCGAACTCGCCTCGCAGGATATTCCCGTGGTGCGTTCCGAAATGACCCGCCTCGATGCGATCAAGCATTATCAGGACCCCGCGCACCTCGAGCCGTACAAGGTCGAGCTCATGGAAGGCTGGGACAGCGAGACCGTCAGCTTCTATACGCAGGGCAGCTTCTCCGATTTGTGCCGCGGCCCGCACGTGCCGTCCACCGGCAAGCTTAAGCACTTCAAATTGCTGTCCGTCGCGGGCGCCTACTGGCGCGGCGATGTGAAACGCCCCATGCTGCAGCGCGTGTACGCCACCGCCTTCCGCACCAAGGAAGAGCTGGAAGCGCACCTGTTCCAGCTCGAAGAGGCGAAGCGCCGCGATCACCGCCGTCTGGGCCGCGAACTGGATTACTTCCACATCGACGAGAACTCGCCGGGCATGATTTTCTGGCACGCGCGCGGCTGGAAGTTGTATTCCAATTTGATCGAGTACCTGCGTAAAAAACTCGACCGGAACGGGTACCAGGAAGTCCGCACTCCAGAAGTGGTCGACATCGGTTTGTACACCAAGTCGGGTCACGTCACGAATTACTCCGCGAACATGTTCCTCACGCAGAGCGAGAACCGCGAGTACGTGATCAAGCCCATGAACTGCCCGTGCCACGTGGAAATTTTCAAGCAGGGCTTGAAGAGCTTTCGCGATCTGCCGCTGCGCGTGGCGGAGTTCGGCAAGTGCCACCGCAACGAGCTCGCGGGCACGATGCACGGCCTTATGCGTGTGCGCGGCTTCACGCAAGACGATGCGCATATCTTCTGCACCGAAGACCAGGTCGCCGACGAAGTCGCCTCCTTCTGCGGCATGCTGTGGGACGTGTATGCGGACTTCGGATTCACCGACATCATCGTGAAACTCGCCGACCGGCCTCCCCAGCGCGTGGGCAGCGACGAAGCGTGGGACAAGGCTGAAGCGGCGCTCCACGAGGCCTGCAAAAAGGCTGGCATCGCTTACGAGATGAACTCGGGCGACGGCGCCTTCTACGGTCCGAAGTTGGAGTTTACCCTCCGCGACAGCCTCGGCCGCCACTGGCAGTGCGGGACCATCCAGGTCGATTACAACCTGCCGACCCTCCTCGGCGCCGAATATGTGGGCTCCGATTCGGGTCGTCACCATCCGGTGATGCTGCACCGCGCTATTTTCGGGTCGCTCGAGCGCTTCATCGGCATTCTGATCGAGCACTTCGCCGGCGACCTGCCCTTCTGGATCAACCCCCAGCAGGTGCGGATATTGCCCGTTTCCGAGAAATTCGTGGACTTTTGCCGCGGACTCGAAGGGCAAATCCGCGATGCGGGCTTCTCTTGCGAGACCGATATCCGCAACGAAAAAATCGGGTTCAAGATCCGCGAAGGTGAGAAGGACAAGGTTCCTTACCTGCTGATTGTGGGCGAAAAAGAGGTAGAAGCGCGCACCGTTTCGGTCCGTCAGCGCAAAGTCGGCGACCTTGGAAGCTTTACTTTGGCCGACCTTTTGGAAAAGTTTAAATTTGAGAGTTCAAACCGCGGCCGGGGGAATTCTCCCGCGAATCCGGCGGAGTAGTCACCCGGGCGTAATTTCAGTTTCATCCAACTGTAGCGCCCCCTGAAAGGACGAGTTTGCAAAGACCGAGACGTTCATTTTTTGTTCCTCCCAAGGAAACGATTCGCATTAACGAGTACATCCGGGTTCCCGAGATCCGCGTGGTGGACTCCGACGGTTCCGCACTCGGTATCATTCCCGTCCAGCAGGCCCTAGAAAAAGCCAGGGAACGGGGCCTCGACCTCGTCGAAGTCTCTCCCACGGCGAACCCTCCGGTCTGCCGAATCATGGATTTTGGCAAGTACAAGTACGAAATCCAGAAAAAACAGAAGGTTTCGAAGGCCAAGCAGCATATTATCAAGATCAAGGAAATCAAGTTTCACCCCAAAACCGGTGAAAATGACTACAATTACCGCCTCGTTCAGGCCAAGGAGTTCCTCGAAAAGGGCTACAAGGTCAAGGCGACGGTGGTGTTTCGTGGCCGTGAAATGGCTCACATCGAGTATGGTTCCCGCTGGCTGAAGAAGATGGTGGTGGACCTCGAAGGTGTGGGAAGTCCGGAAACGAATTCCATTCAGGAAGGTCGCAACGTCACGATGATTTTCGCGCAGGCCAAGTCTGCGATAAAGCCCGTGGTAAAGGCCAAGAAGCCTGAAACAAAAACTGAAGTGTCGAAACCGGCCGCCGCAACGACAGTCGCAGCGGCCCCGGTCACAACGGCACCGTCCGAAGTCGCTCCGGCGGCTCCGGCCGCAAGCTGAAATCGAAAGAACAGGAAGAGTATCATGCCGAAGATGAAAACCCACAGCGGCGCCAAGAAGCGCTTCAAGGTGACGGCCAACGGGAAGGTCAAGCACAAGGCCTCCGGCAAGAACCATATCAATGCGAAGCTTTCGCCCGAGCGCCGCAACCGCCTCGGCGGCGCGCAGTACGTGGGTCCGGCTTTCGAACAAAAAATGAAGCGTCTGCTGCGCGTCGCCTAACGACGAGCGCAACACCTAAGGAGAACGTCAATGCCCAGAAGCACATACCGCGTCCCGGCTCGCGCCCGCCGCAAAAAAATTCTCGACCTGGCCAAGGGTTACTACGGCCGTCGCAAGTCCAACTTCAAGCTCGCGAAGGAAGCCGTCGATCACGCCGGCCAGTATTCCTACGCGCACCGCAAAGACAAGAAGGGCGACTTCCGCTCCTTGTGGACGATCCGCATCAACGCCGCCGCGCGTGAACTCGGAACGACCTATTCCAAGCTGATCGCCAACCTGAAGAAGGCCGGCATCGAGCTGGATCGTAAGATCCTCGCCGACCTCGCTTTCTCGGATGCAGCCGCGTTCGCGAAGGTTGTAGAAGCCGCCAAGTAGGGCGCGTTCTTTGACTTTTAAAAGGCGCCCTTAACCGGGGCGCTTTTTTTGTTTCCGGAATTCCGGATCGGAGTATCCGGAGGCGGCATGCATTCGGGCCCCGATTTCTAACGTTCACGACCGTTACCGCCATCGCGAAACGCGCTTTTGAGAATCAGCCACCGACACGGGACAACATGGACTCGAACAACGTCAACCAAGATCTCGAATCCCTGAAAATCCGCCTGCTGGCGGATCTCGACACCTGCGACCAGGGCGGGGGAGACGGGCTTGAAGAGCTCAAGGTGCGCTACCTCGGCAAAAAAGGCGAGATCTACGGCCTGATGCGCGGCATGGGCGCCTTACCCGCCGATCAGCGCCCCGCCTTCGGGCAAATGGTGAACACCTTGCGCGACCTGGCCGAAGAGCGCTTCGCCGTTTTGGAATCGCGCGCAGCAGAACAGGCGATCGCGGCGAAACTTTCCGCCAGCACGGTCGATCCCACCTTGCCCGGCACGCGCAGCGAGCTGGGGCATCTGCATCCGCTCACGGTGGTGCGCGACGATACCATCGACTTCTTCCGCGGCATGGGTTTCGAACTCGCCGAAGCGCCCGAGGTCGATCACGAGTGGTACAACTTTGAGGCGCTCAACATTCCGCCCGAGCACCCGGCGCGCGATATGCACGACACGTTCTATGTGGACGAGGGCGTGGTGATGCGCACGCACACCTCCAACGTGCAGGTGCACTACCTGCTCGGACACGAGCCTGGCCCTGTGCGCATGCTCGCGCCCGGTTGCGTATACCGCGTCGATAACGACGCATCGCACGCGCCCATGTTCCAACAAGTGGAATGCCTGGTCATCGACGAGAACATCTCCTTCTCGCACCTCAAGGGCGTGATGCTGTTGTGGGCCGAGCACGTGTTCGGCAAAGGCACCAAACTGCGGGTGCGACCCAGTTACTTCCCCTTCACGGAGCCTTCCGCCGAGGTGGACGTTTCCTGCTCGCTTTGCGGCGGCGCGGGGTGCCGACTGTGCAAGCACACCGGCTGGATCGAGGTCGGCGGCTGCGGCAGCGTGGACCCGGCGGTTTTGACCCAGGTGGGCTGGGACCCGGAACGCTGGACGGGTTTCGCGTTCGGCTTCGGCATCGACCGCATCGCCCTGCTCAAGTACGGCATCCCGAACATCGGGTTGCTGACGCGCAACGAGGCCGGTTTCCTCCGTCAGTTTTAACAAAATGAGAAATGATGAATGAGAAATGAGAAAATGAACGTCGTCCCTAACGTTGGAGGCTTGTCCCCAAGCAAGGGTGGTTACGCTCTTTCCTCATTTCTCATTCATCATTTCTCATTCGAATTATAAGGGTTTCCACAGAATGCTTCTTTCCCTCTCCTGGTTGAAACGCTACACCGATCTTCCGGACGACGCGTCCGAGATCTCGGCCGCGCTGACGTCCCTCGGTTTCGAGGTCGAAGCGGTGCAGGTTCGCGGCACGGGCATCGAAGGTGTGGTAGTCGGCGAAGTACGCGCCTGTGCAAAGCATCCCGAGGCCGACAAGCTGAGCGTATGTCGTGTGTTCGACGGCGTGGAAGAAGTTCCGGTCGTGTGCGGCGCACCCAATGTGGCCGCGGGTCAAAAGGTGCTGTTCGCGCGAGTGGGCGCGGTGCTGCCCGGCGACTTCAAGATCAAGAAAGCCAATTTGCGCGGGCAGGAATCCTTCGGCATGATTTGCGCCGAGGATGAGCTCGGACTCGGTGAGTCGCATGATGGCATCCTCGTTTTGTCCGCGTCCTCCGTGCCCGGCACGACACTTCAAGAAATCCCCGGCCTGTGCGACACGACCTTTGAAATCAGCGTCACCCCGAATCGTCCCGACGCGCTCGGGCATCTGGGTGTGGCCCGCGAACTCGCGGCGCGTTTCGGAAAGGAACTCCGCTTACCGGAACTCCCGCTCGCCGAATCCGGCGCCGCCGCAGAGAGCTTCGTGACCATGAAGGTCGAAGACGCCGCGTCCACACCTCGCTATATCGGACGTGTGATCAACGGCGTAAAGGTGGGGCCGAGCCCCGAATGGCTGGTACACGCGCTGAAATCCATCGGCAAAAAGTCCATCAACAATGTGGTGGACTGCACGAATTTCGCATTGATGGAATGGGGCCAGCCCTCGCATGCCTTCGACCTCGACACGCTGGCGGGTAAAACTGTCGTCGTACGCAAGGCCACGGCGGGTGAATCCCTCGTGACTCTCGATGGCGAGACGCGCACGCTCAAGGCCGCCGACTTCGTGATTGCGGACGCCGAAAAGGCGCTCGTGCTCGCGGGGGTTATGGGCGGCACGGTGAGCGGCGTCACCGAGAAAACCGTCAACGTGTTTCTCGAAGTGGCCTATTTCGATCCGCGTGCCGTGCGCGCGCAAGCGCGTCGTCACACATTGTCCAGCGACTCGTCGCATCGCTTCGAACGCGGCGTCGATCCGCTGGTCACCGCGCGTGTATCGGATTATCTCGCCGCATTGATCGCATCCACCTGCGGTGGTTCGGTCGCAACGGGACGTCTGGAATTCACCGCAGATCTCCATCCGGTGACTCCCCGTGTGGTGTCTCTGCGCCCCGCACGCGCCGCTAAGCTGCTCGGCGTACCGCTTGATGCCGCGCGTGTGAAAAGCCTACTGGAAGGGCTTGAAGTGCGCTTCGTCGAAGAGGACGGTGATACCTTGCGTTTCGCCATCCCCGGTTTCCGCAACGACCTTGAACGCGAGGTCGACCTGATCGAGGAATTGGCCCGCCGTCTCGATTACAACACCATTCCCGCCGTGCTTCCGGCGTTGCCGCTCAAGCCGGTGGATCTGCCGCCGGCCGAAGAGCAGGCGCGCGCGCTCCGCGGTACCCTGCGCGATCTCGGTCTCAGCGAAGCTCTCTCGCTGCGCTTTATGTCCAAGCGCGCGCTCGGGAACCTGAACCTCGCCCCCGAAGATTCCCGAAACGATTTTGTCCCGCTCAAGAACCCGATCTCTGAAGAATGGGAACTTTTGCCGACGACCCCGCTTCCCGCGCTCTTGCATGCGCTCGAACGCAATCAGAACATGCAAGAACACGACGTACGCCTCTTCGAAATCGGCCGCGCCTTTTATCGCGCCGAGAAGACTGGCCCGCGATCGACGGGTGTGCGCGAAGAGCCCGTGCTCGGCATCGCGCTGATGGGGGAGTGGAAGGAAAGCTCTTGGAGCGCTCGAAAACAGCCGGTGGATTTCACCCGTCTCAAAGGTGTGGTCGAAAACATGCTGGAACGTGTGCGCGTCGACCTGGAATGGGTCGCCGGTGTCGGTTCCAAAGCGGGATTTTTGCATCCGATCGAGTCCGCGACCCTGGTTGATCCCGTGTCTGGTGACGTGGTGGGCGTGCTCGGGACGTTGCATCCCAAGGTGCAGGCCGCCTTTGGATTGAAGCTGCCCGTGGTCGTTGCCGAAATCTACCCGCTCGCCTTGCTTACCGCTCCGCATCGCCCGCTCAAATTTCAGGCTTATGCGACGCATCCTGCCAGCGCGCGCGACGTCAACCTCGTGGTGGGTGAAGCCATGCGTCACGGTGACCTGTTGGCCGTCGTTCCGAAGAACGTTGCGTATTTGAACGCGACGCGTCTCAACAGCGTGTATCGCGGCAAGGGTGTTCCCGAGGGCCACAAGGCCTTGCATTACACCTTTACCTATCGTCACATGGAGCGGGCGCTGACCGACGAAGAAGTCGGAACCTCGCACGCGCAAGTCACGGCCGCTCTCGCAGCGGCGGACGGCGTGGTGATTAAGTAAGAAGTGGGCAGCTTACAGCGAACAGCGGACAGCCAAGCAAATGTGGTTTCTCGATTGTGTTTTTGCTGTTCGCTGTAAGCTGTCCGCTGTAGGCTAAAAACGTGTGTCCACAGGGAGATTCTCCGTGCTACTCATGATCCTTGGCATTCTCTGGCACATTTTTCCCGTGACCTCGATGCTTCTGCTGGCACCCTACGGCAAGAAGTGGGAAGGGTTTTACATCTCGCTGTTCTTCGGTCCCGTCGGACTGATCGCCGTGGTGCTGATGCGCAAGAAACTCGAAGCGGAGCGGTTGGAGGCGATGTAAATTTCTCCTCATCCACGTGTCCGGATCGCATCGGTTCGGACCCATACACCCTTAGGAGCCCCGCACATCATGGAAGCCGCCGTATTCGAAGCCCTCGCCCAAAAAGTGGAACAAGCCGTCTCGCGCATCGAAAGCCTCAAGCAGGAACGCGATGGTTTGCTGACGGATCTGAGCGGCGTTCGGGAAGAGCTGGAAGCGGCCACCCAACGTGCGGCCGGTCTGCAAGGTGAATTCACCGAAAAGCTTAGCGAAAAGGATGCGGAAATCGAATCGCTCCGCGCCGAACTGAACCAGCGTTCCGAGAACCTGACCCAAGCGGGCGACCGCGTGCGGGAATTGGTTTCGCGTCTCGACGCCGTTCTCGTTTAACAAGGTTGATGCCGATATTCCGAAAGGACGCGCATGACAACAAAACACGCCGATTCCGGGTCTCCCGAGCACGCCAAAAAGGCTGAAAATATGGCTTCCTCGCAGCCTTCCGGCGGTGAGGTGTATTCCACCAAGGTTACGGTGTGCGGCGAAACCGTTCAATTGCGTACCGATCAACCCCCCGAGGTCGTGCAGCGGCTGGCGGCGTATATTAACCTTAAGGTCAAGCAGGCGGGCGGTGCGCCCGGCCTCGCCGCCGAAAACCTCCGGGTGCTGGCTCTGGCCTCACTCGGAGTCGCAGGCGAGTTGTTCGAAGCCAACGCCAAACTGGAGGAGCAGAAAACATCGAATTCCCGCATGCTCGCCAAGGCCCAATCCCTCAACGAATCTCTGGATCGCGCGCTCGCACACTAGCGCATTAAGTCCGGGCAACCGTTCGCAGGGGAGTAAAAACGGACCCTGTCGCTCGCGCCAAAGTTCCGACTTTACAATCTTGACATAAACCGATAGAGTCTCCGTCCGTCTCGCTCATGCCCCCTCGAGGGGAAGGGCAAACCGGAAGGGTCTCGTCAAACATTACCTACGTCAAGGTCTGGAACGATGCGCGGTAAGCCGACAGGGTTCCTTTTTTGGGGTTGGGCGGGCTGCGGGCTTCGCAATGCGGCGTAGGCCTCGATCGCGATACTACCTGTATCGCTCCCTCGGTCCTCCTTGCCTTGCTCGCCCTCGCTCCGCCGAACCCTCAAAAAAGCCTTGTCATCCGTTCCTTGCGGAACTTGCGCTCGCTTGGCCGAAACGCAAAAAGCGCTTTTTGCTTTCCGGTGTTCGATGTCCGCCGTAGGCGGATACGCTCTTTCCTCCTCCCCGTTTCCTATTTTTTGGGGCTCCCCGAGGAGATTCCATGGCCCAGATTCTGGACGGCAAAAAGGTTGCGCAAGAGGTTCGTTCCCTGTTGAAGGGGCGCGTGGCGCGCCTTGCGGACAAGGGTGTCGTTCCCGGTTTAAGCGTGACCTTGGTGGGCGAGGATGCGGCCAGCAAGGTGTACGTGGCCTCCAAGGATGCGGCGGCCAAAGAGGTCGGCATGATGGCCTCAACGCACCGTTTACCGGCGGATATTTCCGAAGCCGAATTGCGGGCGCATTTGATCGCGCAGAACAACGACCCGTCTGTACATGGCATTTTGCTGCAACTTCCCTTGCCGAAACATTTGCCGGAAGATTCTTTGCTGAACCTGATCGCGGCCGATAAGGATGTGGACGGTTTTCATCCCGTCAGCTTGGGCAATGTGATGCTCGGCCGTCCGGGGTTCAAGCCCTGCACTCCGTGGGGCGTACAGGTGTTGTTGCATCGCGCGGGTATTTCGCTCAAGGGCAAGCACGTGGTGATTGTGGGCCGCTCGAACATCGTGGGCAAGCCGCTGGCGAACCTGCTGGTTCAAAAGGCCGCCGATGCGGATGCGACCGTGACGGTATGCCATAGCGGAACCCGGGATCTGGCGCGTTTTACGCGCGAGGCCGACGTGGTGGTGGCCGCCATCGGGCGCGCCGAGTTCATCACGGGCGACATGGTTCGCGAGGGGGCGGTGGTGGTGGATGTGGGCATCAACCGCGTCGAGGACGCTTCCTTGCCGAAGGGTTACCGTCTGTGCGGCGACGTGCATTTCGCCTCGGTCGAGCCGAAAGCTTCCTTCATTACCCCCGTGCCCGGCGGCGTGGGCCCAATGACAATCGCCATGTTGCTCGCCAACACTGTGTGGTCGGCCGAGCTCAAGGCCGGCATCGATAGCAAGCATGACCCCTTTCAATAGGAAATCACCCGACGGTTGCACAAGGTTTGCGCCAAGTTTGCGCCAAGTTTGCTTCAAATTCGCCTAAACCGGGCTCTTGGACGGGGTTTTGTATTCGGGATGGAGGGGGATTTTTTCTAGTTTTGCCCCAAATTCGGCGTCCTTTGCGCATCGTTGTTGCGCAGGGGTTTTCGCGTCGCCAGATCCCGATATTTCTTCATGATTTCTACGCAGACGCCCAAACACTCCGCCTCGGCGGAAGACTATCTCCGGTACACCTCGGAGCGGGTGAATGCCGCCCTTGAAAAGTTGTTGCCCGCCGAGTCGGACCCGCCGGGTGAGTTGCACAAGGCGGAGCGGTATTCCATGTTCGCAGGCGGGAAGCGTTTGCGACCCGCGCTGTGTATTGGTGCGTTCGAAGCCTGCGGGGGTGCGGGGGATTCGGTTCTCTCCGCGGCCTGCGCTCTGGAAATGGTCCACACCTTCTCGCTCATCCACGACGATCTGCCCTGCATGGACGACGACGATCTGCGCCGCGGCCGCCCGACCAATCACAAGGTGTTCGGCGAAGCAATGGCCGTGCTGGCCGGTGACGCCTTGCTTGTCCAAGCCTTCGAGCTCGTTGCCGCCACGGGAAATGCCTCCTGCGTGCAGACGTTGGCGCAGTCGCTCGGTTCGCAGGGTATGCTCGGCGGTCAGGTGGTCGACATTCTGAGCGAGGGGAAAGCCGTCGATCTTGCCACGGTCGATTACATCCACCGTCACAAGACCGCAGCGCTGATCGCCGGTTCACTGGTGATGGGGGCGCAAATGGCCAATGCCCCGGAAAACGTTGTGGATGGGCTGCGCGAGTTCGGTTATAAAATCGGCTTGGGATTCCAGATCGTGGATGATTGCCTCGATCTGGAGCAAACCACCGAAGTGCTGGGCAAGGACGCCGGTTCGGATCTCGAAAACGGCAAAGCGACCTACCCATCGCTGATCGGTCTCGAAGCATCCAAGCGCCGCGCCCACGAATTGATCGAAACGGCCATCACCGACCTGCATGCGCTGCCGCTTCAAGGCGCGGTGCAGGGCACCGTGCTCGAAACGGTTGCACGCTACATCTTCACCCGTGTCCATTAAACCGGACCTGAACCCCGCGGAACGCTCCTGCATGCTTGAAAAAATCCATTCCCCCGCTGATCTCAAGGGACTTACCGTCGATCAGCTCAAGGTGCTGGCGGGCGAAATGCGCGACACCATCGTGCGGCAGGTGGCGTCCAAGGGCGGTCACCTCGCGAGCAGCCTCGGCACCGTGGATCTCACCCTGGCGCTGCATGTCGTGTACAATACGCCCCAGGACAAACTGGTCTGGGACACTGGCCATCAGGCATACGCGCACAAACTGGTGACGGGACGCTACAAGGATTTTCATACGCTCAAGCAGTTCGGCGGTCTGTCCGGCTTTCTGAAGCGTGAAGAAAGCGAATACGACGCCTTCGGCGCCGGGCATGCGACCACCTCGCTCTCGGCAGCCCTCGGCATGGCAGCGGCCCGTTCGCAACTGGGCAAGGACTACAACGTCGTCGGCATCATCGGCGACGGTTCCATGACCGGCGGCATGGCCTACGAGGCGCTCAACAACGCCGGTGAAATCGACGAGAAGGTCGTGTTCATCCTGAACGACAACAAAATGTCGATCTCGAAGAACGTGGGCGCGATCTCCAAGTATCTGAACCGCATTCTCGTGAACCCGACCTACAACAAGGTCAAGGACGAAGTGTGGGACCTGGCCGGCAAGCTGCCGCAGGGAAAGCATCTCCAACAGCTGATGGCGCGCGCCGATCGCGGCCTACGCCGCATGATCGTGCCGGGCGGATTTTTCGAAGACCTCGGCATCCGCTACTTCGGCCCCGTGGACGGACACGATGTGGAAGCCCTGATCGAGATCCTCTCGGCGGTCAAGGAACTGCCGGGACCGAACCTCATCCACGTGGTGACCACCAAGGGTTTCGGATGGGAGAAGTCGGAGCAGGACGCCATCAAGTGGCACGCTTCCAATCCCTTCGACATCGAGTCGGGTAAGCTCAAAGCCGCCCCGGCCGCGACGCCCGGTCTCACCAAGGTGTTCGGCGAAGCGATCACCGAACTGGCGCGCAAAGACCGCCGCATCGTCGGCATCACTGGCGCGATGCCCGAAGGTTGCGGACTCAACATCATGGCGGCGGCTTTGCCCACCCGCGTGTACGACGTGGGTATCGCCGAAGAATACGCGGTGACCTTTGCCGCGGGCGCCGCCTGCGACGGGCTCAAGCCCGTGGTCGCAATTTACTCGACCTTCCTGCAGCGCGCTTTCGATCAGATCGTGCATGACGTGGCCATCCAGCACTTGAATGTGACCTTCGTGCTCGATCGCGCGGGCCTCGTCGGCCTCGACGGCCCCACGCACCACGGCGCGATGGACCTCAGCTATTTGGGCATGATTCCGGGCATGGTGATCCTGGCGCCGTCCGACGAGAAGGAGCTCCGCAACCTGTTGCACACGGCGCTGGCCTACAACGACGGCCCAGTCTCCGTGCGCTACCCGCGCGGCAACGCCTCTGCCCCCGACGAACATCTGCCGTTCGAAACCTTGCCGATCGGCATTCCGAAAGTGGTGGAAGAGGGAGAAGACTTGCTCATCCTCGCCGTCGGCCCGATGCTGGCTTACGCCGTCAAGGCTGCGGCCACGCTGCGCGCCGAAGGCCATCGCCCTACGGTGGTGGATGTGCGTACGGTCAAACCGCTGAACCGCGAAGTCTACGACGCCCTGTTCGCGCGGCATCGCGCCGTGCTCACGGTGGAAGACAACGTGCTGCACGGCGGATTCGGCACGACCGTCGCGTTGCTGCTGGGCGATCTCGGCCGCGGCGACATGCCGCTCAAGCACGTTTCCTTGCCCGATGAATTCGTCACCCACGGGGAAGTGCCGGTGCTGCACCGCATTCTGGGTATGGATGCCGAAGGCGTTCACAAAAAGGCCGTGGAACTACTCACGCAAATTTCTCCGGTGGGCGGCCGGGTTTAACGCGTTCCGAACGCGAATTCCCGCTCTGATTTTTTTCGAGTCTTTTCTTTTTTTTCAATCGGACGACAACATGACCGCTTTTCAAGACGACGCCTCTTCATCCGGCTCGAAATCCTCCTCCGGGGGTGATTTCGATTTGCCCGGATTCAAGGCGAAGCCCCGCAAAAAAGCGGCCGACGAAAGCGGGAGCGCCCCGGCCTCGGCTCCCAAATCGCCCCGTGCCTACGGTGAAACCCCGCGCGAAAATGCAGGTCCCAAGCGCACCGGCAAGTTGCCCTCGACCTTTAAAAGCCGCGAACGCGACGCACGCCCCGATGGCCCGCGCGCTCCGCGTAAACCGTTTGAAGCCGGCGAGGCGCCGCGCAAAAAATTCGCCAGCGATTTCCGTCCCAAGGAAGGCGAGCGTAAATCTTATGGTAGCGGTAGTGCCGGTGGCGCCGGTGGTGCCAGGACCGCATGGAAGTCGGATGCACCGCGCAAACCCTATGGTGCAGACCGAGGTGCCGGGGGCGCGGGTGGTAAGCCCGCTTTCAAGCCCTACGGAGCCGACCGCAGTGCCGATCGTCCCTCGCGTTCTTATGGTTCTTCGGATGGCGCGCGCAAGCCCTATGGTTCCGATCGTGGCACGGGCGGTGGCGACCGTCCCGCGCGCCCCTACGGTGCGGGTGGTGAGAAACCCGCGTGGAAGTCGGATGCACCGCGCAAGCCCTATGGTTCCGATCGTGGCACGGGCGGTGGCGACCGTCCCGCGCGCCCTTACGGTGCAGGTGGCGACAAGCCCGCGTGGAAGTCGGATGCACCGCGCAAACCCTACGGAGCGGGTGGAGATCGGCCCGCGTGGAAATCGGACGCACCGCGCAAACCCTACGGCACCGAACGCGGTGCGGGCGGCCCCGGCGGCGGTTATACCGGCAGCAAGGATGCGACGCGCAGCTTCGAGTCCGAACTCTCGCCCGATGTCAAAAAATTCCTGCCCTTGTTGACTGAAAAAGGACGCCACAAGGAGTCCCGCTTTCTGCTCGAAGGCGCGAAGAATATCTCCGACGTCGCTGAAAATTCCCCCGAGATCCTGCACACGGTGCTCGTCGCGGAGGGTTTCGAAGATACCGTGCTCAAAGCCCGTCTCGATGAATTGCGTATTCGCACGCGCGTTGTGAAGGGTACCGAAATCTCCGCGCTGTGCGGCACGGAAACCCCGCAAGGCATCATCGCCGTCGCGAACTTCGGTTCGTTGCGCCCCGACTGGACCACGATCCAGAGCGTGACGTTGCTGGACGGCGTGCAGGACCCCGGTAATCTGGGCGCGATCTTGCGCACTTCCGCCGCGCTCGGCATGGATGCCGTGGTGCTGGGCAAGGGAACCTGCGATCCGTACAATCCCAAGGTTGTGCGCGCTTCGGCCGCGACGCTGTTGCGGATGCCGCTCGAAACGGGCGAAGATCTGACCACGAAGATCCACTTTCTCCGCACCAAGGGCTTCACCATCGTGGCGACTTCGCCGCATGCGAAGATCACCTTGGACAAGGCGACCTTGCGCAAGAAAGTCGCGCTTCTGTTCGGTAGCGAAGGCGGCGGTGTGGGCGCGAACCTGATCGATCAAGCCGATCAGGTGGTGCGTATTCCCATGAAGGGCAAGGTCGAGTCGCTGAATGTCGCTGTGGCCCACGGGTTGTTGGCGTACGAACTGATGCGCCTCAAGAAATAGCCTGCGCCTGCAGGGGAGGGTCCCGTGAAAATCCGCTGGATTCCCACCTACAACGCGCCCGTCGTTCTGACGTTCGCGTTGTTGGCGTTCGCGGTGCATTTCGCCAGCGTTCAGACCGGGGGCACGTTGGCCTCCACGTACTTCGCCGCCCTGCCCGGGTTCGACTATAAATCCTTCTGGTCGTGGTTTCGGCTGGTGTCGCATGTGCTCGGCCACAAAGACATGCCCCACCTTGTCTCCAATTTCTCCGTCATCCTGCTGATCGGGCCGGTGCTAGAGGAAAAACACGGCGGCAAACTGCTGATCGTGATGATCGTGATCACCGCGCTGGTGACCGGCGTGCTCAACACCCTGTTTTTCAACACCGGCCTGATGGGCGCCAGCGGCGTGGTGTTCATGATGATTCTGCTGGGCTCCTTCACCAATCACAAGCCGGGCGAAATTCCACTGACCTTCGTTGCGGTGGTGTTGCTCTACCTCGTCGGTGAGGTGACGGCCGCCTTCAAGGAAGACGGCGTTTCCCAGTTCGCGCACATCCTCGGCGGGTTATGCGGAACGGTGTTCGGTTTCTGGCGTGGCGCGGTAGGGGGAAGCAAGAAAACCCTGGCGAAGAAGGTGCGAAATGCGAAATGACTTGTAGGGGCAATTCATGAATTGCCCCTACAAGGTTTTTCCACCATTTCGCAGTTAATTTTGGTCCCATGAAAACCATCGTCGTTCTCGGGGCTTCGGACAAGCCCGACCGCGCTAGCAACATGCTGATGAAGCGCCTGATCGTCCGCGGAGGGTTCGTCCCGGTTCCCGTGCATCCCGCACTGGATGCGATTGCAGGGGTTCCCGTACGCAGCACGCTCGGCGAAGCGCCTCGACATCCCGATCTTTTGACGGTGTACCTCTCTGCAGAGCGCAGTTCGGCTTTGGAGGAAGACATCAAAAATCTGGAGCCCCACAAGGTGATCTTCAATCCGGGCGCCGAAAATCTGGAGCTCGAAAAGCGCCTGGCGGCCGCCGGCATCGAAACGGAGAACGCCTGTTCCCTCGTGCTGCTCGCACAGGGCCAACTTTAATCGGTATTCACGGGACGCGCGGCATGGCACCCCAGTTTTCCTTATCGGATATATGGTTCTTCGGGATTTCGGTCGTTGCGTTGGCGCTGGTGCCTACAGCCTTCGCAACACGGGCATGGATATTTCCCGCTTGGTTCGCGGGCATCGGCGTGTATTTGCTTGTGGCTCCGGCCGCCCTTCACCCGGCGTGGAACGTGTGGGTGTGGCTGCTGTTGTCACAAGGCCCGTGGATCGCACTCGTTCCCGACCTGCTTTCACGCGGCCGCGCCGCGCGCTCGCTCGACGCCGTCCCGCTCCGATCGTTGCTGGCCTTCTCGCTGCTGCATCTGCTGGGTGCACGACATGTGTTCAGCGCACTTTCCGGGGATCTGCCGCCCGACTTCGCGCTCGAAATCGCTTCGGGTGAAACCCTCACGGCATTCGGTGCCGGAATTCTGTGGCTGTTCTGCAGGCCCGAAAAACTCTGGTTCCGCTTGCTGGCGATGTTCTGGAACGCACAGGCCTTAACCGGTTCCCTGGTTTGGTCGTGGGCACTGCTGCGCGCGCATACGGGGTTACCCGTCGTCGGTGTTCCCTCACCCGATTTACACGCGTATTTCGGCGGTTGGCCCGGAGGGCTGGAGGCGTTTTTCTGGATTCCGCTCGCCGTCTGCCTGCACGCTGCAGTATTTTATAAACTCCTGCGTCCCGACCCCGATGCGCCGATCGCCTGCTCCTCTGGAGAAATCATCCCATGACAGCTTCCCGCTTCTTTCGCTCCTTCGTGATTCCCGCCTTCAGCCTGCTGCTGTTCAGCCACTGCGCCATGCTGGGGCTCGCGGGCCCATTGCTGGTTTCGGAAAGCGACGAGTCGAAGCTCGGCGCCGAGTTCAACACCCAGTTGCACACCGATCCCGCGCAGGTGAAGGAATATCCGGTGTTCGTTGCGAATACGCCGGAGCGCATTGCGTTTCAGAACTATGTGATCGGGCTGGCGCAGCAGGTGTACGGGACCATTCCCGCCAAGGACAAGCCGGGCTACGCCTTCACCTACACCCTCATCGATGCGCCCGTGGAAAACGCCTTCGCGGTGCCGGGTGGTTACGTGTACATCTACACCGGCATCATCAAGACGATGAAGAACGAATCCGAACTGGTGGGCGTACTGGGTCACGAGATCTCGCATGTGACGCGGCACCATTACCGCGATGCGCTTGCGAAACAGACCGGCATTTCGCTGCTGTACCAGGCGCTGGTCGGCAAGGATGCGGGCCAGTTGACGCAGGTGGTGGCGCAGGCGTTCGGAACCTTGGCTTCGCTTTCGGTGTCGCGCGACAACGAGTCGGAGGCGGACAAATACGGCACCAAATACACGGCGGCGTCGGGGCACAATCCCCTCGGCATCGCGAATTATTTCGAACGCGTCAAGAGCCCCGGACCGGCGTGGCTCTCAACGCACCCGGCCCCCAAGAACCGCGTCGAAACCGTGCGCACACAGGTGGCCAACAATTCAGGATATTCAGCACTTGCGGCAAACGCGGCGGTGACGGATTACCAAAGCCGGTTTGACCAAATGACTGCGGTGATCAGGAAGTAGGAGATTAGTCGGAAGTCGGACGTTTCGCTGCTGGATTTTCTAACGGTCCGGAATGCTGCTGATAGATTTCTGTGTTTGCATTTGCTGTCGACTTCCGACCTCCGACCTTCTTCTAAAACGGCGTAAACGGAGTCTGGCGCAACAGGTCTTTCGCCAACTCCCGCGCGACCTCATCCCAATCGGATTTACGCGCGCTTCCGCGAAAGAGGGCCGAGGCCGTCGCCGTGCCCGCCACCACCGGCACTCCGGCATTGCGGTCCCAAATCAACCACACCGTCTTGGCCGTCAGCGTGGTCCATTTTCCTGGGCCTTCGCTGTACCCTTTGTGACGGCCGGGCGTCATCTCGCCGGTTGCAGGATCGAACCCCGGAGGGGTGGGCTCCAGAAAGCGACGGCCCATGGTTTTGGTCCGTTCCGAAAAGGCCAACCTTCCTAGTACCATCGCATAGCGTGCCGAGTCGGCATCTGCGGCAACAGGGAGGGCAAACGTTGCCGAGTCTCCGTTGGCGAGTCGAACGCGCACTTCTTCGGCCACGCTCCACAGAGAGGCATTTGCGGCGGAGGAATCCACCACATCGACCTTGCGGGCGGCATGTGCGATAGCCTCACCGAAACGCGGATGGAATGCGCGGGTCACGAGCAGGGCGGGGGAGGATCGAGAAAGCCGCGCGGGCTTTCCTGCCGTCAGACCTTCCGTGAGGACGTCGGTAGATACGCTCGAATCGAGCGACACGATCGCCGTGTCCAACGGCCATACCAAGAGCAGATCGGGGGGCGTCCCGCCTGCGGACGCGGACCCGGCAGCGAGGGGGAAGAGAATCGCGATCAGCAGGGATTGGATGGAAAGCTTCGGTTTCGGAAGGCGCATGGGGAAAAGTAGCTGACAGCGGACGGCATCAAGCGAACCGCTTTGCCTCCTCCCGTTTACCGGTAAATTCCGTTCATTTCAGGCTGTTTGATGCCTTCTGTTGGCTGTTCGCTCCGAAGCATGTACCCCCAAAGAATTACCTTTGAACGACCTATGATTTCCCCTGCCAGCTTGCCCGATGCGTGGGGCCGATTCGGCCCTTACGGCGGAAAATTCGCCCCTGAAGTCCTCATGCCCGCGCTGGAGGAACTCGAATCCTTTTACGCCCAAATCAAGGACGACCCGGCTTTCAAAGCCGAACTAGACGGCCTCCTCAAGGATTTCGTGGGGCGACCCTCGCCCCTGTACTTCGCTGAACGCCTCACGGAGTATTGCGGCGGCGCGAAGATTTACCTGAAGCGCGAGGATTTGAACCACACCGGCGCGCACAAGATCAACAATGCCATCGGGCAGGTGTTGATCGCGCGGCGCATGGGTAAAAAACGCATCATCGCCGAAACCGGCGCGGGACAGCACGGCGTGGCAACGGCCACCGCGGCGGCGCGCTTCGGCATGGAGTGCGTGATCTACATGGGCAGCGTCGACATGGCGCGCCAAGCGCCGAACGTGTTCCGCATGCGCTTGCTCGGCGCGACGGTGGTTTCGGTGGAGTCGGGCAGCAAGACTTTGAAAGACGCCATCAACGAGGCCATCCGCGATTGGGTGACCCGCATCGGCGACACGCATTACGTGTTCGGCTCCGCGCTGGGCCCGCATCCGTACCCGATGATCGTGCGCGACTTCCAGAAAGTGATCGGAGAAGAGACCGAGCGCCAGATGCTCGAGAAGGAAGGGCGCTTGCCCGATCATCTCGTCGCCTGCGTGGGTGGCGGCAGCAATGCCATCGGCCTGTTCTACAACTTCCTCGACAAGCCGTCCGTGAAAATGGTGGGTGTGGAAGCCGGTGGCGAGGGCATCGCTTCGGGCCGGCACGCGGCCCGTTTTGAGGGCGGCGTGCTGGGCATTCTACAGGGAGCGCGCAGCTACGTGCTGCAAACCGCGCAGGGCCAAATCGCCGAGACGCACAGCGTGTCGGCCGGGCTCGACTACGCCTCCATCGGCCCCGAACATGCCTACTACCGTGATGCGAAGCGCATCGAATACACCTACGCCACCGACGACGAGGCGCTCGATGGCTTCCACAAACTGTGCCGCCTCGAGGGCATCATTCCCGCGCTCGAAAGCGCGCACGCCGTGGCGCATGTGCTCAAGCTGGCGCCGAAGCTCGGCAAGGATCAACTGATGGTGGTGAATCTCTCGGGCCGCGGCGACAAGGACATGCAAACCGTGATGGATGCCGCGCCTTATATGGGCCAGCACGGGAGTGCGCAATGAGCGGCACATCCGTGAACCCCGCGAATCGTATCGACGCGGCCTTTGCCCGTTTGAAGTCCGAAGGCAAAAAGGCGTTCATCCCCTACATCGCCGCCGGCGTGCCGGGTAATACCGAAACCGTGGAGCTCGCGCTTTCTCTCGAAAAACTGGGCGCCGACGTTTTGGAACTCGGTTATCCGTTCTCCGATCCGATGGCAGACGGTGTGGTCAACCAGGCCGCCGCCACACGCGCGCTCGAACTTGGCGTCGACGACGCGGTCTATCTCGGCATGGTGCGCGACATCCGGGCGAAATCGCCCGATCTGCCCATCGTGGTGTTCTCCTACCTCAACCCGATTTTCCGGCTCGGTCTGCGCGACTTCGCCCTGCGCGCCAAAGCTGCGGGTGCCGACGGCTTTTTGCTCGTGGACATGCCTGTCGAAGAAGCCGACGAGATGCTGGCGATCTGCAAGGAACTTGACCTGCGTTTCATCTTTCTCGCCGCGCCCACGACCACGCCCGAACGCCTGGACAAGATCCTCGAGGTCGGCAGCGGATTCCTCTACTACATCTCGCGTACCGGCATCACCGGCGAGCAGACGGGATTCCAAGAGGGATTCGAAAAGAAATTGACGGCCGTAAAAGCTGCCGCGAAAATTCCCGTGGTGGTGGGCTTCGGTATCTCCACTCCGGATCAGGTCCGTGCTGTGTGCGCGCTCTGCGACGGCGCCGTTGTCGGCAGCGCGCTGGTGCGCCGCACCCTCGAGAACAAGCCCTGGCCCGCGATGCGCGCGGAGTTGGAAACGCTCGCGGCCTCGCTCATCGCCCCTGCGAAAGTCGTTATAAAGGCGAAATCCTGATGCATGTACCGCAACCCGAAAGCCTCGATGACTGGCGCGCGCGTATCGACACGCTGAATACGCAACTGGTAAAACTTTTAAACGAGCGCGCGCGTTGCGCGGAGCAGATCGCGGAGTTCAAGTCTCGCGCCGGTCTGCCCGTGTTCGACTCCCAGCGCGAACAGGCCGTGCTCAGCAAGGTGTCGGAGCAGAATCTCGGTCCGCTTTCGGACGAGGCGCTGCACCGCATCTTCAACTGCATCATGGAAGAGCACCGCCTGCTACAGGAAGCACGGAATTTTAAAATTGCCCCGGACCAAGGAAACGCAACGTGAACGCACCGTCGACCGGTCCGAAAACTCTGACCGTGGTCGGGCTCGGGTTGCTCGGCGCATCGCTGGCCGAAGCCGTACGCAAGCGGCATCCCGATTGGAAAATCATCGGCGTGTCGGCGGAGAAAACCGTACGCGAAGCGACGGCCTCCAAGGTGATCGATCAAGGTTTTACCTACGCTGAAATCCGCGAGGCTCTTCAAGAGTGCGATTTCGGATTTTTGTGTTTGCCCATCGACCGCATTCTGGAACTCCTGAATGCGTGGACGGCCGAGCCCTTATTGCTGAAATCCGGCGCGATCCTTTCAGATGTTGGCAGCACCAAGGCGGAGATCTGCGCCGCGGCCCGTAAGGCCTTTCCGGCAGGGTCGATCAATGCGGGGGCCTTCATCGGGTCGCACCCGATGGCGGGTTCCGAAAAGACCGGTCTGAGCGCACGCGATACCCATCTCTTCGAGACGGCCGCGTGGATCGTGTGCCCCGATAAGGAATCGGACCCTGCCCGCGTGGCCGCGCTGGAACATTTCGTCGAGGAACTCGGCGCGCGTGTGCTGCGTTTCTCTCCCGAGCGACACGATGCGCTGGTCGCCCAGGTCTCGCATTTGCCGCAACTCATCGCCACCGCCTTGGCCGCGCACCTTTCCGCCGCCGATGATCCCGAGGCTATGCTGCAGGTCGCCGGAGGTGGTTTTCGCGACATGACGCGCCTCGCGGCCTCGAGCTTTGCGGTGTGGGAGCCGATCCTGCGCACCAACCGCAAGAATCTGGAATTGATCCTGCCTGCCTTCCGTCGCGAACTGGAAGTGCTGGAAGAAGACCTGACGGAAGACGGGGGCGCTCGCTTTTTCGAAGAAGCCAACGGTCTGCGCGCCCGGTACAAAGCGCCGCGCAAGGGCTTCACGTCTTCGGTGACCGAAATCCTGGTGGATATAGAAGACAAGGCAGGTGCACTGCTGCATGCCCTGCAACCTCTCTCCGACGCGGGTTTGAACATCCTCGACCTGGAAATCCTCAAGGTGCGCGAGGGTGAAGAGGGCGTTTTGATGATGGGCTTCCGCAAGCCCGCCGAGGCTGAAACGGCGCTCGGAATTTTGGCGGCGGCCGGGCACAAAGCGAGATTGAGATGACGGATGATTCGGAAATGATGGTCGATACGCTCGGCGAACCCGTCGTTATGGAAAGCCCCGACTCGGGTGCTGTGCTCGAACTGCCCGAAGGCACGCTCGAAATCCATCGCGCCAAAAAGCTGCGGGGAACGCTTTCGTTCCCGGGCGATGCGCATCAGGCCATGCTAGCCTGCGGTATCGCCGCGCTGTGCGATGAGCCTGCCCGCATCGGCAACCTTCCTTCCGCACCGTGGTTCGCGGAATTTCGCACGGGGCTCGAAGCGTTCGGAGCGGTGTTCGAACCCACCGACGACGGGCACATGCTCGTGTGCGGCGGAGTGTTGAGGTCTCCGGACGATGCGATCGCAGTGACCCACGAACTCGCGGGTTTCATTCTGGCCGGATTGAGTTCTGGCCGCGGATTGGGCGCGACCCTGCGTTTGGATCCCGTGCGCGTGCCCGGTGATGTGGCGGCGCTGTTGACGGCTCTGTGGCCGCAAACTGTGCATCAACAAGTTGTGTCCGACGAAATTGTCATCGGAGAATTGAATCCCAAGGCCCGCGGAGTGCTCAAGCCGTTCGAGCGCAAGTGGGACGATTTCGGAACCAAGGTCGCGTTGCTGTTCCATCACATTGCGGCCGGCCAATCGCTTGAACTGCACGTGCGGCGTCAAGGACCCGATCTGCTGGAAAATCTGCTGACCCATTTCGAAGTCGATTTGAAAGTGGAACGCGACGACGACAAGGATGCGGACGAATTGACCCGCCGCATCGCGCGTCAAATGCGTGCCGCTGGCAAAGAGCCGCCCGTGACGCGCATCAAGCTGTCGGCGGGTTCGCGCCCCAAGCCGGTGTTTCTCGCGCTCGCGGGAGACGTGACGGAAGCCTCGCTGGTGGCACTGGCTGCGACCTTGATCAAGGGTTCCGACGTACTGCTCGAGGGCGTCTTGCTCAACACCGGCCGCAGTGGGTTTCTCGCGGCGTTGCGCCGAATGGGGGCCGACATCGAGGTGACGCAACGCCGCGAGCGATTCGGCGACGTGCAAGGCACGCTGCGCGTGCGTACCAGCGATTTGTTCGGCAAACGCTTCGACTCCGACACGCTGTCGGATCTGCGCGACGAGATTTTTCTGTTGCTCGCGGCCGCTACCTACGCCGAGGGCGAGACCGTATTCCGCGATTTGAGCTGGCTGCGGCGCGGGCCGGTGGATTTGCTGCGCGACTTTACGGCCGCGCTCAAGCGGGGCGGGGTGGAGACGGGAGAGATCGAAGACGGTCTCGTGATCCGCGGCCGCGGAGAATCCGACGGCGGTGCCTTCGATTCGCTGGGGCACCCGGGACTTGCGGCCGCCTGTGCGGTGATCGCGTTGAAGTCTCACGGGGCTTCTACCCTCGCGGGGGCGGCCGCGCTGGAGGACCGGCACCCGGGCCTGTTGGGCCTATTGCACCGGTTGGTCGGCATGGAGTCTCAAACAGGCGTGGTGTCGGCGGAGAAGTCGACATGAAAAAAAAAGGGAAGGCCTCCGGTCTAGATACGTTCGTCAGTATGCCCGACGCGGATATCCGCACGCTGGGAGTGTTCGCGCTCAAAGGCGACGCAGGGCCCGCGATGGAGATCGTGCGCTCGTTTGCATTGGCGCATCCCGAGGTCCGCATCTGTTTGAATGGTTACCTGCGGCCCCACGCCGGTAAAGGCTTGCGCGCCTACAGCGACGCCTATTTGGGCTCGAAGGTGGACGCTCTTCTCTCCCTTGGCGGCGACGGCACGTTTTTGACAGCAGCCCGTTTGGGGCATGCGCACGGCATTCCCGTGCTTGGCGTCAATTTGGGGCGCACCGGCTTTTTGGCCGACGCCTCCCTGGAGAACCTCGCAACGATTCTGAACGAATTATTGCGCCGCGAATATTCGTTGCGGCATCGTATTGTGTTGCAGGTGGAGCAGCGGCGCGGCAACAAGGTGATTTTCCGCGATATTGCCCTGAACGAGACGGCCTTTGCCGGTCTGATGGGCGGGCAGATGGCCGAGCTCGAGGTGAAAGCAAACGGCCAGGTGTTGACGGGGTACCGTGTCGACGGATTGCTGGTCTCAACACCAACGGGTTCGACGGCGTATTCGCTTTCGGCAGGAGGCCCCATCGTACATCCTTCCGCAAATTCTCTGCTCCTCACGCCCATGAATCCTGCGTCGCTCTCTGTGCGTCCGGTCGTCCTTCCCGATTCGATGGAGCTCGAAGTCCTCAATGTGACTTCCGGCGGACATTCGCTGAATATTTTTGCCGACGGCCGCACGCGCGGAGCCTTCCGCGCCGGCGACGTGGTGCGCCTTTCGAAGCATCCCGCACGGCTGCATATCATCCGTCCGCGCGGCACTTCGTACTTCGA
Source organism: Fibrobacterota bacterium (assembly GCA_947466585.1). Classification (GTDB taxonomy): domain Bacteria; phylum Fibrobacterota; class Fibrobacteria; order UBA11236; family UBA11236; genus UBA11236. Next base: position 35,101 of record CANIEU010000002.1, read on the forward strand.
TTCCTTGCGCAACAAGCTGGGTTGGACCGGAGATCGCGACAAGCGTTCCGTTGTCGTGCGCCCCGGTTAAATGCAAGCAGCCGGCGTCAGGCGGCTTTTTATTGCGACGTGGTACGCCGGAATTGCCGATACGGCGGTGATCGTGATCGTGACGCATGTAATGGCCAAGGAAGGGGTCAACGAAGGCAACAGCTTCGCCTTCCGGGTGACGGGCAAGGCAATGGCCTACAACTTGCGGTTGCCCGTGTTGGACGAACAGACGCGCGCGGTGACGGTTTCCATCAACGATCTTTACAGCCGTAAGGTTTGGGAAAAGCGTGTTGACCTGGCCACCGGGCTTGCGGAAATGCGGGTTCTGAATAGTTGGCAAAGAGCCCCTCGCTCTCGCATGGGGCTCTTTCTTTTCGATCCGTTCTGAATCGCTCTTTCCTGGAAACCGCTCGTTTTGATTTATTTGCTAGGGACCCCAATACCCGAAATTTTCCAAAATTGCCAAATTTGCTATCTGTGCCAAATCGACAAAAATGCTACTGGCGCTGAATTCAAACACTTATGCAAACAGGTGTTATATTCGCTGTTATCACCCGTAGAGACCTGCGGTTGAAAACGATTACACCGGGAGAACCCATGCGTTTTCAGGTTCGTGCCTTGAATGCTTTCGCCGTTATCACCTCTTCTGTGTTGCTCGTTGGCCTTTTGGGCTGTTTCCAGCCCGAATCGAATCTTGCTGGCATGGATACTTGGTCCGGTGGAACCCAGATGGGCGCTCAGCCCCTGCCGGGCGCAGCCTCTCTCGCGGAAGCGATTCAAGTCCAAAACCAGCATGCCCCCGAACTGATGTCGGTACAGGGCGTGGTGGGAACTGGTTCTTCACTTGACGCGGACAACGCTCCCGTCGTTGTCGTGTTCACCGAAAAAGCCGGCGTTGCCGGTATTCCTTCCTCCCTTGATGGCGTTCCGGTTGCAGTTGAAGTCGTGGGTAAGATCACGGCTCTCGGCGCATCCGCAAGCAAGGTTCCCACCACTACCGAGCCCGTCGCCGCCTGCGCCACCGGCCTGCGCACGAGCCGCTTCGCACGTCCCGTGCCCATCGGCGTTTCCACTGGTCACTTCGCCATCACCGCGGGCACGATTGGCGTGCGCGTGAAGGATCTCTCCGGCAAACTTTTCCTGCTCAGCAACAATCACGTGTTCGCCAATACCAATAACGCCAAGGTCGGCGACAATATTTTGCAGCCGGGCCCGATCGACGGCGGTGTGAATCCTTCCGATGCCATTGGAACGCTCAACACCTTCGTCCCCATCACCTTCTGTGCGGGCTCCACTTGCACCGCCAATAAAATGGACGCCGCGCTGGTTTCGACCACCGCCGCGCTCTCCGACCGCGCGACCCCGTGCGACGGATACGGAACCCCTTCCGCAACGGTTTCAGCCGCCACCACCAATCTCAAGGTCAAGAAATACGGTCGCACTACGGGGCTCACCAGCGGTGTCATCGCCGCCGTAAACGTCACCATCGATGTGGGCTATACCTCCACCCAGGTCGCGCGATTCACCGGTCAGGTGTACATCGCGACTCCGGGGTTCATTGGTCCGGGCGACTCCGGTTCGCTCATCGTCACCGAATCGGGTAACAAGCCCGTGGCGCTCGTTTTCGCGGGCACTACCAACGCGGCCTTCGCCTCGCCGATCAACGACGTGCTGAAGAAGTTCAACGTTACCGTCGACGGCATCTAAACCGTTTCCAAGGCGGCGCTTATTCGGGTCCCCCGGTTTTCCAAACCTCCCGCAGCCTTCCTCGCCTGCGCACTCGCACTTCCGCTGATCGCGGGAGTGACGGGATGCCACCGCGGGGATCAAGGCGGGTCAGGTCGGGAACCCGGGAAACTCCCTTCCGTTCGGGAATCTTCGCAAACGCCCCCAACCGTTGCTCCGCAAGACTCCGCCATGCCTCCCTCCCCGCGTCCCATCGAACAAGTTCAAGCCGCTCACGAGGCCGCTTGGCTCGCCTTGCCGCAGGTGATCGGCACCGGAATTGCCGAGTGCGATGGACACCCCTGCCTCAATGTCTTCGTCTCCGCACCTGATGCGGCCCACGGGCGCATCCCCGATTCCTTGGACGGCTATGCCGTCCGGATCGTGGTGGTAGGGGATGTCAGGGCGCTGGATCCGTAGGTAGACGGTAGACGGTAATCCAAAATCTGCAGAGGGTACCGGACGGTCTGGAAAACCGGACACTCCTCGACCTTCGGCCCCATCAAATTCCAGAAATCCAAAATATTGCCGATTTTTGCGTTTTTTAAGCCATTTCTGGCTATTCTGGGTTTCTACCGTCTACCATCTACCTACTATCCGTGCCCTGCACGCTTGTTCACTATTTATCTTTTTCCCATGCTGCGCTCCCTCTCCATCCGCAATCTCGCGATCCTTCCCGAAGCCGAAATCGCTTTTGAACCCGGATTCACGGTGCTCACGGGCGAAACCGGTGCGGGCAAGTCGATTTTGCTCAATGCCCTCAAGCTTGTGCTCGGCGCCAAAAGCAAAACCGATTTGATCCGCCAGGGCGCCGACAAACTGCGCGTGGAAGCGGCCTTCGATCTGCCGCCGTCGCCCGCACTCAAGGCGTTGCTGCAATCGCTCGAACTCGATGCCGACGACGAACTCGTGATTGAGCGCGAGCTCACGCCTGCGGGCAAGAATCGCGCGCGCGTGAACGGAAGTCTGGTCACGCTCGCCGACCTCGATGCCATCGGCCGCCACCTCGTCGATTTGCACGGCCAACACGAGCAGCAGGGCTTGCTCGATGCGGGCACGCACGGTGCCTATCTCGATGGCTACGCAGGCATCACCGCCGAAGGCGAAGCCTATGCCGTTGCGTATCGCGCCTATCGCAGCGCCGAGCAGGCGATGACGCGCGCGGAGGAAGATGCGGCGCGTTTGCGCGAACAAATCGACTTCCTGCAATTCCAATTCAAGGAACTCGACAAGGCCGGCTTGAAAATCGGCGAAGAAGAAAAACTCGAGACCGATTTGAAATTGCTTTCCGGGGTTGAAAAAATTGCGGGCGGTCGAGATGCGTGTGTCGATGCCCTGGACGGTACGATGGGTGTCTTTCCGGCGCTGGCGCGACTGCATAAAGATTTACACGGGCTGTCGCGCCATTTCGAGGCCACGCGCGAGTCCGGAACTTTCGCGGCGCAAGAAGAAAACCTGGCCAACGCGAAAGAGTTGTTGGAAGAAGTAAGCGGCGCCCTGCGCGGCCTCAACGTGCCCGCCGAAGCGGATCCGGAGCGCATCGACGCGCTCAACGCCCGACTGGCATTGTTCCAGCGCCTCAAGTCGAAATACAAAACCGACATGGTCGGGCTGATCGCGCTCCGGGACCGGCGTCGCGCCGAGATCACCACCGTGGAAAACGCGGGTGTGGAAACCGATTCTCTGAAGGATGCGCGCGACGCGGCGCTGAAGGATGCGCGCGCGCGGGCGGCGGCCCTCTCCGCAAAACGCAAGGCCGCCGCCGCCAAGTTCGACGGCGAGGTCAACAACCGCTTGGCGCGTCTTGGTATGGACGGCAGCTCGTTCACAACACGCCTCGAATCCGCTGCGGCTTCCGGAACAGCGGAATCCTCCGGCGCCGTCGAACGTTCGCTCGCCGGAGTTCTCACGGCATCAGGTCTCGACCGTGTCGAATTCTTTTTGGCCGCCAATCCCGGCGAGCCCGCGCGCGCGCTCAAACAATCCGCCTCGGGTGGTGAAATCTCGCGTGTGATGCTCGCCATCAAGGGCGCGCTTGCACACAGTGATCCGCGTCCGCTGCTCGTGTTCGACGAGCTAGATACCGGTATCGGTGGGCAAACGGCGCTGCGGGTGGGGGAGGCCCTCACCGAGCTCTCGAAGCATCATCAACTGCTCGTCATCACCCACCTTCATCAAGTGGCAGCGCAGGCGGTGCATCAGCACAAGGTGGAGAAGCGTCTCGAAGGCGGACGCACCGTGACAGGTGTGACCCCGCTGTCCGAAAAAGAACGCGCCGCCGAGCTGGCCCGCATGATGGGCGGCGAAGACTCGGGCACGGCGCTGAAACACGCCAAGGAGCTGTTGCGGAAGACCGCGTAGCTCCGGCTTTTGTATTCTGTTTGAGGTCGTCCCCTCATTCGCCGGAGCCTCTTATGTCGTTTTTTCGCACCATCGCCCGTGGTTCCCTCGCCGCTTTCATAATCCTCTTCGGGGCCCGCAATGTCGTTGCGATGCCCAAGGCCGGGCAATCCGCGCCCGATTTTAACTTGCCCAGCCAAGAAGGAGCGCCTGTATCGCTCAAAGATTATCGCGGGCATTGGGTGGTGTTGTATTTCTACCCCAAGGATTTCACATCGGGATGCACGCTCGAGGGCCGTAACTTTCAGCGCGATTCGGCGCAGTACGTAACCCGTGATGCGGTGGTACTGGGCGTGAGCGTGGATAATTCAAAATCGCACGCCGACTTCTGCGCCAAGGAAGGCTTGTCGTTCAAGCTATTGGCCGATACGGACGCGAAGGTGTCGAAGGCCTACGGCTCGTTGATGAAAATCCCGGGCATGAAGCTGTCGGCGCGCAACACCTTCCTGATCGATCCCAAGGGCAAGATCGCGAAGGTGTACCCGAAGGTCGATGTGTCGGGGCACAGCGCCGCGGTGTTGGCCGATTTAGACGCTCTCCGAAAGCGCTGAAACCTCCCGGTCATAGGTTTCGATGCAGCCTGCAACACGCCGCGCCTAGTTTGGGCGCATGATCTTTCCCGGCCGGCAACTCAATATCAAACTTCTCGATCGCTGCAACGCCGCCTGTTCCTTCTGCGGCTACAACCGCGACCGCCTGCCGCAAAGCGTGGCCGCGGGTTATACGCTGCAACAGGTCGACGCGCAGGCGCTCATCGCCCGTTTCCCCGATCTCAAGGCCAAGGGCATCGGCGTGTTGCATCTCACCGGCGGCGAGCCCACCTTGCATCCCCAGTTCGTGCCCTTCGTGCGCGCGGCTAAAGCAGCGGGGTTCTCCGTGCGTACGGGCACCAACGGATCCATGCTCGACGAGCAACGCGTGGTTCAGTTGGCCGAAGCGGGTATCGACTACCTGTGGTATTCGCTCGACACCTTTCCCTTCGAAGACCATTTGCGTCATCGCGGCTTCCAGCATTTACGCGCGCGCATGGAGGCGGGGATCTCCCTGCTTCACCGAAACAAGGTGAACGTATTCGCCCAAACGGTACTCAGCCGCGTGCTGCCCTGGAAAGACGGCCAGCCCGATCTCCAAGGGCATATGGCCTATTATCGGGGCATGGGTTTCAAACGCTTCGTGTTCTCCTACCCGATGCATCAGGAACCCGCGGAAGGCGAGTCGAGGCACCTCGCGCGTGAGGGCGGTGACGCGGTGAATTTTCCGCGCGACGAACTGTCGGGCATGATCCGGCACCTGCTGCGCGTGAAAGCCGGCCCGGACGGTCGTGATATCGTGAATCCGCGCGTCTCACTGCGCGCCCAGCTCCGCGAACTGAAAGGCGAGGCCTCGGGTGTGGAATGCCGCGCCGGGCGCGATCTCTTCTTTTTGGGCGAGGACGAGGCCACCTTGCGGCCGTGTTACCATTTGGCCGATACGATTGTCGACCGCATCGACGGCACGCCCCTGAAACCCGACCAGCGCTTCCGGAATTGCACGGCGTGCCGCGATCAATGTTTCCGAGATCCGAGCCTGGTCTACGAAGCCGCGCGGTCGCCGCTGCGACTCGCCCGCAACCTGTTCGCGCATGCCGAAACTTTCGGCGATCTGGCCGCCGACGCGCGCGATGTGATCCATCATCGAGGTTATACGCGTGTCTAGAATCCTGTACGGCGTGCAGGGCGAGGGGCGCGGCCATGCGACCCGTAGCCTGCGTGTGTTGCAGGCGTTGCTCGGCGAAGGCCACGAGGTTCTGGTGCTCACCGGCGGCGACGCCATTCCGGTGTTGGCTCCTATTCTCGGAAACCGCATCGTCGAAATCCCGATCTTGCGTTACCGCTACAATTATCACGGGTCGCTGTGTCCTTGGCGCACGCTCTTCCACAATATCGGCCCGCTGTTCCGCATGGCATTCCGCAACCTGGCGCTCGAATCCTTCGTGCAACGCTTCAAACCCGTGGTCGCCCTTTCCGATTTCGAGCCGGTCACCTGCCGCCTCGCACGCATCTTCCGGATGCCGCTTGTTGCGGTGGACCATCAGCATTTTCTCACCGAGACCCGGTTGCCCCGGTTGCGCGGTCTGGGAAACCTACTGGCGCTGCCGGTTTACCGGCTCGGGACCCACCTGCTATCCGGTTGGCCGCGGCGTGTGATCGTCAGTTCATTCCATCATTTCCCACGCAAACGCGGCAGCCGCGCGGTGTTCGTCGGTCCCTTTCTCGCCGAAGAATTGCGCGTTCTGCAACCGCGTGACGACGGACACGTCACGGTTTACTTGAAACGGCCGCAATACCTGAAGACCTTGCTGTTGTTGGTCGCGGCCTTCCCGGATCGCACCTTCGAAGTGTTTTCCTCTTGGGAAAAGGAGTGGGCCGAACCGCTACCGCGCAATGCGCGCTTGCGTCCGGTGTCACGGGCCGCCTTTTTGGAATCTCTCGCCTCCGCGCACGCGCTCGTCACCACGGCGGGGAACCAGGTGTTGGGCGAGGCGATCTGGCTGGGTAAGCCCGTGCTGGCCATTCCCGAAGTCGGGGTGCTCGAGCAGACCTTGAACGCGCGGGCTCTCGAGGAGAGCGGCTGCGGCATGGTGTGCGATCTCCGCGATCTGACGGCGGAGACGTGGGTGCGGTTCGAGGATTTACGGGTCGGGTTTCTGCGCGGTCTGCAACTTTTTCGGGACCGTCATCCGGACTACGACGGTCTGCAGGCGACGCTTCGCGTGGTTCGGCGACTGGTTCGTGCCACGGTCACCGCTCAAGACTCCAAAACCATGTCGGCGGCAGGTTCTGCCACCGACATGGCGTCCTCGTTTATCCCTGGAACGCGCTGAAGTCGGCGACGTTGAGAACGACTTCACGCACCGAGGCCAAAATCGCCTGACGATTCGCACGGATGCCTGCGTCGGGGTCGTTCACCATCACCGCAACGAACAAATCCGCCACGGGTTTCTGAATGGTGGCGATGGCCGCCAGCGCTTTCTCCCACGACTGGCTCTTCACCGCCGCATCCACGATCGAGCGCGTCTGCTTTAGCGAATCGATCAAGGCCGCTTCGGTCGGATGGTTCGACACGAGCACCGCATTCGCAGACACATCCGCATCCTTAAGGATGTTGTTCACGCGTTTGAAGGTCTCCGCGATCTGTGCAAAGCCCGCATCTTGCCGGAACGCTTCGAGCGCCTTGAGGCGCGACACCAGGTCGGGTAGGATTTCCCACGACGGCACGGCTGCAACGGCTGCGTCAAACGTGTCCGTTGCAATACCGCCGGGAAGTCCGGGGCGTCCGGTTTCGGCGAACAGGTTCTGCGCGCGGCCTTTGAAGAACGCAAGCAGCTTCTCCTGAATGCCGGCACGTTCGCCTGCAGCGATTACCGAATCGGGGAACTGACCCAATGCATCCCCGATCAAATCCGAAAGTGGAATACGCACGTTTCCATGCAACAACAGCGCGATGGTCGTCCAGCAGGCGCGGCGCAGCGCGAACGGATCGGCGGAACCTGTCGGAATCTTACCCTTGCCGAACAAGGCTACAAGCGTGTCCAAACGATCCGCGAGGCCCACGAGCGCGCCTTCCTCGGTCACAGGGTAACCATCCTCGGCATTGCGCGGCTTGTAATGATCTGCGATGCCGTCGGCCACGGCCTGCGGGAGCTTTTCGTCCAGCGCGTAGTACCGTCCCACGGTGCCCTGCAGCTCGGGGAACTCGCCCACCATTTGCGTGACGAGATCGTTCTTGCAAAGTTGGGCGACGTGCTCCGCGGCTGCGGATTTTTCGGGACTCCACTGTAGACGGCTCGCCAGCAGGGATGTCAGGTTCTCGACGCGTTTGGTCTTGGCGTAAATGCTCGCCTCCGCACCCAAGTCTTTGAGAAACGCGACGGTTTTTAAATCATCGCGGCGTTCGATCAAGGTCTTCTTCTTGTCTTCGCGCAGGAAGAACTCGGCATCGGCGAAACGCGAGCGCACCACGCGCTCGTTGCCTTCGCGGATCAGCGCATAGTCGGGGTCCGCGGACTGCATGTTGGAGATTGCCATGAACTTGTTGCTGAGCGTGCCCTTCGTGTCGGTGAGAGCGAAAAGCTTCTGATGCTCGCGCATTTCGGAGACGAGTACTTCTTCGGGAATCGCCAGTAGGGTTTCATCGAACGAGCAAAGCACCGGAACGGTCCACTCAGTGAGCCATGTCACGGTATCCAGCAGGTCTTCGTCGGTGCGCCACTTGAGCCCGGCTTTTTCGGCCGTCTCGATGGTGAGCCTGCGGATGTTGTTCTTGCGCTCGTTCTGGTCCACGATCACATGCGCCGCGCGCAGGGCCGCGAGGTAGCCTTCGCGATCGGCGGGCACGGGAAGGAAGGTGTTGTTGAGGAAGCGGTGACCGCGCGTCTGGTTGCCGGCGGTGATGCCGGCGAAGGTGGCGGGAATCACACGCTCGCCGAGCAACGCGACCATCCAGGTCACGGGGCGCACGAAGGATTCGCCCTCGCCGTTGCCCCACTTCATGGTCTTGTACCAGTGAATGTCGCCCAAGATGGCGGGAATGGCTTCCGCGAGAATCTCCAGAGCGTCGCGACCCTTTTTCTCCACCTGCGCGAACAGATAGCCGTCGCGGATTTCGAGCTGGGCTTCGGTGATGCCGTTCTTTTTCGCGAAGGCCAGTGCGGCCTGCGTCCAGTTGCCGGCGGCATCCTTGGCGACCTTCTCGGGTGCGCCCTTCATGCCGAGCGATTGATCGGCTTGACCCGTGAGCATCGAAGCAGCGGAAAGCACGATACGACGCGGCGTCGCAAAGATGCGGAGATCCTGGATGTCGAGCCCGGCGGGCTTGAGATGCTTCTCGATCAGGCGCGGCAGTTCATCCAGCAAAGGTTCGAACACGCGCGCGGGCATTTCTTCGACGCCGAGTTCGATCAGCAGCGGTGCGGTGCTCGTCTTCGCGGGCGTGATTCCGTCATCCCGGCGCAGGCCGGGATCCAGACCCACCGTCGGGTCCACAGGGGGATGTGTTTTTACCAGCGGGAAACCCAGCGACTCGCGATTCGCCAGCCATGCCTCGGCCACGGTCTTCGCCAAAGCGCGTACGCGGAGAATGTAACCCTGACGTTCGTTCACGGAGATCGCACCGCGGGCGTCGAGAAGGTTGAACGAGTGGCTGGCCTTCATGCAGTAATCGAACGCAGGCGCGGGAATGCCGGCCTCGCACAGGCGGACGCATTCCTTTTCGAACTTGTCGAACAGGTCGTAGTGCAGCGCCGCGTCACTTTGCTCGAAGTTGTGCACCGAGAACTGGTATTCGTTCTGCTTGAAAAGATCACCGTACGTTACGGTATCGTTGTACTGCAGGTCGAACATGCTGTTCTTCTTTTGCAGGTACATGCATATGCGCTCGAGGCCGTAGGTGATCTCACCCATCACGGGTTTGAGGTCGAGGCCGCCGACTTGTTGGAAGTACGTGAACTGCGTGATTTCCATACCGTCGAGCCACACTTCCCAGCCGAGGCCCCAGGCGCCGAGGGTCGGGGATTCCCAGTCGTCATGCACAAAGCGGATGTCGTGTTCGTTGGGGTCGATGCCGATCGCCCGCATCGACCCGAGGTACAGGTCGACGATGTCGAGCGGGCTGGGTTTGAGCACCACCTGGAATTGGTAGTAGTGCTGTCCGCGGTTGGGGTTGTCGCCGTAGCGTCCGTCCTTGGGGCGGCGGCAGGGTTCGATCCAAGCGGCGTTGAACGGTTCGGGACCGAGCGAGCGGAGGAAGGTCGCGGGGTTGAACGTGGCCGCGCCTTTTTCGCCGTCGTAGGGTTGGGCGATGAGGCAGCCGCGGTCGCTCCAGTATTTCTGGAGCGTGAGAACGAGGTCTTGGAAGTTCATAAGTGGGGTAAAAATGCGCTTTTTTGGGGTCGATGCCAAAGTTTTGGCCCTTCTTTGGCGGGAATCTATGGGGATTTCGCAGGATTTTAGGAATGGTTCGCACTGGCCGGACATGAACGGCCTGCTTTCATTGGCACCCCTCTTCGCGGAAGCTAACATGTTCCGCAACATAAACAGTCGGGGGCGGAATGCAGAGTTGGAAGTTGGTCGCGCGCAGGGGGCTTTTGCTGTGCATCGCTGGAGTGTCCCTGGTATCCGCCGGTTCGGGAATCGGCGGATACCAAACACTGAATGAAAACGCTCGTACTTACACGTTCGTGGCTTGGCCGGTAGGCAAATCGGAACCGATTCGGTTCAAGTCGTCTCTTTATCAAAAGGGATCGGCCTCCTACGTGCGCATTGACGAAGGGGAACTGTTTCCGGAGAAGGACGAGACTCCCGTGCGCCGAACGGGCGATTTCGATTCGCTTAAGGTGATCGATCTTTCCGTGGCGCATCAAGTTTCCACCCCGCAAGGGCCCGCCTACGTGCGGGACACCCTGTGGTATCCGGCGCATGTGGTGGGCCGGCAATGGGTCTTTCTAAAAGTTACCGGTCCTGTGACATTGTATACATTGAAACCCGGTCGGGGCGCCTACCGCGGCATGGATACGGGCGCCGGGTTGGAGCCCTATGGAGAGGATGCCGTCCGGTCGAAGATCATGACGAATCCTCAAGCGGCGCGGTTGCTGCATCAGGAGAGGGCCGGTCACTCGGTGGCGTTGGGCATGGGACTCGCCGGGCTCGGTTTGGTGGCTACCGGAACCGTGACCAATCTCGTCGCCGACAAGGCACCGGGCAATCCGCTGGTTATTGTCGGCCTCGGTCTCGCGGCTTTTTCTTGGATTCCGCACTTGATGGTTGCCGACCGGCTCGATGCGGCGATCAAGGCGTATAACGAGGGTGCCGTGGGTTCGGGTTCCCAAGGCCTGTAACCTGCCCCCTGAAATAGACCAGGGGGTTGTGTAGGGGGTTCACTAAAGCGAATCACACCCCTCTCCACAACCCCTACCTTCGCCTCAAACGAGGCGAAACTTGACTTTTCAGGAATTACAGCAACTCTTGGGCGCGCGGATCCGCCTATGCATCGAAAAGGCCGGATACCGGACCATCGAAGAGTTCGCCTTTGCGTTCGGCATCGGTAAATCCACTCTCAGCGATGTGCTCACCGGTAAAAAGAGTCCTACCGTGAGTACACTGGCCCGCTGGGCGAACGCCCTCGAAATTCCCATCGTCGAATTTTTCCACGACGAACGGCTCAACGCCTGGATTCGGGAAGCCCCGCCCGAATATTTTCAAAACCGGGCGAAGACACCGCAAAACACAAAGTTGGCAAAGGCGGTGAAGCCGGCAAAGTCTGCAAAGCCGGCGAAGTCCCGCAAGAAGCGCAAGTAAATTCCCCCCCGCCCCTGCCGGAGGTATATTTCCTTTCTCTCGAAAGGAACTCCACATGGCAACCATCACGCTCAAGGGCAACCCCATCCAGACCATCGGCACCCTGCCCGCGGTCGGCTCTAAAGCCCCCGCATTCAAACTCACCAAATCCGACCTCTCCGACGTCACACTCGCCGACTTCGCGGGCAAAAAAATCATCCTGAACATTTTCCCGAGCATCGATACCGGCACGTGCGCCATGTCGGTGCGCAAGTTCAACGCCGAAGCCAGCGAATTGCTGGGCGTCGTTGTTGTCGCTGTTTCGAAGGATCTGCCTTTCGCGCTGAATCGTTTCTGCGGTGCCGAGGGCATCGACAAGGTGGTCACCACCTCGGCTCTGCGCCCCGATTCCAGCTTCGGCAAGGATTACGGCGTGACCATCATCGAGGGCGGTCTTGCAGGCGTGTTATCGCGCTCCGTCATTGTCATCGATGAGAAGGGCGAAGTCGCCTACACGGAACAGGTTCCCGAAACCGTGAACGAACCCGATTACGCCAAGGCGCTCGCTGCGGTCAAGTAGTTCGTTTCCTCTTTGTCACAACTAAAAAAGGCGGGCCCCTCTTGTGGTCCGCCTTTTTTGCGCTTTGCAGTCAAATGGTCACAGCTGGCTATAAACTCTCCCGCTACTTCTTCTCTCCATCCAACGGAATTTTCTTGATGCCACGCACGATCAGGCCGAGAAACCCGACGAGGATTTCGATATAGAGGCGGATCGCGGTTAGCGTGGTCACCACGATGAATCGCAGAATGCGGACGATCAGCGGGCGCGGCTCGGTGTCGGTGCGGGTTTGGTTCATGAAGAACCTCCGGTATGAGGACGGGGCAAGGATACACTTTTAACTTACCCCTTCAGCGGCAAAATCCTCTGGGGTATATCCCGGTTATTGCGGAAAAGTCTGAATTTTCTAAAATGTTCCCATGGAGACCGCACGTGCGGATTCTGACGCATTCGAAATCCTGAAGCCCCCACTCGAATCCCCAGGAATCCCGAGGAAAATCGTGCCCCCGTCCCATTTATCGACCTTAAATTCCGATATCCTCATTCTTCCGGGCTACGGAGGATCGGGCCCCGCCCATTGGCAAACCCTGTGGGAGCAAGCACACCCGGAGTTTCGGCGTGTTGAGGAAGGCGATTGGGACCATCCCGACTGCAAGGAGTGGGTGGCGTCGCTGCAATCCGCGGTGCATGTATCCGGCCCGAATACCATTCTGGTGGCGCACAGCCTCGCGTGTTTGCAGGTGGTGCATTGGGCGATCGGGGCTTCGCCGACGAGGCTGAGCGTTCGAGGTGCCCTGTTGGTGGCCGTTCCTGATCCGGACGCAGCGGTCTTTCCCGAAGTGGCCCGCAGTTTCGGACCCGTTCCCACGGCGCGCCTTCCGTTTCCGTCCCTCGTCGTGGGCAGCGTGAACGATCCTTATGCAACTCCCGCCTTCACGGAAGCGTGCGCGGAAGCATGGGGATCGCGCTTACAATCCATCGGTGCGGCGGGTCACGTCAACGCCTCAAGCGGCCTGGGACGCTGGGACGCTGGTCTGAAATTGTTGGAAGAACTCAAGGCGGTTTAAAAGCCATTTAAAAGCCGCATAAAAAGCTTTTTAAAGGCCCGACTGATCTGCCTGCGCGAGCACTTCGCGCACGTAACTCGCGGGCACATCCGTCACCACGCCGCGATCGACGCACAAACGCCGCACGGGCAAATTGCCGGTGAGCAACTCGTCGTGCGTGGCCATCAGCACGGCCACGCCTGCGACATGAATGTCGTGAAAGATGCGCAGAATCTCGACCGAAGTTTCGGGGTCGAGGTTGCCGGTCGGTTCGTCAGCAAGCACCACCTGCGGATGGTTCGCCATGGCGCGGGCGATGGCCGCACGCTGTTGCTCGCCCCCCGAAAGTTCGTGGGGAAAGCGGCGCGCCTTGGGCGAGAGCCGCACAAGCGTCAGCACCTCGTACACGCGTTGCTTTACCTGCTGTTCGGGAAGGTCCGCCGCGCGCAGGGCAAGGGCGACGTTGTCGAAAATGGTCCGATCGCCCAGCAACTTGAAATCCTGAAACACGATGCCGAGGCGACGGCGCAACTGTTGAATGCGGCCGCGCGCGATCTTTTTTCCGGATCGGTATTCTTCACCATCCCGGAACGCGATCGAGACTTCACCCGAATCGGGCCTTTCGGCCATGTCAATGAGACGGAGGATGGTGCTCTTGCCGGCGCCGCTGGGCCCGGTGAGCAACACGAATTCTCCCGGGTCCAGGCGAAAACTGGCATCGTCCAGAGCCTGCCATCCGCCGGGGTAGACCTTGGTGACGTGATCGAATGTGATCATGGCAATGTCTTCGTGAAGAGGTTGGGGTCGGTTACTGGGGTTTTTGCAGAATGAAATGAAGGCGTTCGTCTCGATCGCTTCCGGGCTTCAAGGTAAAATCCGCGAGGCAGGCCCGCACGACAAAACCGGCTTCCCGCGCGGTTTTTTTGAGAAAGGCGGCAGGCCAAACGCGCTGGCGATGCACTTCTTCGGTACGATCGTAACGCCCGTCTTCGCCGATGGTGAAGAACGTGAAGAGGTTCAATTGCGTACGGCTGGCCGCATCGTAGCGGCTGGCTCGCACCACCGCGCCCGCCTCGGTCTCTTGAAAGTCGAGCGCATCGGCGAAATGGCGGCGTGAACAGGTCACCGTGGTCACATCCACCAGAAACACCCCGCCGGGCGTGAGCACGCGCAAGGCTTCCTCAAAGGCGCGGCGCACCTCGTCGGGGCGTGTGAGATAGTTCAGGCTGTCGTACACCATCAGCACCAGATCGAATCCCGCCTGTGGCGTACCGTCTGGGAAGGGAAGCGCCAACGCATCGCAGGCCGCGCGCAGGGGAAGTTTGCCTTTCCCTTTTACTTTCCCATTTAATGTCCCATTTACTGTCCCGTTTCCCATACCGCGGAGTGGTCGTGCGGTACCCAACATCTGCGGGCTGAGATCCGTATGCACGGTGAAGACATCGGGGAAGAGGGGGTGCTCCGCCAGGCGACAGGTGCCCGCCGCGAGTTCCAGGATTCGGCGAGGTGTGGCCGCCTTGCCCGTGCGACCGCGCACGGTGCGCCACAGGCCCCGCAAGTGTGCCGACCAACCGGGATAGTCGACATGGGCCATCACGGTGTCGTAATGCACCGCCAAAGCCCCATAAGGTTGAGAGAGAATCGAAGCCGCCGCATCGGGTGCGGTCGGTCGGGTCGGAGAGGGGGATTCGGTGGAGGCTTTCCGCCTCATTCGGCATCCCCGGCAGGAGCGGTCTCGTCGCCCGTGCTGTCGGCGCCGGTGAACTGGTCGAGCCGGTTGCCGATATGCATCTGCTCGCGCCAGGTCTTGATCAGGGCCGCCAGGCGCTCGCCCACCAGCCAGTCGCGGGTGTACTGGGCGATCACGGCATAATCTTCTTCGAGGGAAAGGCGGCGTTCCGCATTCTTGTGATCCACGCGGAATAGGTGCCAGCTATCGCCGATCAACACCGGTGCGCTGAGTCCGCCTTCGGGCATGGTGTCGGCGACGGCTTTGTATTCCCCGGCGAGCGAGTCGCGCGAGAACCAGCCCAGATCCCCGCCGAGGTCGCGGGTTTTGCGATCGTCCGACCAGCTGCGCGCGGCGGCCTTGAACGCCTCGTGGGTCTTGAGCGTGCGGCCGAGCGAATCAAGCCAGGCCTGCGCGCGTGCGGTGTCGGCCGAAGAGGGAACCACGCGGATCAGAATGTGCGAGGTACGCACCTCGTTGTCGCGCTTGCCGGTGACGCGGATCAGGTGGTAACCAAAACGGGTACGCACGGGGCGGCGGGTATAGTCGCCCGCATCGAGGCCAAAGGCCGCGCGTTCGTAATCGGGATCGAGGGTACCTCGCCGCGTATAGCCGAGGTCGCCGCCGTCCTTGCCCGAAAAGTCGTCGGAGTGCAAGCGCGCGAGTTCGGCGAAGCTTTCGCCCTTGTCGAGCCGTGCCGCCAGCGCCACGGCCTTTTCGCGGGCCTCGCGCTCGAGCGCGTCACCGGCCTTCACGCGCCACTGCAGATGTGAAAGGCGCACCACGTCGTTCTGCTGCGGCAGGCTGTCGTGATAGCGCTCGAAAAATTCCCGCACCTGAAACTGGGAAGGCTGCGGATCACCCACATACTTCATCTGCAAACGCTGGCGCAGCATGTTGTCGCGCACTTGATCAGACATGCGGGCCTTGAACTGACCCAACGACATGCCGGTGGCCTGCTTCAGAGCCGATTCCAGCTGGCGTTCGCCACCCTGCTGCTGGGCCACACGGGCGTACATGTCGGCCACGCGGGATTCTACGTCGCGATCCGAAACACGCAGCAAGGTATCCTGACGCGCCTTCTCGAGCAGCACCTTGTCGTCCACGAGCCGGTTGAGTGCTTCGAGGCGCTGCTGCGCGGTGGGCATGTTTGAAAAACCAGGGCGCTGTTGTTGCATCCCCATTCGCAGCTCTTCGACTTCGGAAAGCAGAATGGGCGCGCCGTTCACCACACCCGCGATACCATCCACCGGTTTACGGGCGGCATGTAGGGGAGAAAAGGCGCCTGCAAGCAGCATCAGCCCGGAGAAAGCAAAAATAGGGGCGCGCACTGAAACGCGGAAACGGATCATCGACATGTTGGATTATTCTCCCGGCGGAAGCCGTTCTTCGGACGTGTCGCCGGCGGGGGTCGCGGGAGGGGCATCGCTGCCGTCCTGTCCGGGAATCTGGTCGACGTTCAGGCTGATGGACGCGCCTTCCTTGTACTGGCGGATTTTTGATTCGCGCATCTTCTCCTGATGCTGCATCGACAGGCGCGCCGAAATGGCGGCGCGGACTTCCTGAAACGGCAGCGGCGTACCGGCCTCGATGCGGTCCAGCAATTTCACGAGGTAGACGCCGTCGGGGCAACTCACCGGGTTAGAGAGCCAGCCGGGATGGGCGTCGAGCACGTCGTGCAAACAAGCGGGAACTTCGGAGGCCTTGCGGAACGGCGGCTCGACGAACTCCGGTGCGGTATCGAGCGAACTGGTGCGCGCCAAGGCGGTGAAGTTGTCGCCGCGCACCTTGGAGCGCAGTGCTAGCGCTTCCTTCAGGGTGTTCACCCGGATGTGGGCGTAGCGGTATTCCGGGGCTTTGCGGAGAAAGTCCGATTTGTTGTCCTCGTAATAGCGCGTCATCGCGCCTTCGTCGGGTTCGCTTTCGGTGGTGGCGGCCAGTTCGCGCGAGAGAAATTCTTCGATGAGCATGCGGCGGCGGAGCCGCTCCAACTTGCGGCGTACCTGCGGATCCTGATCCAGCTTGTGCTTGAGCGCCTGCTGATAAACCGCTTCGTCGTCTATCCATCGTTGGATGACATCGAGATATTGTTCGCGCGGCAAAACCTTCTCGTATTCGGCCGGGAAGGCTTCCCGCAGTTCGTCGAGCGTCAGTTTGGCGTCATCGACCTGGGCCAGTACCACGGGCTGGGAGCCGGATTTTTCACATGCGACCATCAGCAGGGCGGCAGCAACAAGGGTGCCTGCGAGAGGCATTCTGGCCAAAAAACGGCGAAAACGGTTGGAAAATGGGGAAATCACGGCGGGAATATACCTAATTGGGGGAGACGGGAACACCGCAAGCAAGCGATTCCACCCCCTTGGCATCAGTCCGCGCGCATCATCCTTCCCAAGACCTCGGTGGCCATTTCGGTGAGGGCCACCGGGTCGCCGCGACGGGGCGGATTGAGGTCCACGCGCAATTGCAGGGCGGTGTCGTCGGGGCCTTCGCTTCCTGCACCGCTTCCGGATCCATAGAGGAAACGGGTCGGGAACTTTGCCCGCGCCGGCAGAGCGGCCAGCACATCGCGTTCGGGCAAATGATCGGGCGAGAACACAAGCAGCAGCGCGTTTTCACGAATCTCGGCTTTGCGCACGCCGAGCGGGCGACAGGCGAGGCGGGCTTCGACCGTCAGCAGGAGCATGCGCGCCTCCTCGGGAAGATCGCCGAAGCGATCGACCAATTCGGCACGCATTTCGTCCACCGCGGCGGTATCCGCAAGGCGGGCGATCTTCTGGTAGAGTGTCGTGCGCTGCGCCGGGTCTTCGATGTATTCCTCGGGCAGAAACGCGTCGGCGGGGAACTCGATCTCCGGGTTCAAGGGCGGCTTCGGAGTTTGTCCTTCGAACTCCAGCGTGGCCTCGCGTACCATGCGGCAATAGGTTTCAAACCCCACCGCGGCGATGTGTCCGCTCTGCTCGATGCCGAGCAAGTTGCCCGCGCCGCGGATCTCGAGATCGCGCATGGCGATCTGGAAGCCGCTCCCGAGATCGGTGAACTTTTCGAGCGCATAGAGCTTGCGCCGCGCGTCATCCGAGAACTTGTTGGCATCCGGGGCGACCAGCAGGCAGTGGGCCTGGGTTGCGGAGCGGCCCACGCGACCGCGCAGCTGATAGAGCTGGCTGAGGCCGAAGAGGTCGGCGCGGTGCACGATCAAGGTGTTCGCGTTGGAAATGTCGATACCCGATTCGATGATGGCGGTACTGACGAGGATTTCATATTCCCGGTGCACGAAGCCCGACATCACGCGTTCGAGCGCACCCTCTTCCATCTGGCCGTGCGCCACGCCCACGCGGGCGCTGGGCGCGAGTGCGCGCACCCGTTCGGCGATCTCCTCGATGTCTTGCACGCGGTTGTGCACGAAAAACGCCTGCCCGCCGCGATCCAGTTCCGCCGCGAACGCGGTGCGCACCACCTCGGGATCCCAGTGCACCACGCGGGTTTCCACCGGGAGGCGGTTGCGCGGCGGCGTCGAGATCAACGAGAGGTCGCGGGCGCCGAGCAGCGAGAAATGCAGCGTTCGTGGAATCGGCGTGGCGGTTAGCGCCAATACGTCCACCTCGGCGCGCAGCTCCTTCAGCCTTTCCTTTTGCTTCACGCCGAACTTTTGTTCTTCGTCGACGATGAGCAGTCCGAGGTCGCGGAACTTGACGTCCTTCGACAGCAAGCGGTGGGTGCCCACGATCACGTCGACCTCGCCGCGCTCCAAGGCAGCCAGCGTGATCTTCTGTTCGGCCGGGGTGCGGAAGCGATGCAGCGGTTCCACGCTTGCGGCCCATGCGGAGAAGCGCTCCTGGATGGTTTCGTAATGCTGGGCGGCCAGAATGGTGGTGGGTGCCAACAGCGCGACCTGCTTGCCGTCTTGCAACGCCTTGAACGCCGCGCGCATGGCCACCTCGGTTTTTCCGAACCCCACGTCGCCGCACACCAGCCGGTCCATCGGCCGTTCCGATTCCATGTCGGCTTTCACTTCGGTGATGGCCTTTGCCTGGTCGGGCGTCAGGTCGTATTCAAAGGCCGATTCGAATTCGCGTTGCGATTCGCCGTCGGGCGAGAACGAGAAGCCTTTGGCTACGGAACGCCGCGCATACAGCTCGATGAGTTCCCGAACCAGCAGCACGATGGCCTTGCGGGTTTTTTCCTTGGCGTTTTCCCACGCCTTGCCGCCGAGTTTCGAGAGAACCGGCACGTTGCCTTCTTCGCCCGAAAATTTTTCCAGCTTCGCAAGGTCCGAAACCGGCAAGGTGAGTTTGTCCTTGCCCTGGTAATCGAGCAGGATGCAGTCCACCTCGTGGCCGGCGATGCGAATGCGGCGGATGCCCGCAAATTTGCCGATGCCGTAGGCTTCGTGCACCACGTAATCGCCGCGATGCAGCGCGTCGAAGTCGGGGATGGCCACGCCGCCGCCGCGGAACTTGCGTTTGCGCACGCCGCGGGCCATGCGGTTGAAGATCTGGTGCTCGGTGAGCAGGGCCAGGCCTTGTACGCGGTCGATGAAACCGCTGTTGAGATCTCCGGTGAGTACGCCTTCCAACCCGAGAGGTTCCACCGAGGTCCACAACCGCGCGGCCAGCGTGGGGTTGGGGCAGATCAGCCAAGTGCGGATGCCTTCGGAGGTAAGGTCCCGCAAGAGCGGTTCCGCATCCGCCAAACCCGCGCCTTCGCGACGCTGCGTATCCATGTTGAAGGTCACGCTGCCGGGTCCGTCCCAACCGAGGCGACCGATGCGCACCGAACGGCGGGAGGTCAGGAGTCTTTCAACATCCGTCGCTGTGAGAAACAACTCTTCGGGTTTGTTGACCAAACGTCCCTGCGCACGCGCATCGGCATATCCCGTGTGCGCGGCCTTCCACGTTTTTTCAATCGCCTTGGCCAACCCGTCGGAGTCGCCTACAACCACAACAACCTTCGGATCCTTGGGTTCCTTCGCTGCAGAGTCGCGCTCCCCGGCATCCAGAAAATCAAGCAGCGAATGGTCGGGCTTTTTGAAAAAGGCCTTTTGCCAATGGATGCCCGCGAGGTCGCGCTTGCGCGTGAGCCGGTGAAGTTCCGATTCGTAGGCGGCTTCCCCGCCCAAGGTGTCGAGATGCTCCAAAAGGCCTGCCGCAATTTCGGCGTCGGTGTGACAGCACTCGTCCTGCGGCAGCAGGGCGACCGATTCCACCGGACGGATCGAGCGTTGCGAGAAAATGTCGAACTCGCGGATGGTCTCGATGGTTTCCCCGTCCAGCACGATGCGGAACGGATTGTCGGCGAGAAAGGGGTAGATGTCGAGGATTTCGCCGCGCACGCTGAAGTCGCCGATGTCTTGCACGGTGGCTTCTTCGCGGAAGCCCAGCGCCATCACGGCATCGCGGAACGTTGCCGGGTTGAGCGCATCGCCGGCGCGCAATTCGACGATTTCGCGATGCAGGCTTTTGGGGCTCTGGAAGCGCTCCAGAAACGCCGAAGCCGTGGTGACCACCACCACGGGCTTGGCGTTCTTCTGTCCACGATAGAGCGCCTCAAAAACCTCCAGCCGCTGCTCGCGGACCTGCCCGAAGGGTTCGCGCCATTCGTACGGTTTGAGATCGAGGCCGGGAAAACGCAAAACCGCATCTTCGCCCAGCCAGGCGGAAAGATCTTCCGCCATGGTTTCGGCGTCCTTGGCATCGGGCGCGAGGTAGAGCAGCGGTGCGGCCGCTTTGCGGAACTGGGTTGCGACTAATGCCGAGGCCGCCGAACCCGCCAACCCGGCCACGTGCACGGGTTTTCCGGGAACGGGAGTGATCGCCGCAAAATCGGCGAAGACACCCTGTTCGAGAAGATCGGAAAGCGGGAGGACGTGCGGGGACATGGAGGGGAAAGGTAGGTAGTCGGTAGTCGGTAGTCGGTAGTCAACACAAGTGAGTCGTCATCCGAGAATCGTGGCGCGATTGGCCGATACGGTACGCGAGGCCCCACGCGCTAAATCCTTTTTACTTCCGACTTCGAACTTCCGATTTCCGACTACTTCTTCGTAAACAACGCTTCGAACTCTCCGTAACCTTCGTCCTTCAGTTTTTCCCTCGGGATGAAACGCAGCGAAGCGGAGTTGATGCAGTAGCGTAGTCCGTTCGGACCCGGGCCGTCGGGGAACACGTGCCCGAGATGCGAATTGGCCTTGCCGCTGCGCACTTCCGTGCGGACCATGCCGTGGTCGCGGTCGGTTTTTTCCACCACCTTGGCGCCTTTCACCGGCTTGGTGAAGCTCGGCCATCCCGTGCCGCTCTCGAACTTGTCGCGCGAGCTGAACAGCGGTTCGCCCGAGACCACGTCCACATAAATGCCGTCGCGATGGTTGTCCCAGTAGGCGTTGGCGAAGGGGCGCTCGGTTCCGTTCTTCCGCGTGATCTCGTATTGCTCCGGGCTCAGCTTCGCACGCAACTCGGCATCCGACAGCGTGGTGAGGTCGCAGGCCGCGCGCGGATCATCGACTTCGACCACGCCGTCGTTCTCGGGTGTCACGGGAATACGCGCGGGTGGTGTTTTGCCCCAGAACTTCTCGATAAAGCCCGCACGTCCCGAACCGTTCTTGTAACGCTTGTAGCGGTCGGGATTGAGCTTGCAGTATTTCTGATGGTAATCCTCGGCCGGGTAGAAGTTCCGGAACACTTCGATGGGTACGGCGATCTTGCCGTCGAACTTGTCCGCTGCCTCGAGGCGCTCTTTCGAGTCTTCCGCGATTTTCTTCTGTTCGGCATTGTGATAAAAGATCGCGGGCCGGTATTGGCTGCCGCGATCGGCGAACTGCCCGCCCAGATCGGTGGGGTCGATCGAGCGCCAAAAGATTTCCACCAACGTGGCGTAGGAAACCTTGCGCGGATCATAGGTCACCTGCACGGCTTCGGTATGACCGGTCTTGCCCGAACCCACCTTCTCGTAAGTCGGGGCAGGATCGTGCCCGCCGGCGTAGCCCGAGACTGCGGAGATCACGCCGTCCACATCCAAAAATTCCGCCTCCACACACCAGAAGCATCCGCCCGCGAAAGTGGCTTTCCCCATGTTGTCAGTCGTATTCATCGTCGTTCCCTTTCCGGACTTTTTCTTTACAGTGATTTCTTGCGGGGGCTTGGCGTACCCCAGCGCACAGGCCAAGGTCAACGTGAGCCCGCAGGTGAGTGCTGCCCACTTTTTCCACGGCGTCGGTGTTTGATATTGCATGATTGGAATCTCCTTGCCGGGTCAGTCGTCCGGGGCGCCCCGATGTTACAGCAGTATCGGAGAAAGCAGGCTTCCCGAGTTTTCGGATGGCGGGTGGCCTTCCGGAATAATCGGGGGTTATGCTAGGGTAATCTACACGTTGGAAGGGGAGGGGTGCGGCCCCTAACCCTCGGCCTCCCATGCCGGGAAGGTGACAAGGGGGTTCAGGCAGTTTGAATCGGATTCCCGAAGTCGGGGAAGGGGTCCTGGTGAGCCAAGAAGGATTTGAACCTTCGACCCACGCCTTAAAAGGGCGCTGCTCTACCAACTGAGCTATTGGCTCCCAGGAAAAAGGAGATCGGGAAAGATAAAACCCGGTGCCGTCCCCTGCAACCGTCTTCCGCCATGGTTCCTTGCGGTGTCCGCATGTAACTTATGCCGATGGCCCACGCGAAAATTCCTTTGCTGCGCGCGCGGCTTCCCGCCCTTTCCCGCATGATTTTTCCGAAGACGCACCGGGTCTCTCCCGTTCCGGCGGCTCTCGCCTGTCTCGGGGCTATTGTAGCCCTTGCGGCCTTCCCAGGCCCGGTCTCGGCGGCAGATGCCTCCGGAACCGCCTCCATGCCGGGAATCGCCTTGATTCCAGCTGCCCGGCCCGCCGGCCTTGCAGGGGCCTACACCGCCCTCGGAACCGGCGCTTCGGCCATTGGAGTGAACCCGGCCGGTTTGGCTCGCGAATCCGGACGAACCTTCTTCGGTTCGGTGCGCCCGGAACTGTCGCGGTTCGGTGCGGTCGCCTACGCCTTTCCCGCCACCGGTGGACGCTGGGCGGTGAGCGCCACCTACGTCGACTATGATGCCATCATTTCCACCGACGAAAATCAGGTCAGCCAGGGCACCCTGCGGCCTTACAGCCTCTATCCGGCGCTCACATACGCCGGGGGGCGGGGTGGATTGTATTGGGGCGGTACACTCAAGTTGGCCCGCGAATCTTTGGGCGACTTCGATGGCTCCACGCCGGCTTTCGGGGTCGGGTTCGATGCGGGCGTCCAGTATCGTCCCGCGATGAGTCGGTTGGGTTGGGGGGCGGCGGTCACCAATGTCGGCAAACAGCTTTCCGGTCATTTCGAGGGCGACACCCGGCGCGGTGCGCTACCGGGTGCGATGCGTGCTGGGTTGACCTATGATCCGCCAAGGCAGCGCGTGCTCACGCTGACCGCCGATGTGGAAGCGCCTTTTCAAAACGCACCCTTGTTGGCCTTGGGTGGGGAATACCGCGTTTTGCCGGAATGGACTTTGCGCGCGGGTACCCGGTGGAGTACGGAGGATGTTCGCAAACTGCGCGGCTGGATCGACCCGAATTCCTCAGCCGAAGAGCAAGGGGGTGAGGCGGTCAAGATCGCCGCCGGCACCACGCTGCGCGTAGGGGCGGTAGCGGTGGATTATGGTGCCCAATGGTGGCGGGAACTCGGTATCGTTCATGCTTTGAGCGTCGCATGGAGTATCGATCCCTGATCCGCTCCGGAAAAGCGAGAACCCGTCATTGGTGTCCGCGCTCCGAATTCCGAATCCTGAAAACCGCAGCAACAAAAAAGTTCCCCTTGCAGGGAGCTTTTTTGTTCGGAACGGTTGATTCCAATGCTTCCGAGGTTTTCCGGTTGCCTTAGTCGGTGATGACGTGGGCGGCAATCAGGCTATCGCGCACAGCCTTGACTTCCCAAACGGCAACGGTATCCAGAGCCATGGCAGCCGGCGAACGAGCGACCTTGGTGCACGCGGCAAATCCGTTATCGTCAAGCACCAAAGCGTTGCACGAAACGATCGTCGAGTCATTCTTCACCGTACGCAGGTAGGTGAGCACGCCCGCGATTTCCACATTCGTCAAGGAAGTGGACCAGCTCGGCATGCTGCCTTCATAGTTCAAACCATTAACGGTGATGGGCACTGCGTCATAACCACCCAGAACAATACGGATGGTACGATGGCGGTTGTTGATGAAAAAGTCGGAGTTGGCAAGCGGAGGCGTGGATCCTGCGTAACCATGCGCATCGGAGCCGTGACAACCCGTGCAGTTGCCTTGGAAAATAATTTCACCCGTGTCGACCAGCGTTGCCCGGGGCGTACACAAGGTTGCGTCGTCTTTGCACGGGTTGTCGACAACAGGATCTTCATCTCCGGTCGGACCACAAGCCACGAAGGCGAAGCTCAGCACCAAAGCACTGGCAAGAACCAACAGTTTGTTGCGTTTCGATTTGAGAAAGGAAAAGTTCGTGACGTGACCCATGTTTCTCTCCTGTTTGGAAAATTCCCCGAAGCACCGGATGGTACCCCAGACTACTCTCGTGAACCTGAACCTTAGCACTCGTTTTCCGGGGGGCGTTTCGAAGGCGTTACCACGGAGAATGGGCGGAAAAATTGATTTAATTACCCGTCTACGTCAATTTAGGAAGGTGCACCGACCTGCACCAGTATTCTTCTCGCCCCATCCTGTAGTGGAGTGCTAGGTGTCGAACCGATAGCCCAATCCGGGCAAATTGACGATTTTCTTTCTGAATTCCGCCCCCAGTTTGCTGCGCAGGGAGGAAATGTGAACCTTCACCGTATGGGAATCCACCGGCGAAGATTCCCCGTACCCCCAGACGGAATGGTAAAGGTGGGTGGTATACACCACCAAACTCCGTCTACGCAGCAGCATGTTTAGCAAATCGAACTCCTTGCGGGTCAACGCCACCGTCTGGCCGTTCACCAATACCTTGCGCGCGCGGAGGTCGAGTGACAAACCGTCGATGAACACCGTGTCGGCGAGATCCTCGGGAGCGCTGTGGCGCTTCGCCATCGCCTGAAGTCGTGCCTGAAAGAGTTCCGGGGAGCCGGTGCGGACCAGACACTCGTCGGCGCCCCGTTGGAACACGCTGAGTTGCACTTCTTCAGAGGTGCTGTAAGGCAAAACCACGATCACGGGAACCGTGCTGGTGTACGGACTGGTTTTCAAGGCTTCGAGTAGTCGGGTCCCATCGACGATCAGGGTATCGGCACGCTCCAAATCGAGGAGCACCAGAAAAGGTTGCCGGGCCTTGGCGCGCAGCGGCGTTTCGGCGGCCGTTTCAAGCGCAAGCACCTGAAGCGCCACCGCCTCAAACGCGGTGTGCGCATCCTGCAGTAATTCCGCGTCTCCGGAGACGGCGAGAGCAACGCGGCTGGCACCCCTGCTCTCATTTCGGATCGGGTTCAAATTCTCATCCTTGTTGCTTGGGGCATTCGCGATTCTGCGGGAGCCGGACGGCGCGACCGCGAGAAGAGATGCGAACAAAATCCCTGTGAAAAACGTCTTTCCGAAAGATACACACCCGGGGCGTATGGACAACTCGGAACAACAAAATCACACTAACCAAGGCGGCTTGTTACAAGATGTTTCATTCAATATTTAACACGATTTTGGTGGAGTGCGTGGCGCGGAATATTCTTGAGTGTAAATCGGAATGTTCCACGACTCTTGGTGGCACACCCGGCGCCACAACTTTTGGCGCGATAGAGCGTACGAGCCTACGTGTTTCACTCCATATGTCTGGATGGTCCCGGGAGGGAGAAGCTAACTTTAGGGCTGAAATTTCAAGGAGGCCCGATGCCAGCACCCGCGAAAAAGTCCGTCCGCAAACCGATCGTTGGCAAAACGGCCTCAAAGCCGCGGGCTGCCCCAAAAACCTCCGTCGCGCCTAAAAAACCGGCGACGGCGGGTTTGCAGGTGGGGGACAAGGCGCCAGGGTTCCGGCTCGCGGATGACACCGGGCGCGCGCGCGAATTGGAAGACTTCGCTGGAAAATTTTTGGTGCTGTACTTCTACCCCAAGGACAATACTCCGGGATGCACGCAAGAATCTTGTGATTTTCGTGACAACCTGAACGGTTTGACTTCTTCGGGGGCGGCGGTCGCAGGTGTAAGTGCCGATTCGGTGGAAAGCCACCGCAAGTTCAAGGCAAAGCATGAATTCACCTTTTCGCTGCTCAGCGATCCGGATCATGCCGCCTTGAACGCGTACGGTGTTTGGCAAGAGAAGAGTCTCTACGGCCGCAAGTTCATGGGCATCGTGCGTTCCACCTTCTTGATCGACGGGGACGGCGTCATTCGGGCGGTGTTCCCCAAGGTCAAGGTGACGGGACACGTGGATGAAGTATTGGCCGCACTGCATACCCTGAAAAAAGGCGCGCCGAAGAGCGGCGGAAAAACCGCTTGAGCGCGCTCCTCGGCAAGCAGGTCGGATACGATCGGTCGCAGTTTTAAGCGGCATGCCCAACGCTCTCGCGCGCGCCGCCAGCCCGTATCTGCGCCAACACCGGGACAACCCCGTCGACTGGGTCGAATGGAGTGAAGAAGCCTTTGCGCGCGCGCGCGCGGAGAACAAGCTTTTGCTGATCAGTTCCGGATACGCCGCCTGTCATTGGTGCCATGTGATGGCCCACGAAAGTTTCGAAGACGCCGAGGTGGCTGCGCTGATGAATCGCGACTTCGTCTGCATCAAGATCGATCGCGAAGAGCGTCCCGACGTGGATCAGGTGTATCTCGATGCCGTGCAATTGATGAGCGGGCGCGGCGGATGGCCGCTCAATTGCTTCGTGTTGCCCGACGGCCGTCCGGTTTACGGCGGCACCTACTTTCCCAAGGCGCATTGGCGCACCTTGCTCGAGAACCTCGCCGCGCTGCACCGCGACGAACCGGGTACCATCGAGGAACAGGCGGGAAAAATCACCGCGCGATTGCGACAAAGCGGAGCAGAGGGCGGCGCGGCGAGCGGCCCCGCGGGCAGTGCGTTTGCAGTGAGTCCCGATCCGGTTGCGTGGGCGGAAGTGCTCTCGACCTTGTCTTCCCGATTCGATACCGAAAACGGCGGCACGGGAAACGCACCCAAATTTCCCATGCCCTGCGAGTGGTCTTTTCTGTTGCGTTACGGACATCGCACCGGAGACCCGGCTACGCTTGATCAGGTGCGTCTCACGCTCGATCGCATGGCGGCGGGCGGCATTCACGACCAGATCGGCGGGGGCTTCGCGCGTTACGCGGTGGACGGCGAATGGAAGGTTCCGCACTTCGAAAAAATGCTCTACGACAACGCGCAGCTTTTGCAGTTGTATGCGGAAGCCTCCGTCGTTTTTCAGGAGCCCGCCTATCGCACGGTGGCGCGCGGCATCGCCGATTTCGTGGAGCGCGAGTTGCGTGCTCCGACCGGCGGGTATTGTTCCGCGCTCGACGCCGATAGCGAGGGCGAAGAGGGCCTGTTTTACGTGTGGACGCGCGCCGAAATGGCGCAGGTGTTGGGCGACCGTTTTGCGGCCTTCGGCGATCTGCTCGGCGTGCATGTCGACGGCGACGGCGGCGAGGCGCATTGGGAAAACGGGCGGCACACGTTGCTACGCCGGTTTTCCATCGAAGCCTGGGCGGAGCGTCACGGTTGGACGGCGGAAGAAGCCGAGCGACGGTGGGAAGAAGGGCGTCGCGATTTGATGACGGCGCGCGCCTTGCGCGAACGTCCGATGCGCGACGACAAGGTGCTGACAGGATGGAACGGTTTGATGATCGGAGCGCTGGCGACGGCGGGCCGCCTGCTCGATGACGCCGAATTGCGGGCGCGCGCGCGCGACTGCACCGAAGTGTTATTGACGCAGGCGAAGAAACCCGGCGGCGGTTTGTGGCGTCGCGGTTGGCACGGATCCTTCGGCATCGACGGGTTTTTAGAGGATTACGCCTGCCTTGCGCGCGGGTTGATCGCGCTGTATCAGGCCACCTTCGAGGAGCGCTGGCTGCTGGAGGCCCACGGTATTGCCGCCCATGCGTTGGCCCACTTCTCCGACCCGGCTTCTCCGCTCCTGTTCTTCGCCGCCGACGACGCGCCGCAGGTGCTCGTCCGTAAAAAGGAAACCTACGACAACGTGATTCCCTCATCCAACGCGCTGATGGCGGACGTATTGTTCGCGCTCGCCGACTATTTCGGAGAGCCCGCCTTGCATTCGCGGGCTGCGGCGATGTGCGCGGTGATCCGTCGCGATTTCCCGGTTTATGCGCCGGCCCATGCCCATTGGTTGGAAGTGCTGTTTGTGGAGGAGTCCGAACCCGCGACGCTGGCGGTGGTCGGTGACGGCGCGCCGGAATTTCTGGCAGCGACCGCAGGGGCCTTTCTGCCGCATGTGCGGACGGCGGGATTTTCGGGCGACGGTGTCTTCAATGCGAAAACCACTTCGGAGATTCCGCTCCTGCAGGAAAAGCATCAGGTCGGTCATACGTGGGGCTTTCGCTGCGCGGCGGGTACGTGCGGGTTGCCTGTACCCGACTGGAAGGCTTTGCTCGCAACCGAACGGCGGGCGTGGTCGTCGCACGGGGGAACGGTATCGTGATGCCCGAAATCCGGGAGCGTCAGGGAGACAGCTTCTTGTCGGTGCGCGTCACGCCGCGCGCTTCCAAAACGGAGATTCTCGATGTGTCCGCCGGTCGCCTGCGCGTGCGATTGCAGGCGCCGCCGGTCGAAGGTGCCGCGAACAAGGCCTTGACCGACTTTCTCGCGAAGACTCTGGGCTTGTCCAAATCCGCCGTATCGGTGGAGCGCGGTGAAACGGGGAGGGAGAAGACCCTGCAACTTGCGGGGGTTTCGGCCGAAACCTTGCGTCTAAAACTGACGGAGATATTGCGGTGAGCGGGAAGAACATCACTTTGGACCAAGGAATTGGGATGCACGCCGGGAACACGGAACCCTTGCGGGTCGGCCGCATTCCGTTTTTAGTGTGCGCGCCGTATTTTCACGCATCCCTCGACGGATTTCCCGGTGTCACGTTCACCGACGGCCCACCCCAGGCTCTCAACAAGATGCTCGCATCCGGTGCGATCGACTGTGCGCCGTCCTCGAGTTTCGAATACGCCCGCAATGCCGCGGATTACCTGCTGCTTCCCGGACTGTGTACCTCCGGACGGGGCGAGGTCAAATCGGTTTTGCTCTTCGCGCAGGTTGCCTGGGAATCGCTCGACGGGAAATCCATCGAACTGTCACCGGATTCGGATACATCGAATGCTCTGGTACGTGTGTTGAGCCGCTTCCGGTTCGGCCTGCATCCGGAATATGTGGAGCCCGGAACCGGCGGCGGGGTTGCGGCCAAAATCGCCATCGGAGATGCCGCGCTGCGCGAAGCCGCCTCGGGACGCTGGACGCACACCTACGATTTGGCCCGCGTTTGGCAGGAGTGGCAGGGCACGCCGCTTCCCTTCGGAGTCTGGATTCTGCGCGCCGAGGCGGCCCGGGACAAGGCCGAGAGCGTGCGGGCCTATGTGCGGCATTTGCAAACCGCGCTCGCCGCCTTCTTCGAAAACCCCTCGCGCGGACTCGATGCCTGGGAACGCCGGTACCCGTTACCCTTGTTGCGCATCGGCGCGCTCGATTTTTATTCCACCGCCGATTATGTGTTGACCGCCGCGCATCAGCAGGCTCTCGCCACGTACTTTGATCTCTGCACGCAAGCCGGGTTGTTAACGGCGGTGCCTTCGCTGCGCTGGTGGGGAGAGACTGCGTGACGACGGTGCGCGTTCCCGGGGCGGCGCGCCTCGCGCAGGGAGAAACCCGGGTGTTCTCCTGGCCGTCGCCGTACGGTGAACGCGAAGGTTTCGTGATCCGGTTCGGCGAAGACCTGCATGCTTACGAAAACAAATGCATGCACCTGCCGATCCCATTGGATTACGGCGACGGCGACTTCTGGTTCGGTGCCATCGAACGGATCGTGTGTAAAACGCACGGCGCGACGTATCGGGCCGACACCGGGTATTGCGACGACGGCCCGTGCGAGGGGACATCGCTCAACCGCTTCGATGTGGAGATCGACGGCGACGATGTCACCGTGCGGGTGCCCTGATTTCAGGGCGGGTCAGGGCGTCGCGAACTTTTTCAGTTTGCGCTGCAGGCTTTGGCGGTGCAGACCCAGCAAGCGTGCGGCCTGACTGACGTTGCCGCCGCACTGAGCGATCACGTATTCGATATACTCCCGTTCGTTGCGGGCGAGGCTGGCGCCTCCGGTTTCGGGTTCCGCATCGGCGGGGCGAGGGCCGATCGCAAGCGCCCAGAGCAGCCACGGCATTGCCACAGGTTTGGCGAGGTAGTGCGCCGCCCCGAGCCGCCCCGCCTCCAAGGCGGTGGCGTGACTTCCGTAACCGGTCATAAGCACCGCACGGCAATGCGGGTTCACGCCCCGCAGGGCCGCGAGGGCATCCAAGCCGTTTTCTCCCGCTGCGCCCGACGCCGTCAGGCGGAGATCGAACACGGCGGCATCGAGGGAGGGAAGTTCTTCGGGAGGAACCTCGCTCCAGAGGGAAGCCTGCAGCACGCGGTGCCCCAGATCGACCAGCTCGCGCGCGAGCGCGCGGCGCAAGGCCGCGTCGTCTTCGAGCAGGAGGATGTTCATGCGGACCTCCGGGAAATTTCTTCGGCCGCGCGCGGCAGGATCAAGCGGGCATCGGTGCCGCCTCCGCTGCGCGGGAGTACCTGCAGGGCCCCGCCGATGGATTCGGCGAAATGCACCGCGGAAAAAAGTCCGAGCCCGCGTCCCACTCCCTTGCGGCTGTTGAAGGGCGAGCCCAGCGTGCGCAGCACCGAAGGATCGACCCCCGCTCCTCGATCGGAAACGGTGATCAGCAGGGAGTCTCGATCTCCATCCAAAGATTCCAGCCGGATGTCGATGGGAGCCGACGAAGCCTCTTCTGCGTTGCGCAAAAGCGACAATACGGTTTGGCTCAATCCCACCGGTGGTGCCGAGACGAACAGAGGCTGCTCGGGAGGAAACGCGGATTCGAAACGCAGGGGTGCCTTCCCGTTCCATTCGCGCGTGATTTTGCGGAGCAGGAGCGCCACATCGGTGGTTTGCAAGGAGAGCGCGTCGGGATCCCAAGGCACTCCGGCCATGGATCGAACGATCGCGTCGCAGCGCGAAAGGCTCTCGCGGAGTTCGCGCCATTCCTCGGAAAGGTCTCCGGGATCGGCTTCTGCGGATTTACGGTGTAGGCGATCGGCGAGCAGACCGACCGCGTTCAAAGGACTCGCAAGTTCGTGGCAGAATCCCGACGCCACCGCACCGGTCGCCCGCAGACGGTCCTGCTGGCGTCCGCGTTGTTCCGCTTCGTGCAGACGTTTCCGGTAGTGGCGGTTGAGATGCGCGGCGAAAATCGATACGCCCGAGATCGCACCCGCCAACACCCATTCGTAGGCGAGGTTGGGGCCCAAGGGGCCGATCCAGGCATAGGTGTCGGCGAGGCTTTGCGTGCTGCCTCCCAGAATGGCGAGGGCGGTGCAGCCGAGCGCGAGAACGAAAAGTGCCGGTCGCGTGGGGAGCAGAAGGCCGGCGAGGCCGACCTGAAAATGCACCACGCTGTGGATGGGATTCATGAGCCCGCCCGACAAGGCGAAGAGCACGGTGGTAGCGGTCAGATCGACTGCGATTTGGAAGAGCAAAAAGATCGAAGTGACGCGTAGGCCGGCGCGATTCCAACCGCGCGCGAGCAGGTTGAAAACGAAAAGGCCGCTCAAGGCCGCCAGATACCACGGTACGTCGGAAGGGAACATCCATCCGAAATGCAACGCGGGCCACAGCAGCGCGAGTTCGAACAGGATGTGGATGAAACGCAGGCGGATCAGGAGCGTCAGGGACCAGCGCGCCGAATCTTCTTCACCGGCAGGCAGTGCTGCGGCACGGAATAATTTGTCGCTCAAGGTCGGCATTCATCCAAAGTTAGGAACGGTCGATGGCGTCGCGGTATGCGGCGTGGAACAGAGCCGGGCAGACGGTTTGTCGGAATTCGCCAGTGTGCAACAATTTGTGGCATGGGGAGAAGGATAGGGGAGGCGCATTTTTGTCTCCGTTCGCACCTGATTTTCCGTATTCCCCAACCCTTCGGAGTCTCTGATGTATCGCATGAAAACTTTTCTGGTCTCCATCGCCGGTCTCGCCGTTGCCTTCGCCCTGTCGGGTTGTTTAACCGAGACGACCGAGAAAACCGTCTATGTCGGTGGCCCCGATACGGCGTTGCTGGCTTCCGAAGGACAGACGCTTAACCTCCGCTTTTATCCCCGCTTCGGCACCGACACCCTGAAGCTCGGTCGCAAGTACCTGACGGCGGGCGGTGACAGCGTGCGTTTCGAGATGGCCCGATTCTACATCTCCGACATCGCCTTGGTGGATAGCACCGGCAAGTCGTACCCCCTGATCGGTACGTATTTGGTGGACGTATTCGACAGCGCCGCGCGCGCCCTCGGTTATGCCGCCGTGGACGTCAAGGCGCTTCCTGGAACCTACCGTGGCATCCGCTACACCGTGGGCGTACCCTTCGACCAGAATCATCGCGACCCGGCCTTGCAGGCCTCGCCCCTGGGCATGTCCTCGGGCATGTTCTGGGACTGGAATTCCGGATACATCTTCAACCGCGTTGAAGGCAAGGTCGATTCCGCGGGGACCGAGAAGGCGCTGGCCTTCCATATCGGTGGAGACAATCACACCGTTCCGGTCAACCTATTCGGCTTGTCATCGAGCGACTCGATCTCGGTCACCGTGGTATCGGGGCACAAGGTCGCGGCACTCGCGAAAGTCGCGCATGGCGGCGTGACGCATTTGCCCATCAACGTGGCCTATGATGCGATCTTTTCCAAGGGACTCAACACTTCCGCCGCGCTCAAGCCTTCCACGAACCCGGGTGAACGAATCGCCATGATGGGTGCCATCGCGGATCGGATTTACCTGAACATGCAATCCATGTTCAGCTTACGGAAGTAACAGCGTTTGCAACCTTATTCGCGGGAAGTGAACCTTCGAGTAGCAGACGGGACGAGGCGGTTTCTCTCTCGTCCCGTTCTCGCTCTGGTGTTGTTCGGGATCCTGTTGCTGACGGGTTGCGTGCTCGATGAGGGTCGCGCAAGTTCCGGGAATGTCGTGGCCGATGGGGATTATCTTCCTGTGCTACCGAAGACTCCCGCGGGGTGGCCATCCATCCATTGGCCCGCGGACAACCCGTTCACGCCCGCCAAGGCGATCCTCGGCCGCCGGCTTTTTTTCGACAAGATTCTGAGCCGGGACCGCAGTGTGAGTTGCGGATCCTGCCATCTTCCCACGGAAGGATTCGCCGATCCCGGAGCGGCTTTGAGCCTCGGGGTTCATGGTCGTTTCGCAAAACGAAACTCGCCCACCTTGACCAACGTCGCCTTCGGCACATCTTTCATGTCGGAAGGGGGCGTTCCCACCCTGGAATTACAGGCGATCTCTCCGATCGTCTCCGAAAATGAAATGGATATGACGGCCGCCGAAATCGAAACGCGTCTTTCCATCGACACGCTTTACCTTCGGTTGTTCCGTCAAGCCTATGGCGAAGGTCCGATCACGTTCTCCGGAGTCACCAAGGCGCTTGCGACCTACGAGCGCACCCTGCTCAGCATGAATTCTCCCTACGATCGATGGCAGGCGGGTGAGTCGGATGCGCTCTCTCCCTCGGCCAAACGCGGTGCCGCGATCTTCCTCGGGGAAAAAGGCGACTGTTGGCATTGCCACGCTCCGCCGCTATTCACGGATCGTGATTTCCATAACACCGGTCTCGATTTCGTTCTCACCGATCTGGGACGCGCGTTGGTCACCGGGCGGACTTCGGACGAGGGAAGTTTCAAAACGCCCACTCTTCGCAATATCGGCGTGACGGGACCGTACATGCACGACGGGCGCTTCACGACCCTCCGTCAGGTGGTCGAACACTATAACGCGGGCGGGAAACCGCACCCCAACGTTTCGGCTCTCATTCGGCCCATGGGCCTGACGGACGGGGAATTAAACGATCTCGTGAACTTTCTCGAGGCCCTTACGGATTCGACCTTCCTGACCGCGCCCCGACCCTAGGCGCCGGGCGGCGGAATCCGGCCAACCACTTCTTGGTACTTTTTGTCCATGAAGCATAAAACGCTTTCTTGGACGATCGTAATGGTGTTGGGTGCGACCCTCTTCTCCGGCTGTCTGTTCGATCGCGCCGATCGCGACGGTTCGGGCGAGGGTGGTGAAACGGGCAACGTGACGGACGGAGACTACGTCCCGGTGAAACCGGTTTCACCGGCCGGGTGGCCATCCATCGTCTGGCCCAAGGAGAACCCGTACACCCCTGCCAAGGATGTGCTCGGCCGGCGATTGTTTTTCGAGCCCGCCCTCAGCCGTACCCAAAACCGTGCTTGCTCGTGGTGCCATGGCGCCCTGGAGGCTTTCGCCGACGTGCACGGTGATTCGATGAGTTTTGGAGTCGGATCGGGGACGACGACCCGCAACACGCCGACCTTGGCGAACCTGGCCTTTGCACGCACGTTCTTTTTCGACGGGCGCGCATCCACTCTCGAAGCGCAGGCCTTCGGTCCGTTGTACGCCGCCAACGAAATGGATATGACCGGGCCTGAAATCGTGGCGCGTCTGTCGGCGGATACGACCTACATCCGGCTTTTTGCGCAAGCCTACGGCAGCGGCCCCATCACGATGGAACGTGTGACGCGCGCTCTCGCAACCTACGAACGCACCTTGATCAGCTTTCGATCTCCCTACGACCTCTGGCGTGCGGGAGATTCGGCGGCGCTGTCCCCGTCGGCGAAGCG
This sequence comes from Fibrobacterota bacterium, assembly GCA_947466585.1. Taxonomy (GTDB): domain Bacteria; phylum Fibrobacterota; class Fibrobacteria; order UBA11236; family UBA11236; genus UBA11236. The sequence continues at coordinate 69,731 of CANIEU010000002.1, forward strand.
TGGCGAAGCATTGTTCCGCAGCGCGAAGGCGGGGTGCGCGGAATGCCACGTTCCGCCCTTGTTCACGGACGGCGGATTCCACAACATCGGTTTGGACAGCGTTCCGGTCGATCCCGGCCTGGGCGGCATCACGGGACGACCCGAGGACATGGGACGTTTCAAAACACCGACCCTCCGGAATCTGACGGCGACCAAGTTTTACATGCACGACGCGCGTTTCCGTTCGCTGCAACGCGTTTTGGAGCATTACAACGCGGGCGGATTTCCGCAGCCGCCCGGAGCTCCATCCATTCGGCCGTTGGGGCTTACCTCCGGAGAACAGGATGACCTGATTTCGTTTTTAGAGGCCCTGACCGACACCGCTTTCCTTCAAACCGCAGAGTACCACTTTCCCAATCGATAACTGGATCCCATGCGCTCGCTTCGAATGATCCGGTCTCGGAATCTTTTCTGGACCATTCCGGTTTCCGTGGTCTGCGCCTTGTCGTTTACATCGTGCTTGGTGGATCGCAATGGGTCCGAAGGAGCTGGGGAAACAGGCTCTGCGGTTGATGGCGACTACATCGCCGTGAAGCCTGTCGAGCCGGCCGGGTGGCCATCCATCCTGTGGCCCAAAGAGAATCCGTATACCCCTGCCAAGGATGTGCTCGGCCGGCGTCTGTTCCTTGAGTCCGCGCTCAGTCGGGAGGGAACGGTCAGCTGCGCGTGGTGCCACACCCCGGCGCAAGCCTTCACGGACAAGCATGGCACCGCGCTGAGTGTCGGAGTACGCAATCAACCGACCTTTCGAAATACGCCCTCCCTCGGCAACATCGGCTTCGCGACGTCCTTCCTGTTCGAGGGAAACGTGTCCACGCTGGAAGCGCAGGCCTTGGGCCCGCTCTATGCCCACAACGAGATGGATATGACCGGTCCGGAAATCGTGGCTCGGCTGGCGGCGGATACGATGTATGTCCGGCTCTTCCGTAACGCCTTCGGCGTCGGCCCCATCACCATGGTGGGCGTCACCCGCGCCTTGGCGACCTTCGAGCGCGCCTTGGTCAGCTTCCAGTCTCCTTACGACCTTTGGCTGGCGGGAGATTCCACGGCGATGACCGATGCGGCGAAGCGTGGTGCGTCACTGTTTTTCGGTGACAAGGCCAAATGTTCCCAGTGCCATACTCCGCCATTGTTTACGGACGGCGGGTTTCACAACAATGGCCTTGACACCGTATTCGCGGATTCCGGACGCGCCCGCACGACCCACCTCCTCGTCGATGTCGGCGTCTTTAAAACGCCGACGTTGCGGAATATCGGAGACACCTATCCCTATATGCATGACGGGCGCTTCGCAACACTCGACGAAGTGGTTCGACACTACAATGCGGGTGGGCGCTCGCACCCCAACCGAGACGCTCGCGTGCATCCCCTGGGGCTCGACGAGCATGAGCTGTTCGATTTGGTCCAGTTTCTGGAATCCCTGACCGACGAGAGCGTTTTCAGGCGGGCCGGGACCTTGTAAGCATCCCCGTTTTCGTAAGCGGGCTTTCCAAAGTGCGTGGGTTTGCTTGCGTCCGGGAGTGAGTTTAGGCGCATTCCAGTGCGCGAATGTCCGTGACGAGGCCTTTTTTTATACAGGGGAAAAAAGCGCGCATTTTCACCTGATGCGGCGGTAGATTCTAAATTCTCAAGACACAAAAAACAAAAAGAGAAACGCTCGTCCACTCAAAACGACCACGGAGAAAATCATGTTTGAAGCCCTTCCCAACAGCGCCGCCATGCTCGCCCGTCGCGAGAAAATGCCGGTGATCAATCCCAACAAAAAGGGCAATCCGATCAAGCATCCGGCCGCAAAGGGGCCCCGGATTTTTTGTGACTCTGCCGTCAAAGCCGATATCGCACCGCTGCTCAAGGCCGGGCTCATCCACGGCATCACCACGAATCCGACGCTGCTGAAAAAGGCCGGCGCCAAATCCTGGAAAGAAGCCAAGGCCATCATGAAGGACTTGTGCGCGATGCTTTACCCCCTGCCGGTTTCGCTGGAGCTCACCGAGCTCACCGAAGACAAAATGGTGAAGCAGGCGACCGAGCTTGGCGCGCTCGGCAAGAACGCCATCATCAAGGTGCCCATGGGCGGTTACCCTGCCGTGGTCGACGGTGGGGATCCCTTCACCGGTCTCAAGGTTATTCGCCGCCTGTGGGAGAAGGGCATCAAGACCAACGTCACCCTGATTTTCAACACAACGCAGGCGCTGTGGGCCGCTAACGCCGGCGCCACCTACATATCGCCCTTCCTCGGCCGGCTTCCCGACTATCTCGCCAAGAACGACGATCCTTCCCGTCCCTCGGGTAACAGTCTGTACTGGATGGGCGAAGGTGCGCAAAAGCACGCCAACTCCGAATTCGTGGCTTCGGGTGGTGAGCGCCGCGACGCGGGTCCGCGCCTCATTTTCGAGATTGCACAGGTGTACGCCAACTACGGAATCACCACCGAGATTCTGGCAGCCAGCATTCGCAACCCGGTACAGCTCACCGAGTGCCTGCTCGCCGGTGCGGACATTCTCACGGTTCCCGCCAATGTGCTCAGCACGGTCGCGGATCACCCTCTGAGCGATGCCGGCATGGTGGGCTTTCTGGAAGATTCGAAAGCCTTCAGCAAATAAGGTGATAGACCTTACTTGCGTCGGTATTCCCGTAACAAAATTTCCGTAACCGGTGGCGGATTGACTTCGGTTCATCGGCCATTTCGGGGGCGGTTTGTCCCCACCTGTGGGGACTTAGGGGATTCCGATCCGTCTGAATCAACGGTATCTATTGCGAATGTTCAAAAAACCGCTCCTAAAGCCTGTTGCGGTCCCGAAGTCCGAGGGGTCCAAGGCCGGTTCTTCGATTAAAAAACCGCTTTCCACGCGCGGACTTCTCGCTCTGGTTGGTGCGGCGATCTTGCTCTCACTGGGGGCGGGATACTTTTTCGGACGTAATAGTCTACAAGACGGCGGAGATGCCGAAAATGCCTCAGACAAGGTGCGCCTGAAGCCTGGTCCGTGGGGTGAATTGGAATACGTCCCCATCACCATCGCAGCACCGGATGAGATGCTCAAGGTGCGCGGGGTCGAGGAGACCAAGGTGCAGTGGTTTTTCAAGGGAATGACCCGGGCAGATCTTGATCAAGTTCTCGACCTTGCCGGCGAGTCCGGTTCGTCGCGAGCAACCTTCTTCGCCTCCGGCCCGCTCTCGCAGTATGCCGAAGGCACGGTTCTAAGCCCTGCGTGCGACGCGATTCGCAGCCTGTCCGAAAGGGCCCGCATTGCATTGTTCCAAAAGCTTGCCGTGGGCAAACAAAATGCCGGTTCCCGCTGGGAATTTCAAAGCCGGTTCATCGATACCTTCGGCGATTTTGGCGTCGGCAGATCCGCGGCCAAAACGGTTGAGGCTTATGGCGTCCGCGACGGCAAGTTTTTCTTGACCTATTGCATGCCTTGTGTCTTGCGTGACATTCCGGACCCAAAGGAAAAGACCGGCGTATTGAAAACGCTCACCCAGCAGCGAAGTATGCTGGTGCGCCTCAGGGTAACCGCCAAGTCCGACGTCAATGCCTTGGTCGACTATTGGGGACGGGCGATGTGGACCAACAATGTGCGCGCGATTTTGCGGTCCTTACAAAAACGGCCCTATGGTGGTGCTTTGGACCTCGCCGAACTGTTGCCTCCTTTGCCGACTTCGTTGTTGCACAGTTATCCCGTGCCGCAAAACTCCCTCGCCGGTCCCGAGGTCGTCAAAAACTGCTCGTGGACCGCCTTCAACTTTTTCCGGGACCCCCCCGATCCCGGGTACTCCGACGCGCACTATGTGCTCGGAAAGCTGCAGACCGACTTCTATCCCATTCAGGGTGATCCTCGATTTGGTGATGTCGCCGTATTCCTTACGTCCGATCAGATCATGGTGCATGTGGCCACCTACCTCGCCGACGACATTTTTTTTACCAAGAACGGGGATAACCCGTGGCACCCTTGGGTCTATTCCACTGAGGCGGACTTGCGCGAGGAATTCTCCTTCGGGCTCCCTGCAGGTCAACAGCTGACGATTCAGTATTTCCGTAACAAGTACTACTGACCGACCGACTGAGATCAGGAAACCCCCTCGATCCCGTTGACCATCTTTTTACTTTCAGTCCTTCATCACGGATGACGGGCTGAAAGCGGCTTGCATCCGGATGTCGGGCCTTTCCTTGCCTCTCTCTCCGGTGGAATCATGTCGCAGTCTCCAGACCCGCAACCGTCTTCCTCCCGCATTCAACGCTTTGTGCCGCATGGCTTTCGACGGGTAGTGCGAATGCGGCCGGTATGGATGGCGGCTGGCCTTTTGGTTGCCATAGCGGGGGGCTATTACCTCGGTCGTAACGATCTGCTTAATTCCGGAGAGCTCGACGCTTCCAAAGGGCGCATCAGGTTGCGCCCGGGTCCCTGGGGAGACGTGGAATACCTGCCCATTACCATCGCCCCGCCGCGGAAACTGCTGCGCGTACAGGCGATCGAGGATCAGGCTCCGCACTGATACTTCCCGGGAGCCACCCAGGCCGATTTCGTCAACCTGTTGAACATGATGGGCTTGTCTGAATCGGTACGGAACGGCTTGTTGTCGCCGAAGGTGATGTCGGTACATCCTCAAGGCGTTCGCCTCGATCCCAGTTGCGACCAGATTCGGGATCTAAGCGAAACGTCGCGTCGCAAGTTCTACGAGATCATGGCGAACCACAACGAGAACAACCCGCAACGCTGGGAGTTTCTCACGGTCTATACCAAATCATTCGGAAAATTCGGCGTCTCGCGCAGCACCGCCTCCGCGTTGGAGGATGTCAGTATTCCCTACGGCCGTCACACCGTGTCCTATGCCATGTCGTGCGTGCTCTCGGGCATTAGCAATACGGAGGAAAAAGTCGGCTTGATCAAAGCGCTTTCCCAGCAAAATAGCATGCTGGTTCGCATCCGCATCGGCCCCAAAACCGATGTGGCCGCCTTGGCGAATTACTGGGGCAAGGGGATGTGGACCACCGACGCCGAAGCGATTTTGGAGTCCGTAAAACAGCGTCCCGACGGAGGCGCGGTGAACGTGCTCGAAATGCTGCCGCCGATCCCGGCGTCGCTGATGCACAGCTATCCGCCACCGCACAACTTTCTTGCGGGACCCGAGGTCGTCAAGAACTGTTCGTGGACGGCCTTCAACTTTTTCCGCGACACCCCGAAGGACGAGTTCTCGAACGAAGACTTCGTGATCAAAACCTTGGCCGAGGATTATTATCCCGTGCTCTCCGACCCGCGCTACGGCGATATCGCGGTGTTCCTGACTCCGGAGCGAACCATGCGACACGTCGCAGTGTTCCTCGCGGACAACCTGTTCTTCACCAAGAACGGCGAGAATCCCTGGCATCCGTGGGTATACTCGACGCTCGAAGACCTGCTCGAGAATTTCTCCTTCGGGCTCCCGCCCGGGCAGGAGCTCTCGGTGCATTACTTCCGCAGCAAAGGATATTGAAAGGTTCGTTCCGTCACGGTTTCGCGGGATCCGCCGGAACAACCTGAACGTGCGCCGTCTGTGCAATCTGCGGATCGTAGGGCACATGATCTCCCTTTGCGAACTGCAGGGTCAGGTCGTATTCGCCGGGCGCAAGGTCCAGCGTCGTCACCGTATCTCCCTTTCCGAAGTGCAGGTGCACCGAGTCCTTCGGGATCGGCAACGGGGCCGCCGGCAGCGGCGAGTTGATGAGAATATGGAAATGACCGTGTCCTTCGGTCACCCCGTTTGCGGCGGGTTCGACCACCAGGTTTTGCGCTTTCATTTCCACAGTGAACGGGCTCGTCACCTGCTGGCCGTCGGTCAGATTCGCGAACCAGACTTTCCGAACCGGTTCCGTCGCGGATTCTTTTTTCTGCCCGCAACCGGACAGTAGGGAAAACAGGCACGCCAAGACGGCAGAGGTGGATAACAGATAAATGCGGTCGAGTTTCACGGGGGCGGCTCCTTGTTCGGGATCCCCTGAAGATACAAGGTGGGACGCTGCGCACCCCGGTGCGGATTATACGCCTTTTATAGCGATCCAGGCCCATCCGGCGAGAAACAACACGCCGCCGATCGGCGTGATTGCGCCCAGCGGTTTGATACCCGTGAGCGACAAGGCGTAAAGGCTTCCAGAGAAAACCACTACGCCGGCGGTCAACAGCAAACCGCCGGTTTTCACGTCGGCACCTGTGGAGCGCGCATACAGGCCCAAGCCGAATAGCGCCACGGCATGCAGAAGATGATAAAGCACCGACGTATGCCAAACGGCGAGCATTTCGGGTGAGAGCCGGTTGCGGAGTGCGTGCGCGCCGAAGGCTCCGAGGGCGACACCACAAAACGCGAGGAAGGAACCGATGCGTATGAAATCCATCTTAGACCTCGCCTGTTTGGGATGCCCGCACATATCCGCCGCGGCCGTCGGGCAACTTCACCGCGAGCCACACGCCTTCCCGCGAGACGATGGTGAACACCGTCCCTTCATGGGCGCGGAACAGCAATTCATAACTCTCTCCGGGGCCGCTGTAGAGCTCCGCCACCGGTTGCAGCACGACGGCCCGCACGGCGGTGTTTTGCTGGCGCAGCTTGTACAGCAGCGACGGTGAGAAGAGCAACAGCGCGGCCAAAAGCAGGCCGGCGGCGATCACGGAGAGCGCGCGCCCCAAGGGCGACAGAAAAAACCCTAACGCGAACAGGAGAAGCGCTCCCGCGAAGAGCCCGTAGGCGATCCAAATGCCTGCGCGCGGAGAATAGGCGGTGTGCAGGCTCCAGAGCGCTTGGGTGAACAGATTCGCCGGAGGTTCGGGAACCTTGTCGGCCACGCGTGCACGCGCAAAATTCAGGTTGTGCAGGATGTCGGCATCGGTAGGGGAGAGCTTGCGTGCCTTTTCGTAATAGAGGATCGCCGGCCCCAGTCGATTCAGACGAAAGAGCGCGTTCGCCCGGTTGTAATAAAGGCGCGCATCGGTGGCGCCCTGCGCTTCAGCGCGGGCATACGCACCCTCGGCGGCGGCGAAATCACTGCGTTCGTACGCCGCGTTTCCCTCGCGGAACGCTCCGGTGGCGGCATCGAGACCCATACTTCGCGAGGTCGTGGCGGCCGCTACAGCCGGAGAGACGGCCGCGCAAAGCACGGCCAGGAGGAAGGCGAGAAGGCGAAAGCGGGGATGAATGCGAAGGTGTCGGCTTAAGCGATTTGTGCGATTTGTGCGATTCATGCGAGCTCCTTGTCGAGACGCGCCAACAGGGATTCCGCGGTTTCGATGTCGCGGCGCATTTCGTCGGAGGTGGGGGCCATACCGGCGAACAGCACGTAGTCGCAACGCTGCAGCAAGGTGTCATACGCCGAAACGGTTTCAGACGAAGCGCCCCTCGCTGATAGCATGGCTGCGGCTTCGGGAAGGGTGAGGCCCCGGAACTCGCGATTGAGCTTGTCGCTGGGGAACGCCGTCACCGCTTCGGAGAGGGCACGGTAGAAGTCGCGACTCTGATTGGATTCGAGGGCTTGCCGTGCCGATTTGAGGCGGCGTTTAAGTTCCGCCGCCGCGCGGGTGCGCCTCGAGAAGGCCGAGTCGGAGCGCAAGCGCTCTTGATGCCGCCGTAACCACCAGGCTCCCGCGAGTGCGAGTGGGGGCAACAATAGCAGGAGGAAGAATCCCGCATGGCGCGTGGGCAGGTCGGCATCGTTGCGCAGGCGGTAGTTTCCCACCTTGATATGGCGGATGTCGGATCCGACCTCGGTGATTTCACGCTGCGCGCCGAGCAAGGCACCAGCAGCCCCGGGCTTGCCCGGCGTCACGCGCAGGGTTAGCGCGGGGGACTGCGCACGAGCATAGACGCCGCGACGCGGATCGAAATAGGGGAAAGAGATTCCATCCAATATTTGCGTCCCTTCACGGCCCGGGATCAGTACGTATTTGAACGTGCGCGTGGTCCAAAGTTCGGTCCCGATCGGTTCCGTGGAAGCGGTCTCTTCTGGGTCGTAGACTTCGAAGTGCGCGAGGTCGGGCATAACGGGCTTCGTGACGGATTTGGGAAGGCCGTTGCCGCGGATGATCACCGTCAGCGTCACGGGCTCGCCTGCGGCAACGGTAGGGCTGCTGAGCGCGGCGGAAAGCGAATAGGTTCCCACGGATCCGGTAAAACCGTCGGGTGCGCCCGGGGGCAAGGGTTCGGCGCGCATACGCAGAGGCGCGGCGATGGTGGTTTGCGTGATCAGGCTCCCGCCGTTTCCGAAGAAAGCGTCGAACATCGATTGGCCCTGCGCATTGCTCGGGCGCATTTGACGGTATTCCACCGGAATACCGTCCAGAGCGAGCGGTCCGGAGAGCAAGGGAAACAATGCGATGCGGATGTCAAAGACTCTGAACTCGCGGCCGTCCACCTTGGCCGGGCGTTGTACAATTTGGTGGTCAACCTGCTGGAAGAAAAACTTTTCCCCTATGCGTTTTTGCATTTCCTGAGGAAAATCGATGGATTGAACTTCTGCGCGCGGAATGATGCGGAGTGTATAGAGAACCTGCTCACCCGCATACACTTTCGACTTGCTCAGCGAGGTGCGCGTGGAAACTCCCGCCTCGGTTTTTGTGACGGAGATAGAAGCGCGTCCGAGGTCCCGATCGAATCCCTTGAAGGCGAAGCGGATCGGTCCGATGGTGTAACTGCCTCCTTCGCGTGCAGTCAGGGTGTAGACGAATTCGGTGAAATGATTTTCGCTGCGGCTGACGGTCCCGTTGATGATGGTGGTTTGCGAACTGGTGGACGTACCGCTGTTCTTGGTTACAGAGAATGGCTCAAGGCCCTCCACCGTGGGCCAAGGTAGATTTTCCTTCTGATCCGCCGAAACGCGGACAACCAGTTGGAACGCCTCGCCGGTCACCACCTGGTTGGCGCTGAGGGACGCTTCTGCGGAAAGTACTGCAGCATGCGACGACCCCGCCGTCCAGACGATCAAGGCGAAGGCGGCGTGCCTGATGTGCCGGATGAAGTTTCTCGGGGTCATCACCAATCCTGTTCCGTTCCGGCGCGCGAACGCTGAACCTTGCGGCGTTCCGCTTGTTCCTTCTTCTCGTCGTCGGCGAAGGAATTTAACAACCGCTTTGCTTCGTCTTCGCTCATCTTGCTGCCCTTGGATGCTTCGCCGTTCTTGCCATCCTTACCGTCCTTACCGTCCTTAGGGTCTTCTCCGGGTTTGGGCGGCTGAGGCTTGTCAGGATTCTTTTGATCCTTCTCGCCTTTTTTATCGCCACTCTTGCCGTCCTTGGATTTACGGTTCGAATCGTCGGGTTTGTTTTGACCGTTGTGCTGGTTTTCTTTGTCTTGCTTGTTCTTTCCGTCCTTCGAATCTTTTTTGTCGGGTTGTTTACCCTTTTGCTGCTGTTGCTTGGGTTGCCGTGCCTGACGCTCCAGCAACCTTTTCAATTGTGCGTTTGCCATTTCGAGGTTTTGTTTGGAGGCGCGGTTGGCAGGGTCGAGCCGGAGCGCCTTCTTGTAATGCTCCAACCCGGAACGCGCATCGGCGATGGCCTGCTGTGTCTCCGTCGAATCCGCGGATTCGGCTTTGCGATAGAACACGTTACCCAAATTGTGGTGCGTGCGGGAAGCGAGACCGGAATCGCGTGCGCTCGTGGGCCCAGGCTCGTTCGCGGAGCGTTCCTCGAACCCTTTCAAGGCGCTTTCGTAATAATCGGTGGCTTCTGCGTAGCGTTTTTGCCGGTATAATGCGTTACCGAGATTACGATTCAGCAAAGGCGTCTCGGGCGCCGAGGGCGTTGTCTCGTCCATGGCCTTTCCGTACTGGCTAATCGCTTCTTCATAATCTTTGCGGTGATAGGCCTTATCGCCGCGTTTGCCCGGAGGATTTTGCAACCCGAGCGACCGCAGGATTTTGGAGCCAGTCGTGGGCGGAGACTGCGGCTGTTCTGCATCTTCCGCACGGGCGAGACCGGGTGTCAGGGCGAGCAGGAAAGCAAGCCAGCACACTGCGCGGCCGTATCTATTCCCGAAACGGAACAAGGAGTGATGGCTCATGAGAACCTCCCGCTCCACGGGCCTTTGCGGCGACGGCGATCGGAGACCAGTCCTTCGAGCATCAACAATGCAAGGGCGATGGCCAAGGGGATTTGGTAACGGTCTTCGAACCGGGAGATCTGTTCGGCATCGTAGGTGCGTTTTTCCATGGCGTTGATCTTTTTTAAAACATCAAGCAACTCGAAGCGGCCGGGCTGGGCGTGGTAGAATTCGCCGCCGGTGGCCCGGGCGATTTGCGCGAGAAGATCCGGGTCCAGACGGGTGGACACGATCTCGCCTCGAAGGTCTCGCTTGTACGCACGGTGTCCCGACCCATCGTTTACAGGAATGGGAACCCCGGTGACCGAACCGATTCCTACGGTATAGATGATCACACCGTTCTTTGCAGCCTCTTCGGCGACCTTGAGGGCGCGGCCTCCGTGGTCCTCTCCGTCGGTGAGCAATACCATCACGCGATGCTTGCTTTCGCCGGGCGGGAAGGCCTTGATGCCCTCCTCCATTGCGCGGGCGAGATCGGTGCCGGGCGCATCGATGAGGCCGGGTTCGAGGACATCGAGAAAAATACGGAAGGCCGCATAGTCGGACGTCAGCGGACATTGCAGGAAGGCGTCGCCCGCGAAGGCCACCAGTGCGGCTCGATCGCCTTCGAGACGTTCGACGAAACGTTGGATCTCCTGCTTGCTGCGGATGAGCCGATTGGGTCGGATGTCTTCGGCGAGCATGGAGAGCGATACGTCGACTGCGATGACGACGTCGAGTCCCTTGCGCTGGACCAATTCCATTTTTGACCCCCATTGCGGGCGGGCCAAGGCGAGGATCAGGAAGAACACGGCGCCCAGTTGCAGAACCATTTTGAAAACCTGCCGGGGCAGGCTGGTGCCCGCCGTGAGACGACGCAGCATTTCCGGTTCGGCGAAGCGGTGGAGAAGACGCGTCTTGCGCCACACGGCCCATGCGAAGAACATTCCCAGCAAGGGGACGAGTGCGAGCAGCCACAGCAGTTGCGGTTCGGCGAAGCGCATCAGGGCGCCCTCCGGAAGCGGGTATGTGCCAGTATGATCGCGATCAGAAGCAAAATCACACCCATGGCGGCAATCGATGGAAAGATTTCGCGGTATTGGGTGTAACGAGATGTTTTGATTTCAACCTTCTCCAGCCCGTCGATCTCGTGGTAGATCGCATCCAGGGCTTCGGAGTTTTGGGCGCGATAATATTTGCCGCCGGTGATTTGGGCGATCTCGCGCAGCATCGGTTCGTCGATTTCGGTTTTCACCATCACGACCTGACGTCCGTAAACCGGGTCATCTACTTCGAGTGGCTGCTCCCCGTCCTTGCCCACGCCGATGGTATACACCTTGATGCCCAGTGCTGAGGCCGCGCGGGCGGCGGTGACGGGCGAGACCTCTCCCGAATTGTTCACTCCGTCGGTAAGCAGAATCATGACCTTGCCCTTGGAGCCGAAACCTCGCAGCCGGTTGGCGGCGTTGAGCAAACCCGTGCCGATGGCGGTGCCGTCCTGCACGCGGCCGAAATCGACTTGTCGCAGCAGCCCGACGAGTACGTCGTAGTCGAGTGTCGGCGGGCACTGGGTATAGCTACGCCCGGCAAACACCACGAGGCTGATGCGATCGTGTTTACGGCCGAGCACGAATTTTTCCAATACCTGTTTCGCCACGAACAACCGGTTGCGCGGCTGAAAATCCATCGTCCGCATGGAAGAGGAGACGTCGAGCACGAGTGCGATGTCGAGGCCGAGTGTGTCCGTTTCCTCGAAGCTCTGGCTGGCCTGCGGGCGCGCGAGTGCGACGACAAGTGCGGTGAGCGCGAGCAGGCGGAGCGCTAAGGGAAGGTGGCGGAAGCGGTGCGCCCAACTTTGCGGCAGGGAGGAGAAATCCCCCGCACCTGGGAAGCGGATACTTGCGCGCCGGCGGCTTTCGCGACGCAGGGCATCCCACGCCAGCAGGGGCACAAGAAGCAAAAGCCACAAGGCCCAGGGACTATGAAAGTGTGGCCAATTCATTCCGCCACATTCCTTTCGGAAAGCGCCGCCGGAGAGTCAGGGGTCGAGGGGTTGGGTTGCGGAGTGGAGCGGACGAAGCACCGGGTGCCTTCGAGCAAACGCATGGCATCGGCCGCGGAGAGGACGCCGGTCGCGAACTTCACGATATCCAATTCCACGGAAGCTTCACCGATCCAGACATGTTGTTCGGGAAGCAGCGGCAGAGGTGCGGAACGCGTGAGCAATTCCGACGTCGTAGCTTCGAGCGCATCGATGCCGAAGCGGGCGGCCAGATATTCCCGGACGATTTCAGAGAGCCTGAAGGCGAACAAGCGCGGTCCCTCGGGATTGGACGATCCGATCAGTCCCGCCTCCTCAAGCGCGCGCAGATGGGCAAGCGCTGTATCTTCGGGACTCACCACCAGAGCGGCCGGCAAGGGTGCGGGACGTGCGTCGCGTTTCGCCTTCCACTTTTTCCATTTGCGATAGAGCAGAATCAGAAGGCCGATCAGAACGAACAGGATCGGTAGGCCCCAAGGCACGACACCCGACAGGCGTTCGGTATCCTGGATGTCGGCAATATCCTTGGCGTTCGCCGGCGCAGTGGCTCGAACGAACAGAGGCGTTGCGGTGGTGTAAAATAATCGGGCCGCAGTATCTACCGAAGTGGAGAGCGGGCGGATCTCGACCCGTTGCGGGGGAAGCGTGTCGTGGCCGACAGAATACGCGGCCAAGGTGAGCGTGCAGGTGTCCACACGCTGTCCGCTGGAGGTGGAGTCTCGGTGCACCTGATAGGCCAATACCTCGAGAGCACCGGTGTTTTTGCGCACGTCCGGCAGATCAGCGCGTGTACCGGCGGGGTGGGTGACGGTGAGGATGTAGCGCACGGGGTCGCCCACGGTAAACGTGGCCGGGTCAATGCGTGCGGAGGTGACGACCGAATCTTGTAATGGGGCGACCGTTGATGAGGAGGATGGGATGGATGCGGCTTCCGACTGTGCGATGCCGCCGAGGGTCGCCAAAAGGGTGAGGGTCACCAGAGTATTCCGAACAGCCGAGAAAACCCGGTCGTGGATACCGACCTGAATTCGCTCGACCTGAATATCCAAGCCCTGTTGCTTCTCAACCTTAACCACGTTTTCTGGCCCTCTTGCGGAAATAATGGATCAGTGGACGGATGGTTTCGTCGTAGTCGCGTCCCAAAAGAATTTCGACAGCATCGGTGCCGGTGCGACGGAACAGGTTGTTTAGACGCGCGTCTTCGGTTTGGGCCCGGGTGCGGAAGGCTTCGCGGAGCGCACGGTCGCCGGTGTCGATAAACGAGAAGGCGCCTGTTTCAGGATCTTCGAGTTCGAGGAATCCCGCATCGGGGAGTTCCCGTTCACGCGGATCGGAGACACGCAGCGCGACGGCGTCGTGCCTACGTTGCAACAGACGTAGCGGTTTTTCAAAATCGGGTGACGCGAAATCGGAAACGATGAACACCACGGCGTGTTGGCGCAACAGGCGCGAAGCTTGGGCGAGGGCGCCGGCGACGTCGGTTCCCGGCGCGCGCGGTTTGTGATAGAGCAGTTCGCGGATCACACGCAGCACGTGCTTGCGCCCCTTTTGCGGGTGAATGAAACGCTCCACGGTGGAAGTGAAAATGAGTAGGCCGACGCGGTCGTTGTTCTGGATGGCGGAAAAGGCCAGCAAGGCGCTGAGCATGGCCATCACCTCGCCCTTCATCTCGCGCCGGCTGCCGAAATCGCCGGAGGCGGACGCGTCCACAACGAGCAGTACGGTTTGTTCCCGCTCTTCGGTGAACTTTTTGACGAACGGGTGGCCTTGCCGTGCGGTGACGTTCCAGTCGATGGTGCGGATTTCGTCACCCGGCACATACTCCCGCACCTCCGCGAATTCCATACCGCGGCCCCGGAACGACGAAGAATAGGCCCCCGACAACACGGAGTTTACCGTGCCCCGGGCGCGGATTTCGATCTGCCGGACTTTTCGGAGAATTTCGGAAGGGATCATGCGGGCGGGTACGAACGATTCGGTGTTTACGGAACTTCCACGCTGTCGAACACGCGCTGCACCACGTTCTCCGCGCGGATATTTTCGGCTTCTGCCTCGTAGGTCAGAATCACGCGGTGGCGCATCACGTCCATACCGATGGCCTTCACGTCCTCAGGCGTCACGTATGCGCGGCCGCGCAAAAGGGCGTGGGCCTTGGAGGCGCGCGCGAGACTGATGCTGGTACGGGGCGAGGCGCCGTATTCGATGAGGGGCGCGAGGTCTTTCAGACCCGCGGCGGCAGGGTCGCGCGTGGCCCCGACCAGGTTCACGATGTAGTCGAGGATTTTGTCATCCATGTAGATGGCTGCGGCCAGTTTGCGGCAGCGCAGGATATCCTCTTCGGTGGCCACGTGCTTGGTTGCGCCGAGCCCGGCACCCGAGACGCGGTTGACGATGGCCTTTTCTTCTTCGGCGGTGGGATAACCCATCACGACCTTGAGCATGAAGCGGTCGACCTGCGCTTCGGGAAGGGGATAGGTGCCCTCTTGTTCAAGCGGGTTTTGTGTGGCCAGCACCAGAAAGAGGTGGGGCAACTCGTAGGTGGTGTCGCCGATGGTGACATGCTTTTCTTGCATGGCTTCGAGCAATGCCGACTGCACCTTGGAGGGGGCGCGGTTGATTTCGTCGGCCAGCACGATGTTCGCGAAGATGGGGCCGCGCTTCACGTTGAAGTCGCCGGTCTTCGGGTTGAAGATCAAGGTTCCCACCAGATCGGCGGGGAGCAGATCTGGGGTGAATTGTACGCGGCTGAAGTGGGAGGAGATCGAGGAGGCGAGCGCCTTTACCGCGGTGGTTTTGGCGAGACCAGGAACGCCTTCGAGCAACACGTGACCGTCGGCGAGCAGCCCGATCAGCAGGCTCTCGAGCATGTGACGCTGACCGACCACGGTGCGCCCCATTTCATCGAGGATGCCGCGCAGGAAGTCGCCTTCCTGTCGCACGCGTTCAGTGAGGGCTTGCAGATCCTCGGAGGTTGGATTGCTCATCGATGTTTTCTCCCTGAAGGTGATGTCCGGTTGACCCGGGGCAATAAGTGCAGATCCGGCGCGGTTCTTAAAATTTAGACCCTGCCGAATCACCATAGAACCGCCATAGAACCCCCGTGGAACCTAACATGTAACCACTTATCCGGGTCTTTTACGGTTTAAGCGCCGGGGCAAACTACCAAAGATTTTATCTTCAAGCCATGCTTTCGCCGGTTCGCACCTCCCTCCTCGAAAACCTTGTGGACCGCCTTGCCGGATTGCCCTCCATCGGGCGCAAGTCGGCCCAGCGGCTGGCCTACCATGTTTTGGCCGCCCCGGTCGAAGAGGTGGAGTCGCTCAGCCGGGCCCTGATCGAGGCGCGACGGGGCGTGCGCCCGTGCACCGTGTGCGGCAACCACGCCGAGGGAGACCGCTGCGCGGTGTGCCTCAATCCCCGGCGGGATCCCGCTCAGGTTTGTGTGGTGGAGCGGCCCTCCGACGTATCCGCCTTCGAAAAGCTGGGCGTTTACAGGGGGCTCTACCACGTACTCGGGGGTACCTTGTCCCCGCTCGACGGCATCGGCCCGGCGGATCTCAATCTCGCCTCGCTGTTCGTGCGCTGCGAAAACGGGGTGGATGAGGTCATCCTCGCACTCGGCACCCACGCCGACGGGGAAGCGACCTCGACCTATATCGTTCAACGCCTGCGGGACAAAACCGCCCGGATCACCCGGCTGGCCCGCGGCCTTCCGGCTGGGAGCGACCTTGAATTCATCGACGACCTGACCATGAAACGCGCGCTTGACGGAAGAATCAATCTGGGTTGAATCTCAATGAGTGGTTTGTTCCAGCGACCTGAAATGACCGTCTTCAAAAGTTTCCACTGCTTACTTTCGACTTCCAGATTTCGACTTCCTACTACCCTCACTCCACCGAACTGACTTCCCGTGAAAATCATCTCCGCTGAACTGGTCGCCACCGCCGCCGACTTCCCCGATTTTCCGAAAGACGGATTGCCGCAGATCGCGCTTGCGGGCCGCTCCAATGCGGGCAAATCCTCCTTGATCAATGCGCTGTGCGGCACCAAGTCGCTGGCACGTTCGAGTCAGACGCCCGGTAAAACCCAGTTGCTCAACTTCTATCGGATCAACGGAGCGTTTTACCTCGTGGATCTTCCCGGGTTCGGGTATGCCCGTGTCGATCCATCCACGCGCTTCAAGATGGAAGTGCTGTTGCACAACTACGTGAAAGAGGCCCCGGAATTGCGCGGGCTATTGTATCTGGTCGATTCACGGGTCACCGACAGCCCCGTCGATCACCAAGCACTAGAATGGATGCTGGATTGCGAGCGACCGGTATTGGTGCTCGCAGCTAAGGCGGACAAACTCAAGAAGCTGGCTTTGCAGGCGTCCCTCGCCGAGATTGCGAAGAATCACGGGCTGCCGGAAACGCCGTTACCGGTCAGTTCTTCCGATCGCACGGGGCTGGATGCGCTTTGGTCGCAATTGATGCTGTTGATTGCCCCCGACTAAACGGGTTGCCCGGACCCCTGCCTTTTTTGACCTTGTTGTCATGCTTCCACGCGTCCGCACTCTCGTCGTTCTGGCCCTGCTGTCCGGTTTTTCCTGTCTGACCGGGTCCGCTTTCGCGGCCAATTTACAGACTCAGGATTTGCTGTTCATCTCGAAGCACCGCAACCCGACTCAAGTGGAGTCGGACGACAAAACCGCCTATATCCTCACCGAGGGCGGCGTGCTGCTTTATGATTACCGGCGCCGCCAGTTCCAGGACAACATCGCCGCGGGCCGAAACATACGCGAGATCGCCTACAACGCTTCGCAAAGTCGCTTGCTGATGCGCGCCGCCGATGGCACGGTGCTGGAATACAACCCCGCCTTTCGCCGCGTAAGCGTTTCCTCGCTCCCGTTCACCAAGGAGGCGACCGGAACCGAAGCCGGCGATCTCACCGGCCTTTCCGTCGGAGCCGATTACTTCTGGCTCGGGGACGGGGTGCGCGACAAATACAACCGCCGCGTCGACAATAATCTTTCGCGCGTCTTCGACTACGACAACTTGTGGCTGCTCACCGCCGGCCACGGCGCCTTTCTCGGCTCGCAGCGCCGGAAAGATTTGAGCTCACTGTGGTTCGGCTTATACGACTCTTCGGTGACGGCCATCGCCTCCGATGGCACGCGGATCTGGTTCGGCTCGTCCAACACCGAAGGTGCGGTGGTCGGCGCCTCCAACGATCTCACCGGCTGGAAGGTGTATCCCGGCCAGCAGGACTATACCTTCCCCGATGCCGCAGTCAACGATATCGCAAGCTGGCGCGGATCGGTGTGGTTCGCCACCAATCAAGGCGTGATCCGCCATGATCCGGAGACTGGCAAGTTCCAGCAATACCGCCGCATGCTCGGCAGCACTGATCTCAAAATCAATCGTCTCTACGTGCACAACGACCGCTTGTACGCCGGCACCGAGCGCGGCATCGCGGCGTTGGCCGATCCCGCCGAACAATTCAAAGGCAACGAATTGCCCCTCAGCGCCACCCCGGCGGTGCGCGACTTCAATTCGAAGGGGGGCGACAAAGGAGGCGATTTGTGGGCCGCCACCGATCTCGGTCTGCTGGTGTTGCGTCCGAACGGTTGGCGCAGCATCCGCGACGTGACGCGCGCCGACGTGCCGGAGGCTATCGGCGTCAAGGTGGGCGCGGTCAGCTTTTACGACAGCGCGCTGTATTGGGCTGGCGAAGACCGGCTCTACATGAAGCCGCGCGGCGAAGAACCGCGCACGGTGTTCACGCAGGATGACATCTTCCGGTTGGTGGTGGACGGCAATGTGATGTACGCCGCCTCCAAGACGGGAGTGCGGGCGTACAATCTCAAGAATCGCTTGTGGACGGATTTCCGGCTTGAAGACGGCATTCCAGGAACCGCCGTGCAAGCTATCATGGTGCGCGACGGTTTTCTGTGGATCGGCACCAACCTCGGGGTGATGCGTATCCGCGTGCGGCCTTATCTGCCGTAGAAAAAGTTCTCAGTATTCAGTTTACAGTTCACAGTAGTTCGGGAAAGTAATAGGAGCTTTCCCGGGTTTCGCACACTGTTCACCGTAAACTGTAAACTGTCCACCCGAATCAGAACGCTAGCGCGACGCCGAGTTCGAACGAGAGATCCTGGCCGTCGATCAGCTCGGGGTTGCTACCGAGAAAGCGATACTTCCCATCCGCATAAGCGGCGATCGGGATGACCGGCAGTTTGACATGCGCGCCCGCCTGAACGAATGCACCCACTCCGCTCACCATGCCCTCGTCTTCGATCGCCTTCACGAGCACCTTGGTGGCTTCGGCATAGCCGTCCGTCGCAGGATTGTATTCGGTCGTCGGAGCGTTCGCAAGCGCCTTTTTGGCGAACTTCGCACTCAGGGTTTGGGTTGCTGCACCGCAGCTGAGGCCGCCGCCTGCATAAAGTTTCAGGATGGAAATTCCCGGAGGGAGTTTGAGGAACGGGTAAAGAATCGCGACGTCGGTTTGCGAACGGGCATAAAACGGGCTGTCTTTCATGCCCGGAATCCCGAGGTCAAATTTGACGTCGTGGGAGTTGCCGCTCTGGACCACCGCGAGGTCGTAATAGCCGAATTGCAAGTTGCTTGCGACTTCGAGGTCGACCATCGGCAGGAAATCGAGCCAGAGCTTGACGCCGAGGCCCTGCAATCCGGAAGAGCCATTGAGGTCGAGGGTGATCGGGTTGGTGGCGCCGGTGGGAGTGATGGTCCCCGAGTTCGATTTGATTTCCATCGAAGGCGCGGGAGTGTAATGTGCGCCGAACCCGATGATGGCGTGAGACTGGAGCGCGAGCGCCACGGTGAGCAAAAGAGTTTTCATCCAAAGCGATTTCATGAGACCTCCATCGGCTTGCGCCGGCTTGAGAGTTCGGCAAAAGACGAAACAAGCATAGTTACGACGAAAGGGTGATGCAGGCGGCCATACGGCCGGTAACGCCCGATCCGTCCGCCTGGGCGCGACGATACGAGAAGAATTGGTCGGGATTCTCCCGCGTGCACCCGCCTGTTTCGGTGAGGGATGCCGGGCGCACGCCCGCCGCGATGGCCTGCGCGCGGTTGCACCCGCGCAAGTCGAAGTGCGGACGGCCCAGGTTACTGGTCAAGTCGCGGTAAAGGTGTGCGGCGGGCAGCGTGGCAGCCAGCTCTTCGCCGAGTTCGAGTGCTGCGGGAGAGAGGCAGGGGCCGAGGGCGACCACCGTGGTTTCGGGGCGGCAATGCCCTGCGGCAAAGAGATGCGTCAACGTTCGGCCCAGGATGTTTCCGCGGGTGCCTCGCCACCCGGCGTGCACCGCCGCCACGCAACCGGTTGCGGGATCGGCGATCAACGCGGCAAGGCAGTCGGCCGTGGTGACGGCAAGGACGAGCCCGCGAGAATGGGTGAATACCGCGTCGGCGGGTTCGGCCAAAGGGGTATCGGGAAAAGCTTCGACCAGCGCCGCGCCGTGGCAAAGCCGGGGGAGGACCGGACTCCGAACCGAAAACCCTCTGGATTCCAACAGAATCGACCAATTTCTCCGAACTCTTTCTGGTTCGTCCCCCGAAAATTCCCCAAGATTCAAAGAGGCGAACGATCCGGTGCTCACCCCGCCCTCCCGTTGGGTGAAAAAGGCGTGAACACCGGGAATTTCTGCAAAGGCGGTTAAAACCGGGGGAGGAGTGTGGGAGGATGCGGGCATACCCGCGTATATCTAGGATTCCGGCGGCGTTTTTGGCCGGAAGCCCCGGCCGGTGCTATCTTTCGGCGTCCTTTTTTTACCGGTCCCCGTTGGATCGCGAGTTGTGAGGAAGCGCATGGAAAACACAGACAAGACTTCGGCAACCCCCGCCAAATCCACATCTTCCGCATTTTCGTGGGGAAGCTTTTCGGAAGACGTCTGGATGCGGTATTCGCGCCAGATCCTGACCGTGGTGGTGGCGATTGTGGTGGCGGCCGGCGTGTGGTTCGCCTGGAGCGCCGTCCGGGATCGCAACGCCGAGAAGGACAACAAATTGTTGGGCTCGGTGTACGTGCTTCTCCGCGAAGAGAACCTCCCCGCCGCCGAACAGTCGCTGCTCAGCTTCCTTTCCCAGAACCCCTCCGGCATCGCGGCCGACAAGGGAAATCTTTACCTCGGCAAGACCTTGTACATGCAACAGCGTTATGACGAGGCACTGGCTGCCTATGGCAAGGTCGAGAAGCGCGGCAAGGACGTTGCCTTGTTGTACGCGGGCGCCCTGCATGGCCAGGCTGCTGCATACATGCAGAAGGCCGATTATGCCAAGGCCGTGGAAGTGCTAAACGAATTGGTGAAGAACTATGCCGCCCGCACGGGTAACCCCGAGGAAAACCTCGTGGAAAGCGAAGCGGTGGACTTTTCACCCAACATTCCGAATGCGTTGTGGAAGCTGGCGTTGTGCAATCGGGAACTCGGACAAACCGCCGAGGCGAAGGCCGCTGCAGAACGCCTGATCAAGGTCTATCCGGGCACCCGCGAGGCGGGCGACGCCGAGAAGCTGATGACGACGCTTTAAGTTCTTCGTCGGCTGTCCTTCGAGAATTACAAATTAAGAAATCCGAGTCGAAGGTCCGTTTTTGGGCTAAGAGTGGGGTGGGTAATGCTGCCCCCTTTCGAAAATCGGCCCCTGTGCAGCTTTAATTCGTAATTCGTAATTCGTAATTCTTCCTCCGTGTCCTCTTTCCAACTCGTCTCTCCTTATGAACCCGCAGGCGATCAGCCAGCGGCGATCGCGCGCCTGACCGCAGAGTTTCAGAAAGGTGCGCCCTTTCAGACCCTACTCGGTGTAACGGGCTCCGGCAAAACCTTCACCATGGCCAATGTGGTCCGTGAACTGGATCGCCCCACCTTGGTTTTGTCGCACAACAAAACTCTTGCCGCGCAGCTTTACCAGGAGTTCAAGGCGTTCTTTCCGCGCAATGCGGTGGAGTACTTCGTCAGTTATTACGACTACTATCAGCCGGAAGCCTACATGCCGGCCAGCGATACCTTCATCGAAAAGGATTCGGCGCGGAACGAAGAGATCGACAAACTGCGCTTGCGCGCCACCGCCTCGTTGATGTCGCGCAAGGATGTGCTCGTCGTGTCGTCGGTGTCGTGCATTTACGGCTTGGGTACTCCCGTCGAGTACGCGAAGATGATGATCACCGTGCGCGTGGGCCAAGGCGAAGGGCGGGAGTCCCTGATGCGCGCCTTCATTGCCGCGTATTACGGCCGCAACGACATCGAGTTCAAACGCGGCACCTTCCGCGCCCGCGGGGATGTGGTGGAAGTGCGTCCCGCGTATGACGACTTCGCCTACCGCGTCGAGTTTTTCGGAGATACCGTGGAGCGCATCCGGCGTGTCGACATTTTGACCGGAGAGGAATTGGCCGATCTTCCCGAAGCATTGATCTACCCGGCGCGCCACTACGTCACGGGCGAAGAGGGCATGGAGCGTGTTTTGCGCGACATCCGTGCGGAGCTGGACGCGCAGGGGCGCAAGTTCACGGAAGAGGGTAAGCTGCTGGAGGCCCAGCGTCTCAATCAGCGTACGACCTTCGATCTGGAGATGCTGAAGGAGATCGGTTTCTGCTCGGGCATCGAAAACTACAGCCGTATTTTGGAGGATCGTCCCATTGGCTCCCCTCCCTCTACCTTGCTGGACTTTTTCGGGGACGACTGGCTGTTGATCGTGGATGAATCGCACGTGACGATTCCGCAGATTCGAGCGATGTTTAACGGTGACAAGGCCCGCAAGACCAGCCTCGTGGATTACGGTTTCCGTTTGCCCTGCGCCCTCGACAACCGACCGCTCAAGTTCGAGGAGTTCGAGGCGCGCATGCCGCGCACGATGTTCGTTTCCGCAACGCCCGCCGACTATGAGCTCGAAAAAACCGGTGGCGAGGTGGTGGAGCAGGTCATTCGCCCCACGGGCCTTTTGGACCCAGAAGTGGAGATGCGGCCGACCCGCGGGCAAATCGACGACCTGTTGCATGAGATCGTGGCGCGCACTGCGGTGCGCGAGCGCACCTTGGTGACCACACTCACAAAGCGAAGCGCCGAAGACCTGACCGAGTTCCTCAAGGAGGCCGGAACCAAGGTCCAGTACATGCACTCCGACACCGACACCTTGCGCCGCAGCGAGATCATCCGCGAATTGCGCGAGGGTGAGATCGACGTACTGGTCGGTATCAACTTGTTGCGCGAAGGTCTCGATCTCCCTGAGGTTTCGTTGGTGGCGATCCTCGATGCCGACAAGGAAGGGTTTTTGCGGAGCAGGCGCTCGCTCATTCAGACCATTGGCCGGGCGGCACGTCACGTGCGCGGCAAGGTGCTGTTGTACGGCGATGTGGTCACCGACAGTTTGCGCGATGCGATGGCCGAAACGAGTCGCCGCCGCGGCGTTCAGGAAGCGTACAATACCGAGCATGGTATCACACCGCAGTCGATCATCCGGGAAATCCACGGAGACCTGCAAATGATTCCCGATATGGGCGACGCCGCAGCCGATGCCCGCGCCTTGTTGCTCGCGGAACAGACACAGGAATATGGGTCTAAAAATCTTTCCGAATTACGTCGGGAGATGGAGGTCGCTGCAGCGGCGCTCGAGTTCGAACGCGCCGCCATGCTGCGGGACCGCATCCAGGAATTCGAAGGAGAAGACGGAGGGGGGATAGGAAGCGAAAATGCCGAAAAGAAGATGGAAACTTCCCGGAAACGTGCGGGAAATGTCAAAAAATCTCAAGCGCCAAAACGCCGATCTTGATACCTTTTACCATTCACGGTTGGGTCCTCAACCGGAATCGTTTTCCCTTAAAGGAGTTAGCATGCGCATTCTTCCCACCAAAAAAATCCTGGTCAGCGGTTTGGCCGCTCTCAGCCTCGTTCTCTCCGGTTGTTTGACCGACAGTTCGGTAGACGGCGCACCGAAAATCACCACCCAGCCGATGACCCAGACCATAGCCCTTGGAGACACGCTGCACCTGAGCGTCGTTGCCACCGGTGATGCGACTTTGCATTACTCCTGGATCGCCACCTATGGTGGCGTGGCGGATACGCTTGCCGGCGATGGGCCGACTCTCACCAAGGTGCTCGGCATCCGTCAGGACGGGGCCTCGATCGTTTGCGTCGTCTCGAATACCAAGGGCACCACGGTCAGTTCCCCCGCCATTATCACCGTGACCGGCACGCCTTGGCCCACCGCCACGGCACTGACCTTGGGTGCCCAAGGAAACCTGACCTTGGGATCCGTTCTCGATTTGGATTCGGGTAAGGTCTGGTCGACCACGACGGCCAATGCAAATCAGTCCAAGATCGACCTCGTTTACCTCTACTACAAACCGACCAACTCCACCGACAGCATCGCGGTGCTGGCGGGCGCGCGCGCCGCGCGCGACACGGGTGTGAAATACAGCATCAACCTGACCAACACCTACGACACCTTGCAGGTGAAGAATATCATGTTGGTTGAGGTCAGCGCCAAACCCGCCAGCCAGCTGCATGCAGCGATCGTTTACAACGATGGAGCCAAGGTGACTTCGGCCGTGATTTCCATGGGCAAGAAGTACATCGTCAAGACGACAGCACAAAATTTCGCCTACGTCGAGGTCACGGCGATCGTTTCGGGTAAAACCGGAACTTCGGCGGTGTCGATCAGCACAAGCAACCTCTGATTTTTCCCTGATTATGGGGGAGACCCCATTCCGAACGCCGCTTTCCGCAAGGAGGGCGGCGTTTTTTGTTTTGGGAGGAGCGGTCAGTCTTGGTAATTTTCCGGTTCCGTCTCCCCGTTTTCCGGAGTTTTCATGAAGTTGTTCAAGCGCATTCTCATCATTGTCCTTCCGCTGTTGCTGGCCCTGTTCGTGGCAGCCTACATCGCGGTTCGCGTAGCTTTTCCCCCGGCCAAAATTGCCGAAATCGTGCGCACGCAGGGCAGCGAGATTTTGGGCCGGGAGGTGCGCGTGGGTGACGTGAGCGTCGGGGTGTTTCCCCGATTGAAGGTCGGTGTGCGTGCCGTAAGCCTCGCGAATGATTCGGGTTTCTCCTCCGAACCTGCTTTGTCTCTCAAAAGCCTCGACCTTTCTATTAGTTGGTTGTCGCTGCTGCGTTTCTCTCCGGTGATCTATGAGGTCCGTTTGGTTGAACCGGACATCCTTTTCGAAGTGAACGCTCAAGGCCACAACAACCTGGAATCGTTGGGAACGGAAGATTCGACCCTCGAGGACTCTGCCACCGCACTGCCCGAGTTGCCCGCGAGCGCCGCCTTGCGCGCCTTCGTGATCGAAAACGGCCGCATCCGCTACCGGCAGATGGACAAAAACGGTCGATTCGATCAAGAGGTCACGTTGGGGAGGATCGATCAGAACGCCTCGTTGTCTCTCGACCCGAAGCTGACCGACGTCCGCACGGTCGGCACCCTGACGATATCCGAAATCTCCGTTTCCGATGCGGCCTCGGGTCTGCGTAAGGGTGGCGTCCACATCGCAGTGTCGCATGACCTGCGGGTCGATCTGCCTGGCGACAGAGTGCGCATCAACACGGTGGATGTCTCCTTCCAGGACGTAAAGGCCCATGTCGAGGGTTCGTTGAAGGCCTTCAGCACCCCGGCACCCGTGGCCGATATCCGGATCTCCGCACCGAATGTTTCGTTGGCCTCACTCTCCGGGGAAATTCCCGCCGAAATTTCCCCGGAGATCCCCAAGCTCAAGGTTGCCGGAACGGCCTCTCTTGAAGCGCACATTCTCGGCGTCGTCGACAGCAACGCGCTCAAGGCCGTGCGGGCCGACATCGCGGTTCGCCAAGGCGCATTTTCCCACGCCGATATTCCGCAAGGCGTGACCGATTTCATGATGGACCTGCGGGTACGTGGGGACTCGGTGATTCTCGACAAGCTGGCCTTCCGGAGCGGACCGAATCCCTTCGGGGTTTCCGCACTCGTGACCGAGGCTCTGAATCCCGTGCCTTACTTACGCAAACTGGTAGTCAGCGGAGAACTCGATCTGGGCAACCTCACCGGGCTGGCGCAGAAGATGGGGCTGTTGGATACCGCAATCCACGTGCGCGGTCGAGAGACAGTGCATCTGACCGCCTCAGGACCGTTGGATCCCGCCAACCCTGAAAAGCTTACGGCGCAAGGTCGTTTCGAGTTTTTGGGAGTCGAAGCAAAGGTTCCCGAGTTCCCGCCTCTGAAACTCCATGGAACCGCTTCGATCACGAATGAAACGATCCGAAACCAACTCGCCATGCAGATCGGGAAGTCCGACGCCGCAGTCAATGTCCTGGTGCGCAATTACCTCGCACTCGTTTTCCCCGATCAGGCCAAGGGTCGGCGTACGGCAGTCACGGTGGACGTTCGTTCGGGCGTGGTCGATTTGGATGAACTGCTCCCCAAGACGGGATCGGATGCCAAGGACACGGCGGCGCCGCTCACGGCATATCCCGTGTGGCCACCGGTGGACGCGGACGTCACGATCACATTGTCCCGCGCGCGCCTGATGAATCTGGACATGACCGGTTATTCGCAATCCGTGACGGTGCGGGAACATTCTGCACAAACCAGCATGAAGGGAACACTGTATACCGGCGGATTCTCTGCTTCGGTTGCCGTGGTTCCGCGCGACTCGCTCGATTGGGGCATCGGGTTCAAACTCAACGTCGACCGTGTGGAGGCCAACGATTTCATCTCGCGCCTGAACGACCGTGTCCCGCTGCAAAACAAGATGCTGCGCGCCCTCGCAGGAACCGACAGCGCGCTGTTCGGCAAATTCAATCTCGTGATGGATCTGAAAACCCATGGCCTGCCTGCCGCGTTCGCCAACAACCTTTCCGGACCGGTGGTGTTTTCTGTGGCCGACGGACGCATTGTCGGAGTGGAGTGGACGAAGAGTCTTTCTGCAGCTCTGGCCAAGGCCCATTCCTCGTTAGGGTACGAGCAACTCAGTTTTTCGAAGCTCAAGGGTGATCTGCTGGCGGAAAACGGTAAACTGCTGGTGCGGGATCTTTCCTTCGATTCGCAGAAGGCCGGCGCGGGCAATGCGACTGGAACCATCGGCTTCGATAACTCGCTGGCGCTGCGACTCACGCAGGCCTTGCCGCCGGCGGCGTCGCAGGCGATCGCGGGAGCGGGGAACGCGCTATTGGGGCAATTGAAGCAACTCATTCCGGGTGCGGATGTAGCCGGCGCTTCGTTGTTTCCCACCGACAAGGACGGCCGCGCCTTGCTGTTTTATTCCGTGAGCGGTGATGTCACCAGCCCGCGATTTGCGCTCGATCTCAAGCGCATGGCAGCAGAAGGATCGGGCAATGCGGTCAAAGCTTCTGCCCAAAAGGCCCTGACGGATGCGACACGGAAAAAGCAGGAAGAGCTGACGGCTCGGGCCCAGGAAGAAAAAGACAAACTCGAAGCGGCGGCGCGCGCGCGGATCGAGGCCGAGAAAAAAGCCCTTCAGGAAAAGGCGACCGCCGAAGCGAAGTCGCTTCAGGAGAAAGCGACGGCGGAAGCGAAGAAAAAAGCGAAAAAGCTCCTGGAAGGGATCGGAAAATAAGCCTTCGTCGGTTGAAGTTCCCCCGCATCTTATCTCGCTAGGGGTAAGACCCCATTTGTGTGACTCGTCTCACCTCCTACGTTGGAAATCGAGACAAATCACACACACAAAAGGCGCCCCATGCATTTTGGGGCCTCGGGATAATTTTCATGAAGCTTTCATTCGCGCATAAAATCGGCGCTACCGTTCTGGTGGCCATCAGTCTGTCCATGACCGGCTGTCTGACGGACTCAAAGAGCGATACCAGCGGTCCGACCATTTCCACCAATCCCTCCGACCTGACCAAATCGATCGGCCAGACGGCGACTTTTACCGTGGTTGCCAGCGGCTCCGGAACCCTGACTTATCAGTGGATGAAGGGTGACGACAACATCGCCGGTGCCACCGCCGCCACGTATTCGCTTCTGGCCGCCTCGAACGACGACGGTTCCTCGTTCAAGTGCAAGGTCACCGATACCAAGGGTTCGACCACAAGCACGGCCGCAATGTTGAACATTCTGGTTACGGAACAGACCGTAACGTTGGCCGCCTAGGACAATGCGACGATCGCTTCATCGCTGGATCTCGATACCTGGACGACGTACACGGCCAGCAATGCCACTGCGCACTCCTCCGAAATTGATATCGTTTTTGCGTTCAACACCATTTCAGATAGTTCGGCCTTGTATTCGCCCGCTTCCGCTAAAAACGGAATCAACGGCAGCAACGGATTCGACTTCATGACAAGTTGGGCATCGGCGAACATTACCGACATCCATGTGGTTTCGGTCGCAAACTGGTCGACGGTTACCACCGCATCGAGTATCAAAGCGCTTTTCGATGCAGGCACCGTGCCCAGCCCCGCAGGTCGCGTGTTTGTTCGCTCCGGCACCACGGTTGTGGCCCGTTCGAACGGCGATCTCTATGTTCTCCTCCGTGTGGATGCAGTCGTGCATTCGGCGACTGGTGTCGTCAGTCTGACTGGCAAGGCAAAGCGCTAAGCAGCCTTCGAAGTAACCTTAGTGGGGTAGAGAGAGAAACCGTTCCGAAAGGAGCGGTTTTTTATTTTGGCTTTTTTTATCGAGACCGAAAGGTTTAGGGAACGATTCCCTGGCCCTGACGAATCACCTCGGGCTCGGCGGCGAGGAGGCTGATCACCGTGGTGGGCTGTACCGCCACGGGGCCCATATCCAGAACCAGATCGACTTCGTGCCCGAAAGTCTCCTCGATTTCCGCGGGATCGGAGAAATGCTCGTCGTCGTGGATCTTGGCGGCGGTGGTAAGCAGGATGATGTCGGGTTTGAGGGCGAAGAGCGCGTCGGCGAAAGGATGCGCGGGCATGCGTACGCCCACTTCGGGCCGCTTTACGTCGAGGATTTTTTTTCCGTGATTCGTGGTCGGAAGAATAAAGGTGTACGGCCCGGGCACCAGCTTCTTCATGTAGCGGTAAGCTGTGTTATCTACCCGTGCGAAGTCGGTCACTGTGGAAAAGTCGCGCACCATCAGGGCCATGAGGTATTTCTTCAAGGCGCGTTTCAAGTGGTAGAGCTTGTTTACGGCGGTCCGGTTACGGGCGTCGCAGCCAAGGGAGTACCCGGAGTCGGTGGGGTAGACGCAGATTCCGTCCTTCTCAAAAACTTGCAGCACGCGCTTCATGTGACGCGCTTCGGGAGTGACGGGATGGAGAGGGAGGAGCATAGAGGGAAATATGAAATATGAAATCAGAAATAGGAAAGGAAAAGCATCATTTTTCGGTTTTTAAGTTTTTTAATCGATTGACGCCTGTAACCAAAATGGCGGTTAGTTCATCAGCCTCTCGGAACGCCTTCTCTAAAGTAAAGGACCGTTTTACGCCCAAGTCTTGGAGCAAATTCATCGAATAAACAGACTCCTCCAATTCCTGCAAAGCAACTTCGGTTTTACTGATTACCTCTGCCCTCGAACGACTGCGTTTCCCTTCACTAAGGTGCGCACCGACGGAAGTGCCGGCTCGAAGCAGTTGTTTGCCGATATTCTTTTCGACTGTTCCACTTGGAAGGTCGGAGTAGAGTCGGATAATCTCCAACGCAAAATGACTACCTCGATTATTCAGGTTCATCCATGGCCGCACTGGAAAATCCCTTTCAGTATTCATTTTCCCTCCCTACGAGGTGAAGCTTCTTTCTGATTTCATAGTTCATATTTCATATTTCTAATTTCCTCCGTCACGCCCACGTCCTCCTTACACCCAC
Organism: Fibrobacterota bacterium; assembly: GCA_947466585.1. Classification (GTDB taxonomy): domain Bacteria; phylum Fibrobacterota; class Fibrobacteria; order UBA11236; family UBA11236; genus UBA11236. The sequence goes on from CANIEU010000002.1 coordinate 98,609, forward strand.
GATCTGAAATACCCTTTTCCGTCCGGTATAAACGCATGCGGAATGTGTCGTACGCCTTGGTCGCTCGGGAGGGTAAGATCCACCGCCACCACATCGAAGCGCATCGGGCGGTCGGCGATGCCGCGCGCGAGGCAATAACCTTGTGCCACTCGCTGAATCTGGAGCTGCTTGCGCGGTGTCACCCATGCGGCCGGGTCCCCGGCACGATCTTGTCGGCTGGTTTTGACTTCGATAAAGGCGAGATCCCCTTCCGGGGCTTCCATTACCAGATCGAGTTCGCCACGGCCGAAGCGCACGTTGCGGTCGCGCAGCACGTAACCGCGTTGGAGCAGCCAGGCGAGGGCTACGGCTTCACCGTTTCGACCGGCATCGAGATGGCTCTCGAAGGTTTTCCCGGATTCAGGGCGTGGTTGGGGGGAGGCGGCTTCGGTAAGAGTCATGCATGCGCAAGCGCACGCAATCCCCGTTCCAAACGATCGAAGGCTTCTTTCAGCACGTCCAGAGAGTTTGCGAACGACAGGCGCAAATAACCCTCGCGACCGAATCCGAGACCCGCTACCGTGGCGAGATCGTACGTGTCGAGCAGGTATTCCGCCAGATCGATGGAAGTTGAAAGTTTGCGGTCACCGAATTTTGCGGGCAGGAGGGCATCTATTGCGAGGAACACATAAAACGCACCGGCGGGATCGTTCCAACGGACGCCGAGATCCTTCAAGGCGCTTAGGCGTGAGAGGGCATATGTCCGCGCTTCGGCATAGTGTGCACGCATGGGAGGGAAAATTTCCGCGGAGGCGGTGAGACAGGCCAAGGCTGCGTGCTGGCTGAGCGTGGACGGGTGGTGCGCGGCATGGCTCTGGACGGCCACCATGGCCTTGGCCCAGGCTGCGGGTGCGCCGATATACCCGAGACGAAGTCCCTGCATGGCGAATGCTTTGGAAAACCCGTTCACCGTGGCCGTGCGCGCTGCGATCTCCGGTCCGAGAGCGGCGGGGCTTACGGAGAGGGCGCCGTCATAGGTGATGTGCTCATAGATCTCGTCAGAAATCAGGAACAAATCCTTTTCCACAATCACCGCCGCCAGGGCTTCGAGTTCCGCCCGGGTGTAAACTGCCCCGGTGGGATTGCAGGGCGAATTGAGAAGCAACAATTTGGTCTTCGGAGTGATCGCGGCACGGAGATCTTCGGGGGTGAGCTTGAACCCGTTTTCGAAACGGGTGGCGATTTCTACCGGTATCCCCCCGAGCAAACGGACGGCTTCGGGATACGTGACCCAGTAGGGGGAGGGAATCACCACTTCGTCCCCCGGATCGAGGACGGCGGTAAGGGCCGTGAAAATTGCTTGCTTCGCGCCTGAGGTGACCAGAATTTCGTCCGGAGAATATCGGATCGCGTTTTCTTCCGAAAACTTCCGGCTCAATGCCGCCCTCAATTCAGGCAGGCCGGCCATGTGGGCATAGCGGGTCTTGCCTTCCCGGAGGGCGCACTCGACGGCCTTTACAGCCGCCTCGGGCATGCGCAAATCGGGTTCTCCGGCCCCGAGGCTGACCACCGGACGCCCCGCGGCCAGGAGGTCCTTATACCGGGCGTCCATCGCGACGGTTGGGGAGGGGGAGATATCCGTAGCGCGGGAGGAAAGGGGTTTCATGGACGCTGAAAATAGCTCTCGGGCCAGAATTTTGGCGGGGGGTTTATTAGTTTATCGATCCCAATTATACGAGGACTACCATGGGATCCAAGAAATTCAACGTCGCTATCGTCGGTCTCGGCTTCGGGGCGGAATTCATTCCGATTTACAAGAAGCATCCGTCGGCGAACATGTACGCCGTGTGTCAGCGCAACGAAGCGAAGATGAAAGAACTCGCGGACGCTTTCGGGATCGAAAAGCGCTACACCGCCTTCGAAGACCTGCTCAAGGACCCGAACGTAGACCTCGTTCACATCAATAGCCCGATCCCCGATCACGGTTGGATGTCGATTGCCGCGCTGAAGGCGGGCAAGAACGTATCCTGCACGGTGCCCATGGCCACTTCGCTCGAAGAGTGCAAGGAAATCGTCGAACTCGTGAAGTCGACGGGTCTCAAGTACACCATGGCCGAAACGGTCGTCTACTCGCGCGAATACCTGTTCATGAAAGAGAAGCTCGACAAGGGCGAACTCGGCAAACTGCAGTATCTGCAGGCTTCACACCAGCAGGACATGGACGGCTGGCCGGGTTACTGGCCGGGCCTGCCCCCGATGTGGTACGCTACGCACTGCGTGGGCCCCATGGTCGGTCTTGCCGGCAAGGATGTCGAGTATGTCTCTTGCTTCGGCTCGGGCACCATCCGCGAAGAGATGCACGCGATCTACGGCTCGCCTTTCGCAGTCGAAACCGCTCACCTCAAGTTCAAGGACTCCGACCTGTCCGCTCGCGTGATCCGTTCGCTGTTCGACGTGGCGCGTCAGTATCGCGAGTCTATCGACGTTTACGGCGACAAGCAGGCCGTCGAATGGCCGCTGGTCGAGGATGAGCCGCTCGTGATCCACACGGCCAAGAAGGCCGAAAAGGAAATCCCTTCCTACCAGAAGTGCCCTGACTTCGCGCATCGTCTGCCCAAGGAAATCCAGCCGTTCACCACCAAGGGTGTGTACGACGACGAACATTCCCACCTATCCTTCGCGCAGGGCGGCGGTCACGGCGGTTCGCATCCGCACTTGGTGCACGAGATTCTCGATGCGCTCGACAAGAACCGCGATCCGTTCCCGAACGCGGTGCAGTCGGCCAACATTACCTGCACGGGTATTCTGGCGCATCAGTCGGCTCTCAAGGGCGGTGAGATCATCCGCATGCCTGAGTGGGCGATGTCGAAGTAATAGCGGACAGCCTACAGCGTGCAGCGAACAGCTGAGAAAAAAGGCCTCTCGGGAAACCGGGGGGCTTTTTTTTGGTCGAGCCTGATGTAGGCTCTTGGGTGTTCGGGTACCCTTGCTATCCCTCTTCCTTCCTGAAACCCATTGTCTTTTTCGGTGTCGGATCCGGTGGTGGTTCGAGCAAAGGTTCGAGTTTGTCCTACACGTCTGCGAGAATGGCATCGTGTTCCCGCAAAGCCAGTTCGGCCTCGGCCATCCTGCGACCCATGTCCTTATTTTCCAGTCCAATTTGCCGGAACTTGATGAACGCGCGGACGACGTAGAGACTCATTTGTACGGCCCGGGTGCTACGGAGGATTGTGGCGGCCATGAGCGCACCGTGTTCGGTGAATGCCCAGGGGAGGTACCGTTGGTTTCGCTTTGTTTGGTTGGTTTCTGGGGATGCGATCACAAATTGTGATCGCATCGCTTTCGATTTTTGGGAATTTTCGCCATTTTTATCCGAACCGATCACAAATTCTGATCGGTTCGCTTCCGTTCTTGATGCGGTCACAGATTGTGACCGCATGTCGGCTTCCCCTAAACCGGTCGCAAATTGCGACCGCATTATGGTTTCCATTTCATCGGGAATCAGTTGGAACGCGAGGTCCAAGGGAAATCGATCCGTATTTCGCTTCAAGGCTTGGTTCAGTCGCATTGTGGGGACGCCGTATAGGCGCGCTAAGTCGGAATCGAGAATGACTCGATGGCCGCGAAAGGAATGGAGGAGCGGGTCGAAGTCGGGGTTGGTTGAGGATTTTTCAGTCATCTCCAAAAACTGAATCCATCCCGGTTTTTTCGTCGTGACGGCGGTCACAGCCCTGGATGTGGATTTCTGATCGTTTTGGCCAAACTCGCAGGTTATAGGTTTCGACAAGGTGACGCAGGTCACTGGGCCAGATTCCTCTTAATAGTTTTCGGGCATCCATATCCAGCAGAGAGATCGTCATGAAAATCGGAATCTTGGGTTCAGGTATTGTGGCCAAAACCTTGGCAATAGGTTTTCTCAAGCACGGGCATGCGGTCACGATGGGTATGCGCGATGCGGCCAAGTTGGCGGAGTGGAAAGCTTCAAATCCCACAGGCGCTATCGGATCCTTTGCGGATGCAGCAACTTTCGGAGAAGTTCTCGTTCTCGCGGTTCATGGTTCGGCTGCGGCCGATGTGGTCCATTTGGCAGGTGCCGCGAACATTGCCGGCAAGGTGATTCTCGACACCTGCAATCCCATCGCCGACGGTGGACCGGACAAGGGTGTTTTGAAATTTTTCACCACGCTCGACGATTCGTTGATGGAAAAACTGCAGCACGATTTCCCGACCGCGCATTTTGTGAAGGCGTTTAACTCCGTGGGCGCGGCGCGCATGGTCGATCCGGTGTTCGCGGGCGGGAAACCGTCGATGTTCATTTGTGGGAACGATGCTGGAGCGAAGGAAATGGCGGCGGGGATTCTCGATCAGTTCGGCTGGGAGGTTGAAGACATGGGCTGCGTCGAAGGCGCGCGGGCGATTGAGCCGTTGTGCATTTTGTGGTGCATCCCCGGCTTCTTGCGGAACGAGTGGGCCCATGCGTTCAAGTTGCTGAAGTAGCTGTTCGGAATCGTGGCGCCTCTGTATGCCCTGCCAGTTTACACAGGCGCCTAAAAGAAAAAGCCCACGATCGCTCGGAGGCTTTTTCTTTGCCGACATTTCTTCGTGATCTGGATCCCGGCCTGCGCCGGGATGACAGACGTGGGGCGAACTACGCGTCCGTGACGCACCCTTCCGATGCCGTCGACACCGTCTTGATGTACTTGTACAGCGTACCCTGCGTGATCTTGTAGGGCGGGGCCTTCCAGCCGTTGAAGCGCGCCGCAATTTCGTCCAGCGTGAGATCCGCATCGATGGTGTTTTTATCCGCATCGATGGTGATCACGTCGCCGTCCTTGAGGATCGCGATCACGCCACCCGTCTGCGCTTCCGGCGTGACGTGGCCCACCACAAACCCGTGCGTACCGCCTGAGAAGCGACCGTCGGTGATGAGAGCCACGCTCTTGCCGAGACCCGCGCCCATGATGGCGGAAGTTACGGTGAGCATTTCGCTCATGCCCGGGCCGCCCTTGGGGCCCTCGTAGCGGATCACCACCACATCGCCGGCCTTGATCTCTTTGCGTTCCAGCGCGTGCAGCGTCTCTTCTTCGGAGTCGTACACCTTTGCCGGGCCCGTGAATTGGAGGCCTTCCTTACCGGTGATCTTGGCGACGGCGCCTTCGGTGGCGAGATTGCCGTACAGGATGCGCAGGTGGCCGGTGGGCTTGAGCGGTTTCGATACGTCGTGGATGATGACCTGGCCCTCTTTGAGTCCGGGCAGATCGGCCACGTTCTCGGCGAGGGTTTTTCCGGTAACCGTCATGCACTCGCCATGTAGGAAGCCTTCCTTGAGGAGCAGCTTCTGCACGGCAGCGACGCCGCCCACGTTGTGAAGGTCTTCGAACACATACTTGCCGCTCGGCTTGAGGTCGGCGAGATACGGCGTCTTCGCACTGATGGCCATAAAGTCGTCAATGGTGAGGTTCACACCCGCCGCCTTCGACATGGCGATGAGATGCAGCACGGCATTGGTGGAACCGCCGAGCGCGATTACCACCGTGATGGCGTTCTCGAACGCTTTGCGCGTCATGATGTCGCGCGGCTTGAGGTCGAGCTCGAGCGCCTTGCGGATCGCCGGGCCGAGCTTCGCGAATTCCGACGCCTTGTCCGCGCTGGTCGCGGGCATAGAGGAGTCCAGCGGCAAAGACATGCCCAAGGACTCGATGGCCGCGGCCATGGTATTCGCCGTGTACATGCCGCCGCAGGCACCCTGGCCGGGGCAGGCGTGCGCGATCACTTCGTTCATCTGTGTCTCGTCAATGCGGCCGCCGACGAACTCGCCGTACGCTTCGAAGGCCGACACCACATCGAGTGCCTTGCCGTGCAGGTGCCCCGGCATGATCGTGCCGCCGTAGACCATGATGCTGGGGCGGTTCACACGCGCCATTGCCATTAAGGCGCCAGGCATGTTCTTATCGCAGCCCACCACCGAGATATTGGCGTCATACCACTGCGCGCACATCACGGTTTCGATGGAGTCGGCGATCAGGTCACGCGACTGCAACGAGTAGTTCATGCCTTCGGTGCCCATGGAGATGCCGTCGCTCACACCGATGGTGTGGAACATGAGACCGACCATGCCGTTTGCGTTGACGCTCTTCTTGATTTCGGCGGCGAAACCGTTCAGGTGCATGTTGCAGGGGTTGCCGTCCCAGCCGGTGCTGGCGATTCCGACCTGTGCCTTGTGCATGTCTTCATCGGAGAGGCCGATGGCGTGGAGCATGGCCTTGGAGCCGGGCTGCGACACGGATTCGGTGAGGCGGGCGCTGAATTTGTTGAGCTTCGTCATGTTTCTATCCAAGGTTAAAGTCAAAAATCCTGAAGACCGGTTTTTACCGGTATTAGCTTACGTACTCGATCGCGTTGCGGAAAATCTGCAGCCCGTCACCTTCGGCCTTTTGGCCGTCACGCTGCCACTGCGGATGCTGCGTCGGAAGCACATGGGCTTCGGGGTGGGGCATCAGGCCGAAGACGAGGCCGTCCTTGCTGCACAGACCTGCGATGTGGCCCGTCGAGCCGTTTGGGTTCGCAGGGAACCCCGCAGGCTCGCTGCCGTCCGCATTGCAATAGCGCAAACAGGTTTGCCCGTTGGCTTCCAGTTCCTTCAACAGCTCCGGGTTGCCGGGGATGAACTTGCCTTCGCCGTGGCGCACGGGCAGGTAAATCTGCGAGAGTCCTTTGAGCCACACGCTGCTGACGTTCGCGTCGGTTTTGAGATAGCACCAGCGGTTCTCGAACCGCCCCGAATCGTTGTAGGTGAGTGTGCAGGTCTGCGTAAACGACGCCGGTTCGGTGCCGGGCAGAAGACCCAGCTTCACCAAAACCTGAAACCCGTTGCAGATGCCGATGATCGGCGTCTTCTTCTCGCGCAGGCGCAGTAGGGTGTCGCCCAGCTTGTAGCGCAGTCGGTTGGCGAACACGCGGCCGCTGGCGATATGATCGCCGAACGAGAATCCGCCCGGCACGGCGAGAATGGCGAAGTCTTCGAGCTTCACACTGCCATCTATGGCGTCGTGCAAATGTACGCGCTCAGCGTTACCGCCGGCGAGATTGAAACTGTGCGCCAACTCGATGTCGGAGTTGATGCCGTAGCCGGTAAGAATCGCGATGCGTGGCTTGGTGGTCATGTCAGAAATCCAGCGGCTTGCGCCATGCGGTGAAGGCTTCGTCCACCGTGGTGTCGATGAGGGTGCGGGTGCCGCGGCGCACGCGCAAGGCATTGTCGGCCATTACGGTTCCCACGAGAGAGAAGGCGCTTCCGGCGAGGAGTTTTTCGAATGCCGCGGCATTTTCCGGAGTGACCGAAACCACAAAGCGTCCCTGACTTTCGCCGAAGAGCAACGCTAGGTCGGAGACTTCGAGTTCGAGCTTGCCCACCGGTTCCAAAGCCACGTTGACATCCATGCCGAGGCGGCCGCCGAGCGCCGATTCCGCGAGGGCAACCCAGAGGCCACCATCGGAGCAGTCGTGCACCGAGCGCGCGAGGCCCTGCTGGATGACCGCAAAGAGCTTCTTGTACAGGGCGAAGTTCGCCGCGAAGTCGGTGACCGGCACCGCAGTCCCGACGGCACCGAGGCCCGCGAAGTATTCCGATCCGCCCAATTCTTCCTTGGTCGTTCCCAATACATAGACGAGATCGCCGGCTTTTTTGAAGTCGATGGTCGCGGTCTTTTGTGCGTCGGGCATGGGGCCGACGACGGTGACCATGAGCGTGGGCGGCACGCTGATCTTGGTCGCGCCCTTGCCGTAGTCGTTCTTCATCGAATCCTTTCCCGATATGAGCGGAAGGTCGTAGGCGATGCAGATGTCGTAGAGCGCCTGGTTGGCGCGCACCAGCTGAGCCATTTTGTATTGGCCGTCTGGAGTGGCTTCGGACTCCACCGGATCGGGCCAGCAGAAGTTGTCGAGCGCGGCCAACTTGCCCGGTTCGCCGCCAACGGCGACGGCGTTGCGCACCGCTTCGTCCACAGCCGCCGCAGCCATGTGGTAGGCGTCGATGTCGCTGTAACGCGGAACAATACCGTGCGAGACCACGAGGCCTTCCTTGCGGTCGGTCAGCGGTTTGATCACGGCCGCGTCACTGGGACCGTCGTTTTCTTTGCCCATGAAGGGCTTCACCACGCTCTGACCCTGCACTTCGTGGTCGTATTGACGCACCCACGTCTCCTTGGAGCAGATGTTGAGCGCGCCGAGCAGTTGGAGCGCGTCGGCATTGATATCGCGTTTAGCGAGCGATGCCGCAGGCGGATCGAGGTGCACGGGAGGCTTCCAATGCGCCTTGATGTGCATCTTCGGATTACCGTCGTGCAAAAAGTCCATGTCCATGCGGCACACGGATTTTTCGTCGAAGTAGCACTCGAAGCGTCCGCTGTCGGTGAAGGTGCCGAGGTTGGAGACTTCCACATCGCGGCGCGCGGCGAGGTCGCGGAAGGCTTCCCAGTTTTCGGGCTGTACCGCGAACGACATTCGCTCCTGCGCTTCGGAGACGAGGATTTCCCACGGGTCGAGGCCGGCGTATTTGAGTGGTGCTTTGTCGAGGTGCAACTCGCAGCCGCCCGATTCACGCGCCATTTCGCCGAGCGAGCTGGAGAGGCCGCCGGCTCCGTTGTCGGTGACGAAGCGGAACAAGCCGAGGTCGCGCGCTTCGAGCAAAAAGTCGAGCATCTTCTTTTGCGTGATCGGGTCGCCGATCTGAACGGCCGAGACAGGCGAAGCTTCGGTCAGGGCGATGGACGAGAAGGTCGCGCCGTGGATGCCGTCCTTACCGATGCGTCCGCCCGCCATCACGATGCGGTCGCCGGGCACGATCGACTTTTGCCACGAGGGCTTGCCGTGCAGCTCCGACGGGATCAATCCGCCCGTTCCGCAGAACACCAGCGGCTTGCCGAGGAAACGGTCGTCGAACACGATGGAGCCGTTCACGGTGGGAATGCCGGACTCGTTGCCGCCATCCTTCACGCCGCGATGCACTTCCTTCATCAGCCGCTTGGGATGATGCAGCTTTTCGGGAACGGCTTTGTCGTAATACGGTGACGCAAAGCAAAACACATCGGTGTTGAAGATGGGCTTGCAGCCCATGCCGCAGCCGAGGATGTCGCGGTTCACTCCCACGATGCCCGTCATGGCGCCGCCGAACGGGTCGAGCGCTGAAGGACTGTTATGCGTTTCGGCCTTCATGGCCACGTCCCAACCTTCGGCGAAGGCGATGATGCCGGCGTTGTCGGTGAACACCGACTTGAGCCACGGCGCCTTGGGCCGCACGGCGTTTGTGGCAGCCTTCACGAAGGTCTTGTACAGCGAGTGGATGGTTTCGGTTTTCCCATTCTCATCCGTATACTCGACATCCGCCGCGAAAATCTTGTGCTTGCAATGTTCGCTCCAAGTTTGGGCGATCATTTCGAGTTCCACGTCGGTGGGGTCGAGCGGCATGCCGGCGGCCTTGCGTTCCGCCTGCACCGCAGCATCGGCGAAGTGTGCGCGCACGACCTGCATTTCTTCCAGCGTTAACGCGAGCAGCATCTCGTCCGAAAGTTTTTGAAGTTGGGCGGGGTCTTCCGGCAACGCAATTGTTTTGGTACTCGGCTGGTGAGGCACCACGACCTTACGCGACTGCGCGGGAATACCTGTCTTCGCGTCCCAATCGGCGCGCGCCATCACCTGCCAGGTTTCGATCAACGGATTGGCGAGCAGCGTGGTGGCCACACGCACGGCCTGGTCGCGGGTGAGTTTGCCTTTGAGCAGCACCTGACGGCCCGCGTACACCTTGTCGTCCTCGACGAGTTTGCGTCCCGTGCTCGATAAGGCATCGGCCACGCCTTCGCGCGCCGAGCGGCCCACGTTGTCGGTCACGCCGGGCTTGAAGCCGGCTTCGATGAGCCAATCGAAATCGGGGAGTGCGGCGATAGCCGCCGGAGCGTTGACCGCGTAGGACTCCGTCACAGGGTCGCAGAACAAATCGTGCCCGATCCGCTCCACGTCGGCTGGATTCAGGTCCATTTCGAGGGTGTACACCCGGATGAGGGCGGCGGCCTCGGCGATTGTGGCCGGGAGCCCGAGATCTTCGCGCATCGCCTTAAGAATGCGGTGCGCGGGGGAGTCGGTTGCGGGGCTTTTCTGGGCGACCTCGATGCGATTGAGCAAGGCGGGATTCCTTCGGGGCGGACGGCGGAAATGGGGTCGTGGAGAGGGTAGAAGTTTAGAATTTTGTAGGTCTTCGCTGTCCCCTCTGTCGTGCCATTCGGCAACAAAAAAGCCCCTAAGGAGCTAACTTTCTCCCTCCGTGTCCTCATAGCTCAACAGGATAGAGCCGTGGTTTCCTAAACCGCTGATCCCCGTTCGAGTCGGGGTGAGGACACCATTTTTTCGTAAACCGTCACACCGCCGCATTTTTTGGCGTTATCTTGCGCAAGTGATCGCCTCATCCCCCCATTTGGATCCGGTTGCTGACCGATTCCGCCGTTCGGCTTCGGCTTGGCTCGGTCTTGCAACGGTTTTCGGAATTGCAATTCTCGCAGCCTCCCCATCGGCCGCCGAGGACAAGGATTCGGTTCTCTCCCGCCTCGATCAGGCGCGCGCCCTCTCTGCAAAAACCGTGCTCCAGCTCGACTCCCTGCGGGGTCAGGTGTTGCAATTCTCCACTTCGGGTTCCGGATCCGCTCCTTCCGAAATTAGTCACGAAGACTCCTTGATTTGGCGCGAAGTGCGCGCCGAAAAACGCCGCCGCATCGAATTGGAAAAGGCGTTTGACTTCCGCCGCGCCTCGCTGGGTTACACCTTCAATCCCAACCTCGTCCTCGGCATGAACGCCATCGGCTGGGTAGGGGATTGGGGCGCCAAAATCGACGGTCGCTTCAGCATGATCGAGAGCCGGCGCGCCGTGGGCGGAAACCTCTCCCTTCGTTATGCGGTGCATGAGTTTTATCTCACCGGTGAAGATATGTTTACGCGTCTCTATCTCTTCACGGGGTCGGGGTATTATTGGGAGCGCTCCCGTGCCTCGGCGCACGTGTGGTACGAAATTCCCGACCGCGTTTGGCGCGCACAAATCGGAGCCGGAACCGAGCTCGGCCTGCGCGAGATGAACGGTACGCGCTTCACTCCCGAAATCGGATTTCAGGGCAGCCGGTTTCTGACCCGGTATCAGGAATCCTCCTTATACACCGGCGATAGCCCGCGCAGCGACTTCTCGCTGTACCCGTACTACGCCATCCACATCAACTTCTACTTCCTGTGAACGCGCATACCTTTTTCCGGGCCTGTTCCCTGTTGCTGCTGTTGGGCGGCGGTGCGGCCGTACGCGCGGAGTATGCGAAAGACACCGCCTCCGCGGCACAGATGCAGGCGCTCGAACGTAAAATCTATGTGGGCGTTGGGGTCGGTTACGAAGCCGGAAACGGCATCCGTCTGGGCGGTTCCATCGGGCGGCACGGGCTCGAAACAGGCTTCGGAATCACCTATTCCGGCGAGACCGGTGAAATGAACTACAGCGTCGGAGCGCGCTACCTCAATACGTTGTATGAAGGTGCCTACGCTTGGGTCGGCGCGGGAAAATTGGGACATCGTCGCGCCTCCGACCATGGGTCCCTCCAGTCCATGGGCGCGGGACTCGGAATCGCCTGGGATCTCGGACCGATGTTCCGGCTCATGATCGATTCGGGCTGGCACCTGTATTCCGATACCGAACTTGCCGATGGCAAGACTCAGATCAATCCCACCATCAACGCAGCGGTCGTTTACATCTGGTAGATCGATTTTAGGGTTCGGGGTCGTTCCGGGCCGCGCCTTTTTGGTTCGCTTTCGGTAATTGATGGGGTTAAATTTCCCAGTCTATGACGACCACACCGATTTCCCGTACCACACGTCCCGAAGGCCACCAACACGCATTCCTCGAGGCCGCGATGGGGCGGCCCGTCGGTCGCCCGCCGGTGTGGATCATGCGCCAGGCCGGGCGGTATCTGCCCGACTACCGCCGCGTCCGCAAGCTCTTCCCTTCCTTCCTGGACTTCTGCCGTTCGCCCGAGCATGTGGCCGAAGTCACGGTGCAGCCCGTCGATCACATCGGCGTAGACGCGGCCATTCTGTTCTCCGACATTCTCGTGCTCTTGCCGCCTATGGGCCTCAACCTCGAGTTCGTCGAGGGCGAAGGTCCGGTGGTGCATAACCCCGTGCGCGACGCGGCCACCATCGCCGCCATGCCCGGCGGCGGAGATCACGACGACATCAATGCCGAGCTCGACTACGTGTTTCAGGGCGTCCGCCTCACCCAGCGCGACCTCAAGGGCTATGTGCCGCTGATCGGGTTCGCGGGCGGCCCTTTCACGGTGGCGTCCTATATGGTCGAAGGTGGTTCGTCGAAAGAACTGGCGCGCCTCAAGGGGCTCATGTTCTCCGACCCCAAGGCCTTCCACATGCTGCTCACCAAGGTCTCGAACCTGACGGCCGCATACCTGATCGAACAGGTGCGTCAGGGTGTGGATGCCGTCACCATCATGGACTCGTGGGCGGGTTACCTCTCACCCGCAGATTACCGCACGTTTGTACTGCCGCACACGCTGTCGGTGATCCGCCGCGTGAAAGCGCAGTTCCCTCAGATCCCGGTGATCCATTACGCCAACGGCGCTCCGACCTTGCTGCGCGATTTCGTCAGCCTAGGCGCCGATGTGGTGGGTCTCGATTGGCGCGTCGAATTGCAAGACGCATTCAAGGCACACCCAGGGCAGACCTTCCAGGGAAACCTCGACCCGTGCTATCTCTTTGCCCCGCCGGAAAAAATCCGCGAACGCGTCGCCGAAATGAAGAAGGTCGTGGGCAATCGTCCGCACATCTTCAACCTCGGTCACGGTATTTTACCGCAGACTCCGGTCGAAAACGCCCGCGCCTTTGTTGATGCGGTGCACGGGGAGTAGTTAGTAGTAGGTGGACGGTAGTCGGTAGTGAACACAGAGCGAAAGGCTTGTTAGTCTTTTTCTTGGACGTTCTCTACCGTCTACCTGCTAGCGTCTACCGTCTGTCTCGCCCTCACAGAATCAACATCCCGTCACCGTAGCTGAACAGACGGAATCCGCGTGCGATGGCCTCCGCGTAGGCGGCCTTGGCGCGCGCTACGCCCGTTTCGTCCGCACCCAAGCGTGCGGCCACCAGCATGAACAAGGTGGATTTGGGCCAATGGAAATTGGTCAAGAGCGCGTCCACGGCTTTCCACCTGTAACCTGGGTAAATGAAAATACTGGTCTCGCCGGAACGCGCCTGCAAGGTGTTCTTTCCGGATGCGTCGGGTAAACAACAGGTTTCCAGAACCCGGGCCGCCGTGGTGCCGACCGCGAAGATCCTCGATCCTCTGCTCCGGGTTTCATTGAGAATGCGCGCCGATTCTTCGGAGAGTGTGAAGGCCTCGGAATGCATGGGATGATCGGCAATGCGTTCGGTTTGTACGGGGCGGAAGGTACCCGCGCCGACATGCAGGGTGACCTTGACGAGGCGCACGCCCTTGGCTTCGAGTGCGGCCAGCATATCCTCCGACAAATGCAGCGAGGCCGTGGGCGCGGCCACCGAACCCGGGTTGGCGGCGAATACGGTTTGATAGGTCTCGGCGTCGTCGGCGTCCGCGTCGCGGCGAATGTAGGGGGGTAGGGGAATGCTGCCTGCCTGCTCGAGGGCTTCGTAGAAAGCCTGTCCGGAAAGATTGAAGCGCAGCACGCGTTCGCCTTCGGGAAGCACTTCCAACGTTTCGGCGGAGAGCCCCTGAGAAAACGTGATCGTGCGTCCGGGCTGCAGCTTCCTGCCCGGCTTCGCCATGCATTCCCAGGTCGAACCGTCGCTGAATTCCGGCACCGAGGAAGCCCACGGCTTGAGGAGCAATACTTCGCAACCGCCACCCGTTTCCAGGGTGCCCTGCAGACGCGCGCGCAACACCTTGGTGTCGTTGAGCACCAGCGCATCGCCGGCTTGCAGCACGTCGATCAGGTCCTTCGCCTGCCCGAAGGCGTGTTCGCCGAAGGTGCCGAATGCGTGGAGGAGCGGGAACGGGTCAGGAAACTTTCCGGAGCCTGACAGCACCATCAAGCGCGCTTCGCCGCGTGGGAGCGGGCGCAAGGCGATTTGGGATTCCGGGAAGGAAAAATCGAAGTCGGAGGTCAGCATGGCGGGGGGGAAAGTTAGCCGCTCCGGCGCGGGGAAAACAAAAAAAGGGGTTGCAGGCATTTTGAGCCGCAACCCCTTTTAAAAGGCTATTTGAAGGTTGATTTGGCGTTCCCAAGGGGATTTGAACCCCTGTCGCCGCCGTGAAAGGGCAGTGTCCTAGGCCACTAGACGATGGGAACGAAAATCAAATTCGCCGGTCACGAATGACCAACGGGGTGCCAAAGGTAACAACGAAGGGGGTACATTTTCCAGTCTGAGGTTTGAAAAACAGCTGAAAAACAGTCGAGAACGGTTGAGAAACGGTTGAGAAACGACGGGGTCCCGCTTGAAAATCCGGCTCATTTGCGTTGGAAAGATGAAAAACACCGCCTTGCGCGCCCTTGTCTCCGATTTTGGGGACCGGGTCAGCCACTTCGCGCCTCTTGATATCGTGGAACTTCGCGACGGAAAGGCCGCCGATCCGGTCGCTCGCCTGGCCGAAGAGGCGAAATCGATTGCCGCAGCGCTCGGCGGACTCAAGACCGGCAATGGGTCTAAACAAAACGGGGGGAAGTTTTCTCCCAACACCGTGCTTCTCGACGAGCGCGGCGAAACCCTCGACACCGCGGGCTTCTCCCGGTTTCTCGAGCGGGCCGCCCACAAGGGCCCCGTGCTCGACATCGTGCTCGGCTCCTCGCACGGCATCGATCCCGAGCTCAAAAAAGCGATTCCCACCCACCTGCGCCTAAGCGCCATGACCCTCACGCACGAGTGGGCGCGCGCCCTATTGTTCGAGCAGGTATACCGCGCCTACTGTTTGCAAAAAGGATTTCCGTATCACCATTAGTCAGTAGGTAGACGGTAGACGGTAGGGAGCGCAATCCGGAACAAGGTCAAGCGCAAAAACGGCGAACAGTCAGCAACGAAAACTACCGACTACCGACTACCGTCTACCTACTTTTACACCTCCCATGTCCTCTTCTCCCCGCTACCTCGTCCGCGAAGTCCCTATGCCCGTAGATGCGGTCGGGACGGAAGCGGAAGCTCTGCCCCAAGCGGTCGCAGAATATCTCGATCTGCCCCCGAATGCGGTAGCCGACTTGCGGATCGTACGCAAATCGCTTGATGCCCGTGCACGCAACCGTCCCCTGTGGCGTTACGCCGTCGAGTTCTCGAGCCCGCGCCCCGTGCAACACCCACGCGTTTCCAACGTCAAAACCGATGGATCGGGCGCGGAGAATTCCGCTGGGCGTCACGCCTTGCCGGGCAAAAACATCGCCATCGTCGGTAGCGGCCCCGCCGGCCTCGCGGCCGCGCTTGGATTGGCCCGCAAGGGGTATGCGGTCACTGTTTTCGAAATGGGCAAGGGCGTGGTGGAACGCTTCCGCGACATCCGCCGGCATATCAAGCAAAACGTGCTCGACATCAAATCCAACATTCTTTTCGGACTCGGCGGTGCGGGCACTTTCAGCGACGGCAAACTTACGGCGCGCACGCGCAACGCCTATACCGACGCCTTCCTGCACGAACTCGTGGCCGGCGGCGCCGACCCTTCCATCGAGTACCTGCATCATCCGCACATCGGTACCGACAAGCTGCAATTCATCGTCGACAAATTCGGCGTGCATTGCGAAGAGGCCGGTTGCGTCTTCCGGTTTCAAACCGAGGTCGTCGATCTGGTTCTTGAGAACGGACGATGCACGGGAGTGGAGATCGAGTCCGTTGCGGACAATGCGGCCGTCCGGGAAACCCTGCGGTTTGATGCGGTGGTGATCGCGCCCGGCCTCTCCGCACACGACCTGTACCGGGCGCTCGAAGCGCGCGGCGTGGAGATGGAGCGCAAGGCCTTCGCGGTCGGCGTGCGGGTCGAGCATCCGCAGGAGCTCATTAATGCGCGCCAACTCGGCGATCGCGTCGACCCGCGCGTCACCGGCGCGGCGGAATACTTTCTGACCTGGCAAAACGATTACGGACAGGCCGCTTACTCCTTCTGCATGTGCCCGGGAGGCGTGGTGGTTCCCTGCGCCGACGCCGAGGGCGCGCTCTTCACCAACGGCATGAGTTATTCGAATCGCGGCACCGTCTTTGCAAACTCCGCCGTGGTTGCGGCCGTCAGTCCGGAACGGCTCGCGGGCGGCATTCTCGCCGGCGTCGATTACCAGCGTGAACTGGAGCGCCGTGCCTACGCACTCGGGGGCGGCGACGGAACGTTTCCCGTACAAACCATCGCCGCCTTCGTGGAAGGCCGCCTCGATGCAGGCCCGCTCTGGAAGACGTCCTTCCAAAAGCCGATGCGGTGGGCGAACTTTCACGAACTCTTCGACACCGAAGTCGCATCGGCCCTGCGCGACTCCTTCCGCGAATTCGAACGCAAAATTCCCGGCTTCATCGCCAAAGGGCTGATGATCGGCCCCGAGTCGCGCACCTCTTCGCCGGTACGCATCCCGCGCAACCCCGAAACGCTGGAGTCCGTGAGCACGCCGGGACTGTATCCGCTCGGCGAAGGCGCGGGCTATTCGGGAGGTATCGTGTCCTCCGGCGCGGACGGGTTTCGGTTCGCGGATGTCGTCGCGGAAATTTTTGCGGATGCTCGAAAGGCCTGATCATGCTGGTTGAAATCGTGGTTTCTCCCAACGATGCGGGGCAGCGCGCCGAGCGTTTTCTGCGCCGCTGGTTTCCGTTGCTCGCGACGGGAAGATTGCAATCGCTGTTCCGCCGCAAAGAAATCAAGATCGCCAAAAGGCCGGTGGACCAGGCTTACATGCTCAAGGCCGGAGACATGCTGCAGGTTTTCGGTATCCGCGATGAGGAAGCGCAGCGTCCCGAAACCCACAAGCCGACCGCCTCCGCCTCGCCCGCATCTCCCCCTCCTCCCATTGTGTTTGAAGATCACGATTTGCTGGTGGTGAACAAGCCGTCGGGCATGGCCGCGCATCCCGGCAGCGGCATTTTACAGGGCACTTCGCTGATCGAGCGCGTCCGTGCGTACCTGGCGACCGCCGCCAAGGCACAGAAGAAAACCAAGGTGCCGAAAATCCGCCCGCGCCATGCGACGGAAGAGCCCGAAGACGCATCTCTCGAAGAGCTGTTATTCGGCGGCTCGAATGAAGGCCTGACCCCGGGGTGGGGGATGGAGTTGTTTTCGCCCTCGCTCGTGCATCGTCTCGACAAAGAAACTTCGGGCGTGTTGCTTGTAGCTAAAACCGGATCCGCGCTGCGGGAATTGACCGAAGCGTTGCGTGCGGGAAAGATCCGCAAACGCTATCTCGCCCTTGTCGTCGGGCACCCCGATCCGGCAGCGGGTACCATCGACGCCGCACTGGCCCGGCAAGACAGCGCCGCCGGCGCGAAATCGTACATCGCGGACGAGGACGAAGAAGGTAAGCGATCGGTGACGCGTTATAAAACGATCCGCACCGTAGGCGAGTACGCGCTGCTTCAGGTCGTAATCGAGACCGGGCGCATGCATCAGATCCGAGCCCATCTGGCCCACATCGGCCACCCCATCGTGGGCGATACGCGCTACTCGGGCGAACGCCCGGCCGAAGTGCGCGAGCGTATGAAGAAGCTCGGCCTCAAGCGCCTGTTCCTGCATGCCGAGGAGTTGTCGTGGAAGGACGGCGCGACCAAGCGCGTCTTTCAGGCCCCGCTGCCCCATGAATTGGGGAAGGTCGTCGGGCTGTAATGAGTCTAACTATTTGATTTAAAAGAAGATCGGCATCCGTTGAGGGTGCGCCTTTTTTTTCGGGTTTCTCCGCTAATGTTTCCCCCTTTTCCCGACCCAAACACCCCTTCCGGCCCCTTCGGTTCTTAACTTTCCCCCCAATATTCGGGGTCGCCCCGGTTCACGCCCGGGCGGAATACCGGGCACGTCCGGGCGTCTCAATTTCAGGCCACGTTTCAGGAACACGATGTACCTCTCAAAACTCCGCATCTCCGGATTCAAATCCTTCGCAAATCGCGTGGAGGTCAACTTCCCGAGCGAAGGCATCACCTCCGTGGTGGGTCCGAATGGTTGCGGCAAGTCCAACATCATCGACGCCATCCGCTGGGTGCTCGGCGAACAGCGCGCCCGCGCCCTGCGTTCGAGCAAGATGGAGGACGTGATCTTTTCCGGTACCGCCGAGCGCGCCGCGCAGGGCATGG
Source organism: Fibrobacterota bacterium (assembly GCA_947466585.1). Lineage (GTDB taxonomy): Bacteria > Fibrobacterota > Fibrobacteria > UBA11236 > UBA11236 > UBA11236. Next base: position 116,888 of record CANIEU010000002.1, read on the forward strand.
CCGAAGTAAGCCTGCTGATCCACAACGACAGCGGCTTGCTCCCCTCCGATTATACGCAGGTGATGATCACGCGGCGCACCTGGCGCACAGGCGAGAGCGAATACCTCATCAACAACCAGCCCTGCCGTCTGAAGGACATTCACAATCTGTTCTACGACACCGGCATGGGCGCAGCTTCGTATAGCCTTATCGAAGCGAAGATGATCGACAGCATCCTCTCCGAAAAAGCGGACGAGCGTCGCACCATGTTCGAAGAGGCCGCCGGCATTTCCAAGTACAAGCAGCAGCGCAAAGAAACGCTTCGTCAGCTCGAGCGCACCGCCCAGGACCTCTCGCGCGTCGAGGATGGCCTCAAGCATGTGCAGCAAAACGTGAATCTGTTCGAGCGCCAGGCCAAGAAGGCCGAACGCTGGCGCGAACTGCGCGATGCGGCGCGCTCACTCGAACTCAGCTACCAGCACGATTCCTACACGCATATCGCCGCCGAGCTCGAAAAGCTCCAACTCGAACACGCCAAAGACGAAAACCGCGCCACCGAACTTGATGCGCGCCGTGCCACCGGTGAGGCCGAGCTCGAGGAACAGAAGCTCGCCTTGTACGACGAAGAGCAGCAGGTCGCCGAGCTTAGCCGCAGGGCCGCGAACACGCAGGCCGAAGCCATCCGTCTCGAAAGCGAAGGCGACCGCACGCGCGATCGCGCCGGTCACCTCGACGAATCGCTGCGCCGCCTGAAGGCCGAGGCCGAAGAGGCCGCGCGCCGGCTCGAAGAAATGGGGCATCAGCGTAGCGAAGCCCTCCGCGAAGCAGCCGAAGCGGAAACGTTTCTCTCCGGCGCGGCCGAGCGGAGCCGCTTGGCCCGCGAAGCAGCCGATCTTGCCTCCGCGAAAGTGCAGGAAGCCCGCAGCGGCGCCGAAGCGCTCGGCGGCGAGCGCATGGATGCCCTGCAGGAACTTTCAGGCTTACGCCAGCGCCTCGGTGCCTCCGAGGCCGAACTGCAGCATCTCACCGACAGCGAAGACGAATGGGCCGGCGAGCGCGATTCTCGCGTTGAACGCCTCTCCGAACAATCCCGTCTGCGCGAAACCGCGCTGAGCGATCTCGCGTCGGCGGAGTCCGATATGAAAGCGGCTGTCGACGCCGCAGCGTCCGCCGCCGCATCCGCCGCCTCCGCTGAAAAGGCTCTCGCCGAAGCGCGCAGCCGCGAACAGGACTTGCGCCGCGAACAGGCCGTGCTCGAATCGCAGCGTGCCCTGCTTGCGGGGCTCGAAGCCTCCGGCGAAGGCATGGATGCGGGCGTCAAGTTCCTGCTGCAGTCTTCGAAGGACCGGCTGAAGTCGCTCCTGATCGACGAACTCGATGTGCCGGCGGAACATCAGGCCACTGTGGAACGCGCCCTCGGAAAATCGTTGCAGGTGGTGCTCGTCGCCGACAAAGAGCGCGGCGTCGAATTGCTTTCCGCTTTGCGTGAGGGCGGCAAGGGCGAGGCGGTATTCGGGCTTCCCGGGTTTTCGGGTTTCTCCCGCGTGCGTCCCGATCTTTCCAGACGTCCGGGTTTCCGCGGCTGGCTCTCCGACCTGGTCAAAGGACCCGCCGCATGGTCCGGCGTGCTCGAGTGGTCGCTGGGCAATCATGCCTTGGCCGATTCGCTTGATTCCGCCTTTGCGCTCGCCGCCGAGGCGAAGAATCAGGACGTGTGGTTCTGGACGCCCGAAGGCACGGGCCTACACTCGGGCGGAGCCCTCTGCGGCGGTCGCGCAGGTACCGCGGACGGCAAAGAAAAAGCCGCCGGTGGTTTGTTGCAGCGCAAAACCCAATTGGCCGATACGGCGGCACGCCTCGGCAAGCTTTCCTTCGAGCTCGAATCCGTCTCCGGCGAAATCCGCGAGCGCGAAAGCGCACGTGCCACCGCCCTGGGCGAAGCCGAATCCGCACGTCACCGCGAGCGCGATGCCGAGCGCCGGGCCAACGATGCCCGTGGCCGTGTTCGCCTGAGCGAAGGTCAAGCCGAATCGCTCGACCGCGAAGTGGTGCAATACCGTCTGCGTCTGGAGACGGTTACCGATCGTAAGCGCCAACTCGTCGTATCGGTCGAAGCCTTGCGCGGCGAGTGGGCCGCTTCCGATGAAGCCCGTCTCGCGCTCGAGAGTCGGTTTCAGACGGCGCAGAAGGGCGTACGCGCCCTTGAAGACGAACATCACCGCGTCGATCAGGAATGGCGCGGAGTGGATCAGGAACGCGCCGACAGTGAAGCGCGTCTCAAAACGGCGCGCGCGCGCGCCGAGTACCTCGAAAAGGCCGCGCGCGATCTGCGTGCGTCCATGGACCGTTCCGAAGGTCAGGCCGAAGAGTGGACCGTGCAGATGAGCCTGCTCCACGAAAAGGTCGCCACTATCGGCGGCGACATGGAAAGCATTCACGCCCGCCTCGGCGACGAGGAGCGCGAACGCGACGCAGTGAAGTCGGTATACGACCGCAAGGTCGCCCTCCTCGACGAGCGTCGCACCTTGCTGCGCCGTCTGCAAGACGAGTTGCGCGAGGTGACGCAGAGTGCCCATCAGCGCTCGCTCCGCATGGAGCAAGGACGTGCCGCCTTGCAGAACATCCGCGAGCGGATGTTCGAAGCGCACGAAGTGGACTTCAGTTCCGAGGAAGTTGAGTTCGACCGCGTAGAGTACCAGGCGGAGAGCGCACCGGAACAGATCGCCGATCTTAAGGACAAACTCAAAAACCTCGGGAACATCAATACCGGGGCTCTCGAAGATTACCAGGCCGAAAAAACCCGTCTGGAAGAAGTCCAAAAGCAGTTCGACGATCTCGAACGCGCCCGCCAGGGACTCGATCGCGCCATCAAAAAGCTCGACAAGGCCGCGCGCGAGCAGTTCTCCGCCACCTTCGAGGTGGTGCAGAAGAATTTTCAGGAAGTGTTCTCATCCCTGTTCGAAGGCGGCGAAGCGCAGCTCGCGCTCGAAGAAGGCGTCGATCCGCTCGATGCGAAAATCGAGATCAACGCGCGTCCCACCGGAAAAAAGATGCGTGGCGTGTCGCTGCTCTCGGGCGGTGAACGCGCGCTCACGGCCATCTCCCTGCTGTTCGCGCTCTACCTCGTGCGTCCGTCTCCCTATTGCATCATGGACGAAGTCGACGGTCCGCTTGACGACGCCAATATCGGGCGCTTCGTGAATCTGCTTCGGCGTTTCAGCCATCAGACGCAGTTCATCGTGGTGACGCACAACAAGCGCACCATGGCGGCGTCCGACATGCTCTACGGCGTCACGCAAGAGATCAAGGGCATCTCGAAGCTCGTCGCCGTGCAGCTCGACGAAGCAGCCAGAATCGCCGCTTAGTCGATTCTTATTCGCCGCCTAATGGTGGTTTAACGGCCGCTTTATTCCGGCTGTGCATCCCTTCCCGATTTTGAAACGCTTATAGAGAGAGCTCCTTGAGGCCGCAACGGAGACTTGTTCCCCATTAATTTTCTGTCGATTTGACACTCCCTGAATGACGGGCCTCTCTTGCTTCTCGTGGCAAGAGCCATCGGATGCAACGTCACATCGGGCAACCAAAGTTTTTCACGCAATAACACACCACACATCGGCTGGTCAGAACTCAGTTAAAAATGGCGAATTTCTAGAGATTCTAAACTAAATGGGGTGAATAAAAGTGAATGAATCTTGCTCAAAAGAAGGGCGTTTTTCTGAAATTAAATCGGAATACATGACTAGGTGACAGTAGTGAATGTCACTACTTCATTAGTGTGAAAAAAATTTCTCAATAGAGCTCGTCTTACCGAATTTGAAGAGGATTTGGCATACTTACGTTCTTGGAAAATGATAACAGCGCTGCTGCTGCCAAGTCATACCGTCGGATTCTTGGTGAATACTACCCACAAATGATTGCACGAAAATTCATACCCGTTTTTGAATTTCTGCTGCAATCGCAGCCTTCAGAGCGCGAACGCGGTGTGGCCTTTATGGAAGAGGCGCGTGCGGAGAGACTCTCCAACCTCATACGGTTTTCCTTCGCCTTCATGTGGCTTGCGACGACGAGCTTCTATTTGCCTACCAATCTGGCGCTTTTTAATGCGATCAATATGGGCTCTGGATTCCTTTTGTTTTTCGCGGCGGTGTCCTACCATTTCTGGCTGATGCATCATGCTTACCGACCCTACTACAAGTATGCCATGACGACACTCGACATGGTGATTGCCATCGGGATTTTGGTAGCCTATGCGATCGCCGCAGGCCCGGTATTCGTGCTGAAAATGCCCATCTATTTGACGGTGCCCTGTTCGGTTGGGCTCGCCGCACTGCGCATTCAGCGGCGCCTCGCGATTTATGCGGGGACGCTTGCAATCGTCATGCTCGTGGGATTCTGGGCCTGGATGCAGTTCTGGTATGGCATCGATTACGGCACCCGAATGGAGCATGCTTTCGGCGCAAAGGTGAATCCAACCTACCTGATCGACACCATCGCGTTTCTGATGGGGTTTGCGTTACTGAGCGTCGCAGGCGCTTACAACATCAATCGTCAGGTTGAGTTACGCGTCGAAACTGCTGAAGGAGCCGCTCGCGATCAGGAACGTGCGCTCATGTCGGCCGGTCTGGCTCACGAAATCAAAAATCCGTTGGGCGGAATCTATGGGGCCGCGCAACTCTTGCGAGACGAAGACAAAGGCGATAAACGCTATACCCAAATCATTCTGTCCGATGCGCGGCGGCTGAACGACCTCGTGGAAGGGTTTCTTCGGTTTTCGCGCCCCTTTCCTATCCATCCGAAGGTCTTGGACTTAAACGCGCTGGTGTGGGAGTTCTGTCGTTCCGAGGCATCTTCGGGTTCCGCGATCCCCGTGGAATTTCTTTCCGCCCATGAAGCGTTGGATTTTCGAACGGATGCCGAAGCCGTACGACAGATCCTGTTGAATCTCGTTCAGAACGCGCGTCGTTTTCAGCGACCCGGGATGGCTGTGCGCATTCGGTTGGCGGGGGATTCCGGCGAAGTTTCCATCCGGGTTGAAGATGACGGGCCCGGCATTCCGGAAGATTTACGTCGCCGGTTGTTCGCGCCGTTTCAATCGGGACAAGGAGGGGGTACGGGCCTCGGACTTTCGCTCTCGCGTAAAATCGCACTTGAACTGGGCGGAGATCTTTCGTATCGGCCCTTGAACCCAGGGGCGCAGTTCACGATTCGTTTGCGCACGCAACTCGTGCAGGCAACACCACAACATGATTCTGGAGTCAGAGTGTGATCAAGCATCAAGAAGCCCCCCATGGCGTCGTTTTGATCGTGGACGATCAGGCCCATATGCGGGAAGTCATCAGCGCCAGTCTCCGCGCTTTGGACGTGAAAAGCTATCAGGCGGAATCCGGGGAGCAGGCTTTGGAAATTCTCGCCAACGAGAATGTCGACGTCGTGCTCAGTGATTTCCGAATGCCCGGAATGGACGGAATCGAATTTTTACGCCGTCTCCGGGAGGAACGTCCCGCGATACGGTCGGTTCTTTTCACCGGCCACGGGCAGATGGAAACCGTGATTGGTGCCTTGCGTGCAGGCGCTTCCGATTTTCTTGCGAAGCCGTTTGAAAACCAAGAATTACGGTCGATCGTCCAACGGCTATTGGATCTTCCCGGCGAAATGCTTCCACCCTCCGGCGCACGTGGCACGGCGGTCGCTCCCTTGGGTTTGTTGGGAGAGAGCCCGGTATTTTTGCAAAGCATCTACACGGCGCGCAAAGCTGCCGCGGCCGGTTCCTCGGCGCTTGTCACCGGAGAAAGCGGGACGGGAAAGGAGGGCGTGGCGCGTTTCATCCACGAATCCTCCGATCGGAGTTCGGGTCCGTTTATTCCCGTTAATTGCGGCGCGATACCCGAGAACCTGATTGAATCGGAATTGTTCGGCCATGTGCGCGGGGCCTATACCGGAGCCCTCTCCGATCGCCCGGGAAAATTCGTTTTGGCGCACGGAGGAACGCTGTTCCTCGATGAAATCGGCGAAATGCCGCTCCCCATGCAGGTGCGCCTGTTGCGAGCGCTCCAGGAGCATGCGGTGGAACCGGTCGGAGGCGAAACTCCGGTGCAAACTGATTTTCGTCTGATCGCGGCGACGCATCGCGACCTGCGCGAAGACGTGCGCGCAGGACGATTCCGTGAAGACCTCTGGTTCCGATTGCACGTGATTCCCGTGGCCATGCCGCCCCTGCGTGAGCGCGGTGCCGACGTGACGCTGTTGGCCCGCCATTTTCTGAAACACTTCAACTCCCGTTATGGAACCCAATTCGCGCTTTCGCCGGAAAATGAATGGGCCTTGCTGAAACATCCCTGGCCGGGCAACGTACGGGAGCTGGTAAATGCTGTCGAACGTGCGGTCGTGCTTTCCGCGCCCAACGAGCTCGTTTTTCAGTTCGACGACGTGGAGGGCATTCCCCGGAGCGAGCCGGAATCCATGGACGTCTCGGTGCGCGGCCGCCGCCGCAATGCCGAACGCGAGGCCATCGTCGAAGCCCTGGAGGCCTGTCGCTGGAACAAAACCCGCGCGGCCGAACGTCTGGGCATTTCGCGCCGCGGGTTGCTTTACAAAATCAAGGAATACGGGATCCTATAAAAACAACGAAGCCCGCGGATCAACGCGGGCTTCGTATCGATTCTCTGCCCGTTGTGAATCAGGCTTCCTGCGGATGCAGGGCGGGAACATCGTCCTCGCGCCAAACCAGCAAGCTACCGCAACCTTCGCACAACAACAGTTGCTTCTTCTTTGCGACCTCGATCACGCGCTGCGACGTCTGGTTGCGGCTGCAAATGTCGCAGGCGCGATGGGCATGGTTCACCAAGGCGATCACATGCGGGGTGCTGCGGCGCTGTACCGTGCGGTCGTACACCGAAAGGGTTTTCTTGCCGATGAGAGCGCGGGGGGCGTCGCCCTTGTTCGCTTCGGCGGTGATGCGCTCTTCGATTCCCCCGAGTTCGGCGGTAAGCGTTTCGAGTTCGGGTTCGATCTCGGAACGGATTTTCTCGTAGGCGGCTTCGGCCTCTTCGGCTTCCTTGCGAAGGTTTTCCATCACCTGTTGCAAGTGCAGCACACGGGCTTGCGCCGTGTCGATGTTCTTTTTGTGGGCCGCGATTTCGAGGTGCACGGCGTCGTACTCGCGGTTGGTCGTGATGGCGCCGAGGCGCTTGCCGCTCTCTTCGAGCGAGGCCGATTCGGTGACCACCGCATCCTGGCTTTCGCGGATTTGGGTCTCGGCGCGGGTGATGTCGGCGTGCAGCTTGTCGGCGGCGGAGCGTTCCTTGCCGATGGCGTCACGGAGCGACTGGATGCGCTGGGGCAGGTCGCGGCGGGTCTGCTTAAGCTCAAAAACCTTTTTTTCCACGCGCCAAAGGGCGAGCAGGTTCTTCAGATCTTCTTCGATAGTGAGCAGCATTTTGGCACCCGGTGTTTTTGGCTCCCATAGGCCGGGCGCCATTCCTCCCGGCACGGAATAGTGGGGGGGCGCGGTCCGAATTCAGGATGCCATGAAAAAAAACGTCCCGATCCCCCTGAAGGAGAGCCGGAACCACCGGGGTAAACTAGCTAGAAAGGCGGGGTCTTTCAACGCACCGGGGTTTTACCCGGGAGCGCGGCGATTGAAGCGCGAGGCGGCCGTTTCCCACCCTTTTGTGAGCCCGGTCTCCAAAAGCTTGGTAAAATCCTCAAATACGGGGTTCAGGCTTTCGCGCTCGACCGTATTCATGCGGGCCAATACGAACCCCGCTAAATCCCGTCCAGGGGGGCAGAGGCCGACGCCGATGCGGATGCGCGGAAACCCCTCGCCGATATGCTCGATGATGTTGCGCAGCCCGTTGTGGCCTCCATGGCCGCCCTCGGTGCGAATGCGCAACGAACCGATCGGAAGGGTCACGTCGTCGGTGACCACCACCACTTCGGCGGGTGGAATCTTGAAAAAGGTAATGAGCGACTGAACGGCTTCGCCGCTGAGGTTCATGAAGGTCTGGGGTTTTGCGATCAGGAGCGGATGAGAACCCAGGGCGGCCTTGCACAGAAGCGCCTTGCCCCGGGTTCTCCACGCATCCGACGCATCGTTTCCGATGAGAGCGCGGGCCATCGAGTCCGCCAAGGCGAACCCGATGTTGTGCCGCGTCGCATCGTATTGGGGGCCGGGATTGCCCAGCCCCACCAGAAGCGCCATCTTGAAGGACTATTTCTTCTTGGCTGCCGGCTTGGCTGCCGCTGCTGCCGGAGCTGCTTTGCCCGCCGCTGCCGGAGGCGCCTTGGCTGCCGCCGGTGCGCCCGGAGCGCCAGTCGCCGATTCGTCCTGCTTGCGGCCTTCGCCCACGCCGAACAGCGCGGTGCGCGGCGGCGTCACGAACGTGCCCTTGTCGAAGTTCAGGTCCTTCACGTAGAACGTGGTGCCCGAGTTCAGGTTCGACACGTCGAGGTGGAAGGCGTCCGGAATGTCCTGCACCTTGGCGCGGAGCTTCACGAACTTCTTCGCTACGGAGAACACGCCGCCCTGGGTCTTCACACCCACGGGGACGCCTTCGGTGGTCACCGGCACGGTCACCGTGACGGGGTGTTCGTTGTCGACGCGCACGAAGTCGACGTGCAGGAAGTCGCCGCGGATCGGATCGCGATCGAGCTGCTTCATCATGGACTTCTGGATGACGCCGTCGATGTTCAGTTCAATGATGGCGTTGCGGTGCGCGAGCACGGGACGCAGGTCGGTTCCCGTGATTTCGATGGGTTCAGGCTCGCCCTTGAGGCCGTACAGAACGCCCGGAACCTTGCCTTCGCGACGAAGCGTGGCCAGAGTACCCTTGGTGCTGAGGACGCGCTTGTGCGCGGTGATATTGACGGTTTGCATGTGATCTCCTCGTGCGGTACATCGCGCCGGCGCGCGCCTTCCCGCTGTGTTTAAAGTGTGGCCCGGGTAAATTTCCCGGACCGCCGGATTCTCGAAGCTTGGGGCGGCAGGATTCGAACCTGCGAATGAGGGAACCAAAAACCCTTGTCTTACCGCTTGACGACGCCCCAGCGTAACCGAGGGGGGCAAACTTAGAAAAAACCTTCGATTTCGGAGCCTTGTCCCCAAAACCGGGTCACCACCGCAAATCGGCAGCGCGGAGCGGCTGCGGCCTGGGCCGCGAGAGCGCTTTTTTCGTCTGAAAACAGGGCGAAAACACTGGCACCGGACCCGCTCAGCATGGCTTTGACCGGGGAGTACTCGATCAAAATCTTCCGAATTTCGCCGATTTCGGGATAGGCTTCCAGCACCGGCGCCTCAAAATCGTTGTGCAGGTTCCGGTAAAATTCAGCGTTCTCGGCATGCCCCGGGTATTCCCGCCGAAAGGCTTCCCATCGGGAACCGAAAATGCCTCCGTCCACCCGGGTGCGGTATTCCGCCAAAAGACGATAGGCCCCGGCCGTATCCACATGGCAGTGCGGGGTGGCGATCAAAACATGAAAAGGTCGAGGGGGAGGTGCCGCGGCCAACGCTTCGCCTCGGGACTCTCCGTAGGCCGTCGGGGTGGAGAGAAAAAACGGCACGTCGGAGCCGAGTTCCGCGCCCAAGATCCGCAGTTCCGCAGGGGTGAGATCCAGACGCCAGATCGTATTGGTGAGGCGCAGCGCAGTGGCCGCATCCGAGCTGCCGCCCCCAAGGCCGGCACCCGAGGGCAGGCGTTTCTCGAGTGTGAAACGGATGCCGAAACCCTGTGGAATGCGATCCGCATAACGGTTCTGCAACAAGCGTGCGGCCCGCACGATCAGGTTGTCTTCGGGGTTCGCGGTGAGGCCTTCGGCCCCGTCAAGCACCACGTCCCGATCGGGCGATTCAAGGGGTGCGGCATGCAGTGTATCGCCCGTTTCCACGGCCTGAAACAACGTTCCGAGTTCGTGAAACCCGTCGGGCCGCTTGCCGCGCACTTCGAGAAACAGATTGATCTTGGCGGGGCAGGGGAGGGAGAGGGGCATGGCAGTAGGATGTAGACGGTAGATGGTAGACGGTAGAAAACGGCAGTTGGCTTTTTAGGATCGAAGCCCCGCAGAGGTCCACTAAAAGTACCCGGAGTTCGTCCCCGGTACCGTCCACCTACTTCCTACAACCGTCCACCGTCTTATCTTTTCCCCCATGTCCAAACCGCTCCGCCATCTGCTCAACCTCGTCGATCAACCCTCCGCACTCGTGGAAGAACTCGTGCGCGACGCGGCGCGTCTGCGCGCCGATTTTCGCGCCGCCGGGCCCAGCGAAACACTGCACGGCCGCACCGCCGCGCTCTTTTTCGAAAAGCCCAGCCTGCGTACGCGCGTGACCTTCGAGGTCGCGATGATTCAGACCGGCGGATCCACGGTGATTCTGGATCCCGCCTCGGTGTCGATCGGCAAACGCGAGTCGGTTCACGACGCCGCCAAAAGTCTTTCGCGCTGGGTCGACTGCATCGTCGCGCGCACCTTCACGCAGGCGCTGGTCGACGATCTCGCGCGCCATGCTTCCGTGCCCGTGATCAACGCGCTTACCGATGAAGAACATCCGTGCCAGGCGCTGGCGTTCGGCCAGATGATGCTGGAGCGCCGCGGCTCGCTGCGCGGCGCGCGCGTCGCGTTCGTGGGCGACGGCAACAACGTTGCCAACAGTCTCGCCGCGCTCGCCGGTCACTGCGGAATGCATTTCACCCTCGCCTGCCCCAAGGGCTACGAACAACCGCCGGCGCTTTTGAAAAAAGTCGAAGCCCTGTGCGCGATTACCGGTGGCAGTTACAAGCAGACCTACGACCCCATCGAAGCCGTGCGCGACGCCGACGTGATCTACACCGACGTCTGGGTGAGCATGGGTGAGGAAGATCAGGCGGCGGAGAAGACGAAGAACTTCCACCCGTACCAGGTGAATGCCGCGTTGCTCGCGGCGGCGCCCGAGACCTGCGTGGTCACGCATTGCCTGCCCGCGCATCCGGGCGAAGAGATCACCCAAGAGGTGATGGACTCTGCGCGTTACGTCGCTTTCGACGAAGCCGAGAACCGCCTACACGCGCAGAAGGCCGTGTTACTCCATTTGATTCGCGGCTGAATCCTTAAGGATTACCAGACCGACGCGGAAGCGGCCTCGGTGCCCGAAGCCTCGAGTTCCCTCACCGCTTCCTGATAGGCTGCATTGCAAGGCGTCTTGCCCTTGAAGTGGACGAGAATGATGTCGAGCTTGCCTTCCGAAAAGGTCAGCTTCATCTGCTTGGTGATTTTGCCTTTGTAGCCCCACTCCTGCATCAACGCCTCGGTCAACTCGTAGCAGTCTTCCAACGCGTAGAAATTCATCTCGGAGGATTGGAAGGCGTAGCACGCATCCATCTCCATGCATTCGGGCGGCGCAGAATCGCTTTGCTCCATCCATTTGTGCGAATGACGCTTGCGCACCTCGAGGGATTTTTCGAGACGCATGTAACCGATCACGAAAAAGCGGCCGCGGAATTCTTCGCGCGTGCCGTGGTAGCGCGTGCCGAAGAGAAAGTACCGGCGGCGCGCCTTGAACGCGGCCGCGCGGGTACGCGCCTCCTGGCACTGGATGACGCCGTAGGTTCCGCTCTCGTAGTTCGGCTCCTGCACCGTCTGGCCGTTGGCATCCACGAGTGAACGCACGGGCAACGCATGGTGGCGCGAGCTCCCTGTATGGATGAGCACGCCTTCCGCCTTGCCGCGGTAATCCTGCCAGCCGGTTTGTGCGTTTGTCATGAGACGTTCCTTTCGACCGAATCGCAGGCGCGTGATGCGGCGGGTTCGAGCAGGTTGAGGGCGTTGCACCGGAAGGGTACCGGTTCTCCGCGCCGCTGAATGTGTAAGGGGCTTAGGAGAAAAACCGGAGCGGAAAAATCCGAACCAGAGCCGACTGGGTCGGCAGGGCCATGGTGGTGGTGGTATTCATATGCAAATTTGCCAGTATTTTCCGGTTTCCTGCACCAATATACACCGGGTCCCCCGAAAAGTCAGGAGGAATATGAGTGAACAGTAGACGGTTTTCGGTTCACAGTAGCGCCAAAAAATCGGGAATCAGATCGAGTAGACCTCCGGGCAATTCTCCCGTCTGGTACCCTTCAGCGTGTCGATCGGATTCGGATGGGGTTCACTTTAAACTGTGAACCGGTAACTGTCGAGTCAAAGTTCCACCTGCTCCGCGACGATATTGCGGCCCAGGAAAAGCGACGCCAGTTTCGCGAAGCTTTCGGTTTGATCTGTGGTGAGAAAGCGTTCGCTCTCCCCGCGCGTTAGGCGTTTGTCGAAGTCGGCGTGCCGCGTGAGATAGTCGGTCAAGGCGGGCGCGACGAGGTCGGCCTGCACCAGGATTTTCGTGGACGCAGGCACGAGCCGCCGTATCGCGGGGTAGAGCAAGGGATAGTGCGTACATGCCAACAGCAGGGCATCGGGAACGCCGCCCGCGCGCTCCAGGGTTTCACGCCAGTATTGTTCCAAAAAGTATTCAAGGCCCGCGCCTGCGAGTTCGCCGTTCTCGACCAGAGGCACCAGCAGCGGGCAGGCCACCTGCGTGAGACGGATGTGGGGCGCCAGCTTCTCCAGTTCCAGCGCATAGCTTTCGGAGCGTACCGTTCCTTCGGTGGCCCACAGGGCGACGCGACTCTCGGGCGCTTCCTGTGCCAACGCCTCTGCAGAGGGACGAATGATGCCGAGCACCCGGCGGTCGAGATATTTTACCGGTAACAGTTTCTGTTGAATGGTGCGCAGCGCCTTGGCCGATGCGGTGTTGCAGGCGATGACTACCAGCGGGCACCCTTGCGCGAACAGATGCTCCACACCTTCGGTGGTGAAGCGCAGAATCGCTTCGAAGGAGCGGTTGCCGTAAGGCGTGCGGGCCGTATCGCCCAGATAGAGCATGTCGTAGGCGGGCAGTTGTTCGCGCACCTTGCGGTATACGGTCAGACCGCCGAAACCAGAGTCGAAAAGTCCTAGGGGCATTTTGGGAAAATGCAAAATGATGAATGATGAATGATGAATGGGTAATGATCGTAAGGAGAGAGCGGCTCGCTGCGGATCCGGAGTCATCTTGATCGGGGGGCGAGGTGGCCTAGTGAGAGCTCATCTGCCGTTTTTCCGGAATTTTGGCGGTTTAGTATGCCTTTTTGGGCTCCATTCCTCATTCCTCATTCCTCATTCATCATTTCTCACTTCCTCCCTTGAGGTCTCCGCCTCCATTACTTATCCTTTGTCCCCAAATTTTAACAGGGAGGGCGCTTTGCCTACCCATAAGTCCGCAGAAAAACGCATTCTCACCTCCGAAAAGGCTCGCCTGGTCAACCGCGCGATCCGTTCGTCCATCCGCACGAGCCTCAAAAAGGTTCGTGGTGCGACCTCGCACGCCGAAGCTTCGAAGGAATTGCCGAACCTCTTTTCGATGCTCGACAAGGCCGCACGACGCAATCAAGGCGGTGTGACCAAGAATTCGGCGTCGAATTACAAGAGCAAGGCCCAAAAGGCCGTCGCGGCTCTCGCCGAAAAGAAATAGGGCAGACCCCCCGGGGCGCCCGTCAGGGTACCCGGAACGACTTCCAAGATTGAAGGCCGTCCTCCGGGGCGGCTTTTTTTGTTTCCAGTTATTTTTCGTTATCGTGAGTTTCGTTAGGAAAGGATCGACCATGTCAGACGCACTGCTCGGAGTCTACGGCGCACGGGATCTCACCTTGGTACGGGGCGAAGGCTCCCACGTGTGGGACGATGCCGGACGCCGCTATCTCGATTGCGTCTCGGGCGTGGCAGTGAATGCGGTCGGGCACGGGAATCCCTCGGTGCTCCTTGCCATCGCCGAACAGGCGGGCAAGTTCCTGCATGCGAGCAACCTGTTCGTGCTGCCGTCGCAGCGCGATCTGGCGTCTCGGCTGGCGGAGATCTCCGGATTCGACGCGGTGTTCTTTTCGAACAGCGGCACCGAGGCCAACGAAGGCGCGATCAAGTTCGCACGGCGCTTCTTCGATCTTGCGGGACAACCCGAAAAAAATGAAATCGTCAGTTTCACGGGCTCGTTCCACGGGCGCACCTATGCGGCCATGGCCGCCACGGGCCAAGAAAAGATTTACCAGGGCTTCGGCCCGATGCCGCGCGGCTTCGTGCACGTGTTGGCGAACGACGTCGCGGCGCTGAAGGCCGCCGTGGGTCCGAACACCGCGGCCGTGTTATTCGAACCGGTGCAGGCCGAGGGCGGCGTGGTCAACATGGAGCCGGCGATGGCCGAGGCCTTGCGCGAGGTACAGGCGCGGGGTGTGCTGCTGATCGCCGATGAAATCCAGACGGGTCTGTGGCGCACCGGTACCTTACTCGGCAGTGATGCGCTGTGCATCCGGCCCGATCTTGTGACGCTTGCCAAACCGCTCGGCGGCGGACTTCCGCTCGGCGCGGTGCTGGTGCGCAAGCCCATCGCGGAGGCCTTGCATGTGGGCGATCACGGTTCCACCTTCGGCGGCAACCCCGTGGCCTGCGCGGCCGGGCTTGCGGTGCTCGGCATCCTTTCAGACGAAGCATTCCAAAAGGGTTATCAGGAGCGGATCGCGTTGTTGCGCGGGGAACTGGAAAAGTTGATCGAACGCAAATCCAAAGCGGGAGTTCCCGTCGGTACGCTGCGTGGGCGCGGGTTCCTCATTGGCATGCGGTGGACCGGCGCGGCCGATTCGGTGCACGGTGACCTTGGAGCCTTGCAGAAGCGGTTGCGGGAAGCTGGCGTGTTGGTGCATCGCGCTGGTGCGGATGTGCTGCGGCTTTTGCCGCCGCTGACGTTCTCGCGCCAGGATATCGCTGATTTGATGGGTGCGATGGAAGAAGCGGTGAAGTAGGAAGAGTGGATAGTGGATTGTGAATAGTAAACGCGGGGAATATTGTTGTCCCCCTAACTACTGCTTTATTATCCACAATCCACTATCCACTCTTCGTCACTCTACGTTCGCGATTTGTTCGCGGATGATTTCCAGATCTTCCTTCCAGCCGATGCAGATCTGCTGGATGTCGTAATACTGGCTTTTGTTCGACAGCGTGTTCACCTCGCGCAGCATCTCCTGCTGCAGGAAGCCCAGCTTTTTGCCGGGCGCGGGATGGTCGGCGAGAATCTCCAGAAAATGATCGAGGTGCGCGCGCAGGCGCGTCATTTCTTCGGCGACGTCGAGCTTTTCGGCCATGATGCCCAGCTCGGTGGCCAAGCGATCTTCGGCAACGGGGTGGCCGTCGAGCAATTCCTTCACGCGCTGGCGGATGCGCGCCACGTAATCGGTTTGGCGCTGCGGCAACAACGTCGCCACACGATCAAGCCCGGGATAGATGGCGCGTATGCGGGCTTCGAAATCCTTGGCGAGATCCTTGCCCTCGCGCTCGCGCATGCTCACGAGATCGGCGCAGGCGCGGTGAAACACGGGCAGAATTTGTGCGTCGAGTTCGGCCGCATCGACAGAGCTTGTGGATTTTTCGGTCAGCACCATGTCGGGGATCCGCAACAGGTCGGCGGGGCCGACCGGGTCGCCGCCGAGTGCGGTGCCCATTCTCTTCGCCAAGGCGACGTACTCCGCGAACAGCGGTTCGTTCAATGCGATGGTCGAGTTCCCGCCGGCGGCACCTGCCGCGCCTGCATGGGTTTCCACGTTGACATGGCAGGTCACCGAGCCGCGCGTCACGAAGGCGCCCAATTCTTTGCGGAGCACGTTGTCGAGATTGAGCAGTTCGCGGGGGCCGCGGCACTGGAAGTCGAGATAGCGGTTGTTGACGGACTTGATTTCGACCGAAATGGTGCGGACGTCGTCGGACGCTTCCGCCCGGCCGTAGCCGGTCATGGATTTGAGCATGGGGAAAAGGTAGTAGGTGGACGGTAGCCGGTAGACGGTTGCGGAACGCAGAGGAGAATGCAGGTGGGCTAGAAGGGTGTTTTCTTGTGTTTTCTACCGTCTACCCACTACCGTCTACCGTCCAAAATTATGACCTCACAGGCTTCCAATCTTTTCCCCCACGCCGACGCGTATCGCGCGCATTTGCTGCTGGAACGGCGCTTGGCGACGAATACGGCCGACGGGTATCTCTCCGATTTGCGGGTTTGCTGGGCCGCGCTCGGCGGGCGGGAGAATTCCGCGCCCGAGTCCCTGCTGACCCGCGAAAACCTGAACGCGCTCTTCGCAGACTTCGCCGCACTCGGGCTCACGCCTGCGACTTTGGCCCGATACCTCGCGGCTTTGCGCGGCTATGCGGAGTTTCTCGGCGATAGTCTCCGACAACCCGGGGTGGAGGATAATCCGCTGCAAGGCGTGCGTTTGCCCAAAGCGCAGCGCTATAAACCCCGCGCCTTGAGCGCGAAGGAAATGCGCGATCTGTACGCTTCGGTGGAGGCCCGGGTGGCGACCGGGGAGAAGGGCGCGCGGCGGGATGCGGTTCTGTTGGAACTGCTCTACGGCCTCGGCTTGCGTGTTTCCGAGGCCATCACGCTTCCGCTCGACGCGCTGCACTTCGAGGATGATGTGGCCCTCATTCAGGGCAAGGGCAACAAGCAGCGTCTCGTCCCGTTGGGTGCCAAGGTGCAAGCGACCTTGCGGGATTGGATATTCGAGGAACGGGGATCGATTGCGAAACCCTCTATCGCGACGTTGCTGGTGAGTGCCCGGGGCGGGTCCCTGTCGCGCATGAGCGCGTGGAACCGGGTCCGCAAGATCTGTCTGGATGCGGGCCTCGATGCGGAAACGGCGGAGACGATTTCGCCGCATACCTTTCGTCACACCTTCGCGACGCATCTCATCGAAGCCGGCGCCGATCTGCGTGCGGTGCAGGAGTTGCTGGGCCACGCCGACATTTCGACCACGCAAATTTACACGCATTTGGATCAGGATTATCTGCGCGAGGTCCACCAGTCGTTTCATCCGCGGAACAAATGATTGCAGAGATTCCCGGAATTCGTGCCACCCGGGAGAAAATCGACCAAAATCCCCTGAAAATCTCCCGAAATTGAGCGATTCCGGAGGCCCCATCCCTGTGCATTTCTGCTAAATTTGGGGGCTCAAAAACCGTTCGCAGAAAGGTTCTTCATGTCCTCCTCCGCCGCCTCCAAACTGCTCACCGCCCCCCTTTCTTCCGTCGATCCCGAGATCGCGGGTTTGATCGACCGCGAGGCGGCTCGTCAGGAGCACGAGATCGAATTGATCGCGTCGGAGAACACGGTCAGCAAGGCCGTGCTGGAGGCGATGGGCTCGGTGTTCACGAACAAGTATTCCGAAGGCTATGCGGGCAAGCGTTACTACGGCGGCAACGAAGTGGTGGACGTGATGGAGCAGCTCGCGATCAACCGTGCGAAAGAGTTGTTCGGCGCCGAGCACGTGAACGTGCAGCCTCTGTCGGGTTCGCCGGCGAACCTTGCGGTGTACATGGCCGTGTGCAAGCCCGGCGACAAGGTGCTCGGCCTCAAGCTCGACCACGGCGGACATCTGTCGCACGGTCATCCGGTTAACTTCTCGGGCCTGAACTACAACTTCGCGCAGTACGAGGTGGATGAAAAGACCTGCCGCATCGACATGGACAAGGTGCGCGAGATCGCGCTGCGCGAGCGCCCCCGCATGATCATCGCGGGTTTCTCGGCCTATTCGCGCGACATTGACTGGAAGGCTTTCAAGAGTATCGCCGACGAAGTCGGCGCTGTGACCTTCGGCGACATCGCGCACATCGCGGGTCTGATCGCTGGTAAGCAACTTGAGAACCCGGTGCCGATTTTCGATATCGTGACGACCACCACGCACAAAACCTTGCGCGGTCCGCGCGGCGCGATCATCATGACCAAGGGAGCCTTCAAGAAGGACATCGATCGCACCGTGTTCCCGGGCATCCAGGGCGGCCCGCACGATCACATCAACGCCGCCAAGGCGGTGTGCTTCAAGGAAGCGCTCACCACCGATTTTCAGGACTATGCCAAGCAGGTCATTCTCAACGCGAAGACGCTGGCCGGCGAACTGATGAGCCGCGGCTACCGCATCCTGACTGACGGCACGGACAACCACCTGATGGTGGTCGATCTGCGCTCCAAGGATCTTGCGGGCAAGGCTTCGGAGATCGCGCTGGAGAAGGTGGGCATTTCCTGCTCGCGTTCCACCGTACCGTTCGATACCAAGAAGGCCCTCGACCCCTCGGGCATCCGCTTGGGCACGCCTTCGCTGACGACGCGCGGCATGGGCGAAGCCGAGACCAAGGCCGTCGCGGGCTTCATCGACGCGGCGCTCATGAACGCCAGCGACGATGCGAAGCTGGCGTCGATCCGCGGCCAGGTGGCGGAATTGTGCAACAAGTTCCCGATCTACGTTTGACGCCATCATCATCGGTCACTTCGACAGGCTCAGTGACCGGTGATCTGATCGCCCGCGCGTTGAAGGTGAAACAGTCCTTCGATCTCGCGGGGCGGCGCATCTGGCCCAACGCATACCTCGCACCCATGTCGGGCGTCACGGATATCTGCTTCCGTCGTCTCGTCTCGCGCCTTGCGGGTGGGCGCACGGGCCTGCTGGTATCGGAATTCGTTTCGGTGCAGGTTCTGACCCAACCCGGCGGCCGTGAGAATGCAAAGTCCGCGCGTGAGATGGCTTTCGCTGAGGAAGAGCGCCCGTTCTCCATTCAGATTTTCGGTGCTGATGCCGCCAAAATGGGTGAGGGGGCCAGTATCGCCGCCGCCACGGGCTGCGACTTCATCGAGATCAACTGCGGATGCCCGGCCCCCAAGGTGGTCGGCAAAGGCGGCGGTTCGGGGCTTCTGCGTGACCTGCCCAACCTCGCGAACATTTTGCGTACCGTTAAAGCATCGGTCGACATTCCCGTCACCATCAAGGTACGCGTGGGCTGGAACGACGATCTCATCACCTTGTTCGAGACGCTGAAGATCGCCGAAGCCGAAGGCGCGGCAGCCTTCGTGATCCACGGCCGCACGCGCGCGCAGGGCTACAAAGGCTTGGCAAACTGGGACCTGATCGCGGAGGCCAAGCGACGCGCCCCCGCGCACTTGCCGGTGATCGGCAACGGCGATGTCGTGCGCGCGGCGGATGTGATCCATCGTTTGGAAACCTACGGCGTGGACGGCGTGGCCGTGGGTCGGGGCGCCATGCACAACCCATGGATCTTCGCCCAAGTCGCCGACCTGTACGAAGGGAAGACACCGAAGGAACCCGGGAAATTGGATTACCTGTGGGTATTCTCCGAATACGAAACGTTGTTGCGTGAACAGATGGACCTCGACCTGCGCGTGCTCGGCAAGCTCAAGCAGATGGCGGCGCGCATTCTCAAGGGGCTCCCTGGCGGGTCTTTGGCGCGGCTGTCTCTGTTGCGCTCGCAGAGCGTGGAAGAGTTCCGGGGTCACCTGCACGATTACTTCGCCGGCATGGGCGAAGTCACGCGCGACTACGGCGTGCTGACTGAGTTGAACGGGAGTGATCAGACCGAAGTCGTGACCGGGAACACTTACATGAACTAGCCGGCGCCTGCGCCCGTCGCGGGAATTAGATTCCGTGTGGAGGTTCCATGGCCGAGTCCGATAAAAATGGTGTCGTATCCCCGGCCTCCGACGGTTCCGTCGCCTCCATCGCCTTTGAAACCGCCGCGAGCCATGCTTCGCGGAGCGTGCCGGTGGCCGCACCCCAAGACACTGCTGGCGCGGTGCGCGCCTCGCTGATCGGCGCGAACTTCGAATGCGTCTCGCACATCGCGGTGTTAGAGAACGCGCGCTTTACGGGGCTGTTGCGCGTCGAAACCTTGATGAACGCGCCGGCGGACGCGGTCGTGTCGGCCTTGATGGATCGCGATCCGCCTGTGGTCTCTCCGGGCGTCGATCAGGAATTGGCATCATGGAAGGCGCTCAAACACGGCGAGGCCGCCTTGGCGGTGGTCGGTGTCGACGGCGCATTCCATGGCGTCATTCCTCCGCAGAAACTGCTCGCGGTGCTGCTTGCCGAGCACGAGGAGGATCTGTCGCACCTCGGCGGCTTTCTGCAGTCGTCCGCGGTGGCTCGGCAGAACAGCATCGAAAGCGTGGCGCGCCGATTCAAGCATCGTTTGCCCTGGCTACTGGTCGGTCTCGGGGGCGCATTCTTTACGGCGGGTATCGTCGGCGGTTTCGAGGAGAAGCTGAAGGCGCATGTGATGCTGGCCTTCTTCATTCCCGCGGTGGTGTATCTCGCCGATGCGGTAGGGACGCAAACCGAGACGGTGGTGATTCGCGGGTTGTCGCTGGGCGTGCGCCTGCGCTCGATCCTGCTGCGCGAAATCCTCACCGGACTCGCGATCGGGGCGGTGCTGGCCCTGCTTTCGTGGCCGTTGCTCTACCTGATCTGGGGCGCGGCCGACGTGGCCTTAGGTGTTTCTCTCTCGTTGTTCGCGGCCTGCTCCACGGCGACCTTGGCCGCCATCAGTGTGCCGTGGGCGCTTACCAAATTCGGCGTCGATCCCGCGTTCGGCAGCGGACCTCTCGCAACCGTGATTCAGGATATTCTGTCCATCGCGATTTACTTGGCGGTGGTTACGGTTGTCGTGAATTAGGGGCGAGTCACTGCGCGGTTCGGCCCGTGACGGTGCGCCGCGTGGGCGATCATCCCGCGGCGGGCCTTTCGCCCACGCGCAGCAGCCGCCGCAAATAATTGCGGATATCCTCCGGCCAAGTCCGGATCCACGCATCGAAACGCGCCGGGTCGCCCGCATACAGCGCGCGCGAGGCTTCCTCGAAGTTGGGAAGGTCTCCGGCCATCGCCCACATGAACGCGCCCACGGCATCGCGACGCTGAACCGCTTGGTCTTTTTCCGGCTCTTTGCCCCGCGCTTCTTCGACGAGGCGGCGGATGGCGGCGGAAGCGCCCTGCGGTTGGCGTTCGAGCCATTCCCAGTGGCGGGGGAAGAGCGAGATCTCGCGACTCACCACACCGAGGCGCGGGCGTCCTGGACCGGTGCGCCTCGGCATGAGGTCGTCGAGAGATCGGAACAGCGGATGCCAGGCGAGACGCTCGAGCACTTCTTCCGGAGTTCCTTCCAAATCGAAATCGACCTGCTTACCGGTGCCGTCTTCGAATACGAGAACGGGCGGGGTGTTGGTGAGCTGGTCGAAGACCTTCTTCACGGCCTGCACGACAGGCTCCACCGCCCCCGTTGCGAGGACTTGGTGGCCGATAAAGGCGGTGAACGTGCGAATGGTGGCCATGGGAACCCCTCTTTTTCGGTCTTTTGGGCCAATTTTTTGGCCCGAAAGCATTTATACCCGGATAATATAATATGACCCGGGTATAAATAAAGGGGAGCTAGATCATGTGGATCACGGGTTTTTCAGGAATTTGTTCAGGAAGGGCAAAAAAACCGGATTTTATCCGACCCTTTTTTTCTTCATGCGTTCGCGTTTCTTCTAGTGACTCATCCCGATCTGGATGTGGCCGAACTCTTGGAGCTTGTTCAACACCTCGTTCTTGATCTCCTCCAACCGCTCCGGCGTACGCGCCTCGAAGCGCGTTACAAGAGAGGGCTGCGTGTTGGAAGCACGCATGAGACCCCAACCATCCCCGAACAGGATGCGGACCCCATCGATGTCGATCACATCATACTTCGCTGAGAAGTAGGCGGCGGCTTCTTTCGCAATGCGGAACTTTTCGTCGTCGTTGTCGCAACCGCAACGAATCTCCGGTGTGTTGTAATAACGCGGCACGCCATCGAGCAACTGCGTCGGCTTCTTGCCCGTCTTGTCCATGATCTCGAGCAAACGGCAGGCCGCGTAGATCGCGTCGTCGTAGCCGAAGTAGCGGTCCGCGAAAAACACGTGACCGCTGAGCTCGCCGGCGAGGGGAGCCTTCTCCTCCGACATCTTTTTCTTCAGCAGCGAATGGCCGACCTTCCACAGAATGGGAATGCCGCCGGCCTTGGTGATCTCTTCCTCCAACGCCATCGAGGACTTCACCTCGTAGATGATCTTGCTTCCGGGGAGGTCGAGGAGAAGGTCCTTCGCATAGATCAGCGTCAGCAAATCGCCCGGGATGAGGACGCCCTTTTCGTCGATGATGCCCACGCGATCGGAGTCGCCGTCGAGCCCGATACCCACTTCAAAGCCTAGTTCGACCACCTTCTTGCCCAGTTCCACCACGTTCTCTGCCACAGTCGGATCGGGATGGTGATTCGGGAAGTTTCCGTCCACGGTGTCATAGATGCTCACGACTTCGGCGCCGATGCACTCGAAGATGCGCTTTCCGAACAGGGCGCCCGTCGCGTTCGCCGGATCGAATACCATCTTGATTTTGCGGCTCAGCTTGAACTTGGAAGCGATGTAGTCGATATAGTCCTCGGTGATATCCTGCTTCACCGTTTCGCCCGTGCCGTCCACAAACTCGCCTGCGAGTGCGATGTCACGGATATGGGTGATCTCTGCACCGAACATGGTGGTCTTACCCACGCCCAACTTGATGCCGTTGTATTCCTTGGGATTGTGACTCGCCGTGATCATCGCAATACCGTCGACCGGCAAATGATACGCGGCGAAGTAACACAGAGGAGAGGTCACCGTGCCGATGTCGATCACGTTGATGCCCGTGGAGTTGATCGCCGCAATGAAGGAGTCCATGAGTTCGCGGGTGTGCGTGCGCACGTCGCCGCCCACGGCGACGCGCTTGAGCCCTAGGCTGTGGAGATGCGTGCCGAAGGCCTTCGCGATCAGCGCGATGGTGTCGACGTTGAGTTCCTTAGGAACGAGACCGCGAATGTCGTATTCACGAAAGATGGAGGGGGTCATGGGAGTCCTGCGTGGGCGAAGATGTTTTCAATGAACAATGCGGAATGAACGATGAAGAATAAAAAACCGGAAAAGCGTTTCTGCGCCGATCCGGCTCGATCTATTTACGAAATCCCGCCTTTAACGTCGGGGACGATCACGGTTTCCTTGGCCACCACCACGATGCCCGTGTCGGTGACGTGGAAGCGCTTGCGGTCCTCTTCGAGATCAACGCCGATCTGGAAACCGGGAGGGATATGCACTCCCTTTTCGATGATCGCACGGTGTACGATGGCACCGCCGCCGATATTTACCTGCGGAAAAAGGATGCTGTCAGATACCTTGGCGTGGCTGTGGATCGTGCACCCCGGCGACAAAACCGTGCGCACTGCGCGGCCACCGGAGAGGATGCAACCTTCCGAAACGATCGAGTCTTCCGAAATGCCGCGGCGGCCTTCCTGGTCGCCCTTGCCGAACACGAATTTGGCGGGCGGAAGGTTCCAGTTCACGGTGCGTAGCGGCCACTTCGAGTTATACAAGTTGAATTTAGGCGTCACCGCACAGATATCCATGTTCGCTTCGTAGAAGGCTTCGAGGGTACCGATGTCGCGCCAATACCCCGCCGCGCCCTCCGCTTCGCCGCGGATGCGGTTGGTCTGGAAGTCGTACACGTACACCGGATGGTGGTTGTAAATCGAGGGCAGAATGTCGCGGCCGAAATCGTGCTGCGAATGTTCGAGCTTGCTGTCGGCGAGCAGCTCACGCACCAGATACTTGCTGTTGAAGATGTAGTTGCCCATGGAGGCCAGGGCCCAACCCGGGCGGCCCGGCATGGCCTTGGGACGCGCGGGCTTTTCTTCGAAGCCGATCATGCGGCCTTCTTCATCGACCTCAACCACGCCGAACTGCGTGGCTTCGTCGATGGGCACGGGAATCGCCGAGATGGTGGCCACCGCACTCTTCTGCATGTGGTAGGTCAGCATCTGCTTGATGTCCATCTTGTAGATGTGATCTCCGCCGAACACGGCCACGTAATCGGGGCGCACGTCACGGATGAGGTTCACATTCTGATAGATCGCATCGGCGGTCCCCTCGTACCAGTTCATTCCCATGCGCATTTGCGCCGGCACGAGATCGACGTATTGGTCGAGATTGCGGTTGAGCTGCCATGCCGTGGCGATGTGGCGGTTCAGTGAATCCGACTTGAACTGGGTGAGCACCTTGATGCGGTGGCAACCCGAGTTCACGAAGTTGTTGAGCACGAAGTCGATCACGCGGTACTTGCCGGCGAAGTGCACGGCGGGTTTGGCGCGATCCTGGGTGAGCGGTTGCAGGCGGGATCCTTGTCCGCCTGCCAAAATCATCGCGAGGAGGTTATCCATGGGGCCTTCCGGGTGGGCACGAAATCAGATGAAGTCTGTTGAAAAACGGACGCAAAAACCGCGAGAAAACCGTGCGAAACGGCAGAAACGGGCTCGTTTCGGTAATATAGGGCATCACTCTTTGAATTGCGCTGGATTCGCTGAATTTTTGCCGAAATTTGACGCGGCGGCGTCGTTTTCCCCCGGTTGGAAACGAACCGGAACCAGAATCGAAGTACGCGCAGTACCCGAAGTGGACGGAGAACGGAGAAGATTGGTAGAGCGTAGGGGAGTTGAACCCCTGCTACCGCCGTGAGAGGGCAGTGTCCTAACCACTAGACGAACGCTCCAAGGGACGGGAAAGATAAACAAAAAGGCGAGGTTGCCCCCGCCTTTTTGTGTTCCGAAAAGCCGAATGCGGATCGTTAGTTGCGGTAGACTTGGTCCAGCTTGTTTTTAACCCGCACCGACTTGGGCAGATCCTGCGCCCATTGTTGATAGAGATTGGAGGTCTGGAACATGTCTGACTCGGCACGAGCGGATTGAATGCGAGCGGCCTTTTCAGGCGCCGTCAGCGGATGCACTTCCACCACCTGTGCCACGATCGCACCTTCGGAGGTGGCGATCGCCGGTCCCCATTCGCCGGCCTTTTGATGCATGGCCTGGAACAAGGCTGCGCCGCCGCTGCCGAAGCCCGCTACATAGGTGTCGGACGACACCAACGGCGAGGTCTCTAGCACTGCCTTGCCCACGGTTGCGGGGGCTTCGGTCGCGGAAGCGACCTGGGCACGGATGCTGTTCGCTTCGGCGAACGCTGCTGCGGCGCGCTTGGCGCGAGCGTAGTCGGCAGCCACCGAATTGCGAGCGCGCTCGAAATCGCGACCCTTCGGGAAGAAGGCGTCCTGTTCGAGCACGTACACGCCGTCATCGCTCTGCAGAGCATCGGAGATCTTTTGCTTGCGCTCGGAAGCACCGAAGGCAAACGAGGTCACGCCCTGCACATAGTGGCCCAGCGGCGCAATAGTGCGGCGAGCGAAGAGCGGTGTCTTTTGCACCGGAAGTCCGAGAGCCTTGGCTGCTTCCGCCAAACC
Organism: Fibrobacterota bacterium; assembly: GCA_947466585.1. Lineage (GTDB taxonomy): Bacteria > Fibrobacterota > Fibrobacteria > UBA11236 > UBA11236 > UBA11236. The sequence continues at coordinate 142,051 of CANIEU010000002.1, forward strand.
GGATTTGTCGGCCTTCTCGCGGAGCCTTTCGGCAGCGGCCAGCACGCTGTCGCTGGCTTCAGTGCCGGTGGTGATGTTCAGCAGGATATGGCTAACCGAGGCTTTTTCAACACCATCCACCTTGGTGATGGAATGCATCTGGATGATGTGGTAGCCGAAAGGCGTGAGCACGGGCTTGGAAATTTCGCCCGGTGCGAGCACGAAAGCCGCCGCTGCGAATTCGGGAACCCACTCGGTGCGCGCTGCCGGAGGCAGCTTGCCGCCGTTTTGCGCGCTGCCCGCGTCGGACGAGTAGCTGCGGGCGAGTTCTTCGAAGTTTTCGCCGCCGGCGGCGCGCTCGCGCAGTTCGCCCGCGAAGTTGCGCATGAGCGCGGAGTCAGCAGGCGAGGGCAACAGCGGCAGGCGCAAGTAGGCCAGGCGCGCCGCATCGTCGGGCAGCCAGAAGCTATCGGGCAGGGATTCGAAATGGGCCTTGAGCTCGGCTTCGCTCGGGTTGGCGCCGGCGTCGGCGAATGCTTCCGCGGGCACACGGTAGTAGCGGAGTACGGCTTTGTTCTCGCGTGTCTCGAGCAGGAAGGCCTCTTCGAGATCGGTGCGGTGCACCTGAGAGCGGAACACCGACTGCAGTTGCATTTGCGGAATCAGCGTGGTCTTGAGCTGCGCTTCGATCGCGCGCATGCCCGGACGGTCGTACACCGAATCCTGGCTCAGCCAGTTGCGGTAGGCCATGATATTGATGGTGGAGTCGCGCAGAAAGTACGGCACCGATTCCACGCCCTGGTATTGGGCGAGGGAGTATCCGACGTCGCGCGGGTTCTTGGCGACCCAATCTTGCATCTCTTCCACCGTGGCCCGCAGCTCGTAGGCCTTGGTCAGCTTGTCGACCAGCAGGTTTTGAACGCGGTACTGGAAAACGTTGGCACGGAGCTGGGCGTAATCGGCGCCTTCGGGCTGGCGGCCGGTGCGCGCCTCCTCGTTGCGCATAAAGGTCTGCAGATCCTGCTGGAACGAAACCGTGGAGATTTCCACGCCGTCGACTTCGCCCACGGTGGTGTTGCTGCTCATCCCCTTCGAGGAAGGAAGATCCATCATGATCAGGCTTCCGCCGATCAGTAACGCGGCCACAACGATGGCCCACTTCGACTGCTTTTTGACCCACATCATGCTCATAATGATTCTCCAGAAAGAATGCACTGGCCAGCCGCCACAGGGCGGGGCGCGCCTGCCCCGACGGAAGTCGGGGAGGGGGGAAAACTACCTACACCGCAGGGTGGTCACAAGGTTTTTTGACGTCCTCAGGGCCGGGAAGGGGGCGCCCGTGGCGGCTCCGGGGGCCTGCCCCCGCGAAGGCGGGGGCGGATTTCCGGCGCCACCCGATCTGGGCACGGCGCAACCGCATCGCCGCGGCCCCATCCATTTACCTTTTCTGCACAATCCGCCCCTTTTCGGGGCGGGCACACGGGGCGGATTTCTTTGGGCGCAACATCCTCCGCATATGATTTCGTCGTCGTCGGATCGGGAATCGCAGGGTTGTCCTTCGCTCTCCGTGCCGCGCAGCACGGCAAGGTTCTCGTCGTCACCAAGCGGCTGAGCGGATCCGGGTCCACCAATCTGGCGCAAGGCGGCATCGCCTCCGTGCTCGATCCGGCCGACTCCCTCGACCGCCATGTTGAAGACACCCTGATCGCGGGGGCCGGGCTTTGCCGTCGCGACCGCGTGGAAATCCTGGTGTCGAACGGGCCCGATGCCGTGCGGCGTCTGGTCGATTGGGGCGCACGGTTCACACGCGCCTCCGCCTCCAGCCGCGCGCGCGGAGTGCCCTTCGATCTCGCGCGCGAGGGCGGCCACACCGGCTCGCGCATCGTGCACGCCGCCGACGGCACCGGCCGCGAAATCCAGCGCGCGCTCATCGACGCCGTGCGCCACAATGCGAACATCACCGTGCGTGAAAACATGCTCGCGATCGATCTGGTCACGCACAAACACCTCAAGTCCGAGCGCCCACCCCGCGGCAGCGAGGGCGGCGGCGGCGCCGTACACGGCGTGTACGCCTTGGACGCCGAGGCGAACCGCGTCGAAATGTTTTTAGGTGCTTCCACTCTGCTCTGCACCGGCGGCGTGGGTCAGGTGTATGCGCACACCACCAACGATTCCGTGTCCACCGGTGACGGTATCGCCATGGCCTATCGCGCCGGTGCAGCCGTGGAGGATATGGAGTTCATGCAATTCCATCCCACGGCGTTTTACAACCCCGGCAAGCCGATTTACCTGATCTCCGAAGCCCTGCGCGGCCACGGGGGCGTGCTCCGCAACAAGTCGGGCAAGCCGTTCATGGAAGGCGCGCATCCGCAGAAATCCCTCGCCCCGCGCGATATCGTGGCGCGCGCCATCGATGCGGAAATGAAGCGCACGGGCGACCCGTGCGTATATCTCGACATGACGAAACTGGGCGGGCGCGCTGATTTGCGCAAGCACTTCCCCAACATCTTCGACCATTGTCTCGCCGCCGGCATCGACATGTCGAAACAATGGATTCCGGTGGTGCCCGCAGCTCATTTTATGTGCGGCGGCATCCAGGTGGATTCCCATTCCGCCACGCGCCTCGAAAACCTCTACGCGGTGGGCGAGACCGCCTGCACCGGCGTGCACGGCGCCAACCGTCTCGCGAGCAACTCGTTGCTTGAAGGCGTCGTCTTTTCGGAACGCGCTCTCGCCCGCATTCTCGAATTCTCGCCTGCGCGCCCCAATCCGCGCCAGTTCCGCGCCTGGGACAGCTTCCGGTTACGCCCTGCGCCCGAGACCGTCATCTATGCACATTCGCTGGAAACCATCCGTTCCACCATGTGGCATTACGTCGGCATCGTCCGCAGCGACTTCCGCCTCGCCCGTGCGGCAGAATTTCTGCACGTGATCGGACGGCAGATCCAGTCCGATTATTGGTCGTTCTCCATGGAGCCCAATCTGATCGAACTCCGCAATCTGACCTTGTGCGCCGAACTGATCGTGCGCAGTGCGCGTCGCCGTCACGAGTCGCGCGGATTGCATTACAACGTCGATCATCCGGCCCGCCTTCCCGTCGCGCGGCATACCGTATTGCGTCCGCCGCGCAACGCGAGTACCTAAACCGGGAAGCGGACTTTCGTGGAATTCGACTCCCCTCGGTGGTTGTGGCTATTGCCGCTCTTCGCGGCACCCGGCTTGTGGTTGACGGTGCGTCTCTACGGGCGTCCGCGTCGTCTCGGGCTTGCCTTTGCCTATGCGCTTGCCTGGATTTTGATCGGTGTGCTGGCGGTGTCACCTCGGTGGCGGTTCCGTTCCGAGACCTGGCATGCTCCGCTCGTGGTGCTCGCCGTCGATCAAAGCGGAAGCTACGCTGCGCTGGGGTCACAGGCCATTGCGCGCGCATCGGTGCGTGCCGCCCGTGCGCATTACGAAGCCTTGGGATTCACGGTGCGGGAAACCGCCTACCCGCTTGGTCGAGACGTGGCTTCCTTCCCGAACTTGCAGGCCGTTCTCGCATGGACGGACGGGCGTGACTCTTCCGAGCGGAGGGAGCTTCCCGCCCCGACGCCGTTGTTTCCCGTGGTGGTGGTACCGACGCAATCGGAAGTGCAGGGCGAACTTGTGGTGGCGGATTCGACAATGCTAACGGTGGAATGGCGTGTGCTTGGAGGAAGGGGAAAAACGGGCGCACTTTCGCCGTCTGCCGAGCTCGTGCTGGTCGAAGGCGGAGCGATTCTGTGGAGAACAACGCTCGTGCCACCCGCAGAAGCGCCTATCGGCGAGCGCGTCACCCTGCAGCTCACATTGCCTGCGACCCTGCGCGCGCGCGCGGCACAGGCCGATCCCGCAAGTTGGCGCGCATTGGTGCGTCCCGAACAGGGAAATCGCTTCACAGAGAACGACACGCTTGCTCTCATGGTGCGCGGGCGCAACAACCCGCGCCGTATCCTCATCCGCCCGTTGGCGACCTTGGAAGAGCGCGGGTTGGCCGACGCTTTGCGGTCTTCCATTGTGACCGAGATTTCTTCGGGCGCAGCCGAGGAAGCGCTTCCTGCAGGAGATCCTGTGGTGACGGCGCTCGAAGTGTCTGCGCTTTCCGGTTGGCTGGCGACAGCATCGGAGGCGCGGGGTGCCGGCGCATGGCGCACGGTGATCTGGGTTCGCGCCGGTTCGTCCACTCTCGCTGCGGTGTGGGCGGCCGCCAAGCCTGCCGGCGTGCCGGTGATCGTCTACGTTCCTTCCGATCTCGCGAACGCATCGAATGCTGCAAATGCCCAGCGAGGGGGATTCAGTGCGGATGCACGTGTCGTGTGGCGCACCGAGGGCGCGCCGTTTTTACCTGCGGGAGTGTTGCGTCTGGGCGACCTTGGGTTTGGTGATGCACGGTTCGCGCAGAACTTGCATGCGCCCGATCCCTTGCTTGAAGCGCTCGCCTACGCTGAAGAAGACGGACGCCGCGGTTTGTTGTTTTGGCGGGAGAAGGATAACGGGGTCTTCGGATGCGCGCTGCCTCCGCTTTGGAACACGACGTTTTCATCCAATTTTTCCAAGGGTTCGGGGCAGGCGACGCCGTGGTTGCAAGGGATCTCGGAGTGGGCGCGTCGGGCTTCTGAAGGCACCGGTGCGGCACAACCTTCCGCGGCGCACGCTGCGGTCGTGACGGAATTCGACGAACTCGCTCGACTGGGAAACGACCTCGAAGTATTGAGGCGCCTTGCCGTGCGCGGCAAAGGTGAAACCATAAATATTGTTAGTAATGATATCGATGAAAAAATCTGGCCGGCTCTTCCGGGAGGTCAGATCCGAGCCCGATCGACGCGCATGATTCCCTTGGCGCCGCCGCTTCTTACGGCACTTGCGATCGCATCGTTGTTGGCGATCGTGTGGGCGTTGCGCAAGCGCCTGCGCCTCGATTAAAACCGCAAAACCCTAAAAGTCACTGCCCCTTTGTGCAGGTGAAATTTCACCTGCACGAAGTACCTGCACGCCCCTTCACGGCTAACCGATTGTAAAGAAACGGATTATGCGAAATTTCAAAAATTTCGCGAAATCCGTTGCAATCACTTGGGTAACGGTGGTAGATTTTGGGTAATAACGGGGGAAAAGCGGGACTCCATGCGGCTCGAATCATTCATCGGTAAAGCGACTCTCGCGGTAGACTCCGCGGGCCGCACGAATTTTCCCAAAGAGTTCCGTAAGGTTCTCTCTGAGGAAAACGAAGGCCAGGTCGTGGTGACGATCGCCGGCGGCAATACGCTGGCGCTTTATCCGCTTTCGGAATGGAATCGTTACGTGCAGTATTTGGATGGACTCGGCCGCGGTGCCGATGTCAACAAATTTCGTACGCGCGTCACGTCGATGGCGAAGCTTTCCACACTCGACGCGCAGAACCGTATCGTGATCACCGCGGAACAACTCGCCTATGCGGGCATTCGCGGTGAAGTGACCTTCGTGGGCGCCGGCAACTGTGTGCGTCTCTGGTCGCCCGAGCGCTTCACTGCCGAGGTCGCCACCACCACTCCGGACGAAGAAGTCCAGTTCTCCAACTGGTACTGAGGGGCGCCTCCATGACGGACTACCACCGCCCCGTGCTGGAACAGGAGGTGGCCGACTATCTGGTCCGCGACCCTTCCGCCTCCTATCTCGACGCGACCTTGGGCGGTGGCGGCCACACCCGTGCGCTGCTTGCGCGCCTCGCTCCCGACGGATCGCTCACCGCGCTCGACCGCGATCCGGAAGCGATCGCGCACTCGGCGACGCTTGCGGCGCAGGATATGCGTCTTCATGTTCACCAGGCTCCCTTCTCGCGGATCGCGGAATTCTGCGCGCCGGACTCGCTCGCAGGCGCCCTGTTCGATCTCGGTGTCAGTTCGCACCAACTCGACGAACGCGCGCGCGGATTCTCCTTCGAGTCCGGCGCCCCGCTCGACATGCGCATGGGCCCCGACGCGGAGTCCTCGGCCCTCGAATGGCTCAAGAGTTGCACCGAAGAAGAACTGGCCGGAGCCTTTCATTTCAATTCGGATCTCGACCGTTCACGACCGCTTGCGCGCCGCATCAAAATCATGCTCGGCGAAGAGGCACTGCCCACCAGCGACTTGCTCCGCCGCGCCGTCGACGGCATTTATCGTCCGCGTGACAATGAGCGCGCCGGTTTGCTGGCCCGCGTGTTTCAAGCCATCCGCATGGAAGTCAATCGCGAGCGCGACGAAATCCGTTTGGGACTAACCGCCGCGGTAGGGGCGCTCGCAAAGGGAGGTCGCGTCTGCGTGCTGAGTTACCACTCGGTCGAAGATCGCGCCGTGAAGGAAACCTTTGCCGACTTCGAAAAAGACTGCGTGTGCCCGCCGGCCTTGCCGGTCTGCGTCTGCGGCGGGAAAAACCGCCAACTGCGCAAGGTGATCCGCAAGCCGCAGGAGGCTTCGGCCGAAGAGATCGCGATGAACCCGCGTGCCCGCAGCGCCAAGCTGCGCGTGATGGAGAAGGTATGAGCTCCGGGGTCAAACTCCGCAATGTGCTCGGGTGGATGGGCGTGACGTTCTGCGTCGCCCTCGTCGCCGTGCTGCATCTTTCTAAACAACACTTGCACTCCCGCCTTTCGCGCGAGGTGTTGACTTCTTCGCGCGAGCGTGATGCACTGGCCACAGAGGTGTTGCTCCTCGAAACGGAAACGCGCGGCCTGCGATTGTACCCGCGCCTCGAAGCCATGGCACGCGAACGCCTCGGTCTGGTGAATCCGACCGAAACGCCGATCGTCATCGAGCCCGCCGACCAGGTGGTCGCCGAGCGCACGGTCAAACCGGAAGACGGCATCCGCAGCGCGCGTTGGAAGGGGTTCTTCCGTTGAACAACCGCCTGACGATGCTCGGGGCGGTGTTCGCCCTCTTGTGGTGCATCCTTGCGGTGCGGGTTGCGTACATCCAGTTGGTGCGCGCCTCCTATTACCGGGGCATCGCCGAAGGTCAGAGCGTCACCCGCGATGTGCTCCCGCCTTCCCGGGGAGAAGTGACGGATCGCATGGGTGTGCGGCTCGCCGTCAACGTGCAGGGCAAGCAAGCCGGTGGCGGCGCGGTCGGACGGCTTTGCCCCAACGGTCCGTTGGCCGGTCAAGTGATCGGTATGGTGGGACGCGACGGCTACGGTCAGTCGGGGCTTGAGTTGCACCTCGACCGCGATTTGCGCGGCACCGATGGTTGGCGGTACACGCGCCGCGATGCGAAACGTCGTTATGCGCCCGGGGCCTCCGATCAGATCCAACCGCCTGTGAACGGCTTGGGCGTGCGGCTCACGCTGGATGCGCGGGCCCAATCGATCGCCGAGCTCGCCCTTGAGCGGGGCGTGCAGCGAACCGGCGCGAAGGCCGGTGTGGCCATCATTCTCGATCCCCGTACCGGTGACATTCTCGCGCTCGCCAATTACCCATTCTTCGATCCGAACGCGCCCCGCGTCCCAGGCGCGGAGAACTGGCGCAACAACGCGGTGGCCATGGTGTACGAGCCGGGCTCAACGTTCAAGATCGTCACCGCCGCCGCGCTGCTCGAAGAAGGCCGCATTCATCCGAACGACACCATCTTCGGAGAAAACGGCCGGTGGCAGATCGGCGGTCAGTGGATCCGCGATACCCACCCGATGGGCCGGGTATCCTTCGCCGATGCGATCGCCCATTCCTCGAACATCATCTTCGCCAAGGTTTCCACGCGCATCTCCGCAGTGGCCGCTTACAAATACATCCGCTCCTTCGGGATCGGGATGAAGACCGGTATCAGTTTGCCTGCCGAAGAAAGTGGCGTACTCAAGCCCGTGGCGAACTGGAGCGGACGCACGCAACAGACGATCGCCTTCGGACACGAAGTATCGGTTACCCCGTTGCAATTGGCCATGGCATTCGGAGCGGTCGCCAACGGCGGCGTGTTGATGCGTCCGCGTCTGGTGCAGAATTGGGTCGACGAATCCGGGCAGCCAGTGCGCGCCGAACCGCCGCGTGCCGTGCGGCGCGTCATGTCGGCCACCGCCGCCGCCACCTTGCGCCGCATGATGGTGGGTGTGGTCGATCATGGAACCGCCGCCGAGATCCGTCATCCGTATATCGAGATCGCGGGTAAAACCGGTTCGGCCCAGAAAATCAATCCGGAGACGGGTCGCTACATGGAAGGCAGTTATAACGCCTCCTTCGCCGGTATGGCCCCTGCAGACAATCCGGCGTTCGTTTGCCTCGTGGTGGTGGACGATCCCAAGCAATTCAAGTTCGGCGGTCAGGCGGCCGCTCCGATCTTCCGCGAGATTCTGGACCGCATGGCCGAACGTGGTATCGGCGGCAATTGGGGCGCACCCCCGGCCACGGTGACGGCCGGCACGGAGTCTCGCAATGAAGACGCGTCGGCAGGGCACCTCGATCCGAAATCCAGGGATGCATCCTTGAGATCCGCTCGGGCTGAGACTGATAAGAAAACCGAAAAGAAAACGGAAAAGGGTGGGGCAGGTGCGCATCCCGATGTGCAGATGGCCTCCTTCCATATGCCGGGTCGTTCTCCCTCTGAAACGGAAAAGTTCAGCCAGACCGGTTCCGCCACCGCCACCGCATCCGTGGGGACCGCTTCGGGTAGGCGCGCCGCGCGCGGCGAAATGCCCGACCTGCGGAATTCCGCCTTGCGCGATGCGCTGATGCGCCTGCGCGCGCTGGGTGTCGAAGTGGAATACTCCGGCGAAGGGCGCGTGCAGGAACAATTCCCGGAGCCCGGAGCGCCCTTGCGTCGCGGCGATCATGCGCGATTGAAACTCGGATGGGCCGGATGAGCGCGCAATCCCTGAAGGCCTTATTTAACGCCGCCGGAATTCCAGTCGATTCCGACTTTACGGACATTTCCGTGACGGGATTGAAAACGGATTCCCGTGAGGTGATGCCGGGTGACGCCTTTCTCGCGTTGCAAGGTGCAAAGCTTGATGGCGCGGCTTATGCCGCCGAAGCCGCGCGCCGCGGCGCCGCCGTGGTTCTGCTCGAGTCCACCGAAGCCACGAATTCCTCAGCATCGCAGCACAATGTGCCCGTGTTGCGGATTTCCAGCCTGCGTGCCTATACCGGGCCGTTGTACGACGCCTGGAACGGTTTTCCTTCGCGCGCCCTTCAATTTTACGGAATCACAGGCACCAACGGAAAATCGACCACTGTGCTCCTGATGTCGGCGATTCTGCGCGCTGCGGGGCGCGGAGTGATTTCACTCGGGACCATCCGCTATCAGATCGGGGATGAAATCCTCGACTCGACCTTGACCACGCCTTCGACCGAGTCTTTCTACGGATTGTTGGCCCGCGGCGTCGCGGCCGGCTGCGACTCGGTGGCGATGGAAGTTTCCTCGCACGCTCTCAGCCAGGATCGCATACGCGGCGTGAAGTTCCGGCGCGCGCTGTTTTCCAACCTTACGCAGGACCACCTCGATTTTCACGCGGACTTCGAAGATTATTTCGCCGCCAAGAAAAAGTTGTTCACGGAATACCTGCTCGAAGACGGCGTGGGCATTGTCAATCTGGATAGCCCTTACGGTGTCCGACTCTTGTCGGAATGGACCGGCGCACGCTTTACTTTCTCGCGCGGAGAAACGCCCGAGGGCGCCGAAGCGGACCTGGTGTTGCGTGAGGCGAAGCTCGCCCTCGGCGGAACCGAACTCACGTTGGCCTACCGCGGGACCGAGTTCACCTTGCGTTCTCGCTTGGTGGGCAACTTGAATGTTGAAAACCTGCTCGCCGCCGCGGCGTTTGGACTTTCGCTGGGTATGCGTCCCGAGTTGATCGCCCGCGGCATCGCGGAGATTTCGGTTCCCGGGCGTAATGAAGTCTTTCGTCTGCCGTCCCTTTCAGGAGGCAAGAGCGCCTTCGCCGTGGTGGATTACGCCCACACTCCCGATGCGTTGGAGCGCGTGCTCGCAAGCCTGCGCCCATTGACGCCGGGCAAACTGCAGGTGGTGTTCGGATGCGGCGGCGATCGCGATCGCGGCAAGCGCGCGATCATGGGCGAAATCGCCGAGCGCCTCGCCGACAGAGTGATCCTCACCAGCGATAATCCGCGGAGCGAAGATCCTGGCGCTATTCTGGCCGCCATTCAGGCAGGCATGCGCGATCCGTCCGCCGCACGCGTGGTTGCCGATCGGCGCGCGGCCATCCGCGACGGACTCGCACAACTGACGGACGGAGACTGCATCCTCATCGCGGGCAAGGGACACGAAGACTATCAGATCCTCTCCACCGGTAAAATCCATTTCCGCGATCAGGAAGAGATTGCGGCCTATATGGCGACACGGACGGGGACGAGCGCGGAGACGGCTGCAAAGACAGGTTGGGAGGCGCCGGCATGGAGCTGAACCTGCGACAGATGGCGGCCTTGATCGGTGCGCCGGTCGTTGGCGTCGCCAAGGGCGAACGCCTGCCGCGCCGCCGGGTGGAAATTTGCACAGACACGCGCGCGATGAAGCCCGGCGGCGTGTTCTGGGCTCTCCGCGGAGAGCAATTCGATGGGCATGCGTATGTGGAGCAAGCGTTTCAAAAGGGGGGGGAAGCCGCCGTGGTGGAAAAAGAATGGTTGGATCAAAACGGGCGGCCCGCACGCGTTTACGTGCCCGTGGGGGACACCCAGGCAGCCCTGACCGCCCTCGCGAAATCCTATGCGGAGCGTTTCCGTATTCCCAAGGTCGCGATCACGGGAAGCAACGGTAAGACCACCACCAAGGACATGATCGCCGCAGTTTTACGCCGCGCCGGTAAGGTGTTGGCGACGGAAGGCAATTTCAACAACCACGTCGGTCTCCCACTGACATTGTTCGGTCTTCGTTCGGCCCATCGCTATGCGGTGCTGGAAATGGGCATGAGCAACCCCGGTGAAATCCGCTCTCTCAGTGAGACTGCGCAACCCGGACTTGCCGTGGTGACCAACATCGGCTTGGCGCACCTCGAAGGCATGGGCACCCGCGAGGCGATTCGCGACGAGAAACTCTCCATCATCGGCGGCTTTCCGGGCGGGCGCGGAACCTTGTTCCTGAACGTCGACGACCCCATGCTGTGCGACTTCCGGCCGCCCTCCAAGGTGCGACTGGTCACCTTCGGCATTCAGCGCGGGCAAATCCGTCCCGACGATCTGCGTCTGGGTCCCGACGGCTGCGCTTCGTTCCGCATCGGCCGTACGGCCTTTCACCTTCCCATGCCGGGCCTGCACAACGTGTACAACGCTCTTGCGGCGGTGGCCGTGGGCTTGCACCTGCGCATTCCCAAGTCGTCCATCGCGGCCGCCCTGTCTTCTTTCACGCCGCCCAAGTTCCGCATGCAAGTGCGCCGCGTACATGGTGTCACGGTTCTCGACGACTGCTACAACGCGAATCCTTCCTCGATGCGGTCGGGCCTCGCCACCTTGGCCGCGCTCGAAACGGGGCATGGGATCCATACCCACGGCCGTCGCATTGCGGTGCTGGGGGATATGCTGGAACTCGGTCCCGAAGCAGCGCGCCTCCACACCGAAATCGGTCATTACCTCGCCGAAATGGGTGTAGATGAATTGTTCACCTTCGGCACTCTCAGCCGGCACCTCAATCAGGCAGCCCGTGCCAAGGGCCTGCCGCGTCGTTCGGCGCATCACTATGCCGATTTCGATCTGATGATGGCCGACCTTTCCGGTACGGTCGCTCAAGGGGATGTCGTTCTCGTAAAGGGATCGCGCGGCATGCATCTCGAGCGCGTTTGTGAAAAACTCCGCGAATCGCTGCGCTCGGGCGCACGCATCGGAACGGAACAGGATTCCTAGTGGCACGCAAGGGACTCAAATTCGACGTGGCGCTCTGCATGGGCGTGCTCGCCCTTGTGGGCCTCGGCCTGGTGCTGATCTACAGCTCCTCGGCGGCGCTTGCGGTCGGAAAAGGGCTGCCCGAGTCCTTCTACCTGCAGCAGCATTTCAAGAAGCTCGTGGTCGGCATGATCGCCTTGCTGGTCGGCATGAGCGTGCCGTACAAGTTCTGGGAGCGGATGGCGTGGCCATTGTTGGCGGTCATTTTGTGCATGTTGCTCTACATCGTTGTGACGGGTGTCGGTCGTATCAATGGAGCGAGCCGGTGGGTTTTCGGAATCCAACCTTCCGAATTCGGAAAGCTGTTCCTCATCATCTTTCTTGCACGGCGCCTTACCGAGAAGGCCGCCAATATGCCCTACCTCGGAAAAGGGCTCATTCCTTCGCTGATCGTTCCGGGCGTTATGATGGCGCTCATCGTTTTGCAGCCCAATTACAGCATGGTGCTCATGCTCTGCGGCATCACCGTGGCAATGGTATTCGCCGCCGGCTCACGTGTGAAACATTTACTCCTCGTATCGGCCGCAATTCTGCCCCTGATCCTGCTTTTGCTGATGACGAGTTCACATAGTCAGAAACGTATCGCCGCCTTTTTCGATCCCTCCGCGAACACCGGAGGCTCGCATCAAAGCCAACACGCCCTCATCAGCTTGGGCAGCGGCGGTTTGATCGGCACGGGTCTTGGAGAAGGAACACAAAAGCTCGGCTATTTGCCGATGCCGTTTACGGACACGGTATTCGCGATTCTCGGAGAAGAGTTGGGATTTATCGGAACTCTGGGAGTCCTCTGCCTCTTCGGTCTCGTGGTATGGCGCGGTTTGCGCGTGGCGCGCTCCTGCCCCGACGGCTTCGGGTCGTTGTTGGCGGCGGGCATCTCGGTTTCCATCGCGATCAGCGTGATGGTGCATGTGGGAGTGTGCGTCAAATTCTTTCCGACTACCGGTCAACCCTTGCCCTTCGTTTCGTACGGCGGCACTTCGTTGATCGTCAATCTGTTGGCCATGGGCATCTTGCTGAACATCAGCGAAACCTCCGCGGTGCCCGTGGAACCGCCCCCGCCGCTGGTCTGGCGCGCGGCACGTCGCACATCACCGCTGCGTCCCTTCCGGCCGGAGAGGGGGCGCGCATGAAGCCCTCCGCACGCTTGCGTCATTTGCATTTCACCGGCATCGGCGGCTCGGGCATGAGCGCCTTGGCGATGGTGTTGCACGGGAACGGATTTGCCGTCCGCGGTTCCGATCGCGCCGAAGGTCCGACGCAAGACGCGCTCCGTGCGCAAGGCATCCCCGTGCTCCAAGGGCACGCGGCGGAAAATGTCGCCGCCGATTGCGACGCCCTGGTTTTTACCGCTGCTGTCGGTGGAGAGAATCCCGAATTGTTGGCCGCGCGCGAACGCAACATTCCCGTGGTGCGTCGGGCCGAACTGCTCGGAAAGGTTCTTGCCCGCCACCATGGACTGGCTGTTGCCGGAACACACGGCAAAAGCACCACCACGGGAATGCTGATCCATATTCTCCAAGCCGCCAAGACCGATCCCGGATGGGCCGTGGGAGCAGCGTGGAAAGGTGGAGAGCCCGGGCATGCCGGGAAAGGCGAATTTTTCGCGGTGGAAGCGGACGAATACGATCGCGCCTTTCACGCGCTGCGTCCCGTGTCGGCGGTTGTGACCAACGTCGATGCCGACCATCTGGAGTATTACGGTTCCATGGCGGCCATCGAAGACGCCTTCATGGAATTTCTGAACTGTCTGCCGTTTCATGGTACTGCATTGTTGAACGCCGATGACGCGGGTTTGCGTCGCATCGCCGACCGCCTCACCTGCCGGATCCGTACCTTCGGTCTGACTGCCGGCGACTACCAGGCACGCGACCTTGCGACCGGTCCGGAGGGCGCCTCGTTTACGTTGTGGGTCCGCGGCGAAAATCTCGGTGTCGTTACGCTGGGCGTCTTTGGCGAACATAATGTATCCAACGCGCTCGCTGCCGCAGCCTTGGCGCTGGAGGAAGGGGTGGCCTTTTCGGCCGTCGCCACGGGACTTGCGCGGTTTCCCGGCATGCGCCGTCGCCTCGAGACCATCGGCCGTCGTCACGGGATCACCGTGATCGACGACTACGCCCATCATCCTGCGGAATCGGCCGCCGCGATTCGTGCGGCACGCCCCCTCGCCGCCGCACACGCCGGACGGCTCGTCGTCGTGTTCCAGCCCCATCTGTATTCGCGCACCCGCCAACTCGCCTCCGAATTCGCATGTGCCTTTTTGGGATGCGATCTCCTGTTCGTACTCCCCGTCTATGCAGCGCGTGAAACGCCGCTGCCGGGAGTCGAAGGCTCCCTGATTACCGACGAGGCCGCACGTCTCGGACACATGGAAGCACGTTTTTTGTCGAATGATTCGGTTCGAGCCGGCATGACCGTCGCCGAAACCATTGCCGCAACCTTGCGCGATGGGGATGTATGCCTGACCATGGGCGCGGGAGATGTGGGCGCACTCGCGCCCGCCATTCTGGAGGCCATCGCATGAAGTTTTTCAGCGCGAAAAAACAGAACCGTCGTCGCCGCACCACGCTGAAACCCGGCGCAGCGCTCCTTCGAAACATTCCCCGGCTTTTGCCGCGGCCCCGCATGCCACGCGGACGCAAGGCGGTGCTGGCTTCCATCCTGTTCGCTGCGGGCCTGCTGGCGCTGGTGCCGGTTACGCGCGCCTGCCTCAACGGCGACCTGCTCACCGTGTCGCGCCTCGAAGTGACCGGCAACCATCATTGGCCGGCCGACGTACTGCTGAAAAAAGCCGGCCTCGAGGTCGGTCAACGTGCCTTTGAAATCCCCTTTCGCGCGGCGCGTAAAAACCTGCTGCACCTGCCCGGCGTGGAGTCGGCCAGCGTCCGGTATTTGCCCGGCGGCCGTCTGCGGGTGAGCGTGCGCGAGTCGGATGTGGTGGCCATGCGCAATACCGCCCATGGATGGCGCGGCCTGACGCCGACGGGCGACTGGATGCCGCTTTCTTCACGCAGTCCCGAAGACGTGCCGGTGCTCGAAGGGGGCGCCTTGGCTCCACGCGTCGAACGTTCCGCCGCCTCTTGGCTGGCCGGCGTGCGGGCGCGGCATCCTGATCTCTTCGCGGGATTCTCGCAGCTCTCGCCGCGCGGCAACGGCGAAGCGGATGTTTACTGGCGCGACGGCCGCGTGCGGTTGCGCGTGGATTGCATGGCGAACGGCGACGGCTCGCTCGCGTATCTGGGTGAATTGCTTCGGCGCGAGCAGGGCAACTGGGCCGGAGGCGCCACTGTGGATTTGCGGGTCGAGGGTTACGCCTATGTGCGTTGACCGTGCGGGTGTTGGGCATCAAACGATTTCGGAGCGGAGGTTAGGTCATGGGTAGTCCCATCGTGGGTTTGGACATCGGTACCACCAAGATCGGCGTCATCATAGGCGAAGTCGCTGCAGACGGCAGTCTCAAGATCGTCGGCGTCGGCTCGAGCCCGAGCGACGGCTTGCGCAAGGGCGTGGTGATCAACATCGACAAAACCGTGAAGTCCATCCAGAAGGCGGTGGAGGAGGCGGAACTCATGGCGGGCGTCGACGTGGGCTCCGTCTACGTCGGTATCGCAGGCGATCACATCAAGTCGATCAACAGCCGCGGTGTGATCGCGGTGTCGCGTTCCGACAATGAAATCACCCGGCCCGACGTGGAACGCGTGATCGAAGCCGCCCGCGCTGTGGCTATCCCGCTCGACCGGGAGATGCTGCATGTGATTCCGCAAGACTTCGTGGTCGATGAACAGCCCGGCATCAAAGATCCGGTGGGTATGTCGGGCGTGCGCCTCGAAGGCGACGTGCACATCGTCACCGGAGCCATCACCTCGGTACAGAACCTCCAGAAGAGCGTTGAAAAAGCCGGACTGCGCGTGGCCGACATTGTGCTCGAACCGCTCGCCTCTTCGTACGCGGTGCTGGAAGACGACGAGCGCGAGCTCGGCTGTGCCGTGATCGACATCGGTGGCGGCACCACCGACATCATTGTGTTCGTTGAAGACAGCGTGCGTCACACGGCCAGCATCGGCCTCGGCGGCCGCAACGTAACCAACGACCTCGCCATCGGCATCCGCACCCCGCTGGAGCGCGCCGAAGAGATCAAGCGCGCGTTCGGAACCTGCCTGCGCGGCGGGCCCGCCGACGGCGAATACATTCCCGTCCCGGGTGTGGGTGGGCGCGAAAACCGCGAGGTGAGCCGCGCCGTGTTGGCCTCCATCATCGAACCGCGCATGCGTGAGATTTTTACGCTGGCGCTCCGCGAACTGCAGAAGAACCACTACCTCGACACCCTCGGTGCGGGCATCATTCTCACCGGCGGCTGCTCGCAGTTGCACGGCGCGGCTGAGTTGGCCGAGCAGGTGTTCGGCATGCCCGTCAAGGTGGCCTCGCCCAAGGGCTTCACCGGCCTGGTGGACGCCGCCTCTTCGCCCGCGCATGCAACCGGCGTGGGTCTGATCCAGTACGGCCTGCTGCGGCGCGCCGAAGGCAAGGACGATTCCGCAAGCCCCGCCAAGGGCCGTCTCGGAGACCTTTGGAACAAGGCCTTCGAATGGTTCAAAAGGTACGTTTGATGAAGATCCTCACGACTGTGTGCACCCCCTGATTCAATCTGTCCAACCCTTCCTACCCTCTCAACTCAACTTCCTCACAAGGAGCGACTCATGATGTTTGAACTCGATCACAAGGAAAAATCCGTCGCCCGCCTCAAGGTGATCGGCGTCGGCGGCGCGGGCGGCAACGCTGTGAACCGCATGATTGAAAGCGGCCTGCAGGGCGTTGAGTTCATCGCGCTGAATACCGATGCGGTGGCGCTGCAGCGCAACCTTTCCGAGCTCAAGATTCAGATCGGCGCCAAGCTGACCAAGGGTCTGGGTGCGGGTGCGAACCCGCAAACGGGCATGCTGTCGATGGAGGAGGACACCGAGCGTCTGCGCGAGCATCTCGAGGGCGCCGACATGGTGTTCATCGCCGCCGGCATGGGCGGGGGAACCGGCACGGGCGCCGCGCCCGTGGTGGCCGAACTCGCACGCTCCATGGGCATCCTCACGGTGGCCGTGGTCACCAAGCCCTTCCAGTGGGAAGGCTTCAAGCGCGACAGCAACGCCCAGACAGGCCTTGAGGCCTTGCGCCGCGCCGCCGATACGGTGATCGTGGTTCCCAACCAGAAGCTGCTTTCGGTGGTGGAGAAGAACACGCCGATGAAGCAGGCCTTTAAGATGGCCGACGAAGTGCTCAGCTCCGCCACGCGCGGCATCTCGGAGATCATCCTCGGCCATGGCGAGGTCAACGCCGACTTCGCCGACGTGCGCACCATCATGGCCCAGGGCGGCGACGCTCTAATGGGCACGGGACGCGCCTCGGGTGAGAACAAGGCACGCATCGCCGCCGACCGCGCGATCCACTCGCCGCTGCTGGACAATATCAGCATCGCGGGCGCGACCGGCGTGCTGGTCAACGTCATCGGCAGCGAAGACATGACCATGGCCGAAGTCGACGAGGCGATGAACTACCTCATGGAAGAGCTCGGCAAGGAAACGCAGGCGAACATCATCACGGGCTTCGTATTCAGCCCCGACATGAAGGACGAGATCGCCGTCACGGTGATCGCGACCGGCTTCGGCGGCAGCTCAGTCGCCAAGTCGCGCCAGGCGCACGAACCTTACCGCCGCGCGCCCATGTATCCCCAGCCCGAAATGCGTCCGGCACCGATCATCGCACCGATGGCACCCCTCGCTCCTCTTGCTCCGATGCCCACCGCCGCTCCTCTGGCCACCGACTCGGAAACCGGTTCCTCGGAGATCTCCGAAAAATCGTTCTTACCGCTGGTGCCCGAAAGCCGCTCGCGGCTTGAGGATGGTCCCATCGCGCAGCCCGGCAAGGTGCCCTTCGGCGCCCGTCCGACGGCGCGCCCGGCCTTCGTGCCCGCCCCGCGTGTGCCCGAAGAGCGTCCGGCGCTCCAGGAGGCCGCTACAGCCCGTCCGAACACCTTGTTCTCGGGCCTGTTCGGCAATCCCAAATCGGATGCGGAACCGGACATCGATTACGAAACGCCGGCCTTCTTGCGCAACCAGGCCGACTAACATGACAACGCCGACGCGCAACGTTTTAAACATTGCGATTCGTTTGATCATGTCCAGTTTGCTGGTGTCGAAAGTGTTGTAAGAGTTGATGAGTTGTAAGAGTTATAAGAGTTGTATGAGTTGAAAAGGGGGGCGGGGGCGGAGCGATCCGTCCCCGCTTTTATTTTGCACTTTCCGGCCATGCCAACCTGGATTCTGGATGCACTGCTTTCCGCCTTCTTTGCGGGGGTGACGGCAGTCATCGCCAAAAAGGGGCTCGCCGGAATCCCGGCCGATCTCGGCATGGTCGTCCGCACGCTGTTCGTGGCTTTGGTGGCCTTGGCCTTCGCATTCTTCATGGTGCCCGCAAAATCCCTCAAGGATCTGAACGGTTTCAACACGCTGTGGCTGGCGCTGTCCGCAGGGACGACCTTCCTTTCCTGGATATTCTACTACCGGGCGCTGAAGTTGGGACAGGTTTCCACCGTCGCGTTGATCGATAAGGGAAGTCTCGTGGTTTCGATTCTGCTCGCTGCCTTGATCCTCCGGGAATCCCTCACGCTGCGTACCGGATTCGGCGGTATTCTCATTCTTGCGGGCATCTACGTATTGGCGCGTAAATAGATCCTCGCGCGGCAGCTATCTTTACTCCGTGCGCCCCCTCCAGCTTTACATCCACGTCCCCTTTTGCGAAAAAAAGTGCCATTACTGCGACTTCGCTAGCTGGGAATCGCCCGCCGTCACGCAAAAAAAATGGCTGGATGTCGCGCTACGGGAAATAGAACACGCAGGGTTCGCTGGACGGGGCCCGTTCGCCGGCGCGAAGGTCTCCACGATCTTTTTTGGTGGCGGCACGCCCTCGGTGGTGCCCACACGGTATCTCGAACAATTACTCGACAAGCTGCGCGAACATTTCGATCTCTCCTCAGTCGACGAGATGACGCTCGAGGCTAATCCCAGCAGCCTCACGCACGACAAGCTCCAGACCTGGCGTAAACTCGGATTTCATCGCGTCAGCGTGGGCGTGCAGAGCTTCCATCAAGACGAGCTCACCTTGCTGGGCCGCGTGCACACGCCCGAAACCGCCGAGGCCGCGCTCGAACTGCTTTCCTCCGAAGCCTCCTCCAGCGGTCTCCGTTATAGTGCTGATCTCATTTTCGGCCTACCGGGCCAAACGCCCGAGCGCTTCTTCTCCAATCTCGAACGTTTGCTGCGTTACAACCCCGATCACATTTCCTTTTACGGCCTCACCATCGAAGAAGGCACCAAATTCGATGAACTCCACAAGGCCGGGCGACTCGTGTTGCCTGAGGGCGATCTCTACCAGGAGATGTATGAGGGCGGTGTCGCGCTGTTGGCGCAGCAGGGTTTGAGGCGCTACGAGGTCTCCAACTTCGCGCGCGCCGGGCAGGAATGCCGCCACAACCAAGGGTATTGGAACGGTGCGGCATGGCTGGCCTTCGGCCCCGGCGCGCACGGCTTCGACGGCAACCGCCGCTGGATGAACCCGCGTCAGCTGGAAGAATATCTCGCATGGGGTGACGCGGGATTTCCCGACGCCGCGCGCGAATGGGACGATCTGGATGAGACCGCCCGCCTCACCGAGGCGGTATCATTGGGGCTGCGTCAGGCGCGCGGCTTTTCCCTCGTAGAGGTGGAACGCGCTTTCGGTGCGACCTGGGACGATGCGGTGTTCGCGCGCTTCGAATCGGCGGACTATCTGAAGCGGGAGGACGGGTGCGTGCGTCTGCTCGACAAAGGCTGGCCGCTACTCGATGAAATCGCCGCGGATTTGTTGGCGCGCGCCACGGTAGCGACCGTCACACCTCGGCAATCAACTTCGGCTTGAAGTCGAGATAGTCGCACGAGGTGAGGTGGTACTCCACTTCGTTTAACTTCCCGAACGCTTTTCCATTCCACTCCGCTTTCAACGAATGCAGGTGGCCGAAAAGTACGTGCGCCGCGCCTGCCGTTTCCATGATGCCGGATACTCGCGAAGGCGTGAGTAAATGGTCGAGCGGGGGATAGTGCGTCAACCCGATACGCAGACCCTCGGGTAGACCCGCCGCACTCATCTTCAGGCGATGCAGCTCGTGGTCGTAAATCTCTTCCTGCTTTTTCGTGTCGGTCCCCGGCATCGCACCGTTCATACCGGGAATCGGCCCCTTGTTCGGGTCCCAGGCAATCAGGTCGAAGAGGGAATACTCCGTTGTGTCCCAGAGGCGCGCACCGAAGAAAACATAGGGACCGACCTTCACATGATTGTTGTGCACGAAGCGCAATGAAATCGGCAGTTCGCGTTCCAGCACGGCATTGGTCGGCCACCAGAAATCGTGGTTGCCGCGCAAAATCACCTTGATGCCCGGGAGTGCGTGCAGCCATTCGAGGTCGGGCATCACGTCGGGAAGTTTTTTCCCCCAACTGATGTCACCCGGCACGGCCACCACATCGCGCGGGCCCACGACAGCGCGCCAGGCGGCTTCGATCTTTTCGGGATGGCGGATCCATTCAGTGCCGAAGCGGTCCATGGATTTGTTCGGAACGCCGAACGAGAGATGCGGATCGGAAAGGGCGAAGAGTTTCATTCGAGAGAGAAAATTACGCATTACAAAGGAAGACCGTTCCTCGATCGCGTTTCAAATTCCCGTCGTGTCTTCGGGATCGCGATTGTGTTCGAGTTCTTTGGAGAACATCTCCTCGAAAATCGACCAGGCGCTAAGGAACAATGCGGCGAGAATCGGGCCGATGATGAATCCAGAAAACCCAAACACCATAAGCCCTCCGAGTGTGGAGACCAGCACCATGATGTCGTGCATCTGAATGCTTTTGCCCACCACCAGAGGGCGGAGCAGGTTGTCGATGGTCGAGATTACGAACGTGCCCACGAGCACCACGATGATGCCGGCCGTAGTGTGGCCGCTGAATAGCAGAAAAAGCGCAGCCGGAGCCCATACGAGGCCCGCGCCGAATGCCGGAATGACTGAGGCTAACATGGTGATCACGCCGAGAAAGGTCGGGGAGGGAACGCCAGTGGACCAGAAAAGCAATCCGGTGAGAAAACCCTGGATCGCGCCCACCACGAAGATGCCCATGAACGCTCCCCGGCCCACCGTGAGAAAGCGTTGGAAGAGCGCCTTTTCGTAGGCGTCTGGAAGGGGAGAAAGGCGGACGATGCGCTCCAGCATGCGCGGGCCGTCGAGATAGAAGTAAAACATGAACAGGAACATCAGCGTCAGCTTGGCGAGCATGCCCGCCACGGCGGCGGCGCTCTCGGCAGCATGGCTTCCCAGCCAGGCGAGGGTGCGCTCACCGTACCCGGCGACCTTTTCGGGTCCGGGATAAAGGTGATTCAGGCCCGGGGGGAGAATGCGTTTAATGTTGCGACTGAATTCATCGGCATAGGCGAACACGCGCAAGTGTCCGCCGGTGGAGATGAAGTCCGCCGCCTGTTGATATGCGGCCGTAATGATGGCGGCGAGCGGCAACACCAGTACGATTAGGATGAGCAGGATGGTCGCCGCGGCCGCGACGGTACGGTACCGGAATTTGCGGGTTAACCAGACGAAGAGCGGATTGGAAAGGCCCGCGAATACCGCCGCAAGAAAAAGGATGAGCACGAAATCGCGTATGACGTACAAAAAGCCCACCGTGATGACGGTGAGGGCGATTAGGAAGGTCTTGCGCTGAAACGCACTGTGATGCGGGTGCAGGGGAGACCTGTCCATGGCGCGGCTCCGAAAGGGGGGATCCCTTTTCTATTAGTTTTAAGTTACATCCCATGACGACCTCAGATCCCCTGATTCCCGCACCTTCCGTGGTTTCCACGGGTTCCGCCGTTCCTTCCGTCGCGGAACCTGCCGTACGTGTTGCAAATTTCGTTCGGAAAGTGGGCAAGGGTCGCACCTTGCTCAAGTCGATGGACCGGGTCGAAGCCGCCGATGCCTTTTCGCTTCTCCTGACCGGCGCTTTCGCCGATTCGCAGGCCGGGGCGTTCTTGCAGGCTTTGCGGATCAAGGAATTGAGTGTCGATGAGCTCGACGGCCTGATGGACACCTTTCTGGCTCGCCAACCTGCGGCCGTCCCCAAACTGCCCTCCGGCGGGTTTACGTTAAATCTCGCTTCGGATACCCCCCGCAAGGGAGGGTATGGCTCCCTGTTGGCGGCGGCGTTGTTGGCTGCGGATGGCCTTCCCGTGGGAGTGGTGCGCAGCGAGCCGGTGCTTTCGCACAATCGGGCCTCTTGGGACGCCACCTGGGCGCTGCTTGCGGTGTTGCACAAAGCGGGTTGCTGCGATGCACCGCATGCACCGGCCGCGCTGTGCGTGGTGGAATCGAACGATCTGGTTCCCGATCTCCGGAACCTTCGGAAGACCCGGGGTGAGCTCGGGTTTCGGTCCTGTTTGCATACCGCCGAAAAACTTTTGAACCCGTGGGCCGACAAGCCGATCGTTTTGGGTATTTCGCATCGGCATTACGCCGAACGGATGGCCGATCATTTCGCGCGGCGGGGCAGAACGGCCAAGATTATTCTGGGAAATCACGGCACGCCCGATCTGGTCTTGCACAAAGAGACCGAGGTGTGGGAAGTGCTGCCCGGCGGGACGATCCGCACGGTATACTTTCACCCGGCTCAGTTGGGATTGGCTCCTGATGCGGCAGTGTACTCTCTAGGTGCGTTTGCCGAGTGGCCGGCGGAGTTGGCAAAACCGGATCACGGTGCTCTGGGACCGGTGCTCGCCTATCATCTGGCATTTTTACGGTATGTCGCCGGCGGGGAGACGCACGCCGCTTCCGACCCGCTGCTTAGTGCGATGCAGCTTACACCGCAACTTGCACCGCAACCGGCCTTCCATTCGGAGACGGGCGTAAACGGGGGTTCCGCAAATGGTTAAAAATTCGGGAAAAAAATCTGTGAAAAAAACAGCAAAGGCCAAGGCCCCGATTGCGGTTGATAAAACCCCGATGCATTCGAGCACTCGGCCCGAAGGTTCGATCCAAGCCATCCGCGAGGTGTTCGGGTATTTGCGGAGGTATCACGACCAGGTGTTCGTGATCAAGATCGACGACGCCCTCATGAACCGGCCGTTGTTTCCGCTTTTGGTGCGCGACATCGTGCTGCTGCACGAAACCGGCATTCGCGTTATCCTTGTACCGGGCGCGAAGACCTCGATCGACGCAGTGCTCGCAAAGTACGGCGAGAAGACGCGCGCCGTCGGCGGTGTGCGGGTGACTTCATCCGAAGCGATGCCGCTGGTCAAGTTGGGCGCTTCGAACATCGCGAACGCCTTGCTTTCACTGTTGTCCGAAAACGCCGCGCACGGCGTCGTGGGCAACTGGGTGCGGGCGCGTGCCGTGGGCGTGGTGGGCGGCGTTGATTATCAGCATACGGGACGAGTCGAAAAGATCAACACCGACCTGATGCGCGGCATGCTCGACGACGGGCTGATTCCCATCGTCTCGAACATCGGTTGGAACAGCGTGGGTCAGGACTACAACCTGAACAGCAGCGAGCTCGCTGTGGCCGTGGCTCGGGCGATGCAGGCGACCAAACTGTTTTTCGTAGGCGAGCAGGCGGGCATTCCGGTGGTCCCGGGCTGTCGTTTCGCCGAACCGGAGGAGATGCGTTCGGGGCAGTTCTCGAACCTCGACCGCAAAGAGGGTGAAGCTCTCCTCAAGGAGTTCCCCAAAGCGCTGAAGCCTGAGGCACGGGAATTGATCGCGCTCGCGATGCAGGCGCTGGAAGGCGGCGTAGAGCGCGTGCACGTGGTGGGCGGCGCGCGGGACGGTATCTTGCTGCAGGAAGTGTTCAGCAGCGCGGGGCAGGGGACGATGTTCTACCTCGACGCATACGATCATGTCCATCCTGCCGAGGTTTCCGACATTCCCGAAATTCTGCGCATCATGCAGCCTTATGTGGACGACGGCGTTTTAATCCAGCGCACCGCCGAGGATCTCGCAGGCGATCTGGATCATTATACGGTCTACAAGGTGGACGACGTGCTGCACGGATGCGGAGCGTTGAAACCCATCGGTCCCGGCGCTGCAGAGTTGCTGGCACTCGTGGTTGATCCGGCTTATGCGGGGCGGGGTACGGGCGGTAAAATCGTGAACTACCTGGTTCAGCGCGCGCGCAAGGCGGGCGTGAAGCAGGTGTTCCTGTTGACCACGCAGACCAGCGATTTCTTTATGCGCATGGGGTTCAAGGAAGCGCCGGTGACGGCCTTGCCGGCAGCGCGGCGGAAGACCTGGAACCCGACGCGCAATTCGCGCGTGTTTGTCAAAACCATTTGATCACGGCTCAGACGGCGCCTTAAAAAAAGTGGAATCCCTTTCGGGAATCAAAAATAAAAGCGGATTCCCTCTCGGGAATCCGCTGGGCCTCGGCTTGCGCCGAAGGGCCTCTCTCTGCCCAAATGTTGGTTTCGTTGGCAGCTATTCTAGCTGCGAATAATTTAAAATGCGTTCTCGACCTCAGGGATCCACGGTGAGAATCAAGGAAGGTTTAATGCTATCCGCTCCGGGATATTCCCTGGCGTAAAAATAGGGGTAGTCTTCCACAAGCTGGTCCGTGGGGGCGATATCCCCTTCCATAATCACCCCGAAATTCTGGGAGGGAGAATCCGCCCAGAACTTGGCAAGGTCGGTCAGGTCAATTCCCCAGTATCCCAGGTATCCGCGCGCACGCGTGGCCGAGCCTGCAGGGGCCGAACTCGCATCGACATCGTCAAGACCCACAAGCTTCTGATTCCAGTCTTCGCTTCCATCCTGAACACCCCAAAAGCGTTCGAGCGCCGTGACGCCATCGATCGCTGCAGTTGTCGGTGTTCCGCCCTTGCCGTTGCCTTCCTTCCAAGCGCGCAATACTTTGTGGGTGCGAATTTTTACGGAGTCGGGCTGCACATTTTTAGAGACCCAAGCCTCACTTTGAAGTCGAAGGACGGCCTTGGAAATTTTCCCCGAGGTCACCCCGGTCGGGATCTGAAATTGGATCAGGGTGCGCACCACCGTGTTCCGGTCGTAAACGCCTACCGGCATGGTTTGGTTTTTTCCATAATTCTCGTTGGCATTGGCGATATAGCTGGTGATGCCGGGCGCAGAACCCACGATGTAGGCATCCTGGCTGGCGATCAGGGTGGTGTCGCCGGTCAGGGCAATCGGTTTGAAAGCTTGATACAGAGAATCGATTTGGATCGTGGTCAGTGGCCCGTTGTAAATGCGGATCTCGTCGAGCGTTCCCTGAAAATGCGCTCCGTCGGTGAACGCTGAGGCTCCAAGTCGCAACGGTTCCGTGCTCGTTGTATCCGGAAGAATTCCGGGGATGCTTGTTTGTTCCAAGACGCCATCGACATAAAGCTCCAAAACCGTGTCGCGCAGTACGCCCGTTAATTGGTGCCATTCCCCGTCCGCGAGAAAACTCGTACCAATGGACGATGCGTTCGCTGGGTTGTAGTCGATCAGTCCATGGGCGGCTGGTACCACCGAAGAACCGTAGGTCGCGGCCTCAGTGGTCACAAGGCGATAGTTCCACGGCAGTGCACCCCCGCTCGAAGTCTGGCGGGTTACCAACGCTTGTCCGTTTGTACGTGTGGTTTTGAACCAAGCCGAAATCGTGAACTGACGTAGGTTCAGGTCGGATTTGAACGGGACCAGAACCTGACTCGAGGTACCGTCGAAGGAAAGGCCACTGCCCTTGATTCCTGTGGTCCATGTGCCGTTCGTGATGGCTCCGGTGTGTGCCTCGGAGGTCCGGTCATTCAAGGTCGTGCCCGAGCCCTCTTCGAAATCCCAATGGGCGACGAGCTTCGCAGTCACGTTTGGTGCCGTCCCCACTGTCGTGAACTTCCTACGGTTCGACCACGGTCCGAATCCGACCGTGTTTCGGGCCCGAACGCGCCAGTAATACGGCGCGCCTCCAGCCAGCGGCCCGTAAGCCTTGGTCGTATCGGTCAACAGGGAATCGTGCAGAATAATCGTCGTGAAGTTGGCGTCCGTCGCAAGTTGAACCTGGTACAGCATCGCGGAAGCGACCTTGCGCCATTTGAGTTGTCCGCTAACGGGCGTCGTGGTCGATACCAATAAGGGCGAGACCTGGTTGGGAGCGGAGGCCGGGGGATTTCCCATGCCGATGAGATTCAGCAGCCCGCCTTGGGTCAGGATACCTGAAAGTACCTGAAGATCACCCATCACGCCGATCCGATATCCCGCACGGGTCAGGACGATATCGAACCTACCCGGCGGAAGTTGGGTCAGGGTGCAGAGACCGTCCGCGTTGCTGACCCCTGCGAAAGGGCTCCCCGGGATGAAGCACACTGCGCCTATGAGCGGAGCGCCCATCGCTCGCACGTCGATGGTTACAGTTCCGCTCACCCGCAGCGTATCGGTTCCCAGATCGAGCCGATTGGTGAACACCACG
Organism: Fibrobacterota bacterium; assembly: GCA_947466585.1. Taxonomy (GTDB): domain Bacteria; phylum Fibrobacterota; class Fibrobacteria; order UBA11236; family UBA11236; genus UBA11236. Next base: position 168,379 of record CANIEU010000002.1, read on the forward strand.
CCCTGCAGAAAGTAGGAGAGGGTGGTATCACCGCGCACCGTAGTGGACACGATGTCGTAACTGCCGCTGGCCAGGTTCGGGATCAGGAACGAACCGTTTGCGCTGGTTTGTACGGATTCGACCACGGCAGAGGCCGCCAGCCCTTCCGCCGATTCGGCGGCGCCCTTCGCAAGCGTTGGCGTGGAATCGTTCGCAGAATACACCTTCACCCAAGCGCCCGCAACCGGTGTTCCGTTCGCCGACACCAAGGTGCCTGACAACCCGTCCACACCTGTACCGCCCCCGGTGGGGGTTCCCAGGTTGCAGCCGATCCAGATCAGCAGGAATGCCGACAAGGCAACCAGGCGTTTGGCGGGGCTCAAGGGGTGCTCCAATCTTTTTGGGAATTACCGGCCAGTCGCTTTCCCGCATTTGCCTTTCTGGCTTCGGGAACGTGTGGCGGGTACAATCCTGAAATTTTAGAAATCGGAAAAAGCTGCATGTTCAATTGGTAGAGACGGTCGACATTTTCGTCGCGGCTGACATGCTCGAGGATCTCTCGCCGCACTTCGCGGAGCTTTTCGCGGATGAAATGCAGGGAATCGCGGGACACGCTCACGGTAAGGTAGGAGAAGGGGCGCGTTTCCACGGGATGCTCGTGCAGTGCGCGCCGTGCGAGATCCAAATTCGCGAGAATGCCCCCGCGTGTTTTGGCTGGATCGCTTTTGGGGCCGGTGACCACCACCTTGGCCACTTTTTCATAGCGGCCATGCGGAGTCTTGCGGATCAGTTTCAGACGCAACAACAACTCCAAGGCGTCGCGTGCCTCCGCAGAGGTGATGGGTGGGTCGAGGTGCTGCGCCAGCGCATCCAGGTCGCCCCGAAAATCCGTGACGGCAAGCAATTCGCGTACTGCGGCATAGTACCATTTTTGCAGGTATTCGTGTTGCGACGCCTCGAGTACCGCCTGTTCGCCGGCGCCTTTGCCCCGCGTGAGCAATTTAAGCAGGCGCTCCTTCTCTTCAGGCGTGCCCGCTTGGGTGTACGACACGAGTCTCTCGAAGTATTCCGCATCACGGTCGGGCATGCAGAACAGCCGGGCAAAGCGCGACGCACGAGCGGGGTTCAAACTCGTGCGACCCTTGAGCACGTCCTTGAAAAAGCTGGAAGAGCCGGCGCCCATCGCCTTGGCGATGTATCGGTGGGAGAACCCCTTGTTCACGCGCTTCTGCGCGTCATACGCCTGACGGAGAAATTCCCGCGCGTCCAGAAACTGGAACACGGAGACGGCGGGTGTTTGTGAACTGACCATGGAATCCCTCTTGTCTCGGTAGATAGTACCCAAGGAGAGAAGAAAATCGATCGAAAGTGTGTGAATAATCGTTTGAAAATATCAAACGTTTGAGCTTTGTCCCCAGGTAGCCCCTAAAAAACGCCCTAATTTTGATATATGAACAATATTTGACCATTGTGGGAAGAGCTCGTGGCGTCCTGTAAACTTCCCTTCAGTGGGTCTCGATCTGGTTGTCTGTCGTGCTTGGAATCCTTCCACCGTTCTTGATTCCGCCAGGCAGGCACTGCTGGCGGAGTGGAATTTCGTGTATAAAGGCGAGGAAGCCTGGATCTGCGAAAAAATTCTTGCCTTCTCGTACCCCAGACTCTGGATCTCAGCGCTGCGCTATGCGGAATACGCGCTGCGCGACCCGGACGAAGGCATCAGCTTCGAATCCGTGGGCAAAGATTCCCTGCGTATTGTGCGCGAAGTTGAAACCGTTGGCTTGCGATTCAAGCCGTTCCAGTTTTTTCGCGCACACTCCTCTCTGGAGGAGCGGGCTTCCATCAATGTGGATCTGACGGATTCTTGCGCCACCGCGGGCAAGGTCTTCCACACCACTTGGGTAAAAAACTTCGTTTGGGCTACCACAGGAAAGTCTGCCCTATCTGAAAAATTCGCTGGCCTACCGAAATTCTCGTTCAAGCACCGATAAGATGAACTTCTCGAGACTCACCGGGTAGAACCGCGGCTCGGGACACCAGATCACCGCGCGGTTGATGGTCTCGCTGCGATCCAGATCATCGAGCACGCGCTCCAACACCAGAGCAGCCGAGTCTGCGAAGGATTCGATCATCAGGTGTTCGTTGCGCACGCGCAGGTTACGTCCTTTGCCCACCGCGAAAGAGAAGATCCGGCCGACCATGGCCGGATCCATGAAAGGCTCTTCTTCGGGAAAGGCCTCTCCGAAGCTTTCTCCGTCGGCCGAGACCGGCATGACCAAACGCTGGCTCACCGAAATCACTCCGGTCAAAAGCACGCTGCCGCCCGCACCGTCCGAATGCGTGGAGACCTTTTCTTCGGGGCTCTCGGCGACATGCCCTTCGTGCCCATCGTCGGGACCGACAAGGGAGTAGGGCAAGGTGTGATAGCCCCGCACGATGCCGGTGAGCGGAGCTCGCCGAATTTCGGTGCGCTCGAAGACGCGGCGCAATCGGCCCGGGTTGGCTCCGGGAAACAGTTCGAATGGGTCATGCATGGCGGGGCCTCAAATTTAGTTCGGCTTGTCCGCCGGCGCGTCTGAGGTTTGGTCCGGGGGCGGGCGATGGTGGCGGTTTTCCCGAGCATCGTGATTGCCGAACCTCCAGGTTATCGCACCGGCGTATTTGGTGATGGCGATGTGGGAGCCGGATTCGGTCAAGGTTGCCACAGTGTGCGCACCGGGAAATCCACGTCGGCTCCCGCACGAAATGACCGTGCGCGGTGGTGAAACGTCGCGCAGAAAGCACGGATCCGTGGTGCGGTCGCTGCCATGGTGGGGTGCCTTGAGCCAGGCGCCGCGCCACAGGGGCCATGATGCAGCCAAGGCCTGCTGGCCGGGTTGTTCGATATCTCCCGTGAATAGCACGCTACCGCCGGGCGTTTGCAACAACGCCACCAGCGAGCGGTCGTTTTTATCCGCACCATCGAGGGTAGAGTCGGGACCGAGCATTTGCAGGGAGACCCGCCTTCCGGTGTAGACCCGTTCGCCCGCTCGACCTTCATGCCACGAAACTTCCTGAGCACGGGCCGTGGCCCTCAGGCAGTTCCAGGTGGGGGAGGACTCCGCCGTTTGGGGAGGACCGATCAGGGCGCCTACGGGGATGCGCTCGAGCAACGCAGCCGCACCGCCGTAATGGTCGCGATCGGGGTGGGTGATAAGCAGCAGATCGAGATGCGCGATGCCGCGCGCCTGTAAAAATGGGATGATCACATTTCGGGCGATGCGCGGCGAATCACCGGCGTCGATGCCGATCACCGCACCCGGAAGTTCGAGTATGGCCGCATCTCCATGGCCCACTGCGAGGAAGGTGATCCGGGCGCCGTCGGGTCCGGTGTCGACCAGACGGGCGAAGGCGGGCCGCGATGCTTCGGCTGCGATGAGGACGGCGACGCACAGGCAGGCCAGCAAGGGGCGGTCGCCGCGCAGCATTAAAAGCGCAACGGCGCAGGTGGCGCAGAGTGCCGCGATCCACGCCGGCGAAGGATCGGCGATGGGAAGAAGCGCACCGGGCAGACTGGCCAGAAAAAAGACGCAGCCTTCCAGCGCCAGCGCACAGGCTCCGGTTGCCGCGCCAGTCGCATCAGAAAGTGCAGACAGGGAGAGGAAAGAAAGAGGGGAGAACCCATGGTGCGGGAGGACCGAGAGCAATATGCCAAACGCCCTTCCGATGAAATCGAGACTCCAGGTACAAAGTCCGCCCACGAGCATGGCCGCGCCGATCGGCACGGTGAATGCGTTTCCAACGACACCCCATGGCGTGGTGGCGTGGGTGGAGGCCGCCAGCACGGGATAGGTGCACAGCGACACGCACCCGCTGAGCAGAAACATCTGCACCACACCCTGCCACCATCCCGACGGAATCTGGAGAATACGCACGGCAAGTTTTTGGCTTGGGCGCGCGCACAGAATCAACGCCAGCGTCGCGGCATAAGAGAGCTGAAAGCCGAGATTGAGAATGTTGTGCGGATCAAGCAGCAGATCGATGGAAGCGGTGAGGCAAAAGGCGTGCAGACCGCCGGAGGGGCGTTCCAGCAAAAGCGCGGGGAGCAGACAGGCCAACATAATGCCGGAACGCACCACGCTCACCGGCGACCCGACCAACGGAATGTATGCGGCCGTAAGCAAGGCCGCCAGCACGAAGGCCGCCTTGCGCGGCAGACGCACAGCGAGCCCTGCGAACAGCAGAAAGGCGAGTAGCAATCCGATATGCTGTCCGCTGATCGCGAGAATGTGTTGCATGCCGCTGCGCAGAAAGGCGTTGCGCGTATCATCCGGCACGTTTGCGGTGATGTTGAGCAGGGATGCTTCGAGCAACGGCAATGCGGGACCTGCCACGTGCCGTCCCAGGCTCGCGTCCAGCGCCGCACGCGTTCGCATCAACCATGATTTCCATTTCGATGGCGGGTGCAGCGTTTCCCAATCATCCGCCTCGAGGATCGCCGCCGCACCCTGCGCGCGCAGCACGCGACGCATGTCGAGCTGTCCCGGGTTGAGTGCCGGGCTTGCGGGTTCCGCGATTCCCCGCAGGCGGATCAGTGCACCCCAAGGCGGAGGATCCCCACGTGTGATCAGGTTCACCCGATAGCGCGGGTTATCGGAGGGAATCGCTTTGTCGGGCTTAACTGGCAAGGGCCGAAACAGAAAGTTGAAGCCGCGTGCAGAAGGAGTGGGGACGTCTTCGACGATGCCTAAGAAGGCCTCCGGCGGGGCTTCCCTCGTCATTCCAGGGAACTCACGATGGAACGGGATGTCGGGAAGAGTGGCAAATGGCTCGCGTACCGCGAACCAAAGTGCCAGCGAGGGATATGCGACCAGCAGCAATAAGATCGCATGCCCGCGCCGCGGCAATGTCAGGGTCGCGTGAATGGTGAATCCGACGCAACCCCACAATGGATCCACAAAGATGGAGAACGCGGACCAAAATACCGGGGCCGCAATCCGGACTCCGCGGTGAAGCGCCGCACCCGCCCGCAGCTTCTCCCAACCCTGTAATCCTGCCCGGATGTCGATGTCTCGAAATTCCATTCCGGCATGATACGCGCGTGGGTCGCATTTGCGTTGCGGAAACTGTGACCGCAATCACACATTCCGAAATAAATCTTCGCCGATCGATGCGAGGATAAATCCGGGCATAAAAAAAGACGAACCCGAAGGTCCGCCCGCCTTAAAAATGGGGGGATAAAAAAAGGCGAACCCAAAGGTCCGCCTTTTTTTTGAAATCACATGGAAGGCGTTCCGGAGAACGCCCGCAGGTGATTCGAATTACTTCTTCTTGGCGCCTGCGATCGCGTCCTTGGCGGCCTTGGCCACGCGGAACTTCACGACCTTCTTCGCCGGGATCTTGATCGTCGCGCCCGTTGCGGGGTTGCGGCCGACGCGAGCTTTGCGGTTCACGAGCACGAGCTTGCCCAGGCCGGGGATGGTGAAGCCGTTCTTGGCGTTCTTGTACGCGAGCTTGGAAAGGGTTTCGAAGAAACCGCGAACCTGGACCTTGGTCAGATCGGTAGCGGCGGCAACCTGGGTGACGATCTCGCTCTGGGTAAGGCTTTTGTCTGCCATTATGAATCCTTTGTTGTGTGTGGCGGGAACGAGTCCCGGCCTTTCGGCTGGCTTAATGTACGTCATCCTCCACTTTGATGCGAGGGGTTTTTGGAAGATCGACAGCGTTTTCACCCGCATGAACAGGGCCTTTCCGCAATATGCTTGCAACGCCGCTTCGGCGGTTATGGCGCAAGATGCTGTCATCGTTAGAGTTAAGGTGGCGTTTGCGCCGAAGAAAGGCGCGAGGTCGAGGGGCTTCCACAGGCCCGCAGGGCTTGGTCCGGAGCGCGCCGGAACGCGTTGAAACGAAAATTACCCTGCAAATACTACCCTTTTCCCCTCTACTCCGGCGCGACACCCCCTTTCTATGAATATCCAAACACCCGAGTTGCTACCTGCACCGGAGCCCGAGCGCGACGCGCCGCCCGCATGCAAATGCCTATTGGCATTGCTTACGGCGACTCCCGAGTGGGATCCCGAACTGGTAGGGGCCCTTGAAGCGGCATTCGGTTCCATCGATTATCGCAGTCCTTTCGTCGCATTCAGCACATCCGCAGACGAAGGCTACTACTCTGCGGAAATGGGCGGCCCGCTGTGGCGTGGGTGGGTGTCCTTTCGGGGGTTTGCGAACCCGCGTGATCTGCCGGCATGGAAACACCGTACGCGCGCGCTGGAAGAGAGTCGCCGCCGTGACGCACGCCGAACGTGCAACCTCGACATCGGCTACATGGACAGCGACAAGTTGGTGCTTGCGTCCTTCAAACGCGGGCCTCTCAAGTTGTACCTTGATGCGGGTGTTTGGGGAGACGTGATTTTGGGATATTATCAAGGTGCGTTCCTTCCGGTTCGCCGAACCTTTCCTGACTTCCAGGACGGGCGCTACGACGGATTTTTGCGCGTCATTCGGGAAAAAATGAAGGCGGCCATGAGAGCAGAGGGGCGAGGATGAACGGGATGTTGAAATTTGGGGCGACCGCCGCGATTGGTGCAGCCTGCTTGTTGCTCACTGCGTGCGGTTCGCTGGTGGACATGGGCAAAAACAAAACCGTCGCCCCCCGGCGGATCTTTCTAAACGACGTCGCCGCGAACGATTCGCTTCCTTCGACCATGCTCGACAACGGCTTGGTGTTTGTCATGCAACCGGGTGAAAACTACCGTTTGCGTCTGAAGACCACTGCGCTGACCGACTCGATCGTGTTTTATGCGCGCAATTCGAGCGGAGATTTTACCCCGGTCCGAAACATTGGAGGTGTTGCCGCGGGTGGGAACATTCGTTCCTTCACCCTCACGCCGACCAAGACTTCTGCGGAATATTATCTGGCTTTTTTACGGGCGGCGAACGGCGGCACGGCAAGCCTGCCCGACAGCGTGCGCCTCGTTGCCGCCGATACGACCAGTGCGCCGAGCGTGAAGGTGCGCCTGTTGATGGTGCGCGGATTGTACGGCCTTTCGAACAATACGGCCAAAGCCGCGTTTGCACGGGCATTTCATACCGAACTGCGTTCGATTTACGCAGCGTATGGCATTACAGTGGACACCTCGACCGTAATCGTCGACACCACCGGTAAAGCCTTGACCTTGGTTTTCAACGGGGACTTCGTGTCGCTTCCGGGAGAGCGGAAATCCGACGGTATCAACATGTATTTGGTCGACAGCATCCGCAGTGAAGGCGCCGCAGGCATGGTCGTGGGTTATGCACCCCGTGAGGCCTTTGATCTCGCCCTGAACCCCGAGAGCCGGTTGGTACTTAACGTACGGGGTGGCACCGCCGCGCAAATGGCCGTAACTGCTGCGCACGAGATGGGGCATTTTATCGGCTTGCGTCACACCAGCGCGACCGAGACCGACCGAAGCTTCGACGACGATGAAAGCAATCGCGACGACGGATTCTCATCAACACCCTATTGTTCGATTCTGACCAAAAGGGCGGTTCATGAGGAAGTTTTTCAGGCTCCGCGCGGACGGGCCTATTGTTTGCGTGTGACGGGTACCGCCGCTACGTGCGGCTGCTCGGATGTGACGAACCTGATGTATCCCTATGCCTGCAACCAGGCCGGCCAAAAAACCCTGGGTGCGGACCAGCAGAAATTCGTCCGCAATAATTTGAGGGTGTTGCAGTAAAGGAACAGCTTACAGCGGACAGCTTACAGCGGACAGAAACACGAAGTTACGGGATCGCCCTTTTTTTCAAGCGTTTTTCGGTTTGGTGCTGTTCGCTGTAAGCTGTCCGCTGTTCGCATTATTCAACCACCAACGGCTGCAGAGAGCCGACGAGGTCGTAAAACGCGCGGATGCGTTCCGGAGTGGATCGCTCCCGCCGCCCCCGGTATTTTACAAACGCGCAGTAGTTGCTCCACCAGGCATGGCAGACGATGTGCTCGCGTTCATCCAACCCAAGCCCGCGCGTCACGTATGCTGCGATGCGGTGGGGGTTTTCCGCAAGAGCCGTCTTCATCGGTTGGATGCCTTCATCCTTCAGGTAGCGTTCATGGATGCCGGCGATTTCGTCCTCGTCGGCCTTGCCGGTGCCCGGCGAGCGGCGGGCCGCGGCGACTTCAATGGCGCAGCTTCCGTCAGATGCGGTCAGCAGGGTGTGATCGTCCCGCTCCTCGACACGCCAAGCCTGCTCTTCGCCAACCTCGAAGCAATACCAGGCGCAAGGAGAAACGCGCATCATGGCGTGGCGCCTCCGCCGTTCGCGCGAGGAGAGGGGGCCGCCCCCGCATGATCAAGCCAATCCTGTAGAATGAAACAGGCTGCTACGCGGTCGATCTCCGCCTTGTCGCGGGCCCAATCCTTGGGGGTTTTGGGGCGGCGTGGTTGTTTGCGGCTCTTCAGGGTTTCGGCGGCCATTGAACTGGTAAAGGCTTCGTCTTCGAGATGCACGGGAAGGTCGAATCGCACTTTGAGCTCTTCCACAAATGCATCGACGGCTTCGGTTTTAGCGCCGGCTTTTTTCACCCCATCGGTGCGCAGCGGATAACCGATCACGATGGCCGTGACCTTCTTCTTGGCAATGATGTCGCCAAGCGCGGCGAGGGCATCCGGCGTTTTTTTACGGTCGATCGTGAGCAGCCCGGTTGCGATCATGCGTTCGGCATCGGAGAGTGCGACTCCGATGCGGCGTTCACCGAAGTCTAGTCCCAACACGGGTCCTGGAATAGCCATGCGTGAATGATAAAATTCAGAAGATGCAGGAACAGGATTATCGCCGCTCTGTGGCAGGTAGGTCTAAAATCGTACCAAAGAAAAAGGGCGGCCCCCGAAGGAAACCGCCCTAATCCAAAAACCCTTGCGAGTCAATTACGAACGGCCTTTAGGAACGACGACGGGCGTTTTCGTCGAGGATGATCTTGCGCAGACGCATGTTCTTGGGCGTGCACTCCACAGCCTCGTCGTCGTTGATGAACTCGAGGCATTCCTCGAGCGACATCTGGCGGTGCGGGGTCAGCGTGGTGGCTTCGTCCGCGGAGGTGGTGCGCATGTTGGTGAGCTGCTTGCCCTTGATCACGTTGATGACGAGATCTTCGGCGCGGTTGTTTTCGCCCACGATCATGCCGGGGTAAACCTCGGTGCCGTGACCGATGAACATCACGCCGCGATCCTCGAGCTTCCAGAGCGCGTAGGCCGCAGCCGAACCGCGATCCTTCGAAACGAGGGCGCCGGTGGGACGCTGTTCGATGTTGCCCTTCATCGGCTCATAGCCCTTGAACAACTGCTGGAACACCGCGTAGCCCTTGCTGAGCGAGAGCAGGCGGGTGCGCAAGCCGATGATGCCGCGAGCGGGAATATCGAACACCACGCGCGTCATCACACCTTCGAGCGTCATGTCGAGCATTTCGCCGCGGCGCTTATTGATTTCGTCGATCACCATGCCGGCAAACTCTTGCGGGGCGTGGATGGTGATGGTTTCGACCGGTTCTTGTTCGACGCCGTCGATCTGTTGGGTGAGCACGCGGGGGCGACCCACGGTAAACTCGTAGCCTTCGCGACGCATCTTTTCGATGATCACCGAGAGGTGGAGCACACCGCGGCCCGCGACGCGGTAACCGCCGTCTTCGAGCTTTTCGACATGCAGGGCCACGTCCGACACGGCTTCGCGCTCAAGGCGCTCGGCGATGTGGTTGGCGGTGAGGAAGCGGCCGCCGTCGATGCCGCAGAAGGGCGAATCGTTCACCCAGAAACGCATCGCGATCGTCGGGGGATCCACGTGGATGCGCTCGATCGTGACCGGGTTCTCTTCGCCCGAAATGGTGTCGCCGAGCGTGAAGTCGGGAATGCCGCACAAGCAGACGATCTGCCCCGCGATGCCTTCGGAGATTTCCTTGAGCTTGACGCCGTCTGGATACAGGATCTTGCTGACGCGCACCTTCTTGTGCACGCCTTGGGCGTTGATGTGAGTGACGGTCTGATTGGTTTTAAGCGTACCCTGACGGATGCGGCCCACGGCCATGCGGCCCAGGAATTCCTGGAAGTCGAGGCTGGTGATCTGGAGCACCGGAAGGTCTCCCGTGCCCACCTGCGGCGCGGGGATGGTGTCGACGATCAGATCGAAGATCGGCTTGAAGTTGGAATCTTCGTCTTCCATGCGGCGGCGGCTGGTGCCATTGCGGCCGGCGGCGAAGACGTATTTGAAATCGAGCTGTTCGTCGTTGGCGCCAAGGTCGACGAAGAGGTCGAACACCTTGTCGAGTGCCTTCGCGGGCTCGCAACCCGGACGGTCGATCTTGTTGATCACCACGGCGATGGTGAGACCGAGCTCGAGAGCCTTCTTGGTCACGAAGCGGGTCTGCGCCATGGGGCCTTCGAAGGCGTCCACGATGAGGAGCGCGCCGTCAACGGTGCCGAGCACGCGCTCGACCTGGCCGCCGAAGTCGGCGTGCCCGGGGGTGTCGACGATGTTGATCAGGGTGTCCAAGTAGACGACCGAGGCATTCTTCGAGAAGATGGTAATGCCGCGCTCGCGCTCCTGATCGTTGGAGTCCATGACGCGCTCGCTGATCACCTGATTTTCGCGGAAGGCGCCGCTCTGCTTGAGGAGGCCGTCGACGAGGGTGGTTTTGCCGTGGTCAACGTGCGCGATGATGGCAACGTTGCGGATTTTGGAGCTGTCCATGAGATTCCTTGGAACGTTAAAAACGACCGAAAAGAGACGGTCGGGGGAGGGTCAATAGGAGCAGAAAAGACCGCGTCTGTCAACCGGAATCGCCTTTAAAACCCTGCTTTTCGGGCGCACTGGGCGCGGGGAAGCCCTATATTCAGTTCCAAACCGGACAAGGGGAGGCCATGAAGGTTTTTACGGTCGGAATGCTGTGTGTGCAAGTGCTGGTTTCGGTGCCGTTTCAAGGCTGGTCCCAGCCGCGTGCCCCGCTGACGGGGGCGAATGCGGCCTGCAACTCCGGGCCGGTTTTGGCGGGCGGACTGCCCGACACCCTTTCGGGTCCCGAGTTCGTTCCCGATGATTCGGGGTTCGTGACGATCTTTAACGGAAAAAACCTCAAAGGCTGGTGGGAAGGGTGCGGCAGCACCCACTCCGACCTCGACAAAACGAACGGCGGTATTTGGCTGGTCGACAGCGCGAACGGGCTCCTGTTCGCGAACCAGAATACGAACGGGGCGGGTAGCGTACTCATGACCAACAAGTCGTACGGAAACTACGAGTTGGTGTTCGATCTCTGGCCTTCGTTCGGCAACGATGCCGGTGTCTTCAACCGCGTCACGGCCGCAGGAAACTGCTACCAGACGGGTATCGATTACCTCTCCGGCAGCAGCGTGGGTGGCGTGTACTTCGAGGGCGGATATACGGGCGGCGGCCGCAACGTGGACCCCTACGTGTTCGGCTCCACGCGCACGACCATCACCATAGGCACGAATTCCAATTCCACAAACCGTCTCGATACCATCACGAAATTGTACGGAACGCCGCTGGATTATGGATGCCCCGCGACCGGGTGCGGCCCGGCCAACTGGACCGCCATGTGGGATACGGGCGGCTGGAACCAGATGCGCGTGCAATTTTTCGGCACCGGTGCCTCGGCGTTGAACAAGGTTCACAACTTCGCATGGATCCGCAAGCTCGGCGCCTCGAAATGGATTCCCACCGTGCGAGATTCCGTGCAGTTCAACACGCCCGCCAACCCTGTCGGAATTCAAATCCATGGAACCACAGCTCAATGGGGAAACCGCAACGGCAATTGGTACCGCAACATCAAGATCCGGCCGCTGACCGACCAAGGCGTCCCCATTCTCGCAACCACCTCGGTGAGACGCACGGGCGGTGTTTCACAGCAGGGCACGCTTCGGTTTGCGGCAGGTGTCCTTTCTGGCACGCTGGAACGGCCCTCTGAAATCACCCTGCGCGATGTCGGAGGTGAGCTGCTAGATCGGATCTCCAGGCCATCGGGGAACTTTCGATATCCCTTGAACTCGATGGCACCCGGAATTCTGTTGATTCAAGTTAAAACGGACCAGCGGATCGAGTCCTTCCGGGTTGCTCGAGTATTCGAGTAGGGAATCGAGGCTATTGCGGGGGTGGGCCGGCCTCCGTTCCGAGCGAAATGGGCTATGTTCCCTTAAAAAATGAATTTCAAGCAGAAAACGATTGATTTTTGAGGACTTCGGCCTAGATTAGCAAGGCTCGAACATCATCGGTCGGACTCGATCGTTCCGTTGTGGCTTTCGACCCGATTTTATGGCCCAGTTAGAGGCCAATTTTGCGATTACTGTGAAAAAAGGATGAATTATGCAGAAGCAAGTACGCGTCAGCCCCTCCTTCATCGCCCTGGCGGGCATGGCCCTTTTCGCCGCTGTCGCGTTCGCCCAGCCCACGCTTGCACCCACGCAGACGACCCCCGAAAAGCTCTGTTCGGTGGATACCGCCGTTTCTTTCCGCACCGACACAGTGGTCACCACCTCGGATGAGAATGGTTTTTACTCGATCTTCAATGGCAAGGATTTCACCGGTTGGTGGCAGAATTGCATCAGCAGCCATTCCACCGACAAATCCAACGGGGCCATTTGGCGCGTGGACTCGGTTCGAAAGGCGATCTACGCCATGTCGCGCAGCGGTTCGGGCGGCTTGCTTTCGACCCACAAACGTTATGCACATTACGAACTGATGTTCGAGTGGTGGCCTCAGTACGGCAACGACGGCGGCGTCTTTAACCGTTACGCGATCACATCATCCTCCAACGTCGCCTCCAACCAGATGGTGCTCGATTACCTCGGCGCTTCTGGTATTTTGAGCTACTACAGCGAGGCCAACTTTCCGGGCGGCCGCAATGGCCGACCCTGGAGCTATAACTCGGTTTCCACGGGCAGCATTCCGGGTTCCGGCGGTGGCGCGGGAACGGGCGGCACCGCCGACATCAACAACTGGACCACATCAAGCAGCCGTCGCAACCTGGTCACGGGATACGGTCCGACCGATATCGGCTGTGCCTCCACGGGTTGCGTAATGGCGGATTACAATCGTTTGTGGAATCAGAATGGCTGGATGCAGGTCCGTCAGATCTACTACGGGGGGCTCAGCACGACCCAGCCGACTTCTGTGGCGACGCCCGGCGACAAAATTCACGAGTTCACGTTTTTCCGTAAGCATTATCCGCTGGATGACACCTTGCTCACCACGCCGAACCTGGTAGGAGATACCGCGAAATGGGTCACCGTGGTGCAAGATTCCATGGTGCTGACGGCCACCCAAGTCAATACCTACCAGAAGATCTCGCCCTTCGCTTTTCAGGTGCATGGCGGCAGCCGATATGTTTACGCCTCCAACGGAGGAAAAGGATCCTGGTACCGCGACATCAAGGTGCGTGAACTCGACTCGCTTGGTCGCCCCACCTACATCACTACCTCTGTACGTGGCAATCAAAAGACCCATTACGATATGAAGGTCGTCTCCGGATTTTTGGTGGGTTCGATGAAACTCGACCACATCGTGACCGTCACGAATCTCAAGGGCAGCGTCTTGCAGGAATACGTCGGCTTTGCCGGATCGGATCTGAAGCGTGAGTTGCCCCGCCGCAACGAAGTCATGGTCGTCCGCATCAAAACGAGCCAAGGCACGTACACGCTGCGCGCCAACCCCCTCGCTCAGTAATTCCGTGCGTCAAATGCATCTTCATCTGCCGATGACTGCAGGCGCCACGATAGGCGCCTTGTTGCTCCTCGCGTCCGCAGTAGCCGGCGAGCCTGTGAAATATCGGCTTCAAGGTCAGGGCTGGACCCAGGCGGGGCGCATCATGCGTGCCACCGATTCCCTCAGCGGAAATGATGTGAACAAGGTGGGGGGGACCTCTGTGCAAAGCCTCGGTGGACAGATCGTGGTGTCGGCTGATCTGGATGACCATTGGGATGCGAATTTCGGAGTGGGCGTCTACCAGTTGTCCACGTCGCTTGGAACCCAGAATCAATCGACCTACGAGCCCAACTTCCTGAACGCCACGATGTTTCGCGCCTACATCGCCCAAGCGAACCTCACTTATTCGCTGGGTGCGAAATCAAATCCGTGGTTCAGTGTGACGGCGGGCAATTTCGCCTACGATTACAACCCAGACGTGAAAAATCTTGGGCTCTATATGTTGCGGGGGCCCGTTTACCCCGGCTTGCTGATGTCCGGTTTCGAAGAATTCGATACGGATAGCACAAAAGGGATCCAAACCGGCTTCAAGGTCCACCTCTCAATGGGTAACTTCACCCAGGACGTGCTGCTGCTGAACGAGCGTATTTTGCCGCCGCTATTCGACTGGAGCCTGGCCTATGCGGCCAAGTACCGATCCTTCGGTGCCCTCGATGTCGGCGGAGGTGTGAATTTTTACCGTATTGTTCCCAACAGCAAGCCACTCGAAACGCCGGGCCACCTGAATGCGAATAGTCTTACCGCGACCAATTATTACGAGGTCGGTTCAGGTGGCGACACCACCTTCTTCACGCATCAAGGCGTGAAACTCATGGCAATGTTCAGCTTCGATCCCAAGCGCTGGATTGCATTCTCCGACATACTCGGCGCCGAAGATCTGAAAATCTATGGAGAGGTCGCGGTATTGGGCCTTAAAAATTACGGCACCTATTACGACGACGTCAAAGAACGCATTCCGGTGATGGTTGGGTTCAATGTGCCCACCTTTGGAATCCTTGACGTATTCTCTCTCGAAGTGGAATACTACGCCTCTCCCTTTAAAAACGATCTTGGCAACATTGGCAACCCCAACGCAATTGTTGCGCCGTGGATGTGGCAGAATGCGTTGACGCCGATCGCCTCTCCGGGTCCAGTCTCACCCGGCGCTTACGCCGATTCCACGGCTGACAACTGGAAATGGTCGGTATTTGCTCGCAAAACCGTTGCTAAGCATATTCAGTTTACAGCCCAGATCGCCAACGACCATACCCGTCCCGCTCCGCTGGTCAACTCCGCGGCGGGCATCGGCACCACCGGCGGCACTTCCGCCGTGTTGACCTCACCCAAAGACTGGTACTTCATGGGCCGGGTAGGATTCCTCTTCTGATGCGCCGCCTTACCTACATCCCGACCTTATTGATCGTGTTCGCAACGTTGTCTTCCACGGCCTCGGCCCAAGAATCCGAACTGCGCCTCAGCGGTGCCGGATGGACCCAGATCGGTCGCATCGAACAAAGCTTCGTCGGCACCGATCAGAGCAACAATTACAACGACAACTGGATGCAAAATGCTGGTGGGCAACTTACCCTGAACGCCACCTTCGATCCCGCCTGGGATGGCGCCCTTGCATTGGGTGTGGTGGGCACGCATCTCGCCCGTGGAGCCGTCAGTGAAATCGATCACTGGTACCCGTTCTGGGTGGCCTACGTCGGTGAAGCGCGCGTTTCCTATCACAACAAGGTCTCGGAATCCGGGACCTTCCGAATGTCGCTCGGCCTGTTTCCATATAATTATAGTCCGGATGCAAAGAACCTCGGCGTTTACCTGACCCGCGGTTACGTCTATCCCGGAACACTCGAATCCGGATTCGGAAACGTGTTCGGCGGACAGGCACGTTATGAACAAGGCGGATTCAGCAATGATTTCGTGGTGAAATCCGAAGATCAGAAACCGATTTATGATCTGTCGGTTCTAGACGTGGTCAACTATCAGGTAGTTCCGGGATTCGAGGTCGGTGCGGGCGTGAATTTTTACCGTGTCGTCGCCCAGAATTCGGGCTTGACCACACCGGGCCAGGTTTGTGGCGGGAATTACGGACAGTGTTCCTATGTCGATACCACGGGTGGTAAATCCGACACCGTGACCGGCTCGCTTTCCGGAACCAAACTGATGGCACGATTCCATTTCGACCCCAAGGTGGTGTTCGGGATCGAGAAGGTCGGATCCCTGACGCTGGGCAAACAGGATCTGGTTCTCTACGGCGAAGGCGCTCTGATCGGCGTCAAGAACTACCCAATTTATCTCGACGAGCCGCTGCGCCGCATGCCGGTCATGCTCGGTCTCAATCTTCCGGCCTTCAATCAGCTCGATTTCCTATCAATCGAAGTAGAATACTATGCCTCCAAGAATTCGAGCAACAATGTCGGAGCCGCCTTCGGTGGTGCTTGGGTGCCCGATTTCAAGGATGATGCCGATGTGGCGAATTATGCCGGTCGCGATGATTGGAAATGGTCATTGAACCTGGCCAAGACCTTCTTCGGTCACGCCCAGATTTCGGGACAGGTTGCGAACGACCACTTGCGACCCGGTGGCTCGCATGATATCCCCTGGGTTGGCAAAGAAGCCCTGCGCCGCCCGAGCGACTGGTACTGGACATGCAAGCTCGCTTACTTCTTTTAGGAATCCGGGAAGTCATGAAATCCTTCACTAACTCCCGCCTTTCTTCAGCGTTCCCCCTCCTGAGCGTTGTCGCGGGTTTGCTTTGCTGCACGGCATCGTCGGTATTCGCCCAGCAACTGCCCGAAGGGATCTCGTTGCACGCTGCCGGTTGGATTCAACTCAGCCGCATCGGCAACAGTTCCGATACCGTGATATATACGGGCTTCCATAAAGGGGCCTTCGACGGGCAGACCGTTCTTTCTCCTGGCGCGCAAATCGAACTCGATGCACGCCTGTCGGAACGTTTGAACATCGCCACTGGAATCGGAGTTGTGGCCGGCAATAGTCTCGCCGTGGGCCCCCTCGGTACGAATGGCGGTTATGCCTTGCCGGGAGCTTATTCGTACGTCTCCAATGCACATTTCACTTACATCTTCGCAAACGCTGCAACCTCCAACCTGGCGCTCTCAGGCGGCCTGTTTCCCTACAGCTACAATCCGGATGTCAAGAACCTGGGCTTGTACTTGCTGCGCGGGCCGGTTTACCCGGGAATTCTGATCTCGGGCTTCGAAACCAAGCATACCCTGACGGTGGCGAACATGCTCGGGTTGCAGCTGCATCATCGGGTAGGCAACTTTCAGCAGGATTTTTTACTCTCCAGCGAAATGGAGTACTATCCGTTCTTTGATCTGTCGCCCGCCTACGTGGCGAGTTACCTGGCGCACCCGTCGCTGCGCCTCGGCGCGGGCGTAAACTTTTATCATCTGATTCCCGCCGATGGCAAACTTACTGGCGGGCGGCGTTCCGACAACCAGACCAACTGGTTCTACAGGGATACGACGGGCGTTGGAGCGGGGGGGCAACCTGATACCACCAATCTTGGTTACAACGGCACCAAGTTGATGGCCAACGCCTCGTTCGATCCAAAGCTTTTTTTCGGTAGCGCAAGCTGGCTCGGTCCCGAAGATTTGAAGCTCTATGGTGAGGTCGCCCTGATCGGCCTCGACCGCAGCAAGGCCTATCGCAAGGTTTACGGTGATTACAGCAAACGCATGCCGGTGATGGTCGGATTCAACGTGCCGACCTTTAAGGTGCTTGACGAATTGTCGGTCGAAATGGAGTGGTACGGTTCCGAGGCTGAGGACAATCTCGACAACTACACCATTCAGGGTTCCTCTCATCCTGCGTCACCCTATCCCACCAACTGGGATCAAAATACCTCCTCGTCGACCTTCAACCAGCTGACGCACAAAGACACCCGGGATAATTGGAAGTGGTCGTTGCATGCTTCCCTCAAGCTCGATACCCATGTTCAATTCAGCTTCCAAGTTGCGAACGATCATTACCGCCCGGGCGTTTATCACGGTTACGGTGACTCGAACCCGCCGTATCAGGGCTCAGTGATGGTTACCCCCAAGGATTGGTACCTCACCACCAAGCTTGCGTATTTCTTTTAGTCGGCCAACATGAAAATCTGGATACTGCTCGTTGCCCTGATCGTCCTGCTGGCACTGGCCGTTTGGCTCCCGAACTTTCTCTGATACTGGAGACCGAAAAAAAGCCCCGCCCGAAGTTCTTCGGGCGGGGCTTTTTTGTTTGAACCAGATCATGATAGTGAAATCGACGAAGCAACTCGCCGCAGCCTAGACTGCGAGAGAAACTCGATCTGTCGCGGAATTTTTCAGGAGGGGCGCGTTTTGCGCCCGTGTTTCTAGGGCGGAGACCGGGTTACTTGCGCGGGCCGATGCGGACGAGTTCGGCCTTGACCGAGCCGACCGGGATTTTGCTCTGCATCTTCACCGGCATGCGACGGGCGTCGCGGGTGATCCAGATCCAGAGTTGCCCCTTCGCCTTGAACAGGCCGTCGTCCTTGAGCACGGGCTCGATGACCCAGGTTTTGAACGTGCCGGCGGGTACGGTTACGGTTTCTTCGCGATGACAAATCACCTTGAGTTTGTAGGCTTTTTTACCCGAAACCGCCGAAAGTTCGAAGCTTTTACCCACGGCCAAGGGCTGGCTGCGGATGAAGTAAAAGGCCGAGAGCACATCGTGCGTGAACGGGTCGACGGCGAAAGCCGTGTCCTTGGTGCGCACGCGGCCGTTCCGCTGGTCGTATTCGGTAGTCTGCCGATCGTGATAGCTGCCCTCGCTCAGAATTTTGTGGAAGGCGAGCGGGTAGATGCCCTTGGCGTTGACGTACGAGACCGCGGTGTCGCGCACCGGGTAGAAGGATTGGAAAAAACTGTTACCCCAGGCCAGGCTGCGGATTTGCCAGACCTTCGGGTTCGTGGTAGGAAGCAGATCGAGGGTCGCGCTTCCGGCCTTGACCCAGTTGAAGCTCCATCCTCCCCAGATCACGTCGAAAAGCAGTTGTTCCGGAGCCGCCAGCGCGGTTTGGTCGATATCCCTGAGGTCTGTCGTGTCTTTGGGAACCGCTGGAATCGCCCATGCCGTTGGAGCAAACGTGGCCGAGGTGGCCAAGGCGATGAGGAATACCAGAAGGACCTTAGTCCAACGGGGAGAGGAAAGGATCATGCCCGCGTTCCAGCCCGCGTTCCAGCATGAAGGCCTTTTTGTCCGATGTCGCGACGATAGTGCATGCCTTCGAAGCGGATGCATGCAACACCCGCGTAGGCGGCATCGAGCGCCTGCTTCAAGGTGTCGCCCCGGCCGGATACGCCCAGTACGCGGCCTCCGGCGGTAACGGGGCCGCCGTCCTGCAAGCGGGTGCCGGCATGCAGCACCTGCGCGTTCGGATGGGCCGCTGCCGCCTCGATTCCCTGGATCGGGAAACCGTTCTTGTAGCTTCCCGGATATCCACCCGAGGCAAGCACGATGATCGCTGCGTGACCGGATTCTGCGGAGGGTGCGGGCGGTGTATAGGTATCAAGCCGTCCCTGCGCAGCCTTCAGGAGCAGGTCGGCGAGGTCGCCGTTCCACACCGGAAGTACGGCCTGGGTCTCGGGATCGCCGAGCCGACAGTTGAACTCGACCACGCGGGGTCCGGTGCGGGTGAGCATCAGGCCCACGAAGAGCACGCCTTCGTAGGGGCAGCCTTCCTTGCGCATGCCTTCGAGCGTCGGGTCAATGACTTCGCGGCGGGTGCGTTCCAGCAGCTCGGGGGTCATGACGGGTGCGGGCGAGTACGCTCCCATCCCACCCGTGTTCGGTCCGGCATCCTGGTCGAAGACCCGCTTGTGGTCTTGGGCGGTGGGGAGGAGTACATACCGGGTGCCATCGCAAACGGCGAACACCGATGCCTCTTCGCCTTCCATGAACTCCTCGATCACCACTTCGCTACCGGCTTCGCCGAAGACGGCGTTCGGGCCCAGCATGGAGTCGAGCGCGTCCACCGCTTCCTCCATAGTCATGCAAACCACAGCACCTTTGCCGGCGGCTAGGCCGCTGGCCTTGACCACCACCGGAGCCGCGACCTTGTCGAGGTAGGCGCGTGCCGGGGCATATTCGCGGAAGTTCTGATAAGCGGCCGTGGGAATGCCGTAGCGGGCCATGAAGTCCTTGGAAAAGGCTTTGGAGCCTTCAAGTCGGGCAGCGGCGGCAGTAGGGCCGAAGATCGCGCGGCCCTTGGCCCGGAAGGTGTCGGCGATGCCCTTCACCAGCGGCACTTCGGGTCCGACCACGGTGAGATCGATATTCTCGGTTTCCACCAAGTCGAGCAGTGCGGCGATATCATCCACGGCGATGGGAAAGCACTCCCCGAGTTCCGCCATGCCGGGGTTTCCGGGGGCGAAGAACAAGGTGGGTTCTGCCGAGGATTGGGCCAGTTTCAGGGCGATCGCGTGTTCGCGTCCGCCGCTGCCGATCACAAGGATTTTCATGTGGGGAAAAGTAGTAGGTAGACGGTAGTAGGTAGACGGTAGAGGGGTAAAATAAGGCGTTTATATGGATTTCACAGAATTCCGATGGTTGGTTTCAAGTGCGTTTTCTACCGACTACCGTCTACAGTCTACCGTCCCTAGTCTAGGAACATTGGAATTCTCAAAATATCCTGAAACGTAATGAACAGAAAAACGGTGATGAAAAACGCCATACCGACACGGTTGATGGCACCCTGGATGCGCGCACTGACGGGTTTGCGGCGCACGGCCTCGATCAGCAGCAACAGGATAAGCCCGCCGTCGGTGATGGCCAGCGGCAGCAGGTTCAGTACGCCGAGGTTGGTGTTCAGCAAGGCAGTGAACTCGATGAACTTCTGTGTGCTCTGTTGCAGGCTTCCCGAAATCATCTGCACGATGCCGATGGGACCCGAGAGCGCCTTCACCTGCACGTTGCCGGTAAACAGGCTGCCGAAGGTACGGAACACCAAGGTTGCATGCTTCCACGTGGTTGCTGCCGCCGCTTCGGCGCTTTCGAACACGTTGCGTCGCACAAGTACGGTGGGCACGATGCCGGCGGGTTGAATGCCGATCATCCATCTTTTCAGGTCCCTGTCGAAGGCGGGGGTAACCGCAATCTCAAGCGGTTTGTTGTCGCGGTGCACCGCGAAGGTGAGCGTGCGCCCCTGGGAGCCATTGATCATATCGACCAGCGCGGTTGCCGAAGGAATCGGTGTGCCATCCACGCGCTCGATCACATCCCCGGCCTGGAGGCCTGCTTTTTCCGCCGGCCGGCCCGGCACCAATTGGTGGATGCTGACCTGCCATTCGCCGAGAATGCCGGTGAGTGCCACGCCGAATTGGACATTCATTTCGGGAGTGAGGTTGACGGTGGTATCGCGCACCGTGAGGGGTAAAGCGCTGCGGCGGCGGATTTCGAGCGGCTGTGCGGCGGCTCCTGCAAGCGCGGCCTCTTGGACGAACTGTTCCCAGTCCCGCATCGGCTTGCCCGCGAAGGCAAGGATTTCGTCGCCGGGCAATACACCCGCGCGCGCGCCGGCGGATTTTTCTTCGACATGGCCCACGATCAGACCGGGCTTGGGTTCCTGCACACCCGAGAGGTATAAGCCGAACAGCAGCGCAAGCGCGAACAAAATATTGGCCGCCGGGCCCGCCACGGCGATGAAGATGCGCGCGGGTACGGACTTGGTCTGGAATTCGTCGGTGTTGCCGTAGCCACCCTCGTCGGGGTTTTCACCCGCCATGGCGACGTAGCCGCCGAAGGGAATCATCGAGAGGCAGTATTCGGTATCGCCGCGCTTGACCCGGATCAGTTTTTTGCCGAACCCGATCGAGAAGGTGTGCACGCGTACGCCCATCTTTTTGGCGGCGAGGAAGTGGCCGAGTTCATGGACGAAGACCATGAAGCTGAGGCCGATGATTCCGATGGGGAGCTGGTAGAGGAGGGACCAATAACCGGTGAGTTGAGGCATGGGTATAACGTAGGAATAAGGGTATTGCGGGGGTCGTCAGCGTTGCAATTTGCAACCGGAGATGGTTATTGGGCAGTTCTACGCTGCGCCGGGCTGCGACCGTCGCGGGAGTGCCTTGCTCCTCCTCGGCGTACTCCCGGTACGCCTGCGTCAGAGCGCCTGCTCCCGTTTGGTCTCGCTCCGGCGTCTTCGTTGCTCCCTGTAGAGCTTCGTCGAGACCCTGTTCCTCTTCGTCGACGAAGTAGGTGGTCAACTCATCCGTGGTACTCCCCTCTCCAGCTTGGCTGGAGAGGGGCTGGGGAGCCTGCCACCGCCTAGGCGGGGGTGAGGACGTTCGCCCTCGGAGAACTCAGGAAGCTAAAGATTCGACGACTTCGCGCCGCGCCCAGGCGTCGGCCGCGACAGCCTCTTCGATGGAATGCAGTTCGGTGATCGCGGCGCGGCCGAGCACGTTTTCGAGCAGCGCGGGAATCTTGTGGAACGGAATCCGGTCGTTGAGAAAGAGATCCACCACCGCTTCATTGGCGGCGTTGAGTACCGCGGGTGCGGTGCCGCCGCGACGCCCGGCTTCGAACGCGAGGCGGAGGCACGGGAACTTTTCGAAGTCTGGCGGGAAGAATTCGAGTTTGCCGACGGTGGCGAGGTCGAGGCGCGGCGTTTCGAGTTGCAAACGCTCGGGCCATGAAAGTGCATACTGGATGGGCACGCACATGTCGGGGCAGCCGAGCTGCGCCATGAGCGAGCCGTCGCGGAACTGCACCAGCGAGTGGACGATCGAGCTCGGATGCACGACGACCTTGATCTGGTCGAAGCCGATGCCGAAGAGTTGGTGCGCTTCGATCACCTCAAGGCCCTTGTTCATCAGCGTGGCCGAGTCGATGGTGATCTTCGCGCCCATGACCCAGGTCGGGTGCTTGAGAGCATCGGCCTTGGTGATGGCCTCGAAGGTGTTTTTGGGTCGCTCGCGAAACGGGCCGCCCGAAGCGGTGAGCTGAATGAAGTCGACTTCGTGCACCGGGCGGCCGGCCAGGCATTGGAAGATAGCGGAGTGTTCCGAGTCGATGGGAATGAGCCCGGCCTCGGGATGACGGCGCAGCGCGGCGTTGATGAGGTCGCCGGCCATCACCATGCTTTCCTTGTTCGCCAGCCCGACGGTTTTGCCGAGGCGGATGGCCTCCAGCGTGGGGCGGCATCCGATGGAGCCGACAAGGCCGTTGAGCACGTAATCGACTGACGGATCGGCGACCAGTTCCATCAGGCCGTCCATGCCGGCGAGCACTTTCCCGGACCATTGTTTCGACAGGGCCTCCGCGGCCTTCGGGTCGAAGACGACGGCGAAGGGGATGTCGAACTCTTTGAGGATCGGGAGCAGCAGGTCGATCTTGCTGCCGATGGCCACGCCCGCGATACGGAACTTGTCGGGGTGCTGGCGGATGACCTTCAGCGTGGAATCGCCGATCGATCCTGTGGCCCCGAGCAGGGCGATGTGTTTTATCTGTGGCATCGGTCGAAGTTTAGCTTACGGCGGAAAGTCCGCTGCCTAAAAGCCGTTTTCCGCGAAGAGCTTAAACCCGAGCCACGCGAACGGAGCCGCAAAGACGAGGGCGTCAAAGCGGTCCATAACGCCACCGTGTCCGGGAATGATGTGGGAGGTGTCCTTCGCCAGTGCCCAGCGCTTGAAGGCGGAGATGAAGAGGTCGCCCGCCACGGACGCGACGGCGAATACCGCACCGAGCAACAGGGCGGCGGGCAAGGAGAGGTGCGCGTATCCGGAGAGTACCGAGGCAACGAGGAGGCTTGCCACGAGTCCACCGACCGCACCTTCCCGCGTCTTACCGGAGCTCAGTTCGGGCGCAAGCTTGCGTTTTCCGAAGGCGCGTCCGGCGAAATAGGCGCCGCTATCCGCTGCGGCAATGCAGGCGAGGGTAAACACGAACGGGGCAATGCCGGCCATACCCGTTTCGGGTAAGGTGAGGTCGAAGAGGGTACCGCCCCACAGGCCGAGGTAGGCGATGATGAAGGCGTTGATGGCGATCCATGGGGCGACCACGGTGATGCCGATTTTAGCGTAAGCGATAGCGATGAGGGCGGAGAGGGCGACCACGGCCACCATCCATTCCCAATCCATGGGGCCGGTCCATCCCGGCAGTTGGACGAGGCATAAGGCGGCCACGGCGAGGCCCGGCAGCCACGGGGCGTAGGGCGAGACGAGTTTGCGACCCGCAAGGCGGGACAGTTCCCACGCGCCAATGCTGAGCACGGCGGTCATGAGCAGCCAGCGGGACTGGAGATTGAGAGCCAGGGCGGCGAGGCCGCCGATGAGCAGCACGATGGCGGAAACGATGCGCACGGAAAGTTCGGACATGGTTCCCTCGCGGTGGTTAGTTCTCAAGCACCTTGCCGAATCGGCGTTGGCGGCTGTGGAAGGCGGCGATGGCCTTGAGCAGGTCGTCCTTGCTGAAATCGGGCCACAACGTCGGGGTGACGTACAGTTCGGTATAAGCCACTTGCCACAGAAGGAAGTTGGAAACCCGCAGGTCGCCCCCGGTGCGGATCAGCAATTCGGGATCGGGGACTTCGGGGAGGTAGAGGTATTGCGCGAACCCTTTTTCGTCGAGGGTCGCGGCGTCGAGCTTACCCTTTGCCGCAGCGGCGGCGATACGCCGTGCCGCGTCGACAATCTCTTCGCGTCCGCCGTAAGAGATAGCGACGGAGAGTTGCAGGCCGGTATTGTTCCGTGTCCGCTCGATCCCGGTTTCGAATTCCTTGCGCGATTTCGGCGAGAGGCGGTTCATGTTTCCCAGGACGCGGAACCGGATGTTGTTCTGCATCATGCCGTCCATTTCCTTACGGACCATGTCGACCATGAGATCCATGAGCGCGTCGACCTCCATGAGGGGGCGCGCCCAGTTTTCGGAAGAGAATGCGTAAATCGTGAGATACTTCACGCCCAGATCATCGCAGGCCTCTACCATGGCCTTCGTAGTTTTAGACCCGGCCCGGTGACCGAACAGACGAGGTTGCAGACGCTTTTTCGCCCAACGCCCGTTGCCATCCATGATGATGGCGATATGCTGGGGAGGAGGGAGGGGGGCGGACATGGGGGGGAAATTAGGAATTACGAATCATGAATTACGAATGAAAAGAGAGATCGTTGCAAGGAGAACTCACGCTGTCAAAGTCGTAATTCGTAATTCCCAATTCGTAATTCAGGTTTAATAAGTCTGGAATCCCGACTTATTAAACCGTCATGATGTCTTTTTCTTTTTCCGCGATCACCTGGTCCACCACGGCGGTGTATTTGTCGGTGATTTTTTGCACGCGCTCGAGCTCGCCCTTGAGGTCGTCTTCGGAAAGGCCCGCGTCCTTGGCGTCCTTTTTGAGCGTGTCGTTCTCGTCGCGGCGGATGTTGCGTACGGCAACCTTGGCCTCCTCGCCGATTTTACGGGCGAGCTTGGCGAGATCTTTGCGGCGGTCTTCTGTGAGTACAGGGAGAACCAAACGGATGTACGTGCCATCGTTGACCGGGTTGATTCCCAGATCGCTCATCTGGATGGCTTTTTCGATGGCCTGCATCAGGCCTTTTTCCCAGGGCTTGATCGCGATGGTGCGCGGTTCGGGCACGGAGAGGGCAGCGACTTGCGGAATCGGCGTGCGCGTGCCGTAGTAGTCCACGAACACGTTGTCGAGCATGGCGGGGGAGGCGAGTCCGGTACGGATCTTGGTCAGATCTTTGCGGAGTGCGTCCACGGTTTTTTGCATGCGGGCTTCAAGGGACTTGTCATCGAGCATGTGGGTTTCCGTTTTTTTTCGCTCAGGCTTTGCTTAGCTAGGCTTAGTTTGGCTTAGTCTTCGCCGCGCGTGACCAGCGTTCCAATGCGTTCGCCGCGCGCAGCGCGCACCAGATTGCCGGCGGTGTTCAGGTCGAACACCATGATCGGCATGTCGTTTTCGCGGCAGAGCGCGATGGCCGAAGTGTCCATCACCTTGAGTTGGCGGTTGATCACGTCGGTGTAGGTCAGGCTGTCGAAGCGCACCGCATTGGTGTGCTTGTTCGGATCCTTGTCGTACACCCCGTCCACGTTGGTGGCCTTCATCA
This sequence comes from Fibrobacterota bacterium, assembly GCA_947466585.1. Taxonomy (GTDB): domain Bacteria; phylum Fibrobacterota; class Fibrobacteria; order UBA11236; family UBA11236; genus UBA11236. Next base: position 194,139 of record CANIEU010000002.1, read on the forward strand.
GGATGTCGCAACGGGTTTCGATGGCGCGCAAAGTGGCGGCGCTGTCGGTTGTGAAATAGGGATTTCCGGTACCGGCGGCGAACAGCACAACGCGACCTTTTTCAAGGTGGCGAAGAGCGCGGCGGCGGATGAAGGGCTCGGCGACCTGGGTGACGGTGATGGCGCTGGTGAGGCGGGTGATCACACCCTGTTTCTCGAGGGCGTCCTGCATACACAAGCAGTTGATCAAGGTGGCCAACATGCCGGCTTGGTCGCCGGTGACGCGATCCACTCCGCATTCGCTGAGAGATGCGCCGCGGACGATATTGCCGCCGCCAATGACGATGCCGACCTGAACGCCGGTCTCGTGAACCTGACGGATTTCCTCGGCAAGACGCGTGAAGGTAGCTGGGTCAAGACCGAATTCTTGACCGCCCGCGAAGGCTTCACCGCTGAGTTTGAGGAGGATTCTCTTGTAACGCAAGGGCGCTCCGGAAGCACCGGAAACGCCGGAAACGTTTGAAGAGTCGGAAGAGGCCGAGGGCGAGGGGGCGGATGATGCTGACATCCCGCCGCTCCCTACTGTCCCAGCTGCAACCGGTGGAACGCTACGACACGGAGGTTTTCCACGCCGATGACCTTGGCCGAGGCGGCCAGGTGCTTTTCGATCGGGGTCTTGTTGTCCTTGACGAAGATCTGCTGAAGCAGGCAGCTCTCCTTGTAGAACTTGTTCAGCTTGCCTTCGACGATGCGCTCGAGCATGTCGCCGGTTTTGCCTTCTTTCATGGTCAGCTCACGGGCGATCTCGCGTTCCTTTTCCACGGTCGCCGCGGAGATGCCGCTCGGATCGATGGAGAGGGGGGCGCTGGCGGCCACCTGCATGGCGAGATCCCTTGCAAGGGTCGTCAGCGTGGCGGTATCGGAAGGGGTGCCTTCAAAACCGAGCTTGATCAGAACGCCGATCTTACCACCAAGGTGCGAGTAGGTCTCGATGACCGAACCGGCATCGGAAGTTTCGACCGCAAAGCGGCGGATGGAAATCTTTTCACCGATCTTGGCGATCACGGCCGTATTGACTTCGGCCAATGTGGTACCATCGAGCGGGAGCGCCGCAACGGCGGTCAGGTCGGCGGGATTTCCGAGGGCGACGGCCTTGGCGGTTTTGGCCGCGAAAGCGATGAAGTCGTCGGAAGAAGCCACAAAATCGGTTTCACAGTTGATTTCGACGGCGGAAACGGTCGAACCTTCGCGGCCAAAGACGATCTTGCCTTCTTTGGTTTCGCGATCGGAACGCTTGGCAGCCACGGCGGCACCCTGCTTGCGCAGAAACTCGATCGCCGCTTCGATATCACCAGCGGTTTCGGTCAAAGCCTTCTTGCACTGCATGAGGCCCAAACCGGTTTTTTCACGGAGCTGTGCTACTGCTTGAGCGCTGATTTCCACAGGCGCCGAAGTTCCATTAGACATTCGCCGCACCCTCCAGAACGTCTTCCACCACGGCGGCGGGCTGGGCCACGTCGGGAGTGCCGGCGAGGGCGTCCGCAATCACGCGGGTCAGCAGGCTTACCGACTTGAGCGCGTCGTCGTTACCCGGGATCGGGAACTGGATCTGGTCGGGATTCGAGTTCGAGTCCACGATGGCGATGACGGGGATCTTGAGGCGGTTGGCTTCGTGCACGGCGATGTGCTCGTGTTCAGTATCTGAGATAAAGAGGGCGCCCGGGAGGGCCTTCATGTGGCGGATGCCGCCGAAGATGGCCTGGAGCTTGGCGTGTTCCTTGTTCAGGCCCAGCACTTCCTTCTTGTTCAGTTCCTTCATCACGCCGTCGGTCTCCATCTTTTCGATGTCTTCGAGACGCTTGATGGACTTGCGGACGGTGGGGAAGTTGGTGAGCATGCCACCCAACCAACGCTCGGTCACAAAGAACTGGCCGGCGCGCTTCGCCTCTTCCTGAATGCAATCCTTGAGGGTCTTTTTGGTACCCACGAAAAGGATCGGACGGCCCTGCGCGTGAATGCGACGAACGGCTTCCACCGCACGCTGCAACCCAACGCGGGTCTTCTCGAGGTCGAGCACGTAGATGCCGTTGCTCTCGGTGAGGATGTACGGGCGCATCTTCGGGTTCCACCGCTTGGTGAGGTGACCGAAGTGCACACCGGCATCGAGCATTTCTTGGATGTTGGGAATCGACATAATCTGGATCGTCCTTTGTTCGTGTCGCGCGGCCGTTTTGGCTTAGCGCTTCGAGAACTGGAAGCTGCGGCGAGCTCCAGCCTTACCGTATTTCTTGCGCTCGACCGCGCGGGAGTCGCGCGTGAGCAAACCGTGTTCGCGCATGAGGGGACGAAGCTCCTCATTGTGGGCGACGAGCGCGCGGGCGATGCCCAGGCGAACGGCACCGACTTGACCGGAAACGCCGCCGCCGTTGGCCGAGACGATCACGTCCCAATCCTTGGAAGCGCCGGCAACTGTCAGCGGCTGTTCCGCGATCATCTCGCGAATCGCGTTGCGGAAGTATTCCTTGAACTCGCGATTGTTGATGATGCGCTTGCCCGTACCGGGCTTGAGGGTCACGCTGGCGATGGCGGTCTTGCGACGGCCGGTTGCCCGGTTCTGTTTCACGGCGGTTTTTTCGGTGGCCATTGGAGTTTCCTTACCTGACTAATTGCTTAGTACTGAGGTGCCTTGTGTTTAGGAAGCCTTGGACAGCGAAAACGCTTCGGGCTTCTGGGCTCCGTGCGGATGCGTGTCACCGGCGTAGATGTGGAGCTTCGACGCGATCTGGCGGCCGAGGGTGTTCTTCGGGATCATGCCGAGGACGGCATGCTTCACCGGGAAGCCGGGGCGCTTGGCTGTGACCTGCGCGACGGAGAGGTTGCGCCAGCCGCCCGCATACTGCGAGTGGTTGAAGTAACGCATGTCTTCGCGCTTGTTGCCGGTCAGAACGATCTTGTCGGCATTGATGATGATCACGAAATCGCCGTGATCATGTGCGGGGCTGTAAGTCGGTTTGTGCTTACCCACGAGCAGGCCCGCGGCCTTGGTGGCCAGACGACCGAGCACTGCGTCGCGGGCGTCGATCACCCACCACTTGCGCTCCAGCGTTCCGGGATTGACGATCACGGTTTTCATACTTCAAAATCCTGCTAAAAGGGGATGCGAAATGTAGTATGCGCCGCCCGACCCTGCAAGGATTACCGTGTTTATTGCCGAAAATGAGATTTTCGAAGGGACCGGAATCCCGAAAAATTGCGGGGAAATCTGGGTAAGTCCATGATAATTAGGGCGATATCTGCGCAGGCTCCCGCCATTTCGGGCAGGATTTTAGTCAGTCTGCGCCCCTCCGGGTGGCCCGTTTGGGTCAATTCGGGGTGTGAACCGCGGTGGCAAAAGCCTCAAAAAGCGCCGGATCCCGGTCTTTTTCGAACAGATTGCCCACCACGATGGCATCCGCACCCGCCAAGACACGGTCTCGAACATCTTCGGGTTTGCGCAGACCACCGCCCACAATCAACTTGAGACTTGTGGCTTTACGCACCATCTTGACCATTTCGGGCGGAACGGGGTTCTGTGCGCCGCTGCCGGCTTCAAGATAGACCCAGCGCAGCCCGAGCAGTTCCGCCGCGACGGCATGAGCCGCTGCAATGCCTGGCTTGTCCGAAGGCAGCGGTTTCGTGTTGCTGATGTATTCGACGGCGGTCATACGGCCCGACTCGACCAATAGATAGGCAGTGGGAATTGCCTCCATGCCGAGGCCCTTCACGAGCAGCGCGCCCTTGACCTGTTCGTCGATGAGGTATTGCGGATTGCGGCCCGAGAGCAAGGTCGTGAATAGGATGGCGTCGGGGCCGGGGATGACTTGCGAGGCGCCGCCGGGGAAGAGGATCACCGGAACGTCGGTGCCTTTTTTAAGCTCCGTCGCGATGCGCGTGAAATACGGATTGCCTACGAACGAACCGCCCAGCAGCAACGCATCGGCGCCGTGTTTGGCGGCGAGGAGGCCTGCTTCGACGACCGATTCCACCGTGCCAGAATCGGGATCGAGCAACACGAAAAACAGCGCCTTGCGGGTCTTCAGTCGCTCGATGAGAGCGGTTTCCGTTTTGCCGATCATGCCGTTAAGATACGTTCGATTAGCCGAAAACTCGCGTCAACAATTGTTCGGCAGCGGCCAGCACCGCCGCTTCTTTGTCGATCGCCTTGGAACCGGCTTGAGCGCGATCGGGGCGGCCGCCACCCTTGGCGTCGGCGATGGGGCCGAGTTCCTTGATGAGGTCGCCGGCCTTGATCTTGGCCTGCGCGGCCTTGCCGACCACGGCGAAGATCGATAGGGCGTCGCCGCTCACTGCGGTAAACACGCCGACTCCGGAAGGCAGCAGCGCAGCGGCCGCATCCAGAAAGGCATTCTGGGATTCTTTGTCGGCGGCATCGATTTTCGCGACAACAAGGGTGGCGTCTCCCGCGATGCGGGATTTTTCCGCCAGCAGAACTTTCGCTTGCTGCGTTGCCTTGAACAGTCGCAGCTCGGCGAGTTCTTTTTCCGCGCCTTTGAGGCGCGCCGCGAGCTCGGCGACCTTGACCGGCTCGTCGCCGGGTTTGGCCTTGAGCGAGGAACCGATTTCAGCGAGGCGGTCGAAGCGGTCATTGACCAAGGACAACGCACCCGCTCCGGTGACGGCCTCGATACGGCGCACGCCGGAAGCGATCGAGCTTTCGGAGGTGATCTTGAACAATCCGATCTGACCGGTGGCGGTGGCATGCGTGCCGCCGCACAGTTCCATGCTGAACGGGTTTTTGTTTTGACCCGCGCTCGCATTACCCATCCTGATGACGCGGACACGGTCGCCGTACTTTTCGCCGAATAATGCCATGGCTCCCAAAGCCTTGGCCTCGTCGATTCCATGAACGGAATGCGAGATGTCGAGGTTCTTCAGGATCTGGGCATTCACGATGGTTTCGACGCGACGGATCTCATCGAGGCTCACACCGGAGTGGTGCGTGAAGTCGAAGCGCAGGCCTTCGGGCGCGACGCGCGAGCCCTGTTGCTGGACGTGGTCGCCGAGCACCTCGCGGAGCGCGGCGTGCAGCAAGTGGGTGGCGCTGTGGTTACGGACAGCGGCGGCGCGGGCTTCGGCATCGACCGAGCCTTTTGCCTGCTTGAGCGCGTCGGGAGTGAGCAGGCCACCCGCGAGCGCGCACTTGTGCACGACCATGTCGAACACCTTCACGGTGTCGAGCACGCGGAGAGTCACACCCTGTCCTTCGATCGTACCGATGTCGCCGACCTGTCCGCCGGCTTCGGCGTAGAAGGGGGTGCGCGCGGCTACGAGCAGCACGGTATCGCCCTCTTCGCGGTAGCGGAGCACGGGCATCTCGGCGGAGAGCGAATCATATCCCACGAATTCGGTATCGAGCCCTGGGGCGAGAATGGTCCAGCCTTCATCGCCGGCGATGGCGGCGGTGAACTTGGCCGCGCCGCGGGCGCGTTCGCGCTGTTCGTCCATGTGGGCGGCGTATCCGGCTTCGTCGATGGTGAGCCCTTGCTCTTCGGCGAGCAGTCGGGTCAGGTCGGTGGGGAATCCGTAGGTATCGTACAACGTGAAGACTTCCACGCCGTCGATCTCCGTCTGCTTTTTGGCCTTGGCCTGTTCGGCGACTTTGGCGAAGCGGTCGAGACCGAGGTCGAGCGTTTTACCGAAACGTTCTTCTTCGGCGCGGATCACCTGTGCGATGTAGTCCTGTCGGGCCTTGAGCTCGGGATAGGCTCCGCCCATCAGATCGGCGAGTGCGGGCACCAGACGGAAAAGGAAGGGATCCTTTTGCCCCAGTTCGCGGGCAAACTTGCTGGCACGGCGGAGAATGCGGCGGAGCACGTAGCCTCGGCCCTCGTTGCCCGGAGTGGCGCCGTCGGCGATGGCGAAGCTGAGCGCGCGGATGTGGTCGGCGATCACGCGGTGGGGCGTGCCGTCGACACCCTTGCCGTACGGCGTGGCCGAAAGTTCGGCGATTTTGTCGATGAGCGGGCGGAACACGTCGGTTTCGTAGTTGCTGCCGGAGCCTTGGATCACGCTGCAGGCGCGTTCGAAACCCATGCCGGTATCGACGTTCTTGTTCTTGAGCGGCTTGAGATCGCCTCCGGCGAGGCGCTCGAACTGCATGAACACGAGGTTCCAGATCTCGATGTAACGGGCGTTAGTGCCGTTCACGCCCAGAATCGGGTCGGCGAAGGTGGCCTCGCGCGTTTCGGGATCGCCTATATCGAAATGGATTTCGGAACACGGGCCGCACGGGCCGACATCGCCCATTTCCCAGAAGTTTTCTTTGTCACCGAAACGCAAAATGCGATCGTGGGAGATATCAGTTTGGGTTTTCCAGATCTCCATCGCTTCGTCGTCGTTCTTGTAGACAGAGGCGAACAGGCGATCCTTGGGAAGTTTCCACACTTCGGTCAACAGCTCCCATGCCCAGCTGATGGCTTCCTGTTTGTAATAGTCACCGAAGGACCAATTCCCAAGCATCTCGAACAGGGTGTGATGATAGGTGTCGCGACCGACCTCATCCAAATCGTTGTGTTTGCCCGAAACGCGGATGCACTTCTGTGAGTTCGCCACGCGCTTCCAGCCTTCGCGGTTCTCCCCGAGTAGCGCCGACTTGAACTGGTTCATGCCGGCGTTGATGAAGAGCAGGGTCGGATCGTCGTGCGGGACCACGGGCGACGAAGGCACGTAGGTGTGACCCTTCGACTTGAAGAATTCGATGAAGCTGGCGCGGATCTGGTCCCCGGTCATAAAGGGAATGCTGAAGCCGGACGCGGTCGCCGAGGACGTTTTTTCAGGGGTAGAAGCAGGATTGGTCATAATAGGGGAGGGAATTTAGCCATTAATAAGGCGTGTGCCGGGGTACCCTCGGCGGGGAAGAGGTAGATTAGCGTGGATTTTTACGGCACCTCGGATCAAAAACGGGACACAGAACCGGACATGAATCGCAACTCTTTTTTTCGCGGCGCAGCCTTTCCGGGCATTCTGGCGGCGTTTATTGCTTTTGCGGTTTATCTCGCCACGATGGCGCCCTCCGTCTCCTGGGAAGACGGCGGCGAAATCGCCACTTCACTCTACACTCTTGGCATCGTGCACCCGACCGGGTATCCGCTTTTCACATTACTGGGGTGGGCTTTTTCGCATTTGCCACTCGGCGGCCGGGTGATCTGGCAGTTGAATCTGCTGATGGCGATCCTGACCGCCCTCTCGGTGTTTTTCTTTTACCGCATCTTCCTGTTCTTGCTGATCGAGTCCCGCCGTAAGATTCGCGCCGTTTCCGCAGTCCCAGTATCCGCATCTGTCCGCAAGGGGAAGGGGCGGTCGGGTTCCGTCGCGAGCGTGACAGTCGTTACGGACGAGTTTTCCTGGCGCGACACTGTGGCCGCGGCCGGGGCGGCGCTGGCGCTGTCGTTCTCCCGTACTTTTTGGTCGGAGGCGCTCACCGTTGAGGTGCACAGCTTCCAGTTGCTCTTGTTGTCGGGGGTGGTCTACCTGTTTTTACGCGCCGTGTCGGAACGCGCCGCCGCTTCCGGGGATCGGTTGTGGATGTTGTTCGCGCTCATCCTCGGGCTGAGTTTCAGCAATCACATGATGACGGTGCTGCTCGCACCGGCATTCCTCTACCTCTATTTTCAGGCGCACGGGTTTCGGAGTTCCGCATTCCTTAAGATCAGCAAAGCGATTCCTGTCTTTCTCCTCGGTTTGAGTCCGTACCTCTACCTTCCCCTGCGCGGGGCGCAAAAGCCGTTCATGAACTGGGGAGACCCCACTACACCCGGGCGTTTTTTGGAGCATGTTTCCGGCCAGCAATACCGTTACCGGATGTTTTCCTCATGGGACGTGCCCGTTACGAAAGCGCAGGGATTTTTCCTGAATCTGCCGACCGAATTCGGATACGCTCCATTGATCCTGACGTGTATCGGCCTATGGGCCCTCTATCGGCAAAACCGCCGGTTGTGGATTTTTTGTGCCCTGCTTTTTTCGGGCTGCGTCCTCTACGGCATCAACTATGACTTCGATGATCCCAATTACTTTCTCATTGCTTATATCGCCGTGGCCGCACTAATGGTTTTTGGATTGCGCTCCGCGATGCAACGAACCGGCGGAGTGTTTCTCACCCTGCTCTTGGCTTTGGTGGTCCTGCTGTTTCCATTGGGGCTGAATTATTCCGAGGCGAACAAACAGGGCGATTATGCAGCCGAGGATTTCGCCCGCAACACCTTGAATGCGCTCGATTCCGGAACGGTTTTCCTTTCACAGGACGAAGTCTTTTTTCTTTTTCCGGCACACTATCTTCAATCCGTCGAAAAGTTTCGGACCGATGTCGTGGTACTGAATCAACCTCTGCTGCAACATCCTTGGTATCTGCGGTCAATGCGGAAGGCCCATCCTGAAATTTTCGCTGCATCCGACCCGGAGATTGCGGCGTTCCTGCGTGCGGATAGCTTGGTGGTGCATTATCATGGTCCCGATCCGGACCCCCGTTTAGAGGAATACCAGTCGGGTTTTTTCCGTGCCTTTCAGGAACTGATCGAAAGTTTGCTTTGGAAAAACTATCCCAAGCATCCGATCGCCGTTTCGCAAGGTACGGAGCTTTCACCCACCGCCAAGGCCGCACCGCAAGGGCTTGCTTTCCGCCTGTTCGCTCCGCAGGATTCCATTCCGGCGATGCCGCCGCCGCTTGACTTCGTGATCCGGCCCTTCGTCGGCGAGGACCGGCACCTCAAGGACGTGCAGTTAGAGTACTGCCGGGCTTACACAAATCAGGGTATCTACAGGGTAGTGTTTGTCGGCGATACCGTCGGCGGGATCCGGCTCTTGCAAAAGGCCGTGCAGCTCGAACCCGGCTTCCCGGCGGCAGTTCAATGGCTCTTCCAATTACGGCAATTACAGCAATTACAGTGATACTGATTCCATGAACTCAACCCAACCTTCGGGTTCGCCGCTTCGCCGCCTTATCGGGAACCCGGCGGCGAAAACCAACATTCTCGGCGCAGTATTGGCGCTCGCCGCCTTCTGTGTGTACCTCGCCACGCTGGCGCCTTCCATTGGTTGGGAGGAGGACGGCGGTGAACTCGCCGCTTCGTTTGCGATGCTCGGCATCACGCATCCGACGGGATATCCGCTTTTCACCATGCTGGCTTGGGGTTTCACGCATCTTCCGCTTGGCGGCCGGGAGATCTGGAAACTCAACCTGCTGGTAGCCGTCCTCTGCGCGGTGGCGGTATTCTTGTTCTTCCGCCTCTTCGTTTTATTGCTTTCCGGAAAGTACGTGGCGCTTTTCCCGGTAAACACTTCAGGCACGGCGGGGAAGTCCTCGAAGAGCACTGGTTCGTTAAACCAAAAATCGGGTGGCAAGGGTAAAACCTCGATCACGACTCTCCCCAGTCCCGAGGAATCGATCCGGGTTTCAGATGCGGATGCAAGGACAAACCTCTGGGCTGCGGCTATCGCGGTGTTGTGCCTCGCGTTTTCGGCAACATTCTGGTCCGAAGCGCTCTCGATCGAAGTGTACGCACTCCACCTGGTTTTTTTTGCAGGTGTGACCCTCTCCTTTTTGGGTGCTCTGGTCGTCGACGCCCGAACTCCCGGTAAGCGCGCCGACCGGCTCTGGCTGGTATTCGCCCTGTTGCTCGGCCTTTCCTTCTCGCATCACATGATGACGGTGCTCTGCCTGCCGGCGTTCATCTACCTCTACTTCAGCCATTACGGGTTCACCGCGCACGCCTGGAAGAAAATCGCCCGCGGTCTCCCCGTGTTTTTCGCGGGCCTCGCCGCATACGTTTACCTCCCTTTGCGCTCCGCGCAGGGCCCGGTGATGAGTTGGGGAGACATCGACAGCTTTTCGCGTTTTTGGTTCCACGTTTCCGCTGGGCAGTACCGCTACAAGATGTTCGCCTCGCTCGATTCCGCCGAAAGCAAGTTCAGGGGATTCGTGACGGGTCTGCCGGCCCAGTTTGGCTATGTGCCGCTACTTCTTGCCGCCGTCGGATTGTGGGCCTTGTACCGGAGATCGCGGCGTTTGTTGGCGTTTTCCGTCATCCTGCTACTGACGAGCCTGTTTTTTTCCTTCAACTACGGTTTCGATGACCCGAATTTTTACCTGAATGCCTACGTGGCCGTCGGCTTGTGGATCGCCTTCGGAGTGCACGCTTTGATCACTTTGGGTTCGCAGCGTCGCATCAGGTTGGCCACGTGTACTTTCTGCCTCCTTTGCGTCGGCTTTCCGCTGGGGTTGAATTACCGCGCCGTCGATCAAAGCGGAAATTATGCGGTCGAAGAATACACGCGAAATATGTTGAGGTCTCTGGAACCGGGTGCCGTGGTGCTGACCAGCCAGTACATCTATTTCAGCGCGCCGGCATATTACCTGCAGTTGGTTGAGCGCGTACGGCCCGATGTTCTCATTCTCGACACGCAACTCCTGAAATTCCCGTGGTACTACGCCCAACTCGGACGCAGATTTCCGGCCTTGACCGCCGCTTCGCGCCCAGACATCGACGCTTTTCTGGAGTCCAATGCACGTTATGAACGCGAAGCGGTGCTCGACTCGGCGGGCTTCGTCCTCTATAACATCGTTTCCTATAGCAATGTGATCCGAAGTTTTTTGGAACACAACCTCGGGGACCGTCCGGTTTATGTCACCACCGAATTGACGCTGAATCCCGAATGGGGTTTCCGCAAGATTCCCTCCGGTTTGGTTTTCCGCATTTACCGAGGCGAGCCGCCCCCGCCGCGGGCGCCCCTCGAATTCGAATTTCATCCGTTGCCTTCAAATTATGCTGGCGCTGAAATATTGACGGGATATTATGCAGCGGGATATTTTAACCAAGGCCTTTTCTATGGGCTCGAGTTGCGCGACACGCTGGCCGGTGTCACGCTGTTGCGCAAGGCGGTTGAGGTGCGGCCCAGCTTCGAACGGGCTCGGCAATGGCTATCCGCCTTGGAAAGATGATGGACTGGATGCGCGTGAGGATCAGTAAGCCATGAAAAAGTTTTTTAGAAACGACGCTCTTGTCGGAATGCTGGTTGCCTGCGCGGCGTTCGGCCTGTACCTCTCCACGATGGCGCCGTCGCTCGGATTCATCGATTCGGGAGAGCTCGCCACAGTGGCCGCCACCTTCGGCATCGCCCATCCCACCGGATATCCGCTTTTCACCTTGGTGGCGGGCGCCTTCGCCAAACTTCCGCTTGGGCCGACGGTAATCTGGCGGCTGAACTTTTTTGCCGCGCTGTGTTGCGCCGTCTCGGTTTATTTCTTCTTTCGCGTGTTTTTGCTTCTGTTGCGGTGGCCTCGCCTTGAGCGAAACTCCAAGCGTTTCCAAGGAGTTGAGGTCGAGGATTTGTCCCGGGCGGCGGCTGCGTTCGGTGCGCTCACGCTGGCGTTCTCCCGGACTTTCTGGGAACAGTCCACCAATATCGAAGTCTATTCCCTCCACCTACTGATGGTGTCGCTGGTGCTGTTCTTTTTCCTGGGCGCATTGCAAGGCATCCGGCGCGATTGGTTCCTTTTCGCCTTCTGTCTCGGCCTTTCCTTCGCCAACCACATGACGACGGTGTTGTTGCTTCCGGGGTTGGCATTCCTGTTTTTCTTAACGCGCGGTTTCGATGCTCCGGGATGGAAGCGCTCCGGAAAAGAAATCTTGCAAGGTCTCCCGGTGTTTCTCGCGGGACTCTCCCTTTATTTGTGGTTGCCGCTCCGTGCCGCAACGGGACCCGCACTGAACTGGGGGAATCCGGTTACCTGGGGCAACTTCCTGCGTCATGCCACCGGTCAGCAGTACAGTGTCTGGATGTTCGTGTCTTTCGATAGCGCTTTGGGTGAGTTGAAAAACTTTCTCGCCGAATTTCCCGGAATCTTCGGGTGGATCGCACTTCTCCCCATGGCAGTCGGCCTTATCCTCCTGATGCGCAAGGCGCCACGAATGTTCGGATTTACCGCGCTGCTCTTTTTGGGCTGTGTGGTTTATGCGATCAATTACACCATCGATGACATTTCCAATTATTTCCTGCTCGCCCACGTGGCCGCCGCCATTTGGGTCGCGGTAGGTCTTTATGCCATCGCCACACGGTTTCAAACGCGGACGACCCGGACCGCGGTTTTGGCCGTCGCAGGTTTGGCTTGTGCGGCTTCGCCGCTCCTGATTCATTACCGCGAAGTAGACGAGAGCCGCACTTACATCGTGGAAGATTATGCGCGCAATTTGCTTGCTTCAATGGAGCCGGGCGCGACCATTCTGACCTACCAGTGGGACAATTTCGTTTCGGCGGCCTATTATCTGCAGATGGTAGAGGGGTTTCGCACCGACGTGACCGTTCTGGACCGTCAATTGTTGCAGCGCCGATGGTACATCAATCAACTGGAACGCAATCATCCCGAGGTAATCGCCGCCTCGCGCGCGGAGGTCGACGCCTTTATGAGCGCCGCCCGTCCCTTCGAGGCGGGAGAAGCCTACGACGGACTGGCCCTCCAAGCCATCTTCGAAAAAATGGTGATCTCGATGCGCACCCATGCCGCCGAACGCGGGCCGGTTTATTTCACACCGGAAATCGAAAAGGAATACCTGTCCGGAGTTCTCGCAGTGCCGTCGGGTCTGGCGTTCCGGGTGATTACCGACAGTGCGCACGCGCCTGTCATTCCACAGCAGGAATTTTTTCTCCGCCCCATCCTCAAGACGGGACGCTTGGCCGATGCGGTGCGGACATCGTATGCGGCTGCTTACGTGAACCAGGCGTATCAGCAAGCGATCCACGGCAATCTGGCCGCGATGGAGCCCTTGGTCCTCAAGGCGCTCGTCATGATGCCGGGGTATCCGCCTGCGGTGGATCTGCTGCAGCGCCTGCAGAGTCTGCAGCCGACAGGGGATTCCGGACGGTAGGAGCGACAACCCAGTCACCGGCCGCCATTCCCCGACTGCCTCCTACTACCGACTACCGACCACCGTCTACCCTCTACCGTCTATCTTTCCCCCCATGTCCGGATCTTCCACAGCATCCTTCCAGGACGTTCTCCTCCGCGTCAAGGAAAGCGCCGACATCGTGGCCATCGTGAGCCAGTACGTGCCGCTGCGCCGTGCCGGGTCGCGTTACACGGGCATGTGCCCGTTCCACAACGACCGCCATCCCAGCATGAACGTGAACCCCCGCATGGGCATTTACAAGTGCTTCGCGTGCGGCGCGGGCGGCGATGTGATCAAGTTCGTGCAAGAGTTCGAGAAAATCGGTTTTCTCGAAGCACTCAAACAGGTCGCCTCCAAGGCGGGTGTCGCCATCCCCGAAAATTTCGCCGCAGGCACCAAAGACGACGCCGACAAAACCGCGCTCGTACTGCAAGCCAACCAGATCGCCCTGCAGGTGTATAACGAAGCCCTCGAGAAAACGCCTACGTGGGGGAAATACCTCGAAGAACGCGGGCTCAACCCCGACACGATCAAAAAGTTCCAGATCGGCTGCGCCCCCGAGCATCCCGACCGCATCCGCCAGTTGGCCGAGGCGAAAAAAGTGCCCGGCAAGGCCTTCGTGGAGGCGGGTATTTTGGGCGTGGCGGCTGGGGGCCGGGTGTACGACCGCTTCGGCGGCAGGCTGATCTTCCCGATCTTCAACCTCTCCGGCCGGGTGATCGCCTTTGGCGGGCGTATCGCTCCGGGTAAGGACGGTCCCAAATACGTCAACACCCCCGAGTCCCCGTTGTATCACAAGGGCAGGGTGCTCTACGGCTTTCATGTGGCGCGGCAGACCATCGATCAAAGCGGTGAAGCCGTTGTGGTCGAGGGTTACATGGATCTGGTTTCGTTGTGGCAGGCCGGGGTCACCAATGCAGTGGCCGTGTGCGGCACCGCGCTGACCAAGGAACACGCGCAAATGCTCACCCGCTTCGCTAAAAAGGTCCACCTGTTTTTCGACGGCGATGCCGCCGGTCGCACTGCGGTGCGCCGTAGCTTGGAACCGCTGCTGGCGCAAGGCGTCGAGGTCCGCGTGCCGGTGCTGCCTGCCAATGAAGATCCCGACAGCTACGTGCGTGGACATTCGCTCGAAGATTTGCGCGCGCTGTTCGAAGCCGCCGATGATTTGCCCGGGTTTCTGGTGCGTGCCTCGGGAAAATCCGTCGAAGAGATGAGCGCCGAACAGAAAGATGGATTGGTTCGAGAGGCGACCACGTTGTTGTCCCAGCATCCTTCGAGTGATGTGCGGGACGCGCACCTGCGCGCGTTGCGCAAGCTGCTCGACCTCAAGGACGCTCCGCGTTCGGCCCCTGCCCGCAACCGTCTCCCGGCTAAATTCGTCGCGGCCGACGACAACCTCGGTTTGTTCGTACCCGACGCCAAACTTGCTGTGCGCAGCGAAGACAAACCGGAATGGCAGTACCTGCAACTGCTGATCTCCTATCCCGATCTGTGTTCGGTCGCCGCCGAAGCGCTCAACCTCGACTGGTTCCAGGACGAGCGGGTACGGGAACTGGCGGATTACACGCTGGCCTTGCTTGCCGAGGGGCGCGGCCTTTCCTTGGTGGAGTTGAATGAGCGGCTCCCCGAGTCCCTGCGCGAAGCGTTGACCGCGGTGGAAACCGCCGAAGGGGACGACCCGGATCAAATCCGACGCAAACTTTCTCAACTTCAAGACGGGCTCGAAATGAAACACCTGGTGCGGGAGAAGCGCGGTACCCGCGATTTGGCCGCCGCCATTGAAATCCAGAAGCGCATTCAGGCGTTGGAAATCCGGAAAGTGCGGGCCGGTTGACCTCGGCCTGTTCCGCGGTGGGGACGGTGGCCGACCCCCCGGAATCGTGTTAAGTTGAGGGTACAGAAAAGGATTTGGACCCATGCCCTCCGCCCCGTCATCCTCCGCCTCCGCTGCGGCGAATCCGGATTCTCCGCGCCGTGATGCGACGTTGCCTCCCGCCGTGACCTTGACGGAAGGCGAAGCCCCTGCGTCTACCGAGATGAAGGCGCCCGAGATCGAGCGCAGCTTGGACCGGGCCAAGGAAAACCTCATCGCCTACTTGCTGGAGCGTCATCCGCAAGCCGACACCGCGCTGCTGCGCAAGGCCATCGACTTCACGATTCTCGCGCACAAGGACCAGTTCCGTCATTCGGGCATGCCCTACGCCGAGCATCCTTTCGAGGTTGCGAAGCTGCTGGCGGATTTCAACATGGATACCGTGACCATCGTCGCAGGCTTGTTGCACGATGTGGCGGAAGATACCTTGCACGGCGTCACCGAAATCCGCGCCGAGTTCGGCGAAGAAGTGGCCTTCCTCGTGGAAGCCGTGACGAAAATATCGCTTTTGCAAAGCAAGTCGCGCGAAGAGCAGCAGGCCGAAACCTTCCGCAAAATGCTCGTGAGCATGGCGAAGGATTTGCGCGTCATCCTGATCAAGTTCGCCGACCGTCTGCACAACATGCGGACGCTCAGCTATCACAAAAAAGAAGAAAAGCGCCGCGACATCGCCGCGGAAACGCTCGAAGTATACGCGCCGCTGGCGCATCGCTTTGGATTGGGACAGATCAAATGGGAACTGGAGGACCTGTCCTTCAAGTATCTCAATCCCGACGCCTACAAGACGCTGGTGCGCAAGGTAGTGGAGAAACGGCAGGAGCGCGAAGAGTACGTGCGGTCCATTCTGGGGCCGGCCAAGGAAGCGCTCGCCAAGGCGGGCATCGATGCGAAGGTGTTCGGGCGGCCCAAACATCTTTACAGCATCTGGTTGAAAATGCAGAGTCGCAACTGCCAGTTCGAAGACATCTACGACCTGCATGCGCTTCGTATCATCGTGAAGACGGTGGGGGATTGCTACGCCGTGCTCGGCTCCATGCATGCCCTATGGCCGCCGCTGCAGTCGCGTTTCAAGGATTACATCGCCACGCCCAAATCGAACCTGTACCAGAGCTTGCACACCACCGTGATCGGGCCGCAGGGCAAGGCGATCGAGGTGCAGATCCGCACCGAAGACATGGATCGCGTGGCCGAGCACGGTATCGCCGCCCACTGGGGATACAAGGAAGGCACCTCGAGCCGGGAAATCGGCAAGGAAAACGCCTGGCTGTCGCAGCTCATGGAGATGCAACAGGAACTCACAGACTCCGGTGATTTCATGGAATTTTTTCGGCGCGATTTGGCCCCGGGCGAAGTGTTCGTGCATACGCCCAAGGGCGACAACATCCAGTTGCAGCAAGGCGCCACCGCGCTCGATTTCGCATTCGCGCTGCACTCGGAGTTGGGCCTCAAGTGCGTCGGAGCCCGTGTGGACGGGGTGATGGTGCCTTTGCACCGCGTGCTCCAGACCGGTGAACGCGTCGAGATCCTCAAATCCGACAGCCAGCATCCTTCTCAGGATTGGCTGTCGATCGTGGTCTCCACCAAGGCCAAGCACCACATCCGTCGTTGGCTGCGCAACGAAGAGTCGGCACACAGCATCCAGCTCGGCCGCGAAATGCTGGAGCGTGAATTCCGGCATGCGCGCGTGCCCGCCGACCAGCAGTCCGATCTCGCCCCCTTCACGGCCAAGTTCGGGGTTCAGTCCTGGGAAGCTCTTTGGGAGAAGCTGGGGCATGGGGAGTTTTCGCTCGGCGCCGTTTCGGCGTTGGTGCAGGAACGTAGCCCCATCCGTCCCAAGCAGTCTCTGCTTTCGCGGGTGGGCATTCGGCGCGCCTCCAAGCCTGCGGATTCGGTGCTGGTCTCCGGTATGGGCAACATGCTGATCCGCTTCGCCACTTGCTGCCATCCTGTGCCCGGCGACCGCATTCTGGGCTACGTGACGCGCGGTCGCGGCGTATCGGTGCATCGCGCCAACTGCCCCGAAGGCCTGTTGCTCACGCGCGACAAGGAACGCATCGTGCCGGTTCAATGGAGCTCCGAAGCGGGGCAAACTTTCGACGCGCATCTCGAGGTGACCGCACGAGATCGTTCCGGGTTGCTGCGCGATCTGACCGATGTGTTTTCCAAGGTGGGTGTGAACGTGCAGCGTGCCAGCATTGTGACGCTGCGCGATCAGGTGCGCAACCGGTTCCGCGTACAGGTTCGTGATCTGGAACAGCTCGAAGACGCCATGGAGCGCATGCGCAAGGTGCAGTCGGTCACCGCCGTCAGCCGCCGACAATCGGGAAACTGAAGAAAAAGATGAAATCAGAAATATGAAATATGAAAAAGCACAAAAAAGTTCCGATGGAAGCATTTCTCGGGAGATGAAGATGCGAGATACTCGCCCTCATTCTTTTTCATATTTCTTATTTCATATTTCTGATTTCCAATGAATCCCTTTCTTCGCAACCGCCTCTTTTTCGCGCGCGTTCGGGCCTCCGCTTACGAACGTTCCCGGGTGCGCTTTGCCGCGGCCTGCGAGCTGTTTCCCGAAGGCGGTCCCCCGGGGCGCGAGTTCCTGCATGCGCTGACGGCCTTGGTCGCCGAACTCGGAACGGTGCGGGAATATGCCGCCGATGCCATTCGCGGGTTGCAGCGCCGGCGCGTGGGCCGGTTCCGTGACGACCGTGAGCGTGGCATTCTCGAGGAAGAAATCGTTCTGAAATACTTTTGCGCCGAGATGGAGGCCCAGGCCCGCTTTCTGCGGATGCGGGTCGAAACCGACCTCCGCATTCGCATCTATCGCGAGCGCATCCGCCGCATCCGCAAGACCTACGCCCGCGATCCCGATGCCCGTGTGCATTTACCAGGCATCCTCGATTCATTGGGTGGCCTCGCCGAGGCCGAAGTGGGGGATTTTCGCCGCATTCTGGACATGATGGCCCGCCGTTTCGAGGTGGGCGACCGTTTGATGGCCGTTCTCCGCGAGAAAATGAAGGTCGAGGCGGTCGCGGCGGATTAGCGCAGGAGCGCCGGTGGCCCTTGCGGCCGAGCGACCCGGGCGCCCCGCATCTTTCGCTTCCTTGTATCCCCTTGTGCGCTGAATTACCTTTCCGGCTCCCTTTTTGGGGCCTTTTCTCTGATTCGGCTCTTTTTGGGGAAAATTCTCACTTTTTCCGGGATAGTGCCACATGAGACCCTTGGACAACCTGCGCAATATCGGTATCAGCGCCCACATTGACTCCGGCAAGACGACTTTGACGGAGCGTATCCTGTTCTACACGGGCATGATCCACGCCATTCACGAAGTGAAGGGCAAGGACGGCGTCGGCGCGACCATGGATTCCATGGATCTCGAACGCGAACGCGGCATCACCATTCAGTCCGCCGCCACGCGCGTGGCCTGGAAGAAGTCGCCGTACTACCTCGATGCCGCCGAATCCAAAGGCATCGACATCAACATCATCGACACCCCGGGTCACGTGGACTTCACCATCGAAGTGGAGCGCTCGCTCCGCGTGCTCGACGGCGCCGTGCTCGTGCTCTGCGGCGTCTCGGGCGTGCAGTCGCAGTCGATCACCGTGGACCGCCAGATGCGCCGCTACAGCGTGCCGCGCGTGGCCTTCATCAACAAGCTCGACCGTTCGGGTGCGAACCCGTACCGCGTTACCGAGCAGCTGCGCGAGAAGCTCAGCCACAACGCCGTGATGATGCAGGTGCCGATCGGTCTCGAAGACAAGCTCGAAGGCTTGGTCGATTTGGTCATGATGAAGGCGTACCGGTTCGACGGCCCCAACGGTGAAGAAATCATCGAAGTGCCGATCCCCGGCGATCTTCAGGCGACGGTGGACGAGCGCCGCGGCATCATGCTCGACAACCTGTCGAACTTCTCGGACGAGCTCACCGAGCTCATTCTCGAAGAGAAGGAAATCCCCGAGAAGCTGCTGCGCGACGTGATCCGCAAGGCCACGGTGGAGATGGTGCTGACGCCGGTGTTCATGGGCTCGGCCTTTAAAAACAAGGGTGTCCAGCTGCTGCTCGACGGCGTTGCCGACTTTTTGCCCAGCCCGTATGACGTGCACAACTACGCCCTCGACATCGCGAACAACGAAGAGAAGATCGAGATGATGTCGGACGCGACCAAGCCCTTCGTGGGCTATGCGTTCAAGCTCGAAGAAGGCCGCTTCGGTCAGCTCACCTACCTGCGTGTGTACCAGGGTAAGGTCGATAAGGGCAAGCCCATCTACAACCAGACTACGAAGAAGAAGCACAACGTGGGTCGTTTGGTGCGTATGCACGCCAACGAAATGGGCGACATCACCAGCGCCGAAGCCGGCGATATCGTGGCGCTGTTCGGCATCGACTGCGCGACGGGCACGACCTTCACGGACGGCACCCTCGAAGTCAATATGACCTCGATGCACGTGCCGAGCGCCGTGATCGACCTTGTTATCGAGGCCAAGAACCGCGATCACTTGGCGAACCTTTCCAAGGCGCTCAACCGCTTCACGAAGGAAGATCCGACGTTCCGCGTCAAGCTGGATGAAGAGTCCGGCCAGACCATTATCTCGGGCATGGGCGAATTGCACCTCGACGTATACATCGAGCGCATGCGCCGCGAGTATGGCGTGGATCTGACCACGGGCCGCCCGCAGGTGGCGTATCGTGAGACGATCACCCAGAAGGCGGCGTTCAACTACACCCACAAGAAGCAGACCGGCGGATCGGGTCAATACGCCCGCGTAGCCGGCCATATCGAGCCGATCCTTGAAGGCGAAGAGGGGGATCAGGATTATCAGTTCGTCGACAATATCGTCGGCGGCGTGATTCCCCGCGAATTTATTGCCTCGTGTGATAAGGGCTTCGCGGGCTGTCTGCCGAGCGGTTCGCTGATCGGCTTCCCGATCGTGCGCATGCGCTGCGTCATCGACGACGGTGCAGCGCACGCGGTTGACTCCAGCGATATCGCCTTCCAGCTTGCGTCGCGCGGTGGTTTCCGTGAGGCGTATCCCAAGGCCAAGCCGCAGATCCTCGAGCCGATCATGAAGCTCGAAGTGTCGACCCCCACCGAGTTTCAGGGTTCGGTGATGGGCCAGATCAACCAGAAGCGCGGCATGATCGTGGGTTCAACCGAAGAGGCGAACTTCACCATCATCCAGTCCGAAGTGCCGCTTTCCGAAATGTTCGGCTACGCGACGGATCTCCGTTCGCTGACGCAGGGTAAGGCGGAATTCACCATGGAGTTCGAGAAATACTCCCCGGTGCCGAAGATGGTCAGCGAAGAGCTGATCAAGAAGTACAGCTCCAAGGCCGGTGGCCGCGCCGAAAGCTAAGGCGCAGCAAGTTACGGATGCGCCGCAACCCGGCGCATCCTGACCTATGTCCTGGCTCTGGTTTGAATATTGATCGTCAAAAAAGCCCCGTTTTACGGGGCTTTTTTTGTTTCGCGCGCTCAATCTGAAAATGGCAAACGGTCATCGGCAATCGGTTCGCCCGGTATTTTAGTCGCCGCTTGACGTATGAAACTGGGGTTGGTTTGCGCTATGGTTGACTCTAGGGTGCCCCTAAGGTTGCCCCTAAGCGTGCCTTTACGACCGCCCTGCGTTTGCCCGTTTACGCCCCGACCCGAGCCTGCGAAGCCGCTCGGAATGGGCTTGAGAAGCAGGGGGAACAAATGCTTTCAGAACATGCGACAGAGGGTAAAATCGAGGGAGCAGTCCTCTGTCAAGGATTGTAAGGTGAAAAAAAGTCGAGCTGTCAAAATTATTTTGTCCCCTGAAATTGGTCCAATAATATTTGATCCGCAAAGAACACACTAAGGGTTTTTAGGTCGAATTATTCATTATTCGGGCATTGTGAGGTACTTATGGCTGGCCACATTGTCAGGGAAATTAAGCCTTGTAGTGTGAATTAAAAGCGTGATTTTTGGTTGTCATTTTGCGCATGCAATCTCGTTTCCAGTAAATAAAAATCGCCTTAATTTTTTCTCATCGCAAAGAAATTCATGTTTTTCAACTCACTGTTTTTCACGAAGGTGCATTCATGAAAAAGGGTCTCTTCCTCGGTCCGGTTCTCGCAATCGCTTCCTTGATGGTTGCCTGCAAGGATTACTCCTGCCTGGTCCCCGCCGGCACGACGGCGTCCACCAAGCTCAACATTTGCCATGTCATTGGTAAAAAGGACAAGTACGAGCTGATCTCGGTGAAGGCTTCGGCCGCCGAAGGTCACATCGATCACGGCGACTTCCTCGCCCCGAAGGGTGCGAAGAAGGATAAGGATTGCGTTCCTCCGGTCGTAGTGCCGCCGGTCGTGGTTCCCCCGGTTGTGGTGGAACCTCCGGTTGTTGTGGTTCCCCCGGTCGTGGTGACTCCCCAGGTTGTTGTGGTTCCCCCGGTCTTTGTGGTGACCCCGCCGGATACGACGACGACGACTCCGTCCACTGGAACTTCGGGATCCGGTGGAACGTCGACTTCGGGCTCCGGCAGCACCTCTGGTGATCTCGGCGGCGAAGAGCCGGCCACTCCGCCCCCGACCGATGGCGGCGATGCCACGCTGAACCCCAGCGGTTCCACGAACTGCTTCGTGAACTACACCTCTCCGGAGTGCCAGCTCTAATCAGCTCGCTTTCTTAGGTGATTGTAAAGAACCCCGGGCAACTGGGGTTTTTTGTTACCCTGTCGGCAAGGCCTAAGAAGGGAGTTCGCGTGCGCAGATTCCGCATCACACCGCATTGGTTGGTGTTGCTCGCCTTGGTTTTGGCGGTACCCGCGGGTTTATGGGTGCCACCTGACACGGTCTGGTACGGAATCCGTCCCTTTGCGATCTACGATTTTTTGGGCGGCCTGTTTTTACGCACGCTGAAAATGCTGGTGCTTCCCCTGATCGCGTCGGCGGTGATCGGTGCGGTGGCAGGCGCGCGTTCCGGAATCGGCGCATTGGGTGCGCGCGCCATGGCGTTTTTCATCGGCTCCAGTTTTTTGGCCGTGCTCACCGGACTGTTTTTCGTAAACCTGTTTCACCCAGGCATCGTGAATGGGGCGCCTGCACGAGAGCTGGTGGGGCTGTCCGCCTCATCGACGGAGGTGCTTGGCGGGTTGTCCCGGGCTTCGGGCAGCGACCTCTGGGGCCTCTTCCTGCGCATGGTTCCCGAGAATGTGGTGGCCGCCGCCGCGCAAGCCGATATGCTTGGCGTCATCACCTTCGCGGTCTTGTACGGCTTATTCATTCCCCGTCTTCCTACCGGGCTGCGCGCCGCCCAACTGGGTTTTTGGCAGGGTGTGAACGAGGTGATGATGGCCATGACTCAGGCGGTCATGATCTTCGCCCCCATCGGAGTGTTCGGACTTGTGGCGCGTTCCCTTTCGATGGCGGGCTTTTCGGCATTGTCACCGCTGCTGGGGTTCTTCTTCACCGTGTTGGCTGCCTTGGCCTTTCACCAACTCGTCACGTTGTCGGCCCTGTTGTTATTCGTGGGGCGGGTCAATCCCTGGAAACACTTGCAGGCCATGGGTCCTGCGTTGTTGATGGGGTTCACCACCAGTTCTTCCAATGCCACGCTTCCCAAGACGCTCGAGTGCCTCGAAACCCGGGCCGGCGTCCCCCGCAACGTCAGTGGATTCGTGACCCCGCTCGGTGCGACCATCAACATGGACGGCACCGCATTGTACGAATGCGTCGCCGCCTTATTCATCGCCCAATGTTATGGCCTGGATCTCACCTTCTCGGTGCAGTTCACCGTCGTGCTGGTCGCGCTGGTATCGTCCACGGGAGTGGCCGGCATTCCTTCGGCGAGCCTAGTAGCGATTTCGATGATTCTCGCAGCGGTCGGTTTGCCCGCAGAGGGCCTCGGTCTGATACTCGCCGTAGATCGCCTGTTGGACATGGTTCGTACGCAGGTCAACGTGTACAGCGACTCGTGCGCCTCGGCGATCGTGGCGCGGTTTTTCAAGCCCGAAGCCCAGGGCGCCTGAGGGGGTAAGCGGCGGGCGCCTTACTTGCCCGCGAGCCAATCTCCCACGCGTTTACCTGCGGGTACGCGCAGGCGGTGCGCGTCGATTCCCTGTCCCGTGAGCAGGGCGATGGCCTTGGCTGCAGCTGCTTCTCCCGCCGCGTCGGCGTCGAAGGCCAAAAACACTGACTTGTTCCGGAAACGCGGCAACCAAGCCGGCTTTAGATCCGTGTCGGAAGGCACACCCACTGCGGGAAACCCCGCCTCGAGCAGTTCCAGCGTGTCCAGGGACCCGGTACACAGGTAGAGGCGCCCTTCGCTTCCGTCGAGCAAACGCGCGTTGTAAGGGCAGGGGACCGGCCCTGTAAGCGACAGCTCGGGAGGCGAGACTTCCGGATCGGTCGCACGTGCCTGCAGGTATACGGGATGTCCGCCGTCGAACCAAGGGATGAGCAAGGTATGGCGGTAAAAACGGAGGTGCCCCTCATTGTTGAACAATCCCCATGCGGTCAGCTGGGCCGCCAAAAATCGGGTCCGTAATGCTTCCGTGGCGTGGTGATAATCCTCCACCATGCGCAGGCCCTGAGTGTCCCAGGTTTTTTTGAACACCCGCTGTGCCTTGAGCCAAGCGGCCGTGCGGCTGCCCGCTCTTACCGGGGGACACAGATCGAGCAAGGCCTGAATCCCCTCGGTGCGGCTCGGTGCGCGAGGAGCGGGGGAGACCGAGGAAACTTTCACTGCGATTTTAGGCGCGACTTTTTCCGCAACTTTTGCCGCAGGTCTCGAAGTCGGATCTGCTGGAGGAAAGAGGTCGGTTTGCAATCCCGGACGCGGGGAGTTGGGTGCCTTCGCCATACTCATAAAATATTCGCATTAAACACCCGTCCGCGAGGGTTGCCGGAGGTTCCTGCACGAATTCATCCTTTCCCGGCCGCGCCGGCGAGGTTTGGTCGATGGTATCTTTGCCGCTAATGCAATCCCCGGTGCTTGAATTTTCCGAAAACGTCCCGCTTGCCCCCTTTGTTTCCTTCCGCGTGGGCGGGCCCGCCCGTTGGTTTTGTGCACCCGGATCGCCGGAGCAATTCGCACAAGCCCAGACATTTGCACGGGACCGGAATCTGCCCTGCTTTTTGCTCGGCAACGGCAGCAATCTGGTGATATCGGACCGGGGCTTTCCGGGGCTGGTCATCCATACGGCGAATTACGGATCGATCCGTTGGGAAGCCGCCCGCGCTGTGGCGCAATGCGGCGCGCTGCTATGGGACGCGGTGGATCAATCGGTGTCGCGCGGCCTCGCGGGAATGGAAAACCTCGCGGGCATTCCCGGCACCTTGGGCGGCGGCACCTGGATCAACGCCGGAGCCTTCGATCAGGAGCTTAAAGACGTGATCCTCGAGGTGTATTCCCTGCGTAACGACGGATCCGTTGTGCGCCGCAGTAATTCCGAATGTGAGTTTAGTTATAGAAAATCAATCTTTTGCGGCCTTGACGAATGGATTTTGGAGACCACGCTGGAATTGAAGGCCGGCGGCGATGCCATCGCGCTCACGGCGCAGTCGGCCGACATCGTGCGGCGGCGTCAGGATCGGCAGCCCCTGCATTTGCCCAATGCCGGTAGTATGTTTAAACGTCCTCCCGGGAATTACGCGGGTGCGCTCATCGAAGCCGCCGGGCTCAAGGGTTTCCGTATGGGCAATGTCGGAATCTCCGACAAGCACGCGAATTTCACCGTGAATCTGGGCGGGGCGACCGCGCAGGAGATTTGGGATTTGACCAGCGAAGTGATCTTGCGTGTGCGCGCGCACAGCGGAATCACGCTGGAAAGAGAGCCCATCTTTGTGGGCGAATTTTTGCCTTGGCCCAGAGAGAAATTGGAAATATGAAATAAGAAATCAGAAAGATGGGGCATATCCTTGTGTTTTTTCTGATTTCATATTTCTGATTTCATATTTCCCGGAACCCGGTTTCTTCCGCCGTCACGCCGTTTTTCCGGCGATCGATTTTGGTGACCACCCACTGACCTTCCTTGCGTTTGCAGCCGAGCACCAGGCCGGTGAACGGGGGAGAGTCGATGGGGCCGGCCCATTCGAATCGGCGGCCTTCCCAGTCCTCTTGCGGGACCCCTTGTTCCGTCAAAAAACGCGCAGCCATCTCGATGAGATCGGCGGGCTGGAAATGCTCGCATTTTCCCGAATCGGGAGAGGTTGGAGGCGTTGTCATGGGTCAAAGATAGTTGGGGCAAAATCTATCTTCTCCCTCATGATCGACGTTGCGGCATCTGAAATGGGCAAATATTTGGTGGACGTTTCCACCAAGGAGCTTGCCGGGGCTTTTTTTGAGCACCATTCCCGGGTCTCGGCCCATTTCGGTGCACTTCCCGAAAGCAAGGCTGATTTCGCCTATGCGCCCGGAAAATGGACCGTCCGGCAGGTTGCGGGGCACATTCTGGTTTCAAATCGCATCCATATGACCCGCGCGATTTGCATCGCGCGCGGGGAAATTCAACCCTTGCCGGGTTTTGACGAGAATGCATACGCCGACAACTGGCCGCGCGCGCGCGTCCCCCTCGCCGTGATCTCGGCCGCCTATGCCGCCGAGGCAAAGGTCGCGCAATGTTGGGTTCTGATGCTCGACAAGGAAGACCTTCTACGCGAGGGTACGGCGAACAACATTCGACTCCGGCCCGAGCACCTATTGCGTGCGATCATCGGACACGAATCGCATCACTTGAAAGTTCTTGCGGAACGTTATGGCCTCGGGCCTCTGCAGTCCAAATCGTGAAGAAGAGAAGAGAAGAAAAACCACACGTTATGAAAATCATTTCACTGAAAACCCTGCGCAACCCCGAAGTCGCCCGGCTCCAGGGTCGCGACCCGAGTCCGTCCCCCCAAATCCAAAAAACCGTGTCGGAAATCCTCGCGCGCGTGCGCAGGGAAGGGCATGCCGCGGTACTCGATTACGCCCGCCGCTTCGACGGGTTGAAGGGGACCTTGCGTGTGACACCCGCCGAACTGGCAAAGTCGGCTGCCAAGGCGCCGAAGGATGTGCGGGCCTCCATCAAAAAAGCCATTGCCAACGTGCGCAAGTTCCACTTGAAGCAACGTGAAAAATCGTGGAGCTTCAAAGGTGTGCACGGCGAAACGTTGGGGCAGATCATTCGGCCGCTCGAGCGCGTGGGCATTTATGTTCCCGGTGGTGCTGGGGTGTACCCTTCGACCTTGATCATGAACGCCGTGCCCGCCCAAGTGGCCGGCGTGCGCGAGATCGCCATGGTGTCGCCGTGTGCACGCGGGCTCGATCCCGCAGTGGCGTTCGCCGCACAGGAGTTGGGTATCACGGAGATTTACAAGACCGGCGGCGCGCAGGCAGTGGCCATGCTGGCTTACGGCACCGAAAAGGTGAAACGCGTCGATAAGATCACCGGCCCCGGTAACGTCTACGCCGCCTTGGCGAAGAAAGATGTTTTCGGAATCGTGGATATCGACATGATCGCAGGACCATCCGAAATTCTGGTGCTGTTCGATGAGACCGCCGATCCCGATTGGGTGGCGGCCGACTTGCTTTCGCAGGCCGAACACGGTTCGGGTTATGAGGCGGTCATCGGTGTGACCACCTCGGCGACGGCCGCACGATGGGTTGCCGAATGCGCCCGGTCCCAAGCCGAAACCTCCCTGCGCCGCGAGGTCGTGGAGAAGGCCTTGGAACGTTTCGGCCGGATTTTTGTTGTGCCCGATTGGAAGCTCGGGTGCGATCTGGCCAATGCGCTTGCGCCCGAACATCTGGAAATCATTACCAAGAACCCTCGCGCGCTGTTGCCGTCCATTCGGAATGCGGGAGCGATCTTTTTGGGTCCCTATTCTTCCGAGCCGGTGGGGGATTACTTTGCCGGACCGAACCACGTTTTGCCCACCAACGGCTCGGCACGGTTCTTCTCGCCGCTGGGTGTGTACGATTTTTACAAGCGTACCAGCCTGATCGAGTATACGGCGAAGGCGATTCGGCGCGAAGGTGCGGCCATCGCGGCCCTTGCCGATGCGGAAGGCTTCTTTCACCACGCAGCGGCCGTACGCAAGCGCATGTAAGCACGGCTGAAGACCCCAGAACAAAAAAGAGATCCTCTTGCGAGGATCTCTTTTTTGTTGGAGCAGTTCCCGAAGCAAGGTTTCGGCAACCGCTATCGGAGTCGGAACGCTTAGCGGAGGAACGGAACGCGGTGTTCGAGAACCTTACGCACGTTGGTGTGCGCATCGGTCACGGTCACACGCGCCACGTACAGGCCCGCGGAGACGGTCTGGC
>CANIEU010000003.1 GCA_947466585.1 Fibrobacterota bacterium
CACATCGGAAAAGAGACGGCCGAGCATGGCGAGGAAGCTGGAAAGCATGATGACGCCGAGCACCACGTTGTAGTCGCGGTTTTCGATCGACTTGTACACGAGCAGGCCCATGCCGTCGATGTCGAAGACTTTTTCTATCAGCAGCGCGCCCGCGAACATGAGGGTGAAGATCTCGCCGGCGCGGGTGGCCAGCGGAATGAGCGCGTTACGCAGGGCGTGTTTCCACACGGCCTGGCGGAAGGTCATGCCCTGCAGCAGGGCGGTGCGCATGTAGTCTTTGGAGATTTCTTCGAGCAGGGCGTTCTTGAGCAGCAGGGTGAGAAAGGCGAACTCCCCGGCCATGTAGCAGATCATGGGCAGTGTCATGTGCCAGAGGAAGTCGGTGGTCTTGCCCCAGAAGGTGAAGGACTCCCAGTCGTCGGAGACGATGCCCGAGAGTGGGAACCAATCGAACCACGTGCCGCCGGCGAAGAAGGTGAGCAGGAGCACGCCGAGCGCGAACCCGGGCACGACGTAGCCGGCGAAGAGAACGGCGGAAGATACGGTGTCGAAGGTCGACTTGTGCTTCAACGCCTTATACAGGCCGAGCGGCATGCACACGAGGTAGGAGAGCAGGAACGAGGTGACGCCGAAAAAAAGGCTGACCGGGAATTTGGATTTGATCACATCCCATGCGGGTTCGCCGTAGCTGTAGGAGCGGCCCATGTCGAGGCGCACGATCTTGCCGAGCCACCGCGCGTAGCGCACGTGCACGGGCTGGTCGAAACCGTAGTAGCGCTTGATATTTTCGACTTCCTCGGGCGAGATGGCCTTGGAGGCGTCGCGCCCCTTTTCGCCCGAGGCCTGGCGGATCTGCGCGATCATCTGTTCCACCGGGCCGCCGGGCACGAATTGCGTGAGCGCGAAACAGGCGAGCGAGATGCCGAACAGCGTCGGCACCATCAGCACGAGACGGCGGAGGAGGTAGGACTTCATACCGGAACCGGATTAATCCGCGTACCGCACTTTGCCCGTATCCACCGGCATGTCGATGCGGTTCTGGACGTTGAAGTCCTTCTTCGGATCCACGAACCAATAGGGGATGATGGCGTCTTCGCGGTTGAATTTGTCGAGCACGTACTTGGGCATGCCGAAGCGGTTCCAGTAAAGCAGGCGTGCGTTGTCGGCCTGCCACAGCAGAATGTAGGGCACGATTTCGGTGAGTCGCTTGTCGAGCTTCTTCAGGATTTCGTTGCGCTTTCCCAGATCCATTTCGGTTTTCTGTGCCGCGATCAGCGCATCGATCTCCTCGTCTTTCACTCCGGGATAATTGTTGGAAGCGACTTCGTCCGCGGTGGACGACTTCCAGGTTGCTTCGGGATCGCGCAGGCGCCCGGCGCCCCATGCGGCCCAGTACAGGTCGAAATCGTGGTTGTCAATCCGCTTGCTGATCGAAGACTGCGACATCTGATCGAGTTTGGCGTCGATGCCGGCGGCCTTCAGGTCCTCGAGGTACACGTTGTAGTGGCGCAGGTCGGTGCTGGCGGTGAGGAAGGAGATCTCGAAGCGCTTGCCGTCCTTCGTCAGCACGCCATCGGATCCGGGCTTCCAGCCTGCCTCGGCGAGCAGCTTGCGCGCCTTTTCCGGATTGTACTCCAGGAAGGGCGCATCGGGATTGCGGTTGCCCGGGTACAGGTCGGGGTAATAGGAATTCAGCAGGAAGTACTGGTTGTACATCAGCTTGTCGTTCATCAGCTCGCGGTTGAGCAGGTACGAAAGCGCGATGCGCACGCGCACGTCCTTAAAGATCGGACGACGCAGGTTGATCGCGAATCCTTGGAAGCCTTTGGGCTCCTGGTTATAAACGGCCTTGCGCACGATCCACCCGGTCTTGATGGAGGGGATTTCATCGACGCCGGTCTTCTCGGCCCACAGAGCGGCGGTGTACACCGGGTACGCGTCGAAGTCGCCCTTCTTAAAGGCCTCCATGGCCTTGTTGCGGTCTTCCATGAAGCGGTACTTGATGCGCGCGAAGTTGTACTTGTGCTGATTGTAGCGTTTGGAACGACCCCACCAGTCGCCGCGGCGGACGAGGGTGATATAGCGTTCGCGTTTGATCTCGCCGATTGCATACGGTCCGCTGACCACGGGAAAGTCGAAGTTCAGGTCGTTGAAGTTTTTGCCTTCCCACACGTGCGCCGGAAAGGCGACGAGTCCCGCCGCTTCCCAGAAGTTCATCCAGTGCGCTTCGCGGGCCGTGACCCGCAAGGTCAGGCTGTCCACCGCGACGGGCCGGTTGAAGCGCGAGAGCCCTACGCGGAAGATCGGCGTCATGTTTTCGGGATTCATGATCACGTCGTAGTAGAACTGGAAATCATGCGCGGTGATGGCGTAGCCGTCGCTCCACTTGGCACGCGGGTCGATGTGGAAGGTGAACGTTTTGCCGTCGGGGGAGGTTTCCCAGCTCTGCGCGAGAATACCCACCGGTTCGTCCTTCACCGCATGCAGCGAGACGAGGTTTTCATACATCAACCCCATCACGCCGGCGGAGAAGGAATTGTAGTCGAGCCACATGTTCAGCGATTTGGGCGACGCGCCGCCCCAGGTCGTGTAGTCGCCTCCGGGCACTGCCTTCGCATTCGCGATCGGATCGAATTCCCCCGTCGAATCCACCACGATGTTTTCCGCGATGGCTTGCGAATCCGATCCGCCCGTACCCGCCTTTTTTTCGCAACCGGTGAACAGGGCGCCCGTCGACAGCAAAACCGCTGCGGGGAGAATCGCGAGACGAAGCAAACGGGTTGGGAACGATGGGGTCATGGAGGCCTCGGGAGCGGACGTGGGGGCGTATGAGTGGTGGGAAATTAAGAAAAGCAGGGGGCGCGTGGGGCCTCGCGTACCGTAGGGGCCGATCGCGCCACCTTCATCTGCGGAATTACCTTGTCGGCCATGCCGTTTCTGAGTCGGGTTCTCCCCCTTTCCGTGTGCCTGGCGCTCACTCTTCTCGCCGGCTGTGCGCCCGAACGTGACCCCGGCAACGTGTACCGCGGGGCGCTGATCTCCAACCTCAAGACCTTCGACCCCGCGCAGGCGTCCGATTCCTATTCGAACCAGAGCCAGTTCCAGATTTACGAGGCGTTGTACGAGTACAAATATCTCGCGCGGCCCTACGAGATCCAGCCCTGTCTGGCCGCGGCCCTACCCGAGGTGAGCGCCGACGGCACGGTATATACGATCCATGTGCGCACCGATATCGAGTTCCAGGACGATCCGACTTTTCCCGGCGGTAAGGGCCGCAAGATCAACGCCCACGACTTCATCTACAGTATCAAGCGCCTGACCGATGTGCGCACCGACACCTACGGTTGGTGGATTTTCGACGGGAAGGTGAAGGGGCTCAACGCCTTCCGCGACGCTTCTGAAAAACTCCCCGCCCTGCCCGACTCGATTCACCCCGCACTGTATGATCAGGAAGTCGAAGGCCTGCGGGCGCTGAACGACAGCACGGTGCGTATCGAACTCACGCGTCCGTTTCCGTATTTCAAATACATCCTCGCCATGCCCTATGCGGCCTTCGTTGCGCACGAGGTGGTGGACAAGTATGGCCCCGAATTCCTGAATCATCCCGTGGGCACGGGCCCGTATGTGCTCAAGGAATGGCGACGCGGCCTGCGGCTCACCTTCGCGCGCAATCCGAAATACCATCACGGCTTTTATCCGACCGAAGGTTCCCCCGCCGACAGCGCGGCCGGTCTGCTCGCCGACGCGGGCAAGCCCCTTCCGTTCATCGATCGTGCCGAGCTGTACATCTTCAACGAGACGCAGCCGATGTGGCTGAATTTTCTGCGGGGCAACCTCGATCGCAGCAGCATTCCCAAGGACAACTATTCGCAGGCGGTGACGCCGGGCCGCGGCCTCAACGAGGTGATCCGCAAGCGCGGCATCGTTCTGAATCGCATGTGGCAACTCGACCTGACCTACATCTGCTTCAACATGAAGGATCCGGTGCTCGGCAAATACAAGAAGCTGCGCCAGGCCATGCAGCTGGGGTACGATGTGGAGACGGTGATCGACCGCTTCTACAACGGCCGCGGCATTCGCGCGCAAAGCCTGATTCCGCCTGAGCTCGCCGGTTACGATTCGACGTTCCGCTCGCCTTATGGCGAGTACAACCCCGCGCGTGCACGCAAGCTGCTGGCCGAGGCGGGTTTCCCGGGGGGCAAGGGATTGCCCGAGTTGGTGTTTCTCACGGTGGCCAGCACCGAGGCGCGCCAACGGGGTGAACACTTCGCTCAGAACATGGCGGCCATCGGCATCACGGTCAAAGTGGAAAGCTGCACTTGGCCGGAGTATCTGGAGCGTTTGCAGGTGAGCAGGTACCAATTGGTGGGCGCGTCGTGGATGGCCGATTATCCCGACCCCGAAAACTTTCTGCAGCTTCTCTACGGCCCCAACAAACCGCCCGGCGAGAACAATGCGAGTTATCAGAACGACGCCTACGACCGCCTGTTCGAAGAGATGACGCGCCTGCAGGATGGTCCCGATCGCATGGCCGTGATCCGCCAGATGAAGGAAATCGCCGCCGAGGATGCGCCGTGGATTTTCGCGGTGCACCGCGTGGCCGAAATTCTGTCGTACCAACGCATCGGCAACCTCAAGCCACACGCGGTGGCCGAGTCGCCGATCAAGTACTATCGGATCGGGGAAGGGAAGTAATGCTGAATTTTCTTCTCCGTCGTCTCGCCCACGCGCTCGCGACATTGTTCGGCATTACCCTGCTGATCTTCGCGCTGTTCCATTGGGTGGGCGGCAACCCGGTGTTGCGTCTGGTGGGAAAGAGCGCCACGCCCGAAGAAATCGCCCGGCTCACGCACCGCATGGGGTTCGACCGGCCGTTCTGGGTGCAGTACTTTGATTACCTCGGCGACCTCGTCCGCTTCGACTTCGGGCGCTCGTGGGAGACCAAACAGGGCATCGGCGAGATGCTGGCGGATGGGATCGGTCCTTCGCTCTCGTTGGCCTTGCCGGCCTTTGCCATCGCCACCGTGGTGGCGCTCACCGTGGCCCTCGTCGCCGCGCTGTACCGCGATCGCTGGCCCGACCGTCTGCTGGTCACGCTTGCAGTAGCGGGCATGAGCCTGAGCGTATTGGCCTTCATCATCGGCGCGCAGTATGTGTTCGCCTTTCAGGCCGGTTGGTTCCCCATTTCCGGCTGGGAGCCCGGGGTGCGCGGCCTGCCGTTCCTGATGCTGCCGATCGCGATCTGGGTGGCGGCTTCGGTCGGCTCCGCGGTGCGTTTTTATCGAGCGGTGTTTCTAGAAGAGATGCGTAAGGAGTACGTGATCACCGCGCGGGCGAAGGGTCTCGCGTGGCCCCGCATCCTGTCGCGCCACGTGCTCCCCAACGCGATGATTCCGGTGCTGACCCATCTGGTGATGGAGCTTCCGATGTTGTTCACGGGCTCATTGTTGCTCGAAAACTTTTTCGGCATTCCCGGCCTTGGCAATATGAGCATCAGCGCGATCAACGCTTCCGACCTGCCGGTGATCCAGACCATGACCTTCATTGGAGCCCTGCTGTACCTCGGCGCCAACATTCTGGGCGACGTGTTGTACGCGGTGGTCGACCCGCGCGTGAGGGTGGGATGAAGAAAAAGATGAAATATGAAATCGGAAATATGAAAGTAGCGCCAGGACTTCCGATTGTTGAGTGGCCGATTGTATTCGGCGATGGAGGTCCCATTGCTTCTTGAATCCGTCATTCGGCGTCTGAAGCGGGACAAGGTCGCATTGGTTGCGGTTTGTGTGATCGGGTTGTATCTGTTCGCCGGGCTGTTGTCGCTGGCCGGATTATTGGCGTCGGGTTTTGCCGAGCAGGTGGGGGAGGCGTACGCGCCGCCTTCCTGGGCGCATCCCTTCGGGCTCGATGTGCTGGGGCGTTCGGTGTGGGAGCGCCTGGTGCAGGGTTCGCGAGTCGCGTTGATCGTGGGATTCTTTTCGACCGCGATCGCGATCCCGGTCGGCGCGGTGCTGGGACTCGTGGCGGGCTACTTCCGCGGGTGGGTCGATGCCTTGGTGGTGTGGCTTTATTCCACCCTCGACGCGATTCCCACCATTCTGCTGCTGCTGGCAATGGCCTTGGTGTTGCCGACCGGAAAGGGTTTGGCGACGGTGTGCATCGCGCTGGGTGTGACCTCGTGGGTGAGCACCTGCCGCGTGGTGCGCGGCGAGGCGATCCGACAGAAGGAACTCGATTACGTGCGCGCGGCCCGCTCGCTCGGCGCGGGAAACCTGCGCATCCTCTTTGTGCATTTGCTGCCGAACGTGCTGCACCTGGTGTTGGTACAAGCCTCACTGGTATTCGTGTATTCGATCAAGAGCGAGGTCATCCTATCGTACCTCGGTGTGGGCGTTCAGAACTTCCCGAGCTGGGGTGTGATGATCGACGACGCGCGTCTCGAACTCGTGGGTCGAGGTGTATGGTGGCAATTCGCCGCGGCGACCGCGGCGCTTTTCGTACTGGTGCTGGCGTTCAATCTGTTCAACGATGCGTTGAAGGATGCGCTGGATCCCAAAGAGAGATAAGAGAGGCCATTCTTATGCGATCACACCACGCCGACCGACACCTCGAACGCCACGCCTCCGGCCGCATGGGCTGGCTGCGCGCTTCGGTGCTCGGGGCCAACGACGGTACGGTCTCTGTCTCCGGACTGGTGCTCGGTGTCGCCGCCTCCGGAGTCAGTCACGGAAGCGTTTTGATTTCGGGGGTCGCGGGCCTGGTCGCCGGAGCCATGTCGATGGCGGCGGGCGAGTACGTGTCCGTCCAATCGCAAGCCGATGCGGAACGCGCCGATCTGGCCCGCGAGGCGATCGAACTGCGCGATGAGCCCGAAAGCGAACTGGTCGAACTCACCGGCATTTATCGCGCACGCGGACTCGACGAAAATCTCGCCGGGCAAGTGGCGAAGCAACTGATGGCCCACGACGCGCTCGGAGCGCATGCCCGTGACGAACTGGGTCTGACCGAATCGCTGCGGGCGCGCCCGTTTCAGGCAGCCTTTGCTTCCGCAGGCTCCTTTGTCGTCGGAGCGCTGGTGCCGGTGGGGGCCGTAGCCTTCGCCCCGGTGACGCGCATTTCCGAAGTGGCCGTCGGCGCCACGCTCGTGACGTTGGTGATTCTCGGGGCGACCGCCGCGCGCGTGGGAGGCGCCCCCGTTTTGCGCGGCGCGCTTCGCGTGACCTTCTGGGGCGCCCTTGCGATGGCCATGTCATTCGGCATTGGAAAATTGTTCGGTGTGATGGTTTGAGGCCTTTTCAGGAAACGTCTTTGTCTCCATCCTGACCGGAGGAACCGATGCCCGCGAGGCGACTCGACCCTGAAAACGGACGTAGTTCCCAAAATGTTTTCAGTCGTGACGCTTAAAACGACTGTATATTCTCTCCCATGCGCTACTCCCCCCGACCCCGATTTCTGCCTGCCGCCCTCGTGGTCGGCCTGCTCGTCGTTATCCTCATCGCGCTCGCCGGATGCTTCCTGCAGGGGGGAGGGGGGGTGTATTCCGACGGCCCGCTCCCGAGCGACACCACGGTTACGGTCGGCGGCACCTTCACCTATCGGGCCTATTACAGTTGCGAGGGCGGCTGTGGAGGTCACCTTGCCTATCAGTGGCAAAAGGACGGGGTCGATCTAGTGGATTCGGTTCTGGTGGATCAAGATCCCGTCAGGTTTACCGGTATTCTCGGTGCAACTTCGGATCGCCTCCAATTGTTCAACATTCAGATGGCCGATTCCGGAATATATTCCGTGACGATCAATGACAGTCTTTATCACGGTTCGGCGCATTTGGCCGTGACGCTCGCCGCTCCCTGAGGCTTCTTTTTTCTCGGGTTTAACTCAAAGCCCGACGTCAACCGGTCTAGGCCGTCGCGAAGGCCGAAATCCGCACGCCTAAAAACGTACCCGACCACGCCAGGTCGAGCGCGTCTTCTCCCGCCGCGCCGGCGATCACCAGCAGCGGGATCAAATGCTCCTCGCGCGGGTGGGCCCGCTTGGCCCCCGGAGCCTCGCTCCAACGCGCCAAGGTCGCATCGCGCCCATCTTCACCGGCGGCGGGTTTCGCCATCGCCTCCCGCAACCAGGCATCGAACGCCTCGGCCACCGGAATCGCCCGCTCGCGGTCGAACATCTCGCGCAGATTGTGATACGACATGCCGCTGCCCACGATGAAGACGCCCTCGTCACGGAGAGGCGCCAATGCCCGGCCCAAACGCAGATGGGTTTGGGGATCGAGCCCGCCGACCAACGACAACTGAATCGTCGTGATTTCGGCGTTCGGCCAAATGACTTTGAGCGGTATGAAGGTGCCGTGGTCGAAACCCCGTTCGGCGTCCTCCGCGGTCCCGAATCCGGCGTCGGCCAGCAAGGTGCGCACGCGGGTCGCCAGAGCGGGACTGCCCGGGGCGGGCCACTGGATCTGGTAAGCCTCAGGAGGAAATCCGAAGTAGTCGTACAGCAGCGGAGGGTTCGGATTGGTCTGCACCGTGGGAACGTACTCTTCCCAATGGCCCGAGATCACCAGTACCGCTTTGGGCGCTGTCTTGGGCAACTGCGCCACCGATTCCAGATAGCGGAAGAGCGATTCATGCTCGGCCTTGTAACCGGGTTGATCTTCCCAGCCGAGCTTTACAAAGGCCCACGGGCCGCCGCCGTGCGGAGCGAAGGCGACGGGCATGCGCATCATTTCGTCGTCATCTCCGCATACAGTGCCTTGATCGCAGCTTCGTACTGGGCGTTGCTCACACCCACGATAATGTTCAGCTCCGACGCGCCCTGATCGATGATGCGCACGTTCACCTTCGCCTCGGCGAGGGCCTTGAACACCTTCGCCGCCATGCCCACCTGCCGGGCCATGCCTTCGCCCACCACCGCGATCAACGCCAGGTCGCTCTCGACCTCCACCTTGTCGGGTTGCAGAATGCGCAGCACGTCTTCGCGCACGGCTTCGGTCTTGTCGCCGATCTCCTCGGAGGAAATCAGCACGCTCATGCTGTCGATGCTCGTGGGGCAATGCTCGATCGACACGCCGTGCGTTTCGAACAGGCCGAGGAAGCGGCGCGCGAAACCGACTTCCTTGTTCATCATTGTCTTCTCGGCGGTGAACAAGGTGAAGTTCTTCTTGCCCGCGATACCCGCGATGTCGTAGAGCGTCACTTCGGGCAGTTTCGACACGATCAGTGTACCCGCGTCATCGGGCTTGTTGGTATTGCGGATGTTGATCGGAATGCCCGCCTCGCGCACCGGCGCGATGGCCTCGTCGTGGAACACGCTCGCGCCCATGTACGACAGCTCGCGGATCTCGCGGTAGCTGACGAGGTCGAGCGGGCGCGGGTTTTCCACGATGCGCGGATCGGCCATGAGCAGGCCCGACACGTCGGTCCAGTTCTCATAGAGCTCGGCCTTGGCAGCGCGCGCGGCCACGGCGCCCGAAATGTCGGAGCCGCCGCGCGAGAAAGTCTTCACGTGGCCGTCGGCGTCGGCGCCGTAGAAGCCGGGGATCACGTAGGTCTTGGTCTCATCGGCCAGGCGCGCGCCCAGCGCGTCGTAGCTGCGCGGGTCGAGGCGCCCGGCGCGGTCGAAGAATACGCACTCCGCGGGCTCCACGAAGGTCGCGCCCAAAAAGGCCGCCATCAACTTGCCCGAGAAGTACTCGCCGCGCGAGGCGATGAAATCCTTGGTCGCGCCGTCCAGGATCTGCGCGTGGAACGCCTCCATCTCGGCGACTATGCCCGCGTTCAGGCTCAGGTCCTTCTCGATCTCGAGAAACCGGTCGCGGATCAGCGAGAACGCCTCGTCGAAGGGGATGTTCTTGCGCGCCGCGTGATGGCACTGGTAAAGCAGGTCGGTGAGCTTGGCCTCGCCTGTGTGGCGCTTGCCCGGGGCTGAAACCACGATGACGCGGCGACGCGCATCCCGGCCCAAAATGTCCTTGATCTTCAGGAACTGGCGGGCGTCCGCGACGCTGGAACCCCCGAACTTGCTGGTAATACGTGCCATAGGGGAGGAAACGTAAAAAACCTAGACCAACGCACCTCGTTGGCTAACACCCTCACCCCCAATCCCTCTCCCCCCCGCCTACGCGGGGGCAGGCTCGGGAGAGGGAGGAGCGCTACTTGTAGACCTCGAAGAACCGTTTGGTAAAGGCCTCCACGGCGTCCGGGGGCAGGCGGTTGATGCCCGCGGCAAGCGCACGGCCGCCACCGGAGGGGAATTCGCGCGCGAGCGCGGAGGCGGGCGGGGCGTCTTTGCGGCCGTGCGGCGCACGGACGGAAACCTGAAAAGAGCCGTCGTGCAAGGGATGCAAGATGGCAACCGCGCGGTCGGGTTCGGCGAGCGCGACGCGGTTGGCGAAGGTGGAGCCCAATCGCCTCGCCCACGCCTCGCCCGGGAGGGCATACAGGGACGCACCGGACCGCGAGTCGACCGGGGAGAGACCGATCATGGCCTGCTCGTCTTCGTGCAATTGGGCGCGCAACGGGGCGATCAGGCCGCTCTCCTGCAGAAAGGCGACGGGGTCGCGGAAGGCGCTCATGCACTCGGCCACGTGGAGCGGGGCGAACAACACGTCGTCGAGGGATTCACCGTAGGCGTTGTAGTTCAGGAGTTCGCCGGCCTCGCGCAAACTTTCCTGCAAGCCTTCGCGCTCCGACGCAGGAAGCGCGAGGGTGGCGAGCAGGGCATCGGCGGCTTCGGGTACGTTGTCGCCGAATGCGGCCATGGCCGCCCAGCGTGGGTCGGGTTCGGACCCTTTCCGGGCCAGGTCGGCATGCACGAGCAGGGCGGTGCAGGTGCCACGGGCCGTTACGATGTGGGAGCGGAAGCGCGAGGATCGGGGAACTTCCCCGGGCTCATGGTGATCATACCAAGTGACCCGAATGGTAGGATTTCGCAGCATCCTGAGCAGATCGTCCCGATTATCGCCCAGGTTGATATCGCAAACGCAGAGATCGAGCCCTTCCTCGCCGACAAGGGATTCGGGCACGTGTTGCAACAAGCGTAGGTCCCGTTTCAGGCCCGTCACCCGCAGTGCGGGAGTGATCCCATCGAGGTGGAGCAGGTGCTGGCTGATGATGCCGTCGGCATCGCCGTTGAAGACGAAAACCGAGCGTTTTTTACTAGGCGAATTCATGGCTGAGATAGTAGATTACCGTAACCCTAAATTGGCGAATTCAATCATAAAACGACCGGGAAGCCGCTTCCAAACAAGCAGTGATCCGGTCGCGACGGGGCTTTTTTGCGGTGCCTGCGTGCGACCCCGATCGGTCCTTCCCGGCCCGGACATTTTGAAAGGTTTTCATGGACTTCACAACGGAACTCCC
The DNA here is from genome assembly GCA_947466585.1 of Fibrobacterota bacterium. Taxonomy (GTDB): domain Bacteria; phylum Fibrobacterota; class Fibrobacteria; order UBA11236; family UBA11236; genus UBA11236. Next base: position 11,355 of record CANIEU010000003.1, read on the forward strand.
TCTCCTTCTTGGTTTCACGGGAGGGCTTCTCGCCTTGCTGTACGCCGTTTGGAAATCCCGCTGGATTATGGCGCTCGAGGTTCCCGATGAAAAACTGAAGCGCATCGGCGGTTACGTCGCCAAGGGCGCCATGGCGTTTCTGGTGCGTGAATACAAGGTGTTGCTGCCCTTCGCCGTCGCAGCATCCGTTCTGCTTTACTTCGGAAGCCACAGCTTTCTGCGCTGGGAGGCCGCGACCTTTCTCATAGGCGCAGGTTGTTCGGGCCTCGCCGGTTTCTTCGGCATGAAGGTGGCCACGCAATCCAACTTCCGCACCACGTGGGCCGCGCGCACCAGCCTCAACCAGGCGCTCAAGGTTTCTTTCGCCGGCGGTTCGGTGATGGGCATGACCGTGATGGGCCTCGCGCTCATCGGTATCTCAGCCATCCTGTTCGCTACCATGAGCTCCTTCGGCCGCGAAGTGGCCGACATGAAAGCTTGGTCGCTGCCGATTCTTTCGGGCTTCGCACTCGGCGCATCTTGCATCGCGCTTTTCGCACGCGTGGGCGGCGGCATCTACACCAAGGCCGCTGACGTGGGCGCCGATCTGGTGGGCAAGGTCGAAGCGGGCATTCCCGAAGACGACCCCCGCAATCCCGCCACCATCGCCGACAACGTGGGTGACAACGTGGGCGACGTGGCCGGCATGGGCGCCGACTTATACGAATCCTTCGTTGCCACCGTGCTGGGCTGCATGATCCTCGGCCTTGCCGTGGAAGCGCCTGCCGACTTGAAAATCAAACTGTGCCTGCTGCCCTTGGCGCTGGGTGCGAGCGGCGTGATCGCCTCCATCCTCGGCATGATGTTGGTGCGCGTGGGCAAGAACGGTTCGCCGCAGGCCGCACTCAACCTCGGTACCTTCGCCGCCGCCGGTTTTGCGGCCATCTTCAGCTGGCCGATTTTCCATTACACGCTCGGCGGCCAAACCTTCTCCGGCGGCGCGAACGCCAACAATCTTTTCTGGTCCACCGTGATCGGTGTGGTCGGGGGCACGGCCATCGGCCTGCTCACCGAATACTTCACCGGCACGGGCGGTCGCCCGGTCAACGCCATCGTCAAGGCCTCCGAAACCGGCCCCGCCACCAACCTCATCACCGGCATGGGCATCGGCATGATGTCCACCGCCTTGCCGATTCTCGTGATGGCGCTCACGGTGTTCCTCGGCTACTGGCAGGCCGGCCTGTTCGGCGTCGCCATCGCCACGCTCGGCATGCAGCTCTTCCTCGGCATCCAGCTCGCTGTGGACGCCTTCGGCCCCATCGCCGACAACGCCGGCGGTCTCGCCGAAATGTCGGAACAGCCCTCCAGCGTGCGCGCCAACACCGACAAGCTCGACGCCGTGGGCAACACCACCGCCGCCATCGGCAAGGGCTTCGCCACCGCTTCCGCCGCACTCACCTCCGTGGTGCTGTTCTCGGCCTTCAAGGAAGAGACGGGCGTCGGTTCCATCGAAATCACCGACCCCATGGTGCTGATCGGCCTTTTGGCCGGCGGCATGGTGCCGTACCTGTTCTCCTCCATGTGCATGATGGCCGTGGGCCGCGCCGCCTTCGCCATGGTCGAAGAAGTGCGCCGCCAGTTCCGCACCATCGCCGGCATTCTCGAGGGCACGACCGAGCCCGATTACGGCCGTTGCGTCGACATCTCCACCCGCGCCGCGCTTCGCGAGATGATCCTCCCCGGCATCCTCGCCATCCTGTCGCCGGTGCTGGTCGGCTTCCTCGGCGGCGTGCCCATGCTGACGGGCTTCCTCGTCGGCGTCACCGTCTCGGGCGTGTCGCTGGCCATCTTCATGTCGAACACCGGTGGCGCGTGGGACAACGCGAAAAAGACCATCGAGGCCGGCGCCTCGGGCGGCAAGGGTTCCGACGCGCATAAGGCAGCGGTCGTGGGCGATACCGTGGGTGATCCGTTCAAGGATACCGCCGGTCCGTCGCTGAATATTCTGATTAAGTTGATGGGTGTGATGTCTGTGGTGATCGCGCCCATGTTGCGTCGCTTTTGGGGGTACTGAAAATGTCCGCGTCCCATCAAAATCGCCTCTATCAGATCCTCTACCCCAACCAGGCGCTGATCGCCTCGCAACTGGGTCCGCAGGATTTCGCGCGTCATTATCTCGTGGGCTCGGTGCGCCACTACTCGGGCAAACTCGTTTTCGCAGAAATCGACGCGGGCTTCCGTCACCCGTACTTCAAGATCGACGAGACCTTCGCCGAAATGCATCCGCATCCCGACGGCACTCCGAAGCGCACGAAGTTCATCAGCTCGTACCGCGTCCTCGAGCACATGGACTTCGACTTTATTCTCAAGCTCTACCTGGCCAACTCCGAGGCTCAGGTGCTCGAATTATCACCCGGCACCTACACCGCCAAGCATGAATCCGGTTATCTGCGTACCTACGCGGAGATCGCCCCGCTGTCGATGCTGGTGCTGTCGCCTCTTGCCATGACCGACTTCGGCGCATTCATCACCGCACCAGGCAACGCCAAGGGTTCGCCCAAGTTGTTTTACACCCAGATCGAGCTGAACATCCGCGAGTTTTTGGAGACCTTCGAAAGCAATCCTTTCGCACAGGCGCCGTTCGCGTTCCTGCATCCTTCCAAGTTGCGCGACGCCATTCTCGACATGCAGGCGCAGCCCGAAAAGAAATCCAAGGGCCTTTCGCTGTTTTGTCCACTTGACCAGCTTTCGTTCAAAAAAATCCGTCACGGATTCATGTTCGCTTCGCCGCACCGGTACAAGTTCTTCCCGATGCCCTCGGCCCACGAGATCGAGGAAAAAAACTTCAAGTTCTGGCAGGGGATGTAGGGGAGAGAGTAGACAGTTTACAGATTACGGTTCACAGTGAACACATGAGTGGTCCAAACCGGCCAAGAGTCGCCTAGAAAATTTGTTTTTTACCGACGACTGTGAACTGTTAACTGTTTACGCTCCGGAGTTCCCAATGACCAAGCCCACCAAGACCCTCTTCTTCGCCACCCTCGCCCTTCTCGCGGTCGCATTCCTCTCCGGCTGCGGGTTCGTCGGCTCCACCCCGATCGACTCGGCCAATCCCCCCGGGTTCTTTTACGGCTTCTGGCACGGCATGATCGCGCCTTACACGCTGATTCTGCGCCTGTTCTTCGACATCAAGATGTACGCCACCCCGAACAACGGCTGGTTTTACGACTTCGGCTTCTGGATCGGCATCACCGGTTCCCTGCCGCTGGGCTGGCTCGCGGCCATCATCGCCGTGATCGCCCACGTATTCTTCCTTTAGGCCCGATTTGCAGCTTGAGGCCCCCCTCGCGGGATGCTAGGTTGACTGCCGGCCGGAACGCCGCGAACACCCGAATTTCACCTCATTTTGCCCATGGCTTTCCCCCCCGACACGATCGCAAGTTCCGCCGCAAATCCTGCCGGCGCCGAGCTTCCGCCACCGAATTTCGCACACCTTCACGTGCATTCGGAGTACTCGATGCTCCGGTCCACGGCCCGTATTCCCGCGCTCATCAAAAAGGCGCAGGAGATGGGGCAGACCGCGCTTGCGCTCACCGACCATGGCAACATGTTCGGCATGCTGGAGTTTTACACGGCGGCCAAAAAGGCCGGCCTTAAAGCGATCATCGGCTGCGACCTGTACCTCGCGCCCGACTCCCGCACCAACACCAACTACGCCTCCGGTGAAAAGCCTTGGCACCAGATCGTGGTGCTGGCAGAGAACGAAACCGGTTACCGCAACCTGCTCGCGCTCTGCTCCGCCGGGCATCTCGACGGGTTCCACCAAAAGCCGCGCGTCGATCGCGAAACGCTTCGCCAATACGCCGAGGGCTTGTTCTTTCTGGTACCCAACATCGACAGCGATGCGGGCTGGTATTACCTCAAGGGACAGGAACAAAAGGGTCGGGAATCGCTGGAGTTTCTCGCGTCGCTGAGTAACTCCGCTGACGCGGAGGTGGGTACTCCGGGAGACGGTTCCTCCGCTCCCGGCAGCAAAGAGCGCGTCTTCCTCATGGTGCAGGATCACGGCGTCGAGGACGAGCGCACCGTCAATAAGTTCTTCCTCAAGCTCCATCAGGAAGAGGGCTGGAACCTTCTCGCCGCCAACGACGTGCACTACGTGGTGCAGAAGGATGCGCGCGCACACGAGATCGTGCTCTGCATCGAGGCCAACGCGCGCCTGAACGACGTCGACCGTCCGCGCTTCCCCTCCGATCAATTTCACCTGCGCACCGGCGATGAAATGATCGCCCTGCTGGGGCAATATCCCGGCGCCATTGCCAACACACTGCGCCTCGCCGAGGCGTGCAACGTGACGATTTCGTTCGGCACCTTGTACCTGCCGCAGTTTCCCATTCCCCCGGAGTTCGCCGACGCCGATGCGTTTCTCGCGCATCTCGCCCAAGAAGGACTGGTCACGCGTTACGGCACGCCGACGGCCGAACTCCAGGAGCGTCTGAACTACGAGCTCGAGGTGATGAAGAACATGGGCGTTGCGGGCTACATGCTCATCGTGCAGGACTTCATCAACGCCGCCAAGGCGCGCAATATCCCCGTGGGTCCGGGCCGTGGTTCTGCGGTGGGTTCGCTCGTGTGCTACACCATCGGCATCACCGACGTCGATCCAGTGCGCTACAAGCTGCTGTTCGAGCGCTTCCTGAACCCCGAGCGTGTGTCGATGCCCGATATCGATACCGACTTCTCCGACGGCGGGCGCGCCGAGGTCATCCAGTACGTGGTCGACAAATACGGCACCGAGTCGGTGGCCCAGATCGTGACCTACGGTCGCCTCAAGGCCAAGGCAGTACTCAAGGACGTGGCCAGAGTTCTCGGTATCGACCATAAAGAAGTGGAACGCCTCAACAAGTTCATCCCGCCGCTGGCGCGCGGGCTGGTGCGTCCCACGGGCGACAAGAACAAGGAAGTCACCTACGCCTCCGACATTTCCGAGGTGATGCAGGCCGTGGCCGCGGGCGGCGAGCCCTACCGTCAGTTGTGGGAACTCGCGCTCAGCCTCGAAGGCATTGTGCGTCAGGCCGGCATGCACGCCGCGGCGGTGATCATTGCGCCCAAGGCCGTGGTGAATTTCGCCCCGCTGTTCAAGCAGCAGGGGTCGGAACAGGTGATGATCCAGTACGACATGCGCTACTCCGAGGACATCGGTCTGCTCAAGATGGACTTCCTCGGTCTGCGTAACCTGTCGGTGATCCAGGACGCCATCGCGCAGATCAAACGCAACCACGGTATCGACGTCAATCCGCTCAAGCTCGACATGGAGGATCCCACCACACTGGCGATGCTCGGGCGCGGGCAGACCGTGGGCGTGTTCCAGTTCGAATCCGGCGGCATGCAGGACTACCTCCGCAAGCTGCAACCTTCGGGACTCGAAGACTTGATCGCGATGAACGCGCTCTACCGTCCCGGCCCGATGGCCAACATCCCGGACTACATCGCGCGCAAACGCGGCATGCAGAAGCCCGACTATTACCACAAGGATCTCGAGCCCATTCTGCGCGAGACCTACGGCGTGATCGTGTATCAGGAGCAGGTGATGCAGCTGGCGCAGGTGCTGGCGGGCTTCACGCTCGGCGGCGCCGATTTGCTGCGCCGCGCGATGGGTAAAAAAGACGAGAAGAAGATGAAGGAGCTCAAGCCCAAGTTCGTGGGCGGCGCCAAGGAACGGGGCTACGATCCCGCCATGGCGGAGAAGCTCTGGGATCTGCTCATTCCGTTCTCGAGTTACGCCTTCAACAAGTCGCACTCGGCGGCCTACGCCACTGTGGGATACCAGACCGCCTGGCTCAAGGCGAACTACCCCGCCGAGTTCATGGCAGCCAACATGAACTCTGAAATGCAAGACACCACGCGCCTGGTGATCCTGCTCAACGAGTGCCGCCAAATCGGCGTCGACGTCCAGTTCCCCGATGTCAACCGTAGCGACGCGCACTTCCGCTCCGAAAACGGCAAGATCATTTACGGCCTTGCGGGCGTGAAGAACGTGGGCCTCAGCGCGGTCGAAAAACTCGTGGACGAGCGCCGCAAAAACGGCCCCTTCCGCAGCCTCTTCGATTTGTGCCGCCGCGTCGATTCGCAGGCGCTCAACCGCCGCGCGCTCGAATCGCTCATTCTCGCGGGCGCGCTTCCCGACGATCTTCCCGGTAATCGTGCGCAACAGTTCGCTGCCGTGGAAACCGCCATGGCCTGGGCTGCGAGCCTGCAGGCCGACCGCGATCTCGGGCAGGTCAGCCTGTTCGGCGGCAGCGACGATACGGACGGCGGCGCGAACATGGATACGCACGAGCCGTCGCTCCCCGCGGTGGATCCGTGGCCCTATCACGAGATGCTCGAAAAGGAGAAAGAGGTGCTCGGCCTCTATCTCTCGGGTCACCCTCTCGAACCGTATCGCGCCGAGCTCGAAGGCTTCGCCAGCGCGCCGCTCGACCCCGACCGCCTGCGTACCATCGCTTCGGGAACCAACGTGATTCTCGGCGGGATGATCACCCGGCTCAAGCAGCGCATCAGCCCCAAGGATAACCGCACCTTCGCCTTCGCCGACTTGGAAGACTTCACCGGCAAGGTGGATGTGGCCATTTGGTCCGATGTGTTCGAGTCGGTGCGCCACGATGTGGAAGTCGACTCGATGGTGCTGATCCGCGGCGCCTTGTCCTGGGACGAAGAACGCCGCGTGCACAAGCTGACGGCCTCGAAGGTGCTGCCGCTCTCCGGCGCGCGCGAGCAACTGGCGCGCAGCGTGCATGTGCGTGTGCGCAGTTCGGGGCTGCAACCCGATCAACTCGAAACGCTGCGCGCGTTGTGCGAGTGGTATCCCGGCGAGTGCAAGCTCGTGTTCCATCTGGATGCGGGTCGACCCGACCCGCTCGAGATCGTAAGCGACCGATTTCAGATCAGCGCCGAGGCGGGGTGCTTCGACCGCCTGCGCGAATGGGCCGGACCGGGCAACGTGTGGCTGAGCGCAAAGACCGCGGGTTAACCTACGGACACCCACAGATTGATCTGAAAATCTTCGCGGAACATGCGCCGCGCATACACCAGCGCTTTCCAGAACAGCGCCGGGCCACGCCAACCGGGCAGTCCTTTTTCGCGAAGGCGGTTTTCCAAACGCTCCGCTTCCAGATCGCGGATTTCGATCGCCATCCCCATACGCTCGGCTGCCGCCCGCAGCGAGCGGATCAACGCGGGTTTCGTGGTGTAATGGATGTCCGCAAATCCCCTTACCGGGCGGCCGCGCAGGCGCAACCAGAGGCGCGCGAGCGGGCGCGGGAGCAGGGGCAGCCACGGCAGCAGGTAATGTCCCTCAAAGGTGCCGCGATAGTCGGGGCAGCGTAGGTGCAGCGCGCCGCCGGGGCGGGTGACGCGTAGCATTTCTGCGACCACGGCGTCGAGATCTTGCACGTGCTCCAGCGTTTGGTACGAAAGCACGCAGTCGAATGAGGCGTTCTTGTAGGGAAGGTGTTCGCCCACGGCGCGTGCGAAGCGCGCGATCCAGGCGGCGGGGAAGTTTCCCGCGGCGATGCGTTGCCGCATCAAACTCAGTTTTTCAGGATCGGGCTCTAGGCCGAAGCCGTCGAAACCGCGCTGAAGCCCCCTCAGTGTGGCTGTGCCCATTCCGGAGGCAAGGTCGAGAAAGCGGGTGGAGCGACTGCCGCCCGAGTCCGCCTTCGGGCCGCTACCCGAGACTGCGATCCGCCGATCCACCTCTTCGAAGCGAAAATCATTACGCGAATCACAGTGGAACCAATCTTCCGCAACGAGATCGACCCGCTCGAGGTCGCTTACGCCGAAATGGGCGCGATAGTTCCGGATGACGTACGCGCGATACGCTTCTTGACACGCACGTTCGGCCGGGCTCATGCGTTGCGAACCTTGTCTCGTAAACCGGCGAGCGCTCCCACCAAGCCCGTCCGATTCAGGCAGGAATCGTAAACGCATCTTCGCGCACCGAGGCTCGCCTTAAAAGGTTCGAGCGAGGTGTTTCCGCCGTTGCCGAGCACGTCGAACACCGGATATCCGGCACGCGTGGCGTAGGCGATGAGGTCGTGGTACAGTAGTTGCACCCCGCCCAGGCGGAAGAATTCCGGATCGGAGGCGCCGTGCCAGATGCATGCGTGACGGTTGTGATAGAAGGCGACAAAACCCGCGATGACGCGGCCATCGTGTTCGGCCAACCACAGCTTCATCGATTCTGCAGGAAGACCTCGCAGCATCTCGAACAGGGATTCCGGATACATCGAACTCGCGCGCCGACCCCAACGCTTGAGCGACTTCTCGTACACTTCGTAATAGGCTTCCCAATCCGATTCGGTTTCAGCAATTCGGATCCGTACCGATCCCCTTTGGGCAATGCGCAGCTTCCGGCGCGGATCGGAGCTCCAATCGCGCATGGGATTCTCCGGATCGAGGTCGGTGAGGTCGATCACCTGGATACTGGACGCGACGACCTTGCCAACACTTACGGGGTTTTGAGTGTACGGCGATCCGGCCAATGCGAGGTTCAGCCCGCGCAACGTGGTTTCAATGACCGCGGTTTCGGAGGGTTGCAAGATCCGCGGAGTGGTAACCGCGGTGTAGGTTCCGAAGGGACTAAAATAGCGGTCACGGCCCCAGCGCCTGTCGCGCAACAGCGGAAGACAGGCTGGGCCGCCTTGGGCCGCAGGAAAATCGAAAAGCAGGGGAGCACACTCCGCGCCTAAAAGACGCGCGGCGATTTTGTGCCAGGCCGGAGTCTGAAAAAACGTCGCGGTTTCATCCGTGCGGGCTAGGGAGTCCCATTGTGCTTCGGAGCAAAGTTTCATGCGGGAACCCGTGCGCACACGGGAAACAGAAGAGCGTGACGAGGGCGCCTTAGGCCGCCTCGTGCGAGTCCGTATCCGTTTCGGGTTTCTCACGGAACACGCGCAGGACGATGCGTCCCACGGCGACGAGGACTCCGATCAGGGCGAGAATGCCGAGAAGCTTGAACCAGTTGAAGCCCTTGGAGGGCTTTGCCGTGTTTTCCATGATATCCGTCCGGTCTGCGCGTTGTCTGTACCGCGGCAGGGTTTCCGTTTTGCCGATGCTCCTTGTGTCATCGGGCACGAAACGAAAAACATTTGATGGGTCGCTGCTGCGGTCTGATCCGAATATACAACAAATCCGGGCCGTTGAAACCGCGACGCCGAATCCGATAACGGTTGTCAAATGCCTTCGTTGACCTTCGGTGGCCTTCAGTAACCTTTGGAGGCCTCCGCATCGCCGGCGGGGGGCAGCATCATCGATTCGAGCAGGTCGGCCTGTTCGCGCAGCAGGTTCTGGAAGCGCAGGTAAAACCGGGCGCGGGTGTCTTCAAGCGCCTGCAACTCCGCGCGGATGGCAGCGATTTGCGCGTTTCCGGCGCGCGTTTCTTCGGCGATGCGTTCGCGAGCCTCGTGCAGCATGGAACCGGCCTCGAGCTCGGTGCTGCGGCGCTTTTCCTCCATGGCCTGCTGCAGGGTGAGTGCGGCGTCCTGGAGGGTTTTCTCGGACTGGTGATAACGGGTGGCCGTGTGTTCCACCTCGCGGAGGCGGTCGGCCAGCTCGCGGTGTTGCCGCGTGAGGGTCTCGAACTCCTTGGCGATGGCGTCGAGCAGGGCGTGCACCTCGTCGCGATCGTACCCTCGCCACGAGCGGGTGAATTCGTGCTTGCGGATGTCGAGAGGGTTGAGCATGGTTTAAAGGTGGTCAATGCACGGGGGGATGTCAAAGCTCCGCTACCGGCTGCCGCTACCTTTCCCCAAAAAGTGCGGTGCCCACGCGCACGTAGTGCGCACCCTCTTCGACGGCGATTTCGAAATCGCCGGACATGCCCATCGACAGCTTGGCCAGTAGGGGGTACCGATCCCCAAACTTTTCCCGTGCCGTTTTGAGAAGGGCTGCGAGTTCCTGGAAGCAGGGGCGGGCGGCCTCGGGGCCTCCTTCGACAGGGCCCATGGTCATGAACCCGATCAGGTCGAGGTGCGGGGCGGGGGGCAGGGATTCGAGGACTTCCATCAACGGTTCGGGCGCGAAGCCGCTTTTGTTGGGTTCGCGGGAGGTATTGACTTGGAGGAGTACGCTACGGCGAACACCGAGTTCTCCGGCAATTCGGTTGATGGCCTCGTAGAGTTCCACCGAGTCGATGGCATGGAGCGTGGCGCAGAGCGGGAGGATTTTGCGGATCTTGTTGCGCTGCAGGCTGCCGATCAGATGAAGTGCGTAGTCGCGTGGCGTTCCATCCGGGCGCGGAGGAAGCGGGAATTTGTCGAGGGCTTCCTGGACGCGGTTTTCTCCGAGTAGACGGACGCCGGCATCGACGGCTTCGACGATCAACTCGACCGGGTGGGTCTTGCTGACGGCGATCAGTTCGATCTCGTGCGGGTCGCGGTGTGCGCGTGCCGCTGCCGCGGCGATGCGGGAGAGGATGGCATCCTTGTTGGCAGAGAAACTCAAGGCGCCTTCACTCCGACTGTAATCGATAGCGTTTCATCCACCGTTTTAATTCCCACCAAAACCAACCCCTTCGGCAACTTCTTTCCATTCAGCTCTGCCACATTCTCCATCGGCGCAAACAGCTGCGTCACGCCAGCCCGAGCGGCAGCCTTGATCTTCGCTTCAAGACCTTCAACCGCATAGACCTTGCCCGTCAGCGACAGTTCGCCGGTGAAGGCGAAGGTCGGGTCGATGGGTTTACGCGTCAATGCAGACACCAGCGCGACGAACATGGGCAAGCCGATCGACGGGCCGCCCTTTTGCGGCAACGGATCCATCACGTGGAAATGCAGATCGGTGTGGAGGAAGAGCGTGTGGTCGAGTCCGAGAGTTTTGGCGCGTGCCCGCGCGAGACTGGCGGCGAGATGGGCCGCGTCGCGTGCGGAGCCGACCAGGTTTCCCGTGAGGATGATTTTGCCGCGCCCCGCAAGCGGGAGGCATTCCGCCGTCGCGACGGTCGCACCTTTGTTCGTCAGTGCCAATCCGAGGACGACTCCCGCGTGAATAGAGGGCGTGGCAGGAGTGGCGGCCTTTGCAGGCTTCCTCGCTGAGGAGGTCTTGGCCACCTTGGCTAAAACGGATGCGGGTTTGCGGGAGATTCCCGAACGGAGGGGGGCTTTCATGAGTCCCCCAAATCTAATCTTGCGGGGGAGGGCCTAAACTGTGCTCAGGCCGTCTGACGGCGCGGCTTTTTGCGCAGCACCAGCAAGGGCTCGGCACCTTTTTCCACCGTCTCGCGCGTGATCAGACACTCGGCCACATCGCCGCGCGAAGGCAGGGCATACATGTGCGGCTGCAGCACGTGCTCCATCGCCGCGCGCAGGCCGCGGGCTCCGGTCTTGCGTTTCATCGCCAAGCCCACTACGGCTTCGAGCGCCTCGGGCTGGAACTTAAGCGCGATGCCGTCCATCTCGAATAGCTTCTGGTACTGCTTCACGATCGCGTTGCGCGGTTCGGTCAGCACCTTGAGCATGGCGTCGGGCTTCAGTTCGTCGAGTACGGTCAGCACGGGCAGGCGGCCCACGAGTTCGGGAATGAGGCCGAACTGGATCAGATCGTCGGGCTCCACCATGGCGAGGATCTCGCCGAGGTTGCGGTCTTTGCGCGACTGGATCGAGGCCGTGAAGCCGATGCCGCTTTCGCGCGTGCGGCGCTCGATGATCTTGTCGAGGCCCTCGAAGGCGCCGCCGCAGATGAACAGAATGTTGCGCGTGTTGATGTGGATCAGGTTCTGCTCGGGATGCTTGCGTCCGCCCTTGGGCGGCACGGCGGCCACGGTGCCTTCGAGCAACTTGAGCAGGCCCTGCTGTACGCCCTCGCCCGACACGTCGCGGGTAATGGAGGGGTTCGCGCTCTTGCGCGAGATCTTGTCGACTTCGTCGACGTACACGATGCCCTTTTGCGCGGCATCCACATCGTAATCGGCTGCCTGCAAAAGGCGCACGATGATGTTCTCCACGTCTTCACCCACGTAACCGGCCTCGGTGAGGATGGTCGCGTCGACGATGGTGAAGGGGACTTTCAAAAACTTGGCGATGGTCTGCGCGAGCAGCGTCTTGCCCGAACCCGTGGGGCCGAGGAAGAGCACGTTCGACTTGTCGATTTCGACGCCGTCGGACTCGCGGGTCTGCGACACGCGCTTGTAATGGTTGTACACCGCCACCGCGAGCGACATTTTCGCGCGGTCCTGGCCGATCACGTGGCCGTCGAGATGCTCGCGAATTTCGGCGGGGGTGGCGAGCGACGCGGACTCCGAGCCCGGTGCAGAAGCGTCAGACCGGCGTTTGCCTTCGTCGGCGAGGATCTCGTTGCACATGCCGACGCACTCGTCGCAGATATGCACCGAAGGTCCGGTAATGAGCTTGCGCACCTGTCCCGCGTCTTTACCGCAGAACGAGCAACGCGGCGCGCCCGAGTTACCGGTGTTTCCGGATGTTCCGGAAGTTCCCGCCGAACGGTTCATCCTTCGATCGCCTTCTTCTTGCGGTTGCCCGGATTGAAGATGCTGTCCACGATGCCGTACGCAACGGCCTCTTCGGCGGTCATGTACAGGTCGCGGTCGGTGTCTTTGTGGATCTGATCATCCGTCTTGCCGGTGGACTCGGCGAGGATCTTGTTCAGTTCTTTTTTCGTCTTGATGATTTCTTTGGCGTGGATCTGGATGTCGCTCGACTGCCCGCCCGCGCCGCCGCTGGGCTGGTGCAACATCACCTTGCCGTGCGGCAGGATGAAGCGCTTGCCCTTGGTGCCGGCCGAGAGCAGGATCGCGCCCATACTGAACGCCGAGCCCACGCAGATCGTCTGCACGTCGGGCTTCACGTATTTCATCACGTCGTAGATCGCCAAGCCCGCAGTCACCGAACCGCCGGGCGAGTTGATGTAGATGAGGATGTCCTTGTCCGGATCCTCATACTCGAGGAAGAGCATTTGCGCAATGACCGTGTTGGAAACCAGATCGTTGATCTCGGTGCCCAAAAAGATGATGCGCTCTTTGAGAAGGCGGGAGTAAATGTCGTAGACCCGCTCGGAGCGGCCTGTGGTCTCGATGACGGTAGGGATATACATAAGGCCTCTTTGTTGGACTTCCTAATATAACCAGTCAGAGTACCTGAGCTGCAGTGCACACCACCTGAAGCCGCCTATTTACAGGGCTTTTGTCGCGATTTGAAACGGAGAACGCAGAACATGGGCGCCTGTGGCCAAGCGTACCGTATTGGCCTACCGCACCACTTGTGAAAATGAAGCCCCTCACCCCGACCCTCTCCCAGAGGGAGAGGAAGGGGCGCAACACCGTCTCGGGTCTTTATGCCGCCTTGCCCTTGTACCCGATCACCAAGTCCAAGGTCTTTTCGGCCTTGACCTCTTCGCGGATTTCCAAGATCTTGCCGTTCTTGCGCAGGCTGGCCTTCAAGCTTTCAAAGTCCGTACCGTAACGCAACGCCAATTCGTGGATGCGCTCGTCGACCTGTTCCTGATCCGGCTTCACGTTTTCCTTCGCCGCGATCGCGTCGAGGATGCGCCAGCGGCGGATCTGGCTCACGGCCTCGGCTTCGAGATCGGAGTGATCGTGGCCGTGGTCGTCGCCTTCGTGCACATGGCCTTGCTCCTGCAGGCGGTTGTTCACATAGTTCTGCACGCGCGCCTTGGGAACTTCCACCGGGTGGTTCACCAGCAGGCGATCGATGGCTTCGTTCCAAGCGAGTTCGCGCGCCACGCGCAAAGCGGACTCCTCGAGGCGCTCCTTCAAACGGGCGCGCATGTCGGCGACCGTGTCGTAACCGATGCCCTTAGCGAACTCGTCGTTGAGCTCGGGGCGCTTCACTTCGAGCACCTGTTCGATGGTCAGGTTGTAAGCGGCTTTCTTGCCGGCCATGGTCGGGTTTGCGAAATCGGCGGGGTAGGTGAAGGACACGTCCTTCGTCTCGCCGGCCTTCGCGCCCACAAGCGCCTCGTCGAGCGCGGCCACGCTGCCCTTGCCCAACTCGATGCGGAACACCGGGTACTGCGGCAGCGGCTGCTCTTCGCCTTCCATCTCGATGCGCAGATAACGCGCCATCAACACGTCGCCTGTCTGTGCCGGGCGCGCCACGGCTGCCTGGTCGGCGAGCTGTGTGCGGATGTCGTCGACGCGCATGTCCACGGTCTTCTCGTCCACCGCGTTCGGCTTCAGCTCGATGTTGAACTTGTAGTCGTTCAGCACCACTTCGGGATCCACTTCCATCACGGCCTGGAACGCGATGTCTTTGCCGGGCTCGTTCTCGAGCTTTTCCACGCGGCCGGGGCCGACGGGTTCGATGTTGTTCTCCTTGCAGGCCTCGCGCACCGCATCATCCACCAGCGTCTCCAACGACTCGGCGGCGATCGGCTCCTTGTAACGGGCGGCGACCACTTCCTTCGGCACCGCACCGGGGCGGAAACCATTGATCTTCATGGTCTTGCTGTACTTCTTCAGCTTGTCCTGAAAAATTTTATCGAGGCGTTCGCGGGGAACGACGATGTCGAGGACGCGCTCGGTGGCGCTGGAGGTGGTCACGGATGCTTTCACGGTATTGCCTTTCATAAACGGTCTGCGCGGTCTAACCTTGCGCGGCGGCCCTTTGCAGGGAGATCTGGTGCGAAGGGAGGGACTTGAACCCACACACCGAGGTACCAGATCCTAAATCTGGCGCGTCTACCAATTTCGCCACCTTCGCGGGAGGGGGTAAAGGTAACCGCGCGGGGTGCGGGGTGCAATGGGACAGAGGCGTTAAAACGCCGAAAATCAGGGGTTTAGGGGCGGTAGCCCCTGCAAACGCGCAGGGTTCGGGACGCTGCGTGGGCCAATGGGTCTGTGCAGGCACAAGCCCTCTATCCCCATACCCTTTCTCCCAGAGGGAGAAAGGGCTTTCACCAGCGTCGAACTCCTGTGCCGACCTAGGCGGCGACGGGCGGGGTCGTCAGCTCTTCGCCCGACTTGGTCACGAACACGCGGAACTCGTCGAGGTTGGCTTCGTCGTCTTCCAGCAGCTGAATCCGCGTCTTGTGCGTCATCTCCAAATACTTGAAGATCTTGCCGCGGTCGTCGGTGAGCATCTCGATCATGTGCGGGTTGAGCGCAAGCGAAATGTCGGGCGTACCCTTCTTCGCGCGGTGGCGACGGATCCAGCGATCGACCTGGGCCAACACGAGTTCGCGCGAGGGGATGTAACCCGCACCGTGGCAGGTCGGGCACGTCAGCGTCTGCTCCGACACGGCGTCGGGGCGGATGCGCTTGCGCGTGATTTCCATGAGTCCGAACTGCGAGAGCTGCGAGAACGAGACCGGCGCCGTGTCCTGACGGATGGCCTTCTTGAACTCGCGCACCACGGCCTCCTTGTCTTCGTCGGAATCCATGTCGATGTAGTCGATCACGAGCAGGCCGCCCATGTCGCGCAGACGCATCTGCTTGGCGACCTCCCAGGCCGCGTCCAGATTGGTCTCCAGAATGTTCTTGCCCTGATCGCGGCCGCGCACCTTGCCGCCGGTGTTCACGTCGATGGCGGTGAGCGCTTCGGTCTTGTCGATCAGCAGGTAGCCGCCGCGCTTCAGGGGCACGCGACGGTGGAAGTTCTTCTCCAGTTCTTCTTCGATGCCGAAGTGGTCGAACAGCGAGTCTTCGCCGGTGTACAGCTTGATCTTGCTCACCTTGTCGGGCGAGAGGATCTTGAGGTTGCCCACCACGGTCGCGCACTCGGCACGGTCGTCGATCCACACGGCGTCCACTTCTTCGGAGAAGTAGTCGCGCAGGGTGGTGTCGGAGGTATCGCTCTCTTTGTGGACGAGGGCGGGCGCGGGTAATGTCGCCGCAGCCTGCTTGCAGGCTTCCCACTTCGCTTCGAGGATTTTCATCTGCTTGGCAAACTCGGCTTCACTCTCGTTGAGGCCGTTGGTGCGCACGATGTAGCCGCACTCGGGCGACTTGAGCTCGCGGAGCATGCGCTTCAGGGCGCGACGCACTTGCGGGTCGCGCGCCTTTTTGCTGACGCCAATGAAGTCGGAACCGGGCATGCAGACCAAGAACGGGCCCGCGAAAGAAAGGTGGGTGGTGAGGCGCGGACCCTTGGTGCCGATAGGCTCCTTGGTGATCTGCACGAGTACTTCTTGCCCGACCTTCAGAAGCTGGTCGATGGGCTTTCCGGCGGTTTCGGGCTCGCGACCGTCGCGGCGCGGACGGCCTTCATCTTCGTCGTCGTCTTCGGCCATGGCGTCGTCGAGCAGTGAACGGCTCTCCACGTCTTCGACGTGCAAAAAGCCGGCCTTCTCCAGCCCGATGTCCACGAACGCCGCCTGAAGACCCGGCAGCACGGCATTGACTACACCCTTGAAAACGTCGCCGATGATGCGGCTCGTATCGGGCCGCTCATAAAAAATTTCGCTAAGCCGACCGTCCTCCAGAATGGCAATGCGCTTCTCGTAGGGGCGTACGTTGATGAGAATCTCGCGCTTGGAGCGCGCATTCCCGCGATGATGGGAGTGTCCCATGGATGGTAACCTCGATTTTCTTGAAATAGTGGCCCTGTTCCGTGCCCGAAAGCCGGAGGAGCAGGGTAGTTATGTAAGTCCAAATGAAAAACATGTTTCACTTCCGTTTCCCGGTCTCCGCAGACGCGCACCGTGTTTCGGTGGGGCGTTTTTGAGGAAATTCGGTGAAAATCGTGAATACGCAGGTGAAAATAGAAAGATTACAGGGTTGAGAACGCGGCTCAATCCTCACCCCAACCTTTGTGGCGCCCTACGCCCTGCCCCCCGCCTACGCGGGGGCAGGCCTAAAACCGCATGGTGAACTCACCGAGCAGCGAGATCTCGTGGGTGTACTCGTTGCCCGGGGTCTGGAAGCTTTGCAGGTACTTGTACTGCCCTTGGAATCGGGCGTCCACGTTGTTGGTGAAGTTGTACGTGGCCTCGGGGCGAATTTCGGCGTTGACCTCGTCCTTTTCACGGTATTTCAGCCCGTTTTGCTCGACCTCGATACGGAGGTAATTGCAGGAGCTGTTGAGCGAGAGCCGCAGGTTGTTCTTGAGTTTGATGTAATACCGCCAGAATTGCACGCCCTTTTCGGTCTGCACTTCCCACGAGATCACCGGGGCGATGCCCGCTTCCAAGGTGCGGCGCGGGGTGTCCTTGGTCGGGTCGCGGAAGTAGGCTGACCGCAGCGGTTCGTTGTCGCCGAGATAGGTGATGGCGCGGATCATGGTGGTACCCCCGTCTTTGCCGTGCTGCATTTCGGTGGTGTGGGCGGCGTTGGCCGAGACCTCGATGCGCACGTCGTCCTTGGTGGTGCCGGTGAGGCGCAGCAGCGGGGCGAAGCGGTGGGTCACCTTGTCGGCGTCGGGCGAGGGGTTGAACAAGCTGAAACGCGACTCTTCGCGGTAGTTGTAGTTGGTGGTCGCGGTGAGGGTGCGCAGGTGGTCGCGAATGTAGGGCACGCGGGCGGCGAAATCGGCGAAGCTGCCGGCGATCGAGATCTCGGGCCACACGACCGTGGTGTCGGAAGCCTGGAAGTAGCGGTACAGCGTGTACTGCTTGGAGTATTTCAAACCGCCGGTGAGGTCGAGGTTAACGTAAGGCACCGAGAACCCGTTCTGAATGTCGACCGAGCGGTTCACGACATGGTTCATCGACGATTGGCCCAGCGCGGCGTCGGGCTCGGACAGGTAGTCGAAGAAGGTGGGTTCCGGCACGCCTTCGAACAGGCTGCCCAGATTGGACGGCGAATACAAGAACCCGAACTGGTAGGCGTAGAGCGCGGCCGGACTGACGCTCTTTTTGCGCAGGTATCCGTAGGTGAAGGCTTCGGAGTTGTACTTGTTCGAGACCGTGTAGGTGAGGTCGATGGACCGCAGACGCCAGGAGTCAGTCGCCTTGCGGGCCCCGTCCAGAGGGCTTTGCAGCGCCTTGGTGAGCGATGCGGCGCTGCCGAAAAATTGCGATACGTTGAGGCCCGTGGTGAGGCGGACTTCGTGGTCGGCGCTGGCGCCGAAGTAGGCGGGCTTGAGTGAGCCGCCGAAGCCGCCCTCTTGCGCATTGTTCCAGGTGTGCTGATAGCCCGAGTTGAACGAGGCGCCCGTGGAGAGCCAGGTCACCGGGCTGGCGGAGTAGTCGGCGTTGAAGCTTTGCGTGCGGTTGCGCTCGCGGGCGAGAATGCCGTAAACGTCGCCGCGATGCGTGGTGTCGATGTAGCCGGCGCCGGTGGGCGAGAGGTATCCGCCCGAACCGCGGCTCGGATCGTCGAGGGCGAAAATGAGGTTCGAGGCGAACGGGCTGCCGCAACCGCCCGAGAAGAACGCTTCCTTCGCAAAGCAGGCGTGCTCTTCGTCGAAGTCGCGGTTGATGTCGACGCGATACCCGAAGGTCAGGATGTTGATCGGTTTCCAGCCGATATCGATGCCGTGCGAGAGGTCGACGCCGTAGCGCGGCGGCGTGTTGGTTACGGTCTCGAACTCGTCGCGCGGCTTGCGCACTTCGAGGCTGCGGGTGAAGGAGTAGTCGGCCACCACCAGGTTCACCCGCTCGGGCAGCGGGCTGATCGCGAAGCCCGAGACCGCCTCGGGTACGTATTTGGAATCCTTGGCAGAGCTCAACGGCTTCCACGACACGGCATTCTTGGGCGAGAGGTTGTAGGTGAGGCGGTATTTGTAGTCGCGGTTGCGCGTGTCGTAGTAGTACTCCGTGCGCTCGGTGCTACCCTGCCGGTACTCCATGCCCGGGCGTTCCAACAGGGCGCGGGTGAAGAAGTTTTCGGAGCGCATGTCCTTGCGGTAGCTGATCGAGAAGCGCTGCTCGTACACGGCGGTCTGATACACGCGCGCGTAGCGATTGTTGATGTCGTTCAAGCTGTCTTCGGCGTTGTGCACCGAGGAGAGTTTGCGGTCGAGCAGATCGCGGGTGATGTCGAACAATCCCGTTCCCGAAAGCTGCAGGTCGGATTGCGGACGCGTGAAAGGACGGTCGAGAGCGCCGCGGAAGGTAAAGGTGACGGGCAGGCTGACGCCCCAATCGTCGGGCAGGAATTTGTTGGCGAACAACGAGAAGTTGGTGTTGTAGTCCACCCGCGTCACAGCGGCGGCCGGCGTGGGTTTGCCTTGGCTCATGGTGGCGAAGTTGCCGTTGGTGTATTGCAGGTTGCCCGAGACGTTGATCAGATCGGCGAAGTCGAGTTGGATCTGCGCACGTATGGCGGTACCTGCCGCCTTGTCCACGCCTTCAAGCCGCAGGTCGTTGACCCAGATCTCGCCGGCTTGGCGCTCCACCGCCGTCGAGTCGATGTACAGCACCAACCGCATCCAATCGATGGCGCCGAGCGAGGGATTTCCATGGATCGAGATCGCCAGCGAGGAGTCGTGGCGCCCTTCGTGGTAAGCGTTTTGGGTCACCTCGCGCCCCGTGAATGCGCGATAGAGCGGATCGTTCTTGAGACCGGTGAGGTCGGCGAGATGGATCGTGAACGAGTTCTTGGACCAGAGATCGCGTTGTTCGGGATCGATCTCGGTCGACTCGTCGAGATGCAACTTGATCTCGTAGTAGTCCTTGGAATCGCGGTTGCCCTGATCGCGGCCGAGGCGCAGGCCGAAGCTCACCTTGCCCTGGTTCGGGCTGCGGCCGTTGGCCCAGGTGGAATCGCCATGCACTTCGAGGCTGAGACGTTCATACCGCGTGAAATCCTTTTTGTCGGAGGCGAGCACGCGTGTGGCGTAGACCTCTTCGCCGGCATGCAGGTTCTCGTAGCGCAGCACCAGCGCTTTTTCGGGCAGCGGTTCGCCGGTGCGGGAGTCGCGCTCGCGCGGGGTGTTGGGCGACTGGAAATAACCGCGCTCCTCTTGCCGGTTGATCACGTCGACGCGCAGGGAGTTGCTGTCGCGCACCGACGGCGGCACGCTGATGTACAACGAATCGCCCAGATCGCCGCTGCCGAAGTGGTTGGCATCGATCTCAAACTGGGTGTTGCGGCCGCCTTCTTCCCAGTTGTTGCCGCCGATGTTCACGCGCGCCAGTTGCACCGTCGCGCTCGCCGACCGCTTGGGAAGCTGGCCCAGCCACATGCGGATGAACTGTCCGTTGGCGAGCAGGCTTTGTTCGGTTTCGGTGTTGCTCGGGTCGATGCGCACGCCGCCGCCGTAGAGCGGGATCTGGTATTTGCGCCAGCCGTTGCGCAGCTCTTCGCAATAGAAGCGCGCCGAGCAGGTGGAATCGAGCGGCATCGAATAACGCAGGTAGCGGTTCAGCGTGTCGAGGTTACCGTTGCGGTTGATGTCTTCCGTATCATACGCGACGCCGCCTGTGCCTTGGTTGTTGCCTTCGGTGCCGTTGATGGTGTACACCGCTTCGGTGGCGCCGGGAATCGGTTCCTTCCAATTGTCGAGTCCGGGATCCGAATTGTCTGACGGAATGGGGATCGCATAGCAAGAGGGTTTGCATTCCCAACGCGCACCGATTTCGCGTCCCGAATTGGTGGGAACTCCGTCGAGACCCGCGTCGAATCGGTTCACGTAATCGCCAGCACGTTCGTTTACTTCGGATTCCATCCGGCCGTCGGGTTCGCCGAGCGGAGATTCGGGAGAGACGACGCTAATGTCTTCCGAGATGCGACCGAGGTCCACGTTGAGCGTACCTTCGCGTCCTTGTACCACCACTTCGAGCGTGCGCTTGCGGCTGTGATTGGACGCACCCGCCGGAAAGGAGCGCATGATGCCGCCCCACGAGTTGCCTTCAAGGTTGTCGTTCGGCAAAAACTGCAGCTTCAGGATGGTCTGCTCGCGGCTGTTGAAGTAGCTGTTGCCGCTGTTGCCGTAGATCTGATAATACTGCTCGGTGAAGCTGCTGTGCCACACCAGCGCGCCTTGGTGGCGGAAGTCGAGGTTTTCATCGGGTCTGCCGTCGTTGCCGAACAGCGGGGGAGAGGATTTGGTCCAGCTGTAAATCGTGAGCGGCACGCTCGAGGTGTTTTGGCTGAAGTCGAAGTTGTCGATGTGCGCGTTGTTGCGCGTGTTGGGGTTGTAAATGCTGTGGGCGATTTCGAATTCGAGGTTCGCCTTGGAAGGCGCTTCGGTTTGCACCAGCGGGAACATGTTGGCGAAGCGCGTCATCCACGCCGGGTTTCCCGCCAATCGGGTGTTCATGCCCATCAACAAATGGCTGAAGGGTTCGTAGCCGAGCTCCGGCTGCTTCTCGGTGGTGGTCTGGCTCTTGTACAACACGGTCGCCCCGATCAGGCTCTGATCCGAGAGATTGTCGAGCTTGTATTCCGCGCGCGTGCCGAGCAGCACCTTGTCCTGGATCTGGAACGGCGGATTGCACTCGTAGCTGATGTCCAGCTCCGCGCTCGGATCGCGCGCCCGCGCCGAGGTGAGCGTGATCTGCCCCGACTCGTACACCACTTCGTAATCGAGTCCGCGTTTGAGTACTGTGGAGCCGTTAAGCGTGATGCGTTCGGTTCCTGGGGTGATGTCGTAACACTGCTGGCCCGGCGCGGCGAAGGAGTTTTCGCGCACGTCGAAGCTGCTCTTGCGCTGCCGGCCGAACACCGTGAACCGGGCCACCGAGGGGCCGTTCTGCACGTCTTCGAGCGAGGTTTGATACAGGCTGATGTCGGGTCGCACGCGCTTGAGCGGGGTGAGACAGTTGGCCGGGTCGCCGTTGGTGGCGGCATCGTTGGTGCGCAGGCCGTTGGTGAGACAGGGTAAAACGAGGTAGCCCGCGTCCAGTTTGAAAACGAGCGGGTTGTCGATGTCGAGCCGGCCTTTTTCCGCAAGCTTTTCGATACCCAGACGGCGCACGTAGGTGATCGAATCGCCGGGGCCGGTGGTGCGCCCCTCGTTGTCGGCCACGGTGATGCGGAAGTTGCCGCGATCGGCCGACGAGACGCGTCCGACGGAGTACACGTTGCGCCACATCAGCGGATCCAGTTCGGGATTGTCCTGATGGCTGCGCGAATAGATCAGCACCTTGTTGTTTTTGCTGCGGAACTGTTCCTGATTGAGGACCTGCACCGGGTCGCCCTGCCAACGCACCGCCAGCGTGATGTCGCGATGCCCGCCGGGCACGGTGAGCATGCGGAGTTCTTCGTCGTAGCTGAATTCCGTCGAGGTCAGAGGTTTCCACCGTCCGATCACGCACACTGTGGCCTGCGGCGGAGAGGTGTTCGTGTAGGCGCAGGCTTGCGCCGAGTCCGCCGTGGAGATGTCGTCGCCCGCCGAGAGCAGTTGAAACACCTCGACCGGGCGGCGGTTCAGCGCGCCGCGCGTGTAGGCGCTGACCTGGCCGGTCCAGTTGGCGGGATCGCTGTAGGCATCGCGATCGGCCAAGGACAGCCAGAAGTGACGGTAGAAGTCCGCTTCTTTGTCTTCGATGGTGAATTCGCGGGCTTCGGTTCCGGCACCGAGTTTTTGACGCTCCTGCGCGCCGCCTTCCTGCGAGGCGATGGAGGTGATCTCTAGGTCGCCGAAGCGCAGGCGGGTCTTGATGCCGAACAGGCCTTTGTGCTCTTCGGTGTACCCCGTGAGGCTTGTCCCGGTGAGCGTCAGCGAGGTGTTGCCCGCTTCGATTTCCTGCACCACGTCGTCTTCGAGTTCGTCCCCTTCGCCGCGGTAGCTGATCTTCATCTGGTCTTGCGCGTTGTCGCTGAGACCCTGTTCGCTGTTGATTTCCACCGTGATCAGGCGGCCGATGGTGCCCTTTACCACGAAGGCCGGTTGTTGGTCGAGCGTGATGCTGGGGAACCAACTACTGGTGTAGGGTACGCCGGTACCGCTCTTGCGGCTGCCGGCCGCGATCAGTTTGTATGAGCCGTTGATGGTGAGCTTGGGCTTGTCCACACCCACGCGGCGCATCCAGTCGGGAATGCGGAAGGGCAGGTCGAACACATAGGTGCCGAACTCGCTTTCGGGCGCGGCGTCGTCTTTGCCGATGAACTCCAGCAGCCAGCGCCGTGAGAGCAGCAGATCGCGCGTGCCCGTGGTGTAGGTGTTGATGTCGGGATGCGCCGACCACAACGCCGTGGAGTCACTGCCGATTTTGAGGTACTCGACGATTTCGACGCGGCCGGTTTCGAGGTCGATGTTGTAGGCGCGCTTCAGCAAATCGCTGTTGATCGCCAGTTGCCCGCGCGACGAGGCGGCGCCTTGCACCGGGGGTGTTCCGCCGTAGGGGCGCGCGGCCGGCGGCACCTTCAGATAATCCGGTTCCCCGGCCTGCGCCGGGGCGGGGTTCGCGAGATGAAGAAGGGCGGGAAGTACGAGAGGTAAAATCGGTACAATCCACGCGAACAAACCGGGGGCGCGTAGAAACGCCCCCGCCCGGGAAAGGCGGATGTCCGATGAACGCTTTGGAGGCAAAATTCTTCCCGGTTCCGGCATTTGCCGGAGAGTCCCCATTTGTTGCGTATGACGTGGTCAGTGGATGCGAGTCAAGGGCAGGTATTATACGAAAAACGGCATTTTTTCGGGTACCTTTGAGGACAGTTTCGCAGGATTTTTCGATGAAAGGACGCAATTATGACCGTTCGGAGACAAGGAGCCATCGAGGTCGCGTCAGAATTGGGCGGTTACTTCGCCGACAGGGGCTTTTCGGTTCCCTTCGGCATCCAAAACGGCGGTCCGTTCACAAGAGGCCCGTTATGAAGATGCTTGCGTGCTTGTTGGGTTCCGTCTTGGGTTCCCTGTTGGGTGCCACATCCGTGACGGCTTCGGAACCCGATGTGCTTTATGATTCCTTGCGAAGGAGTCTTGAGCAGGTCCGGGACAGGGCATCGGATTATTCTGCAAAATCCAGGAACGCCACCGCCTATGCGAATCTTGTCGCATCCGATTTTTCTTTCAGGCAGTTTGTCCTCATCCTGGCGCAAACGGACAAAGTTTGGAACGATTCAAGGTACCGGAAAGCCGACCTGTACGGTCCCCGAAACCGGATTCCGTCCTTGATCGATCGGGCAGGGATTGCCTTGGAAAGATTGAACCCTGCCCGTTGCACCGAAGACTCGTTGTACGAAGATACCGGAGCCTGTTTCGAGTTTTTGGTGAGGCGCCTTTCCCTTAAAAAAACGGACGACCCAGGATATCGCCCGGGGATTTTCCTGTCCGACGGAGTATCCTATCAGAGGAAATTCGATCAAAACTTCGACATCCAGGTTCGGGAATTTCCGATGCGGCGGGATAAGGATTCCAGCGAACTGGCTATGCGGTTTTTTGCCGCTCTTCTGGCTCGCGGAGCGGTGCTGTTGGATGAGTTTGACGACCACATGGTTGAACTGGATCATGGAATCTCGCTGGCGCTTCGGCAGATCGCGCGGAGCGGTTCCGCGAAGAAGCAGGATGTCGAGGCGAACTGTTTCTCCCTGTTGTACACCAATGTTCGGGACAGCCGGGAAGGCACTCGCTACATGATCGATTTAGCCGTGTACAAAACCTTGGACGGAAGCTTCCGGGTGGCGGAAAAGCATTGCAAGGCAGCCGTTTCTAAGTACTGCGGTTCACCAACGGGGAGCGCTGTAAAAGCGGATTTTAAGGCCTTGTGTTTGAAGGCGCGCGAGAGAGGCTATGAATGAAGCGAGTTGAGTAAGCGACGTTACCCGCGCGCACAAGATTATTCGTTCGCTTCGCGACCTCATGTGGCGTTCGCCTGCGGCGACCTCATGTCCAGGGCCAAACCACCTTTTCCTGGCTACCGCGCGGACTCTCGCAGCCGCTCCGCCAATAGCGTAAACCGCTCGATCGCAGGATTGTGATCCACACACCGATGCACCGCCGCGCGGTGGCCGACGATGACGAGTTGCTCGCGTGCCCGGGTGATGGCGGTATAGAAGAGATTGCGCTGCAGCATCACGAAATGGCTCTTTGCAATCGCCAATACTACCGCCTTGAACTCGCTGCCCTGGCTCTTGTGGATGGTACAGGCGTAAGCCAATGTGAGTTGATCGAGCGCCTCGTCTTCATAGGAAACCCGCTCCCCGTCGAAGTCCGCAACGAGACCGTTTTCTTCGGTATCCACCGAGAGAACTCTCCCGATGTCGCCGTTGAACACGTTCTTCTCGTAGTTGTTCTTCAGCTGCATGATCTTGTCACCGCTGCGGAACAAACGTCCGCGATGCGAGAGCGCCGGGCCCTTGGGATTCAAGCGTTGTTGCAGCGCTTCGTTGAGCGCCTGCGTGCCGAGCGGTCCTTGATTCATGGGCGTGAGCACCTGCACGTCGCGGATGGGGTCGAACCCGAAGCGACGCGGCAGCCGGTCGCAGGCCATTTCCACCACGGTTTCGAGCAGGCTGCCGGTCTCGCCGCGCTCGACGAAATGCACGTTGCCTTCGCGGGGTTCTCCCGGAGCCGTGCCTTCGCCAAGGTCGGGTGCGAGTCCACGGTTGACCCGGTGCGCGTTGGTGACGATGCGCGACGCTTCGGCCTGACGGAAGACCGCGGCGAGATGCAGGTGCGGCACCGCTTCGGAGCGGATGAATTCGCCGAGGATTTTCCCCGCGCCGATCGAGGGCAACTGGTCCGGGTCGCCGACGAGAACGAGGCGCGTGCCCGGTTTTACGGCTCGTAACAGGGAGTACATGAGAGCCGTGTCGATCATCGACACTTCGTCCACCACCAGCGCGTCGCAGGGCAGCGGAGTTTTCTCGTCGTGCAAAAACCCGCGATTGGTCGGATCGTATTGCAGCAGGCGATGCAAGGTGGTTGCCTTACGCCCGGTCACTTCCGATAAGCGACGTGCCGCGCGGCCCGTGGGTGCGGCCAGCTTGACGTCGAGCCCGGCTTGCGTGAACACACGAAGAATCGCCGATACCGTGGTGGTCTTACCCGTACCGGGACCGCCCGTGAGCAAGAACAAACCTTCGCCGGCAGCTTGGGCGATGCCGCGCCGTTGCTCGGGGCTGAAATGAAAGCCTGCGCCCGCATGCTTCTCCGCCGCGACGATCGCCGACTCCACCGTAGCGGCGGGCAGGGCCTTGAGGCCGAGGCGCAGCATCGCCGCGCGGCGGGCAACACCGGTCTCCGCGTGGTACAACCACGGCAGGTAATAGTTGCCGTGCTCGTCGCGCTTCACCGAATCGATGGCGGCCATATTGTCGAGGGTATAGACGATCACGTCGAGCTCGAGCTGTAAAAGCTCCGCTGCCTTTTCGACCAATACTCCCGTGGGCAGAAACACATGGCCCGACTCGGCCGCGCGCGTGAGGGCGAACGCCAGCCCCGCACGAATGCGTTCATAGCCGTCATCGGGAAACCCAAGTTTGCGGCCAACGTCATCGGCCTTTAAAAATCCGATGCCCCAGACTTCGTCCGCGAGCCGGTAGGGGTTGGCCTTGAGCAATGCCGCCGCGTTCGCGCCGTAATGCCGGATGAGGCGATGGCTGAGGCCGAGGCTGAGTTGGTGCGCCTGCAAAAAGAACATCACCTCGCGGCCGGCCTTGCTCTCTTCCCACGCGCGGAGGATCTTGTCCTTTTTGTGGCCGCGCAACAGTGGAATGGTGTCGAGGCGCCCCGGATCGTTGTCGAGCACGTCGAAGGTGTCTTCACCGAAGGCATCCACCAACTTTTTCGCCAGTCCCGGGCCGATGCCCTTGATGGCGCCACCGCCGAGATAGCGCTCCACGGCCTCGCGCCCTTCCGGTGCGACGGGCTTGCAACTGCTGACGCTGAACTGCGGTCCGAAGGTTTCGTGCTCGATCCAGGTGCCCGTGAGTTCCACGGTTTCGCCGGGCGTGATGCGCGGTAACGTGCCCACCGCCGTGAAGGGGCGTTCTTCGCCCGGCCGCACCAGCTTCACCACCGACCAACCATTGTCGGGATTGTGGAATGTCACGGTTTTAACCGTCGCGCGGCGGATTTCGACGGTGGACATGGGAGAAAAGTTAGCGAACAGCGGACATCTGACAGCTTACAGCAAAGAAAATCGCGAGAAGGCAGGATGATTTCACTGTTGTTCCCGTGTTTGCCGTTTGCGGCCCGCCGTAAGCCGTCCGCAAAAGAAAGAGGAAAAGAAAAAGAAAAAGAAAAGAGGACTCCCCGAAGGAAGTCCTCTTCATGATCAACAGTACGATGCGAGCTGTGTGTCGGTGCGGCCAGAGCCGCGGCGGTTAGGACAGCTTCTTTTTATGGCGATTCAGGCGACGGCGCTTTTTGCGCTTGTGAGTCGCCATTTTCGCCCGCTTGCGCTTTTTTCCACAGGGCATCGGTACCTCAAAGGTTCAAACAAAGGATCAAAAAGGGAGAGGTAAATCTCATTACCAAGTCGGTCTTTGTCAAGGAGTTGCGTGGTTTTTTCGGTCGATTTCCCTGAAAACCCGCAATTTCCGGTTATCCTGCGTCGGCAATGGCCTGAAACAGGAGTTTGGCGAAGTCTCCGAGTGCCGGGTCACGGGCGCCCATGGAGATCACGAAGTCGCCGGGGCGGGCGGTTGCGGCCACGGCGGCGAGCACCGCGTCCTTCGATTCCAGGAATATGCCGGTCTCGCGACCGGTGATGCGATTCAAGTGTGCGACGAGATCGGCGGACGAGATCGATTTGTCGGCGGTGCCGCCGGCGTAGTAGATCTCGGGCAGATAGAGTTTGTCTTCGGGGCCGAGCACGGTGGCGGCGGCTTCCATCATGTCGCGGCCGATCAATTTCATGGGTGCGAAGCCGTGCGGATGAAAGATCGCGAGCACGCGGCGGTTCTGCTTGAATGCGAGACCCTTCGCGGTCTCCAGCGCGGCTTTCACTTTGGCGGGATTGTGCGCGAAGTCGTCCACTACCGTGATGCCGTTGGCTTCCCCCACGCGCACGTAACGGCGCTCCACGCCGCGGAAGGCGCGCAGGCCGCGTGCACAGGCCTCGGGAGCAATGCCGAGCATGCGGCCAACCGCGAGCGCTGCGAGGGCGTTCTCGAGGTTGTGACGACCGGGCACGGGTACCTCGAAGGCAACGCCTTCCCACCGGAACGACACCGACCATTCCTCGAACACGGGGTCGACCACGGAGACGCCGGCCGCCGAATGTTCATCGAAAAACACGTCGCCCTGTTTTTTGAGCGACAGGCAGCGGAAGTCGGTCTGGTGGATCACGGCGCGTTTCGATTGGATGCGGAAGGTGCGGAACAGCGGCATCAACGCGTCGATTTCCTGATGGTCCTTCTCGATGTTGAGCAGCACGGCGACTTCGGGGTGATAGCGCACCAGGCTGCCGTCCGACTCATCGGCCTCGATCACCAACCAACCCGGTTCGTTCGGTTTGCCGGGGTCGGTCGCATTGCCCGCAAACGCGTTGCCCGGCAGGCCGCGTTCCGTGAGCGACGGCAGGTTGGCGCCGGTGATGAGCGAGGGCGCGAGGCCGCCCGCGTCGAGCACCTGCCAGACCATGCCGGTGACGGTGGATTTGCCCGAGGTGCCGGCCACGGCGATGGTCTTGCGTTCGGAGGCGATGGCGGCGAGCAGTTCGGAGCGGTGCAGCACCGGCACGCTGAGCGCGCGCGCCTGCAGGATTTCGGGGCTGTCGCCCTCGATGGCGGTGGAGACGACGAGCGCGGTGTGCTGGGCGGTCAGGCCGCTGCCGTCCTGAGGGGTCACGACGATGCCGTGGGATTCAAAGGCGGCGCGCTGTTCGCCTTGCCGGCCTTGGTCGAACGCGCGGTCCGATCCCGAAACGGCACGGCCTGAAAAACGCAGGTACCAAGCGAGCGCGCTCATGCCGCCGCCGCCGAGACCGGAGAAATGACAGTATTCGAGAGACGCGGGAGCGGGGGAGGGCGAAGAAACCGGTGCAGGAACCAAGGGACCCTAGTTTCCGTTCGGGTTTTCGAGCATCTCGTCGATCTCGTTGAGAATGACCTGGTCGTCCCAGATGTCTTCTCCGATTTCGACCATGCTGCGCTGCTTCAAAATGCCGCGCGCCTGTTCCAGGGCTTCGGCGATGTCGGCTGAACCCACGTTCTCGGTTTCGATCACGCGCAGCACGTCGGGTAGGCGTTCGAGCCCGCCCACGGTGGCCAGCGCCACCACCGCCTCGTAGCGCACGTCCACATTGGGATGTCGCGCCAGCTCTTCGAGACGCTTTTCCGCGGCGTGCAGATGGAGCATGTGCGAGGCGTGCGCGGCTTCGATGAGCACGTGCTCGCTTTCGCTATAAAGTTCTTCGAGCAGAATGCGCTCAAACACGGGGTCGCGCACAAGGCCCATGGCGTACAGGGCGCTGACCTTCACCCACGCGTTCGGAGCCTCGCGGTAATAGCGCAGCACCATCTCGCGCACTTCTGGTTTCCACGCAAGGTGGCCCAAAGCCTCGAGTACGCGGCGACGCACTTCCATGCTTTCCATCAACGCGTCGATGCGCGAAAACAGGAAGTCTTTCACCACTGCGTAAAACTCGGGGTTCGATGCGGGAACGGGGGCTTCGGCGCCCTCGGGCAGATCGTCCTCGAATTCGAGACCGTCGAAAATGATGTTTCCGAGGCAGCTGGAGGCCATGCCCCGAATTTCTTCGTCGGGATGGGCTGCAGCCAGGGAGAGGATTTTTTCGAACAGGGGTTGATCGGCCACAAAGGGGCCGGCCGCTTGAATGGCCGCCAAAACGATTTCAATATCCGGGGAATCCAAAAATTCCCGTAGCTGGCGCGGAGAATCCAAGGCATCCGCTTCCCGGTTGCCAATGGCTTCGATCCGTTTGAGAATTTGGGGCTTTTCGTCCCTGGAGGAAGGATTCTCCATGGTGGCCTGAATATTAGAAATTGTCGAGGCCGGAGCCCGGTCTACTCCTCATTTGGTGCGCTCTGCAGGCCATTTCGAGGCTTGAGTGGGACCTGTAAGGTGCTTGAGGCAGGGTTAAAGAACGGGTATTTCGTACTTTGTGCCCCTATGCAAATTTTTCAAAAATGTGCGCGGATTTCCGGGAATCTGATCGTCTGCACCCTTTTAGGGATGGCTTCCGTCCTTCCCGTTCATGCCGCTGAAACTCCGGCATCGCCCGCGCTGAAAGAGGCGCGGACGGCACTTGCGGCCCTCACCGAGAAGCATCGCACGGCCGCTGCGGTTTCGTTGTCGTTCGAATCCCGCGCGGAGGGTGCGGATGGTAATCCCATGCCTCCGGTGAAGGGTAATCTGGTCACCGCCGATTCCGGACGCTTTCGTCTGCAACACGCACAGGGTCTGGTGGTCTGCGACGGCGAGACCGTGTGGCAATACTTTCCCTCGACCAAGCAGGTCGTGATCCGCTCGGCTTCCGAATCGAATGCGAATGGTTCAGGCGGCGCGGGTGGAATCCTGCTTCGCTTTCTGCAGGCGCGTGCCACCAGCGCAGGAAAAAGCGGGAAAGACGGGACTCTGCGGGTGGTTCTCGACCCGGGCAGCGTGGGAGAAAGTCTCGATAGTCTGATCCTCACCCTCTCCGCCGATGGACGCACGGTGCGCCAAGTCGAAACGCAAGATCCCGCGGGCAACCGCGTGTCCTACGCCCTCAAGTCGCTGCGCTATGACGCGCGTCCCGGACGGGCGGCGTTCACGTTCAAGGTGCCGTCCGGCGTTGAGACGGTGGATATGCGGTAACAATGAACAATGGACAATGGACAATGAACAATGGACAATGAACAATGGGCAGTGAACGCGTGGGAGAAAGCCCGGGATACCGAGCATTGAGCATTGTTCATTGATCTTTAAACAGGTTCCTTTCGTACATTTGCTTTCTGTAACCACGTATTTAAAGGTTTAAAATGGCTTCCTCCGACTCCTCATTCGACATCGTCTGCAAGACCGACCTTGAGGAACTGCGCAACGCGGTTCAGCATGCCCAAAAGGAACTGGCGACCCGCTTTGATTTCAAGGGCGGAAAGTCGTCCCTCGAGCTGGAAAAAGACACGGTCACATTGATCTCGGACGATGAGTTCAAGTTGGAGCAGCTGCGCGATATTCTGGAGAACAAGCTCATCAAGCGCGGGATCGATCCGCGTATGGTCAAGTACTCCACCCCGGAAGCTGCCGCCAAGTTGACCATGCGCCAGAAGGCCGAATTCCAATCGGGCCTCGCTCCCGAGCAGTCCAAAAAAATCGTGAAGCTCCTCAAGGATTTGAAGATCAAGGTGCAGGCTTCGATACAGGGCGAACAGGTGCGCGTCACCGGCAAAGACAAAGACGATCTGCAATCCTGTATTCAGGCCATTCGCTCCGCCGATTTCGATTTCGCCTGCGAGTTCACCAATTACCGCTGACCTCGGACGCAATGTGAATTCGTTTTTCTCCCTGCCTGCATGGGCACCGTTCCTTGCGTTGGCCGCCCTGGTCGCCTTGGTCGGTGCGCCGGGCGATGCGCAGGCCCAAGACTCCGCCTCGCTGGCCTCCAAGTCCCTGATTCAGGTTTACGCAATACAGAACCGGGTAATCGCTTTCGCCGACGGGGGTGCGAGTTATAGCCGGCTCGATCTGTTTGCCAATCCGCCGCAGGTCGCCACGCGCTCCTGGCCTTGGGATGGCGGGGCGGAAGGAGGCGCGCCCTGGGGAAGCTCCCTGCTGCTGCGCGCCCAATACCCGATCACCGATTCGACCCGCGTGGTGCGCGCGACCTCCTTGCGCTTCGACGGTACGTTCCGGGGCGGTGATAGTTTGATTTTTCGCGACCTCGACACTTCCATCGCCCTGCTTAAGGGGGCGAACCTGACGGCGTTGGCGATCCGCACCGCCGCCGATACCACCGCCGTGTTGGGCTTCGGCCGTTTGGGAATCGCCTACGCGCGCCTTGCTCCCGAAACCGGCCCCGGTTCCACCGTGCTGTTCAACCCGGCGGACACGCTCGTTCATTTTGTGGCGTTTCCTTCCGCATCGGATACGGCGCGCGCGCTCTACTCCTGCCGTTGGAACCGCCTGTGCCGCATCGACACGCTCTCGGGCGTACCCGCGCTCGACTCGGTGATCGCCGTGGCGGTCGACTCCTCGCGTGCCGATTCGATCTGGCTGCTCATCGCTACGCAAAAGGGATTGCGCCGCGGCCTCTACGGCGGAACGGTGTTCCCCTACGTGTCCCTCCCCGGAATCGACGGCAACGGAACCGCGGTGCGCTCGGTGTTCACTTCGCCTTCCCGTGGGCTCGCTTGGGTGTTCTCGGGCTCGCGCTTCTTCTTCAGCGATGATCACGGTGCAAGCTTTCGCGTACCACCGAACTACGGCAGCCTTGCGAGCCCTCCGTCTTCGTTGAGCGGGTTTTCTCCGGACCGTCCCGTGTCGGCCGCGTTTTACGGGGATACCACCTACATCAGCTTCGGCATGGAACGTCCCGGTCTCATCTTGTTCCGTCGCGACACGGTGCTCACGAATGTGGGAACAGGGCTCGGCCAAATTCTCCTCGACACCGCCGACGGTCTGGATATCACCTCGGGGGAAGGCTCGCTCACGACCGTGGCCGTGGCGCGCACCACCGGCGGCGCAGCCACGATCGTCTCCGGCTCCACCCTCAAAGGATTGTTTTACCGGCGCGCGGACCAACCCGGCACCGCGTTCGCGAACCTGAACCGCCTCAAGGTTTTGAAAAACTCACTCGCCGAGGTAATCACCTACCCAACCCTTTTCACCGCGGCCAAAACCTGCGGCGAGGCGCACGTGCGCATCGGGTACCGCCTCAAAAAAGACGCGCATGTCACTATCACCGTGTACAACTACGCCATGGAAAAGGTGCGCGTGATCGTGCGCAACGCCCCGCGGCAGGGCGGCATTGCCCGCAGCGAAAATCTCGCCGAAGACCGTTGGGACGGCTGTGATGCGGGAGGCCGTTTCGTGTCGGTCGGCACCTATTACATCCTGGTGGAGAGCGATCAGGGTGAGAAAGCGTTCGGCAAGTCCTTGGTCACGCGGGGGAGAAAGTGAGATCGATGTCTTCCGCCGACGCAAAAAGTTTCGGTTTTCTCCGCCGTCACGTTTTATTCCTCTTGGCTTTTCTGACGATCGCGGAGATTTTCGCCGCTTCGCAGGAAGTGCTCGGCGGCCACGAAGGCTGGCTCGACCGCATGGGTGCGGGTGTGCGCGAGCTGGGCCGCGGCAACACAGGCACGGCGCTTTCCGATGCCGCGCCGGCGGCGTATTGGAATCCCGCCTTGCTGCCCTTCTACCGTAAAACTTACGGCGCCATGGGGGGCGAAGTGCGCAGCCTCGATCGTACGGGCGGGTATCTCTCCCTGCAAGGCCCGGTCGCCAACAATCTCGGTCTCGGTGTTGGGCTCGTGAATCGTGGTGACCTCGGAATTCGCGCCTATGACGAAAATGAAAACCCCGTGGGCACGGCTCGGCCGCAGGCTTGGGCGACCTACTTCGGCGCAGGCATGCGCACCTCGCGCCGCAACGCCTTCGGAGCCACCTTGCAAGTCTACGCTTCCACCCTCGACGTGGGCAACGGCGTAGGTGACGTCCACTTCGTGGGCGGCGTGAATCTCGGCTGGTATCGCCGTTATGATTCACTCAGCCTCGCCTCGCTGGTTCCCGACGCCTTGCCGCGCTTGCAACGTATTGCGGACATGTTCTCTGGGGCCTTCAGCACCGCTGTGGTGGTGCGCAACCTCGGCATCAACCAAAATCTCTCCGCCGATTTCGATCAAACCGTGACCGGCGAAGATGTCGGTTTCGGGTCGGCCTCCAGCAGCGCGGACTTTTTCCCCAAAACCATCGTGTTGGCGGGCGAATGGCGTCGCCGCCTCTATGACCGCAACGTCGCCTTCGCCGCGGAGCTGTTGGATTATCAACTCAAAAACACGTTGTTCACGGCCGACCCCGCCGCGCACACCCAAGCCCTGCGTCTCGGTGCGGAGGCCGAGGTAGCGGAGAAGACCTATTTGCGCGCCGGGCTCGACCGCCTCAACCCGACCTTCGGTTTGGGATACACCTACCGCTGGAGCCGTGCGCGGACGATCACGTTCGATTACGCCCTCATCCTTGAGCGAGGCGCCACCACCTTCAACCCCTATGCCGTGGGCTTGAAGACCTCCTTTTAACGACTTCGCCGTTTCGTAGATTGACCGCTCAATGACCACCCGATTTGCTGCGCCCCGGATTTCGTTCTTTTCGCTCTTTGTAGCGCTGTGCCTCGCATCCCTTGCGACGCCCCGCCTTGTGTGCGCGCAGACAGGTCTTGATTTGGGCGCCTCCAGTTTTCAGTTCCTGAAACTGTCTCTTTCGCCCCGGGTGGATGCGATGGGTGGAGCCGGTGCAGCACTGGCCGGAGGCCCTTCCGAAGCCGAGATCAACCCGGCCGTCGTCGCCGGTCAAAAAGGTGCTCTCGCGCTCGGTCAGGAATATCCGCCCAAGGAGTTCGGCACGCGCGCCAGTTCGATCGGATGGAGTTTGCCGTGGGACGGTCGCCGCGTACTTCTGCACGCGCGCTACCTCGGGTTCGACGCCATTCCCGGCTGGAATGCCGACAACAACGCCACCACGGCCTATGGGGCGCATACGTTGAAATTACAGGCCGGTCTTGCCGGACAAAATTACGGGTTCGATTGGGGCGGAAGCGCGGCCTATGCCCGCAACAACATCGCCGATGCATCCTACTCTGCCTTGCTTGCGAACGCGGGCGTGCGCCACGATGTGTCAGTTGGGTTTTTGCCGGGCAGTTTATCGTTGGGTGGCGCGGTCGATAACGCGGCCTTATGGGCGGGCAAAACCCAGGAGACCGGAGAAACGCTCGAGTTGCCAACGATTTGGCGCGCGGGTGTGGGATATACGCGTGACCTGAAACCGGGATCGCGCGTGATCGTGGCTGTGGATGCGCGCAAAACCGACAAGGAAGACCTGGTGTTTCCGGTCGGCGTCGAGTACCGGATGTTGGAGGCGCTGCAGTTACGCGCGGGCTATCCGGTGGGCGATCCCGACAACGGATTTGCTTTGGGTGTCGGCCTCAAGTGGTCGCGCTTCGCCTTCAACTATGCCTACAAGAACCATTCCACGCTCTCCGGCGGTCACAGCTGGACGTTGGAGATCGGGGATTTGTAGACGAAGAGTCGACAGTTCACGGTTCACAGTTTACAGTATCCGCTTATTTCGCTGTTCCGGTTTTACTGTTCACCGAAGACTGTAAACCGTCGACTCCCTGCTACCGTCCCAACACTCCCGCCAGCAAACTCAGCATGCCCGCCAGCATCAAAAGCTTCAGCAGCTTTTGGGCGCGGGCGAAGTCGGCCCCCGCACGGGAGAGCTCGCCCAGTAAAGGAATCAGCACCGGAAGGCCTAGGGCGATGATACCGATCGCATAGGCCTTGTGATACCCCAGCGCCAGCATGGGAAGGGGCAACACCACCAGCAAGAAGACGAGGCAGCCGAAGGCCAATTTGCGTGCCGCCTCGGGCCCTTTGAGCACGGCGAAGGTGTTCAACTCCGCAGCGCGGTCGCCCGTGACGTCTTCGGCGTCTTTGACGACCTCGCGGGCGAAGGTGACGAGAAACGCGAATAGCGCCGCAGGCAGCGAGTCGTGGGCGCTGGCGGGAAAGTCGACCAGCAACGGCAGCTCGACGAAGTACACCGCAAGCCCGCACAGCAGGGAGATCACGAGGTTCCCCGAAAGCGGCAGGCCCTTGAGGAAGCGGTTGTATGTCCACAGCATCACGGCCATTAAAAAGGCGAGCAGGCCGTGCAGCGGACTGCCGATCCACGCGGCCAACAGGGCGAGCAGGTAGAGCGAGGCCGCCAGCCAGCGCGCGGGAATCAATCCGATGTGGCCGGCGGCGAGCGGGCGCCTCGGCCGGTTGATGCGGTCGGTTTCGATGTCGAGGGCGTCGTTGTCTGCGTTGCCCGCGGCGACCATGAGGAACATGGACAGGGATCCCCAGAGGGCGAGCTCCCATTCGGGCTGGAGGCGCAGGCTGGCCCATCCGAGCCAGACGGCGGCCGCGGCAATCACGGCATTCCAAGGGCGAACCAGTCGAATCCAGGCTAAGGGAACGGTTAAAAAGGACATGGGGCCAACGTTAGAAAACCGTACCTTGCCAGCCCACGGAGAACCTCGACCATGTGATTCGGCCGTCAAGTGGCCTCATATCGGTGCTGAACCACGTTCCCCTTCGAATGCACCGATGATTCGTCCGATAAACGGCCTCATGGTGGAGGCTGCACCTTGTGGGCCCATCTTCCTACCTTTGCCTTCCCGTGACGCCGGTCCCGCCATGCGGCGACCTTCTCCAGGGGATCACGTCGGTTTCAGCACGTTCAGCACTTCGAGCACAATTAGGTTGAGAATTCCATGATTGAAGCAAATGCCATTTCGCTGGCCTTCGGCGCCCGCACGTTGCTGGACAACGTCTCCTTCCAGCTCGCGGATCGCGGCAGGCTTTGCCTCGCCGGTTCGAACGGCGCGGGAAAATCCACGCTCTTCAGCATCCTCATAGGCGAGCTTGGCTGCGATTCGGGCAAGGTGATCCGCTCGGGCGGGCTGCGCATGGGCATGCTGCGTCAGCACGCGGAGTTTCCCGAAGATGCGACGGCCTATTCGGCGGCGCTCATGGCCTTCGAGGACGTGATGGGCAAGGCGGCTCGTTTGGAGACGCTGCATCACGCGATGGGTGAGCGCGATCTGACTGATTCCGAGATGCACGATCTCGACGCACTGCAGGATGCGCTCATCCGCGACGGTTATTACACGGCGGAGGCGGAGACGCGTTCGGTCCTGCACGGTCTCGGATTCAAACGAGACCAACAAGACAAATTGCTTTCGGAGCTTTCGGGCGGATGGAAGATGCGCGTGGCGCTGGCCCAGTTGCTGCTCCGCAAACCCGATTGCCTGTTGCTCGACGAACCGACCAACCATCTTGATCTGGAATCGATCATGTGGCTCGAAGGGTATCTGCGCAACTATCCCGGATCGATGCTGCTGATTTGCCACGACCGTCGTTTCGTGGACAACGTGTGCGAAGGCGTGCTCGACCTGCGTATGGGCAAGCTCGACCTCTATTCGCTCCCGTACGAGAAGTACGAGGAGGAGCGCGCGATGCGCGTGCTTCAGCAACAGAAAAGCGCTTCCAAGGCGCAAGACGAAATCGAGCGCCTGAATAAGTTCATCGACCGGTTCAAGGCCAAGGCGAGCAAGGCCACGCTTGCAAAGAGCGCGGTGAAGAAGCGCGACCGCATCGAAGTTGTGGAAGTCGAACAGGAAGGCCCGTCGATGCGACTGCGCTTCCCGACGCTCGACTACGCCGGCTCGGTGGCCTGGAAGGCAGAGGATCTCGCCAAGCGTTACGGCGAAAAGACGATTTTCAACGACGGCGCCTTTACCATCCTACCCGGTGACAAGGTGGCATTGGTGGGCCCCAACGGCGCAGGCAAGACCACGCTGATGCGGCTTCTCGTTGGCGAAATCAAGCCCGAGGCGGGTGAGGTGTCGCGCGGCTCCTCCCTCAAAGCGGGCTACTACGCGCAGTACGTAGAGCCGGACGAGCTCGAGAAGGCGACCCCGATTCTCGACCTGTTGCGCGCGGACTTTCCGCTGGCGGGCGACAATGCGGCGCGTGCCGCGCTCGGCGCGATGATGTTCTCGGGCGACGACGCCAAGAAAAAGTTCGGCGTGCTGTCGGGCGGTGAACGCGCTCGCGTGCGCCTCGCGCGCCTTCTGCTGGCTCCCGGAAACGCTCTCGTCCTCGATGAACCGACTAACCATTTGGACGTGCGCTCCAAGGATTTGTTGCTCGACGCGCTCGCCGATTATCCCGGCACGGTAGTGTTCGTGTCCCATGACCGCGACTTCACGGAGCAACTCGCGACGCGCGTGCTGCGCGTGGACGGCGGCACCATCACCGAGTATCCGGGTGATTACGTGTATTACCTGAGCAAGGTGGAAGACGATCTGCGCCGCGAAGCCTTGGAAGAAAAAGGCGGCGAGAAAAAGGGCGGGAAATCTTCAGGCAAATCCGCCGCTGCCGCCGAACCGGCCCGCGATGCGCGGGACGAGAAAAAGGATGCTGAAAAGGCCAAGCGCCAGCGTGAGAAGCGAGAAGGCGAAGTCGTGGCCCGCATCGAATCGTTGGAGGCGAGAAGCCTCGCGATCGATGCCGATCTATGCCTGCCGGCGGTGTTCTCCGACCCGGCCTCCTTGCGTCGTCTCACCGAAGAAAAGAAAGCCGGCGCCACGGAACTCGAGGCCCTCTATAACGAACTCGAATCCCTCGAGAACGCGTCCAAGCAGGCCGCTGCATGAAAGCCGATGCCTTCCAGGGCATGACCGGAGGCAATATGCTCCGGGGCATGCTGGTGGAAGTGCAGCGTCGTACGGCAACCGTGCGGGACGAGGCCGGCAAAGAGACCTTGTGCGCCTATAGCCCCGGTATCCGCCTCGGAGAATTCTCCAACTTCGCCGTGGGCGATCAGGTCGAGTACTACCCGGGCGGCGCAACCCAAGAGCCGTTGATCACGGCCATTCTGCCGCGCACGAGCAAGATCTCGCGCCCGGGTCCCGGTGAACGCCATGCGCGCGAATTGATTCTCGCCGCCAACGTGGACTTGCTGGTGGTCACGGTGGCGGCGGCGCAACCGACGTTTCACCCGCGCCTGCTCGACCGCTACCTGGCGGTCGCCGAGCGCTTCGGCATCAAAGCCCTGATTTGCATCAACAAGTGTGACCTGCAGCCGGTGATTCCTCCGGAAGCCTTGTACCTCGAAACCATCGGCTATGACCGGGTTGCGTGTTCGGCCGAGACGGGTGAGGGCCTCGAGAAGTTGCGCGTAAAACTGCGGGGCCGCCTGGCCGTGTTGTCGGGGCCTTCGGGCGCGGGTAAAAGTTCGTTGATCGCCGCCTTGGTTCCCGATGCCGATCCGCGTATCGGCGAGGTGCGTGAGAGCGACGGCAGAGGCCGGCACACCACGACCACGAGCCATTTGTACGCCACCCCCGATGGGGTGCGCATTATCGATACGCCGGGTCTGCGCGAACTGGGGCTTTGGAACGTGCAGCCCGCCGAAGTGGCGGAGATGTGGCGCGATTTTCGGCCTTACCTCGGCAAGTGCCGCTTCACCGATTGCGCGCACCGCACTGAGCCCGACTGCGCCGTGCGCGCGGCGGTGGATGCCGGCGCGATTCCCGATTTTCGTTTGCAGTCGTACTACCGGGTGCTGGACACCCTTTCCGGAGACGATTGATGTCGTTGGGGTGCGCCGAAACTGCCGCCGTGTTCAGTGTGATTTATGCCGGCGCGAATGCTTACCAGTTACTGGTCCGCTATGAAAGCGCGCACGAGAAAGCCCGACTGTTTTCCGAAATCGCGGGCGGCGGAAAAACGTCATTCACGCTGCGGATCGCGCGCGCCGTGTTCTATCTGGCGGCACCGCTCGCCTACCTGTGGGCGATGATCTGCGCCGATCTTCCGGGAACGTTTTTAATCGCAGCCGGCGCGAAATTCTGGGTGTCTTCGTTTTTAGGAATGCGCACCGAAGGCCGTCTGTTGCGGGGTGCGGAATATCTCCCGCGCGATCATGTGCTCTCGCGTATTGATGCGATCGCGAACCTAGCCGTGGCGGCGATTGCCGTCTGGTTGATTCTCCGGCAGTGGATGTAAACGTTTAAGCCCGTCGGCGCAGCAGTCCCCGTTTATGACGGGAAAAGAATTCTTCCAGCCCCGCCTTTTCTCCGTCGAACCCGGATTGTGCCCGCATCCAGGCCAAGGCCATGGCGGCATCCTCGCCATAAAGCTTTCGGTAAAACCCTTCGAGAAACGCGGCCGTTTCCGGATCCGCACCACCCCGGCGCAGGCCAGTAAGGTTGAGTCCACCCCAGCGCAGCGGTTCGCCCAGCGCCTTGCAGAACGGCGGTACATCTTGATCGACGCGCAATCCGCCGCCGATGAAGGCCCCGGCTCCAATGACGGTGAACTGATGCACGCCGGTCATGCCCGAAACAATGGCCCCGGCTCCGATGCGTGTATGGCCGCCGAGCTGCACGGCATTGGCGACGATCA
This sequence comes from Fibrobacterota bacterium, assembly GCA_947466585.1. Classification (GTDB taxonomy): domain Bacteria; phylum Fibrobacterota; class Fibrobacteria; order UBA11236; family UBA11236; genus UBA11236. The sequence continues at coordinate 51,262 of CANIEU010000003.1, forward strand.
CGCCGTCCTCGAGTTCGCAGTCGTGCGCCACATGCGCGTAAGCCATGACGAGCGCGCTCGCTCCGATGCGCGTGGCCCCGTCGGGTGCCGAAGAACGGTTCACCGTGGCATATTCGCCCACACGGGTTTCCGAACCGACGATCGTCCGCGAAGGCCCGCCCGCATATTTCAAATCCTGAGGCGCCCCACCGATCACCGCGCCGCCATCGAGCGTCACGTTTTCGCCAAGTTCGGAGCCCGACAACACGCGGCTGAACGGTCCGAGCGTTGAACCCGCGCCGATCGTCGCAGCGCGTTCGACCAAGCACCACGGGCCGATCGTGACGCCTGCGGAGATCCGCGCGTCGTGATGGACGAGTGAGGTGGGGTGGATGGAGGGCATATTAAATATGAAATCAGAAATCAGAAATCAGAAAAGAAGGTCGATGTGATCTTTCCTATTTCTGATTTCCTATTTCCGATTTTAGATTCACACCATCGTCGCCTTGAGTACCGCTTCGGCGGCTTTTTCACCGTTCACGCTCGCGTAGGCGTTGGCGGTGGCGAAGCCGCGGCGAAACTGGACGAGTTCGACGTTCAGTTCGAGCACGTCGCCCGGGCGGACGGCCTTACGGAAGCGGACGTCTTCAAGCCCGGCAAAGGCGGGGCGCTTGCCGGCAGCGACTTCGGGGAACGACTCGGCGATGAGGATGCACAGCGCCTGCGCGAGCGCTTCGATCTGCAGCACGCCTGGCATCACCGGTTCCCCGGGAAAGTGGCCTGCGAAGTAATCATCGCTCGCGCGCACATCGCGCAGGGCGCGGATGCGCTTGCCCTTCTCCAGCTCGGGCACGGTGTCGATGAATAGGAAGGGCGGGCGATGCGGTATCGCGCGCAACACCGCTTCGTGGTCGAGAGAATTGGTTTCGGTGGTATCGCTCATGATGCGGTTCCTTCGGATCTTCGAGATCCTTGATGGGGCGTATCGGCCGGACCGGATCCGTGCTTTTGCAGAGCATCCAGCAGCAAATGATTGAGGGCGTGGCCCCCGTTTACGATCGTCAGGCGCAGCCGGGGCAGCGCCAACCGGTTCAGGGCGAGATCACCGAGCAAATCTAGAACCTTGTGCCGGGCGAGTTCGCCCTCCAGGCGGAACCGCTGCGGGTGCAAAAGCGGAAAGGTCGTTCCGCACGCCCAGGGCAACTTGGCTTTTCCTTCGATGAATTGTGCGGCTGAAGCGGCGATGAGTAGTCCGGAATCGAGGTCGGCGCCGGCGAGTAGATCGTGCGCCCCCGCGAGTCTCATCCAATCTTCAAGAAGGATAAAGGTGCGTGCGGGAAGCACCGCCTGCGGTGCATCGAGGACCGAGGACAGTTCGAAGTGTTGATGCACTTCTCCCGACGTCCAGCGGTAGTCCACCGCAAAATGCGGGTGCGGCATGGCCCGGATGCTTCCTTCCGGTCCGTCGTGATTCCAGTGCAGATCGGTCTCGTATTCACGCACGCGCGCCGCCGAAAATTCCCGATCGATGCACAGGGCATTCAGGACTCCGTAATAGGAAGCGGCGCTTCCGTCGAGTCCGGGAAGCTCTGCGGCGTCGCAGGTGATGTCGATCGGTGCCTCGGCGAAGAACAGCGCGGCGGCCAGCAAATGCTCCGGGGTGCGGATGACGGCGCCGGTCTCCGGATGCGTGAGCCTCGTCGCGCGCCGTGCGGATCGTGTGAGAGTCGTAAGGTCGCGCGCCGTCAGCGGTGCATCAAAGCCCGGAAAGAGAAACCGGATTCCGAGGCCGTCTTCGCGCCGCGGCGTAAAGGTCACGGTGGAAAGTGCGCCGGAGTGCAGGGCGCGGCCGGACAGGGTGGTCATTTCCCGGTCCGCCTTTTGATTTCGTCGCGCCGCCATTCCGTGATCGGCCGTGCGGGAAACCCCGCTACCGTGACGCCGTCTGCGACGTTTTTCGTCACACCCGCCTTGGCCGCCACGGAAACGTTGTCGCCGAGTACCAGATGTCCGGCAACGGATGCGGCGCCGCCCATGCGGAAATATTTCCCGATCACGGTGGAGCCGGCAATACCCGATTGGGAGGCGAGCAGCGCACCTGCACCGAGGCGCACGTTGTGCGCGATCTGCACATGGCTGTCGAGCTTGCAATCGTCTCCGATTTTGGTGGGATGGAGCACCCCTGCCGCCACCACGGTATTGGCGCCCAAAAAGCAGCGCGCCCCAATACGCACGCCTGCGTCATGCGGCATGTGTTCCAAGCCCGTGGACGATGGCGATTCGAAAAACCCGAACCCGGCGCACCCGATGACCGCGCCGGATTGAACGACGGAGTCTCGCCCGATCACCGTGTGTGCCCGGACCACGGAGTTCGCCTCCAGCCGCGTACCGGACCCCACGTAACTTCCCTTCTCGACCACCGCTCCCGCTTCCACGGTCACGTTACCCTCCAGCACGCCTTCGACGATGGCGGTATGGTGGATGGCGTTACCGGTGCCCTCTGCAAACGGGACGGAGCGTTCGATGCGGCCCGCGAGCGCATGCAACAAGGCCGCCAGCATAACGCGGGCGTTGCGGATGCGCAGCAAGGGAAGCGGATCGGGAATCTCCGTGAGCGAAGCTTCGGCGAGTACGAGGCCGACCCCATGGTGCGCAAGCGCGGCGAGGGTTTCGAGACGCGTTCCCACGCCCAGGATCACGATCGAATCGGGCCCCGCGCGATCCGGTTCGTCCAAAAACAGAAAACGCCGGGAGGACTCCGGCGTCTTGAGCAGGTTATCAATGTCTGTGCCGACGAGATGCGCGTGCAGTCCCGGTATGGCGTCGAGTGCGAACCCGTCCCGAATGCGCATGGTGCGGAGTTCCGGGACGCGCCTCGCCTTACTTGGCTGCCGGGGTCGCGTTTTCCTTGTTGAGGATTTCGAGCACGCGTTGGGTCAGATCGTTGTCCTTCTTCCAGAATACCACGGCTCCGGCGGCGCGATCGAAAACCATGTCGTAACCTTCCTGATTGGCCACGTCTTGAATGGTCTTCTTGATCTTCTGGATGATCGGGTCGGAGATTTCCTGGTTCTTCTGGTAGAGGGCGCCTTCCTTGCCGTAGATCTGCTGAACGAACTGCTCGTAGTCGGCCTTCTTCTTTGTGAAGGAGGCTTCGAGTTCCTTCTTCTTTTCTTCGGAGAGCATCAGCGACTGCTTCTCGAGACGCTCTTTCAGTTCCAACAGTTCCTTCTGCTTGGCCTGCGCGTCCTGCTCCCACTTCTGCACTTGACGGTCGTAATCGCGCTGGGCCTTGGTGGTTTCCGCGTACTTCTCGAAAATCATCTTGGAGTCGACGTGCGCGATCTTGAGGTCCGCAAAGGACGTCGCCGCCGAAACCAGAACCACCAGCGCTGTCAGAATTTTGGTCGAAACCTTCATGTCATTCTCCTCGTTGTACCGTTACGCGTAATCTAAAATCTGAATCCCGCAGTCCCGTGTCCTGTCCCGGTCCCGGGACAGGAAAAACCTAGAACCCCTGTTCGATCGTGAAATTGACTGTGGGGCTGCGGCCGGCGCGCGGGTAGCGGTTTCCGTTGTAATCCTCGGGGTCGTCGAGCGGCCAGCCGAAGTCGAAGCCCATGCCGAAGGGCGCCACCATGGGCACCACCACGCGGAACCCGAAGCCGATGTCGCGGCGCAGGTCGGAGAGGTCGATTTCGGACCAGGGGTCGGGCGCTTGACTCTTGAGAATCGGATTGTAAACGCCGCGACCCGAGGCATCGTATTTGGCAAGGCGTCCGAAGGCGCCGCCGGCATCGAAGAAGGCAAGCATGTAGAACGTGTTCTCGACCACCGGGTAGGTGAACTCGGTGCTGAACGAGAGGAAGCTGCGGGAGATGCGTCCGCCGCCGATCGTTCCGGGCAGATAACCGCGCAGCTTGCCCTGGTAGCCCAGGAGACCGCCCATTTGGTACAGCGCGTAGCTCTGCACGTTGTCGCCCAGGATGATGCCGCTTTGGGTTTCGACCCCGAGCACGAGCTTTTGAATCATCGGGAACCACCAATTGACGCGCGCGTCCCACTGGCTGTAGTCGAAGTCGCCGCCCATCCAGCCGCCTACACGCGTCCAGCCCAGCGAGTAGCGCGAGCCGTCGGTGGGGAAGAAGGGCAGGTTTTTGTCGTCGCGCACCACGGTGAAGTTCACCGACGATTCGATACCCGAGGCCACAATCAGGTTGTTTTTGTCGTCTGCCTGACCGTTGTCGTTGTAGGTGAAGTTGTACGTGGAACGGACGGTGAAGTAATCGTCGGGCCAGTTGAGGCGACGGCCCAGCGTCAGGCGCAGGCCGTAGCGCAGGTAGTCGTTGTAGTAGTCGTACTGCGACTTCTGGTTGCTGTAGAACAGGCTGCCGCCCACGAGGGTGGGGGTATCGAACAACCAGGGTTCGGTGAATCCGAGCGAGTAGAGTTGCTTGTACGGGCCCACTTCCACGCTGGCGTCGGCGCGCTGACCGTTGCCGAGGAAGTTGGGGATCTGCAGACCGAGCGTGCCGACCATGCCGTCGCGTCCGCTATAGGCCGCGCCGGCGGAGAACGTGCCGGTGCCCGCTTCCTTTTCGGTGACCTTGAAGATCAGGTTGACGTCGGAACCGTCGCCCTTCGTGTCGCGCTCGATATCGGGCTCCACGTTGTCGAAGAAGGCCAGTTGCATAATGTCGCGCTGCGAGCGCATCAGCAGCGACTGGCGGTACACGTCGCCGGGGAACATCTTGATTTCGCGGCGGATGACCTTGTCCTTGGTCTTGGTGTTGCCGCGCACGTCCACGCGGTTGATGTGCGCGAGGCTGTTCTCGCGGATGTTGAAGGTCACCTCGACCATGGTGTCGTGGTATTCCAGCTTGTCGTCGATCTCCACAAAGAGGTAACCCTCTTCGCGGTACAGCGAGGTGATCTGGTACTTCATCACTTCGTACTTGCGCTTGTTGAACACCTCGCCGCTGTCGAAGAGGACCTGTGCCCGCAGGGCTTCGTCGCGAACGATGTTGTTGTGCACGAAGTTCGCGCGTTCGAAGTGGTATCGGTCGCCTTCGCGGACGCCCACGCGGATGTCGATGTGGCGCTTGTCGGCGGTGTAGGCGGTGGTATCCTTCAGCACCGCAGCATCGAGGTAACCCAGCTCGCGGTAGTAGTCGAGCAGGGAGTCGAGGCCCATGCGGTACTCTTCCTCCTTGAAGTCGCCCGCGCGCCACCAGCGGTCTTCCTTGATGGGGAAGCGCTTGCGCAACACCTTGTCGGCCACGTGGTCGTTGCCCGCGAAGGTCACGTAGCGCACGGCCACCTTCTTGCCTTCATCGACCGTAAAGGTCACGATTTTTTCGCCGCTTTTCTTGTCAAGCGATTCCGAAGCTTCGGCCGTGGCCAGCAGGTAACCCTTCTCGCGGTACACCGACAGAATGCGCTGGCGTGAAGATTCCACGGCGCCCGGAGAGAACACGGCGCCCTCGATCAGATCGATTTTCGATTTGAAATCGCTCTCCGAAAGTTTCTTGAGTCCCTTGTACTTCACCTTGCTAAGCACCGGAAGCTCCGACACCGTGAAGAACAGAATGATGCCGTCGAGCGCGAGCGGGCTGTCTTCCTCCACGCGGATGTCGGAAAACAGGTTCAGCTTGTTGAGCGCGTTCACCGAACCGCGGATGCGATTGCGGAGCACGGCCGGGGGGTAGGATTCCCCCTTCTCGACCTGAAGCGCGTTGAGGATGATGGAGGCGTCCACCGTCTTGTTGCCCTCGACCCGGATTTCGGCGATGCGGATCTGGCGCGAAGGGCTTTGGAGGAAGCCTGATTGGGCGCGCGCCGGAGCGGTCATCAGCCAGCAAATCCCCGCAAGGAGGCATACACGGAGAAAAGCGTTGAAACTGCGCAAATGCCTGTCCTTCGTATTCTTCAACGGACCGAAGTACGGTCCGGTCGACAGTCGATTTTGTCGGGGAATGCGTGAAAAAGATCCCGCACGGCATGCATGCCGCCAGAAGCGCGCCTAATATAGAAAGGAAGGGGGGTCGAGACTCGTCCCGGGCCACCCTGCGTTCGGGAATCTTCGAGGTCGCCTGCAGGGGGGCCCCGCGCGGATACCAACGAAAAAGGGGGCCCCGAAGAGCCCCCTTTTAACCGACCGTTCCCAGACCGCTTCCGGTCAGACCAGCCATCAGATCAAACTTCGGTCTCTGCCGGCGCCGGGTCCTTTTTGGGCAGGGTCGAAACCATCTCGAAGGTCAGTTCGTCGCCGTTGCGGCCGACCTGGAGCACCGAGCTGTCGGAGACGTGCCCGCGCAGAATTTCATCGGCCAGGGGATCTTCCAGCAGCTTCTGGATCGAGCGGCGCAGCGGCCGCGCTCCCAATTGCGGGTCGAAGCCCTTTTCGATGATGAGTTCGCGCACCGGGTCGGTGACCTGCACCTTGATGTCGCGCGCCGAGAGACGGGACTCCAGCTCGCCGATCAATAGGTCGACGATTCGGTTCATGTCCTTGCGCTCCAGCGGGTGGAACACCACGATGTCGTCGAGGCGGTTCAGGAATTCAGGGTTGAACGCCTTCTTTACCTCTTCGCGCACCATCTTGTCCATGCGCTCGTACTCGCTGTTCAGGTCGCTGTGGCCGAAGCCCAGGCCCGTGCCTTTCTTGATGTCCTTCGCTCCCAGGTTGCTGGTCATGATGATGATGGTGTTCTTGAAGTTCACCTTGCGGCCGTAGCTGTCGGTGAGCTGGCCATCATCGAGGATCTGCAGCAGCAGGTTGAACACATCGGGATGGGCCTTCTCGATTTCGTCGAGCAGGATCACGGCGTACGGGCGCTTGCGGATCTTCTCCGTGAGTTGGCCGCCTTCCTCGTAGCCCACGTAACCCGGAGGCGCGCCTACGAGGCGCGACACGGCGAACTTTTCCATGTACTCCGACATGTCGATACGGATCATCGCGTCGTCTGACTCGAACAGAAAGTTCGCCAGCGCCTTCACGAGCTCGGTTTTACCCACGCCCGTGGGGCCGAGAAACATGAAGCTGCCCATCGGGCGCTTGGCCGAGTGCACGCCCGACCTCGAACGGCGGATCGCCTTGGAGATGACTTCGATCGCCTTCTCCTGACCGACCACGCGCTTGCCCAGTTCCTGCTCCATCCGGAGCAGGCGCTCGGCCTCGGCTCCGGCCATCTTGTTCAGGGGCACGCCGGTCATCTTCGCCACCACTTCGTGGATGGCTTCTTCGTCGACCACGAGGCGCTCTTCGCGCTTCTGCTCGCGCCACTTTTTGCGCATGTCTTCCAGCTCGGACTTCAGGCGCTCCTGGCTGTCGCGCAAACGCGCGGCGGTCTCGTAATCCTGATGCTCGACCGAGGCTTCCTTTTCTTTCACCACAGCTTCGAGTTCGGCTTCCTTCTCGCGCAGCTCCGGCGGAATCGACAGGCTGGCGAGGCGCACGCGCGCACCCGCTTCGTCGATCACGTCGATGGCCTTATCGGGCATGAAGCGGTCGTTCAGGTAGCGGTCGGCGAAGCGTACCGCGGTTTCGAGCGCCGCGTCGGTGTAGGTCACCTTGTGGTGCTGCTCGTAGCGCGCACGCAGGCCCTTGATGATAAGCAAGGTTTCTGCGGGGCTGGGCGGTTCCACCACGATGGTCTGGAAGCGGCGCTCGAGCGCACCGTCCTTCTCGATGTACTTGCGGTATTCATCCAGCGTGGTCGCGCCGATGCACTGGAACTCGCCGCGCGAGAGCGCCGGTTTGAAAATGTTGCTGGCGTCGAGCGAACCTTCCGAACCGCCGGCACCCACGATGGTGTGCAGCTCGTCGATGAAGACGATCACGTTGTCGTTCTTCTGCAGCTCGGTCATCAGCGACTTCAGGCGTTCTTCGAATTGACCGCGGTATTTGGTGCCGGCCACGATGCTGCCCATGTCGAGCGTCACAACGCGCTTGTTCTCGAGCACTTCGGGAATGTTGCGCTCGGTGATCTTCTGCGCGAGACCTTCCACGATCGCGGTTTTACCCACGCCGGGTTCGCCGATCAGCACCGGATTGTTCTTCTTGCGGCGGCTCAGGATCTGGATGACGCGCTCGATTTCCTGCGCGCGGCCGATGATCGGATCGAGCTGGCCCTGACGCGCGAGCTCGGTGAGGTCGCGGCCGAAGTGGTCGAGGAACGGGGTCTTCGACTTCTTGCGCGCGGCGGCGGCGTCGGGTGTGGCGGCGGCGGCATCGCCCCCGCGCAGCACACGCTCGATTTCTTCTTTCACGCGTTCGTATTCCACGCCGATGGCGGCAAGCGCGGTGGCGGCGGCGCTTTCATGGTCTTTCATCAGCGCGAGCAGCAGGTGTTCGGTGCCGATGTACTTGTGGCTCATCGCGCGCGCCTCTTGCGCGGCGATCTCGAGAACCTTCTTCGCGCGCGGCGTGAAGGGAATCATTTGACCGATGGTCATCATCCCGCCCGAGGACGAAATCGACTTCTCGATGTTGCGGGCCAGATCCTCGAGGTCCACGTTCAAATTCTTTAGCACGGCAACGGCCACCCCGTCGCCTTCGCGGATCAGACCGAGCAGCAGATGCTCAGTGCCCACATAGTCATTGCCGAGTCGCACCGACTCTTCGCGGGCGAGCTGCATGACTTTCTTGACGCGGTCGGTAAACATCCCGTTCATGGCGATCCTTTTTGAAAATCCTGAAAATCCAGAAATTCATCCGAAACGGCGGAGTGATCCAACCGTTCGCTGCTGAGGGTTAAAATACAAACCCCGTGGGGCCGACCCGCGTTGAAAAGACTCCTTCGGGCCGTTTCATACCGCACCGATGCGGCGCGCGCGTTTCAAATTGGGCCGGTTTCGGGGAAATCAGACCCCGGCGAGAACCGTGCGTCCCCGAAGGGCGCGCCGGGCGTTTTCCGACTCCGTCGCTTCCGGTTCCGGGAGAGTTGATTCCTCTACCGGGGTCGTCGCCGCGAGATGCGCCGGTTGGCCCTGAATACGCAACGTCTCCAGCTTGGGAAGCAGTGAATGCGTGAAAATTCCCTTGTAAACTCCGGCCCGCGCGAACGAGGTCAGGAACAGCATTTCCGCGAATTCCATACGTCGCGCCTCTTGCAACAAGCGCAATGCCCGATGCATGCGGTCTTCGAGCAGATTGGAGTCGCGTGCGTTCCATCGTTCCCAGGCTCCGGTTTCGGCGTCGAGCAGGGTCTTCAGTTTCCCTGCAAAACGTCGGTGGAGATCTTCACTAGAAAGATCCATGCCACCGCGTGTGAGCAGGCGATAATACCCGGCCTCAGCCGCTCCCGGATCACGCAGCAACAAGGGACGAAGTTCCAGTCCCATAGCCGCCATGGCCTGTCGGATTTGCGGGATCTTGCGGGCGGCTGTGAGCCCGGGCAGATGAACGCCGGCTTCGCATTGCAAACCGTTGCCGGCAAAGGCGGGGTCCGAAGTGAGCAGTCCCCATGCGGGGGAGCGACTGAAGACCGGTTCGCCTTGGAACAGCTCGGGTTCCTCCGCGTTTAAAAAGTCGGTCGGGGTCTCCGCAGGCGCACCGCCTTCGGTCCGGATCCGGGTCCAATGCTCCGTCTCTCCGAGAAGCGCATGCTCGGCCATACCGTGCCCCGCTTCGCGGGTGAACAGCATTTTGAAATCCCGTTTTCCGGGAAAGGACGATGGCCTTTCGGGAAGCAGCATGCGTTCGCGCAGCACGCCGAGGTTTTCCGGCGCGCAGTGCGCCAATGTCACGGCCGTTTCAAAGCCGCGTCCGTGCGCGTGGATGCGAGCGCGCTCCGCCAGTCGGGCGCAGATTTCGGGCGTGCAGGAAACCCAAAACGGGAAGCCCGTGAAGTTACGGCGCAGAATCTGCGCGTGAAACAGAACGCGCGCACCGGGGTCCGCTCCGGCGGCGCCCGCAGGCGTGCGCGTCCAGGGCACAGGCGCCGCTGCCAGTTCCGCTGCAGAGGGCAGGTTCCCGGAAAATGCATGCGAGGCGCTCACGCAGAGTCTCCAAGATTCTTTGGGCGCGCATTGAGCCTGCGACGGAGGTCCGCAGCTTCTTCATAACGCTCGTGACGCAGCGCGTCGCTCAGCTTTTCGCGCAAGACCCCGGTGTCTTCCTGCTCCGCCTCGGGTTCGACGGAATGGGGTGAGGGTGGCCGGCGGTACAATGCCGGATGCACGTGAAGGAGATCGTCGAAAAGCGTTTCGCCGAAGCAGGCGTAACACGCCGGGCAGCCGAGCAAACCGCGTTCGAGAAACTCCGCGTGGGTGAAACCGCACTGGGTGCAAACGAGAAGGGCGCTCATGGATGCGCTCATTTATTCCGCGGAATGCAAGCGGCCGTCGCGCAGGGCGAGCGGGCGCGTCGCCAGGCGGGCAAGGGCCGCATCGTGGGTTACCACCAGCACGGCCACGCCGTGATCGCGGTTCAACGCAGCGAGCATGCCGTGCAGGTGGTCGGAGTTGCGCGTGTCGAGATTGCCCGACGGTTCGTCGCACAGCAGCACGGCCGGTTTGTTCACGAGGGCGCGCGCCACCGCCGCCCGCTGGCGTTCGCCGCCGCTGAGACGCGCGGGAATGTGCTCCATCCGATCGCCGAGGCCGACTTCGGCCAGAAGGCTTTCCGCACGCGCACGGCCCGCCGCGTCGAGCGTGCCCGCGATGCGGAGGGGCAGCAACACGTTCTCCAGCGCGGAGAGGTCGGGAAGCAGGTGGTGGAACTGGAAGACGAAGCCGATCTCACGATTGCGCACGCGCGAGAGCCGCGCATCGCCGAGGCCGGAGACGTCTTCGCCACGGAAGCGCACCGCGCCCGCAGTGGGGCTTTCGAGCAGGCCGAGGATATGCAGCAGAGTGCTTTTGCCCGCGCCCGAGGCGCCGGTGATCGACACGAAGTCGCCGGCACCGAGATCGAAGTCGAGATCGCGGAACAGTTCGATGCGGTTGCCGGTTTCGGTGAAGACCTTGGAAGCGCCACGCAGGGACAGAAGTGGGGTTGTCATTGTGGGCGCCCCGAAAAAACAAAATCAGAAATAGGAAATAGGAAATATGAAAGAACGCAAGCATTCTTGCCGATTTCCATGTTTGTGTTCTTTTTCATATTTCTCGTATCATTCATGTCCTCATTCATGTCTGATCGCCTCCACCGGGTCTTGCCGCGCGGCCTTGAGCGCGGGAGGCAGGGTCGCGAGCCCGCACAGCAGGTTGGTCAGCGCCAGCACCCCGATCACATCGGGCCAACGGAGATCTACCGGCAAAACCGTGACGAAATACACATCGCCGGGAAGGCGGATGAGCCCGAATTCTTTTTGGACCCAGTAGCTCAGCAAGCCCAGCGCCGCACCCGCGAGGGAACCGACCAGGCCGACCAGCATACCTTCGTACACGAAGATGCGTAGGATCGAGGCGCGGGTGGCACCCATGGCGCGGAGAATGCCGATCTCGCGGGTCTTGTCGTTGACGACCATGATCAGCGAGGAGATGATGTTGAAAGCGGCGATCAGGATGATGATGCCGAGCGCGAGACCCACGAGCACTTTTTCGTAGGCCATCCATTTGATGAGGGTCGAGTTCTTCGCCTGCCAATCGACCGCCCGGTAGGGGAAGCCGAGTTTCTGTTCGAGCGCTGCGGCCGTGACGGGGCTGTGGTGCGGATCGCGGACGCGCAGTTGCAGGCCCGTGACCGCGCCGGGCATGCCGAACAGGCGCTGCGCGGTTGCGAGCGAGATGTAGGCCAGCGTTTCGTCATATTGATACATGCCCGATTCGAACATGCCCGCGACCACGCAGGGCTGGATGCGCGGCATCATGCCGCTTCCGAGTCCGCCGGTGAAATCGCTTTTGGAAAAGTCGGCGAGAAACACCTTGTCGCCGGTTTCGACCCCGAGCCGCGCGGCCAAAGCATAGCCGAGGATCACGGCGGGGAAGCGCCGACCCGCTGTATCGATGAGGGAATCCAACCGGTATTCGCCGCGCGTTACGGTTTCGGGAAGGCCGATCACACCGCGCGAAAGGTCGGCATCAATGCCATAAACGAGGATGCCGTCCTGATTGCCTTTGAAGGAGATCACGGTTTTGGAAAGGATGAAGGGAGCGGCGGCGACCACGTCCTTGTTTTCGAGGACAGTTCGGCGCAAGGATTCGTGCTCGCGGATCGGGAGAAACTGGTGCCGCGTGATTTCGACGTGGGCGTCCTTGCCCATGAGCTGCCGGTTGACTTCGGCTTCGAAGCCGTTGATGGCCGAGAGCACGAAAATGAGCAGCCAGGTGCCGATCATCACCCCGAGGGCGGAAAACAGCGCGATCAGGCCAGACGACAGGTTGTGCCGCTGGGCCCAGAAGTATTTGCGCGCGAGGAAGCGTTCGAAGGACATTGAAGGAAAAGATAGAAGGGTATTGGGCGTCTGGGTCTCGCTCCGGCGTCCCTGTTTTTCTTCGGTAACCACAGCAAATCTTCGTGCTCTGGGGTGTAGGCTTCATTCCTATTTTCCGGTGCATGCTCAAGCCCTACCTCCAGCTCGTCCGTATTCCTGCCGTGTTCAGTTCGCTCTCCAATGCCTGGGCGGGTTGGTGGATCGGCGGGGCGGTGGCCCTTTCGGTCGGCGCGACCCGCGCACCCGTGACCTCCTTGATTCTCGGCCTGATCGCGGCCGCCGCGTACCTGCTCGCCGGTATGGCGCTTAACGACATCGCGGACCTCGAGGTCGACCGTAAGGAACGCCCGTCGCGCCCCTTGCCGGCCGGCGCCGTTCCGGTCCGGAGCGCGTGGCTACTCGTGATCGGGTTGTTCGCACTCGGGTTGTTGTGTCAGTCGATCGCCAATCCGGTCAGCGCAGTGGTGGGACTCCTTCTCGTCGCAGCGATCTTTCTGTATAACTTCGTACTGAAGGGCACGGCGCTCGGTCCTTTATCGATGGGCCTTTGCCGCGCACTCAACCTCGCCGGTGCGATGGCGCTCGGGTTCCCTTCCCTGAAAACCTTTCTTGCATTGCCGGTGCCGGTATATGGCGCCTTGGTCTCGTTGGGTTTTTACGTGGCGCTCGTGACCTATCTCGCGCGCGACGAAGTAACAGGGAACTCCGTCTCGCGCGCACGTGTGTTTTTTATGGGGTTCGCGGCCTGGTTTTCGGCTTGGGCCGCCTTCGCTGCGACAAGCCATTCGTTGGCTTCCTTGGGAGTCGTTGCGGTTCTGGTGGTGCACTTGTTCCTGATGAAGGACGCACTGGCGGGTTTGCGCACGATGCCAGGGTCCCCCGCGACGACGGGTAAAACCGTAGGGGGAATGCTCGGCAGCATGCCGGCCACAGATGCCTTGGCCATGTTCGCCGCCGGTGTTTTTTGGCCGGCCGCGCTGGCGGGCTTGGTGTGGATGCTGCCCGGAAAATGGCTCGCACGGCGTTTTTACTCGACCTGAATTTTTGCGACCGTCCCGTGTATATTGTCGCCCGTATTGTAGGCTGTAAGCCGAATTGTTGATTCCACCGGAGGTGCCCATGCCAAAATTTTTTAATGCCGTCCTTTTCATCCCGCTCTTCGCCCTCGCTCTGGCCGCTCCCGTGCGGGTGCATGCGGAGGATGTGAACCTGAACAGCCATCCCGAAACCACAACGGTCGCCCTCAGCCGATATTCCATCGGGCCGGGCCTCGGCGTGGTGGGTGCCACCTCCGGGGATATGGCGGACATCAGCAAACAGCTGCTCTCCCTCTCGTTGGTGCAGTCGATCCGTTTTCAAGAGAACTGGGATCTTGGAATCGATGCGGAGTTTTGGACTCCGCGGGACAATTACGGGCTGACGATGTCGGCGTCCTACCTGTTCGGAAACGCCGCCTTCCGCCCGTTCATCGGCGCGGGCGCGGGCATCCGCTCGCTTGACTACAAAGGTGAGCCGATGGGCGACGGGCTGGGCGTAGAAGGGTTGGTGCAAGCCGGTTTGTACCTCGATGTGCTCGACAACATGCAGCTGCGCGTTCGCGTACCTTATCGCGTCATCGCCAACAGCCACGGCGATCAGGCGGTCGGCCTCGACATCTCGTTGCTGTTCTCGTCTTCCCAGCGCAAGACCAAGGTGCGGAAGCTGACGTATTAGCGGATTCCGGATGCTCAACAAAAAAGGCGTCCGCTATTGCGGGCGCCTTTTTTGTTGTTGGGTTTCTGTGAACTACTTCGTCGGGCAAACCGCCGGTGCTTGTTGCGAGATCCACACCCGTGCACGCGCCTTCACGTCGTTGACGGCCGCTTCGCGCGAGGTGAAGTAGTACTGACGTTTGCTACGGCCCCCGTAGGCATCGCCTTCGGTCGAGTTCGACACGAAGGTGTCGGTATGGCGCAGCAGTTTTTCGACTTCGCGGAACACCGGCGCCTGACCTTGGAGGCTGCGGGTGGTGACGATGATCAAATCCTTTTCGCGCGTGAGATAGGTCACATCCAGCCGTGCGCTGTAAGACTTGACCCACTCGTTGCGGCCGGCCACCCCACCCACGCCCTGTACGAAGATCGAGGAGGAGGAGACGAGGGCATCCACGATTTCGGGATTCGGGAGGGAAACGATGCAGTCTTGCACTTTTTCACGGGTGATTTCGCTGCTGCCGTCCGAAGTGGCGGTGGCCGAAACGACCGTGATGTTTTTGTTCTGGGTGCTGGTGCGCGCGACGCTTTCGGCAACGGACTCTCCGGCGTGGACCGCCGCTGTACCCAAGGCGCAGACGGCCAAAACAGCCGTAGAGAGAGTGGAAATACGGGTGGTTTTCATGACGATCTCCGGGAAGTGGTTACCGGGTAAACTACAAAGGGACCCGGCCTGTGGGGATGGTTATGGGGACCGGGCCTTTTTGCCATGGGCGAGGAGGTTGTGGCCGGGAGAGATAATCGGTGTAATCGAAGAAACTCGAACCTCATGCACCGTGCGCCTTGCGCCTTTCGGCCCATGGGCCGGATTCGACCATTTATCTAAACTATTGGCCTATCCAGGAGGTTTCCATGAACCGCATGTTTTTTCGCGCCACCGGCCTTGCCCTTGCGACCCTAATGCTGGCAGGGTGCGGCGGCACCAAGGTCAGCCGCGTCACCCACGACAGCGTCATCGATTTGTCGGGCCGCTGGAATGACACCGATTCGCGGCTGGTCGCCGAAGAAATTTTGCGTGACTGCCTGAATTCTTCGTGGTATAACACGTACACGGCGCAGGGGCAGATCCCCACCGTGATCGTCGGCGAGGTGCGCAACCGCAGCCACGAGCACATCGACGCGGAAACCTTCATCAAGGACATGGAGCGCACGCTGATCAACTCCGGCAAGGTGGATTTCGTCGCCAACAAGACCGAACGCGACCAACTGCGTGAGGAAAAGGCGGATCAGGCCACCAATTCTTCGGTGGAAACGCGTAATCAGGCCGGCGAAGAGAGCGGTGCCAAGTTGATGCTCATCGGCACAATCAACTCGATCGTGGACCGGGAGGGCGGCAAGTCGGTCGTGTTCTATCAGGTCAACTTGGAGCTGGTGCAGATCGATTCGAACCGCAAGCTTTGGATCGGTGACAAGAAGATCAAGAAATACGTGACGAAGAGCTCCTCTAGCCTTTAAGCGTCGTCCCGTCCCTGCCATGCGCCCTTGGGCCGTCCTGATCTTTTGCGCATCCCTGTTTATGGGGTGCGCCAATACCGCCTTGGTGCGTTACGAGAAGATCGCCAAAAAGGCCGGCTCCCAGAATTATCTGGACGCGGCCGGCATGATCCGCAAACATGCGGATGCGCTGTACGGCAGCCGCAGCGATCTGCTTTACAACATGGATCTCGGGCTGCTTTACCACTATGCGGGCCGGTACGATAGCAGCACGATCTTTTTGGGGCGCGCCGCCGACAAGTACGATGCGCTTTACACGCGCTCGATTTCGAACGAGGCGGCATCGCTGGTGGTGAACGACAACACGCGCCCTTACCGCAGTCGTCCGTACGAGATGATGTGGCTGCGTGTGATTCAGGCGTTCAATTATCTGGCGTTGGGGCGGCCCGACGATGCGCGCGTCGAAATGCGGCAGGGGCAGATATTGCTCGACGCCTTGCACGGCACGGCAGGCAAGGGTTCCAACGCCTATCGCGAAGATCCACTGTACCGCGGCACGGCCGCGCTAGTGTATGATCTGCTTGGCGAACGCGACGATGCGGCCATCTCCGTTTACTTTGCCGTGAAGGCACATCGTGACGACCACACCGCCGTACCTCCGATGATCGGAAGGTTGGCTTGCCGCCTGTTGCGCGCAGCCGACCGTCGTGACGATATCCGTTTGCTCGAACTGGACTGCCCTTCGACGCTGTCGGGAAAGCGCGCCGTGGATTCGGCGGAAGCCGCCACGGCCTCGACGGAGACCGGCGATGTCGTGGTGGTCGGTATGTTGGGAAGGTCGCCTGCGATCGGCGAGACCAGTTTTCAGGGCACCTGGATCCGCGACGGCTTGCTGGTGTACAGTTACCGCGACGCGAATACCGGCAAGGTGGTCACCGATGCGCTTCCAGCACCGGGACTGCCGGTATCCGAATCCAAAAAGGCGGGTCAGGGCGGCCGCACGCGTTCTGGAACCACCCTCTCCCTCAAGTGGGCGATGCCTGCGCTGCGTGAAGTGCCGACACAGTCACGGGTACTGAAAGTGGCCGGGCCCGCGGTAGTCACGGGAGAAGCTTGGGGCGACACCCATGATTTGCTGGAGCGGGATCTTGCCGAAAACTGGAATTCGGTTCTGGTGCGCACGGTGATCCGAGTCGGGCTCCGCACGCTGGCGACCGAAAAAGCAAAGTCCGAAATGCGCACCGACAATCCGTTGTTGAATCTGATCACGAATGTGGGCGTGGACTTTCTTTCGGGACAACTGGAACAGGCGGACGCACGGTCTTGGTTTTTGCTTCCGCGCACGGTTCAGTTTGCGAGGCTCACGTTGCCGGTGGGGCGTCAAACCTTGCAGATCGGGGCGGAGAATGAGTCGGGTGGCACGGTACTCGCCGAAACGCGCGAGATCGAGGTACGTGCGGGCCAAACCTCTTTCGTGTTCTTCAATTCGTTGAAGTGACGGCGGGACAACACAACAACACAACATCACAACAACAAAGCAATCAGGAGTTACCGGATTTCTGATGTGTTCTAATGCTGTGATGCTGTGTTGTTGTGTTGATGCGAAGCAAGAACCCAACCGCAAAGCTTCTAGCTAGAATCCCCAAACCCTCTGAACGGCCCAGTAAAGGCCCACCGCGCTGATGACCAGGCTTACCGGTACGACGATCCCCTTGAAATACCAGTCCTTTTTCCGGAACCACAGCGTGACCGCAAAGGCGAGCGCGATGATGGAAAGTTGTCCGCCTTCGACGCCGAGGTTGAAGCCGATCAACGCAGGCCAGAAGGATCCCTCAGGCAGCCCGAAGTTGCTGAGTACGCCCGCGAAGCCCATGCCGTGCACGAGACCGAAGGCGAATACCACCAGCCATCGGGAAGTGCGCACGTTTCGGAAGAACACGTTTTCGAGCGCGACCACGGCGATGGAAAGAGCGATCAACGGTTCCACGATGGCCGGTGGGAGGGAGAATACGCCAAGCAGAGCGAGCGCCAAGGTGATGGAGTGCGCCACCGTGAACGCGGTGACCTGGAAGAACAGGGGGCGCATGCGCGTGGAGAAGAAGAGCAACCCGATCACGAACAGAATGTGGTCGATCCCGTGCGGGAGAATGTGCTTGTAGCCCAGCGCGATGAACCGGGCGAAGAGATTTTCCCCTGACGCCGATTTCGACGAGCCGTGCGTGGTGGCGAGCCGTGCGTTCAGCGAGTCGGGGGAGAGGGGAATGCGAAGGGATCGGTCGAGCGTGAGCCAGCGTCGTTCGATGAGAGAGTCGCGCCAGTACACCGAGGCTTCGCAGATGGTCTGTACGCCGAATTCGGGAAACACGGCGGGTGATATTTCGAGGGTGTGCGCGCCGCTCGCGTGACGCCCTCCGAATGTGAGCACGATGGCCGTGTCCCACAGCGCCGCACTGTCGTGGGCGAGGTCGTCATCGGGGCCTGTTCCATGGCGCTTCCAAAGCAGTGGCCGGGGATTCAAAAAGGACCTGTTGTCGGCCAGCGCGGGCACGCGGGCAAACAAGTAGTTGGCGGCGCGTTCCTGATAATTCCGGGCGCTGGCGGAGTCGAACACGCCCGGATTCGCCTCGCTGTGTACCGCATTCAGCATGTCGCTGGTGTTCGCATCCACTTCCACGGTCACCGAATCGTTCCCGTGCAGCCGCACGAACACCTTGGAGCTTCCGTTGGCATGAGCGAACAAGGAGCCGGCGCAAGCTAGCAGAATAAACGCAACGATCGAAAGGCGAAACGGAAGGAGGAACGGCGTGCGCGACATAATCGTCACAATGTAGTAGGGAGTGGCAACGAGAGCACGGCCGAGAGCACCGCCCTCGCATCCGCAACCTTCAAATCCGGGTGCAGCGGCAGGGCGAGGCTGGTGCGGGCTAGTTCGCGGGCTACGGGATATTCCCCGCGCTTGTTTTTTGCGTTTGTCGCGAATGCACGGAAAGCCGGGGTATCGGGTAGGGCGGCGGGGTAGTACACCTGATGCCCGATGTTTCGGAGCTGCAGATTCCGGATCAGGGTGGCGCGCTGCGGCGTGTGCACGACGAAGGCGTGCCAGGAGGAGATGCCGCGCGCATCGGGGATCAGGGGCTCCGGCGCATCGGGAAAAGTAGCGTCGACAGCGGCCGCGCCGAGCGCGCGCAGGTAGCGCGCAGCCAGTGCTGCGCGGCGCGCGTTGCCGGCGCGCAGGCCGGGCAGTTTCAGCTTTAGGAATAAGGCCTGCAGCGCATCCATGCGCGCATTGAATCCCGACTCTTCGGGGAAGAAGCGCTGCGCCTGTCCATGGTCGCGGAGGCGACGGAGATGCGTGGCGTGCGCCTTGGTTTTCACGAGGATGGCGCCGCCGTCGCCGAGGCCGCCGAGATTCTTGGTCGGATAGAACGAGAAACATCCGAAGTCGCCGTGGGTTCCCAGAGATTTGCCTCTCCACGATCCGCCGTGTGCTTGGGCGGCGTCTTCGATGAGGGCGATATTTTGGCCCGATGCTTTGGCCTTTTTCACGAGCGCACGCAACGCGTCCAGGTTGGCAGGATGCCCGAAAAGATGGGTCGCCAGGATCGCGCGGGTTTTGTGCGTCACCGCCTGCGCCACGGATGCGGGATCGAGGCAGCCGTCGCGGCCCTGCACGTCGACGAACACCGGGCGCGCGCCCACGTGCACGACGGGACCCGCCGCGCCGGGAAAGGTGAATGCGGGCACGATGACTTCGTCACCGGAACCCACGCCCGCGGCAACCAGCGAGAGATGCAGCGCGGCCGTGCCACTGGAGACCGCAACGCAATACGGTGACCCCGTTTCAGCGGCGAACGCGCGTTCGAAGGTTTCAACAGCAGGGCCGCCGATGAAGGCGCTGCGGCGGTAGAGGTCTTTGAGACGGAGGTAAAAGGCGGTTTCGACCCGTTTGTTGGCGGCGTAGAGGTCGAGGAAGGGGACGGAGGGCATGGGGGGTAGAAGGTAGGCGAATCGCGATTCGCCGGGTAGGGGCGCAGCATGCTGCGCCCGTACAGCGCCCCATGCCCCCGATTGCATCCGGGTTCAGGAGGGTGGCGCCTGCGTTGGCCCCCGGAATGGCCACAAGCGCCCAAAAAACACCAGAATTGGCCCACAAATACAATCGTCTACCGTCTACCGTCTACCGTCTCTTTTCTACCTTCCCCCCCTTTGTTTTCCGGGTTCAAACGAAAGTCGAGATCATGCCAGATCGAGTTGAAAATCGCGTTGAAAATCGAGTTGTCGTAGGCGCCCAGTGGGGCGACGAGGGCAAGGCCAAGGTGGTGGATTATCTGACCGAGGAGACGGATTACGTGATTCGTTTTCAGGGCGGGGCGAACGCGGGGCACACCGTCGAGGTGGGCGACCAGAAGTTCGTTTTCCACTTGCTTCCTTCGGGCCTGATGCACGCTGACAAGACCTGCGTGATCGGTAACGGCGTGGTGCTGGATCCGGCACAGCTGCTCATCGAAATCGACGACGTGCTGACCAAGGGCATCGATGCGGCCGGCCGCCTGTGGCTTTCGGAGGCCGCGCAGGTGGTGCTGCCGACCCACAAGCTGCTCGATCAGCTCAAGGAAAAGGCTGCGGGCAAGGACGCCATCGGCACTACGGGTCGCGGCATCGGCCCCGCTTATTACGATAAGGTCGCGCGCGTGGGTGTGCGCGTGGGTGATTTGCTCGAAGACGATTTGCTGCGTGCCCGCTTGGAGAAGGCGCTCGCGGCACACAATGAAATCATCACCAAAATCTACGGTGGAGCACCGGTCGAAGTTGGCCCGGTCCACGCGGAGTACCGCGCTTACGGCGAGAAGCTGCGCCCCTATGTGGCCGATTGCGTTGCCTTGTTGGCCGGCGCCCTCAAGGCGAAAAAAGGCTTGTTGTTTGAAGGCGCGCAAGGCACCTTCCTCGATGTGGACCACGGCACCTATCCGTTTGTGACCTCGTCGAACACCGTGGCGGGCGCGGCCTGTGCGGGCTCGGGCGTGGGGCCGACGGCGATCCAGCAGGTGATCGGCGTGGTGAAGGCATACACGACGCGCGTGGGCAACGGTCCGTTTCCGACGGAGATCGAGGGCGGTCTCGGTGCGGAACTTCGTCGTATCGGTCACGAATTCGGCGCGACTACCGGCCGCGAGCGGCGCTGCGGCTGGTTCGATGCCGTGGTCGTCCGTCGTGCGGCGCAGGTCAACGGTTTGACGCATTTGGCGGTGACCAAACTCGACGTGCTCGACAGTTTCGATTCGATCGAGATCTGCACGTCCTATGAAATCAATGGCGAGCGCGTGGATCACTTCCCGTCTTCGCTGGCGCGACTGGAGCGTGTGAAACCGGTGTATGAGACCTTGCCCGGTTGGAAGGCCGACACGACGGGAATCACCGATGAGAAAGATCTGCCCGTGAATGCGCGCAAATATCTCGATCGCCTGTCGGAGCTGGTGGATGTGCCCGTGGGCATGCTGTCGCTGGGCCCGAAACGCCATCAGACGATTCGCATGGGGATGTAAACTCCGCACTTCGTTTGACGAAAAAAAAGCCTCTCGTTTTCGAGAGGCTTTTTTGTTTCCGTCCGGTGGAATGTTTTTTCGCGAAGACTTCTAAAACAGCGTTGCCTTCTTCGTGTAAGTCCCCTTGGGGGTGATGGCTTTCAGCACATACACGCCGTGGGTCGAGACGGCCGGGGCCCACTGGAAAGGCGCCTGTGCCGTGTGGGAACTGATACGCGTACCGCGCATGTCGTAGGCTTCTAGCGTTACGCGATCGATTCCGCCGACCTTGATGGCGTTGCCGACCAAGGTTATCGGTGTGGCGTAACGCGCATCTTGAGGGCTGGCACCTCGGATCCCTGTCGAGCCCGCGCATGCCGTAGAGTCGTGCTTCACGAAATACGACTTGTAGTTGGCATCCGTCGGCGTTTTACAGCCCTCGAGATTGAGCACCTCGACTCTGCGGAAACGTGTTCCGTGGGATTCCGACTGCAGCAGGATGTAACCGCCCTTGATGGCGGTTCCGGTCACGATGCTCACGCTCGGATTGCTGACCTGGTTGTCCCCGTTGTATTGTACGGGACGGTAGTAGGAGAGGACCAACGAATCCTTGAAGTAATACCGGATGAGCGAGTCGGAGTAGGCTTCGACACGGGCCCATGCCCAATTGGGGGCGAACGCCTGGGCCCGGTCCTTGGTGGTGGCGCTATTGCAATGCGTATCGTTGCGGGTACCCCCCGTTGCGGCCGTATAATACGAGGTTCCCGGCGTGCACAGGTTCATGGAGCTGTTGTTGTCCGCGCCGCTATTGCCGGGCCCGAGCAATTGGGCCTCCATGCTGACCGGAAAATTCTGGTTCAGGGACATGCTGGCCACCGACTGGGAGTGGTGCATGATGCCGTTGTTCTGAACGGCCCATGTGCCCGGGTTCCCGGCGGCCTGGCTGCCGTAGAACTGGTGCTCAACCCGAACGACGAAATAATTGAACGGGCGGATTTTGTAGCCGATGTGCCCGTACATGCCGTTGAAATTCGTGTAATTGGCGACACTGACTTCCAGTACGGTGTCGGACCCGACGATGGCGCGTTTGAAGGTTCCGAGGGGATCGACGTTCATGGCCCGGGTGGTGATTTTGAAATCCCAGTTCGTCGCGAGGCTGGTGTCCTTGGGGTTGAACATCTGCACCCAGTCCGAATCATTCGGACCGGCCATGGCGAGGGTGGGAAGGGCCACCAGCGAGACTGCGAGCAAAAGGCGACGAAGATTAAGCGACGGCATCGGATTCCTTTGGACGAAAAGCTTTCGGAATATACCGCGAGAGGCGGGGATACACGGGTAAAAACTCGGTTTTAGACCGCCGAAGGAATGACTGGATCGGAGTTCGATCTTGACTTCGAATCTCGCCAAAATCCGGGTCCGGGCATTTACGGGTAAAAAATTGGCAATCCCGATTTACCTTTGGCGCACCATGATTAAGCGTGAAATGCAGGAAATACGCCTCGGAATCGTCGGATTGGGCACGGTGGGGCAGGGTGTTCTGGAATTGCTGGAGCGTCAGGGCGCGTTTTATGCCTCCGCCTTGGGCGTGCGGTTTCGGGTGGTCGCGGCCTCTTCGCGGAGCGAATCTTCGCTGGGGCGCGTTGCCTACAAAGGGTGCTTCAAGACCACCGATCCCCTCGCCGTGGCGCAACACCCGGACGTCGATGTGTTCGTGGAACTCGCTGGTGGTGAGGATGCGCCCAAAGCGTGGGTCGAAGCGGCCCTCGATTCGGGAAAGCACGTGGTAACGGCCAACAAGGCGCTTCTGGCGAAACACGGCGCGACGCTGTTTCCGCTTGCCGCAAAACACGGCCGCGCCTTGCTGTTCGAGGCGGCGGTGGGCGGCGGCATTCCCATCGTGCGCACCTTGCAGGAAAGTTTGATCGCCAACGATATCGGCGGTCTCGCCTGCATCATCAACGGGACCTGCAACTACATCCTCACGCAGATGGCCGTGAAGAAGGAATCCTTCGCGACCGCGCTCGCCGAGGCCCAGCGCCTCGGCTACGCCGAAGCCGATCCCGGCTTCGACATCGATGGAGTCGACGCACTGCACAAGGTGGCGCTGCTCGCGTCCATCGCGCACGGTCGCTACGTAGACTATCGCCTGCTTTCGGTCGAAGGCATCCGTAATGTGAGCGCGCTCGACATCCGCATGGCGGAGGAGCTCGGCTACGAGGTGAAACTCCTGGGTGTGGTGGAACAGGCCGCCTCGGGAAAAATTCTCGCCGCCGTCTATCCTGCATTACTGGAGCGCTCGCACCAACTCGCCTCGGTGCAAGGTGTCCTGAACGCGGTGTACCTGAAAACCTCGGCTGCAGGACCGTTGCTTTTGACCGGCGCAGGTGCGGGAAAGCTTCCCACGGCCAGTTCGGTGCTTTCGGATCTGGTGGCCGTGGCGCGCCATGCCGCGGACGGGGCGATGCCTCCGCCGTCGATGGCCTACTTTTCCGCAACGAATGCAGCAGACCTGACGCCCATCGACGATCTCGAAACGGAGTTTTATCTGCGCCTCACCACGGTGGATAAGCCCGGCGTGCTCAGCCGCGTGACCGGAATTCTGGGAGACGAAGGGATTTCGATCCGCGCGCTCAGCCAGAAGCCCGAGCATGATCCTGAGAACGTACCGGTGATCATTTTGACCCACGCCGCACGCAATGCCCGAGTCACCGCGGCGCTCAAGAAAATCGACGCCCTGGACGTGATCCGTGAACCAACTCGAGTGATCCGCTTTTACAAATGATCCACCAATTCGATGCCCCGCAACGGGCGAACGATCGCGAAACGGCGCAATTACATCGCATGCGTCGCTCTCCGGGTTGATCTGTTTTGTTGGAAGGAGCCGTGATGGTGAATGTGGAATGGTTGGCGGTACTGACCGCGGCAGTTTCAAGCTTTGCATTGGGCAGTCTCTGGTATTCCCCGTTGGTATTCGGGAAGTGGCAACTGCGTGAGTTGCATGCCCATGGCGAAACCTGAAGCGCTTCATGGCAGGATTTTCGGCCGCTGCAGCATGAGTTCCAGTTCGTTGCGCCTCGGCGTGATCGGTACGGGCCACGTGGCGCGGCGCGCGCATTTGCCGGCGTGGACCACGCTTCCGGACGCCGAACTCGTCGCCCTGTGTGACACCGACCCCGAAGCACTGGATGCTGCGCAGCGGTGCATCCCGCAAAGATCGCTACCCGCATTCGACAATGCACGCGACCTCTTGGCGGCCGATATGGATGCGGTCTCGGTCTGCACGCCCAACATGGCCCACTTCCCGATCGTGCTCGCGGCTCTGGAAGCCGGCAAACACGTGCTCTGCGAAAAACCGTTGTGCGTGACCGCCGACGAGGTGAAGGCCCTCGGTGCGGCGGCGGATAAGCGGGGACTCATCCTCATGGTGCGCCATCCCCTTCGCTTCGGCACATCGGCCCGCGAGGCAATAGAGTCGATGCGAGCCGGCGCGGCGGGAGAGGTTCGGCACGTGCGCGTGCGGGCTTTGCGCCGCGATCGCATTCCAACCCTGCCCGGGCTCATCGATCGTACCTTGGCGGGAGGCGGCGTCGCCCTCGATCTCGGAGTGCACGCACTCGACATGGCGCTGTGGTTGATGGATTTTCCGCGTGTGACCGCCGTTACCGGGACGGTACAGACACGGTATGGTCGAGACCCGGATTTTGTCGGTCGCTGGGGTGGTTGGGATCGCGCCCGCTTCACGGTCGAGGATACCGCATCAGGGCATGTGCGGTTTGACAACGGCGTAACGCTTTCGATCGAATGCGCCTGGGCGGGTGATTTTGACCCTGCAGAGGAGGGACTTTCGTGCACGGTCTCCGGAGATCGAGGCACGGTGCACTGGGCCGCAGGCGAGTCGCCGGAGCCTTCGCAACCGGATTTTGCGGCGTTCCTTGCGGCGATCCGGACAGGCGGGCCTTCACCCGTATCGTGGCGAGAGGCGTTGCCCTCCATCGCAATTCTCGAAGGATTGTACCGTTCGGCGCAGAACGGCCGCGAGGTCGCGCTTTACTGAAGCTTCGGGTTGTTCTTGTGACGCTCGGAATCGCGCGCGGTTTTTTTGTCGAGGTTGCGGGCCAGCGCGGCGGTGAGGTCGATACCGGTTTGGTTCGCGAGGCAGACGAGCACGAAAAGGATGTCGGCCATCTCGTCTCCGAGGTCGCGGCCTTCGTCCGACTTTTTAAAGCTTTGGTCGCCGTAGGTGCGCGCCATCAGCCGCGCCAATTCGCCCACTTCCTCCATGAGGATGGCGGTGTTGGTCAGTTCGGAGAAATAACGCACGCCGTGCGTTTTGATCCAGGTATCGACTTGTTGCTGGGCTTCTTCGAGGGTCATGGGTCCGTCCGGGACAGGATGAGGGAAAAGAGGAAATAATAGATCTCCGCGCGGGAGGAACCCTGCGGATCCCGCCGGATCTGGTGGCCTCCGGCGGCGATATTACCTTTCCCCGGCTCGCGCCCCCGCATACTGCATTTTCCCCCTCAAAAATCCATGAAAAAACTGCTGCTCCAATCGCTCGCACTCCCTGCGGTCCAGATCTTTTTCGATCTCGCGATGCGCGCGCTTTGGGTTTCCAAGGGCGGGTCCAAGTGGCGTCTGGCGGTCTACCTGACGGGACTGTTCGCCTGCTGGGCGCTCTCGTTTGTGTTCGTTGCCACGGTTTCGTTGCTGCGTCGCACGGGGCCTTGGCCGGCGCGGATCGCGGCGGGAGCGTTTGCGGTGTTCCACACCGGAATGCTCACCTCGAATTTTTTCATGTTCCGATTCTTCGGCGAGTACGTGTTTCCCGGTTCCATCGCCTTCTTGTTCGACAAAGCCTACCTCGCAGACTATGTGCGCACTTTCGGCGGCGTGGGTCCGGTCGCGGCGCTGCTGGCGATCTGGGCGGCATTCTTCCTGTGCGTGCGTCCCTGGGGCAAACCCTCGGGGCATCCGCTTCTGATTCTGCCTCTACTGGCGGTGGTGGCCGTGACGGGCGTCATGGCGCTCAATTCCAACGACAAAAAAAGCGAGTTCCGCATGCCGCCCGACGTGGTCGGGGTGGAATCGTTGGCGAAACACTTTCTGCGCGTGCGCGACCAGATCTGGCCGCTCAGACCAGCGGATCGACTCCCCGTGCGTGCCCGCACGGGCGGGCCCCGACCGAGCGTCGTGCTGCTGATGATCCACGAAAGCATGGGCACACGCTCGCTCGCCTTTATTGAAGGCGCGCGCATGCACGGTGGTCCCTTGGGCGGCATGCCGCGCCTCGCGAACCGGATGCGCCGCGACAGTGCGGATTTCTTTGTGATGCAGCGTGCCTATACTAACGCCGTGGCCACACAGGTGAGCATGGCCTCCATCTTCTCGGGCGTTTCCCCAGAAGAAAGCCAACGCAAATTGCACTGCATGCCGATGTTGTGGGATTTGGCCAAGGCCGCCGGGTACAAAACCGCCTACTTTACTTCGCAGCGTTTGCGCTGGGCGACCTTGAGCGACTTCCTCCTCAAAGAACCGCTTGACACCTTGGTTTCACGCGAGAATACCGACTTCCCTCCGGCAAACGACATGGGGATCGACGATTTCCATATCGTGCATTCGATCGAAACATGGTTGGCCTCGCATCCCGACGAACCGCTTTTCATCGTATGGAACACCAATGCCATGCACGTGCCGCATCAGGAGACCAGCGAATTCGTCGATCTTTCCCAGGTTACCGGCGGCCGCTATGAAAAGGCGCTCTACCTGCTCGACACCGCTCTCGCACAGGTTTTCGGAGCACTTGAAAAATCCGGTCGCATGGAGGACGCGCTCATCCTGAGCACGGCCGATCACGGCGAAGAGCCTGAGCCGACGCACGCACTCGCGCGTATCAACTCCTATTACGACGAATTTACCCGCATCCCCCTCTGGGTTCGGTTGCCCCGCTCCATGCGGGGAAGCGCTCCCGCCCGTGCCTTGCGTGATCGCCTCCACACACCTGTCGCCAATATCGATCTGGTGGCCAGCCTGGCGGCCTATTGGAATCTCGTACCGGACCGCAATGCTCCGGTTTCCAAAAAATCGGCGTCACGGTCGCGCAACAAATTCCCCGAAATGTGCTCTGTGGCGAACGGGCGGTTCCCGTGGTTGGGCGAAAGTCTATTCGACCGCAATCCGCCGACCGACCGCGTACTGGTGGCGCTTTCGACCAACGACATCCGTCATTGGGACGGCGACGGTTTCGGCTTGGTGCACGGCCCCTGGCGCATGGTCCTGTGGCCCGATTCCGGGCGCGCGCTCTACAACATCGACACCGACCCCCAACAGGCGCACAACGTGCTGGCCACCGCTCCCGACTCCGTGATGGCACCCTTTGAACAGCGTATCAAAGGTAGTCGTTGGTTGAACAAGATCTACACCCACCATCGCAAGCGCGAAACCGTGGAGCCGGGAAACGAATAGTCGGGTCGAGTCCTCACCTCGACCGTTCTTCGTCCGGTCCAATTTCCGGTCTGGAACTAGTTTTCATGCCGCCCATGTACGACGTCATTCTCACCTGCAACTATTCGCCGTGGTCGTCGTACCGTGGCGGGGGACAGAAGTCCACCCACATGATCGCGACGGAACTGGCACGCAACGGCTTGCGCGTCTGCGTGGTCTACAGCCGGGGAATCTTCGAGCGGATTCCGGTTCCGGAAAACCTTCCCTATGACGTAAGGTGGGCCTTCTTCTTCGCGATCAAACCGGGGATCTCCTCGCCGCTGCGGTTTCTTAACGGTCTTTCCTTTTACCGCAGCGTTCGCCGCATGTCGACAAAGCGGACCGTGCTGCACGGCAACGGCGACGAGGCCGCCCTGCTCGGATCGATCCGCGACAAAAAGAAATTCGTGTACAGCCATCGCTATCCCGGTTTTGAACCGTTCATGTTCCAGACCCACTGGGGAACGTGGAAGACGCGCTTGTCGGTGTTTTTCCGGGAGCCGCGCTTCACCGCCATCGCGCTCGCCTTGCGCGGCGCCAAGGCGGTCGCATGCACCAGCGCATCCTCGGCAGATCAACTACGCGCTTGCTTTCAGGTTCCCGATTCAAAGGTGTGCGTCATTCCCAACGGCATCGACCCCGCCTTTCTCGAGGTCGCTCCTCCGGACGCTTCCGCACGTGGCGTGGTCTACTACGGCCGCATGACGCGGGCGAAGGGTGTCGATATCCTGCTGCGAGCCTACGCCGGCCTTTCTCCGGATCTGCGTGCGAACCATCCACTCACGTTGATCGGCGATGGACCCGCTCTTTCCGAACTGCGGGCGCTGGCTACCGAACTCGGTTTGACGGGCAGTCCTCATTGGATCGCTTGGCTCGATTCCGATGCCCTGGCGCGCGAAATCGCGGCGCATCGCCTCGCCGCGCTGCCCTCGCGCGAAGAGTCGTTCGGCAACACCATGCTCGAGACATTGGCCACCGGGGCCGCGCTTGTCACCACGCGCGCGGGGTCGATTCCCGAGGTGGTCGGCGATCAGGCGCTCTTGGTGGAACCGGACGATGTCGCCGGGTTGCGCGCGGCGATCGAACGGGAACTCGCGACCACACCCGATCCGCAGAAGGCGGCCGTCCGACGCGAGTACGTGCGTACGCGCTATGCATGGGCCCGCACCGCGGAAGCGTATCGGGATTTATACGAGGCTTGAACGGTTTTAAAGACTGGTTCTAGACGCCCAACACTTCGGCGATCTTGCCGACGATGCGAGCACTCGCCTTGCCGTCACCATAGGGATTTCCCGCACGCCCCATGCGGTTCCGCTCGACCGAATCCGCAAGCAGCCGTGTGGTTTCACGCCGGATGTCTTCCGGATTCGTGCCCACCAGCTTGACGACACCCGTATGAACGGCTTCGGGTCGCTCGGTTTCGTTCCGGAGAACCAACACCGGGATTCCCAATGTGGGCGCCTCCTCCTGAACCCCACCCGAATCGGTCAGGATCAAATAGGCGCGTTGCATTAGAAGCGCGAAATCGAAATAGTCCATCGGTGCGATCAGCTGGATGTTGGGGACCTCACCCAGAATGCGTTTCGCGGGTTCCTGGACGTTCGGGTTCAGATGGACCGGGTAAACCCATTCCGTATCCGGATGGGCCAACGCGAGTTCGCGGATGGTTTCAAACACGCCTTCCAAGGTGGCTCCGAAGCTCTCGCGACGGTGCAAAGTCACCAAGACCAGTCTTTTTGCGCCTAGTACTTCATCGGGAGACTTGCGGGTTGCCGAATCCCCAACGGTCAAAAGCAATGCATCCACTCCGGTATTCCCGGTCACCAAAATGGTTTCCGGAGAAATGTTTTCACGCAACAGGTTCTCGCGGTTCGACTCGGTGGGGCAGAAGTTCCAGTCGGCGCACACTGAAATCATGCGTCGGTTGACTTCTTCGGGAAACGGAAAATATTTGTTGTCGGTTCGAAGTCCGGCCTCTACGTGACCGACGGGTATCTTGGCATAAAATGCCGCAAGTGCGCCGAGAAATGCGGTGGTGGTATCGCCTTGAACGAGAAGAAAATCCGGTTTCACCTGCGTGAACGCAGCTTCGAAAGCCGCCAGGGCCTTGCTGCTGAGCCGGAACAACGATTGGTTCGGCTCCATGAGGTCCATCTCCACCTCGACTGGAATCCGGAAGCGTTCCAATATCGGTTCCAACATTTGACGATGTTGGCCGGTGGAAATCACACGTACCTCGAGGCCGGGATGGCGCAACAATTCCAGAACGACCGGCGCCATCTTGATGGCTTCGGGACGAGTGCCGAACACCACGGCGACGACGGGTTTGCGGTCGGTCATACTTTTCCCTTTGCCTGGCGCGCCGAGGCCAGAGTGGATTCATAGGCCTGGACCGTGCGGGCCGCGCAACGGATCCACGAAAAGTTTTCGGTGACGCTTTCCCGCGCGCGAAGTCCCATTTCCAAAATGGAAGCTCGTTTCGAGAACATCTCCACCAGAATTTCACCCAAGCGCCGATGGTTTTCCACGGGAAACAATTTTCCGTTGGCGCCGTCGAACACGAATTCCGGTATTCCGCCGACGCGGCTGCCGACTACGGGAAGGCCGCAGGCCATGGCTTCAAGCCCCGCGAGCGACACGGCTTCGGCGCGCGAGGGAAGGGCCGCTAGGTCCGCAAGCCTCAAATGGGGGGGCATTGCGAGGCGGGGCTGGCTGCCGCAGAAAATCACGCGATCCCGCACTCCCAATTTATTTGAAAGCGCTACGAGTTCCGGCTTTTGTTCTCCGTCACCCACGAGCAGAACTTTCAGCTGTGGCAAGGCTTCTTTAACATCAGCCACGGCCCGCACCAACACGTCCACGCCGTTTTTTGGATCGAGCCGACGTGGGACGACGACGACCTGGTCTCCGGCAACGAGGCCGTAGGCCTTGAGAAGATCGGGGTCGCGGGCGCCGGGGCAAAAATCCCGGGTATTCACACCGTTGGGGATGTAATGGATGCGGTCCCGAGGATACCGTGCTTCCACTGACTTTTCCAGCAGTTCGGTCGAAGGCGTGAGAATCGTATCCGCCATGCTCAACATCAAGGGCATCTGGAACTTGCGCCGCCAAGGGCTCTTCATGCGGCGTAAGAATCCCGAACTGTGGTTCGTGAAGACGCGCGGAAGGCCGCGTGCGGCAAAACGTACCCCCCATGTTTCCCAGGCCAGATTATGCCAATGCACGATATCATACCGATCACGTCCGAGTTGACGACGAATGTCGAAGTATACCCGGAAGGTGTTTACGATGTACCCGAAATAATTGCGTCGGTAGGGTCTATTCAGCAAGAGCCGGGCTCCAGCCGGAAGCGGGGGGATGGGTTGGCCGGCGAGCAGGTGGGAATGCCCCGCCAGCAGGTCGACTTGATGCCCTGCCTGCGCGAGCTCACGAACCAACTCATAGACGTGTGCGGCGATTCCCCCCGGATTCGGCAAGTAGTCGTCGCTGACCATCAAGATTTTCACGGCTGTTGCCCCGCTTCGATTTTCAGGAAATGTTTCCAGGCCTGACGAAAGTAGATCCAGTAGGCGAACCCTGCGGCGAGAAACAATGCCGCTCCCACCACAAGGGAGGGACGCCAAATGAGATAAACGAGAGCCGGAATTGTAAAAATCGCGGCCTCAATGCAGACCGAAATGAAATAAGGCCGGTCGAACACCCAGGTCTTGAGACGCCACCGTAGTACTCCCATGCAGAGCAGTCCGCTCAACAGGTGCGAGATACCGGTTGCAGTCGCCGCTCCTTCCATCCCGAAATGCGGAATCAGGAGCGTGTTGAAGCCGAAGGTGCATGCGAAAAACAGAGCCTGCGCCAAGGGGATTGCCCAGGTTTTTCCGAGCCCCATCAAAAGCTGCGTCGAAAAACCGAACGGTGCGATCACAACTAAAAAACCCAATGTGATCAACAAGGTGTGCTGACCCGATCCGTAGGCGGGTGAAATCAAGCCCAGCAATTCGCGTCCGAAAAACAACACAAGAAAGAAAAAGGGAATCTGGGCAGAAAGCACGATCCAAGTCACATGGTTGAACTTTTGCCGCCCTTCCCGGGTGAGGGTTTTGCCACCCCGTGAAAATACCGACAACATGATCCCGTCGAAACTCTGCCGCACCGATCGCAGGGTATTTGCGACCATCACGATCACCGAATAGACCTCGACGGCTTGTAATCCTACGAATCGCGCCAGCAACAGGATATCCATACGGTAGGCAAGGCTCATTGCGAAATCGGTGCTTGCAAGCGGCAGGGAAAACTTGATCATATCGCGAGGAACCTTGGCACTGCCAGACCACTCCCGTAGGCTCATTGGAAATGCGCGGAGGAAGTAGAACAGCGACAGCCCGAACCCCAGGAAGCTACCGAAGAGATAGGGGACCGCGAGCCCATGTGACTTGAAGGGCGTGAAGGCCATCAATGCCGCAGGTCCGAAGGTGGCGAGCGGGATGGCGATGTTGCGGACGATGGCTTGAGGCAACAAGCGCCGTTTGTTGAGCAGCGCCTGCAGCATGAGCAGGGTCGTCGCCTGCAGGGGAATGGAAGCGAGAAAACAGGCGATGTTGAACCCGGTTGAACCCGGCGCACCATGACCGAATCCGCTCCATCCGGGAATCCACCCCATCCAATGCGCGCCGGCGCCGAGCGCAAGCAGAACGGCAAAGCCGAAAACGAAATTTGCGGCGCGCGAGAATACCCGAATAAAGGAAACGTCTCCGGGACGTTGGCCGTAAATCCAAACCACCCCGCGATCCATTCCGAAGGCCGCCAATCGAGTGAGGAGCAGGAGCACGGATTCGTAATACTTGAAAAACCCCCACTCGCCGCCTGCGTAAAGTTTGGCGCAGAAGAGTACAAGCAGTGGGCTGAGCACTTTGGAAGCATTGTCCACGATCATGAATCGGGAACCGTTGTGGATGAAATCCCGGTCTGCTCGAATATTCTTTTCGAGTTCCAGCCTGCGCTCGTGTTCGAGCGCAGTGCCGTCGGCCGGATCTTCTTCTGGAAGGAGGGGTGATTCAACGGTCATGGTTGGGCCGTTCCCTGCATCAGTGCGAGGAACTTGTCACCGGTGGCTTCCCAAGTGAGGCCTTCCAGAACGCGCTGCCGGGCGCGCTTGCCCATCCGAAGGGATTCCTCAGGATTCTGCAAGAGCCGCAGAAGGGCCTCGCGCAAGGCGTCGACGTTTTCCTGGGGCACGAGCAATCCGGTTTCGCCGTCAGCAACGGCATCTGCGATGCCGCCGGCACGGGTTGCAACTACCGGCACTTCGCACGCGCCCGCCTCAACGAGCACAATGCCGAAGCCCTCGATGTCGCGCGGCCCCTGCCTGCTCGGCATTGCGAAAACCGTGGCCATGCGATAATGGTCCACGAGTACATCCTCTCCGATTCGGCCCGCAAAGGTCACCTGCTGCTCCACACCCAGTTCGGCGACGAGGGCGCGCAGGCGGGCTTCTTCCGGCCCTTCGCCACCGATCACGAGCCGCGCGGTGGGCACCTTTTGAAGCACACCCGGCAGGGCGCGGATCAACAGATCGTGCCCCTTGCGGGGCACCAGACGGGCGAGGGCGAGAATGACCGGAGCATCACCCACGCCGTAACGGGAACGCAGGCTCGGAGAGGAGTCCGCGTCTCCGGGAGAAAACCGAACCGGATCAACCCCCGGGTTGATCCGCGCCACCCGACCGCGGGGTCGACCAGTCCTGCGAAGCAACTGTTCAATTGCGGTGCTCACCGGAACGGCAATGTCGGCGCGTCGAAACGCGGCGCGGCACAAGAGCCCGTGAAACGGAATCAGCACGCTGGTCAGCAGTTCGCGCCCGTGCGCGAGCACCACGCTGCGATGCCTGTGCGCTCCCGTTCCGGGCGACCGGGAGATCAACAACTCGGGGAGGGAGGATTGCCACTGGGCGTAGATCACTGCGGTATAGCCGCCTTCGCGGATCAAACGTGGCAAACGAAACATTAGGGGCAGGAACAACCATGAGGAATGGATCCGCACCCGCGTGACGGGAATTTCGGAGGGCAAGGGTGAGGGGGCGTCGGGTTTGCCCGGGCAGACCACCGCGACGTGATGTCCGCGCTTGCTGAAATGGCGCACCAGTTCGAGCATGTATGCCTGAATCCCCCCGGCCTCGGGTGGGAAATCCTGCGTCACCACGAGAATCCGCTGCAGGGAAGGCGGGGCCTTTTCCAGAAGTGTGGGCGATGCGGGCATTTCCGGGGTAAAGCTAATTTCTGGCCGTATCCCCTGCTTTCTTTACGGTGTTTTAAGGGAAGTGTCGTGCGCTCCGGATTACGGACGTGTACCTTTGCAGACAGCCCGACTGGACGCACCCACGTGAAATCGCACCGCCTCCTTTCGCTTTTGACCCTGATGGTGGTCGCCGCTCTGCCCGCACCGGGAGCGGATGTCACGGACACGAAAAGGGGACACGAGTCGCGGAAGTCGACGGAAACCAAACCGGTCGACTCCGAACCGGACAGCCTCTCGGTCATCGTCCGCATTGTGGATTTCGTCGCCCACCCGACCCTGCAGGTCGTGACCTGGCCGCTGCAGCACGTGGTCGCCCCGGGGGTCGAGTTTCTGACCTATCCCACGCAGCCGCCCATCCGATATTTTCTGCAGGAGAATGTGATCGACCGCGCCACGGGTCTGTTCCAGTTCGGTCCCTCCCAAGACTTCAGTATTTACCCGACCGTCAGCCTCGCTTCAGGCACGGCTTCGCGGACCGGCGCCACCCTGCGGCACCAGTCTCCCTTTGGCAGGGAAAATGAACGTCTCGCGGCTTACTTCCAGTACTACGTCAACGGAGATTACCGGATCCGAGCTTACCTGGCATCGCGCGGCCTTGGAGGCACCCCCTTCAATGGAAAGGTGGGCTTCGCTCTGAACCGCCTGGAAAGCGGCCGATTTTTTCAACCCGAGGTGAACCTTCCTTTTTACCACGCGCTCAATTCGGAGAGTTACGAGACACAGCTCGATTATCCGGTATATGAGGAGTTTCGTTTGCGGGTTGGCTTCGACGTCCTCAATAACCGGTACGGAGAGGCGCCTCCCGTGGTCGCCGACCAGCCCTCGAATACGCTGACCAGCGGTTTTTTCCAAAGTGATACGGGCTTCGATCCCACCGGTGCTTATCGCGGCCTGAACCAGTCTTTTCTCGACCGCATGTGGCAGGTGGCCTTGGTGCGCGATACGCGCTCCAATGAAAATATTCCGCTGGACGGCAGCCGGTTCGAATTGGGCTGGAATTATCACGACGTACAGCTGGACCATAGTTTTTACGAATGGAAGGGCCGTTACACCACCTACTTCAAGTTGGGTGCGGAACGCTACGAGATTACCGCCCGCGAAGAAAAGCAGCTCGGTGGCACCGCCATCGACCGGTTTGTGCGGCGCCTGGAATACCAACGGCTCCGCCAGTCGATTTTCTCCAGGAAGGTCGTGGTATTCCAAGTGTTCGGCGGGCAAAGCTACGAGTTGCCGGGAAACAGCATGCCCGTGTACGGTCCGCAATCTCTTGGAAACGGCACGCCGCTGCGGGCTTATGCGGGTTCACGCTACCGCAACTATGCGGTGACTGCGACCAGTATGGAATACCGCTTTCCGATCCTGCGCATCATGGACGGAACGGTCTTCAACGAGTACGGTGTGTTCGGGTCCTCGATGGGGGAACTCGACTTCAAGAACAACCTGCGCAACTCCTGGGGATTCGGCGTCCGGGTCCGCCAGCCCGACATGTTCCTGTTCCGCCTCGAAGCCGCGTTCCATGGGCTTTCGGGAATTGTTTTCAACGCCACCGCCGATACGCCGTTCTGACGGCGTATCGCGTAGGGGCGAATTGCGTTGGGCGCTTGCGCCCTATTATTCGCCCCTACAAACAAAAAACCCTCGCTGTTGCAGCGAGGGTTTTTTGTTGCCATGGCGTTTGGTTTACGTTCCGAGCGCCTGCAGGTAGCCTTCGTATTTCTCGCGAAGGACGTCCTTGTTTTTGTTGCGGCGGATGCGGCGCAGGGCCTGATCGCGCAACTGGCGCACACGCTCGTGCGAGATGTTCAGCGTCTCGCCCACTTCGCGCAGCGTCTGCGGCGCTTCGTGATTGATGCCGAAAAGACCCTTGATGACCTGCGCCTCGCGCTCGGGCAGCTCGGAGAGCAAGTCCTTGGCGAGGTGTTCCACGGCCTGGATCTCGGCTTCGGACTCCGGATTCACGGCCTTTTCGTCGGCGAGAACTTCCTGATAGGTCGTCTTGGTGTCGGTCTTGAGCGGCGCATCGAAGCTGATGCCGGCTTCACCGAGCTGGATCAGCTCGCGAATGTCATCCGACAACTCCTTACCCTTCGACTTTTCCTTGAGCGCCTTGCGCACGCGCAGGTGCTGGTTGGCCGGCAAACGGATCAGCGAACCCTGCTCGTTGATGGCGCGCGTGATGTAGGCCTTGATCCACCAGACGGCGTACGAAATGAACTTGAGGCCGCGCGAGTGATCGAAGCTCTCGATGGCGCGGATGAGGCCCATGGCGCCTTCGCTCACCAGATCGGGGAGAGGAATGGGGCAACCACGGTACTGGAGGGCGACCTTCAGCACGAACCGCATGTTCGCGGAAACCAGCTTTTCGCGCGCAGCGCGATTCCCTTCGCGGCAGAGTTGGAAGAGCCTGTGCTCATCCTTCCGGTCGATGGGACTGGTTTTGCGGATATCTTCGAGATATCGCTTGAGTGTTTCGTCTGTGGTATCGAAGGTCATGGATATTTCCGCGTCCTGGGTGCGCCGCTTGCTGAATCAATAGGAATTCAGCAAGAAACATACCATTCAGGGTAAGCTTTGAAGATACGGAAATATAGCCAATCAGCAGGCATTATTCCACCCAATTAGCGATAATTTTGCGCGATTTTTTCACAAATTTGACCGAATGTCAAGAATGGGGTTTATCGGATGCGAATAGGGCTTTCAATTGGGGGCTGGTAAAAAAAGACCAAATCGTGGCCACGGCCATTCAGAATGGAACAGTCGGGGCCCAACGTTTGATTATCGCACCGGAATAGGCCCCAAGCGCAGGAAAAGCGCCGCAAACTCTTCAACAGAGAGATCCTCGGCGCGACTGTCCGGGCGCAGTCCGAGTTCTTCGAGATGGCGGGCCGCCTCGGACTTGCCGTAAAAAGCCTCGAGTACGTTCGAGAGCTTTTTGCGGCGCTGGGAAAAGGCCAGGTCCACAAAAGGTTTGAAGCCCGGATCGGTGCAGATGGGGGTTTCGCGAGGTGTGAGCCGGAGAGTGGCCGACCAAACGTTGGGGCGTGGGCGAAACGCGTCGGGGGAAACCTTGCGCAACAGCTCCGCGGTGGCCCAGTTCTGCACCATCACGGTGAGGAATCCGAAGTCGCGTGAATGCGGTTTTCCGCAGATGCGCTTTGCCACCTCGAACTGCACCATGATCTGGAGCGAGAGGCAGCGCGGAAGGCGCGGCAGCAATCCGAGTAAGATCGGAGCCGCGCGATTGTAGGGCAGGTTGCCGACCACGAGCGGCTTTTGGCCCGGTTCGGGCGCGTGTTGGTCCAGGATCTCCTCCCAGTCCACGCGAGTGGCATCGGTTTGCACGACGTCGAGATTGCCCCATTGCGGATGGTTGTTGAGGTGTTCCACCCACTTGGTGTCGATCTCGAGCGCGGTGAGTTTGCGGCAGCGCGGCGCAAGGCGGCGGGTCAAAGCACCTTGTCCGGGACCGATTTCGATGATCCAATCGGAAGGGTTGGATTCGACGTCTTCGCAAATCCCGCGGATCACCGCTTCGTCGACCAGGAAGTTTTGCCCGAATTTCCAGCGATTTTTACGGTCTTCGTCGAGGGGAGCATTTTTGGAGGAAGGCTTGCGCGCGGAAGGTTTGGGCATTGGGGAAAGATAGCCCCCCGCACCCGATGTGGCGCATGCGACCGGAACGGGATGTGCGCTTCCGGCGAGGCTATCTTTCCGCTCCCGCCTTGGAAAACAATGCAGAACCCTATGACCGTTACACCCGACCTGGTGCTCGAGGCCTTGCGCCACGTGCAGGATCCCGATTTGCACCGCGATATCGTCGCACTCGGTTTCATCAAGAATCTCGCTATCACCGACGGAGCCGTTCGCTTCGACGTGGAGCTCACCACCCCCGCCTGCCCGGTCAAGGAAGACCTGAAGCGTCAATGCGAGCACATGGTGAGCGCGCTTCCCGGTGTAAAGTCGGTCGAGGTGGTCATGACGGCTCAGCCCGCCGGCGGGTCTTCCGAAAAGCGCACGGAGTTGTTGAAGGATGTGCGGCACGTGCTGGCTGTTGCCAGCGGCAAAGGCGGTGTTGGCAAAAGCACCGCGACGGCGAATCTCGCCATCGCGCTGGCGAACACGGGCGCGAAGGTGGGCGTGCTCGACGCGGATATTTACGGACCATCGATGAGCCTGATGTTCGGCGTGCTGCAGGCGCCCGAGATCAACGAAAACAAAAAGCTCGTTCCCGTGACTTCGCGCGGTATCAAGATCGTGTCGATGGCCATGTTCGATGAAGGCGAAAAGGGCGTGGTCTGGCGCGGCCCGATGGTTTCGCAGATGATCCAGAACTTCGTGCACAACGTGGTGTGGGGCGAACTCGACTACCTGTTGATTGACATGCCTCCGGGAACCGGCGATGTGCAGCTGACCTTGACGCAGACGGCGCCGATCTCGGGTGCTGTGATTCTCACCACTCCGCAGGATGTGAGCGTGCTCGACGCGAAAAAGGGACTGCGCATGTTCCAGAGCGTGAACGTTCCGGTGCTGGGCATTGTGGAGAACATGAGCTATTTCATTTGCGACCAATGCGAGAAGAAGCATTACATCTTTCGCCAAGGCGGAGGAAAACGCGTCGCCGAATCGCTGGGCGTTCCCTTTCTCGGCGAGATCCCGCTCGAACCCGAGGTGGCCGAAGGCGGCGACGCGGGCACTCCCATCGTGGAGCGGCGCCCGAATTCACCGGCGTCCCTCGCCTACAATGCGATCGCGGGGACCTTGGCATCCTCGCTGTCCATCCTCTCCGCCGGTCGCGCTGGCCTGCTCGGGGAATTCGACCTGAAGTGGGAAGAGGTACCCGAGCCATGATCGCTCCCGTTGCATTACATCGCCTTGGCGATACCGCCCTTCTGGTCAGCTGGAACGACGGTAGTCGTTCCCAATACGAAGTGCGCGACCTGCGCCTTTCCTGCCCCTGTGCCGCTTGCGTGAACGAGTGGACCGGAGAGAAAATGCTGCGCCCGGCGCAGGTGTCCGAAGGGGTGCGTCCCGTGCGCCTGTTTTCGGTGGGTCGGTATGCCCTCGGAATCAACTGGAGCGATGGTCACACTACCGGAATCTACAGTTACGACTATTTGCGCCGACTCAAAAATCCGCCGTCCGCGGAAACGGGACTACCTTGAATTTCTTGAAATTCGGGGCTTTACTTCCCCACGGCCTTGTTCGGACGGAGTGCGGGAGCCCGGGTTCAGCCTACCTTGCGCCTCGGCAAAGCCGGAGTGTAGATTTGCGCCGAGGGAGAGAGGCGCCGCGTTCCGTGCGGCGTCGTTCGTATGGTTGATTTAAACGAGCAACTTTATTTTCGCGATTTGTATCGCTACCGAGTCCTGACTCCCGAAGAGGAGAAGGATTTGGTGCATCGTGTCAAGCGCGGAGACCCCACCGCGCTGAACCCGCTGATCTTGGGAAACTTGCGTTTCGTGGTTTCCATCGCGCGCCGTTACCAGGGCAAAGGCCTTTCATTGCTCGAGTTGATCAACGAAGGCAATCTCGGCCTCTACAAAGCCGCCAAACGTTACGATCCTTCGCGCGAGGTGAAGTTTATTTCCTACGCCGTGTGGTGGATCCGTCAGTCGATTCAAAAAGCATTGTTCGAGCAGGTCGGCGCCGTGCGCATACCGCCCAACAAGCTGGCACTGGTGAACCGTTTTAAGCGCGCCCTGTTGCAAAACGGCGGTAACTACGAAAAAACCGTCTCTCTTCCCGAGTTCGAAAGCCACGAAAAAGAGATCGCCGAGATCATGGAAAAAATCGCCGACGTTTCTCTCAACGCCCCGGTGGGCGGCGAGGGCGACGGCCGCGATCCGGTGACCACCTTGCTCGACGTGCTTGGAAGCGATGGCGGTCAGGAAGTGGACGCCGAAAAGGCCGAGCTTTCCCGTTCGCTCGACTCGGTGCTGGGCCAGATGTCGGAACGCGAGGAAAAGGTTCTTCGCATGTATTACGGCATCAACTATGCGCGCGAGTTCACCCTCGATGAAATCGGCCGGGAGCTGAAACTGACCCGTGAGCGCGTTCGTCAAATCAAGAACCGCTCCCTCCGCAAGTTGCTTCGGTCCCGTGAATCCAAGGAAAAGCTCCTGCCGTTCGTGAACGGCAACGACTGATCTTCGGGCTTCTACTCCCCCTCGAATAATCCATCGGTCAAGGCCGTTTTGCAGGCGGATTGCGAATCGTCTGCGAACGCCATTCAAACGCGTTTCAAACGGATGGAATCACGTGCGTTTGGCTGCGAAAGTTCCGTATTTTGCCGCATTAATGGTATTCTCAACACCTTGAGCTCCGCTTTACGCTCAAATATCCTGCTCCCGTTCGGGGGATCGGGGATAGATTGTCCCAAAGCCAATTCCCCTGAAAGATCATGAGCAGTTTGTAAGCCGCGAATTTGCGGCATGGGAGACCGGATGAAGCGTTATAGGATCATTGCGCTGGCTTTTGGGATGTTGGCCGGGTTTGTCGTGGATTCCGCCGCCCAAACTTTCGCGCGCACACCGTATTTGCAGCTCGGAGCTCCCAATCGGGCCACCGTATGCTGGCGACT
Source organism: Fibrobacterota bacterium (assembly GCA_947466585.1). Classification (GTDB taxonomy): domain Bacteria; phylum Fibrobacterota; class Fibrobacteria; order UBA11236; family UBA11236; genus UBA11236. The sequence continues at coordinate 91,676 of CANIEU010000003.1, forward strand.
CAGCACGGCCACTTCGCTTACGGTGCGGTTCGGTACCGATTCGCTCAATTTGAATCGGGTTTCGGCGCCGAGCGCAGCGAGCACAGATGCCTGCGCACAGTTGGATACGTTGCTTCCATCCACGAAATACTTCTATCGGGTGTTCAATGCAAATACCGAGATTCCCGGCTCGTCCTATCAATACATCAAAACGCATCCGCCCGTAGGTTCCAAGGCCAAACATTCCTTCTGGGTGATCGGCGATTTCGGCATCGGCCCCAACCACGCCTCCTTCGGAAACTCCCAGTTGCAAGTTCGCGACGCGTTCGTGCGCGTGAACAAGAGCAACCATACCGACGGCATTTTAATGCTGGGCGATAACGCTTACGAGAACGGCACCGACACCGAGTTTACCACGGGTCTTTTCAATGTTTATCCCGATATCATGGCCAACTCCTTTTCATGGCCGGCCATCGGAAACCACGACGCGGTCAATCTCAGCTCCGGATACCTTACGGCCTTCCGGCTCCCCGATGCCGCACAGACGGGCGGCGTGGCTTCCGGTACCGAATACTATTACTCTTATAACTACGGCAATATCCACTTCATCAATCTCGACTCCCAGGTCAGCAACCGCACCAACACCGGTGCCATGTACCAGTGGCTACTTCAAGATCTCCAGTCGCCTTCGGCAAGTCAGGCAGATTGGATCGTGGCATACTTCCACCATGCCCCTTATACTTGTTGCGACCATAACGCCGATACGGAAATCAACCACGTCAACATGCGGTACGTGTTCATGCCGTTACTGGAGCAGTACGGTGTCGACATCCAACTCAGTGGCCACAGTCACGACTACGAGCGCACCTGGCTGCTCGATAGCGCCTACTCTTCTTCGGGCACCAGCACGACTCAGGCGACCCATGTGAACTGGTTCAACGCCAACCGCGCCCGGATTATCGTCGACAGCAGCACCGGGAACCCTGATGGCACCGGTCCTTACCGCAAGAAAAAGGGCGGCAACAACGGCACCGTTTACGCGGTGGTGGGAAGTTCGGCGAAACTTGGAACCAGCACCGGCCAGCATCCGATGATCGGCATCAAAATGAATGTGTTCGGTTCGATGATCCTCGAGATTCAAGATTCGGTGGTGACGGCACGGTTCATCGACAGCGGTGGCGTGATGCTCGACAAATTCCAGATCGTGAAGAGCAATCTCACCGTGGCGGTGCGGGAACCTGGCAATACCCCGACTCCGTTGCGGTCCAATGCGGCATCGTTCCATCATGAAGACAGGCATTTCCTGTTCGCCACAGACAATTCGGAGGCCTTGCGGGTATTCGCGCTCGACGGAAGAATCGTTTTCGAGGGCGTGCCACACGGTGCTTGGGAGGCCTCGCGCAAGGAGTTTCCCGCGGGCGAATATTATTTCCGCCATGGATCTGCGCTGGGCAAGATTTCTCTGAAGTGAAATGGTCCGTTGCCATCTTTTGGAGAACCCTGTCTGTGGCCCGCATCTGCAAAAACCATTCGGGCGACTTGATTCCGTGGTTGCGCCCCGGCGGGATTTCTTCCCGGTGATCCGCACCTGTTTTTTCGTGGCCGCGCTCTCCCTGTGCGGCGCATTTCCCCGTTCCATTCTTGCACACGAGGCGCTTGCCACGACGATCGACCGGCTTCAGGCCGAGATGCGGCAAAACCCCGCCGCGGATTCTTTGCGTTCCCAACGCGCGTGGCTCATGCTCGATCATGGGTTGACGAGCGCGCCAGTGGCCGAGGACATCGACACGTTGTGGAGGCGGCCCGCCTGGAGAAACGACGCATTGCGCCTGCGGGCCTGGCATTTGTACCTGCAAGACCGTTTTCGCGAAGCGAGCGCTCAGGCGCGCAGGAACCTCAGGGCGGGCATCGTCGGACCGGAACAGTACCGGTTGCTCGCGGGGGCTGCCTTGGCTCGAAGGGACACCGCGGAATCGGCGCACGCCTATCTCGAGGGTTGGGAAGAGTTGCATCTGGAGGAAGACTATCTCTCCATGGTGCGATTGGCGCAGGGAGGGAGCGCGCGGCCCCGGTCGCGATCCGTCCTGCGGCGGTTCGATACGTTGCTTGATGCGGGTGTGCGGGCGTATCCGAATTCTCCGGGGGTCTATGCAGAGGTCTTTCAGGCCTACCTCAAAAACCGGAACCCCGCATCGCTGCGGAAGGCGCTCGATCTCTCGAACCTTGGTCAGGTGAGGCTGTGGCCCGGCAGCGTGGACTGGAAGATCTGGCATGCGCGGGCGCTGCTCGCGGCCGGCATGAGCGACAGCGCGCAGGGCATCTTGTTGCGTGCAATGGATATTCTGGAAGGCGAAACGCGGCTGCGCCCCGACTCCGACCTGGCAATGCGCCTGCGACAGGAAATATTCGAACTGCTCGACAGTGTGCACGTGAAGAAAAAATAAGGTTCGGCCTTCGGGTGTGGTGCGGATGATCTCGACCGCAGGCCGATTACCTAACTTCCCTGCCGTGACTTTTTCGAATCCGCAATCCGTTTTGATCACCGGCGCGAGCTCGGGCATCGGCCTCGCCACGGCGCGACTCCTCGTGGAACGCGGTTACCGCGTGGCCGGCACCTGCCGCCACCCCGACGCTATTTCGGGCGCGGAGTTTCCCTTGATCGCGATGGATCAGTCCGATCCCGAAGCCGTGGAGCGGGGGTTCGCGCAGGCGCGGGCGCTGCTGGGCCCGATCGACATCCTGATCAACAACGCCGGTTCGGGCGAACTCGGTGCCGTGGAAGATACGCCGGCCGCCTTCACGCGTCGGTTGTTCGAGGTGAATTATTTCTCTGCGGTGCAACTGACGCGGTTGTGCCTGCCCGAAATGCGGACGCGCGGCGCGGGGGTGATCGTTCAGCTCGGCTCGATCGTGCATTCACTCCAGTTTCCGTTCAAGGCGCAGTATTGCGCCAGCAAGTCGGCGCTTTCTGGATTCACGCTCGCCTTGCGCCACGAAGTGAAGCCCTTCGGCATCCGCGTGCATTTGCTGGAACCGGGATGGGTGCGCAGCGCGTTTCATGCGCGCCTCAAGCCCCTCACGCCTCCGGGTTCCGCCTATGCGGACCGCCTTCGGCAGTTCACCGACTATGCTCGCGATTCCGACCCGCGGGTGATCGACGGTGAGGGCGTGGGGCGCATCATCCTGGAAGCTCTCGAAAACCCGAAGGCTCCGGTGCGGATTGCGGTCGGCGCGGATGCGCGGAAATTCTTCCGTGTCAGCCGGTTTTTGTCGCACTACCTGCTCGACAAAATTCTCGGGTGGAAGCTGGCGCGAAAGCGATAAAACAACACAGCATCACAACATCACAACAATAATCGTCTGGATGCTATTGTGTTGCTTTCGTTTTGCTGTGTTGTTGTGCCTTACTGGCCCTCTGATCACAGTCTGGAATTCACTCTGTCCCAATCTACCACGTTCCACCACGCGTCGATCCATTCTGGGCGGCGATTCTGGAATTTGAGGTAGTAGGCGTGTTCCCAAACGTCGAGGTTGAGAAGCGGCTTGCGTCCCTTGCTAATCGGGCAGTCCTGATTGCTGGTGTTTCCGATATTGAGGGCACCGTCGTCTGTGAGTATGAGCCAAGTCCAACCCGAGCCGAATTGCGCAAGAGCTGATTCCTTGAATTGTGCCTTGAAGGTTTCGAAATCGCCGAAGGCCGCGTCGATCGCCTTGGCGAGTGCACCGGTAGGTATCCCACTGCCGACTTCTTTCCCGGGGCCCATGCCGTTCCAGAAGAATTCGTGGCTCCAAATGCCGCCGGCATTGTTCGAGACCTTTTGACGGATCGCTGCGGGTACGGCATCCAGGTTTTTCAAAAGGCCGTCGAGGCTTTCGGATGAAAGTCCCGGGAAGTCTTTTAAGAGCGTGTTCAATTGATCCACGTAGGCCTGTTGGTGTTTTCCATGGTGGATTTCCACGGTGGCCTTGTCGTAGTGGGGTTCGAGAGCATCGGATGCGAAGGGTAGGGGAGAGAGCGTAAAGTGCATGGAGAACTTCCGGGGGTAAAATGCGATGAAAGCCGCCGAAGGACGGTCGGCAGGGAATCACCCACCGATCTGGTAAACATTCGCCAAAATGTTCTAATTTTGGCTCTACGGGAGAAATCCATCCAACAAGGAGTCGATTATGGAATGGGCATTGTTCAGTCAGTCGGGCGTTGAGTTTTTGCTGCGCTGGGGTCACTTCCTCGGTGGGGTATCCTGGATCGGTATTCTGTGGTACCTGAATTTTTCGCAGGGCCCCTTCATGAACGATGTGGACGCGACCGTAAAGACGGCCGTCAACGCCAAGCTCGCTCCGCGCACCTTGTGGTATTTCCGTTGGGGTGCGATGCTGACCTTTCTCACGGGCTGGGCCATCATCGGCATGCGCATGAGCACGCCGGGCGGCGCGGAGCTGCTGTACACCTCGTGGGGCGTCACCATTTTGACCGGCGCATTGTTCGGTTCGGTGATGTGGTTCAACGTGTGGTTTGTAATCTGGCCGCGCCAGAAGAAGATCATTGCGGCGGCCCAAGGCGGCCCCGCGGTTGAAAACGCTCCTGCGGTGGCGCGTCGCGCGTTCCTCGCTTCGCGCACCAATACGCTGCTGTCTATTCCGTTGTTGTTTCTGATGGCCGCTGCCAGCCACCTCGTCATCGCGGTCAACCCGGCCTGCGTGGGGCTGTGGTTCCTGATTCTGATCGCGGTGGTCGCACTGATCGAGATCAATGCGCTCGTCGCCACCAACGGGGCGACCACCAAGCCGATCGAAAAGGTCAAGGGCGTGGTCCACATGGGCATTTTGCTCACCGTGGTTCTGTACGTGTTGCTCGAGGTGCTGCTCTAGGCTCTGCCAGAGCGACCAGAACAACGGAGTCGATCCGATGTCGCGCACTTCCTGCTCACTGATTGCCGCTGCGCTTTTTGTCGCGGCCGTCCTCTCCCTTGCGGCCTGCAAGAAAGAGGATTTGTCACCGGAGCAGGTGCGCGTGCGCAGGGGGCAGACGATGTACACCCTGCATTGTGCGTCCTGTCACAACCCCTCCGATCCCAAGCGGGACGGCGGGGTGGGCCCTGCCATCGCAGGTTCCAGTCTCGAATTGCTGCAGGCGCGGATTTTCCGCAGCGCCTACCCCGAGGGCTATCATCCCAAACGGGAAACGCACATCATGCCGAGATTGCCGCTCGACCAAGATCAGGTGGGAGCTCTACACGCCTACCTGAGCTCGCTTTAAAAGGCTTTGGAAAGCCCTGAAAAAGGGCTGAAAATACTTTAGGCGTTCGAAAATCCGGGTGTCTGATCCCGGACGCTGATTCTGGTCAAGTTTATGCCGAAATAGTTCTAATTCCACGCTTTTTATTTTGCCCGGAAGGCCGGTCGGAATCTATACTATGCACCCTCGGGAGCGTGGTACCCCACTTCTCCGAAACCATTTTTCGGCGCCCCAGCAGACGCCGATGCGAACCGATTCTGCGAACCGAACAAGGAGAACTTCATGGCGGTCAAAGCCTTTGAACCCAAGCCGATGAAACTGAGCGTTTTGACTGCTGCTTTGCAGGAGTTGACCCCTCGCGCCAAGCGCGATGCCGATCCGGATCTGGCCATCGAGGAATGGCTGCAGTTTTCCAAGGACATCGGCTCTCCGAACATCCAAATCTCCGCGGCCTTGCATCCGACCGAAACCGACGTGCCGGCCGAAGCGATGCTCGATCCGGTCGCCAACCATCTCGATCTGCGCCAGCCGTTCACCAAAGAGCGTGCGGCCCGCGTACATGCGTCCATGAAGTCCACTGGCGTGGGCCTGTCGGATATCGCCTACTTCGACAACTTCCTGCACCCGGACAAGGCCGTCCGCCAAAAGAAAATCGACTTCATGATGCGCGTGTTCGACGCGGCGGCGCTGCTGGGTCTCGACGCTGTGTGCGGCTTTGTGGGCCGCAACTACGAACTCGACATGGACCAGAACCTTCAGATGTTCGAAGAAGTGTTCGTGCCCATGCTGAAAGAAGCCAAGGCGCGCGGCCTCACCTACCGCGTGGAACAGTGTCCGATGCCCGGGTGGAACATCACCGATAAGTGGCACAACAACATCGCCTATGCACCCGGTCCGTGGATCGCGCTGCATCGCGTCTGCGAGAAGCACGGCGTGGGCGACCAGTTCCGCATCCATTACGATCCGTCCCACGCGATTCTCATGGGTCAAGATACCCGTTCCATCTTCCAGTACCTCAAAGACACCGGGTACAACTTCCTGATCGCCGGCTTCCACGTGAAGGGCCAGGTGGTGGATTCGAAGGGCGTTTCGGCCTGGGGTTACGGCGGACAGACGATGGAGCGCGGCGACTGGATCGACGGCAAGCCGAGCCCCAATGCGGCCGACCACGTGAACGCCTGGAAGAAACAGGTGGCCTTGGCCGAGCACGAGTTGCCCGGCACCGCCAAGCACGATCCGCTGGCTTATCTGCAGAACCGTTCGGTGGACTGGCTCGATCATCAGCTCGCCGCACGCGAGTTGTTGGCCATCGATCCGGCGAACACCTATCTGGTGGTTGAGCACGAGTATCCCCGCGCCCGTATCCAGGACAAGGCGAAGCTCGCCCCGATTCTCAAGGGTTCGCTGGCGTTCACCAAGGCGATCGACGAAGCCGCTGCCGCGATGTACGCGCTGCAACACGACGTGCTCGCCGCACAAGGCATTCCTGTTCAGGGATTTGGCCGGGAGGCATACCGCTCATGATCCACGGAACCAATCTCCCCGATGCCAACAAGCGTCGCCTCCTCGCCGGCATCGTCGGCGGTGGCGAAGGCGCCTTTATCGGCAGCGTGCACCGCATCGCGGCGGAACTCGACGGCCAGGCCCAGGTGGTCGCAGGTGCCATGTCTTCCGATCCCGTGAAGGCCAAGCGCAGCGCAGACGCGTGGTTCCTCGATCGTTCCTACGGCAGCTTCGCTGAAATGGCCAAGGCCGAAGCGGCTCGCCCCGACGGCATCGACTTCGCCATGGTTTGCGTGCCCAACCACATGCACTTCCCGGTGGCGAAAGCCTTCCTTGAAGCCGGCATTCACGTGGTGTGCGACAAGCCCATGACCTTCACGCTCGAAGAGGCCGAAGAACTGGTGAAGATTGTGGAGGCCAAGGGTCTCGTGTTCGCACTCACGCACAACTACACTGGTTACCCGACCGTGCGCCAAGCGCGCGCGATGGTGAAGCAGGGATTGATCGGCGACGTGCGTAAGGTGCTGGTGGAATACAATCAAGATTGGCTGATGGAGCCGCTGGAAACCACCGGCCAGAAGCAGGCCGCATGGCGCACCGATCCGTCCAAGGCGGGCATCTCGAACTGCGTGGGCGACATCGGCACGCACGCGGAGAACCTGCTGGAGTATATCACCGGCGTGAAGATCAAATCGGTGTGCGCCGACTTCACCTCGTTCGTGGCGGGCCGCAAGCTCGAAGACGACGCCAACATTTTGCTGCGCCTCGAGAACGGCGGCAAAGGCACCTTGGTCTGCTCGCAGATCGCGTGCGGCGAAGAGAACAACCTCAACATCCGCGTATACGGCAGCAAAGGCGGCCTCGAGTGGCACCAGCAGCAGCCGAACACCCTCATCTTCAAGCCGGCCGGCAAGCCGTGGGAGTACATGCGTACCGGTCTCGGCTACATGGGTGCCGAATCCGCCTGCGCCACGCGCCTGCCTTCGGGACACCCCGAGGGATACCTCGAAGCGTTCGCCAACATCTATCGCGGCGCCATCGCCGACATTCGCCGTGCCAAATCGGGTGAACCGCTCGCAGGCGGGTATCCCGACGTGCACGACGGCCTTCGCGGCATCCGCTTCCTGGTGAAGACGGTGGAGAGTGCGAAAAAGGGCGCGGCTTGGGTGGAGATTTAGGGGAGTTGTCGGTTCACTGTGAACGTGAACTGTAAACGCGAAACGAAAAAAAAAGGTCGACCCCCATTTTAACGGCGGGCCGGCCTTTTTTGTTTTCGGTATTCCGTGCGGGCCTTGCAAGGCTGCAGCGAGAACGCCCTCCGTTATGACGAACGGCTTACGCTTTAGGTAGACGGATCACGATGGTGCCCGCAATAAAATCGTGCAGCGAGCGGCGCAGCGGATGGAATAGGCAAGCGAAGATTTCGGTGATGGCCCACAGCGTGCTGAGGTTGCTGAGCCGCTCGTAGGATTCACGGGCCTGAAGAATTTTCAGGAGGGCGAGCACGTCATCGTTCGGCAAGGTGCCACCGTAGACATGCAGGGCCTGGGCGGCCAGGGTGGCCATGCTCAGTCGCAGCACGGCGTCCACGAAGCTGCGTTTGATGGCCACGTTCGCGTCGATGGAGCTTCCGTCGACGGCGCGCACCACGCGCAGGCGCATGGCCATTTTTCCGACGGTGGCTCCGTAGCGTGCATGAAACGCGATCTGATAGACGGCGAAGCTGACGAGGCCGAAAGGGAAAAGCAGAAAGCCCCACCGCAGCGAAACGCTGCTGGCGTAGGCAACGAGGAAAACGACGGGCATCCACACGAGACCGTCGAGCACGAGAGCGACGAAACGCGCCCACACGGGAGCGATCTGCAAGGCGGTGGGCGGAATCGTGCGTGTTTCGGAATTTTCGGCGGAAGAAATTTCAGGCATGGGGCAAAGGTAGAATCCGCCGACGGCGGACTTCGGGCTTTGCCCTCAGCGCGACTCTCGCGGTGCGAAGGGGCGGGGCGTGTGTGTCGAGCCTGCCCCCGCGTAGGCGGGGGGCGGGGCATGCACACCGCGCCACCTTCCTTTTATTCCTAGAGCTTCTCCACCTTTTCCGCCAAGGCGAAATCCTTCCCCGTAATCCCGCCCGCATCGTGGGTCCATGTGACGATGCGCACCTTGCCCCACGACAAATGAATATCGGGATGGTGGCCTTCGGCCTCGGCGACCGCGCCGACCTTGTTCGTGAACGCGAGCGCTGTCGCGAAATCGGGGAAGGTGTATTTCTTTTCGAGGTGATGGTCCTTCACCGCTTCCCAGCCGTGGCCGCGTCGATCGACCATTGCCTGCAATTCCACACCCTTGATCACCCGGCTATTCTTTTCCGATTCCATTCCGCACCTCCGCCATGCAACGTAGGAAGCTGAGAACCTAAGAAGCTGAGGGCTATTAGCAGGAAGCCCGCCGGAGGCGGGTCGAAGTTCGTAATCTGATTTTAAGGAAATTATGATACGATCGACTCCTGAAGGTGTAACCGGGGTGGTACTCGAACTATTATGGTTGACGCAGAAAACCGACCAAAATCAGGAACTCAACCATTCAAGCGTAATATGGGTATTCCGGAAATGAATGGATTTGGTTACACTGGATTCAAGAGTGCACCTGCGCCGGGATCGAAAATGTCACCTGATATTTACCAGTACGACGACTTCCGGGCTTTCCTGAAGGAAAGCTTCGAGGCGAAAGTGCGTGCCGAGGTGGAGGCGGGGCGCAAATATTCGCAGCGCGGCCCGGTGCGATAAGCACTGGGCCGTTTCTGCGTGAGAGGGTCACGGTTCTTGAGGCACAGACCCGAAACATCGCGGGAATGCAGGGAAACCTCGATAATCCCCTCTAAAACTACCTTTGCCCCCGTCCTTCTTCCCGGGAAACAAGCATGAGCAAGGTTCTAATCGTCGGTGCGGGTGGTGTCGGTCAGGTGGTGGCCCACAAGGTCAGCCAGGCCCCCGAGGTATTCACGTCCGCGGTGCTGGCGAGCCGCACCCAATCGAAGTGCGACGCCATCGCAGCCCAAATCACCAAGCGGCGCAATTTCCCTCTCGAGACCGCACAGGTCGATGCCGACAACCCCCGCGAGATGGCCGAGCTCATCCGCAAGGTCAAGCCCGATCTCGTGATGAATATCGCGCTTCCGTATCAGGATCTGTCCATCATGGACGCCTGCCTCGAAACCGGAGTCGATTATCTCGACACCGCCAACTACGAGCCGCCCGACACGGCGAAGTTCGAATACAAGTGGCAGTGGGCGTATCAGGAGCGTTTCCATGAAAAGGGCTTGATGGCGCTGCTTGGTTCCGGGTTCGATCCCGGCGTGACCAACGTGTTCTGCGCCCACGCGCAAAAGCACCGCTTCAGTGAAATCCACACCGTCGACATCATGGACGCCAATGCGGGCGACCACGGATACCACTTCGCCACGAACTTCAATCCCGAGATCAATATCCGCGAGATCACGGCGAAGGGGCGCTTCTGGGAAAAAGGCGAGTGGATCGAAACGGACGCGCTCTCGGTGCACAAGACCTGGGACTTTCCCGAGATCGGACCCAAGGAGATGTACCTCATGTATCATGAGGAACTCGAATCCCTCGCGCAGAACCTCAACGGTCTGAAGACGATTCGTTTCTGGATGACCTTCTCCGAGAAGTACCTCACGCATCTCCGCGTGTTGGAGAATGTCGGCATGACGGGCATCAAGCCCATTCTGTTCGAGGGTAGGGAAATCATTCCCTTGCATTTCCTCAAGGCCCTGCTTCCCGACCCGGCCTCGCTGGGCCCGCGCACCAAGGGCAAGACCAACATCGGTTGCCTGATCGAAGGTCTCGGCAAGGACGGCAAGCCGCTGAAGACCTACACCTACAACGTGTGCGACCATGAGGCGTGCTACGCCGAGGTGGAATCCCAGGCGATTTCGTACACCACCGGCGTGCCCGCCATGATCGGCGGCCTGCTCATGGTGACGGGCAAGTGGAAAAAGCCGGGCGTGTGGAACATGGAACAGCTCGACCCCGATCCGTTCATGGAACAGCTCAACCTCCGCGGCCTGCCGTGGACGGAAGAGATCACACAGGGATGAGCCTTCAACCCGATACCACCGGGATGAGCGTTCCTTTGGACATCTCGCAGGTTCCTTCGCCGTCTTACGTGCTCGAGGAGGCGCTGCTGCGCCGCAACCTCTCGGTGTTCGACCGCGTGCAGCGCGAGTCGGGGGCGAAGATCATTCTCGCGCTCAAGGGTTTCGCCTTTTGGAGTGCATTCCCGTGGATGCGCGACACGCTGCACGGCGCGACCGCCAGCTCGCTGCACGAGGCGCGCCTCGCCTACGAAGAGTTCGGCCGCGAAACGCACGTCTATTCGGTGGCCTACGCCGACCGAGAGTTTCCCGAAATTCTGCGCATGGCGGATCACCTCGTGTTCAATTCGTTTTCGCAGTGGGCGCACTTTCGCGGACAAGTCGGGGAACACGTTTCCCAAACCGGCCGAAAAGTCGAGTGCGGCATCCGGGTGAACCCCGGCCACAGCGAGATCGAGACCCCCTTGTACGACCCGTGTTACACGGGTTCCCGACTGGGAGTGCTCCGCAGCGAATTTCGATCTGAAGAACTCGAGGGCGTTTCCGGCATGCACTTTCACGCGCATTGCGGCAACAACAGCGACACGCTCGAACGCGTGGTGGCTTCGTTTGAAAAACTCTACGGCGAATTCATCCCGCGCTTGCGGTGGGTCAATTTCGGCGGAGGTCACCACATCACCCGCGCCGACTACGACCTGGAGCGCCTGATCCGCGTGGTGAAAACCTTCCGTGAGAAATGGGGCGTGGAGGTGTATCTGGAGCCGGGCGAAGCGGCGGGCTGGCAGACGGGGCCCCTCGTGGGTTCGGTGCTCGACATCGTGCGCAACGGCATGGAGGTCGCCATTCTCGACGTGAGTGCGACGGCGCACATGCCCGACACATTGGAGATGCCCTATCGTCCCGCCGTGCGCGGAGCCGATCTTCCCGGCAAGCTGTCGCATACTTACCGCCTCGGCGGCAACACCTGTCTCGCCGGCGACGTGATCGGCGACTACAGTTTCGCACAGCCTCTGAAAGTGGGCGATCGCGTGGTGTTCGAAGACATGATCCACTATACGATCGTGAAGAACAGCACCTTCAACGGCGTCACGCTTCCCTCTTTGTGCATTTGGACGAAAGAGGGCGAGATCAAGGTCGTGCGGCGCTTCGGATACGAGACCTACCGCGACCGTAATTCCTGAGCGATCGGCCCTTTGCGAGGCGGCAAGGGGTCAATCGGCTTTATAATCCGGCCAAAAATAATTGTCAATATGCCGGAAACGCACCGTCTAAATGGCAGGCGCGGCGTACATTTCTCCCAAAGCGTGTTAAAAAAGAGGCGGTCGGGAAAAATCCCGATTGGCCGAGTGCACGCCATGGGGAGATGATGCACTCTCGGTTTCAGAAATTTGTTCTCCTAGGAATTTCCTTGTTCCTCGGTGGAACCGCCAGTGCCGAGGAGGGGGCACCCCTGCCTTCGCCGACCCGTTGGGCAATGGATGCGGGATTGGGCGTGCGTCTGTGGGATCCCCAAAAGGGGACGCAAGAGGAAATCGATTATCTGGACCGGGCGCGCGTGGGCGCGGTGACCTCCTTCGAGGTGGCGGTGTTCCCCTGGGGTAGTTACGGTGCGGGCATAATGTTCGCGACCTTTCATTCCGGCACCTCCGACTCTTCCATGACCTACCTCGATCAGACCCAGCAGGCTGCGCAGGACGCGTATTTCATTCCCTATCTCGCTCCTACACTGAATGTGCAGCGAAGCTTTGCGGGCGATCGTTTCTGCTTGGTGGCCCAAGTGGGTGGGGGCGTATTCTACTACCGTGACGAAACCAAAAAGGGGCCGTTCCCCGGGATCTCGGATGCGTTTGCGCCGGGAGCACATGTGGCCGTGTCGCTGGATTATCGTTTGCTCCCCCGATTCGCCGTGGGGGGAGGCGTGCGCGCGCTATACGGGAAGACACCGAACCTCCGCTATAACGCGATCGATGCCGATCTTCCGCCGGTGTCGCTCTCACGCGTGGATATCACCGCCGGCGTGCGGTTTTATCCCTAGTTACCTGGTTGCGCCGCCGCTTGGTGCCGCAGCATTTCGCGCAGGCCGCCGGGTCGCCGCAATTTATGATCGACCGCTTGTCGGATCGCCTCTTCCGTTCCGAGCACGCGGACGGAATGACGCGCGCGTGTGACCGCCGTGTAAAGCGTTTCACGCGCAAGCAGGCGGTTGCCGGCCTCGGGCAAAATCAACAGCACCTCGTCATACTCCGATCCCTGGCTTTTATGCACGGTCACGGCGAAGCCCGCTTCATGCGCCGGAAGTTGTGAAACCGGAAGCCGCAACCAGCCCTCCGGAAGTTCGGGGCGCGGAAAGAATACCGTGGGTCCGCCGGAGGCTTCGAGCCACACACCGATTTCTCCGTTGGAGAGTCCCGAACTACGGTCGTTCCGTGTGATGAGGATCGGGGCTCCGTGGAAACCCGTCTCCGGCGAGTCGCGGTGTTGACTCCAGAGTGGTTCCAGACGCTCGCGCAGCATTCGGTTCGCTGTATCCGCGCTGAACAATCCCTTCCGTAACGGTGCGAGCACGCGCGCAGCCGCGACGAAGACCCACAGCCGTTTCAGTACGGCTGGCTCTTCGTCGCGTGCGGCGATACGGAAGGCGTCGAGCCATTCGGTACAGGTTTTTCCCTCGACGCGGCGATCGAGGTAGTTCGAGTCCGCGAAGTCCTTCAAGGTCGCTGTGAGAACCTTTTTGCCTTCCACGGATTCACTGCCGGGGTCGATACGTTCCCCGAGTGCGGCGAGAGTCGCCGCCGCATCGCCGCGCAGCAGGGCCGCGATCAACGGGACGACCGCACCACGGGCGCGATGGCTGACGTCGAGCATGACGGAGGGAACAGAGGTATGCGCGTTTGCGGTCAATCGCGGCAGGCGGTCTTCTGGAAGCAACTCGCCGAGCACCGAACCTGCATCGACCGGAGGCAACTGGTCCGCATCGCCCACCAGCACCAGATGCGTTCCCGGGCGCAAGGCGCGCACCAGGGCGGTTAGCAGAAACACGTCGACCATAGAGGCTTCGTCGACCAGAACGTAATCGGCATCGAGCGGATCTTCGGGACGGCGCGCGAAGCCACCCGTGTAAGGCTGGTAACCGAGCAATGTATGCAGCGTGGTGGTTTGTAGGTCGCGCGCAGCGGCATCGGGTCCGGTGGTTTCGCCGGCGGAAACGCTCACCAGACTGGTGCGCAGCGATTCCTGCAGGCGTTGCGCGGCGCGACCCGTGGGGGCGCAGAGGCGCACGCGATCGGGCGAGACGCCGGGAAGGCGCAGCAGTGCACGCAACCAAGAGGCGGTCCAGGTGGTTTTACCCGTTCCAGGGCCACCCGAGAGCACGAACACCGGCTCGCACAAGGCGGCCTCAAGCGCCAACCTTTGACGCTGCGCCAGTTGCAAGGGTTCGCCCTGCAGTTGTCTCAGCGGTTTCTCCGAGAGGGTTTCATGGAGCGCCGCTTCGATTGTGGCATCGCGAGCACGGCTCTCTGCATGCGATATCGTTGCGGAAGATTCACCCGGGCGTGTGGCAACGGCGGTAGCGATCACGCGCAGTGCATTCCAAAAACGGTGGAAATACAACGCGCCGAAAGCGGCGATCAATGGCTTTGGTTTGCCGGAGGCGCCTGCGGGAAACGCATCGGTGGTCGCAGGTATCACCCGGCACAGAGGGTCGAGGCGGCCCGACTCCAAGTCGGCGAGAAAGTTCAGGGCTAACGCTTCCGCGGACGGCGCCGCATCGCTTCCATTGGCCGAAGTCTCTTCGCCAGGCGGTAAGGTCGGGTCTCCGGGAGTCCCGGACCCCAGGAGTTCGCGCAGCACCTCGATCAAATCTTCTTTTTGCAACGAAAGGCACAAGCTTCCCTCGCTGCACGCGCGGAACAAGGCGGCAAGCACCATTTGCAGCGCGTTTTCATCGGCCTGCGGTGCCTGTGCGGCGAGCAGGTTGATCAGCCTGAGATCGGCGGAATCAATCCACTCCTTGGTCTGCGCGCGTTGCAGCGCTGCGGAGACGGTCGCGGAATGTGCGGTCATGCGAAGTCTCGCTTTCCTGCTCCCGCATGGGCTTGCGGAGAGGCGGCAGCGGCGATTTTCAGGCCGAGCAGGCTGCGGAGCCGTGCGGGAAAGTGTTCCCCGAGATCTGCGGGAGTGGGCTTGCAGTGGTAGCCGCTGAAGAAATCTGGTGCCGCGCCGCGCAGATAAACATACAGGACGCCTCCGAAATGTTGTGCCGCATCGTAATCGCGAACCGCTTCGCGCAACCAGCGATCCACGGCCACCGCATACAGCTGCCATTGCAGGTCGTAACCGGAAGCGCGCATCGCCGCTTCGACCGAGGCGTCTTCATAATCGTCGAGCAGGTTGGATTTCCAGTCGAGCACGTAATATCGCCCTTCATGGCGGAGCACGAGATCGATGAATCCCCACAGAAAGTCGCCGCGATGTTCGGTTTTCTCCGTCGTCACGATTTGCTCTGAGGAGGAGACGGGCGCCACGGGGAAGAGGAACTCCACCTCGTGCAGGTGCTCGGCATTGTCGGCGAGCCGGAAGGTGGATCCGGGGCGCGCGGGATCGGGGATCGGCATGCGCAAGGTGTTCCAGACGGCACGGGCCACGGCCCCGGCGCACTCCGGGTCCAACCCTTCGTGACGCAGCTGTGCCTCGATCTCGGCGCGTCGGCCGGGCTCGGCGAGCCAGTCTTCCGGGGATGCGGCCTGCAGCACCGATGCGAAGTCGGTGACTTCCAGCACGTGGTGCAGTACATTGCCGGCCGCCGCACCTGCCGGAAGGTCTTCTCGCGTGATGGGTTGGTAGACCGTCGCGCTTTCGGGATCCGTTGCGGGTACCGCAAGAGCAACTTCGTCGCGCACAGTGCGCTTTCCATCTTCGCCCAGCATTTCCGCAACCGATGTCTGTTCGCCTGCGCGTTTGGCAAGGCCCGAATAGGAATTCAATCGGCGTTGCCTTAAGAATACCGCATCGGTTTCTTCCGCAGTGATTTTGGAAGCCTGCAAGGTATCCGATTGTCCGGAGGCGGATGAAGGAGTCTTGGCTGCCGGGAGAGTGGTTGTCTCCTCCTTCGGCATTGCCTCTTCCGTATCCCAATACACCACGGCAGCCTCGGGATTCTGCGCGGCCGAAAGCAAGGCGTCGCAGGCGAATCCGCCCAACGGTCCGTAGTCGGACCGTCCCGTGGGTTTGGGCAGCAAAGGGGCATACAGCCGGTCCTTGGCGCGGGTGAAGGCGACGTAAAAAAGTCGACGGTCTTCGTCTTCGGACTGCCTGCGATGCCGCTCCTTGGAAGCTGCGTCCGCCTTGTCGAGCACGTGTTTGAAGCCGTATTCTTCACGCAAGGTGTAGAAGTCGGGGCGCTTGCCGGCACCTGCTGCGGCCACAAAGACGACCGGGAACTCGAGACCCTTGCTCATGTGCAGGGTCATCACGGTCACCGCGCCGCGCCGTGCAGCGTTCGTTTCGGCTCCCGTTCCGTCACCGGTTTTTTCGGATTCGGTGTCTTCGTGCCCGTCTTCTACCACACCCTCGCTACCCTCGCCTTCGCCGCGGCGCAAGGCGTCGAAGCGGTCGGCCAAGGCGCCGGTGCTGGTGCCGGGAGTGGCACCGGCCTCGCCGAGCGCGCGTCCTAGAGCGAGCAGACGTTTGGCATCCGATTCCGAAGCCTGCGCGACGCGCGCCAAATGGCCGCTGTGTACGAGCACGGACTCAAAGAATTCGGGCCAACGTCCCGCAGTGGCCAAAAGCACCCAACGCTCAAGCAGTGGCGGAAGCGCAGCAGGACGGCCTTCGGGCCAATCCATTCCGCTGCATCGCAGAAACGGCAGCATCAGTATTTTGGCTTGCGTCGCCGGATCCGCACCGGTGGGAAGTAAATCGAGTAATAGCCGGAGCGCATCCGCGCCTTGGCCCTGGAATACGCCGCCGGTGCGTCGCACGCGACAGGGGATTCCCAACTTGCGCAGCATTTTTTCCAACGCGGCAGCTTCGGAATGCTTGCGCACCAGAATCGCGATGTCGCCGAAGTGCGGTGGCCGCGGAATGGTTTCTTGTTTCGGCAAAAGAGTCCATCCGTCGCGACCCGACACCAGATCCTGAATGCGCGCCGCGACCCACAATCGCAGTTCCCGTTCGACCTTGCGTTTTGCGGGAGGATTTTCCAGCCCGTCGTACCGCAAATCGCGGATCCAGAGTTCGGGAGGTGCGGAAGGGGTCGTAGGTTCTGTCGCAGACGAACCCGTTCGGGCTTCTTCGTCATCCTGTTTCAGACCGGGCTTCACCGGGGTGAACACGATTTCCTTCGAATGCGAAAGTTTCCAAGCACCGCTTTGTTCACTTCCGTCTTCGGAGCGAAACCAATCCGCTTGTGCGAAAAGGGTGTTGAGGCTTTTGATTAGTGTTGGGAGCGATCGGAAGTTTTCATCGAGCGAAACGCCTTGTGCGCGCGGAGGTTGTCGCTCTGAAAGGGTCCGCAGGTTTTCGCGTGCGGCGAGATACGTTTGCAGGTCGCCGCCGCGAAAAGAGTAGATCGCTTGCTTCGGATCGCCCACGAGGAACAGTGGCAGCAACGGCGCGGCCTCGTCGTCGCTCAAGCACAACGCTTTCAAGATCGACCATTGCTGCAGATCGGTGTCCTGAAATTCATCCACGATGCAGACCTTGTAGAGCCGACGCAGCTTCGGGGCCAGCTCTGGATTCTTTTCCAGTGCTTCGGCGAGGTTCTGCGTCATGTCGTCGTAACTGATGGCCCCGCGCCGGCGTTTTTCTTGGCCGAGTTCCATACGCAGTTCACGTCCGGCATCGGCGAACACGCGTAAGTTTTCCAGCACCTCTTCACGTTTGAAACGCATCGATTCCGCGAGAAAGGCGTCGCATGCCGTTGCAAGTTCGGTCCATTCCGAAAGCGCGGCTATATTGAGGTTTTTGGTTGCCTTAAAGCAGGACGCAAACCCGCTCTTTAACGCTTTGCTGCCTTTGAGGGGCTTTGCGTGATCATAGTTTCCGTAAAAGGCCTTCACAAAGTTTCCGCAAGCGGAGCGCGCCTCGGTGGCCCTCTCTAACGCCTCGAAAACCTTGTTAAACGCGTCCTGCTTCAATGCTGTGCGCCCGTTCTCGGAGTCCGGGAAGCTCCGGCGGTATGCGGAAATATCGAAAGCACTCCGTGTGGTTTTTTCCGCGGCTTGAAGAAGCTTGCTAAAGCAGTGATCGAGTTCGCTCACAACGGAATCAAGAAAACCCGGAGATTTTTCTGGTTCGATCACATCCCCGCGCTTTTCCTGAAACGCCAACGCCAACGCGATCAGTTTGCTGCGCCACCCGTCGGCGCTACTGATCGCGAGGGCTTCGCGCAAACGCGCAAGGCGCACGGGGTCGGCGGCCCAGGCACCGCGCAGCAGGTTTTCGAGAGCGACCTCTGCAAGGGCCTTGTCGTCCAGCACATCGGGACGGATCAGCGCATCGTTGGCGATGGGATACCGCAACAAGGCCGAGTGACAAAACCCGTGCAACGTATGAATCGCCAGATCTTCGCACTGTTGCCAAAGGGCATGAATCCGCTCGCGCACGTCGGGGTGCCAATGCTCCCTGTTCGCACCCGCCCATTCCTGATGCAAGCGTTCCCGAATGCGTTTGCGAAGATCGGCGGCGGTCTTTTCCGTGAAGGAAAGCAGGAGGATTTCTTTGGGTTCGAGCGCGCTGTTCTCGACTAGAAGACGCAGCACCAAATGCTCGATCGCATAGGTCTTTCCCGTGCCCGCGGAGGCTTCGAATACGGCGTGGTGGCGGATGTCGAGGTGGCGCACCGAATCCGGAAATGTCTCGGGCCAGGAAAATGGAGAGTGTGCGGAATTCATGTCGCGTCCTCACCGGTTTCTTCCGACTCGTCTGCCGAGGCACCCGATTTCCCGCGCTGTTTTTTCGGCGGATTCCACGCCTGCTTCCACGCGATGTAGGGCAAGGCTCTCCGCACGACCTGGACGTTCGCATTGCGCGGGACGGCGGTCGCCAAGGTGCCGAGAATACGGTCCCAAAATTTCGGACCGCCGAAGGAGGCTTCCTGTTCGTCGCGGCGCCATGCTTCGATGGCCTCGCTCCAATCTTCCACGCCCTCACTTGTTTCGCCCGTCTGCGTTTTTTCAAGCAGGGATTCGATGCCGTTCAAAGGGAGATCATCGAAGCGCGGCGCCTGGGTGATGTCGAGCAATAGATTCTTGAGTTGCGTGCGTGCCGCTTCGGGTTCGAGCGGCCGGAGCGGATACAGGGTGTAGGCGTTTTCCGCTTTCGCCGACTTATCCGCGTCCTTACTCCGCCGAATGAGAAAGCCCGGGCCATGCAGGCGCACGGAGGATACGGTTTTGTCTGGGGCGCCTCCGAGAGCGGTGATGCTGAGCTGCAAAAGGTAGGCGGCGATTTCCTGTCCCTCTTCCAACAACACCGCCCAGCCCCCATCGGGTCCCGAACCTTGGAAAAACCACGGCAGCACACCGACCAATCGCATCTTGTCCAAGGCGTGATTTTCCAACAAACGCGCGTCAAACTCCGGTAGGGAAACCGACGGTGGATCGACCGTCTTGCCGTCTTGCGGCCCCATGCGCAGGCTTCCAGCGAAGGCGAGATTTTCGGCGGCAAGTTTCGATCGCAAATGATCGGCCTCCAAACGGAGTTTGCCTGTGACGAGAGTGTGCAAACGCTCGTACTCAACGGTATCGTAGGGCGGGGGCGGCAAGAGTCCGCCGCGCGCGCGTTCATTCCAAAGTCGCTCAAAGGTGGCTTCGCCGCTCCCCGGAGCTACGAGTTCCGCGCGCAGCACGGCTTCACGGAACGGCCTGTCGTCGCGCCGATCGAGAAACAAGGTGGCCGCACGCTCTTCCTCTTCGAAGTCAAGCGCGTCGTAGGCGTTGAGGCGGAAGTGCGAACGTGCGGCATGCAGCGCGGGGTTTTCGAGAAAGCGCGCGAGATCCGTCCAGTTCACGCGGACGATCTCCTGCAGCGGCGGGACGGCCCACGTTGCCGCGTGCGAGCGTCGCACCGCCTCCGTCTCCGCCGGAAGCGGAGCGGCATGCAGCAGGCGTACCGGAAACTCTTCACCTTCGGGCAGGATTTCGGATTCGAGCCAGGCCTTGAGTCCCGTGATCGCGCGCGAAGGCGAAACTTCGGCGTCTTTGGCGGCATCGCGCCGCACCCAAGAAAGCGATATCGACTCCGTGGCGGACGCGAGCACTTCAAGCAGGGCGTACAAGTCACGCGCAGTGGGATCGCTTTCGCCAGGCAGGCGGCGGTACGAACGGAGATCGAGCGGTGCGGCATCGCTGGGCGCGGGGAAGACTCCCGCCGCGAGACCGGTCACCCAAACGTGGCGGAAGGGCAGGCCGCGCAATTCCGAAATGCCGCCCACGCGCACGCCTCCGCGCAGAAAAGCCGTGCGTGTCGAGCCCGGTGCGCGAAAAGCGTCTTCGAACAAGGTGCGCACGAGGTCTGCGGAAACCCGGTCGGCAGGTTCGGCCCAGCGATCCCACGACTCCATTTCGGTGAAGAACGTATTCAGTTCGCGTTCCGCACGTTGATCGGAAGCGAATTCTTCCGCGGCTTTCAGAAATTCGGCCAGCAGTGCACGGAGTGCGGCTGCCCACTGCGCCCAGGTTTGCGCGGTCGAAGAGAAGGCGTCGTCTCCGATTCGGAACGGATGCAAGGCGACGCGTAAGCGCGCGAGCCAATCGATCACGCGGGCGGTTTCCGCGCGTTCGAGGAGCCCGTTCACGCCGTGTGCGGGCCAGTAATCGCCCTCCGTCAGGGATGCGTCTTCCGTATCGAACACGCGCGCAAGCAAAGCTCGCTCCTCAGCGGCCAGCGCTGTCGATACTGCGGCCTTCCCAACTTGTTCCCCAACTTGTTCCCCACCAGAATGCACCGGTCCCGTTTCGTCTCCCCAACCTTCCTGAAAACCCGCGGCGGTCCAATACTCCCGCACGGCCCGCAGACGGTCGCCCGCGATTCCGGCCTTGGTACGGAGGGCGGGATTTTCGAGCAACGCGAGAATCGCATTGCGATCTGCGGCCAACACCGCGGGGGAGAGCAGTGCGCGGAACCCGCGCAGTAGCGGAGATTCCGCAGAGGAGTCTGCACCGGGAAGCAGTACCGGGACGTTTCCCGCGCTTTCGCGCCCGCCGGCGAAAACGGCGCGGATCACCGGCATGGCGGCATCCGGATCGGCGGGAATGAGCGCGAAATCTTCCGGACGCAGCCCGGGTTCTTTGCGCAGCAACTGCGCCATCTCGTCGCGCACGGCTTCGAGTTCGGTGCGCGCATCCGGTGCGGCGAACAGGCGGACCGAATCATCCGCGGAAACCCGCACGAGGTCTTCGGGTGCGGCCTCGGCGTCCGCTTCTGGAAGCGGCCCAAGTCGTGACAAAACAGATTTTTGAATAACCCCGAGTAACTTGCCTGATTCCGGGACGCGGAAGTCGTCTTCAAAGGCGTGTTCGGTGAGCTGGCACCACAGTTTGATGGTTTCCCGCCCGGGTTTTCCGAATAGTGCGAGCAATTTGTTTTCGGACGCGGCATCGTCGATCACGCCCCGGTCGCGTTCCGATGCGGCGGGTTGCGCGCCGGTGATCACGTCGACCGGCACCTTCCGTGCATGGCGATGGCGGGCGCGGGCACGCCGTTCACCTTCGGTGCGGGTGTCCTCCCAGAATTCCGCGCAGGGGTTCAACGCATAAATCTCGAAACGGACCGCAGCGGAACCCAAACGGTTTGCGTCCGCCAGTTGGCCGATCAAATCACGGTGGAACGGCGAAATATTGGAGAGCCCGAAAAGATGATAGACGGTCGAAACCGTCGCAGGCGTTTTCAGTTCGGGTCGCTTCGCAGACGACCCGGTGCCGAGCACCATTTGGGCGAATTGCGGCAAGGTGTAGCGGTAACCCTTGGCCGCATCGCCCCAACGATCGCGCAAGCCGTCTTCCTTGCGGAAGAGTGCGCGATAAATTTCCATCTGCCAACTCTCGAGTTCCGGAATGTCGGGATGATCGGCGAACCGATCGAAGCATCGCTCTCCGTGCATCCAGCTGCCGGCGAGACCGGGACGCCCGTTTTCGGCGACACGGCTGTATTCGTATTCGCGAAACAGCGCGGCGAGTCGCCCGGCAAGCTGCACCCGTTTGCGAGCGCCCTCGGCGGTGTCTCCGACATCGAGGTAGGCGCGCAACGCGGCCGGAGGATTTGCGCTTAGGTGCGTCAGCAGAAGCCCTTGAAACGAAAACGTGTCCAGCATGCGGGCGGGTTGACGCTCGGCGATGCGGTGTGCGGGGTCGCGTTCCGCCAGCAAATCCCACAACAGACGTTCGAGATGGGGGAACGCGATGTTGACCGCGATATTCCTTTTTTCCGCGATACGCACCTTCAGCCAGTCGCGCATGGCCGACGCGGGCGTTGCGATGGAGGGTGCGCGAAAGGGATCCCCACCGGCGTCCCGGATGTTTTCGATCAGCCGGTCCGCGAGGGCATCGAGCGAATTACTGAAGTGTAGGGTTGCCGGCATGAGGATAAAACAGGGGTGGTTGCATGATAAAAAAGACGATTTGGAACGGCGGATCGATTGCCCTCTGATCTACCCGGCTGTGGTGATTCCCGAGGGGAGAAATTCGGCTTGACCTGGACCGTGCAGCGACCTTAAAAATCCTTAAAGCGCAACTAAAATTGCTTTAAAAGTATAAAAACACGTTATAAAGAAGAAAATCCGGCTCTTTCGTATCAAAAAATACCGCAGTAATCATTTTGAAACAATTACAGTCCGGCATAAATTATTCTGCCCAAGGTAATGTATGGGGCCATGAGACGAAGATGAAATCGGACCTTGCAAACCTTGAACCGGGGACGGGATAACTCATGAAGAATCCAAGAATGTTGGCGGCCAGTGGGATGTGTGGCTTTGCATCCGCCTTTGCATTGGTGGCGGCGTTGGCTTTCCCGGCGACGGCGCAGGAGGATTACTCTACCTGGGCCCATACCAAGGTGATCACGCTGAACACTTCGGCCACAGGCGCCAACGTCGCGGGTCTTGTGGGCGGCTTTCAGGTGCTCGTAAGGCTGACTTCCGCGCATGCCGAAATCTTCGCCCAAGCGAAGGCGAACGGCGCGGATCTTCGCTTCCGCCGGTTGCCGGGACCTTCGCTGCGCTATCAGATCGAGCGTTGGGATTCAGCCGGTCAAACCGCCAGCATCTGGGTGCGCCTCGACACGATTCTCGGCAACAATTCCACCCAGACCTTCAACATTTATTGGGGCAAGGCATCCGCCTCCGACAGTTCGAATGGTGCGAAAACCTTTGACGCAGCGGGCGGCTACCAAGGGGTATGGCACTTCAACAACTCGTTGAACGATGCCACCGCCAACGCCATCAACGGTACCGACGAAGGCTCGACCGACATCGCCGGTGCCATTGGACGCGGCCGCGATTTCGACGGCGCGAGCCGGATCACGCTCGGCAACAATCCCGCCATGTCGAGCGGCGACGCCGACCTTTTTACCGTGGAATCGTGGGTCAATTGGACGTCCATCGGAACGAGCGCCGCGGATCGCTATCGCTGCATCATCAACCATGGTACCACCAACAACGCCGACCAGTTCTTCATGTACGCACGGAATCCTTCCGCCGGCGGTACCGACCCGCACTACTCCTTCGGTTATTACACGGGCAGCGCGTCCAACGCGGCCTTGGGTTACGGAATTGCTTCCGATGCCGGAGTGTGGACTCACGTAACCGGCGTCTATGACGGCAACGAATGGCGCGTCTACCGCAACGGCGCGGTGGCCGCGACCGTTGCCAAGTCGGGAGCGCCCGTCAATGCCTCGGCGGATTGGATCATCGGTGCATGGGGCTCTTCGCGCAATTTTCTCGGCAGCCTCGACGAAATCCGTTTTTCCAACAAGGTGCGCAGCGATGACTGGATCAAGCTGGCATACGAGACGCAAAAAACTGGCTCCACCACGTTGACGTACGGAGCAACCACTGTTCCGGCCGCGTTGCAGCAGCAAACGGGAAAGCAGGTCGGATTCCGTTGGGTAGAGCCCTCCGCGACGAGCCTCGTGTTCCGGCTTCCGGCAGGGGAGGGCACGGGCCTGATCCGTATCAGCGACCTTCGGGGGCGCACGGTCTGGGCCCGCGAGGCGCTTTTGGGCGCGACCGAAACATCCCTCATCGGTGAACATCTGCACGCGGGCACTTATTTGGTGCGGATGACCGTTCGCCAATCCGGTTCCGCAGACCGGGTGTGGCAGCGGAGAATAACGCTCGGGCAGTAATTCGAGCGAAGTCGATTCCGGTTTCGAGAACCCGGGAATCCGATTTGGGGGTAAGTTGGGGGAGGGGCGACCCTACCCCTGCACACCTTTTGGCCCGGTTCTACGCCTACTCGAGGATGACCACATGAAACGATTTGGATCGATGATTTCCTCTGCGGCAGCTGGTTCCGCCCTATTGACTCTCTCCGCTCTTTCGGTACTCTCCGCCCCCTCCGTCTTTGCGCAGGAAAATTACGCGAGTTGGACCTACAGCCGGTCTTTGGTCCTCAACACCAAGACCAGCGGGGCGAATCTCGCCAACCCGGTCACCCAGTTCCCGGTGCTGGTGCGCCTGACGCACGCCAACGGCGGAGACGTGGTGTACTACTCGCAGGGACGCGGAGCGGATCTCCGTTTTACCAAGGCCGACGGGGTGACGCGATTGCCGCACCAGATCGACTCCTGGGACAGCGCGGCGCACACCGCGACGATCTGGGTGCTGCTGGACTCGGTCAAGCCGAACGACAGCCTCCAGTCCTTCAAAATGTTTTGGAACAAAACCGGAGTTGCCGACAGCGGCAATGGCGGCAAGGTTTTCGACACCGCCAACGGATATGTCGATGTTTGGCACCTCGGCAACACGAACGATGTCGCGGCCCGTCCCAATGCGATCCCCGGACGATTCTCCGCCACACCGGTCAATTTTCCCGGGGGATATTCCCGTGTGGCCGGTGCCATCGGCTGGGCCGACAATCTGACGGGGGGAGGCAGTTCCGGAGCCACCACTTATCTCGCCATCAACGAAGGAGCTTCCACACCGCTCTACAATTTCCCCGCGGGAAACTTCACCTACTCGATATGGGCCAAGCCGACGACGCTGGGTCGTTATGCGCGCCTGATCAGCATCGTCGGCGACGATGCAGCCTCCGGCGCAAACCGGATTTTCATGGCGGTCGCCGACGCCAACGGGTACGTCATCGGCCGTCTTTACGCCGACGGAGCCTCGCGTGCAATCAATTCTACCACTTCGGCGACGACCGGCGCCTGGAGCCACTTCGCCTACACCATCACGCGCAACGGCACCTCGGACGTGGGCACTCTTTATCTGAACGGTGTTCAGATCGCGACCGCGACCTTTACCTCACCGCAACAGCTCGCAGACGTAGAGCGCGCCTGGGTGCGCATCGGTCGCGACAACATCAATCCTTCAGCGGATTCCTCCCTGAATGCCGTGGTGGACGAAGCGCGGATCTCGAACGTTTCCCGTTCCGCGGACTATCTCAAGCTGAGTTACGACATCGAAAAACCTGGTTCCGCCGTCGTCGCGCTCGGGTCCACCAGTCCGACACCGCCTGCCATTCCTCCGGCATCGCTTTTTGCTTCGGCTTCTTCGTCCCGGGAGAAGCTCGGCGCGCGTCCGGTGTCTGGCGGCATGGCCTTTCGGATTCCTCTCGCATTGCAAGGACATGCGGTCCGCCTCACGGTCACCGACTTGCACGGACGTCTCGTTGGGAGCCGCTACTTCGAAGCGGCTATTACCGCCCGGGGCGCCGAAATCACTTGGACAGGTTTGCATTCCCGCGCTGCCGGCGTTTACGTAGCGCGCCTTCTCGCCACCGAGGAAACCGACCCAACCGAAGCCTCGGCAAAAAGCCCCGATGGCTACCGCACGACCTTTACGTTGAATCCCTGATCAGTTGTAGCGCTGATAGAACGTCGGCATCTGGCGTAGAATGTGCGCCTGTTTGCGGAGCACGCGGGCTGGGGGATGCACGGGCGACCACGAGCGCGGCTTGGGCAGGATAGCGGCGATCAGTGCAGCCTGTGCACGCGTGAGATGGGCCGCATCGCGCCCGAAGTAATGTCGTGCGGCGATCGGCGCACCGTACAGGCCGTCACCGGTTTCCGCGACGTTCAGGTACACCTCGAGAATCCGCTCCTTGGGCCATAGGGTTTCGATCAGGAAGGTGAACCACACTTCCAGCCCCTTGCGCGTCCAGGAACGGGCCGGCCACAGGAACACGTTCTTCGCCGTTTGCTGCGAGATGGTGCTCGCACCGCGTAGGCGGGCAGGCCGACCCCCGCGCCGCTCGGCACGCGCAAGGGCGCGCTCATTGTGTGCGCGGGCCTTTTGGATCGATTCGAAATCGAAACCGTTATGCTCGTAAAATCGTTGATCCTCTGAGGTGATCACGGCCGCCGCCATCCACGGCGAAATGCGGTCGAGCG
Source organism: Fibrobacterota bacterium (assembly GCA_947466585.1). GTDB lineage: Bacteria > Fibrobacterota > Fibrobacteria > UBA11236 > UBA11236 > UBA11236. The sequence continues at coordinate 118,054 of CANIEU010000003.1, forward strand.
GTTCCCAATCCTTTTTCAGCGTGAGCGGTTCGCCGGTGCGGAACTGGTCCCAGAGACGCAACACCATCAGGGGCGTGGCCGGAGGCGGCACGAAGCGGTACAGCAAAACCACGGCGACGCTGGAAACCACGAAGAATACCGTAACCCAGCGTAACAGATGGAGACCGCGCCGGAAAAGGCGCCCGGGTCCTCCCGCGCGGCGGGATGTGTCATTTCGGGACGATTCGGCTGCGTGCAACGGGTTTTCCAGGTTTTTCGGATTCCGGAACTCGAATTCGAGGTACCTCAAAGTTAATGCTAAGGGGGCCGTTTTAATACTTTACAGGCCCCTGCGCCTCCATTTTTGCGCGGTTCCGGTTTGCACCGGTCTTCGGTGCGGCGATTTCTGTCTTTTTCGAAGCGACGGTTTCATGATTTTGAACGCACTGCTCACCAAAATTTTCGGCACCACGCACGAGCGTGAGGTCAAGCGCTTGCTTCCCCTGGTGGACGCGGTCAACGCGTTCGCCTCGCGGGTCGAAGCCTTGGATGATGCAGAACTGGTCGCCAAAACCTCCGAGTTTCGGTCGAGGCTCTCCGCCGGCGAAACCTTGGATGACCTTCTGCCGGAAGCCTTCGCCGTCTGCCGCGAAGCGGCGGACCGCCGTCTGGGCATGCTCAACATTCTGAATCCCGACTTCGGATTCGACTTCGCGGCCTTGACCCCCGCATCGCGCGCCGCCGTCGAAGAGGCCCGCCAACGCCTCGCCGACGGAACGCCGCATCCCGATCTGCTGTTTCTCGCGTCCCTGTATCACGAGATCCGCACGCTCAATCCCGAAAGCCGTTTCCCGTTCCGCTACCGTCCCTTCGACGTGCAGTTGATCGGTGGTATGGTCTTGCACGAAGGCAAGATCGCCGAAATGAAAACCGGCGAAGGCAAAACTGTGGTGGCCACGCTGCCGGTGTACCTGAACGCGCTTGCGGGCCAAGGCGTGCACGTCGTGACGGTAAACGACTATCTCGCCAAGCGCGACGCGGAGACCATGAGCCGCGTGTACCGCTTCCTCGGTCTTACCGTGGGTATCATCGTGCACGGTCTCGACGAGGCCCAGCGCAAAGAAAACTACGGCGCCGACGTGACCTACGGCACCAACAACGAATTCGGTTTCGACTACCTGCGCGACAACATGGCGCACGACATCGCCGATTGCGTGCAGCGCGAATTGAACTTCGCCATCGTCGACGAAGTGGACTCCATTCTCATCGACGAGGCGCGCACGCCCCTTATCATCTCGGGTCCCGCCGACCAGTCCACCGACAAGTACTCCAAGGCCAACGAGGTGGTGCGCCATCTGGTGCGCGATGTGCACTTCACGCTCGAAGAGAAAGACAAGCACGTCTCGCTCACCGAAGAGGGCGTCAACGTGTGCGAGCAGCAGCTCGGCCTCGAAAACCTCTACGGCGACCTCAACGTCGAATGGGTGCACCACGTGCAGCAGGCGCTCAAGGCGTACGCGCTGTTCAAGCGCGACGTCGACTATGTCGTGCGCGACCGTCAGATTATCATCGTCGACGAGTTCACTGGCCGCCTCATGGAAGGCCGCCGTTATTCCGAAGGGTTGCATCAAGCGATCGAGGCCAAGGAAGGCGTGCCCATCCTCCGCGAGAACCAGACGCTGGCCACCATCACCTTCCAGAACCTGTTCCGCCTTTACAAGAAGCTCGCGGGCATGACCGGTACGGCCGACACCGAAGCCACCGAGCTCATGCAGATCTACAAGCTCAAGGTGGTCGCCATCCCGACCAACCGCAACATGGTACGTTTGGATCGCGATGACGTGATCTTCAAGACAGGCGAGGCTAAGGCCAAGGCCATCGCGCAAGATATCAAGGAGCGACACGAAAAGGGACAGCCGGTGCTGGTGGGTACGGTGTCGATCGAAAAATCCGAAGAATTGTCCGCGCTGCTGAAGCGTGATGGCGTGCCGCACAACGTGTTGAACGCGAAGCAGCACGACCGTGAAGCCACGGTGATCGTGGAAGCCGGTCTCGCCGGCAAGGTCACCATCGCCACCAACATGGCCGGCCGCGGTACTGACATCCAGCTCGGGCCCGGCGTGTCGGATCTCGGCGGCCTCTACGTGCTGGGCACCGAGCGGCACGAAAGCCGTCGTATCGACAATCAGCTGCGCGGTCGTTCGGGCCGTCAGGGCGACCCGGGCGAGTCGCAGTTCTACCTATCGCTCGAAGACGATCTCATGCGCATCTTCGGCGGTCCCGACCGCATCATGAAGTGGATGGACCGCATGGGCGTGAAGGATGACGAGGTCATTTCGCATTCGATGGTGAACCGCGCCATCGCCACGGCACAAAAGCGCGTCGAAGGCCAGAACTACGAAATCCGCAAACACCTGCTTGAATACGACGACGTACTCAACAAGCAGCGCACCGTGGTGTACGGCCTGCGTCGCCGTATTCTCCAAGGCGAAGAAATCCAAGACGAAATCCGCGCGCGTCTCGACGAGGCCGCCGATCTGGTGGTGGCGCCCTACGCCATCGAAGGCAACTATCCCGAGTCGTGGGAATTGGAGAACTTCTACGCCGAGGTGAAGCGCTCCTTCGCCATCGATTACAAGATCCCCGACGACCTGCTGCAGACCCAAACCGTTTCCGACACCGCCGAACAGGTCTCCGAGGCGATCAAGACCCGCTATGCCGAAATCGAAGAAGCGGTGGGTTCCGAAAACATGCGCGACATCGAGCGCCAGGTGTTGCTCGGCGTGATCGATATGGCCTGGCGCGAGCATTTGTACGCCATGGACGGTCTGCGCGATGCCACCCGCTTCCGCGGCTATGCGCAAAAGGATCCGTTGCAGGAGTACAAGAAGGAAGGCTTCTCCCTGTTCGGCGCCGCGCTGGAGCGCATCGCGTTGGAGACCATCCAGCGCCTTCTGCATATCGATCCCGATTTCCTCGCTCGCCAGCAGCAGGCAATGCAGCAGGCCCGCGAGCAGGAAGCGCGCATGCGCGCCCAGTTGCAATTCAGCGCGCCCGGCGAGCCCGGCGGTGGCATTCAGGGGCCCTCGGGCGGCATATCCTCCACGCCTGCACCGCAATTCTCGGCGCCTTCCGCGTCCCAAACAGGCGGCCCCGCACGTCCGGTGGCCGGCCCCATGCCGGGCACGATGGTCCCCCGCGGATCAAATGCAGCCCAGCAGGCTCCCGGCATGAACGCCGCGTTCCGCGACGTGGGCCGCAACGATCCTTGCCCTTGCGGCAGCGGCAAGAAGTTCAAGAAGTGTCACGGAGAAGGACAGTAGGGCCGAAAATGTTCTTCGTCATCGAAGGCATCGACGGCGCGGGCAAGTCGACCCAGGTCGCGCTGCTCGCCGAAGCCTTGGAGGCTCGTGGCCATTCCGTGGTGCGCGTGCGCGACCCCGGCGGCACACCGCTTTCCGATCGCATCCGCGCCTTGTTGCTCGATCCCGAAACTCCGGTGGCGCCCGCGACGGAGTTGTGTCTCTACGCCGCCGCACGCGCGCAACTCGTGCATGAAATCATCCGCCCGGCCCTCAAGGCGGGCAAGGTGGTGATCTCCGACCGGTTCACATGGTCCACCCGCGCTTATCAGGGCGGCGGTCGCGGACTGGATGCGGGGCATATCGCCGCTCTGGCCGAGGTCGCCTGCGGCGACGTTCGTCCCGCGCAGGTCTTCGTACTCGATTTGGACCCCGCCGGTCGCGAAGCCCGCATCGGCGCGCGCGCCGGAGCCGTCCGGGACCGTTTGGAGCGGGAAGGGGATGACTTCTTCAGTCGGGTGCGGCGCAGCTTTTTGGAACAGGCCGCAGAAAGCAAAGGGATGGGGCCGGGGGAAGGCATGTTGCTGTCTGCAACGCGTCCCGCCGCAGAGCTGCACGCGGAGATCCTCGACCGTGTCCTGAAGATTCTGGGCCCCTGACCCGAGGTCTGCGGTTCCTACATTTGCGGCTATGAACAAAGGCAAGCCGTACTTTTTCGCCGTCCTTCTGATCGTGGGAGGGTTGGCCCTGCTCGGCAACCGTGCCGACGCCGATGGCGACCGCTTCTACTCCGATCTCACACGTCTCGACCGGATCGTCACAAAAATCACCGAGAACTATGTGGAGGAAGTCTCCTCCAAGGAACTGGTGGATGCGGCCATCGCGGGCATGCGCGGCGTGCTCGATCCGCATACGGCGTATTTCGACGCGAAGGATTACGAAGACCTCAAGATCAACACCGAAGGTGAATTCGGCGGGCTGGGCATTCAGATCGGCATGCGCGGCCAGGTGCTGACGGTGGTGTCTCCCTTGTCGGGAACGCCCGCGCAACGCATGGGCATCCAGGCGGGAGACCAGATCCTTCGCATCGATACGCTCGACACGCGCGGCATCACGGTGGACGCCGCGGTGGGCAAGCTGCGCGGAAAGCCCGGCAGCAAGGTGACCTTGCGCATCCATCGCGAAGGCGTGACGGAGCCGCTCGACTTTTCCATCACCCGCGAGATCATTAAGATCGAAAGCGTACCGTATGCGGCCATGCTGAACGACTCGGTGGCGTACGTGAAGGTCACCCAATTCAGCCGCACCACCGCCGATGATCTGGAAGCGAAGATTCGCGACCTGCAAAAGCACGGCAATCCCCGCGCGTTGGTGCTCGACCTGCGCACCAACCCCGGCGGCCTGCTCAATCAGGCCGTGGCGGTTTCGGAGCTGTTCCTCGACAAGGGCGTGACCGTGGTGCAGACTAAGGGACGCGTACGCGGGCAGAATCAGGACTATCGCAGCGAGCGCGCTCCGCTGTGGACGGGCAAGCTGGCGGTTTTGGTGAACGGCAGTTCGGCTTCCGCAGCGGAGATCGTGGCGGGCGCGATTCAGGATTGGGATCGAGGCGTGCTCCTGGGCGTCACCTCCTTCGGTAAGGGATCGGTGCAGACCGTGCAGGAGATCGACAAGCGCGGCAATGCGCTCAAGCTCACCACGGCGCATTATTATACGCCCTCAGGTCGTGATATCAACAAGGCGGAGAACGGTCGCCGCGGACGCGCGGCAGCGGTGAACGAAGACGGTGAAGACGAGGCAGAGCCGGGCGACACCGCCCTCGCGCCGCATTCGGCCAAGGATGCCAGGGTTTCCCAGGCCGCCAAGGCTTCGGATACCGCCGTATTCCACACGCGCTCAGGTCGCGCAGTCAAGGCGGCGGGGGGAATCACACCCGACCGCATCGTGCCCGACCGTCGCTATGCGCGCTTCGTGCTGGAGCTCTACCGCAAGAACATGTTCTTCGACTTCACGGTCAAGCATCGCGCCGAGGCAGCAGCAAAGGCGCCCGGCGGCGCGATCACACCTGCGTTCGAAGTTTCTCCCGAACTGCTCGGGGAGTTCCGCGTCTTCGTGTTCGCCGATACCACCTTCAGCCGATATCGCGGCGCCGCCGCGATCGCACTCGAACAGTCGCGCGCGGCTTGGAAAAAGGAACGCGCCGATCGGGGTGATACGCTTTCTGGCGCGCCCGACTTCGACCGCGCCTACGCCGCGCTCGACGGTCTGTTGCGCTCCGATGCGGAGCGCGAGTACACCGCGAATCTCGACTTCATTCGCCGCGAGTTGAAGGCGGAATTTTTGGGCGCCGCGCTGGGCGAATTGGCCCGCACGACGCACGAGTTGAAGGGCGACGGGCAGGTGCTGGAAGCCTTGCGGATACTGGGCGACAGCCGCCTCTACGCGGCAACCCTGAAGCCCGCTCCGGCGGTGAAATCGACCGCAACCGCTCCCGCTAAGAAGTAAACCATCGCGAACCTGAACGAACGATTTCACGAGTTACCGGAACAGGGTACCGTAAGGAACACAAATGGCCCGTAAATACAGTATCGAAGGCGGCATCCGGCTTGAGGGCGAAATCACCGTCCGCGGGGCAAAGAACGCCGTTACCAAGGAAATGGTGGCCGCCCTTCTCGCTCCCGGCGTTTCGACCTTGCGCAACGTTCCCGAGATCGGCGATGTCGAGATCACCAAGCGGGTGATCGAATCGGTTGGTTGCGTCGTGAAGCACGATATGGCTGCCGGCACGGTGACGATCGACGCGACCACCCTTGCCGGTCCTGAAGTGCCCGAAGAATATTCCGGCCTCAACCGCATCCCCATTCTGCTCGCAGGTGCACTCCTGCACCGCTTCGGCCGCGCGGTCATTCCAGCTCCCGGCGGCTGCGACATCGGCGCCCGCCCGCTCGACTTCCATTTGCAGGGATTCGAACGCCTCGGCGCGAAAGTCGAACATCGCGACGGCGCATACCACTTCAGCGCCGAACGCCTGACGGGCGCTCGCATCACCCTCCCGTTTCCCAGTGTGGGCGCGACCGAGAACCTAATGATGGCCGCTGTGCTCGCGCGCGGCACCACCGAGATTCGCAATGCGGCGGTCGAACCCGAAATCGTCGACCTCGCGCTTTTGCTCCAGTCGATGGGCGCAATCATCGTGCAGGAAACCGACCGCACCTGGGTGATCCAAGGTGTTGACGCTCTGCGCCCCGCCGATCACCGCGTGGTGAACGACCGTATCGAAGCGGCCTCCTTCGCCGCATCCGCTGTGGCCACGCGCGGCGAGGTCTACATCCGCGGCGCCGATCAACTGCATTTGCTCACCTTTCTCAATTGGTTGCGCCGCGCGGGCGGCGAATACGAAGTGCGCCCCGACGGCATCGTTTTCAGCGGCCGCGACTCCAAGCTCAAAGCCGTGGCCGCTGAAACCGCGGTGCATCCCGGCCTTATGACCGACTGGCAGCAGCCGCTGGTGATCCTGCTCACGCAGGCCGAAGGCATGTCGGTGATCCATGAGACGGTGTACGAAAACCGCTTTGGCTACACCGAGGCGCTCAACCGCATGGGTGCGCGCATCCAGCTCTTCAGCGAATGCCTCGGCGGCAGTGAATGCCGCTTTCGTCACCTCGGCCACAAACACTCCGCCGTCATTCTCGGCCCCACGCCGCTGCAAGGCGCCGACATCGAGATCCCCGATTTACGGGCCGGGTTCTCCTACCTCGTTGCCGCCGCTCTGGCGAAGGGGCGTACCACGCTCAGCGGCGTACGCTACATCGAGCGCGGCTACGACCGCGTGGTGGAAAAGTTCAAGGCGCTCGGCCTGCCGATCGAAGTCATCGAAGGATAGGGGAGTAAAATCGGAAATATGAAAGCGAAAACGAACAACCTCACATTACGTAGGGAAGCCGACCTGTCGAGTGGTAAGGTTATTGGTTCCTGCAATTCTTTCATATTTCTGATTTCATATTTCTGCTTTGGAGTTGCATGACCCAAGCCTATTGCCTTCTCTCCAAAAAGGGCGGGGTGGGGAAAACCACCTTTACGCTCAACTGCGCGCACGCCCTGGCATTCTCAGGCTTTCGCGTATTGCTCGTCGACCTCGACGCGCAGTCCAACCTCACCAAGCATCTGCTCGGCAAGGGCAAGGACGGCGCCTTTCCGCGCGATCCGGACCGCCCCGACATTTCCAAGGTGATGCAGCAACGTTGCGCCGCCGAAGACGCCTGTCTGGAAACCGGCTACACCGGCCTTCATCTGATCGCGGGCAGTCCCGATCTCGACGACCTGCTCCTGCTCAACCCCCGGCTCGCGCGCGAACCCATGCGCCTGCGCGCACTGCTTTCGCCGCTGTTCCCCAGCTACGATTACGTGCTCATCGACTGCCCGCCCGTGCTGAACTGGCTCACGCGCATGGCTCTGATGACCGCGGGTGACGTGATCGTGCCCACCCAGCCCGAAGCCTACGCGCTGCAAGGCCTCGACGATCTCGTCCCCTGGCTCGACAAGATGAGCTCCACCGCGAAGCTCTACCGCATCGTGATCAACATGTACCGCGCCAACACCCAGTTGCATCAGGCTCTATCGTCACAGATTGAAAAAGCCTATCCCGGTCGGGTGGCCAAACAGCGGGTGCGCCTCACCATCGACCTCCCCGAAGCCGCCCGGGCCGGACTGAGCGTTTTCGAGCACGCCCCGGCCTCTTTGGCTGCCATCGACCTGTTCTCCCTGTGTTTCGAGCTTTTCGGCCTGTCTCCCGAAGCCATCCGCGCCAGAATGGCCGAAAAAGCGAAGGAAAAGACCGCGTAGGAACCCGAACACGGAGGGATCAGGGGTCGAAATCGACTCTAAACCCTTGATTTTGTCGGGTTTGTGCCTTGGCACCCCGTCCGGTATTAAATAAGTTTGCTTCCCTCCCGTTGGTCGTTCGACCGATGGGTATTCCTGCCGTTCCACTACAAGGGAACGGCCAATCCTCTGGGAATTCACCCGGAGGAAGTCCAAAGGAAGTTTACGTGAAGCGTTACGAAACCATCCTTGTCGTGGATGCAATGATCCCCGATGAGTCCATCGCCTCGGAATTCGATGCGGTGGCCAAGCTGATCGAATCCCAAGGCAACATCACCCGCGTCGATCGCTGGGGCAAGCGCCGTTTGGCCTATGCCATCCGCAAGCGCACGCACGGTGAATACGCCGCCTTCTACTACAACGCCGAAGCTGGTCTTCCGGCCGAACTCGAAAAGCGCTTGCGCATCAACGAGAACGCGCTGCGCTGGCTCACCGTTGTCGAGAACCCCTCCGGCATTCCGCCGGCGCCCACCGCAGCCGCCCCCGAGGGCGTGTCCGTGATCGATGAGATCGAAGAAAAAGCCAAGAAAGAAGGGGACGAATAATGCCGCCACGGGAACGGGAACGCGACGCGAAGAAGGACGGCAAGCGCGAGGCCAAGAGCCGCAAGCGCAAAACTTGCTGGTTTACCGAAAACAAGATCGCGCACATCGATTACAAGGACGAGAAGCTGCTCCGCAAATTCATCAACGAGCGTGGCAAGATCGTTTCTCGCAAAGTCTCCGGGACGTCGGCTCGTTACCAGCGTGAGCTGGCCGAGGCCATCAAGCGCGCCCGTCACCTCGCCCTTCTGCCCTTCGTGGCAGAAAACATGCGCTAAGCCGCAGGGAAAGGACAGGAGTCATCATGGAAATCATTCTGAACGAAACGATCCAGGGCCTCGGTAAGGAACTGGACGTGGTCAAGGTCAAGAACGGATTCGCACACAACTACCTCTTCCCCCGTGGACTCGCCCAACTTGCGACCCCGGCTTCGCGCAAGCGTCTCGACGCCCTGCGTGCCAAAGCCGAGGCCCGCTCCGAGCGCGAGAAGGCGTCTTTCGAGACGCTCGCGGAAAAGATGAAGAACGTGTCGCTGACCATCGCGGCGAAGGTGCACGACGGCGAAAAGCTGTTCGGGTCGATCCAGGCTCAGGACATCTCCGCCAAACTGCGCGACGCCGGCTACGAGATCGACCGTAAGGCCGTGCTGCTTGAAGAGCCCATTAAGGCGCTCGGCATGTACACGATCAAGCTCCAACTCCATAAGGATGTGGAAGCGAAGGTCAAGCTCTGGGTCATCTCGGACGAATCCAAATAGATTCGAGCGAGAAGGTGTTCAGAAAGGCCGCGCAATAGCGCGGCCTTTCTTTTTTTAACCAAGGTCCAGACTTTTCTTCGCTGCGCCGGGCGGCGACCGTCGCCCCGCGGCGTTAGCCCTCCTCGTCATACTCCCGGTGCGACCGCGTCGGGCTGCCTAGCGGGACTCGGTCGGCGCTCCGGCGTCCCTGTTTGGCCGTGCGTTTTTCCGTCAAAACTTTCTATGAGGTTTTGGGAAACCTGCCTCTGCCCTTGAAGACGGAGAAAACGAAGAGCGACGAAGAATAACGAAGCGATCCAAAGAGCCACGAAGAAAAACAAAGAGGACCAGAGAGATACAAAGTGAGGCGCAGAGCGGCGAAGAAATACGAAGAATAACGAAGAGCCCGGGCGAGAACGAGCTAGACAAGGCGGCCCGACGCGGTCGCACCGGGAGTATGACGAGGAGGGCCAACGCCGTATGGCGCGTTCGCAGCCTGGGCACAGGGAACGGTCAGGGCCCTAATTTATCAGGCCTTCGCCGATTCACACCGCAATTATCTTTCCCGACATGTCCAACCAACCAACCGAAATAATCGTCCTAGGCGCCAAGGGCCGCATGGGCCAAATGGTCCTGTCTGCATGTGCAAAGGCCATGCGCGAAAAGCCGGATAGCCTGAAGGTCATCGCCGCCGTTGAATACAAGGGCTTCCCCGGTGCGTCGGGAACGCTTACGGTCGACGGTCTCGAAGTCCCCTTCACCGACGATCTGGAATCCGTCGTCAAGGCGGGATCCGTGCTCATCGATTTCACGACGCTCGACTCGTCGTTGCAGGCGCTTGAAATCGCCGAGCGCAAGGGCGCGGCGCATGTGCTCTGCACCACCGGCTTTACGCCCGAGCAAAAGGCGCGCATCGGCGCTGCGGCGCAAAAAATTCCCGTGCTGTTCTCGCCCAACATGAGCATCGGCGTGAACGTGCTCTTCAAGGCCACTGAGGCGATCGCGCGCGCGCTGGGACCCGACTTCGATGTGGAAATCATCGAGGCGCACCACAACCAGAAAAAGGATTCTCCCAGCGGTACCGCGCTCGGCTTCGCCGAAGCCGTGGCGCGCGGGCATGCCGTGAAGCTGGAAGACAAGGCCGTGTACGGCCGCGAAGGCATGGTGGGCGCACGCCCGCGCGGCGAGATCGGTATCCACGCGGTGCGCGGTGGTGACATCGCCGGAGATCATACGGTGTTGTTCGCGGGCGACGGCGAGCGCATCGAGATCCGTCACGTGGCGCACGGTCGTCAGGTGTTCGCCCAAGGCGCTCTGCGGGCCGCTCTGTTCCTGAAGGGACGCAACCCGGGACTCTATACGATGGCCGACGTTTTGAGCCTTTAAAAGGGGTCCCACCGGGCCCCGGTCGTACTCCGGGTTCCCGATCGAAAACGGAGATCCGGCTTTGAATCCTTGGATCATTTGCTCCAAACCAGTCGGAAATTTGACCGGTAGGCCTTTTCACTCCGTCTTTCCACCAAGGGGACGGTTTGTACCCGATTTTTACGTGGTGGTGCTCAAGGCGCCATTCCTCCGGGCTTATATTCCCTGCGCGCCCTTATCTGAACTATCGGGAGGGCGCGACTGATGTGACGTCTAGAGAGAGCGTCGTTTCAGGGAGGATTCCATGGACAGACGGGATTTTTTCAGGACGGCGGGGCTTGGCGGCTTGACCGCGCTGCTTCCGTTGCGCAAGGCGGTCGCCGCCGGTTCCGTGCTGGATTCGGTGCAAACTTCGTTGCAAAAATCCTCCCTCGGAGCCGTGTCCTGCATTTTGACGCCTCAGGAAACCGCCGGTCCGTTTCCCCTCAACCTTTCGGCCGATGGCACCAAGTTCCGCCGCAATATCACCGAGGGATTTTCTGGAATCCCGATGCGCGTGACTCTCAGGGTGCTAGATCTGAATAATGGATGCGCACCGGTTTCTAACGCGCGGATCGACATGTGGCAGTGCGACAAGGACGGGTATTACTCGGGTTATACCAACTCCGGTTATCTCGGGACGCGCAACGCCACCGGGCAAACTTTTTGCCGCGGCATCCAGATCACCGACTCCGAGGGTGAGGTTTCCTTCGATACCGTTTACCCGGGTTGGTACAGCGGCCGCGTGCAGCACATTCATTTTCAAGTGTTCCTGAACACCGTGCTGACCGCAACGTCGCAGTTGGCTTTTCCCGAATCGCTGAATACGGCGGTGAACAGTTCGGCGCTCTACATGCCCCACGGGCAGAACCCGACCAAGAACACCAACGACAGTGTGTTTTCGGACACCGCGAATACCGCTTACCAGATCGCCGACGTCACCCTGGCTTACGGTGGAGGTTATCAGGCCGACCTCACGGTCGGCATCGCAGTGCCCCCCACGGCGCTTTCGCGCCCCGATCCGGTCATCGGCGGGCAGTTCCGCCTCGGTGTGGCCCGTCTGGACCCGTTCGGGCGTGTGGCGGTAATTCCCTTTTGGTTGGCGGAATCGTCCGATGTACGGCTCGAACTGTTCGATCTACAGGGCCACCGGGCGCTCGTGCTCGAGCACAAGGGATTGTCGGCCGGAGATCAGGACTTCACCCTGGATCGGTCCGGTTCCGCCTCGGTGTTGCGGCAGGGCAGCTATGCCTACCAGATCACCGTGCGCAACCAGCATGGCGAATACCGGCAAGCCAAGCTCCTGACGGTGGAGTGACCCTCCCCCCTTGATTTTGTAGATTCCCCCGACACATCGGGAGCGGGATTTGCGTTCAATTTTCATGCGTTCAAAGGCCGACCAGTCGGCCCCTTCGGCCCCAACGGTCCATAGGGGGCTTGCGTTTACGACGGCCTTGCTGTCGGCCGCGTTTTTGGTCTGCCTTGCGGCCGCTCCGGCCCGGGCCCAATCCTCGAATGACGACCTCTACGGTGTTCCCGGCTCGACCGCACCGGTGGCCAGCCCTGCAGACAGCGCGGCGTCCCGTCCCGACTCAGGCGCCGATTCCCTGAGTACCGGTTCCGCAGTCGTGGCTCCCGTGCCTGTACCGATCATCGCCCAACCGGATACCGTGAAGCGGGCGCCCCGTGTCCGGGTGACGCGCGAAACCACCATCAATCCGCTCGACACGCGTCGCGGCGAATACCGCAATCCGAAAAAAGCCTTGTTCATGTCGCTGATCGTGCCGGGCTTGGGGCAGGCGTATGTGGGACAGACCGCCTTCAACTACGCCCGTGCGGCGTTTTACTTCGGCACCGAAGCGACGTTGGGCATTTTGTGGTACCAATACACGGTGGTGAAATACGATCGCGAAGTGAAGCGTTACCGCCGCTACGCCGATAACCACTTCAGCGCGGGCCGCTACGAAGACGAAGCCTACGCGGCGAGCGCGGCCACAAGCTTCAAGGACATCAATCCCTACCGTACCTCCTATTGCGAAGCGTTGATCAACCGTGAATCCTCCACTGGCGCGGGCCTTTACGGGGGGTGCGTGAACCTGCTCATTCCCGACAGCGCCAACGTCAGCAGCAGTTACCAGAACTTCCGCGCCGCCTACGACGACAACACCTTCTTCAGCCCGGTGGCCGATCCCGCGGGCCTCAGTGTCAAGCGTTCCACCTTCGCCGACCCGGTGGAATTTTACAGCCTGATCGGGTCGTATCAGGAGTTCATCGCCGGATGGGACGACGCGGGTTCGAGCGTGGTGTACAGCGATTCTTTGATCGCCGGAACAAGCGCCCATCGTGACAGCTACAACTCCATGCGCGACCGGGCACAGTCCTACTCGCGCATGCAGGCTTGGTTCATCGGCGGACTGGTCATCAACCACATCGCCTCCGCGCTCGACGCGGCCCTTACGGCGCGGCGCAACAACCGCATCCTGTACGAGGGAGAGGCCCGTTGGTACGATAACTTCGACGTGCACGGCGGGCTGGCGTTCGAGCGGGGGCGCCCCCTCACGCATCTGGCCGCTAGCTTGGCTTTCTGAGCTTCTCATGACGCGTCGATTTTCGCGGCCGCTCCTTGTTTTGCTCGCGCTGCTGGCAGGCCTCGCGCTATTTGCTGCACCTGTGCAGGCGCAAGCTCGTCCCGATGCGTTTGACCCGGCGGTTACGTCCGGCGCGGCAAGTGCCACTCCCGACGGCGAAATCACGATCGAACTCGATACCGCCCACGGCAAAAACGCCGAACGCTCTCTTGGGCTGGCCCTTTTGGGTTCGGCTCTGCTCCCCGGAACCGGTGAGGCCTACCTGCGCGAGGAAAATTCGGCGAAGGCTTTTCTGCTCGCCGAGGCGGGATTTTGGGCAGGGTTGGTCATCGCCTGGCAGGCGCGCGAAAGCTATCTCCAATCGGCCCGCAATTACGCCTCAGAATATGCCGGCGCCGATGCGGCCGGGCAGGGGCCCGCGTATCTCGAACGTCTTGTGGTCTACCGTTCCTATCGCGAGAAAGAGCATCGTCAAGACAGCTACGAGCTCGCGCAGGCGCTTTCGGGCCAGGACATGGCGGCCATGCCCGAGTGGGATTTCGGCAGCTCGAACACGCCCGAAAACACGGCGCATTGGCACCGCTATCAATCCGTCATGCGCAATTACCGCGGAGCCAAGGTGGCGTTGTCGTTTGCGGCCGGAGCCTTGGTGCTCAATCGCGTGGCCTCGGTGGCACACACCCTGCGCCTGTACCGCCGCACCAGCGGCAAGGGACTGAGCTATCGCTTCGAACCGCAGTGGACTCCCGAAGGCAGCGGAATCCGGGTGTCGACGATGTTTTAATGCGGCGCTAGAATTTTTCGGGTCGCAGTACTTCTACATCGGACAAATAAAGAATCATCGCGTAGTTCGAGTAATACTTCGCTTTGAGATGTTCGGCGATGGCACAGGCCGTCTCCTTGGTGCAGACCACTTCTACGCGGATATTGCCGCTTGGATCCCATGCGGCTTCGCGCACTCCTCGATGACCTTTTCCACGGGCGTCCGTCACGGTATAGCCGTGTGCACCCAAGGATTCAAGATCGGAGCACAGATCCTTTTCGAGCGCCGACTCGGTGATCACGGTCAAAAGCTTGCGTAAATGCGAGGTCGCCATGTCATCCTCCGAACAAGGTTACGGCCATACGGTGATAAAGGGGAATGCCAACCAATACATTGAACGGGAAGGTGACCCCTAAAGCCGCAGTCAAGGATAGCGCCGGGTTGGCCTCCGGCACCGCGAGTCGCATGGCTGCCGGCACGGCGATGTAAGATGCGCTTGCAGCCAAGGTGGCCAGCAAGGTGATGCCGCCGATGGAAAGCCCCATGGCTGCCCCGAGTGACCCGCCGATCAAGGCGCAGACCAACGGAGTGATGATTCCGAACAGAGCGAGAAAGAGCCCATGCTTCCGGAGATTTCCCGCTTGGGCTGCGGCGATGAGCCCCATCTCTAATAGAAAGAGCGCGAGCACGCCTTTGAAGATGCCGAAGAACAATCCGCCGATGGGCTCCACGCCTTGCGGACCGGAAATCCAACCGACGATCAAGCCGCCCGCCAGCAACACGATGCCTTTGCCTAAAAAGATTTCATGCGCAAGTTTTCCCCAGCGCGTTTCCCGACTTACGCCCCGGGCCAGTAAAATTCCGACCACGATGGCGGGCACTTCGAGCAGGACCACGAAAAGCGCCATGTATTCCTCAAAGGGAACGCTATGCGCGGTTAGCCATGCCGATGCAGCCGCAAAAGTCCCCACGCTCACGGATCCGTAATGCGCCGCGAGGGATGCCGCATCGGCTCGTGCCAGCTTCCCAAGCAGCCGCAATACCGGGTACAGCAACAGGGGCAGCGTGAACCCCAAGGCCAGAACCAGTCCCATCTGCCCGACCAGGCTTCCGAAGGATTGCTTCGACAATTCCACGCCACCTTTAAGGCCGATAGAGATCAGCAGAATGACGCTTAGAAATTCATAGATGGCCGGCGGCAACCGCAACTCGGAGCGCAAGAGGCCTGCGAACAATCCGAGCAGAAAAAAGAGAATGACGGGGTCGAGGGTTGTCATGGTCTTCAGTGGTTTGAGGGAGAGGTTTTGCAAAAAATGTTTTTTTACCCGGCGGTTTTCATCGGGCGCCCCATTTTGAGCCTGCACAGGGTGCCCAAAACCGTTCATCCTTCGAAAATGATGCAATCAAGGTGGGGGAGACTTGCCAATCACCAGTTTTCCAAGGGAATCCCCCGCCTTGCCACTGAGCCTTCCCAATATCTATTCTGTACACATGACCTCCGCGAACGCAAAGAACACCATCTCGCTTCTACTCCTCGGCCTTATCGGCTAAGGAGCGGCGCTGCGTTTGGAAAAAAGCCCGCTCTTTCGAGCGGGCTTTTTTCTTTCCCCCCAAAATTCCCTCAGCCCTTCGACAGGCTTAGGGACCAAGGGGCGGAAAGGGGGAACACCCCCGGAGGAGACGAACATTTTTCCGACACTGCGCTGGCATGGCAAGGTCATGAACACGCAACGAAGAAAAGGAAGGATCCCATGAACGGGACGAACAAGATCACGGAAATCGACACTTCGGGCGGCCGCCGCCCGTTCTTTTACGACGTCACCCTGCGCGACGGCAACCAGGCTTTGCGCCAGCCGTGGAACGTGGTGGAAAAGGAGAAGGTGTTCCGCCAGCTTCTGAAGCTGGGCGTACAGGGCATTGAGGTCGGCTATGCCGGCGCCAGCGATCTGGATTTCGCGTCGGTGGAACATTTGGCGAAGATCGCACAGGCCGAAAACGTGGACATTGTGGTCGCAAGCCTCGCGCGCGCTGTGCCGCGCGATATCGAAAAAGCCGGCGAGGCGATCCGCCATGCGCCGCGCCCGCGCATCCACACCTTCATCGGCCTGTCGCCGTTCGCGATGGAAAACGTGCTGCGCATGCCGCCCGAAAAGGTGGCGCAAAAAGCCGTGGAAGCCGTCGCGCTCTGCAAGCAGGTGCTGAACGGCAAAGGCGATATACAGTTCTCCGCCGAACATTTCGGCGACAGCATGGACAACCTCGATTTCGTGATCGACACCTTCCATCGGGTGATCGAGGCGGGTGCGACGGTGATCAACCTGCCCAACACGGTGGAGCGCTACCGTCCGCTGGTGTTCGTCGACATGGTTCGCCGCGTCGTGGAGGCGTTGCCGAAACACATCACGGTTGCCGTGCATACGCACAACGATTTGGGCATGGCGACGGCCACTACGGTGGAAAGTTTCTTCGCGGGTGCGACGCAGTTGGAGTGCGCATTGAACGGCTTGGGCGAACGCGCAGGCAATACCAACTTGTACGAGGTCGCGGTCGCCATCCATAACTGCGGCGTCGAAAACCCCGTGAACATGCGCGAGATCTACGAAACCGCCTTGCAGGTTTCGGAGTGGTCCCACGTGCCCATCTACGAGAAGGCGCCCCTGGTCGGTTCCGACGTGGTGGCGCATCGCAGCGGCATCCACCAGGACGGCGCGGCCAAAACCAAGGGAATGAAGAAGGGCGCCTATCGGGCCGTCGAGGGCGATCTGATCGGCCGCGGCGAGTCGGACCGCGTGGTCTTCACTAGTCAGTCGGGCAAGAGCGCGGTGTACGAAATCGTGAAGGCCATAGGCTTGCCGATCACGCTCGAAGAGGCCGCCGTTTTGCAGCCGGTGTTGAAGACGCGGTCGGAAGCCAAGGGCGGCGAATTGTCCGACGCCGAAGTGGCGGAGGTTTACGAGGCCGTGCTGCTCAAGGCCGCCGGTCCGCTGGAGTTCCGCGCCTTGCGTGTTTCGGCCGATGAGACGGAATTCTCCTTCGACATCCGTTGGCAGGGCGCGGAGAAGACCTTGGTCGGCAAGGGCACCGGTCCTATCGACGCGTGCATGCACGCCGTGGAATCGTTGGGTTTGCACTTCCATCTCGCGGAATATTCGCAGTTGGCCGTGGACGCGGCGCACAGCGATTCTGCAGCCTTCGCGTTGTCGGAGATCAAGCTGCAGCGTCGCGGCCCAAACGGACAGCCCGAAGGTGCCGTGGGCATCGGCCGCGGCAAGGACACCGACACGATCAAGGCGAACGTGAAGGCCCTGTTCAACGGGATGAACCGGTTGTTGGCCGCGTGATGCACAAATTCCTTCCCGGCCAACGCTGGGTCAGCGACAGCGAACCCGAACTCGGCCTCGGCATTGTGCTTGAGGTCGGGTTTCGAGATGTGAAGATCCGTTTTGCCGCTGCGGAAGAAACCCGTTTGTACATGCAGCGTGGCGCGCCCTTGCGACGCGTTCTTCTGGCACCGGGCGACCGTGCCCGGGGCCGCAGCGGCGCGGCGGTCGTGATCGAGCGCATCGAGGAAAAGGACGGCCTCATCGTGTATCACGGGGGCGGATGCTCGCTTCCCGAAGGCGAGTTGCTGGACCGCGCCGCCTTTTCCGATCCCGACAAGCGCCTGTTGGCCGGCCAGGCCGGCAAACCGCGCGCGTACGCGTTGCGCTTGCGCACTCTCGAGCTGCGTCGCGCCATGTTGGGCTCTCCCGTGCGCGGGCTCGCAGGGGCGCGCATGGAATTGTTGCCGCATCAAATCGCGATCGCCCACGAGGTGGCCTCGCGGCATCGCCCGCGCGTGCTGCTCGCCGACGAAGTCGGCCTCGGCAAAACTATCGAAGCGGGCATGGTGTTTCACCGGTTGCACGCAACGGGTCAAATCGACCGCGTACTCGTCATCGCCCCAACGCAACTGGTGCACCAATGGATGGCGGAGCTCTATCGCCGGTTTCATCACCTCTTCACCGTGCTCGACGAGGATTTTTGCCGCGCCGAGGAAAAAGGCGAGAAAGGTGAGAAAGCCGCGGCCGGAAGCAGCGAGGCGAAAAACCCCTTTGCGCTGCGTCAGTTGATTTTGTGCCCGCCAGAACTATTCTCCGCGCCGGGTTCGGGAGCGCGTCGCGTGGCCCAGGCCATCGCCGCCGGCATCGATTTGCTCATCGTCGACGAGGCGCATCATTTGCAATGGTCGCTCGAAAATACCCCTCCCGCATCGCCGGAATATGCCGCGGTGGAAGCCTTGGCACGCGCCGCTGGCGGTGTGCTGCTGCTCACCGCCACTCCGGTGCAGCTCGGACAGGCAGGGCATTTTGCGCGCTTGCGCTTGCTCGATCCGGATCGCTTCACGGACTTCGAAACCTACCTCGCCGAAACCGGCCGATACGAAGAATTGGCACGCGTCGCTGATGCTTTGCTTCTGTCCGATACACCCGACCGCGTGGTGGCGGAACGCTTGCGTGCGCTTTTTCCAGGCGATGCGGCGCTGCAGTCACGCCTTGTCGAATATCTCGGAGATCCGGATTTCAAGAAAGGGGCGCGCGACCGCCTGATCGCCGATCTCATAGACCGGCACGGTACCGGACGCCTCATGTTCCGTAACCGGCGTCAGGCCATGGGGGGGTTCCCTGTGCGCGTGGTGCATCCGGTTCCCCTTGCCCCGGCGGGAGATGGGACGATCGCCCACGATCCGCGCACCACGTGGCTCGTGCAGTTCCTCGCCGATCATCCCGACGATAAAATCCTGCTGATCACCTCGCGCAAGGCGGATGTGTTCGCCCTGCAGGAAGTATTGCCGACGCTTACGACCGCGCCGTTTGCAGCCTTCCACGAGAACCTCACCATGACCACGCGCGACAAGAACGCAGCCTGGTTCGCCCGTGAAGGCGGCGCGCGGATGCTGCTCTGCTCCGAGATCGGAAGCGAGGGGCGCAACTTCCAGTTCGCCAAACATCTGGTCCTCTTCGATCTGCCCGCCGATCCCGGTTTGCTGGAGCAGCGTATCGGCCGTCTCGACCGCATCGGGCGGCTCGGCGACGTGCATATCCACGTACCGTACGTCACGGGCACAGCGCACGAAGTGTTGTTCCGGTGGTATCACGAGGGCTTTGATGCCTTCCGCAACACCTTGCTCGGCGCGGACGCGTTTCACGAGTTGCTCGGCGAAGAGGTGAAAAAGGTGTGTGCGTCACCGGATGAAGATTCGGTGGCGGCATTGTTGGGACGGACGCGCGACAGGGCCGCCCATGTTCGGGAAACTTTGGAAAAAGGGCGCGACCGCCTGCTCGAAATCCATAGCAACCGTGCGGGGATCGCGGCCGATCTCATTGCCGAAATCCACGCGACAGATGATGACCCCGATCTGGAAGAATATCTGGTGGAGGTTTTCGATCACTTCGGGATGGACGTGCAGGAGACGGCGGTGCGCCGCGGCTTGCTGGTGGTGCCTGGAGAGCGCATGTTGCTCGATGCCTTTCCCGGCATTCCCGAAGAGGGCCTGCCGCTGACGTTCGATCGCGGCGAAGCGTTGGCGCGCGAAGATATGGCCTTCGTGTCGATCGATCATCCGATCGCGCGCACCGCCGTTGATCTGATTCTAGAGGATGAGGACGGGCGTTCGGCTTTCGTCACTTGGCCGAATCCGCCTGCGGCTGCTGAGGTCCGCCTCGGCAGCCTTGCGCTTGAGGCGGTGTTCGTACTGGCGCCCACGGCCCCGGGCGCTTTGCACGTGGACCGCTTCCTTCCTCCAACGCCGATTCGCGCGTTGGTGGATCAGGATGGAGAAAGTATGGGCGGTCTCCTGGCGGCCCTCACTGCGGCCGGTCCGGATTTGGAACAGGCTCCGACGGGGCTGCTCGAAGAGCATCACGCGCTGTTCGGAAAACTGATTCCGCAGCTCATCGAAGCGGCGCAACGCCAGGCTGCGCTGAAGGAATCGGTGTTGAAGCGTGCGGCCCACAAGGAGGCGGAAGCGCGTTTGCTTTCGGAGGCAGACCGTTTGCGTGCGTTGCGCACGGTGAATCCCGCCGTGACCGATGCCGAAATCGCGGCGGTTGAATCCCGCGCCCGTGCGGTACTGGAGCATATCACCCGCGCCGAGCTGCGACTCGATGCGGTGCGGATCATCCTGATGGGTGAAACGGACCTGTAACCTTCAGCAGCCTAGAGCGCGCATTCCCATGCGGAGCGGGCTGTGACGTCTCTGCGCGGGCCGAACCGGGGTGCGCGGAACCAAAGCCGCACGCCTACGCCGGCAAGCTCCGGATTGAATGCTGTAGTCTGTTCGCAATCCCGCCAACGGATTTTCGCGGTCGGCGGTGTCGGCGGTCTAGGCGGTATGCGTGCGGAGTCGGTACTCCCGGAGTCCGTGGGTGACCGGGGAACTGCTGCCGTCAACCCGGTCAGAAACGGGCGGGCTTTTTCCAGATCGTAAACTGCGACGGTGATTTCGGTCGCGGTTTTCTCCGAAAGACTTTCGAAAGATCGCGTGGCGATGCGGTTGGCCAAGGCGCGGATCGCGGTGTCCGCGCCGGCGGAAGCTTCGACGGGGGTCGAATCGGCCAATGCCCGGGTGTCGAGATAGGATAAATGCAGGTCGGCCGGAGAGGCCACCACGAAATCGGCCCGCGACAACAGGGCGTTCAACAAGGGAGGGTTGCCTCCGTTACAAGTTGAAAGCACCACGAGGTCGAAGGGCTTGGTTGCGCCATCAGAGGGAAGCGTCCATTGAGAAAGACCGTCGGCGAATCGCGCGACGGAGAAATCCTGATCCGGGTGAGAGGCCGAATAGCGGGTGTAAGCCTGTAACGGAATTTCATGCCCGAAATACGCGAACACGCGACGCGGTTGTTCGAAGTCGTCGACGTTCGACTGATACAATGCCGCTTCGGCGGAGAAAGCGCCCGTGCCCGCTCCTAGGGAGTAGTTCCGTCGAGTGAGGAGCACGCCGTAACGGTAATGCAGGAAGGTTCCGCCGGGAGCGCGTCGGAACATGCGTGTGGTCACGGGTCGTTGATGAAAAATGAAAACTTCGGATCGCGGTGCGCTGACCGCGACGGCGACTGCCTGCTTGAACATCTCTTCATCCGCCTGCAGGGAGTGCCCGTCGGCGTCGTGAAAGAGATAGTCTGCGTCGCCGTGGATGAGGTAGACGATCCGCCGTTCAATGGGTTCGTGGACGGTACGGTCCGCTCCGCGCACCGCGCCTTCAGTCCCGGGGTGCGGGGAGGATGGCGCGCAGGCGACGAGCAGGATCAGCGCGGTCAGTGCGCTTAGAGCACGTAGGGCGCTTTGAGCCGCGCCCGCACGTACCGGATTCCCCGGGTTCACAGGAGGATCAGAATGATCAGCAGAACGATGATGATCGCACCGGTGCTGAGGTAAATCCCACCGGAGCTGGCTTGCTCAAGATCGTTCTGCACATAGGTGGCGAAACCATCCAGATCAGCGGCCGGCGCACGAGCCACACCAGATGGTTCGGAAGCCTGCGACGCGTTAGCCGGGCTTGCCTGGGTCGACCCCAATCCCGGAACCACGCGTAATTCCGCAGCGTACCGATCAAATTTTTCATGCAACATCGTAAGGGCAGCGTGATTTTCGGTCGATAGGAACGGCAGTTTTTCCGCAAGCGCGGTTCCGTTTTCGGCCTTGGCGAGAAACTGGTCGAGCACGGCGCGTTTTTCCAATTGGGAATGTGCGGAGTGCACGTCTTGAACCATGCGGTTCAAGGAGATTTTGATGCGCTGGTTGACGCGTCCGTTGAGAAGATCGGATTCGGGTCCTGCTTGCGCGCCGACGGTGGTCATCATGGTCAGAAGCAGGATTTGCAAGCTCAAGGCGATGGGCTTGAGGCCCAGCTTGGTTTGGGAATTGGAAAAAAGGTTGGGCATGGTCGGCTCCTTCGGGGATGATACCCGTCCGGTACCGGTGCGGGTCATCCCAGCAGGTAGGTCTGCCGCGGTGGGGATTATATGGGGTAAAGACCCCAGAGCGGGGAACGCGGTCGATTTTTAGCCGGACTTTGACGCGAGTTCGTCGAGCAGGGACGCACACGATCGGCGCAGCATGGCGTACATGTCCTCGAATCCCTGCGGGCCGCGGTAGTAGGGATCGGGCACTTCGGGGTGCTCTTCCGACGTCTCGGCGTCCCACTCGCGCATCAGGCTGATTTTTCCGTGATGTTCTGCGGGGGAGAGTTCGCGCAGGTCGCGCAGATTGGCGCGGTCCATCGCGAGAATCAGGTCGAAGGATTCGAAATCTTTGTACCGATCCACCTGTCGCGCGCGGCAGACCAGCGTCACGCCGTTTTTTTCGGCGACCGCTTGTGAGCGCGGGTCGGGCGCATGGCCGATGTGCCAGTCGCCGATGCCGCAGGAGTCGACTTCGAAGCGGTCGGCCAGGCCGCGCTCGCGGGCGAGATGCAGGAACAGGCCCTCGGCCAGTGGCGAGCGGCAGATGTTGCCCATGCAGACGAAAAGAATTTTGTGCGGAATTTTCAACGCGTGCCCAGAATTTCGCGCAGCTTGTTTTCAGGGGAGTCGTCACGCATCAGACTTTCGCCCACGAGGACGGCGTTCACACCCTCGGCCTGCAGCAGCTCTACGTCGCTGCGGGAGAAGATGCCGGATTCCGAGACGAAGGGGACTTCGCGCGGCACCATTTGGCGCAGGCGGAAGGTCGTGGAAAGCGAGACCTCGAAAGTGCGGAGGTTGCGGTTGTTCACGCCGATCAGCGGTGCGCCCGCGCGCAAGGCGAGTTCGGTCTCGGCTTCGTCGTGTACTTCGGTGAGCGCTGTGAGCCCAAGCTCCGTGCCGAGCGCAATGAGATCGCGCAACTTCGACTCCTCAAGACATGCGGCGATGAGCAGGTAGGCGCTGGCGCCGAAGAGTTTGGCTTCGAAGATCTGATAGGCTTCGGTGAGAAAATCTTTCCGCAGCGTGGGTAGCGAGACCAGTCCGGAGATTTCACACAGGTACTCGTCGGACCCATGAAAGAAATCCTGTTCGGTGAGCACGGAAAGGGCGGAGGCACCGCCGCGCGCGTAGGCCCGGGCGATGTCGAGCGGGTGGAAGTCTTCGCGGATGATTCCCTTGGACGGCGAGGCCTTTTTGACTTCGGCGATGACATGCATGCCGTACGGGGCGGGTGCCTTCAATATCTCAAGCAGGTTGTAGGCGGGCGCGGGAAGGGCGCGGGCCTTGGCCTCGGCATCGGGGGGGGCGAGGCGGTGCTTGGCCTCGGCGAGCCGGTCGGCTTTTTTCGCCAGAATCTGGTTGAGGATATCGGAGGGCATGGAGGCCAAAGTAGCGTTTTTCCGAATTCCGCGAACAATTTCGGCCCCGCATCCGTCTAACTCCAACAAGCTTCATTTTCGGATGCAAGTGATATCATAATGATATCAAAAGGAGTATTTTTTAATGCCGAGGAAGATTCGGGAGTTGATCGCAGAGTTAGAGCGGGCGGGTTTTCGGGATCGGGGCGGAAAAGGGAGTCACCGTATTTTCGTTCATCCGATTCGCGGAGGTCACGTTGTGCTGTCTGGGCATTCGGGTGGTGACGCCCAGGCTTATCAGGAGAAGCAGGTGAAAGCGGCGCTTCAGGAGGATCGGGCATGAAAATTTCAGATCGTTATTTGAAAATCGTCGAGTGGTCAGAGGAGGATGGCGTCTATGTTGGGACGTGCCCTGGGCTCTTCTATGGAGGGGTCCATGGAATGGACCAAGCCAAGGTCTATGCCGAATTGTGCGAGGTCGTTGAAGAAAACATCGCTCTGTACCTCGAAGACAAACGTCCTTTGCCTCCGGCAACGAATCGCGAATATTCGGGTAAGTTCATGCTTCGGGTTGAACCGGAGCTCCATAAGGTGATCGCCATTAAAGCCCTGAAAGCGGGCCAGAGTCTGAACAGCTTTTGCCAAACCGTATTGAAGTCGGCGGTGTTCTAAGTTTTTCGTCGGATCCCAATAGATTCCGGACGTGTACCGGGAGGAATCATTGACTCTAAAGAAGCCTGCATCCGCAAAAGCATCCGTTGACGCCTACCTCGCCGCGCTGCCCGCCGACAAACGCGCGACGCTCGAAAAAATTCGCAAGGCGATCAAGGTGTCCGCACCGGAAGCCGAAGAAGGCATCAGCTACGGCATTCCCACCTTCAAGCTGCACGGGCGCATGCTTGGGAGTTGTGGGGCCGCGGCAAAGCACTGTGCCCTGTATGGGTTCGTCGGAGCGAACAAGGCCCTTCTCAAGGATTACGACACCAGCCCCGGTACGATCCGGTTTCCCGTGGACAAGCTGTTACCCGCCGCGCGCGTCGAGGCCGCAACAGGAAAGAAAGCTGCGCCGGCGAAGAAACCCGGCGCGAAGAAACCCTCGGCGAAGCGCGTCGATTAATTAATCTTCGACCTTCGTTTCCCGGTACGCCAAGGACTTTCTTCATGATCGATACGCCGCAAATCCTTCAGACCGTCGCATTACCCGCCGCAGTCATCCACCTGACGATTCCTCGATCAAAGATGATGCAGGAGTTCGGACCCGCCGTCGGTGAGTTGCTGTCGGAGCTGGCGACGCAGGGTATCGTTCCGCTGAGTGCAGCCTTCGCACACCACTTGAAGATGACGCCTGATGAATTCGATTTCGAGTTAGGTTTTGTGGTGGACGCTCCGGTCACGGCGTCGGGGCGCGTGCAGCCGGGCGAATTGCCGGCGGGCAAGGTGGCCCGCACCATTTACCACGGCCCCTACGAAGGCCTTCCCCAGGCCTGGGGCGAGTTCGTGAAATGGATGGGTGCGCAAGGCCTGAAGCAGGCGGACGATTTGTGGGAATTGTATTTCCATGGGCCGCAATCCGATCCCGACCCCAAAACCTGGAAGACGGAATTGAATCGGCCCTTGGTGGATTAAGGTCGAGGTCTTCGTATGTCCTCGTCTTTCGGTTCGGTAACCTTCGCGGCCCTGTTTGCCGTTTTGTTTCTGATCGCGCTGGCGCCCAACCTCAGTGTGTTGATCGTAACTACCCGCGCCGCCGCTTCCGGTTTTAAACAAGGTGCGCTGGCCGCGTTCGGTATCGTGGTGGCCACTTTGTTTTACGTGGTCCTCGCCTTGTTTCTACTGAAAATCGTGGCGGTGATGCGGCCCGAGATGCGGCATGTGTTGCGTTTGGTCGCGGCGATGTATCTGGTGTGGAACGGGATGGGTTTGATCCGCAATGCGTCGAAGCCGCCGGTAGCGGTGTTGCCGAATACGCAGCGCGACGCGGCGAGTTTTGCAATGGGATTCATCCTGACGTTGTTGAACGTGAAGGCGCTGCTGTTTTATCTGAGTGTACTTCCCGTGTTCCTGAATGTCGGGAGTCTGGGTCTTCGAGGATTGCTCCTGCTGGCCGGAGTCGTTGCGGCGGCGGGGTTCGCCGCACGGCTGGTCTATGTGAGCGCGTCGGCGCAGGGACGCATCGTGCCGGGAGTTCTGAAGGGGCGCGTTCTCAATGTCCTCGCCGGTGTGGTCACCGCGTGGGTGGGGATCAAGTTGGTGGCGGGGTAAAGCTAGGTAGGCCTAGTTCGCCCCTTCCTCATCCCTTCGCCTAAGCGTGCGTAAGCGCCGCCCAATCCTCTAGCGTCTTCGTGGCCTTGCCTTCGTCGATCGCCTTTGCTGCAAGCGCGGTACCTTCCTTGATCGTCTTCGCCAGTCCCGCCACGTAAAGCGCCGCTCCGGCATTCAGTAGCACGATGTCCCGCTTCGGGCCCTTTGACCCGGACAACACTTCGCGCAGCACTTCCGCATTGCGGGCGATGTCGCCGCCTTGCAGGTCCTCGTGGGTTGCCAGGGAGAACCCGAGGTCTTGCGGGTTAAGGATATACTCGACAATCTTCCCCTCTTTTAGCTCCGCCACCTTCGTGGGTGCGCAAAGTGAAATCTCGTCGATGCCGTCGGTGCCGGCAACGACGAGCACATGCTCTGACCCGAGGCGCTGCAGAACTTCGGCGAACACGCGCGTGTGGTTTTGGTCGTACACGCCGATCACCTGGCGCTTGGCGCGCGCGGGATTCATGAGCGGGCCGAGCAGGTTGAAGATGGTGCGCTGGCCGAGTTCGGTGCGCGGACCTGCAACATGCTTCATGGCGGGGTGGAGGCTCGGGGCGTAGAGAAAGCCGATGCCCACGGTGTCGACTGCTTTGGCGACTTGCTCGGGGGTTTGCTCGATGTTGACGCCGAGTTCCTGCAACACGTTGGCGCTGCCGCAGCGGCTGCTGATCGCGCGGTTGCCGTGCTTGGCGACGGCGGCTCCCCCGGCGGCGGCGACGATGGCCGAGGCGGTGGAGATGTTGAAGGAGCCGCTGTGATCGCCGCCGGTGCCGCAGGTGTCGATGGCGTGCGGTCGGGTGACGGGCACGACTACGGAATGGGCGCGCATCGCTTCGGCGGCACCGGCGATCTCTTCGGCGGTTTCACCCTTGATGCGCAATGCCACCAGAAAGCCGCCGATCTGCGCGGGCGTCCACAGGCCCGAGGCGATGCCTTCCAGGGCGTGGCGCATTTCCTCGAACGAAAGGTTCTCGCCCTTCATGAGTTTGCCGAGCGAGGCGGGTTCGTAAGGGGCGGCGGTAACCGGAGCGGCGGCGTGGGGAGCGTCGGACATTTCAGGGCACCTCTAATGATGGATTTCGTTGTGAGAATCGAGCGAGACCGAGGCCAAGTAGGAGCGCGAAGCAGGCGATATGTTCGAATATCGCCGATGGAGCGGGACGAACTTGGGCGAAGGTCGCAGCCGATTTGAGTAGAAAGACATCATTAGAGGTGCCCTTAACTTCCCTTGATGTTCAAAAAGTTCCGCAGCATCGTCTTGCCGTGTTCGGTCAGAATCGATTCGGGGTGGAACTGCAAACCGAAGATGGGCCGCGTTTTGTGCTTGAGGCCCATGATGATCGGACCGGCGGGATGTTCCGTAGTTGCCGTGACCTCGAGTTCCTGCGGCAACGATTTACTTTCGACGATGAGCGAATGGTAGCGCGTGGCCGTAAAGGTCTTCGGCATGCCTGCGAACAGGTCGCGCTGGTTGTCTTCGACCGTCGAAGTTTTGCCGTGTAGCGGCTCAGGTGCGCGTAGCACCGTGCCGCCGAAGGCCGCGCCGATGGCCTGATGGCCGAGGCACACGCCGAGCAGCGGGATGTCGGAAGGCACCGCCTTGATCAGATCCATGGAGATGCCGGCCTCGTGTGGCGTGCACGGCCCCGGGGAGACCACGATGTGCGAGGGCTTGAGCGCGAGCGCCTCGGCCACGGTGACCTTGTCGTTTCGCAGCACACGCAGGTCGGGATTCATCTCCCCGAGATACTGCACGAGGTTGTACGTAAATGAATCGTAGTTGTCTAAGAAGAGTATCATACGCTCATTTCCGCCCAAAGGACGCGCCCCCAAAGAGGCAATTGTTGGCGTAGAGGGAAATGAGCGTCAAGCTGTCGTAATTATCGAGGAAGAGTATCACGATTGTTTTCCCTCCGTCAGGGACGACGCATGCGTCGTCCGTGCGGACGGGGATCGTCCGGATTCTAAAGTTGATTCGGCCATCTCCACAGCGAGCATGGCCGCGCGGGCCTTGTGGTAGGTCTCTTCGTATTCGGTCTGCGGCACAGAGTCTGCCACAAGGCCTGCGCCCGCTTGCACGTAGGCCGTGCCGTCCTTGAGCAACAAGGTGCGGATGGCGATGCACGAGTCGAGGTTGCCGCGGAAGTCGAGGTAGCACACCGCGCCGCCGTAGATGCCGCGCCGCGTGGGTTCGAGCGAATCGATGATCTGCATGGCGCGGATCTTGGGCGCGCCCGAGAGCGTGCCGGCGGGCAGGCACGACATCAGCGCATCGAGCGCATGTCCGCCTTCCTTGAGCCGCCCCTTCACCACCGACACGATATGCATCACGTGGCTGAGCGGTTCGATCTCCATGAACTGCGGCACCTGCACGCTGCCGTAGGCCGCGATGCGTCCGATGTCGTTGCGGCCCAGATCGACCAGCATCAAATGCTCCGCGCGCTCTTTCGGATCGGCGAGCAAATCAGCTGCGAGCGCCTGGTCTTCCGCATCGTCCTTGCCGCGCGGGCGCGTACCCGCGATGGGTTTCGTTTCGCATTCTCCGCCCTGCACTTTCACAAGTGTTTCGGGAGAGGCGCCGACGACTTCAAAGTCACCGAATCCCTTAAAGTCGAGATAGAACATATACGGCGAGGGATTGATCGCGCGCAGGCGGCGGTAGATCGAGATCGCGTCGGCTGAGACCTTCGCCTCGAAACGCTGCGACAGCACGATCTGGAAGGCGTCTCCCGCGCGGATGAATTCCTGGCACTTTTCCACGCCGCCGAGATATTGCTCAGCGGTCATGTTCGCGTTCCATGCCAGCGGTGCAGGCGTCTTGCCTGCGTCGGAGGCAAGGGTCATAACCGCATCGTCCCCGGCAAGCGGCGCGCGCAGCTCGGCTTCGAGCGCGTCGATCAGCGACAGGGCACGGGCGTAGGCGGGCTCGAGGCCACCGAACTCGTCGGGCATCACGTTGGCCACGATGCTCAGGCGGTGCTTGAGATGGTCGAAGACCACGAAGGCTTCGTAAATGCCGAAGTCGAGGTCCTTGAGCCCGTAATCGTCGCGCCCGTTTTCGGGAATCTTGTCTTCCAGGAGACGAATGGAGTCGTAGGCGAAGAAGCCCACCGCGCCGCCCGCGGTAGAAGGGATGGCGGAGTCTTCGATGCCCCGGAAGCGCCCCAGAAAAGAGCGGAATTCGGCCAGAGCGTCGCCCTCGTAGGTCTTGGATTCCTTGCCCAGGATTTCGATGGAGCGGCTGCGCGCGCGGAACACGTACAGCGGGTTGCGGCCGAGAAAGGAGTAACGCGCCAGCTTTTCGCCTATTTCAACGCTTTCCAGTAGGAACGCGCGCCCGCGCAGGGCACCGCCGGAGGGTTGCCCCAAGGGGGAATCGACCCGCTTCAATTTCAGAAGCGCCGTAATGGGCGTCTCCAAATCGGGTAAATAATCACGGCTGACGGGGAACACATTGGCACCCGTCCCTTCGCCGTTCTGCATGCGGGAACGGATGTCTTGAATCGTTGCAATCACGGTGTGAACCTCGTTTTGGAATAATAACTTAAGGCCCATGCGCTTTCCCCGGTTTTTGCCCTTTCGGGTCTTTCTCTCCCTCCTCGCCCTGCCCGGGGCGGTTGCGGCGGGAGCTCCTGCGGGAAAGGTCAAGGTGTGGATCGCCCTGCGCGACAAGGGACCCGCGGTGGCGGCCGCCTCCGGAACATCGGCGCGGTTGTTCGAAGACGCACCGGTCTACGCCCCCTGCCTCGAGCAATTGCGCGGGGCAGGGGTGGAAATCGCGACGGTTTTGAAGTGGCAGAATCGAGTCTCGGGTTGGATCGAGGCTGCGCGCACCGGGACGGTGGCGGGCCTTTCCTGCGTGCGGGGCATCGAGGAAATGCCCCGCAAAGCCTTGCCGGTCGCACTGCCGGACCCGGCCCCTTCGGCAGCAGAAAAATCCGTTGCGCTCGCCAAATCCTCCGCGCAGGATTTCGGCGCCTTCCAATCCCTTTTCATTGCCGTGGGCGCCGAAGAATTGCGCGACACGCTCAGCGCGCACGGCAAGGTTCCGGGAGCGGGCATGCGCATCGCGGTGATGGATGCCGATTTCATGCTGGGCCACAAAGCGTTCGACTCGCTGTTCGCGCGCGGCGCCGACGGGATCGTGGATCAATGGGATTTTGTCAGCGACACCTCGGTCGCCGTATCGCGCGCCTTCGGCAACAGCCACGGCGCGCAGGTGCTCTCGCAAATCGCGGGCAACCTCCCCGGCGTGTTGCAAGGGCTCGCGCCGCTAGCACGGCTCCTGCTCTATCGCACCGAGGACGAAGTGAACGAGCGCTATGTCGAAGAGGATTTTCTCGCCGCCGCCTTCGAGCGTGCGGTGGACTCGGGCGCGCAGGTGATCAGCATCAGTTTGGGGTACCGTTACGATTTTGACAGCGGGCCGAACTATCCCTATGCCCAGATGGACGGCCGCAGGCGCCCTTCCTCGATTGCGGCCGTGGGCGCGGCCCGGCGCGGGGCGATCGTCGTGGTGGCGATCGGCAACGAAGGTTTGACCCGGGACGGCGCGCCGACCGTGACGGCGCCTTCCGACGCCGACAGCATTCTCGCTGTTGGCGCGGTCACGGGCGCGGGCGCACGCTGTTCTTACTCCAGCACGGGCCCCGCGTACGACGCGCGCCTCAAACCCGAGGTAGCGTCGCTCGGCTGCTCGATGCCGCTCGCCAATCCCAACACCTCCATCGGAACTTGGACTCAAAGCGGCACCAGCTTCGCCGCGCCGGTGGTGGCGGGCGTGGCCGCGCTGCTGCGGCAATTGCATCCCGACTCCTCGGGTATCAACGCCCAGCGCATCCGGCAAGCGCTCATGACCACGGCCGCGGGTTCGGGTTCGCCCGACAACCTCACCGGCAACGGCCTGGTCCGCGCGGCAGAGGCGCACCGGTTCTTGCTGCCCGGGCCGGTCACGGGCATGATGGTCTGGCGCAACGGCCACCGTGCCCGCGTCCGATGGGCCAACGTGAATCCCGCGCGCGCCAAGGCATGGGATTTTCGCGGGCGCTCCCGCGCCGTGCAGGGCGCCTATTCGCCCGAAGGAGATTTGCTGATCACCACTCCGGAGCGGATGGCACCAGGGGCTTACATCCTGAAAATCCCGCCCCGGTAGGGTGGTCCTTTTTAAATCCGATTTAACCGTGGACCGCGTTTTTCAGGGATTCCGGCCGGATATCACTTTTGGATTTTGAATTCATCCTCTTTTCCGTCCACCTGAAGCCATCCGCCTTAAGCTTCCTTCCCTGCTATCTTTCCCGTCCATGATTCGCAAAAACCCCTCGGGCGACCTGCCCATTATCGCAGTCTCCGCCTTCGTCGATCCCACCGCCATCCTGTGCGGTAAGGTCATTGTGGAGGACAATGTTTTCATCGGTCCTTATGCCGTGATCCGCGCCGACGAAGTGAACTCCGACGGCCAGCTTGAGCCCATCATCATTGGTGCCGGCTCCAACATCCAGGACGGCGTGGTCATCCACTCCAAGGACGGGGCCGCCGTGACGGTAGGCAAAAACGTGTCCATTGCGCACCGCGCCATCGTGCACGGCCCGTGCATCGTGGGCGACAACTGCTTCATCGGTTTCAACGCCGTGCTCTTCAATTGCAAGCTCGGCAACGGCTGCGTGGTGCGTCACAATAGCGTCGTGGAAGACGTCGTTTTGCCCGCATCGTTCCATGTGCCGGCGACCATGTCGGTGCATTCCGAAACCGACCTCGACAAGATTCCGCGCATCACGCCCGACGAGCGCAGTTTTTCGGAATCCGTGGTCAAAACCAACAACGACTTCGCCAAGTCCTACAAGAATCTCCAGAACGAGTTCTGATTCTGTTTCCGTTTTCCTTTTCGTTTCCGGCGGGTCGTGCGTCGTGGCGGCTGCTTGCTGCACTGGTTTTTGCGGGAGCGACCGCCACCACCGTGTCTGCCCAATGGGCGCGCACGCCGGTGGTGCGTCCCGAAATTCTCGCTGAGATTCCACACGACAGCGTGGCCTTCACGCAAGGTCTGGTGTGGCTGAACGGCAAGCTCTACGAGAGCGCGGGATTATACGGCACCTCCTCGCTGCGCGAACTCGATCCGGCCACGGGTGCGGTCAAGCGTAAGCAGGCGTTGCCCGCGCGCTATTTCGCCGAAGGTCTCGCATGGTTCCACAACGAGTTGGTTCAGATCACCTGGAAGGAGGGCGAGGCGCTGCGCTGGCCGCTTTCCGTTTGGTCCTCTGACGGAAACACGCGCGCCTCCTCGGCCAAGCCCACTGGGAAATTCCGGTACGCGGGCGAAGGCTGGGGCCTCGCCACGCTCGGCGCGGACTTATGGATGAGTAACGGTTCCGACACGCTGTACAAGCGCGACGTGGCGTTCCGGATCACGGGCCGCGTTGCGGTGCACCGCGACGGCATGCGGGTAGATCGGCTCAACGAGCTCGAAGCCGCGCGCGGCAAAATCGTCTCCAACGTGTGGTATTCGGACTCGCTGGTCGTCATCGATCCGCGCGACGGCCGCGTTCTGGTCGTCGTGGATGGATCCGAACTGGTGGCCCGCAGCGGCCGTCGCGATCAGAATGACGTGCTGAACGGCGTGGCCTATAATCCCGCGAAAAACGAATTTTACGTGACCGGTAAAAACTGGCCGAAAATGTACCGGGTCCGGATTCCCTACTGATTCGTATTTTAACCCCCATGCGGAATCTGCGCACTTCCCTGACGGTTTTTCTGGCAGCATTCTATTTGCTGCTTGGGGTCTCCGCGTCTTGGCACGCCCCGCATTTCTCCCGCGGCGAATCCGCCGTGCATGTCGATCGACACGCCGCGGGGCACGAATTTCCCGCCACCGGCGAATGCGCACTCTGCGCGTGGAAAACCGTCTCGCAGGAACGCTCCTCTTCGCGGGTGTTTGCGCCCGCGGCGCAGACCTCTTGGTTGGCGCAGCGTACCGCAACGAAGGCTCCCGCAGACGGTCTGGTGCGCGCGGCCCGGGCGCGCGCGCCGCCCCTTCTTTCCTGACCCCGTCCTAAAAGCCCGATCCGGATATTGAAATCCGGGTTTCCGTTCCGTGACGGTTCTTGCGTTTCCTGCAAGACCTTCGGAATCCATGCATTCAAGGTTTCAGGAGACTTCCATGTTATCCAATTTTTTCCGACGCCCGCGAAAGGTCGCCGTGCTCTTTTCTCTCGCACTAGCTCCGGCGTTCGCCGGCGTGGTCAACCCCGACCTCTCCGCGCTCGGTCAACTGCGCGCGCAGGTAACGGATGATGCCGCTTCGCCCGACCGCAACCAGCCGACGCTGAGCCCGGGCGAGGCCGAGGTGATCCTGTCGGCCCCGCTCAACCCCTATTTCAACGGCGCCTTCACCTTTTCGGGCAGTGAGAACGGGGTCGCGGTGGAGGAGGCGTACACCACGATGGTGCGCGGTTTACCGTGGGGCCTGGGGCTCAAGGCGGGTAAATACCGGCTCGATTTCGGCAAGCTCAACGCCGCCCATCCGCATGCCTATCCGTTCATCGATCCACCACGCGCGTGGGTGTCGCTGATGCCGGGCGGAGAAGAGGGTTTCAACGAAGGCGCGTTCGAGGTGTCGGCGCTTTTGCCCACGCCGGGGGATTGGGCTTCCACGGTTTCGGCCGACGTGATCCAGGGCGCGTCCTTTCATCCGGGCGACGATCGCGCACGCGTGGGCTGGCTGGGGCATTGGAGCAACAGCTTCCTCATCGGCGATGCGGGTGCGCTGGAAGCCGGTGTATCGACCGCGACGGGTTTGGATGATATCGACACCAAGTCGCGCGGAGTGTTGGTCGGCGGAGATCTCAAGGCGAAATTCACCTTGGCCAATACGGCCCAGTTGACCCTGCAAGGCGAAGGGGCGTACCGGCGTTCGCACAAAGTGGATACCGCGACCGGAACGGCTTCGCCCGAAGATCGCGCGGGATTTTTCGTGATCGCCGATTACCGGCACCCGTCTCGATTCAGCGGCGGCGCCTTGTTCGAGCAGTGGGCGCGCGCGGGAGAAGCTTCCGTCACGGATCGCGCGGCGCGGGTGTTCGCGGGGTATGCCGTGCTCGAAGAGAGCACCTTGTTCCGCATTTCTGTGGAGCGCTTCATGCCCGATGGCGGAACACTCGGTACGCGCGCGGTGCACACGGTCTCGGCCAAACTTCTCTTCAGCATGGGGCCGCATAAAGCGCATCAATTTTAGGGCCCATCAATTTTAGACGGCACCATCCGCCTTCAACCTTTAAGAACCAACAGGAACCAAGCATGAAAAAGAATATTTCGCTTTTACTTTCGGCGCTTTTTTTGACGAGCGCATTTTCAGAGCAGGCCAAAATCAAGGTAGCCGCGTCTTTGCCTGATCTCGCTTCCATCGCTTCGGCGGTGGGTGGCGAGGAGGTCGAAGTGTTTTCGATCGCCAAATCCAATGCCAACCCCCATTTCGTCGAGGTGCTGCCGTCTTATATGATCCGCGTGGCCAAGGCGCGGATTTATGTGAAGGCGGGGCTCGGTCTCGACCAGTGGGCCGACGCCATCCTCGACGGTTCGCGCAACAACAACATCACCGTGGTCGACGCTTCTTCGGGAGTGTCCGTCCTCGAGAAACCCACCGGCAAGGTGGACGCTTCTCTGGGCGACGTGCATCCGCAGGGCAACCCGCACTACTGGCTCGATCCCCGCAACGGCGTGCACGTCGCCGAAACGGTGCGCGACGCGCTAAAGAAGACGGATCCCGCCCATGCGGCGGCGTATGAGGCGAATTTCGAAAAGTTCCGTACGGGTTCCGAAAGCCGTATCCGCGACTGGAATGGGCGCATGGCACCGCTGAAAGGCAAGGCCGTGATCACCTATCACAGCTCGTGGGTGTATTTCGCGCACGCCTTCAATCTGCGCATCGTGGGCTATGTGGAGCCTTATCCCGGCATTCCGCCCACGGCGCGCCATTTGCGGGAATTGCTGGAAACGATCAAGGCCGAGAAGGCGGAGTTGCTGATCCAGGAGCCGTACTACTCCGGCAAGGACCCGGAGTTTCTGGCGCGCGAGACCGGGATCAAGGTATTTCGCTTCACGCCTTCGTGCGATGGAACGGGTGTGGGAGATTACTGGAAGCACTTTGACGACATCACTAACGCCATCTCCGCCGGAATGTCGAATACCCCGGTTAAAAATTCTGCAGGAGGAAACTAGCCATGATGATTTTCCAGTTTCATTTCGTGATGCTGGCGCTGCTGCTGTGCTTGTTGCTAGCGGGTATGCTCGGCGTGTTCGGCCACCACGTGGTGCGTCGGGGTGTGATTTTCGTCGATCTCGCCTTGGCACAGGTGGCGGCACTGGGTTCCAGCGTAGGCATTCTGCTAGGGTGGGGTGAAGCCTTCCCCTTGCGGAACTTCGCACTTTCGCTGGCTTTCACCCTGGCGGGCGCAGCGTTGTTCTCGTGGTTTCGTTCTCGGAAGAACGCTCCAATCGAGGCGCTCATCGGCATCACCTACGCGGGCGCGATGGCGTTTTCCCTGCTGATCCTCGAGAAGTCGGCCACCGGCTCCGAGGAGCTCAAGGAGATGCTGGTGGGATCCATCCTTACCGTGCCCGGTTGGGAACTCTGGGCGGCGGCGGCGCTGACCTTCGTGGTCGGATCGTTTTTGTGGTTGGCCCGCAGACCTCTGTTCCGCATCACCGCCGATCCGGAAGCCGCCGCCGCACAGGGGTTGCGACTGGGTGTATGGGACTTTTTGTTTTACGCGGCCTTCGGTGTCATGGTCACCTTCTCGGTCAAGGCGGCGGGCGTCCTCCTTGTGTTCGCCTTCCTGATCGTGCCGTCTTTGGCCTCGATCATGGCAGTGACGGGCACTCGGGCGCGGCTACTGTACGGGTGGGTATTCAGCTTGATCGGCTGCGTAGTCGGGCTGGAACTCTCCCTGAGGCTCGACTGGGCCGCCGGTCCGTCGATCGTGGGGGTTTTCATCGTCCTAATGATCGTGTCGGGGGTGTTGACGGGCAAATTCGGCCGAAAAACGGTTGGGGGGTAGCCCCCAACAAAGGCATTTTTCCCGGGTGCCTTTGATCCCGAAATACCTTCCCCGACGCCTTTCCTCGGTCCGCGCGCGCCTCGGTGTTTTTACCGACCGCGTTTCGGCCGACGTCGCTCTCGCGGCGGGGGCGTTGTTCATCCTGTCCGTCGCTCTGACGGCGTGTGACAACGCGCGGGCCGCCCGCACCGAATCCGCGCCGGCGTCGCTTTCCTCCGCCAAAGTTACGGTGGTCTCCGGGTTTCGCTGGGCCAAAACGGTGGAATGGTCGCAGGGCGGTCCCGAACTTGCGCTCACGATTTCAGAGCCGTGGAAGGGCGCGCGCGCGCCGTTGCGCTACATACTCCGCAGGACAGGTGCTTCAGAAGCCGGGAGTCCCGAACAGGGCGCCTCCACATCGAAATCCGCCCCCTCCAAAAAAACGGCTGGAACGATTCCGACGCTTCTTCTTCCCGCGCGCCGCATCGTTTGCCTGGCGGCCGTGCATGTCGGTTTTCTGTCCGCGCTCGGCGCGACCGACCGCATCGTGGCAGTGGACGAAAAAAGTCACGTGCACGACGCCTTCGTGCGTTCGGGCATTGAGGTGGGCCGCATCGCCGAAGTGGGATCGGGAGCGCAACTGAATGTGGAGCGCCTGCTTACCGTGAAGCCGGATCTAGTGCTCGCCAATGCGATCAGTGAATCCGAGAATCAGGCGCTCGACCGTTTGCGGCGCGCGGGCATTCCGGTTCTCGTCACATCCGAGTGGATGGAAAATCATCCGCTGGCGCGGGCCGAATGGATCCGTCTCATCGGAGTTTTGATCGGTCACGATGCCCGGGCTGATTCCTTGTTCGGTGCCGTGGAATCGGCCTATCTCCGCCTTGCGGATCGCGCGCGTCGTCTCCCGGATCGCCCCACGGTCTTGCTCGGGGGGCCGTTCCGCGATCAATGGTTCGTCTCGGGCGGACAGAGTTTCATGGCGCGTCTGCTCGGCGATGCCGGTGGTCATTATCTGTGGGAAGACGACTCCACTGCGGGCGGGGTGCCGTTGAGCTTTGAAGCCGTGTTGGTGCGCGCGCGTGATGCGGACGTGTGGTTGCATCCGAGCGACTGGCGTAGTGTCGGCGAAATCGGAAAGCGCGACGCCCGCTTCGCCCGCTTTGGCGCGTTCCGCCGCGGCGACGTGTACAACAACGACGCGCGTTTGCTCCCCGACGGCGCCAACGATTATTGGGAGACGGGCGTGACGCGCCCCGATCGCGTGCTCGCGGATCTGGTGTCGATCTTTCATGGCGGCGAAGATTCGTTGTACTACTACCGGAGACTGCCGCCTTGAGGCGCATTCCGGTCTCAGGGCTGTTCCTCCTCTTGGGAGCCGTCGTCGCGCTCGCCTTCGCCGTGGACGTGGCCTTCGGCCCGGTCGTTCTTCCGTGGCGCGACGTATGGAACGGCCTGCTCGGCGTGGGTGATCCCGAAGCGGTATCCAATGTGATTTTGCACGAGTTCCGATTGCCGCGCGCGGTGGCGGCACTGTTCGCTGGCGCGGGCCTCGGCGTCGCGGGCTTTTTGCTGCAAACCCAATTCCGCAGTCCGCTGGCGGGACCCGCCGAACTGGGCGTGAGCTCGGGTGCGGGTTTGGGTGTGGCGGCGTTGCTGCTCGCCGAACCCTTGCTTCCGGCCGCATTGCTCGGGGCGCTCGGGCCGTGGCCCGTTGCCGCCGCCGCCGCATTAGGCGCCGCCGCGGCGATGGCGCTTGTGCTGGCGCTCTCGGCACGCCTGTGGGACTCGGCATCCTTGCTGCTCGCAGGTCTGATGATCGCGAGCGCTTGTGGCGCCGTCATCAGCCTGATGCAGTACTTCAGTGATGCGACACAGCTCAAGGCGTATTCGTTGTGGGGCTTCGGCGGTTTGGGCGGAGTTACCTGGGCGCAGAACGGTGTATTGGCACTGTGCGTGCTCGCGGGTTTGGCCGCGGCGCTTGCCCTGTCGCGTCCGCTCTACGCTTCGCTGCTCGGAGATTCCGCCGCGGCCTCGCTGGGGGTTCCCGTGCGCGGGTTCCGCATGGCCACGCTCGCGATTGCCAGTTTGCTGGCCGGGTCGATCACCGCCTTCTGCGGCCCCATCGCCTTCGTGGGTCTTGCCGTTCCGCATTTGGCGCGGGCGCTTTTCCGCCGCTCCGACCCGCGCGTGTTGCAGCCCGCCTGCATGCTCACGGGAGCTGCCTTGCTCTTGGTTTGCGACGCCCTCAGTCATTTCCCGGGACGCGATGCTGTGCTTCCCCTGAATGCGATCACTT
The DNA here is from genome assembly GCA_947466585.1 of Fibrobacterota bacterium. Lineage (GTDB taxonomy): Bacteria > Fibrobacterota > Fibrobacteria > UBA11236 > UBA11236 > UBA11236. Next base: position 156,187 of record CANIEU010000003.1, read on the forward strand.
CGCTTTTCGGCGCGCCCGCGGTGCTGTACTTTCTGCTGCGGCACGGCGGGAGGTCGGCATGAACGCACCATTGCTCGCGGCCCAAGAACTTTTGGTCGGCTTCGGCTCGGGAAAATCCCCGTGCAACCTGTTCCCACGCTTCGACCTGGAATTCGGATCCGGGGAACTGGTGTGCTTGCTTGGCCGCAACGGTGCGGGCAAAACGACGCTTCTGAAAACCTTGGCCGGCATTCATCCCAAGCTGGGCGGCCGTGTGTTTCTCGATGGCGAGCTTTCGGAAAATCTCGGCGGACGGGAGCGGGCACAACGTGTGGCCTTGTTGCTTACCGATCCGGGCCTGCCTCCGTATTTGCTCGGCCGCGAACTGGTGGCGCTCGGTCGCACGCCCCACGCAGCGTGGTTTGCGAGCGCGCGTGCCGATGATGAGGCCATGGTGGAGGCCGTGATGGAGGACTTGCATTGCCTGCACCTCGCCGATCGTCGCCTCGGGCAACTCAGCGACGGCGAGCGCCAACGCCTGTGCCTCGCGCGTGCTTTGGCGCAGGATGCGCCGGTGCTTCTGCTCGACGAACCTCTGGCGCATCTCGATCCACCGGCAAAGGCGGAGCTGCTCGGACTGCTGCGGGACTGGACACGCGCGGGCGAGGCGCAAGGAGTGCATCGTCTCGTACTCGCTGCCGTGCATGAAGTGGATCTCGCCCTCGGCTATGCCGATCGGTGCCTGTTGTTGACCGTCGGTTCACCCCCCTTTCTCGGAACACCCGAAGAGGCCGCCGGTGAACCGCTGCGCCGGGCGTTCCCGGGATGGCCGGATTTTTGGGACCCTCTCGCTCTGCGTAAACGCAGAATCCAGAATTCCTAACTTCCCGAATTCCTATGGTGCCGAAACTGTTTTCTGATCCCCGTGAGGGACGTACCCTCATCCTATGCCCCATCGGCATCGGCAACTTCATCATGGCCACGCCCGCGCTCAAGGCATTGTCCTCCGCGCTCGGCCCGGACCGTCTCTCGTTTCTCGCACTAAAGACCGGCATCGGTGCGATGGCACGCGAAAGCGGATTGTTCGGAGCGGTGCACACCTGGGATCCCGATCGGGAGGGGTTGACGAAGGGCGCGACCATCCTGTCCACCATTCGGGATAACGGCTATACTCATAGCCTCGCGTTGTTCCCGACGTCGCACTGGAAATTTTCCCTGTTCCACGCCTTGGCGAACGCCAAGTTCCGCGTGGGCTTCCGCTATCCTCACCAACGTTTGCCCGAGTGGGTGCAATATTTTTCTTTGCCGCTGGAGCGCGTGCACGATACGCCGCAAAACCTTCACCTCGCCGAAGCGTTTCTGCGCGAGCTGATCGTCGATCCGGGAGCGCCCTTTTTGCCTTTCACGCCGGTGCTTCCGGAAAGCGTTCCGACGCAACCCTATTTCGCTTGTCATCCCGGATCGAGTGCGGAGCGGGGCATGGCGGAAAAGCGCCTGCCCCCACATGCGTTCGCCACCTTGATCCGGCGCGTGCATCGCGAAACTGGTTGGCCGTGCGTGTTGGTGGGCGGCCCGGAAGAGCATGCGCTGCGTGCGGCAGTGGCGATGGATTGTAAGGACGCGTTGTTTTCGGTCGAGACGCGTTCCTTGGCGGAAACGGCCGGTGTGCTTCGAGGCGCACGTTTCTTTCTCGGCAACGACAGCGGGCTCATGCACGTGGCAGCAGCCGTCGGCACGCCGTGCGCGGCCTATTTCGGCCCGACGGATGAGCAGCGCACCGGGCCATTCGGTTTTTGGGAACTCGTGGGCGACAAGCCGCGTCATTTGATTTTGCGTCGCGAAGGCTCGAAGCCTTTGTGGACGATCGATACAGTGGGTGTGAATCCGCACATCGATCGCTCCGCGGCGCTTGCGCGCTGGAACCTCGATCTGCCGCATACGTGGCCGGTATTGCAGGAATGGATTAAGATGCTTTAGAAGAAGAAGTAAAAGAAGTGGATAGTGGATAGTAGAGAGAATTGTCTTAGGTGACGGGAACAGAGTCTCAAGTCAACGGTTCGAATATTGAATTCACATATACAACTCACCACTATCCACTCTCCTCTACCCACTTCTCGCTACCCCTGAAATGCCACGCCTTCCATCCGCAAGAGCAAACGCTTCACGGCTAATCCACCGCTGAAGCCGCCGATCTTTCCGTTGGCGGCGAGCACGCGATGGCAGGGCACGAACAGCGGAAGGGGGTTGGACCCGCAGGCCGCACCCACGGCGCGCGAGGCGCCGGGGTGCCCGATTTGCGCAGCGATCTCGCCATAGGTTTTGGTTTTTCCGAGCGGGATCTTCTCGATGGCCGCCCATACCTTGCGTTGGAAATCGGTGCCTTCGAGCGCGCTCTTGAGCGTGCGCGGCAAGCCTTTGTTCTTGGCGAAGTAGTCGCGCAGCGCGGATTCGGCAGTTCGCAAGGCGTCTCGATCACGCGGGGTCGCCGGAGTGCTTCCGGCCGCAATTTTCGCTCCCGGAAAATCGAGCGCCACCAATCCTTTTTCATCTACGTACACGAGGAGAGCGCCGAGCGGGGTGTCGATCTTGGCGCACAGGATTTCGCCGGGATGCGCGTGCGCGTGTGGGGCAGAATGCTTGGCAGGCGCGGTTGTGGCGGTTTTGGAAACCTTGGCTGACTTGGCTGAAATTGGGGGTTTGGTTTTGTTCATACGGTTTCCAGCGTGGAAGGATTGCGCGCTTCGGCGTGGGATTTCTTTCGCGACACGGCACGGTTCCCGAGTTGGCCACAGGCGGCCATCACCCCGTCCCCTTTGGTGCCGCGGATGCGGCAATACTGACCGAGGTCCTGCAAAAGGCGGAAGAACTCCGCCACGCGCTCGGGCGTCGGGCGCGCATAGGGCGAATCGTTGCGCGGGTTGTACGGAATGAGATTGACGCAGGCACGCACCTCGCGGAGGTAGTCGGCGAGCAGGCGGGCGTGTTCGGGGCCGTCGTTCACTCCGGCGATCAATACGTATTCCGCGAGTACGAAATCATCGGGACGGGCGAGCGGCCATTTCAGAAAAGCTCCCTTGAGGGCGGCCATGTCGTGCGTTCCGTTCACCGGCATCAGGCTGGAGCGCACGGCATCGTCCGGAGCATTGAGCGACACCGCGAGGCGCAATCCGCGCAGCCCGCCTTCCTGGAGCCGGAGTTGCGCGGCTTCGGCGAGGCGGAGGATGCCGGGGACGCTTCCCACGGTGGAGACGGTGATCGAGCGCAAGGGAATCCGCAATCCGCGTTGGTCCGAGAGGATGCGGATGGCGCGGATCACGGCGTCGAGATTGTCGGTCGGCTCGCCCATGCCCATGAAGACGACGTTCTCGATCGGCTCGCCCAGCACGAAGCGGGCGGTAAACACCTGTGCCACGATTTCGCCCGCCGTGAGATTGCGGAGGAATCCCATTTGCGCGGTCTCGCAAAAGCGGCAGCCCATTTTACATCCGACTTGTGACGAGACACACAAGGTCTTGTAGGCCTTCATGGGAATCACAACACTTTCCGTTTCGAGCGCGGATTCTCCATCAACCTTCAACAAAAATTTGAAGGTATCCCCGTCCCCTTGGCGCCCGGTGATGTCGGGCAAGGCGAGGCGGAAGTGATCGCGCACCCGTTCCGCCAAGCCGGGGTTGTCACCGAATTCGGGGAGCAATTCCGGGGCGAAGCGGGCGTTCTCGTAGAGGTCTTTGAACACCGCATCGGCGTGGTACGCACCCTTGCCGGGCTTGCCGTGCAAAATACCGACCTCGATGGCCAGTTCGGCGCGCGTCAGGCCGAGAATGTCGAGGGGTTGAGGCACGGAGAAAAAGTAGCAAGCCGTCTGCGGGCTGCTGAGAGCGGTTAGAGCTTCACCGAGAACGGCGTGAAATTGGTGTGCGTGTCGTAATAATCCTCGTGTTCGGTTTTCTTGAGGAATGCCACGATGCGGTATGTCACGGGAGTCATCACGATCTCCCAGCCGGTTTTGAGCACGTATTGGGCCATCGCCACCTTGATCACATCGCCCGTCGCCCAAATGCCGTAAAAAGCGATGAGGTAAAACAGTCCCGAATCCACCAGTTCGCCGATGAGCGTTGATCCGATGGTGCGCATCCAAAGGAAGCGCCCCTGACTTCGAATTTTCATCTTCGCCATCACATAGCTGTTTGCGAAACTTCCGCACCAGAAGGCGATCATCGAGCCGCCGGCGATGCGCCATGCATTTCCGAACACACCCTGCAAATGCCCCTGGTATTCGCGCATGAAATCGCTGTCGGCGGCGGGGAGGCTGACCACGACCCACGCCATCAGGGAGGCGAAAGCGAGGGTTGAGAATCCCGCCCAAACAGCGCGGCGGTCGCGGCCGTAACCGTAGACCTCGGTGAGGATGTCGCCGAAGATGTAGGAGATGGGGAAGAAGAGAACGCCGGCGCTGAAGGTCACCGTGCCGAACAGGGGCAGCGTCACCACGGCCTGCTTGGCGGCCCCGATGAAGTTGGAGCAGATGAGAACAGCCACAAACGCGGCCATCACGAAGTCATAATACTTGTACTGGCGGTGCGTGTTCATGGCTGCAAAAGATAGCGAACCGGGAATGGTGCGAGGAGGGCTACTGACTGCGGGCTGTGCGCCGGCGAAATACAGGAATTTCTAAGCCTACCCCTTATAACCCGCGTCATCCGGCAGGTCCGGGCCCGTGGCGGCCGTGTTGGCGAGGCGGTCGGCGCGTTCGTTTTCTTCCACGCCGCTATGCCCCTTCACCCACTGAAAGGTCACGCGATGCTTGAGGCGCAGGCGCAGCATCTGCTCCCACAAATCCGGGTTCATCGCGGGCGTGTTGCCCGCGGTTTTCCATCCGCGGGACTTCCACTTTTCCGCCCAGCCTTCGTTCATGGCCTTGGTCACGTATTGCGAGTCCGTATAAACCGTGACATCACATTTTTCTTTGAGAGCTTCGAGCGAGCGGATCACCGCGAGAATTTCCATGCGATTGTTGGTGGTGCGCTTGTACCCGCCCGCGAGTTCCTTGCGGTTGCCGCCGCTGAGCAGTACGGCACCGTATCCGCCGGGGCCGGGGTTGCCAAGGCAACAGCCGTCGGTCCAGGCCGCGACGCGGGGGATCTCAGAGGAAGTGGTCGAGTTCATGGAAGGGACTCTGCGTTCGGTCGACTGCGCGGATCAAGCATATTGCGCGAAGCGCAGCGACGGGCCGTGCAGATTTTCGAAGGACTTGAGCGCCGTGTCCATCGCGAGATCCTTGTCTTGGTAACGCTTACGCAGGCAGGCCGTGAAGACTTCCTTGAGCACGATGCAGTCGTAGGTGGCGCGATGCAGTTCCTCGGGGTTTAATGCGAGGTTGGTTTGGTCGCCGAGCTTGCGCGCCACTTCGCCGAGGCGGTGCGAAGAATATTCCGGCATGAGTTTGCGCACGAATTTGAGGCTGTCCACCACGGGATTCTGCGGCATCACCAGGCCATGCTTGCGGATGCCTTTGGCCACGAACTTGGTATCGAACTCGGCGTTGTGCGCCACCAGCACGGTACTGAGGCCGCAAAAGCGGAAGAAACCCTGCAGCACGGTTTTGAGTTCGGGCGCGTCTTCCACCATCTGGTTGGTGATTTTATTGATACGCGTCGCCTCTTCGGGAATCATCTTGGTCGGCTTGGCGAGGCTCTGGAACTGGGCTGTTTCCACTGCAACGAGTTTCCCGTCTTTGCGGGCCAGCGTGAACTTCACCCCCGCCAATTCGATGATGTCTTCCTTCTCGGCCTCCAGACCGGTGGTTTCGACGTCAAAGGCGACCAGGGTGATAAAGGGAAGCACGGGGGAACTCCGGGGGACAGGGACCAATGATCAATGAATAGTGCTCAATGCTCTAGGAAAGAGGCGCATGAACCAACGGCAAGGATAAAAATTCGGGCGGGTGTCCGCGACGGATTCAACCGGTTGAGCCGATTAAAATCCGATCCCCGTTTTTTGCATCGCCTTTTCGATTTCGATCGGCGATTCCGGGTAGAAAGGCTCTGATAAACAAATATTCACACGCGCAAAGGGCAGTGGAATCCGCACCTTCGCCCAGCCGGCGAGCGTGAAGCCAAAGCGGGCCTTCGCGGTGGCGCAAACGACCGGAAACCCCGTCTGTTGCACCAACCAAACCGCGCCCGGCTTGCATATACCGCGCGGCCCGCGCGGCCCGTCGGCGACGAGCGCGACCCATCCGCCATCGGTATTCATCTCGCGCGCGATGCGCTTCAATGCGCTCACCCCGCCGCGACTGCTCGACCCCCGCACCACCCGATAGCCGAGGCGGCGCGCAGCTTCCGCACCCAAATCGCCGTCACTGCTTGAAGAGATCAACACCCGCATCTTGCGCCCCGCGAAAGCGCGCAAACACGGCAGCATGTCTGCGTGCCAAAGAACGAGAATACCCGAAGTGGGGAGGGGGGGAATAAAATCGATGCGAGGACGCAATGTGCGGACCCACGCGAGGGCCGCAGGCAACAGGATTTTCCGGATCACGCGATTGCCGCGCTCGCCAATCTTTCCTTGTGGAATTCACGGCGGTACTCGCTGCGGTGGGCCGCGCAGAATTTCGGGTACAAGGTCTGGTTGGGAATCAGCAGCACGGAGAAGCCGTTGTCGCAGCCCTCCAGCGTGCACCGGCAATCCTTGATCGAAGCCGCACGAAAATTATGCAGCAGAATCTGGTTGTTGCGCAACACGCGCGCAATCAAGGGCGAGGTCTCGGCGGAATGCCCGGCCCGCAGTTGCCCCAGTAGGGCGCGCTCGATGTTTGCCGCGGTATCCATGGAGGGAATAATGCGAAGGTTCCAGACGTTTGTCCACGCCTTCCTCGTTTAAACCGGCTTTTTCCGGGGGCTCGCGAGGGGTTGGCAAAGGGGGCAAAATACGGTTCCGCGCTGCGCCACAACGGTCTTATGCAAGGTCGTTCCGCAGATGCGACAAGGCATGCCACCGCGCCCGTACACCATCAGGCGTTCGTAATTGCCGCCCTTGCCACCGTCGGGTTTGCGATAGTCCGAGAACGTGGTGCCCTGATATTTGATGCCTTTGCGCAACACGCTTTGCACGGCTTTAAGCAGCACGGTTTTTTCCGCGGGTTTGAGCGTTTTCACTTTTCGCCGCGGATGAATTCCCGCCAGAAACAGCGCTTCGTCGGCGTAGATGTTGCCCACACCCGCGAGGAATTCCTGATCGAGCAAAAGCGCTTTGACCGGCCGGATGGAATCCTTCGGAAAGGTCGGAACGACCTCGGCGATTTTCATTTCGAGTGGTTCTGGACCGAGTTTACTCAGGCGCGGATGCTCCCGCCATTTGTGGCCGGGCACGAGCACCAGTTTCCCGAAGGTACGCGGGTCGCGGAACAGCAATCGACCTCCCTGATCCAAATGCAGAATCAGGTGTGTGTGCTTGTCCACCGGATGCACGCCCACGGGTTTTTGAAGGCCAGTAACGGTTTTGTGAAAGTTCGGGTTTTCTGTGGCGTCACGGCTCGCGGCGGTCAATTGTCCGGTCATCCCCAAGTGCACGATCAAAGCGTATTTGTCGAGTTCCAACACCAGATATTTGCCGCGGCGGATCACGGCGCGGATTTTTTGTCCCTTGAGCTTCGCTGAAAAATCGGCGGCGGGAAACCCGAGCAACAGGCGCGGCAATCGCAATTCCGCTAAAAGGATGCGACGCCCGGTCAAGGGCTCGACCAAGGCGCGGCGGATGGTTTCGACTTCTGGGAGTTCGGGCATATCGACAAGGTAGTAGTGCTCCTCCCTCTCCCTCTGGGAGAGGGTCGGGGTGAGGGTTGTGTCCGCGAAATAGTGTGGTTGGCCCCAGCAACTACGTGATCCGGGCGCCTCGTCCTCTATCTAGATTTGCTTCATCCCATGAATGATGACGTCTCCGTTCCCCGCCTTTTGGCGCAAACCCGCATCGCGTCCATCGCGCTGTCTGCGGGCGGCTTTCGACTGGTTTCAGGCCACGGCCTGAAGGCACTCGACATCGCGTACGAAACCTACGGGACGCTGAACGCCGACCGCTCAAACGCGATCTTCATCTGTTCGCCCCTCACCACCGATGCGCACGCGGCCGGCTGGCACGAAGGCGAAGCGAAACCCGGCTGGTGGGACGACATGATCGGCCCGGGCAAGGCGATCGATACCGACCGGTATTTCGTGATCGCTCAGAACATGCTGGGCGGTTGCAAGGGCACCACCGGCCCAGGTTCGATCGACCCGGGAACGGGCAAGCCCTACGGCTCCTCCTTTCCGAAAATCACCGTCGAAGACATGGTGCACGCCCAGCGCTTGCTGGTGGAGTATTTGGGTATCGATGTTTTGGAGGCGGTGATCGGTGGAAGCATGGGCGGCATGCAGGCGTTGCAATGGTCGGTGAGCTATCCCGACAAGCTGCGCAAATGCCTGTGCATCGCGGCTTCGGCGAGCTTGTCGGCGCAGTCCCTCGGTTTCGAGGTGATCGGTCGCAAGGTGATCGTGAACGATCCGAACTTCCACGGCGGCGATTACTACGACAAACCCTCGCGTCCCGACGGCGGCCTCGCCTACGCCCGCATGATCGGCCATATCACTTATTTGTCCGCGGTGGCGATGCACCAGAAATTCGGCCGCAACGTGCGTCCGGGTGCGGAGTCCACGGATCTTGAGTCCGGGTTTCAAACCGGTTTCGAGGTCGAGAGCTATTTGAATTACCAGGGCGATGCGTTCGTGAAGCGCTTCGATGCGAACTCCTATTTGCATATCACCTATGCCATGGACCGCTTCGATCTGGTATCGCGTCACGGTTCGCTCGAAAACGCCTTCCGCAACGCTTCGGCCGAATTCCTGCTGGTGGCGCTGTCTTCCGATTGGCTGTTCCCGCCCGAGCAGACGCGCGAATTGGGAAAGACCTTGCTGAAACTGAAGAAGGTCGCCTCGGTGGCCGAACTGCATTCGCCCCACGGGCACGACGCCTTTTTGCTCGAGGTCGAACATCTTTCGGCGGTGATCCGCGGATTTTTACATCAGCCCGCCCTGAACGCGCCGCGCCCCTTGCCCAAGCGCGTGCGTAACGGCGGCGCTTCGGTGGAGTTCGATGCCTTGGCGAAGTTGATCAAACCGGGCAGTCACATCCTCGACCTCGGCTGCGGCGACGGAAGCTTCGTGGACGCGCTGTTCTGGGCCCGCGACGTGACCGGCATCGGCATCGACCGCGATCTGCATCACGTGGTACAGTGCCTGCGCAAGAACGTGCCGGTGCTGCAGGCCAACGTGGATCACGGCCTGGCGTTTTTCGAGAACGACTCCTTCGATTACGCCGTGCTGAACCGCACCTTGCAGGAGATGAAACATCCCCGCGACGTGCTACGCGAAATCCTCCGCGTCGCGCCGCGCGCGATTGTGGCCTTCCCGAACTTCGGGCATGTGGGAAACCGCATTTCTCTCATGCTGCGTGGCTCCATGCCCGTCACGCGCGCGTTGCCGCACCATTGGTACGACACGCCGAACATCCACCTTTTCAGCCTCGACGACTTCCGCGATTTGTGCAAAGAAGAAGGCTATACGATCGAGAAACTGTTGTGCGTGGCCAAGTCGGGCCGCTCGAAACTTCTGGTGGCGCTCGGCTTCCAGAATCTCGGTGCTGAGTGGGTTGTCGCCCAGATTAGCAGAGGGTAGTTTCATTCGGCGGATGCGCCATCTGATCCCAACAAAAAAGCCTCCGTCCCTTTGGGAGCCGAGGCTTTTTTTCAACCCAAAGTGTTGACGGCGACTACTTCTCCGCGTTTTTCTTGCAGCACACTTTGTCTTCACCGCTCTTGCCACCGACCGTGATCTCGTTGTCCGCCGCCGCGCCGGAGGTCGAATCCATCATGCCGTGGCGCGTGCAACCCTCGTGATCGCCCACCTCTCCCATCGCGCCCATGTTGCCGTGGCGCTCACAGGCCTCGTGACCGCCCATGCCCATGCCGCCCATCATGCCACCGTGACGCGAACACGAGGCGCCGCCGTGCGGTCCGCAGCGATGCATGCAACGTTCCGCGATGCCGTGAACGGCGAAACCGAGAACGAAGGCTAAAACCAAACCGAGAACGAGGGCGAGCTTTTTCACGAGAAATCTCCGGGGAAAGTATCCTCATAATCTACAAGATTTGCTCTCCCGGAAAGCATCCAGAAAGGTTCCAGAAAGCCCCCGTATTCCCGCGTTTCCTTCACTCCTGAACACGGGACAACCGTATATTCAAAGCATGAACATCACCTTCCTCGGTGCCGCAGGCACGGTCACAGGGTCCCGGCACCTCCTCGAAAACGGCCGCAACCGTCTGCTGGTCGACTGCGGGCTATTTCAGGGTCTCAAACAACTCCGCCTCCGCAACTGGGCCGACTTTCCGTTCCCTCCCGCCAAGATCGGATCGGTGCTCGTCACCCATGCCCATCTCGACCATAGCGGGTATTTGCCCAAGCTCGTAAAGGAAGGGTTCGGGGGGCCGATCATCGCGACCTCCGCTACGCTCGACTTGCTGCGCATTCTGCTCCCGGACTCGGCCAAACTGATGGAACAAGAAACCGAGTTCGCCAAGCGCCGTGGTTTCTCCAAGCACAAAAATCCTAAACCGCTGTACACCGCCCGCGACGTGGAGAAATGCTTCACGCACTTCAAAGCGGCGGGGTGGGAACAAGCTCTCCGCGCACCAGGCGGGTTCGACATCTCGCTGCGACATGCCGGGCACATTCTCGGAGCGGCTTCCGCGTGCATCACTGCCGGCGGCACCTCCATCGTGTTTTCCGGAGACCTGGGACGTCACGGCGACCCGCTCCTCGCCGACCCGCAACCGCCCGCCGCTGCCGACTACGTGGTGATCGAGTCGACCTACGGGAACCGCGAACATTCGCCCGAGGATCCGCTCGTAACCCTCGAGCGGCATATCAACGCCGTATCTGCACGCGGCGGAAAAATCGTGATCCCCTCCTTCGCGGTGGGGCGCATGCAAAACCTGTTGTGGTACATCCATGAACTGCTGCGGCAAAAGCGGATTCCGCAGCTTCCCGTGTTCGTGGACAGCCCCATGGCCACCAGCGCCACGCAACTTTACGCCCTGCATGCCGCCGATCATTGCCTCGATGCCGGAGGCTGTGAAGAGGCGTTTTCCTTCGCGCATTATGTGAACGATCGCGACGAGTCCGAAAAATTACAGGCCCGCAAGGAGCCGTGCATCATCCTCAGTGCCTCGGGCATGGCCACCGGCGGCCGCGTGCTGCATCACATTCGCAGCGTCGCGGGCGACTCCCGCAGCCTCATCCTGTTCGCGGGCTTCCAAGCCGCCGGTACGCGCGGCGCCGATCTGGTGGCCGGCAACCGCCGCCTGAAAATGCACGGCGAATACGTCGACATCCTCTGCGAAGTGGCGCAGCTGGAAAACGCATCCGCGCACGCCGATGCCACGGGCCTCATCGCCTGGTTGGGGAAAATCCCCAAGCGCCCGAAGAAGGTATTCGTGGTGCACGGCGAACCCACCGCCGCCGATGCCTTGCGCCGTCGCATCAGCGAGGAGCTCGGCTTCGACGCGATGGTGCCCGAGCAAGGGCAGCGGGTGGAGCTGTAAAAAACGAAATCAGAAATCAGAAATCAGAAACTGGACATCTAATTAAACCTAAGATTGCCCAATCTCTTTTTTCATATTTCCGATTTCATATTTCAGATTTTAACCTCGCGTTCCCTGAATCACTTCGACGAGCTGTTCGAGTGCCTTGCCCCAACCCTCGTGGAAGCCTATCTCCTCGTGCTTCTTCTTCGTCTCTTCATCCTTGTGCAACGCCGTCGCGCGATAGCGCGTACCGTTGCCTTCGGGAATGATCTCCACGATCCCCGTCATGAACGGATTTGCAGAGGGGCGAAATCCAGCCAATAAAGCGTCGGTGAAAACGAGTTTGCGACCGGGAACGGCTTCGAGCACGCAGCCCATGTTCGGGAACTGCGTTCCATCGGGGCCTTGCATTGTGGTGTTGAAGGCGCCGCCCGGTACAAGGTTCACTTCACACGCAACGACCTTCCACGGATCGGGGCAGAACCATTTCATCAGGATTTCAGGCGTGGTCCACGCTTCGTAAACCTTGGCGGGCGGCACGTCGACGAAGCGTTCGAGAACGAGGTCGTAGGTATTTTCGGTGGTCATGATTTATTTCCTTGCGGATCGGATTTTGGATGGAGGTGCTGTTTACTTCGCGGTTTTTTCCGCGTGATTCTTGAAGTTGTCCAAAATGGTCTGCCATCCGACGCGCTGCATTTCCACGGGGTTTTCTTCCTCCCCGTCGAAATCGACACCCACAGTGACACCGTTCGGACCCTCCGAGAAGGACACGGTCGCCGCGCGGTCGCCGAAGGCGTATTCGATTAGACTGTTTTTCTCGACCTTGGTATAGGTTCCAGCGAAATCGAAGCCCATACTCCCATCCTTCGCTTCCATGCGTGAGGTGAACGCGCCACCCACACGCAGGTCCACGCTGGCAGAGGGCGTATGCCAGTCCGGGTGGCCGCTGTTCCAGTGCACGATGTCGGCGGGCGTGGTGTAGGCTTCCCATACGCGCGCGATGGGCGCGGCGACGGTGGTTTCTAGGTGAATCTTCATGGTGATTCTCCTTCAGGGTTTTTGAATTGTTCCAGGTATGCTTCCAGTGCATCCGCCCGGCGGTGCCAAAGCCCGCGCAAACTTCGCATCCAACCTTCCCCCACGTCGAGCGCCGCGGGAGCGATGCTGCAAATGCGCACGCGTCCCTGTTTCTCCGACGTGGTCAAACCCGCCTCCTCCAACACGTCGATGTGCTGCAGGAACGAGGGCAATGCCATTTCGAACGCCTTCGCCAGTTCGCCCACCGTGGCGGGCCCGTGACTCAAGCGTTCCAGCACCGTGCGCCGGGTCGAATCCGCGAGAGCGCGGAAGACTCGATTCAGATCCGGTGAACTGTTAGGCATAGACCTAAGTTACAACCAGAAAATAGTTAGGACAATACCTTTGTATAGAATATTTTCGTCGAATTTCCTTAATTCTGAGCGGTTTATTCCCAGACACCCCATTTTTCGGGAATCGGTGGAGTGGACTAGGGGCAACGCAGCAACACAACATCACAGCAATAAGCCGCAAGGATTGGCCGGACGGTTCCGACCCCTGTGTTTTATTGTTGTGTTGCTGTGATGTTGTGTTGATTTACCCTCCCGTTTTCCGGATGCCTACTATTCCCTTTCCATGATTTACCTCGATCACAACGCCACTACGCCGCCGCTTCCCGAGGCGCTGATTTCCCTTGCGCGCGTGGCGAACGAGGCCTGGGGCAACGCCTCCAGCCTGCATACGTCCGGCCGCACGGCCAAGGTCGAGATTGAAAACGCGCGCGAAGAACTGGCCGCGCTCATTCACGCCGCACCGCAAGAAATCATCTTCACCGGCGGGGGCACCGAAGCCTGCAATTTTGCGATCCTCGGTGCTGCGCGCGCCCAAAAAAACAAAGGCCGACACCTCGTTGCCTCCGCGCTCGAACACTCCGCCGTCAAGGCCGTGTTGCGCGCGCTCGTTGAAGACGGATGGGAAATCACCTGGGTCGATCCCGACGGCGACGGCGTGATCGCGCCGGAGTCCGTCGTGGCGGCGCTGCGCCCCGACACGGTGCTTTGTGCCGTCATGCACGCCAACAACGAAGTCGGCACGGTGCAACCGATCGCCGCCATAGGCTCACTGTTAAAAGCAAAGAGCATCACGTTCTTTTGCGACATGACCCAGTCGCTCGGAAAAATTCCGGTGGATGTCAAAGCCCTGAACGTCGACCTCGCGGCCTTTGCCGCGCACAAAATTGGCGGAGTGAAGGGAGCGGGAGCCCTTTACGTGCGCAAAGGCGTTACGGTCGAATCCTTGGTGCGCGGCGGGGGACAGGAGCGCGGCCTGCGCGGCGGCACCGAGAACACGCCCGGGATCGCGGCCTTGGGTGCCGCCGCAGCGTGGTGGCGCGCGCACGGTGATGCCGAGCGCGCGCGCGCCGGCGTTTTGCGCGACGCGCTGCAGTCCGCGCTTTTGCAGCGAATCCCGAACCTTCAGGTGACCGCACAGAATGTCGATCATCCGGTTGAACGTCTTCCCAATACCTTGCACGTCACCTTTCCGGGGGCGCGTGGCGATGTGCTGGTGATGGCGCTCGATCTACGCGGCATGGCGGTATCGGCGGGTTCGGCCTGCGCTTCGGGATCGGTGAAGCCATCGGAGGTTTTGCTCGCGATGGGGCGCTCGACGGAAGAGGCCTCGTCGTCGTTGCGCTTTTCATTGGGGTTCGGGAATACGCCTGCTGATATTCCCGTGGTGGCGGATGCCGTGGCCGCGGTTTATGCAGCCTCGCGCGCAGCCTACGGAAGTTAGAGGTCTAGAAGTCGCGCGCCTGCAGTCCGGCGCACCACGTTACGGCCCGTTGGCGACCACGCTGATGCGGATCTGCAAGGCATCGTCCACCGGAATCATCAGCAAGCTGGGACGCTCGATCTTGAACTCCGTGAGGCTGATGTCGAAGATGCCCTCGATGCGCACCTTGCCACCGCCGATTAGGGGGCGCACCAGAAAGTTCACGGGCTTCTTCACACCGTGAAAGGAGAGACGACCGAACACGCGCCACAGCTGCTGACCCTTGTCATCCATGCCGCCTTTGCGCACAGAATCGCTGGCGAACTCCACATAGGGATACTTCGCCGCCTCGGTGACTTCGAGCATGTTGCCGTCGCGGCTGGAGTTGCCGCTATTGAATTCGACGATGCCCGCCTTGACGTAGATGCGCGCCTTGAGCGTGTCTTCGGGCAGATCGACGGCGCAGCGGAACTTTTTGCTGACGCCGGTGAACTCGTGCATTTTGTGGACCATGTGATAGGAAATCACCGATTCTTCGGGCAGCGCGTTGTAGACCTTGGCCGATACGTTGCCGATCGCGAAGACCAGCGTAGCGGCGGCCAATAATCCTTGATGCAGAACTTTCATCGCAGGTCTCCGGGTGTTGGGTTTATTGGGTTACAGCGTGACGACGAGCAATGCCGCCGCGAAAGCGGTGGTTGTTGTATATGCGGAAACCAGATGCAGCCTTCTGGCATCCTGGTTGTTTCCCATCGACGCGCCGATCGCCGGGGTAAGCAACATGCCGGTGAAATGGATCGTGGCCAGAAGTTTATGTGTGGAGACGGTACTCCATTCGCCGCGTCGAATGGCGGGGGGAGGTGTAAAGATGGCGAGGCTTGCCGTTGTGAAATACGAGGCGATGGCCGCTCCCGCCATGGCTCCATGGAGATCACCCGCACCTTGGTTTCCGTTGTAGGCCATTTGTCCTAACGCTACCGTTCCGATGAGAGCGGCAAGCGTTGTGAATCCGCCGATCTGGTGGACTTTTAACATGGTGCGGCGGAAGCTCAATTCTTTTTCACGCTCTTCGCGCGTGAGCGGCATATCGAAAGTTCTGCGCATGAGGCCGTGCTCCGACCACATGAAGGATTCCATGGGGCCGATATGATCGGGCAGAAGCCCATAGGCGTGATCGCCGGACGCGCCCGCGATCTCCGGTGCGGTAGTCGCCGTGGAATCTCCGCCGATCAACGCATCGAAGGACGCGCCGTCGGGAAAGGTGCTGTCTTGTTGGGCGCGCGCTTCGGTGGCGAAACCGGCTGCAAGAAGGAAAACGATACCGGTTGCGACAGAATGAAAGGTTTTCATGGGGAGTTTGGGGTTGGAGGAAGGGCCGTTCGACACCTATCAAATACCAAGTTGCGGGGACAAAGCGCCTTTAAACGACTATTTGTCTTGGTTTATTTTGTCCCCAAAAAGATGGATCGAAATCGTGTCTAGGTCTCAAAATGAATCGAATCGGGAATTTAGGCGAAAAGTAGGGAAAATCCTTAAAAATTGAAAAATTGGAGGGGTTGGATCCCGAAAAGGTATTTTCGCCCTTTGGGCAACTTCTTGTCCCTTTGTTTGGATTTCCCAGGGAGTTATTTCGTGTGTTTCGTGCCTACCGTCAGGACGATCCGAATCGTCCGTGCCTTGCGAACGATGCGAATCATGGGTCCGCCTCGGCTCATCATTTTTCTCGCTCTCTTTGGCACCCTTGGGAAGGCCACAAGTCAGACGCGCCTTCCTGACTTGGTCGCCACCTATGCCCGCGTTGACACCTTCGATCTGAAGATCGATTTGCACCTTCCGCCGCCGCGCTATGAGAAGAGCGGTCAGGACAGCACCATGGTCTCCGGAGAGGCGCAACGTCCGGTGTTGTTGTGGATTCATGGCGGCGGATGGCGCGGTGGCAGCCGCAGTGAAGAATGCCCGGCGCTCCCCTTGCTCGATTCGGGATACGTGGTGGCGAGCATCGACTACCGCTTGAGCCAGCAGGCACCGTGGCCCGCGCAACTTTACGACGCGAAAGCGGCGGTGCGTTGGTTGCGCGCGCATGCCGAGGTGCTGCGTCTCGATACCGCGCGCGTGGTGGCTTGGGGCACCTCGGCGGGTGCGCATGTTGCGGCCATGCTCGGTGTAACGTCGCCCGGTGACAGCCTTGAGGGCCGCGTCGGCGCGGATACGGGTACAACCAGCCGTGTACGCGCGGTGGTGGACTATTACGGCCCGACGAATTTTCTGGAGTTTGTGCCGCGCCGCTGGACGCCGTGGTCGTCCGTCGGGCAACTCCTCGGCTGTGGGGTGGCGAAGTGTTTGGAGCGCGCGCGCCTCGCCAGCCCCGTGACCTACGCGTCACCCGGTGACCCGCCGTTTTTCATCACGCACGGGCTCGCTGATTCGACGGTTCCGTTTTCGCAATCCGTTTCTCTCGACTCGGCCTTGCAGGTGGCCGGCGGCTGGGTCGAGTTCGTGCCCGTGTCGGGCGCGGATCACGGCGGGGCTGCCTTCGTCGCCCCGACGATGATCAACCGGGTGTCGCTGTTCCTAAAGCGCGCGTTTGGGGAATAGTCCTTTGTCCGCGACAGGTGGAGTGTCTGCGAAGGTGGCGCCATTGGCCATTACAGCACGCGTGGCCTCGGGCGCCCATCCCCAATTTCGGGTGATTTTGCTCCCCTGCCTATCCTATATTTTGCCCCGGAGGATTTATGACCGTTTCTGCCGTTGAAACCCGCGCTTCCTTGCTGAATTCCGCTCAATTCGCTCAGGATTTGGCTGAAAAGAGCATCGCAGGTGAAGAGCTTTCCCGTGAGGAGGCTTTCGCTGTTTTGAGTTGGCCCGCCGACGACATCCTGACCTTGATGCAGGGGGCCTTCCGCGTGCGGCAGGAGTTTTTCGGCAAGCGCGTCAAACTGAACTTTCTCCTCAACGTGCAGAGCGGCATTTGCGCCGAAGATTGCGGTTATTGCTCGCAGTCTCGTGTTTCGGACGCGCCGGTTGACAAGTACAAGCTCATGGGTCCCGACGATATTCTTGAAGCCGCGGAAAAGGCAATTGCGAACAAGGCAACCCGTCTTTGCATGGTGGCTTCGATGCGCGGCCCCACCGACAAGGATGTGAATTCGGTGGCCACCGCCATCCGTCAGGTGCGCCAGACTTATCCGCAACTCGAATTGTGCGCCTGCCTCGGCCTGCTTAAGGAAGGCCAGGCCGAGAAGCTCGAAGAAGCCGGCGTGACGGCGTACAACCACAATCTGAACACCTCGGAGCGCCACTACGACGAGGTCTGCTCCACGCACACCTTCGCCGACCGCCTCGACACGGTGTCGAAGGTGCAGAAGGCAGGCATTTCGGCTTGCAGCGGCGCCCTGTTCGGCATGAGCGAAACCGCCGAGGACATTCTCGAAGTCGGGTCGCGCCTGCGCGAAATGCAGGTGGAATCGATTCCGGTGAACTTCCTGGTGCCTGTGCCGGGCACGCCTTTCGTGGGCAAGCAGGAACTGACGCCGATCCAGTGCCTTCGCATTCTCGCGCTGTTCCGCTTTTTGAATCCGCGTTCCACGCTGCGCATCGCGGGCGGCCGCGAGCTGCACCTGCGCAGCCTGCAACCGCTGGGGCTGTATGCGGCGAACTCGATCTTCGTGGGCGACTACCTCACCACCGAAGGCCAGGCCGGCAACCTCGACGTGGAGATGATCCGCGACATGGGCTTTGAGCTCGAGGGCGACGTACCGGGCGCGGCGGGGGAAGAAACCCCGCTGTCGGAGCGCGTCAAATTCACGCACCGGGGATAACCTCCCCTTGATCGTCATCGTCGACTATAACGCGGGCAATCTTACGTCCGTACAATTGGCTCTTCGCGCCGTGGGCGTGGAGGCCGTGATCTCGCGCGACCCGGCGGTGATCGCCGATGCGGAGCGTCTGATATTTCCGGGCGTGGGCGCCGCGGGTTCGGCGATGGAAGGCTTGCGCGATCTCGGATTGACGCAAGCCGTGATCGATTTCACGCAAACGGGCAAGCCGTTCCTCGGCATCTGCATCGGGTGCCAGATCCTGCTGGGCTCGAGCGAAGAGGACGGCGGCACCGCCTGTCTCGGCATTTTTCCAGGTCGTGTCGCAGCCTTCACGCCCGCGCCTGGCGTGAAAATCCCCCACATGGGTTGGAATGCCGTGCGCTTCACGCGCGACCATGCGGTATTGCAGGGCCTTCCGACCGGCTCGCACTTTTACTTCGTGCACGGGTATTATCCCCAGCTCGACGATCCGACGTCGCCGCTCGGCGTCACGGATTATGCGGGCGTCACGTTTCCGGCGATCTACGCGCGGGGCAACGTGGTGGCCTGCCAGTTCCACGCCGAGAAAAGCGGCGAAGCGGGGCTGCGCCTGCTCAAAAACTTTTGCGCCTGGGACGGGACGTAATGCTGACGAAGCGCCTCATCATCTGCCTCGACGTGCGCAACCGCAAGGTGACCAAGGGCGTGAAGTTCGCGGGTAACGTCGATCTCGGCGATCCCGTGCAGATGGCCGCGCAGTATTACCGCGACGGTGTCGACGAGCTGGTGTTCTACGACATCATGGCTTCTGCCGAGAACCGCCCTATAGACATCGGCATGGTGCGCGATGTGGCGCGCGAGGTGTTTATTCCGTTCAGCGTCGGCGGGGGCATCCGCAACCTCGAAGACATGCGCGAGGTATTGTTGGCCGGGGCTGAAAAGGTATCGGTCAATTCGTTGGCGGTCCGGAATCCGGGCATCATCCGCGACGGTGCCCGCGCCTTCGGGAACCAATGCGTGGTGCTGGGCATGGATGCGCGTAGGTCCGCGGACCCGAAGTATCCGTCGGGTTACGAAGTGGTGATCCAGGGCGGGCGCACACCGGTGGGCAAGGACGCTGTGGCCTGGGCGATTGAAGCCGAGAAAATTGGGGCGGGGGAGATCTGTCTCAACAGCATCGATGCCGACGGCACCAAGGTAGGCTACGATCTCGAATTGACGCGCAAGGTTTCCGAGGCAGTGGGCATTCCGGTGATCGCCTCGGGCGGCGCGGGCACGCCGCAACATTTGATGGACGTGCTGACTGTCGGAAAAGCGGACGCGGCGCTGGTCGCTAGCATGGTGCACTACGGGACGTATACCGTTGGTGCGATTAAGAGCGAGATGGCGAAGGCGGGATTGCCGGTTCGGATTTGATTCGGATCGCGAAGAACGTTTTCGCGACCCGTACTTTCACGACTAGTGTGCGCTCCAAACGCCCAATTCATACCCGTCCAAATCCGTGAAGTGAAAGCGCCGTCCCCCCGGGAATTCGAAGGTCGGCCGCGAGATTTTGCCGCCTGCCTTTTCAATGCGGTTGATGGTCTCTTCCAAACTTACAGTATGTAACACGATCAACGGACCTCCCGGATTGCGCGAACCCTGGGTTGTCAATCCGCCGCGCAGGCGGCCGTCGAAAAACTCGCAGTAGTGCGGGCCGAAATCGGTAAAGGTCCAGCCGAACGCGTTCGCATAGAACGTACGGGCTCGCGGGATGTCGGAGACGTTGAACTCGAAATAGTCGATGCGGGGGCTCGGATGCGTGTTCATGATGCCTCCTCGGTGTGTTCTTAAATCTAAGCCATCGGGACGGGTGTCGGTGGCCCTCCTTGATTGTTAAAATTCAAATGAACCGAACGCCGTATCAGTCAGGAACACGATGTCGATCTTCCTCTTTGCGCTTGCCTCGCTCGGGCTTGCCGCTTGGGCGGGAATCCGCTTTTACAGTCTCCCTGTTTGGGACTGGATCGATACCGTCTATTTTCCGCTCGCCGCCGTCGCCCTCGTCCTGTTCTTTACCAGCAATGAGGTGCATCACAACTTTCTGAACGTCAGCCAGAACTTGCTGACCAAACGCATCGGCACCAATCAAAGGCAGGCCCGGAGCCTCGGGATCGCCAAACTGGACTCGCTGATGCCGACGGAGGATATTCTGGCGGAGTTCAAGCGGATCGAGGAATTCACCCGGTATGCGCGCACCTGCGGAAACTATCCGGTTACGCAGGATTCGCAAACCGCCCCTGCGAAGCCTCCCCTTCAAACCGGATCCGAAGCGAAATGCGTGGCGGCGCGCAAATTCCTTTCGGGTCTGCAGATTCTCGATGTGACGCTGCGGAGGGAACAGCTGACCTTGGGCGAACGTCCCGTGGACAAGTTATTCGCCGGATGCAACGCAGCGGACGCGATGGTGGATGAATTCGTTTTGGGAGGACGGGTCTCGAATTCGGTGGCGGAAGGAACCGCCGACATTTACAAGTCGTATCGAAAGAAGGAAATCGGATCCATCCGGGTGCGTGAGGAAATCCTTCCCAAAATCCAGCAGCACGTCGCTACAGTAAAATCCCAAATCGCCTCGGGCATGCAGGAGTCCGGAGCGAATGCGACCGGCCCGGAGAACAGAACGGTGAAAGTGCGTTTGTGCGAGGCGGAGATTTCCGGGTTGGTCCTGGAATCGCGGCTTCCGTGCACCGAGTTCGCCTCCATCGATTTGGAAGCGTTGCGGGAAGTGATTCATCGCGACAGCCTTTTCGCAGTGCGGTAAAAGCACATCGAGCAACAGCGCGCTGAATGGCGCAAACCCGCGAGGAGGCGGCGATCCATCCGGTGCGGGCATGGCTGCGTTTCCGCCTATGCTCCTACCTGATCGTGGTCGTTGTCGCCCTCAAATTCGGACGCGTATTGGCCGACTATTGCCGAGATAGACGGGATAATCGGGATCAGCGGGACAATCGCGACCATCGGGACCACCGGGAAAATCCCGGAGCCTGAACTCCCGCTTTTCAACGCCGCAAACTGGGAAACTGGGAACGGGCCCGGGGTGTTCCTACCTTTGCCCCCCATGGAAAGCATCGAAAAACTGCGCGCGCGGGTCCTCAAACTACGGGGGTATCTTTGACATCCCCAGCAAAGAAGAAGAACTCGCCCTTTTAGAACGTCAGGCGTCGACCCAGGAATTCTGGGATGACGCCATCAAGGCCCAGAAAGTCCAGAAGGAAATCAAAGGCCTGAAGGATTGGATCGAAGGATGGGCTTCTGTTCACCGTGAAGTCGAAGAGGCTGCCGGTTTGGCGGAGATGGCCGCCGAGGAAAAAGACGAGGGGATGCTCGCCGAGATCGAAGCATCCGCCGCGGGCTTGGAGCAGCGCCTCACCGATATCGAACTGAAGAAAATGCTGGGCGGCGAGAACGACAGCCGTCCCGCGATTCTGTCGGTCACCTCCGGGGCGGGCGGTACCGAGAGCCAGGACTGGACCCGCATGTTGTACGAGATGTACACGCGCTGGATGACCAAACGCGGCTTCAAGTACGAAGTGCTCGATCTGCAAGAAGGCGAAGAGGCCGGCATCAAGGGCGTGACGCTCGAAGTGCACGGCGACTTCGCGTACGGGTATTTGAAGGCCGAGAATGGCGTGCACCGTCTGGTGCGCATCTCGCCGTTCGACGCGAATGCGCGCCGCCATACCTCTTTCTCATCGGTTCACGTGTATCCTGAACTCGATGACATCGAACTCGAAATCGACGAGAAGGATATCAAGGTCGACACCTTTCGTGCCGGCGGTGCGGGCGGACAGCACATCAACAAAACAGACTCGGCCGTGCGTATGACCCACATTCCCACGGGGATCGTAGTGGCCTGTCAGAACGAGCGGAGCCAGCACAAGAACCGGGCGAGTGCGATGAAGCTGTTGACCTCCCGCGTCTACCAGCACATCAAGGAAGAGGAAGAGGCGAAGCGCGATTCGAAGAAGGCCTCCAAACTCAAAATCGAGTGGGGCAGCCAGATTCGTTCGTATGTGTTGCAGCCGTACCAGATGGTCAAGGACGTGCGCACCGACTATGAGACCTCCGACGCGCAGGGCGTGCTGAACGGCAACCTGGACGGGTTCATCAACGCCTATCTGCTGGCGCTCGATGCGGAGAATCAGGAAGCGCCTTAGGAGGGCGCGTGGGGCCACGGCGGGGCATCCCCACCGCGCTACTTCGTCGACGAAGAGCTTTCGCCAACTCATCAGTGGTACTCCCCTCTCCAACTTTGTTGGAGAGGGGTTGGGGGTGAGGCCAAAGGTGGCGCCGAAAGAATCCCCCGGCATAGACCCAGGCGCCCGTCCCTGTTGCTAAATTGCCCGAATCCATGGAAACCAACGACCAAGTCGAGGCGCGACTCGACACGCTTGCGAAATTGCGCGAAAAGGGGATCAACCCCTATCCTTACCGCTTCCCCCTGACGCACGACAGCGATGCGCTGAAGGCGAAGGAAGAGGACCTGCTTGCTTCCGGTGAAACCGTGGCCTACGCGGGCCGGGTGATTCGCTACAACCTCAAGGGCAAGATCGCCTTCATCCACCTGAAGGACGGCTTCGGCCGCATGCAGGCCATGATTCAGAAGGACGGCGTGGGCGAAGACGGATTCGACCTGGTGAAGATGCTCGACATCGGCGACTGGGTGGGCGTGAAGGGACCGATGGTCCGCACCAAGACCGGCGAGTTCAGCGTGCAGGCGAAGGAAGTCGAACTGCTTTCGAAGGCCGTGCGCCCGCTGCCGATTCCGAAGGAAAAAACCGACGAGCACGGCAACAAGGTGATCTTCGACGAGTTCAAGGACGTCGAAACGCGCTACCGCCAACGCTACGTCGATCTCGCGCTTAACGACAACGTGCGCGCCACCTTTTTAAAGCGCTCGCGCGTGCTGCAGGCCATCCGCGAATACCTGATCACCAAGGGATTTCTGGAAGTCGAAACACCCGTGCTGCAGTCCATCTACGGCGGCGCGAACGCGCGCCCGTTTTTGACGCATCACAACGCGCTCGACATTCCGCTCTACCTGCGCGTGTCGAACGAACTCTACCTCAAGCGCTGCATTGTGGGCGGCTTTCCCAAGGTGTTCGAGTTCGCGAAGGACTTTCGCAACGAAGGCATCGACCGCACCCACAATCCCGAGTTCACGCTGCTCGAGTTTTACGAAGCCTGGTCGGACTATAACGACATGATGGTGCATTTCGAGAACCTGTACGCTGCGGCTTGCGTGGCGGCCAACGGCTCGACCAAGTGCACGTTCCAGGGCAAAGAGTTCGACCTTGCGCCGCCGTGGCCGCGCATGACCGTGAAGCAGGCGATCAAGAAATACGCGGATCTCGATGTGGACGCGCTCAGCGACGAGCAGATCAAGGCCGAGTGCTCAAAGCACCACGTGGAGCTCAAGGGCAACTTGTGGATGCGCGGGCTCGCGATCAAGGGTTTGTTCGAGACGCTGTGCGAACCGCACCTTGATGGTCCGGTGTTCATCACTGATCACCCGCGCGAGAGCACCCCGCTGTGCAAGGTGCATCGCGACGATCCGACCTTGGTGGAGCAGTTTGAGCCGTACGTCAATGGTTGGGAAGTGGGCAACGCCTATTCCGAATTGAATGATCCGATCGAGCAACGCGCGTTGCTGGTTCAGCAAGTAGAGCGCGGACGCGGCGGCGAAGACGAAACCCATCCGCTCGACGAGGACTTCCTCCGTGCCCTGGAATACGGAATGCCCCCAACGGGCGGCGTGGGAATCGGCATCGATCGTATGATCATGCTGTTGACCGACAGCGCGACCATCAAGGACGTTCTGTTGTTTCCATTGATGAAGCCGGAATAATCCGCCAAGGCGGATTGTTCCGGTTGCAGGGGTAATTCATGAATTACCCCTGCATCGTTCGGGCGATCATCAACGGACCCCATCCGTCCCCCGCAGCAACCCGTCGCAGCCGGGTTTCCATGGAACCTCGACCATCCCCCAAAATTTGTGGTAAAATCACCGGATTCGTTGGATATTGCTGCCCGGCCCCGTGTCCGCGACCGGATTTTGCTAAAGATTGACGCTCCCCGGAGGTTTCCATGAAATTCGCCAAGCTTGTATCCATCGTCACGTTTTTCGCACTCTCGGCCTTCGCTTTGTCCGCCGCGGCCGAAGGCAAGGATGCCCCTCTGCCCACCGGGCTTTACGCCAACGTGTATACGTCGAGAGGCGTGATCACGGGCAAGCTGGAATACGAGAAGGTGCCGCTGACGGTCGCCAACTTCGTCGGCCTCGCCGAAGGCACCAAGACGCACAACCGCAAAGCCTCGAAATTCTTTTACGACGGGCTGACGTTCCACCGCGTGATTCCGAACTTCATGATCCAGGGCGGCGACCCCGCGGGCAACGGTTCCGGTGGTCCCGGATACCAATTCCAAGATGAATTCGATCCGTCGCTCAAGCACGACCGTCCGGGCATGTTCTCGATGGCGAATGCGGGCCCCGGCACCAACGGCAGCCAGTTCTTCATCACCCATGTGCCAACTCCTTGGCTCGACGGCAAACACAGCATCTTCGGCAAGGTGGTGCGCGGCCAGGACGTGGTGAACGCGGTTCAGGGCGGCGACGTGATCGACTCGATCCGCATCGTGCGCGTGGGTGCGCAGGCGCGCGCCTTCAAGGCCACCGACGCAGCCTTCGATGCGATCCTCAAGGATAAGGCGGATCTGGAGGCGAACAAGGCGAAGGCGGAGGTGGCCAAACTGAAGGCCCTTTCACAAGGCGCCAAGGAAACCTTTTCTGGGCTGAAATATTTCGTGCGCAAAGAAGGCAAGGGCGAAAAGCCAAAGGCCGGCACGCGGCTGAAGGCCCATTACACCGGTCGACTGGTGAACGGGACGCAATTCGATTCGTCGCGCGACCGCGGCACCCCGTTCGAGTTCGTGGTGGGCGAGCATCAGGTGATCGCGGGCTGGGACGAGGCCTTCCTCGACATGCGCAAGGGCGAACAGCGCACCTTGATCATTCCGCCGCATTTGGGCTACGGCGAAGGCGGCGCGGGCGATGTGATCCCCCCCAACGCCACGCTCATTTTCGATGTGGAACTGGTGGATTTCTAGCTTTCGCGCATGCGGATACTTCCAGTTTTGATGCTTTGCGGGGCGGCCTTGGTCGCCGCCCAAACCTTCTCCAACGCCACGTCGCGCGGCGGGGCGGACGTTTTTGATTTCAGGTCTGCCGCCCGCACCTCGGGCGGCGGCTGGCTTGACGACCCCGGCACGGGCACCGGTTCCGGCGGCGGCAGCAAGGGTTCCCCCCGCAAGGCTTCCGGTTCGGCGGC
Source organism: Fibrobacterota bacterium (assembly GCA_947466585.1). Classification (GTDB taxonomy): domain Bacteria; phylum Fibrobacterota; class Fibrobacteria; order UBA11236; family UBA11236; genus UBA11236. The sequence goes on from CANIEU010000003.1 coordinate 181,737, forward strand.
CAACCGCACGGCCTACCTCGGTTATCAGACCGCGCTTTCGACCTATGTGTACGGCATCGGTGTGCCGCTTGGCTTGGGTTTCAACGGCCCGCGTGCGCTCATCGCCACGCCGCTTATTGTGGCTCCGCTGGCCTTCGGTGCGCACCTTTCCACCACCGGGAATCTCGACTTCACCGATGCGCAGGTGAAGGCCTCTTTTTACGCGCCGACCTTGGCCACCTATTCCGCCACGGCGCTCTCGCTGGCCTTCACTCCGCACGCGGGCGACGGCTATTGCATCGGCTCGTTGATCGGTGCGGCGGCTTATCCCGCCGGTTTGTGGTATGGTTGGCAACTCGCGGATACCTACCGCAGCGAACCGAAGCGTCTCGATGACAAAATGATGTTCGCCCTCGGCTACGGGTTTCTCGGGTTCGTCACGCCGGTCTTGTATTTCGAGCACCCCAGCCAACACTCCCAAGACATTCTCCGCGTCGGGCTGGGACAAAGCGTGGGCATGGCTGCGACCGGTCATTTCATCTCGGACTATTATCGCCCGAGTGGTACGTCTTCTGGCGTTCCGCTGGGCCTCGCCACGCACGGCGCTCTCGGCGGTTTGGGCGGCATCGCCGTGGCCGCCTATGCCGATGCGTCCAATTCGTGGAGACCTTGGACAGGTGCGGCCATCATCGGCTCCGCGTTGGGCGTGACCGAAGGCGTGTATTTCTTCCACGATAGCCGCGACACGCAGGAGCGTTCGCAGTATGCGGCTCTGGGCGCCGCCGGTGGTGCGATGATGGGGCTCGGCATCCAGATCCTCACCTACAACGGCGACTACTCGGTGTACGGGCAGAAAGTATCGTGGGTCTCCTTCCTGGTGGGCGGCGCGTTTGCGGGCTATGTCGCGACCTACGCCTTGACCGGTCATCTCACCGAGACCGCCGCGCTTCCCTCGCAGGGTGCGCGCGACCGTGTGGCGGCGAACGAAGTTTCGGAGCCGTCGCACTGGGATGTGAATCCGGTTCCCGTCCGCGAGACGGTGCTTTCACGCGGCGAGCCGGCCACACGCTGGAAAGTGCCGGGCGTGACGTACCGGTTTTAACCGGTAACCGCGCGGCGCGTCCGTCCGATCCGCTCAACCTGCGGTTTTACACCCCGAATCGTTCGATTTCGCATCGATCTCGGGCGCTTTGCCCGACAGCTGACGGCTGAAAGCTGACAGCTTTCCCCAACTTCCTATCTTCTTTCTCCCGCTTCTTTCCCGCCTTTTCGGGAAGATCAACCCGCGGAAGGCCCCTATGTCCAACACCCCAGAGTCCGCTTCCTCCGCCGCCGGCGCTCCTGCCGGCAAGCCCCTCGTTTCCATCGCCGACGTGCAGGGGTACGACGATACCCGCCGCATCGACATCGACAAGGTGGGCATCAAGGATATCAAGCATCCCGTCCGCGTGAAAGACCGCAGCGGCGGCGAGCAACATACCATCGCAACTTTCAGCATGCTCGTGTACCTGCCCCACAATTTCAAGGGCACGCACATGAGCCGGTTCGTGGAAATCCTCAACCGCCGCGAAAAGGAAATCACCGTCGAAACCTTCCAACTCATGTTGCCGGAGATGGTGAAGCGCCTCAACAGCGAGTGTGGCGTGCTCGAGATGCGCTTTCCGTATTTTGTGAAAAAGCAAGCGCCGGTTTCAAAGGTCGAGAGTCTGATGGATTATGACGTGACCTTCATCGGCGAACATCGCAATGGGGCTACCGAGATGACACTGAAAGTGGTCGTGCCTGTGACCTCGCTGTGCCCTTGCTCCAAGGAAATTTCCGATTACGGGGCGCACAACCAGCGTTCGCATATCACCGTGACCGCGCTGCTCGCAGCCGCACCCAGCTTCGTTTGGATTGAAGATCTCGTCGATCTCGTCGAATCCATCGCCTCATGCGAGCTGTGGGCCCTGCTCAAGCGCCCCGACGAAAAGTGGGTGACCGAGCGCGCCTACGAGACCCCGAAATTCGTAGAAGATATGGTTCGCGACGCGGCGCATTTGCTTAACCAGGATGACCGCATTGTGCAGTACACGATCGAGTCGGAGAACTTCGAGTCGATCCACAATCATTCGGCGTATGCCCTGATTGAGAAGGACAAGAGAACGAAGTAAGAGGGCGCGTATGACCACGGCGGGGCGTACGCACCGCGCTATCTTCGCGGGCGCAGTCCTCACCCCTAACCCCTCTCCAAGCGAGTTGGAGAGGGGAAGGTCATACCTTCGTTCGGTAGCCTAGCACCCCTGCACCTCCGCATTCATCGACGACATCGATTGCGGCAGCCGATGATCCGGCCCGTAGGCACGAACTTTCGAGACCACACCCGTACAGGCCGCGCGCGAGCCGTAGAACACGATCGTGCGGCCGGTGAGGTCGACTTCGACTGCGCAGCGGAAGGCCTTTTCGCGCGTGAGCCCGCAGGCCTGGGAGAGCATTTCCACCACGTAGTCGTAGGTATGCTCCTCGTCATTATACAGGATCACCTTGCACGAGCGAGCCGCCCGCGTTTCGGTTTGCGTCTCGGTGTCTTGCTCCGAGTTCGGAGACGGCTCACCGGGGCCGTGGTTCGCGCTGGAGTTCATCGTGTCCTCACCGCGTCACGCGTGCTGGTTATTCATCGTGACATCACCTTGCCCCAAAAATACGTCCAAGCCTTTTCCTGTTCCCCGGCGGGAAAGGCGTGGTTCCCGCCGAAGAGGAGGTCGAGGTATTCGTTGATCACCGCGCAGGTTTGTCGCAGAAAAAACGCCTGCCGGCTTTGCACGAAGGCGAGGTCGTCGAGCGTGTTCACCGGAAGGTAGAGTTCGAGCGGATTGAATTGCCGGGCGCCTTCGGGAAGGGCGAGTACGGAGCGGTAGTAGCGGGCGAAGAATTCGTCGACGAGGGGGCGGTTGTCTTCTTCGTGGTCGCCCATGAGCTTGGCGAACAGGGATTCGCCGCGGCCGGTGCATTTGAGGAGCTGGATGAGGAGTCCGAGTGCGGCTTCGTCGACCCTGCGGGCCAGTTGCAGAAGCTCGCGCGGGGAGAGGGCGGCCAAATCCTCCACACTGCGAAGGCGCGGGCCGCGGCGCAGTCCCGACAAGTAGGCCAGCATCATGTTTTGATGCTCTTCGGAAAGCACGTTAGGGGATCCTTGGGGTGGTTCCGTTGCAGTGGGGAATATAGACGAAAGGAAGCGCTCTCTTCCCCTGCCCGGTTCCCCCATTTTTTAAGATTCTTATACGGCCGGTCACCGGCCCCTCGTTTTCCCTGAATTCTGGAGATTTCTCATGTCCGTTCAATGTCCCAAGTGTTCGACCGCGATGGAAGCCGTTGAGTTTTCCGGCATCACCGTAGAGCGTTGCGTTGCATGCAAGGGCATCTGGTTCGACGGGACGGCGCACCGCGACCTCAAGAAGATCAAGGGTTCCGAAGCCATCGATACCGGATCGGCGGAAGTGGGGAAGGAGTTCGACAAAATGACGGGCGTGGCCTGCCCCGTTTGCGGCGTGGCGATGGACCGTAAGCCCGACACGTATCAGCCCCACATTCATTTCGATGTCTGCCCCGTTTCGCACGGCGTGTTTTTCGATGCGGGAGAATTCCGCGATTTCGTGAAGGAAGACTTCGGCGATTTCTTCCGGGATCTGCTGGTCAAGAACCCGAAAAACTAAGGCTATTCCATGACCCGCAAATCCTCCATGACCCCGTCCCGCAAGAGCATTCCCGCAGCGTCTCGAAAAAAGGCGAAGCCCGCGCAGACCTCGACCATCCCTTCCTCCGGTTCGAAGGGTAAGGTTTCGGCAATGTGGGCCGGGCGTTTCTCGGGCGGCATGTCGCCCGCGATGGAAAAGTTGTCGGTGAGCCTGCACTTCGATAAGAAGTTGTATCGCGAAGACATCGAGGGTAGCGTGGCGCATGCGCACGGGTTGTTCGCGGCCAAGGTGCTGACGGCATCGGAACGCGACCGCATGATCGCGGCACTCAAGGGGATTCAGGCCGACATCGCCGCGGGCAAGGCGTTGTTCTCGCCTTCGGATGAAGACATCCACATGGCGGTGGAGCGGATCCTCACCGACCGCATCGGCGGTTTGGGGAAGAAGCTGCACACGGGCCGCAGCCGCAACGATCAGGTGGCGACCGACTTCCGCCTTTACGTGATGCGCCGCGCCGAGGCGCTGGTAGGTCGCGTGGAAGATCTGCAGCGCGCGCTGCTGGAAAAAGCGAAGCAGTATAAGAAAGACATCATGCCCGGCTACACGCACGTGCAGCAGGCGCAGCCGATTCTGATCGCGCACTATTTGCTTTCGTTCTTCTTTGCGCTGGAGCGCGACAAGTCGCGTTTGCGTCACGCGTGGTGGTCCGCCGGCGAGATGCCTCTCGGGTCGGGCGCGCTGGCAGGCTCGGCGTTCCCGTACAAGCGCGAGATGGTGGCGGAGCGTCTGGGATTCCCGGCGGTATCGCGCAACAGCATCGACGCCACGGCCCATCGCGATTTTGCGTTGGAGTTTTTGGGTTCGCTGGGTTGCCTGGGTGTTTTGCTCAGCAGTTACGCAGAGGATTTTGTGATTTGGTCGACCTCGGAGTTCGGTTATGTGAAGCTGGGCGAGGCCTACACTTCGGGTTCGAGTATGATGCCGCAGAAACGGAACCCTGATTCGATGGAATTGATCCGGGGCAAGGCGGGCCGCTTGATGGGCGCGTACGCGCGCCTGTTTACAGTGCTCAAGGGTCTGCCGCATGGGTACGACCGTGATCTGCAGGAAGACAAAGAGCCTGTGTTCGATGCGGTCGAAACGGCTTCGGTATGCTTGCAGGTGATGGCCGAGGCGATCGAGTCGCTGACGTTCGATACGAAAAAGATCTTGACGCGCATGCAACCCGCTTTGCTCGCGACCGACCTCGCCGACATTCTGGTGGAGAAGGGCGTTCCTTTCCGCGACGCGCATCACATTGTGGGGCGCCTCGTGGGCGAGGCGGAGAAGAAGGGCGTTTCCTTCCTCGAACTGCCTGCGGAGTCGTGGAAGGCCGTGCCCGACGCGGCGGCGGTGAAGAAGCTGCTGACCTTCGCGTTTTCGGTGGAGCGCCGCAACATCCAGGGCGGTACGGGTAGCAAGTCCGTGACGGCGCAGCTCAAGGAAGCGGAGAAGATGTTGAAACGCGTGGGGTAGGGCGAAGTCGGCGTTCGAAATCAAGTGTTGAGAGCGGCATAAAAAAAGGCGGTCGCGAGGAGCGATCGCCTTTTTTTATGCCGCTCTCAAATCGACCTTTGCGAAAGGGGCAGGTCTTTCGAATCCCCACATTGAATCTCACCGCTTGCTCAATCCAAAAAACGCGATCGACACGGTCGCCGCGACGATGCTCAGTACGCCGTAGAGGTTGATGCCCTCTCGCAAAATCCAGAGGCTCAGTACTAACGTCGTCAAAATCATCGACGTCATCACGAACAGCGTATAGTACGACGTGCCGAAGCGGCTGTAGAGCAGGTAAAAGCCCAGGAAGGTCATGAACATTCCGATGCCCGCGAGCGCCATCCAACCGCCGCTGCGGCGGATGAATTCCATCGACCCGCGCGGCCCGAACAGCAGCCAACCCGTGAGAAAAAGCGTCAGGCTCACCGTCATGGCGCCCGCGGTGAAGGTCAGCGGATTGGGCGAGGGGCCCGACTTGCGGCTGCCCAGCACGAAGAAGACATTGCCAAGGGCGGCGAACAGTGCGAAGGAAAGGGAGATGAGGAATCGGTTCATAGGGGAAATTTAGCTGTCCAAGTCGGCTGCCCGTGGTCCGAAACGGGGCAATTCGCGCGGGTTGAGTCGGGGAAGTGCCCGTCGCAGCCGGGTCTGCGAAGGCGCTCTCGATCTGCGTGCTCCGGTGCTACATTTAGGCCCCTAAAATCACGATTTCCCCCGATTTTCCGGAGTCTTCGCTATGTCCTTCGACCCGCAGGCCCAGCAGCTCAACGACGCCATTTCCGCTACGCACCCGCAGGTGCTCGACATGCTTTCGCAACGCGGCAAGGCGATTTATTTCCCCAAGTTGGGTGTGTTGTCGCAATCGGCCGAAGCGCAAGGCAAAAACATCAACGCCACCATCGGCATCGCACTTGAAGAAGACGGGAGCCCGTTGGTGCTGCCGAGCTTGGCAGATGCGATCAAGTTGCCGAAGGCCAGCGCTTTCACCTACGCGCCGAGCCCCGGCCGTCCCGACCTGCGCAAGCTCTGGAAGGAAATGATCCTGCAAAAGAGTCCGTCGCTGGCGGGCAAGCCGATCAGTACGCCGGTGGTAACCGCCGCATTGACACACGGTATTTCGATGGCGGCGTATTTGTTCTGCGATGTGAACGACACCGTTTTCATTCCCGACCTGTATTGGGAGAATTACGATCTCGCGGTTACGCTGGCGACCGGCGCGAAGCTGGAGACGTTCAATACGTTCACGCCCGCGGGCGGTTTCGACGTAGCGGCCTTGAAGGCGAAGCTGGACGGATCGCCGCGCGGCGGCAAAAAGATCGTGAGTCTCAACTTCCCCAACAATCCTTCCGGCTACACGCCCACCGCGGCGGAAGCGGCGGCGATCGTGAAGGTGCTGACCGACGCGGCTGCAGCCGGCGACAAGGTGGTGGTGTGGCTCGACGATGCCTACTTCGGCCTGGTTTTCGAGCCCGGCGTCTACGAAGAGTCGGTGTTCGCGCCGCTCGCGGACGCGCACAAGAACCTGCTCGCGGTGAAGATCGACGGCGCGACGAAGGAAGATTACGTGTGGGGTTTCCGGGTCGGTTTTCTCACCTACGGAATTCAGGGCGGCAACGCTGCGGTGTATGAGGCACTGGAGGCCAAGACCGGTGGTGCGATCCGCGGCAACATCTCCAACAGCTCGCACCCGGCGCAGTCGCTGCTGCTGGCCGCGTGGTCTTCGCCGTCGTACCCGGCGGAAAAGAAGCGTGCATTCGATCTGCTCAAGTCCCGCTATGACAAGGTGCGCGCGATTCTGGCGGCGCATCCCGAATACGCGGATGCTTTCGTGGCGCTACCGTTCAACTCCGGCTATTTCATGTGCGTGCGCCCGCTCAAGGCCGATGCCGAAGTGCTGCGCAAAAAACTGCTCGCTGACTACTCCACGGGCACGGTGAATTTCGGCGGCATTTTGCGCGTGGCCTTTAGCGCGACGCCGACCGAGAAGCTGGAACCCCTGTTCGCGAACCTGTACAAGGCGGCGAAAGAGTTGGGGTAAAACGGAAATCAGAAATCAGAAATCAGAAATAAAACACGGAGACGTTTCGGCAGATTCCTGCTTTGTTTGTGTTCCTTTCTGATTTCTGATTTCATATTTCTGCTTTTCCTTTAAATTCGCCCTACCGCCACCACTCCGACTTGCCCTTCTGGTGTTAGCATCGGCATCGGTCTCATTCCCCACAATTCAACACCGTCTTTCAAGTGCAGTTGGATAAACCCCAGCCCGACGAGAGACCCCATGGCCGCACCGGCGATCACATCGCTGGGGAAATGCTTGCCTGCGACGACGCGCAGGGCCGAAGCGGCTGTGGCTGCCGTCAGGCTACCGGCCCAAAGCCAACCCGTGTGTTCGAATTCTGGATGCCGCATGGGGTATACGGTCGAGACGTAGACCGCGCCGAGGAAGGCCGCGGAGGCGTGTCCTGAGTAAAAGCTGCCCGCGGCCTGGCCCTCGCTGCGGTCCGCAGCGGGGGCGCGCGTGTCGTAAATGAAGGGCCGGGGATGCACGCGCGAGGCGCGGACATTGAGGTTGATCGCAGCGTTCCAAGCGAACGCTTCGGCGAGGATGAGACCGTCCTCGAAAACGGGCTGCCGAGAGTCAGACCCAAAGGCATGTTGCCACAAATCTGCCCCGATCATGGTTCCGCCCATACCGATGGTGAGAACGTCGCTGGCGAGGCTGGCACCCGGATTCCACCCTCCGGCTGCCCAACGATCTAACGGGCTGAGATCGGACCGGCGCAAATCAGTGGGACCGGCCGGAGTCATGTTTTTCACCCGGTACTGCCCGATCACTTGGCCCGCAACCCCGGTAGCTAGCAGGGCGGTCTCCCGTGACCACGAAAATCCGAAAGGGGATATGCCAGGAGTCTGAGCCCCCAAAATGGTATAAAAAAGACAGTAAAAAAGCATTTTAGACCAGCATTTCATCATGTTCGGAAAGGTAACCGATGAGATTTGAAACTCTCTGAATGCGCGTGAGGACAAAACGCCTTACCTTGAGAGACTTACAGGTCTTGACGTTTTTGTGCAGAGGGATATTCCATGAAATGCAACCAAGGAGTGCGCACCTCGGCGGCCCGTGACGTTGCTTCATGGAAGCTCGTCTTGGCTCTGATCTGCCCGGTGTTCCTTGCGGGGGTGTCCGTTGCAGTCGCCCAACCCACGGACCTGAAAACCTTTGCCAAGGCCCGTGGCATCGATATCGGGGTGGCGGTGTCCTTTCCCAGCACCGGCCGTGCCCAGTTCGACTCGACGCTGACCCGTAATTTTACCGGCATGGTTGCCGAAAACGATCACAAGTGGGGCAACATCTCCAGCGCCCCCGGGACCTACAGCTGGACGAATGCGGACCGCATCGTGGACTTCGCCCAGCAGCAGGGAATGAACCTGCGATTCCACAACTTCATTTGGCACCAGCAGAGCAGCTACATCGCGAACGGGCATAGCAACGGCGTGGCCCAGCCGACCGATCCCAACAAGTATACCCGCGATCAGGCCTTCACTCATATGCGGAACCACATCGGCGCTGTGTTCGATCACTATCGGTCCAAGAATCAGTTGTCGGTGTTTTCCGAATGGGACGTTGTGAACGAGGCGACGGCGCGCGACAGCGGTAACGACGACACCGCGCATTTATATGCGGGAATGCGCCGTAGTACGGGAAACGCCCTCAACCTTGACAGCGGTCTCAGCCGATGGACGGGCTATACGCAGGGCGAAACCCACGATTTCGACTATATCGATTCGGCTTTTGCGATTGCGCACCGCAACGACTCTACCGCCCGACTGGTTTACAACGACTATGATGCCGAATCCAGGGGCAAAAAGTCGGATGCGGTCTATAACCTGGTCTCCAAACTCAAGAGCCGCAACATTCCGGTAAATGTGGTCGGGATGCAGTGCCACTGGTACATCGGCCCGTCTAACTCCGGGTCCAGCGGTGCATGGGATCCCCAGCAGGTTCGTGAGAATATGGCGCGCATCGGGGCGCTCGGTCTCGACATTTCCATCACAGAACTCGACATCCGTTACCAGAACCCCTCCGACTCCGTAAAGCGGGCGCAACAGAGCGCCGCCTACGAAACGATCCTGAGCATCTGCCTTGCCGAGCCGCATTGCAAAAGGTTCTATGTGTGGGGCATCCGTGACGCGTCGAGCTGGGTCATCAGCCGGTTTCCCGGCTACGGTTCTCCGCTTTTGTTCGAGGGGTCCGGCACAACCTATACTCCCAAGTCGGCCTATTACGGCCTGATTTCCGTGCTGCAGTCCGGCACCGCCATCAAATCGGCGCCGGGTGTGCGCAACCGCGCATTCGGCCTTTCCTTTCAGAACACCGAACCGGTGCGCGACCTGATGGGCCGGCGCATGTCTTCTTTGCCGGATCGTCCGATTTTTGCAGCCCAGAAAGGCGCATCACTTAAAACGTCCCCCAACGCGTCGCGCTGATTCCGAAATACCGATCCGCGCCGCGGCCACAATTCTTTTCCGATTCCGATCACTACCCCTCCCATCAGGAGCAGAAACCATGCGTATGAAAGTCATCCTCTCCCTTCTCGCCGGTGTGCTGACGCTCGCCTCTACGGCCACAGCCCAGCCTGACTCCCTTCGAACGCTCGCGACCCTCCGGGGCATCCGCGTAGGCGCGGCCGTCACGTTCCCGGGATCGAATACCGCGGAATACCAGCGGGTTCTGAAAACGAGCTTCAACCTGGCGGTCTGCGAGAACGCGATGAAGTTCCAAAATCTCTCGTCCAGCCGCAACGCGGCCACGGGCGGGGGCAATTACAACTTCGGTCCCGCCGATGCCATCATGAATTTCGCCGACACCAATGGCATGAAGATGCGCGGTCATAATTTCATCTGGCACAGCCAGGCGGCCACCTGGTTTACAAACCTATCCGGCGCGGCCGCCTCGCGCGACACCACGCTCAAGATCATGCGCATGCACATCGACACGGTAGGCAAGCGGTACAAGGGTCGCATCCTGGAGTGGGACGTGGTCAACGAAGGTATCAACCAGGCTGGCGGTACTTCGCCGAACCTGCGCACCTCCTCGCCGTGGTACCGTATCGGCGCGGATTACTTCGATTCCGCCTTCGTGATCGCCCAGCGCTCCGACTCGGGCGCCCGTCTCGTTTATAACGACTTCGGCGCCGAGGGGATGAACAACAAGTCGCAAAACGTTTACGATCTTGTGTCGGGTCTCAAGCAGCGCGGCGTGCCCATCCACGCAGTCGGCCTGCAGTCGCACTTCTCGCTGACCGACCACGATACCGCGACCATGGGCCAGAATATGCGGCGCCTGGCCGCGCTGGGATACACGCTCTCGATCACCGAGCTCGATATCCAGACCTCGAACACGACCACCAACCTGGACTTACAAAAGGACAACTACAAGGCCCTGATGAAGCTTTGCCTCTCGATTCCCGCCTGCCAGGTCTTTACCGCATGGGGCTTGAACGACAACCAGTCGTGGCGCGGCGCGAGCGCGGTGGCCCTGCTCTTCACCGGCACCACGACCATCACGCAGAAACCGGCTTACTGGGGCGTGGTGGAGGCTCTTGCGGAAGGAAGCACCCAGACGTCGACGCCCTCGGCCCCGTGGAATGTGCTGGCCTCCGCCGGTGCCGCCGGGAATTCGGTGAAGGTGTCGTGGAACGTACCGTGGGCCGACGGCAGAGCGGCCATTTCGGCATACAAGGTGACGGCGGTTTCGGATTCGACCTTGAGCTGCACCACAACGGGTGCGTTGACCTGCAACGTCAACGGTCTGAGCACCGATTCGACGTACCGCTTCACGGTGCGCGCCACCAACAGCGTCGGAACCAGTGGTTTCTCCCCTTGGTCCGCAAGTGCCGCCGCAGCCACTTCCACCGCATCGCTCCCCGGCGCTCCCAAAACCGTGACCGGCAGTGTGATCGCCTCGACCAACTCGGTTGCCGTCTCGTGGGCGGCCCCGGATTCGAACGGCGGTGCCACCATCACGAATTACAAGGTGACGGCGGTTTCGGACAGCACCAAGACCTGCAGCACCAGCGGCGCGCTGACCTGCACCATTACCGGACTGAGCTACGGTACTTCCTACACGTTCGTCGTGAAGGCCACCAATGTCGCGGGAACGGGCGCGGCTTCCTCGCCTTCCAGCGCCGTGATGATTCCGACCGTCGGAATTTTTCCCGGCCAATTCCTGATCGGTGCGGGGCAGTTCTCGCATAGCTACACCTTCCTGCTTCCTGAAGCGGCGGCAAAGCTGACTCAAGATCTTACCATGACGCTTTCGGATGTCACGGGCAGAATCGTTTGGCGCAAGACGATTCATCCTTCCCGTGGCGAGGCTCGTGAGATCTCTTGGGATGGCAGAACGACTTCCGGTGTGACCGCATCCGCCGGCGTGTATCTGGTCCGCATCCGCACCGCGGGTGACGGAGCTGCACAGGAAGCCATCCAGCGGGGAGTGCGGATCCGTCGCGACTAGCCCTCCCGGCCCCTTCTTTTCTCCTGTTCCGATGTATTTGGTAGGGGCGTTCGCCTGAGGCGGACGCCCCTACTTATTTTTGGCGCACCCCATGCGACTTCTTCTCATCGACAATCACGACTCGTTCTCGGCCATGCTCTCCCACTACTTGTGGGAGCTGACGGGCCGCAAGCCGCTATTTTTTCGCAACGACGAACTGTCGCGCGAGGAATTGGAAATGCTTGATTTCGATGCGGCGGTATTGTCGCCCGGGCCCGGGCATCCCGCCAACGTGCGTGATTTTGGTGTTTGTCGCGATTTGCTCGAACTATATCCGCACAAACCCGTGCTCGGCGTTTGCTTGGGCATGCAGGGCATGGCGCATTTCGCCGGAGGGCGCGTGGTTCCGTGGGATGGGGCCCTGCATGGGCGCCCTTCGGACATCGCGCATGATGGCACGGGGCTTTACCGCGACGTGCCGCCGGAGTTCTCGGCCATCCGCTACCACTCCCTTGTGGTCGATCCGCACTCACTTCCCGCTTCGATTCAGATTACTGGCCGCGCAGTGGAAGATGGACAGATTATGTCGATGGCTTTCGCAGACCGCCCGTGGTTCGGGGTTCAGTTTCATCCCGAGTCCATTGGGACGGCGCAGGGTAAAAAGATCCTGTCAAACTTCCTCGATCTCGCGATGCCGGGGCGTTCGCATCCTGAAGCCATCCCGTCTCAGAACATTTCCATACCGCCCGCATCGGCTTCATTGTCCACGCTTCCTTACGTGGAATTGCCGTGGCGCGATCCCGCGGAAACCTTCGTGCGATTTTTCTCTGCGGCACCGACCGCCTTCTGGCTCGACGGAGCGCATGCGCGTCCGCAATCGGGTTGGCCCTCCACGGCGATGGGATGCGCCGAACAACGGATTGACCTCATAGCAACTGCGGATCGAAGCGCGAAGTCCCTGTTTCCGCCCGCATCATCCGCCGGGCGCGATGTTCCGTGGCCGGGATACCGGGGTGGACCGATCGGGCAATTCGATTACGAATGGAACGCGATGGTCGCGGTTCGGGAAGCGGCTTCAACATCAAACGCATCCAATGCATCCCAAGCCGCCACCGTCGGCCGCTGGATGATACCGGAGGGATGGCTGACCTTCGACCATGCGGCCCACCGCGCGTTTGCCGCTTGGGAAGGCGGCGCGCCGCCCGCCTGGTTGAAGGCTGTGATTGATGGTTGGGACCCGGTTGCTGCGACCGGAATCACGAATTTGCCCGAGGCGGCTTTGCCGCCGATTTCTGGTGAGGCGGCTTTACCGCCGATTTCTGGTGAGGCGGCTTTACCGCCGTTTGCTGAATGGAAACCGCTTCTCACTGAAGCGGAATATGTGCATTGTGTGACCACGTTGCAGGAAGCCATTGCGCGCGGTGAAACCTACGAAGCGTGTTTGACCCACGCATATTCCGCCGTATCGGATGCGGATCCGCTCGGGGTTTTTCTGCGGCTGCGCACCCGCAACCCCGCGCCCTATGCGGCTTATTTGGCCTTTCCCGATGTGAGGATCCTTTCGGCATCTCCTGAACTTTTTCTGGAGGCCTCCGATGCGGGCGTGTTGCGCAGCCGTCCCATCAAGGGCACGCGTCGGCGCGGCGTCGATGCGGCCGGGGATCGCGTCTTGCGGGAGGACTTGTTGGGATCCGAAAAAGATGCCGCCGAAAACCGCATGATCACCGATTTGACGCGGAACGATCTCGCACGGGTCTGCTTGCCCGGTAGCATCGAAGTGCCGGCATTTTTAAGTATCGAAGAACACCCTGCGGTCTTTCAACTGGTTTCGGAAGTGCGTGGCGGCATGTCTCCGGGAGAAGATGTTTGGAGTGCGTTGGCCGCCTGCTTTCCCGGAGGGTCGATGACCGGCGCTCCCAAGGAACGCACGATGGAAATTCTGAAATCGCTCGAGTTCGCGCCCCGTGGGATTTATTCCGGGGCGCTGGGCTACCTTACCAAAGGCGGCGCGTTCCTGCTCTCGATGGTGATCCGCACCTTGGTCACCGAGGGAGGCGTGTGGAAAACGGGATGCGGGGGCGCGGTGTTGATCGATTCGGATGCGGAAGCCGAATGGCGAGAAGCGACCGTGAAGGCCCGTAGCGTGATCGATGCCGCAGGAAGTTGATACCTTGCCTGTTATGAAAAAGACACTTCTCGCATCGGGTATCGTGCTGCTCTGCGCCGCGTTCACCGCGACACCGGCGCGGGCCCAGCTGCACGTTTCGGCGGGCGGAGGCTGGAACGCACCGCGCGGTGACAGTGTGGAATACCATCGTAACGGCCTGCGTTTTCAGGCGGGCACCGAACTGGAAGCGGGTTCTAATCTCGGCTTCGAACTTTCGGGAGCCTATGGCCGTCTCGGAGTCAACGGGTCGAAACTGAAAGCGGACCTCGGATTGCCGGCGGGAAACAGGTTGCAATCGGAAACCGAGATCTACGAGGTGAACCTCGCACCGAAACTTTATTTGCTGAACCGTGATATCGCGGCCTATGCGCTGCTCGGCGGCGGTCCGCGTTGGGTGCGCCGTACCTTGACCTATGGTCCCGGCGACGGAGTCACCTCGCACGATGTCGAATCCTGCTGGGGTGTGGAGGTGGGATTCGGGGTGGATATGGCGTTCTCGGATGAATTCCGGGTCGGCTTTGCGCCCGTGTATCACGTGGTCTTCGCCGATGCGGGGAAACTCGAGTACGTGGAGTTTCTGTTTTACCTGAAGATTTGATTCCGCTGCGCGCACGGGCCTGCGTCCGAGGGCCTATCCCGCGCAGCCCCGGTGGGTGAGAAACACTTCCAGATCGTCGATGCGACGAAGTTCCGATTCCAGCGATTCCCGATCGGAAGGGCTGAGCGGTACGTGTTTCGCCTCGGCCAAAATCCCCAACGCTTCTCCCAAGACATTCAGCGTGACAGCCAGGTCGGCGCGTAGCACCAAGGCCCGCATCCGCAGAGGCGCGTCTGCTTCCGTGGCTTCCCGCAAAGCCGCATCAAGCGTCGCTGCGGCGAGCGCGTGCCCGCGTTGCGATTCCTGCACCAAGGCCGTTTGCAAGGCGCGTTCCAGAAGCGCGGTGGCCTCGGTGGGGGATAGGGTCATGTCTGCAATGTAGGGATTTCAAGCGTGCTGTAGGCATGTCGGACCCGCAATGGTTTGGGCGTACCAACGTCTTCGAGCAGGCGGTCCAGAATCGCGGGGGCTTCAAATTGGGCGGCCCGCTCCACGGAGGCCCGGCGGAACGTTGCGGCCAGATGCGGCCGTGCGAGGTAGTGCACCGCTAGTGCGCCCATCTCCTCTGCAGACCCGGCATGGAACCCGCACACCCCTTCGAGAATCAGATCGCGCGGCCCCTTGGTGTCGTATGCGATCGCAGGCAATCCGCACGCCATGGCCTCCAGCAGCACGCAGGAGAAGGTATCGAACCACGAAGGCAGCAACAGCAGGTCGGCGGCCGCGAATGCGGCGGCGAGCTTCTCCGGCGACAGCCATCCGAGAAAGTGAGCATCGGGGATGGCTGCGCGCAACTCGGCTTCCATTGGCCCGGTACCTGCAAAGGCGAGCACGGCATCAGGAACCTCGATGCGCACCTTTGCGAGCACGCCGGGAAGATCGCGTAATCCTTTTTCGGCGCTAAGGCGACCCGCGAACAGCAGTACCTTCGTACCAGAGCGGAGGCCGGGAAAAACGGCCTCGCGTTCGGGCGTTTGGGGCACGAATTGCGGGCGCGTCCAATGCGCGGTGAGGTGGAGCTTTTCCCGCGGTATGCCGAACTCCGGCGAGGCGAAGGCTTCGCGTTGTTCGGTGTTGAGCAGGAATAATCCGTCGAAGGCACCGTAGAACGCACGCAGGATGCGGCGCAGACGATCGGACTGATGCACGTCGAGATCCAGATTGCGCCGGGCGAAATCCATCCAGTCGGTATGCACGTAAAAGTGCGCCGGCACGGCAAAGGCGTGTTTCAGGTAGAGCGCGATGCCGCCCATCGGCGCCTCGGTGGAACAGATGATCCGATCATAGCCTCCGGCCTGAAAGATCTTCTGCACTTCCATCAGGTCGGGCATGCGGAAAGGTTGATCGGGGTAAAAAGGAAAGCGCAACTCGGATAGCGCGGGGACCGAGATCAGGTGGTCGCCACACTTCTCTTCGGGTACGTTGCAGGCGAGGAAGTCGATCGGCAAATCGCGCCGCCGCACTTCATCGAGCGTGGCCTGCAGGGCGTGCGAGACGCCGTTCTTGTCGTATAAGGTATCTGTCAGCCACAGCGTGCGCGAAGCCGGGCGCGCTCGCCCCACGCGGGCGGCGAAGTCGTCCACGAATTTACGCCGGTCATTGAGCACGGCGTGAGCGGCGTACGTCGCGCCTCCCAGCACCGCCGAGGCGAGAAAGGGGAAAGGCAGTCCGTCGGTGAGATTGCCGAGGCTAGTTCCTGCCTTGTGGGCATGCTGTGTCTTTTGCGCCGCCCTTCCGCTTTTTGCCGTCCAAGCGCGGAAGTGTATCGGAAGCTCGAAGTGTTCCAAGGCTTCGGCGAACGTAATAGCCGGGGCGGCGGGAGTCGCCAGGCTGCGACCATGCGCTCCTTCGGAATCCTGCACCGTGAACGGGCGCAACTTGTTTTCCAAACGCCCAAGCAGAATTTTTTGCAGGCTGTTGAACATGCGCGGCAGGGTTTCGCGGAAAGCTTCGATATTCGCCTCGGGCGATGTACGGCGCGCACGGGCCAGCGTGTCGATATCGGCGAGGAGCGGACGGTAATCCTTCGAGGTGAGCCAGTGCATCCACCACGCCGGCCGTTTTCCTCGCAAGCCGCGGCTGAACACCTTGAGAAAGCGCGAGGTGCGTTTGTGCCGGCGAAGTTCCATCAGGGCGTTTCCGATAAGAAAGGCGTTGAGCTTTTCGCCGGGCTCGCCTTTGTGTAGCAACAGGCGTACGAGCCCGGGATCTTCCATCCGCAAAGCGGCTTGGGCGAAGTATTCCAGGAAGGCCGCGGTAAGTTTCTCCTCGGCGCAAGGTGCCCCGAAGGGTGCATAGGCACCCGTGCGCAAAACTTCGAGGGCGATCTCCGAGGTCTTGCGCCCTCCTTGCACCGCAGCGCGCCAACCCGGCGCATGCAGCAGTGTTCCGGTAGCTCCCGCGAACATTCCGAAGTGGCAGTCCGATCCGCCCGTCACCCGTTTCACAAAGGGATTGCGGCAAAAATCCGCGGAGTTCAGTCCCAACCGGCGTTGCATGGCCTCGAGCCGCTCCGCGCTCAGACCTTTGACCCAATCCATGGTCAATAAGTTTTGCCACGCGTCTCGCTGACCGTTGAGCCCTTCGAACCGTTCGAAAAGCACCGCGAACCGCTGCATCAGCGAGGGATCCGGAACCTTCCCCGGTGCATAGAAGTGAAGCGGGTGGGCCAGCACGGTCGGAATGTTGCGTTCGGCGGTGAATGCTTGGAACTTGTAGAGATCCTTGCGCAACTGCTGCAGTTTGGTTTCTTCGTCAGGGGTGAATCCGAAGGTGAGCACATGCACGCCCACACCCACATCGGGCAAGGTGCAGCTGAATTCCGCGGCGGGAAGAATATCTTCCCCTTTGTCGAGCAGATCCCAGCAACTCCGTGCGTTGTTGTGGTTGGTGATGGTGACCGCATCCGATCCGTGACGGCGCAGCGTGCGTACCAGCTCGCGGGGCGGCAGCCAGGTTTCGGGCAGGCGCAACAGGCGGCCCAAGGTTTCATCGGGCACATCGCTGTTGCGGTCGTGGCAATGGAGGTCGATGCGCATTAGATCATCGGATTGATGCGTCGGAAGTACCTCACGGGCAAGACGGAGCGCCTGTTCCAGATCCAGAGATATGGTTTCGTTAAAATTCCGGGTCATGATTTCTCCTCCCAATAAATATTTGACCGGCATCGCCTTCGAGTCGCACGCGTTTTTGCGGACTTGCGGCGGGCATGCACAGCACGATCGTGGCGGGATCTTGATGCACCTGGCGGCGGCAGCTCCATTTCACTTTCAAACCCTCAGGCTCGACTTGGATGCGGTACGATACCGTTCCGTGGAGGGTGGGTGCATCGGTGACGCCGAGTACGGCACCCAGGGTGAACCAGCGGGCTGTGACGCCCGAACAGAGCAACACTTCGCCTTTTTCTTCGCGTACCAAAAGGTCGCGGATCAGGTTCAGAAATTCCGATGCCGCCCAACCGTGGTCGCCGTCTCCCATGCAACCGCCGCCGGTGCGCGGGTGAATCGCCTCGGGCCACGCCAACGTGGGTCCGCCGTGGCGCAGCAGCGCTTCCAACATCTCGAAGGCGCGCGGATCTTGACGAACCAACAACGCGCGCGCCATTTGCGCCGAGAGGTAGGAGTTCAGGCCGGTGTGGATGATTTTCTGAAGGAACAATCCATCGTGCAGATTGTTGCGCGCGAGAAATTCGAGCGTTCCCGCGACCCAAGGGGCGTCGGGATCGACCACCCCGAGCGGGGCGATGCCGACCAGGTTGCCTACCGCTGCGGAGTCGAGGTCGCGGTAGGGCGAACAGGGTAGTCCCTGGACCTCCGCGCGCCGGAACGCTTCCTGCATCGAGGCTTCCACATCCGTGCGGTAATCGGCCAACAGGATTTCCAAACGCGCGACCTCGCGCGTGCGGCCGAGCAGGCGCGCGGCCCACAGCAATTTTTCGAGGCCTGCGAGACTCCAGAGATTGTCCCAGTAGTAGTGGTCGTTCGGGCCGAAATGCTCGGCCGAAAAACCTGCGGGCAACAAACCGAAATGCGGGGTTTTCACGCGGGTGCGTGTTCGGCGGCGCATGGCATCGATCCAGCGTCCGCCGCGTCGAAGTGCGGGCCAGGCGCGTCTCAGCAGTTCGGGGTCTCCACCACGTTGCACGTGTCCGATCAAGGTCCAAAGCGCCTGTCCGTTGCTGTCCCACTCGCCGTTTTGGCTGCGGAAAAATCCGCGCCAATCCTGACGTTTCAGACCCTCTTCCATTTTCGCCGCCACGCGCCTTCCGAATCCCATTTGATCGAATGCCAAGGCGATGAAGGCGGCGTCGCGGAACCAATGGCCGTGATAGAGAAAGGTGCCGGGCGAAAAATGTTTGCCGTCGTCGAAGACGTTGAGACGCCCCTTGACCGCACGGAAAGCCTGCGCCAGTTCGGCGTGCGGGATCTCGATTTGCATTCCCGTGCTTTCGGCACGGTGGAGGCGGGCCCGTTCGGCAGCCCGCAGATGCACGATTTGTTCTCCCGAAGGAATGTGTGCCGGGTAGGGTTTCTTGCGGGAAATCAATCCGAGCGACGGCAGGCTGCGCGCTTCACCCGGAGCCAGCGTCCAGTGGTATTCAGCGGCGGCCGAAAGTACGCCCGAGTTCGAGTCCATACGGCCGTTGTCGAGTCCGCGATCGGGGTGCAACAGCGAGTCACCCTGCCAACGGTTCGAAAGCGTCACACGCTGGGGCGCTTCGGGCAACACCAAAGCGGCCTTGCCGTTCACGCGGAATACACCGCTTTCAAGACCCGGTGCCGCATTCGGTTTTGCATTCGGTACTGCACCCGGTACTGCATCTCGCTCGCCTGTCTTCACGTACCGGATGGCGCCGATCGGGCTGAACATCAGGGGATTGTAAGGGCGCAGCGCGATGCCGAAGGTCACCGACACCGGCCGATCGGAAAGGTTGCGCAAGTGGTGCGTGCACAGAAGCCATTCTCCGCCGCGGCTTTCTTGAGCTGCGGGGGCGACGGTGGCGGTTTCGGAGCCGGATTCAGGTTCTTCCTCCAAACCGCGCAGGGCGATGCACTCCGAACTCCACGCGATCCCGGCGTGTACCGCCGGTAAGGGGTAGTGCGTGAGAACCGCGGGCAGCGTCCCGTCCAACAACTCTTGCCGAACCCCCGTTAGACGGGGCGGAAAAAAATTTTCGCCTTCGATGCGCAAGTAGGGAAACCACGACCAGCCGTAGGGGCGCAAGGTCACCATACCGACCGGATCGATCATGGCCTCACGTTGTGAACCGTCCACACCCAAAGCGGTCCAGTTGCGTGCCGTGAGATTGCTCTGGATGACGTTCGTGCCCGTGGGAAGAAAGGCTTCCGACCCAGGATCGATCTGGCGCTCCACCCAATATGGCCACACCCACGAGGAATTGCTTTGCATGGCCAGGGTATTGTTAAGCCCCGCCAAAACCAGCGACAGGCCTTGTTCCATGAGCTCGCCGGGAAAGGCGATGTCGGCGGGCCTTCCCGCATGCTTCAGCGATTTGAGAAGGGGCGTCAGGTGACGTTTGCCGGTCCAGCGCAGGTAGGCACCGAACAGGATTTCGCTAAGCGAAGGCACGTTCAAATCGATTCACGGTTCCGGGTTTTCATGGGTTCCCCGTCGTTCGGGTTCATTCCGGCGGCGCCAGATTCCGGTGGTTTTTCTGTTTCATCGGGTCAAAGTGTAACCGGCATCCCGGCCACTGGAAATGCTTGGGGACCCATTGAAACAGGGGTGAAACAGGTTTGGGGCCGCTTGGTAACACAATTTGGCTGCCAACACTTGTGAATAGAATGAGAGTATGGCATTCCGTAACAACTTGTCGAATGCCGTCGAATTTCGATGTCTTTTGACACATTGTCACACAGATCTGTTGGGGGGACTGTCAAAGTGTTGGGCTGAGCAAAAAGTTGGAGACAGGGTCGAGTTCGTTTCCAGTCACCCCTCCGCGTCGGTCCGGATGCGGATTTTTCTCCGCTCCCCGAACAATCCGTGCGCGCTATGCGTCCAAACCATAACGGGCAGTTACCGGGGAAGGAAGTATGCATAAAAATATGTATGATTTTTCAGTAGGTTTTTTCGAGGATCCGTTCAGTTCCTTTGAATGGGACGCAGAGAAAAGCCGGACCAATCATGAGAAGCACGGAATCTCGTTTGAGGAGGCGCAACGCGTTTTTGCCGATCCAAACAGATTGGAAGTGGCCGACACGATTCACAGTTCTTCGACAGAAACGAGGTTTCGTTGTATCGGTGAGATTGATGGAGGAATCGTCACGGTGCGGTATACACATCGGGAAGGAAAGATCCGGATCTTCGGCGCAGGGTTTTGGAGAAAGGAGCGAAAGGCTTATGAAAAAGAAAACGGGTAAGTACAGCAACGTGAAATATACGGACGGTCCCGGCGGCGAGTTTGTTGTGATCAAGGATCATTTGCTGCCGCCTCCCGATCAAATCGTGCTCAAGGAAGTCAATACTCGGGTTACCATCAACCTGAACGCATCCAACATCGATTACTTCAAGCGCGAAGCGAAAAAGCATCATACCCAGTATCAAAAGCTCATTCGCAATGTCTTGGTTCTATACGTTCGGAATGCCATCAAGGCATCCGAAGCGAAAGGCGCCGTCGCTTGAATAACGATCCCCAGAAACTCACTGACCGCGACCTGAAGCACGTTTGGCATCCGTGCTCGCAGATGAAGGACTACGAAGCGTTTCCGCCTGTCGAGGTCGTCGGAGCCGCCGGCTCGCGTCTCGAATTGAAGAACGGCTCCACCCTGATCGATGCCACCTCGAGCTGGTGGTGTAAAACCCTCGGCCACGGGCAACCTCGCCTGCGTGAGGCGCTAGTCCGCCAAGCCGAAAAATTCGAGCACGTGATCTCCGCCAACACCGCGAATGAAACCTTGGTCGGCCTTTCCGAAAAACTCTCCGCGCTGTGCCCGCCGCTTGAAAAGGTGTTTTACGCAGGCGACGGATCGAGCGCGGTGGAGATCGCGCTCAAGATGGCCTTGCATGCCCAGCGCATCCGCGGTCAGGAGCAGCGCACGCGATTTCTTTCCCTCGAAAACGGCTATCACGGCGAGAGCGGGCTCGCGCTCGCGGTCAGCGATCTTGGTCTGTATCGCGAGCCCTATGCGGCCGTATTGCCCGAGCCGTTCATCCTGCGGGGCTTGCCCTACGTGTCGGGGCCGACGGATCCGTTGTGGAACGACGCATCTTCCACTTCTTCCACGTGGTGGCCGGCTCTCGAGGCCGCGCTGGACGCGCAACGCGACACCGCCGCCGCCCTCATCGTCGAACCGGTGCTGCAGGGCGCAGGTGGCATGCAC
>CANIEU010000004.1 GCA_947466585.1 Fibrobacterota bacterium
CTCCCCGAGGTCGCCCCCAACCACGTCCAGAACTTCCTCGACCTCGCGCGCGCAGGGTTCTACGACAACACCAAATTCCATCGCGTCATTCCTGGATTCATGATCCAGGGCGGTGACCCGAACAGCAAGCAGGACGACCGCCGCCTCCATGGCACGGGCGGTTCCGGCAAAAACGTGAAGGCCGAGTTCAACGCGACCAAGCATGTGCGCGGCATCGTGTCGGCGGCCCGTTCGTCGAACCCCGATTCGGCCTCGTCGCAGTTCTTCATCATGGTGGCCGACTCCGGTCATCTCGACGGCCAGTACAGCGCTTTCGGCAAGGTCGTGTCGGGCATCGAAGTCGCCGACAAGATCGTGGCCGAAAAGACCGACCACCGCGACAATCCGGTGGAGCCCGTGTCGATCACGGTGAAGGTGGTTGATTAGACGGTAGAAGGTAGACGGTAGTCGGTAGCGAAGATACTGACACCCTAAACTGAACCAGAAAAAAGCCCGGCTCTCCGATTGGAGGCCGGGCTTTTTGTTTCCGGAGTTATCGGATAGGCAGTATGGAATCCTCTACCGTCTACCTACTCGCTGTTTACTCTTCGTCCACCTGATCGTATTCGGCCTTGGATGCTTCGATCTCCTCCGCCACGGCGGGGAAGGTGTGGGCGATGTTGCGACCTTCGAAGGTTTCGTACAAGATGCCGGCCACCGAGGTGAATTCTTCCACGGCGGATTCACGCAGCACCATAACATTGCCCGGTCCGTACAAGCCCTGGAAGTATCCGATGGCATACAACGCCTTCTCGCGATCATCGTCGGCGGTAAGCACTACGATGGCGTGTGAGGCGTCTTCGGTGAAGCGATCGAGCGAATCGATGTCGGTTATGTCGCCATCTTCCTCTTCGGGCAGGGAAATCGCTTCGATCTCCAGCTTGGTTTGCACGAAATCGGCGACCTGTTTCCACAAAGGATTGCGGCCGTGGAACACGAACACGCGGAACGGGGGGATTTCTTCTTCTTGATCGTCAAACAGCGGTTCTTCGAACGACATGGCATTTTTCCTTGAATTTTCGCGATAAAGTGCGCGGGGAACGGCAAAGGTAGGAAACGGGGGTGTGGTTGGGGGAGAGCCTCGAGATCGCCCGTGGCGAGCGAGTCATGAGGGCGGTGGTGGGGAGTGGGAGGTTTGACGCCTTTGGCCGTTCCGGGGGTGGAGAGCCTGATCTACCTTCGTCAGCTCAGTCCAGGCTTCATCGACCTAGGGACTGACGAATTCTAAAACTGCAATTCGGACCGGCTTTAGTTTGAAATGCGTTTGAAGCGTTTTGTTTGTTGCGGATACTCTTTTCAATGACAAATTTAAAGTCATCACGGATTAATTTATTTTGAGATAATCAGTACAAATGCATAACTGATAACTCTACAGGGGAATATTGCGTATGAAACTGGTGAACATAATTGTTGTCGCACTTGCATGTCTGTCCGTCAGCGCCTATTCGCAAATCGACCTCTCGGCAGCGGTCGCGGTTCCGGTTGGCAAATTCGCATCTAACACGGATGGTTTGGCGCAAACCCGATTCGGGATCTCTGGCACCTATTACAAGCCTGTGTCACCCCAGCTTTCGATCGGTGCGGAAGCCGCATTCATCATGAATACGCTGGACAGGAAGGCTTTCGCTGCCCAGTTGTTGGATCAAGGGGCCTCCGACGCTTCCGTGGGTGGCGGAACCTATCTGAATTTTCCTTTGATGGCCGTAGTGATGGTCTCTCCGGGTGAATTGAAGAACCACGGAATTTCACTTCACGCAGGTATCGGTGTTGATTTCATGCGTATGACGGATATGGATTTTGAAATTGACGGGGACAAAGGAACAATTGAATTCGATCCTGGTTCAGCCCTCGCATGGTCGCTTGGTGGACAAATTACTTCTGGCCAATTCATATTTGGCGCACGCTATTTAGATCTCGGCGAACATTCCATGACTGGGAAGGTGAAATCCAATAACGGTACCAGTACCTTATCCGGAACCCAAAAGGTCGCAGTGGTAAACATTTTCGCTGGAGTACGGATTCCTTAGCGCCTACTGCTCACCTACTGCTTAATCTCCGCTTCCGTGTGAAAGCCGTCCGCCACGACGGTTTGAAGGATGTTCTCCTTCGTCACCGCGATTGGTTCGAGGAAAAGCGTCGGCACCTCGTAGCCACCGTTCTTCAGTTTTTCGGACCCAGCATCCATCGCCTCGCCGCGCGCGGCTTTGACGGCCTGTTCCGCCGCGACCTCGGCCAGCTTCTGGATCGGTTTGTAAACCGTGACGGCCTGCAAACCCTTCCACACGTTTTGGCACGCGATCAGGTCGGCGTCTTGCCCCGATACGGGAACCTTGCCCGCGAGCCCTTTGGCCTGCAGTGCGGCGATGGCGCCCGACGCGGTGCCGTCGTTGCTGGCGACGATGGCGTCGATCTTGTTCTTCTGCAACGCATCGGCAGTGATGCGCAGAGCCTCGCTGCGCAGCCATTTGTCGCACGACTGCACGGCGGCGATCTTGATTTTTCCGGCGTCGATCAAGGGCTGCAGCACGTGCAAATGGCCTTGGTGGATCATGTCCGAATTCTTGTCGGCAGGATCGCCCTTCAGGATGAGATAGTTTCCGGCAGGCACTCGATCCACGATGGCTTGGGCTTGAATCTCACCGACCTTGACGTTGTCGAAGGAGAGATACAGATCCACCGGCGCATCCGCGATGAGGCGGTCGTAGGAGATGACCTTCACCCCGCGGGCATTGGCGTTGAGCACGATGGGGCGCGCTGCGTCTGCGTTTTTGGGTACAACCACAAGCACCTGCACGCCCTTGGCGAGCAGGCCGTCGCATTGGCGCAGTTGGGCGTTCGGGTCGCCGGATGCGTCTTGCACGATGACTTCGGCACCGAGCGCCTCGGCTTTGGCGACGAAGAAATCGCGGTCACGCTGCCAGCGTTCTTCCTTGAGATCGGCGAGGCTGAGGCCGATGAGAATCTTGGCAGGCTTGGCCGCGCCGGAGGAATCGACCTCGTCTTTTTTCTTGCAACCCGTGATGGCAAAAAGAAACGGAAGGGCGACCGCTGCGGCAAGGAGGGGAATCAAGGTTTTACGGAAGTGCATGCAAGTTCCTTTTGGCCAGGGCGAAAGAGCCGGGAAGGCCTCGGAAATCTACACCGGACGCCGCGCAAGTACATTTGGTTTTCCATGATTTTTCTCCGTAACGACCAGCTTACCGTCACCGTACTCGACCCCGCGCAAGACCGCGACAAACTGGGTAGCCGCTACTGCACGGGCGGGTATATCTGGCAGGTCGAAAACGCTGCCCATCAGCCCCTGCTCTCGGGCCCGTTCTTTCCCGATGCGACAACGCCGTTCGACGGGCAAGGCGCTCCCGAGGTGTTCGAAACAGTGCTCGGCGGTGCCGATGCACGGGTGGGGGACGAGGTCTGCGTGCTCGGGGTGGGTACGGTTCGTCGCGAGAGTCCCGTAGAGCCCTTTCATGTCCGCAACAACCCCACCGTCACGCGGTTTGCCGATTGGGTCGTGTTGCCCGGCCTGGATACCGTGCGCATGTGTACCCTTCAGGAATTCGGTCTGAACGCCGTCGAGGTCAAACGCGATCTGACGTTGATCGAACGGTCGCTTGAGTCCAGAACCACCGCGGTCAACCATGGCGATTCCCCGCTTCCATTGCGCTGGTTCGCCCATCCGTTTTTCCCCGCGCATGAAAGGCTGTGTCGTTTTTCGATCGAGGCCTCCCTGCCGGCCAATCCGGCCTTTGGGTTCGATTCCGACGGCAGTTTGATGCGGGACCCCGGATTCCCGTGGGAGCAGGGTTTTTTCCAACCGCTGGAGATGCCGTTCGGGCATCCGCTACGCGTGGAACAATTTCATCCGGTCGTCGGCAAGGTCGGCGTAGAATGCGATTTTCCGCTCGCGTGGCTACCGGTGTGGGGCAACGCCCGCACGTTCTCCTTCGAACCGTATTTCGAGGCCGTCCTCGCTCCCGGGAAACGCACGAGCTGGTCGATGCGGTATTTGTTTTAGAGAAGGACGGTAGGCGGTAGACGGTAGACGGTGGCAGGTAGAGAACACAAAACATCTATTACCTGACTTTTATCTCTACCATCTACCGACTACCGTCTACCTACTACCTACTACCTACTTTTCCCTCATGGCCAACATCAAGGACACCGGATTTTTGTTGCGGAAGATTCCGTATTCGGAGTCGAGCCTGATTCTCAAGGCCTATACGCGCGAGCACGGGTTGGTGTCGTTCATGGCCAAGGGCGCGAAGCGGCAGAACTCAAAGCTGCACGGCCTGCTCGAGCCGGTGATCCATCTGCAATTCCTGTTTCCCGGGCACTCGCGCAGTGAAATCCGGATTCTTGCAGATGTCGCGCTTCTTCAAGATTTTCCCACCGTGCGCGAAGACATCGTAAAGCAAAGTCTGGCGCAGGCCTGCGGCGAAGTGTTGCTTAAATACATGCCCGACGAAGCGCGTGCTCCCGACTTCCACGATCTTTTGTTGTCGGTCACCGCGCGTCTCGAGGCCGCTGCTGCGCATCGCCGCACGCTCGAAATGATTTTCGACCACTACCTGCTTGACTTCTGCCGGCTTTCGGGTTTCCAGCCACAGTTCCGTTTTTGCGTGCGCTGTGAGACTCCCGTATTCGGTCCAGGTGCTGCTTCCGCGCAGGCAGTCGCCACGGGGCAAACCTTCGCCTTCGAAGTGGATCAGGGCGGGCCGATTTGCAATCGCTGTCACGCCAACGAAGGCGGTGTGCTCCGCCTGCGCGAGGACATTCTCCGCTGGCTCGACTTTGTGCAGAACGATTCTGCAGATCCCTTCGTGCAGAACGATTCTTCAGATCCCGCGCCCGAAATCGGCTGGCGCGACGCCGTGCATGCCGAGGAGTTTCTGCTCCAGTTTCTCGGTCGCCACGCCGGCGGACAAAAACCTCTGAAGGCCGTCGCCGTGTGGCGCGCGTTGATGGACACATAATGCGCACCCGCATCGCACCCACGCCCAGCGGATTGCTGCATCTTGGCAACGCGTGGTCGTTCACCCTGACCTGGCTAGCCGCCCGCGCCGCACCTAGAGGCCAAGGGCACGTTCGATTGCGGATTGACGACCTCGACGCCGCGCGCGCGCAGGATGCGTATCTCGAAGACATCTTCGCATCCTTGCGCTGGCTCGGGATCGATTGGGATAGCGGGCCCCGTGACGTGGCGGAATTCAAAGCGTTGTATTCGCAGCGCCTACGAATGGATCACTATCGCGATGCCGTGAAAACATTGCAGGAGCATGGATGCACGTACGTTTGCTCCTGTACCCGCGCGGAGATCCGCACGCAAACCGGTTCCTCGGGCGCCGTGTATCCCGGAACCTGCCGCATCCGCGGCTTGGAATTCGGGTTGCCCGATCACGCCGTGCGGTTCCGCATGCCCGATGACGTCGTCCAGGTGCGCGACGCAGACGGAGGCCGGTTTGAACTGCGCCCGGCGCGCGACATCGGCGATTTCGTGGTGTGGCGCCGTGACGACGAACCCGCCTATCAAATCGCCTCGGTTGTCGACGACATGGAGCATTCCGTGGATTTCGTGGTGCGCGGATTGGATCTCATGCCGTCCACAGGTGCGCAGGCGGCGCTTGCTGCGGCACTCGGTTTGTATGCGTTCAAGCAGGTGCGGTTTTGGCATCACCCCTTGGTGGTGGACGACACCGGCGAAAAACTTTCGAAGTCCAAACGAGCCGAATCGCTCGCCGCTTTGCGCGAGCAATTTCCCGATCCCGCACCGATCCTGCGCTGGTTCGCACGGTCGCTCGGACGGGATGAGCAGGGAGTCCACACGGTTCGCGACCTCCTGCCTGGATTTGACCCGATTCAAATCTCGACCAAACCGCTTTTACTCTCCGATTTTTGGCGATTCGTAAATTCGGGAACTTCAGATCGATAAATCGGTTCCGGGCCTCGGTTCCGTGGTTTTACATTGGGAATTCCATGCTTTCTTCTGCAGACATCGCCCGTCACCCCGGACCCTTGGTCGTTTGTACGGCCTATGATTTTCCCTTCGCCCGTGTGCTCGAACGCGCGGGGGTGGATGTGATTCTGGTCGGGGATTCCCTCGCCAACGTGGTGCTCGGCCTCGACAGCACGCGGGGAGTGGGCATGGCCGAGATGGAGCTGTTCGCGGCCGCCGTGCTGCGCGGCGCCCCTCATACTCATGTTACGGTTGACCTGCCCTTCGGTGCCGATGCCACCGTTGAGTCTGCGGTGCGCAACGGGCACCGTCTGATGGAAATCGGGGCGGCTTCGGTCAAACTGGAAGGCTGCAAGCCCGGTGCCATTCAGGCGCTGGTGGCAGCGGGTATTCCTGTGATGGGGCACCTCGGCGTGTTACCGCAAACGGCCAAGTCGTTTAAAAAAGTCGGTGCTGCGGCCCCGGATCGCGAGACCCTCTTGCGTGAAGCGCGCGAGATCCGTGACGCCGGCGTCTTTGCCATGGTACTCGAAAATGTGGATGCCGACACGGCGCGTGAAATCACGCTGGCGGTTGATGTTCCCACCATCGGCATCGGCGCCGGAGACGCCACCCGAGGCCAAGTACAGGTGTTGCATGACGTGTTGGGACTGGCGGATAAGTCGCCTCCCTTCGCGAAGGCCTTCGCCGACCTGGGTGCCGCGGCCGAAACCGCCGTACGTGAATACGCCGAGTGGGTACGGAAGCCTTAACCGTCTACTACCTTTCCAAACATGTCCGACGAACAATCTTCGCCTAACGCCCAGCCCGAATCCTCCGCTCCTTCCGAAACGGGTTTGCGCCCGAAGCCGGGTCTCGAAATTCTCGAAGGGCGCGAGTTCATCGCCGAGAACGTGGCGATTTCTGGTCGGCATTTCATCCGCTGTTCCTTTAACTTCTGCAACCTGATTTATTCAGGTGGCCCGGTGGGCCTGGTCGAATGCGGCGGCGCCCACAACGAGCTGATTGAAGTGGGACCGGTCAAGGAAGCGATCCAGAACCTCGGCCCGGAAGCCATCTGCGACAAAATGATCCGCTATTGGAAAGACGTGCGCAAGGGATTGAACCTCGAGATCCCGCCCGACGTCAACGCCGGGTAAGGGATTCCGTTCCCGGGTGCGCGATGATCAGGTCGCGGCAGCCAACTCCACGCGTGTGATTTCCGAAGTCGTACCCACCCGCATGGGCGGCCCCCAATATCCGGTTCCCTGACTCACGTAGATCGTCGTGTTTCCATGGTGATAGAGCCCGTGGAGATACGGTTGGTCAAGGTGTGCCAGCCAGGTGAACGGCCAAATCTGTCCTCCGTGCACATGCCCCGAGAGTTGCAGATCCACTCCGTTTAGCCCGGCCTCCAGGACCGATTTCGGCTGATGGGCCAAGAGCACTACGGCCTTGGCCGGATCCCGGCCCACCATGGCCTTGGCCACATCTTGCCCGTGACCGGGCGCCATGCCTGCCGACTTGGCATCGTCCACACCGGCGAGGTCGAATAGCCCGCGAATGTCGACCCGCTCGTTGCGCAGCACCCGAATGCCGAGGGTTTCCAGATGCGCGATCCACGCATCCGCACCGGAATAGTATTCGTGGTTTCCCGTCACGAAATACACTCCGTCGCGTGCCTTGAGCCCGGCCAGCGGCGCCACCGCATCGCGCAGAGCGTCCACGGTGCCGTCTACGAGGTCGCCGGTGATGGCGATGAGGTCGGGGTTCAAGGCGTTGGTTTCGCGCACCACATCTTCGATGAACCCTCGCCCGATGGTGGGGCCGACATGCACGTCGGTGAGCTGGGCGATCACGTAGCCATCAGCGGCGGTGGGAAGTTTTGCGAGCGGGATGCGGATATTCTTGATGCGGAAGCCCCGGGCCACGTGCAGCATACCACCCAAGCCGGTGGCCAATGCCGCCGCGCCCACGCCGCCCGCAAGCAGCCGGGTGAGAAACGAACGCCGCACGGGATCCTGCGGAAAGTTGCCGGTGAGAAAAGCCATTCCGCGCAACGCGTCGCTGATCAGCCCGAAGGCAAAGAGGTAAAAGAGAAAGCCCATCCAGGAATACACGACCCACGCCATGGCGGAGCTGATCCCGCGCGGTGCGCTGTCACGCAGAACGAAAAGGAGGGGGATGGAGGCGCAGAGCGTGAAGAGGACGATGGTCGCGACACGGCCCCAGGGTGGGGGAAACCCGGCCCCGCGTACGACCTTGAACCACACGTACAGGTGGACCAGAAAGAGAACGGAGGTCAGGATTCCGAGAAATACCAGCAGTCGAGAAAGAGGCATGGTGGAAAATTAACAGCGAATAGGGGCCGGTGGGGTGACGATCCGTAACAGGGTCATTCCACCTCCAGCCGTTTCCCGAGCCACACCTTCCGCAATTCCAGCACCATCAGCGGAATCAGGCTGAGCGACACGATGCGCGTAAAGGAGCCAATGTCCCAGGCTTGCAAGTGCAGCACGGTCTCCAAGGCGTCGATCTCGTGACACAAGGTTTGTAAGACGAGCATGCCGCCCAAGGTGAGCCACAGCGGCCAAATGAAGCGCAAGTTCACCCGCCAGAACGGAAGGCGGTCGCTATGGTAAGCCAAGGCGCGGAATACTTCGGAGAGCACGAGGGTGTCGAAGGCGTCGCTGCGCGCCGAATTCAGATCGCCGAGGAACAGGTACTCGATAGCGAAAATGGTGAGTGACACCGCCGCGGTGAGCATGCCGGTTCCGAGCATTGCGATCAGGAAGGGCTTGTTGGCTAGGGATTCCTTCGCCTTGCGCGGTTTGCGTCGCATCAGGGAACCGTCGGGACTATCCGCCGCAAGCACCAGAGCGGGCAGCCCGTCCGTTATCAGGTTGATCCACAGGAGGTGCACGGGCAGCAGGGGAGAGGGCCAGCCCAATAGCACGGCAATGAGCATGACCAAGATTTCGCCGGCATTGCCGGCGAGCAGATACTGGAGGGTTTTGCGGATGTTGAAGTAGACGCCGCGCCCCTCTTCGACCGCCGCCACGATGGTGGCGAAATTGTCGTCGGCGAGAATGACGTCGGCGGTTTGTTTGGTCACCTCGGTGCCCGTGCGACCCATGGCGATGCCGATGTCGGAACCCTTGAGCGCGGGTGCATCGTTCACCCCGTCGCCAGTCATGGCGGTGACGGCCCCGCGCGTGCGCCAAGCCTTGACGATGCGGAGTTTGTGGGCCGCGGTCACGCGCGCATACACGCGGATGTTCTCGATGCGGGAGGCGAGCCCCGCCTCGCCCTCCTCGGGAATCGCGTCCAGATCGGCGCCCGAGAGCACCTGCTCCGGGCCGGTGGCGAGTCCGAGCTCGGTGGCGACGGCCAAGGCCGTGCGCGGGTGGTCGCCGGTGATCATCACCACCCGGATCCCCGCATCGTGGCAACGCACGATGGCCGCGGCGGCCTCAGCCCGGGGCGGATCCTGCAGACCCGCCAGGCCCGTAAAGACAAGCCCGCGTTCGGCTTCGGAGCGTTCCGGAAGGGTAAAGCCTGCAGAGTCCCCGATCTCCTTGAAATCCTTGTACGCCGATCCGATCACCCTTAATGCACGGCCCGCCATGGCCGCATTGGCTTCCAGAATGCGCTTACGCCCTTCTTCCGTCAGCGGACGGACGCCCTCGGCGGTGAGTTCTTGCTCGCAAAGTCCGATCAAAACGTCGGGTGCGCCATTAACGAGCATCCGCGTGGATCCGTCGACCATTTTGCGAAAGACGCCGTGACGTTTGCCATCCGAATCAAAGGGATATTCTCCGAGGACGGGATGATTGTTCGGGAACCCCTGAGGCACACCGATTTTGCGGCCCGATGCGAGCAGGGCACCCTCCGTGGGGTCGCCCGAAACCACCCAGCGGCCTTCAACTTGGTCGAGACCAGCGTTGTTGCAACCTGTGTGGATCAGGGCGAGTGTACGGAGATTTTCTGTTTGCGATACGGTGGGTGCGCCCTCGTTGAAGAGGATGCCGCCGTCGGGAGAGAGGCCTTCTCCTCCGGGGACGAAGGTTTCTCCTGCGAGCCACAGTTCGCGCACGGTCATTTCTCCCGTGGTGAGCGTCCCGGTTTTATCGGTGCAGATCACTTCGGCGGAGCCGAGGGTTTCCACCGAGTGCAACCGGCGAATCAAGGCCTTGCGCCGCGCCATGCGTTTCACGCCCAATGCGAGGGCAATGGTGACGATGGCGGGTAACCCCTCGGGCACCGCCGCCACCGCCAAACTTACCGACGTCAGAAAGAGCTCAAGTAGGGGGAGACCGCGGAGAAGACCGAACAGAAAGATGACCCCAACGAGGCCGAGACAAATCCAAAACACCGCCTTGCCGAACTGCGCCAATTGTTTTTGCAACGGCGTGGCTTCGCGTTCCTCGGCCTGCAGCATGCCTGCGATGCGTCCGATCTCGGTATGCATGCCGGTCGCCACCACCAGCGCCGTCGCCGTTCCGGTAACCACGTCGGTGCCGAGAAAGGCGAGGTTTGCGCGATCGCCCAGCGACGCGTCTTCCGGAAGCTGGGCATCAGCGTGCTTTTCCGCCGGCACCGATTCTCCGGTGAGAGCGGCTTCGCGTACGCGCAAATCCGCCGAGGTCAGCAATCGCGCATCTGCGGCAACCTGATCGCCCGCCTCGAGAAGCAGCACGTCTCCCCGCACCACTTCTGCTGCGGGGATCTGCTTGCTGCGTCCGTCGCGAAGCACGCGTGCCATAGGGGCCGTCATTTTTTTGAGCGCGGCGATGGCTTTCTCGGCGCGGTACTCCTGAAAAAACCCGACGAAAGCATTCAGTGCCACGATGGCGGCGATGGCGATGGCATCCACCCATTCGCCGAGCAGCCAGGCGATGAGCGCGGCAGCAAACAGCAGCGCGATCAGCGGGCTCCAGAATTGCCCCGCCAGCAGCACCCACGGATTGATGGCCTTGGCATCCTGCAACACGTTGGGTCCGTCTTCCGTGCGCTGTTTTTCCACGATTTCGGGGTTAAGGCCCTGAGCCGGGTTTACCTTGAGCCGTTGCCCCGTTTCATCCGGGGAGAGAGCGTGCCATGCAGGTGTCATAAACAAACCGGGTTGGGGTACCCCCGGAATCTAATCCTTGGAGGGAAAGAACCCATGGGGTTCACACCGAAACCTCCACCCAATTCCTCAAACCATCCGGATCCAAAAATCGGAAACAAAAAAGCCCCCCGATTTTTCGGGAGGCTTAAAAAACAAAGAGCCCTTCAGTTTCCTGAAGGGCTCTTGTTTGAAAATTGGAGCGGGTTAAGGGACTCGGACCCTCGACCTTCTCCTTGGCAAGGAGATGCTCTACCAACTGAGCTAAACCCGCAATTTTCGAAATTTCAACCGCTCAAGGGCGAACCCTCAAGCGGGGACAAAGGATAAAAAGGGCCGGTAGGGAATTCAAGTGGGGAGGAGGCTTTTCAAGACAATTTCTTTAGAACGTCCGCATTTTTCCCGAAGGAATGGCCACTTCACATCTCTAACAACGCTTTCACGTCGGCTTCACTCTTCACGGGAATCCCCAGCTTCGTCGCCTTGTCCAACTTGCTCCCGGCCGCCTCGCCGGCCAGCAGGGCCGTGGTCTTTTTCGAAACGGAATCGCTCACCTTGGCGCCCGCGTTCTCTAACAGCGTCCGCGCCTCTTCACGGCTCCAGGAGGGAAGGGTTCCGGTAATGACCCAGGTTTGGCCTGCCAACGTCTGTTCACCCGTCGGGGCGTCATAATCCAGTTTAAGCCCAGCCTTCTTAAGTTCTTGTAACAGATCGATATTATGGATGTTGTGGAAATAGTCAAAGAGGCTTTTGGCGATGCGCCCGCCGACTTCGGGGACCGTTTCGAGTTCCTCTAACGAAGCCGCTTGTAACCGGTCCAACGATCCGAAGTGGCGTGCGAGCATGCGAGCCGTTGTTTTGCCCACAAAGCGGATCCCCAGACCGAAGAGCAGGGCATCCAGGCCGCGCAGCTTGCTCTCTTCGAGCGACTGGATCACCCGTTGCGCTGACTTCTCGGCCATGCGTTCGAGACCCTCCAGATCCTCCTGCTGCAACGTGTACAGGTCGGCGGCGTCGGCGATCTTCCCCGATTCCACCAGCGCGTCCATCAGTGCCGGGCCCATGTGCTCGATATTCATCGCCCCGCGGCTCGCGAAGTGCAGCAACGCGCGCTGCACCTGCGCCGGGCACTGCAGGTTGTCGCAACGCCAGGCGACCTCTTCTTCTACCTTCGACAACTCACCGCCGCATACGGGGCATGCCTCGGGCGGAAGAATGGGCCTGCTTTCCTGCGTGCGCTTCTCCAGCACCACCGCAGTGATCTTGGGGATGATCTCTCCGCCCTTTTCCACTCGCACGGTATCCGGCACCTGCAGGCCGAGGCGCGCGATCTCATCGAAGTTGTGCAAGGTCGCGCGTCTCACGGTGGTGCCGCCGAGGGCAACGGGCTTGAGGTTGGCCACCGGGGTGACCACGCCCGTGCGGCCCACCTGAAAGTCCACCGATTCCAGCAGCGTCTCGGCCGCCTCGGTCTTGTATTTGAACGCGATCACCCACTTGGGGCTTTTCGCCGTGCGGCCGAGCGCGGCTTGTTGTGTCAATGCGTTGACCTTGATCACCACGCCATCGATGAGGTAGGGGAGAGCAGCGCGCTTTTCTTCCCAGCGGGCGCACACGGCCATCACCTCTTCAACACCCCGCACCCGTTCCCGCAGCGAGTTGACGGGGAAACCGGCCTTCACCAATCGCAACAAATTGCCCCAGTGGGTCTTCTCGGTATTCTCAACATTCTCGGCATTCTGGGCATCCTCATCCTGCGGCCCCGCATTTTGTGCGGACAAGGGGGCGAACAAGGGTGCGAACAAGTCACCGAACGGCTGAGCGTTGGGAGTTTCCTCGACCTTCTGATCTTCCTCCAAAATCGCGTAGGCGAAAAACGAGAGCGGTCGTTCCGCCGCTTCCTTCGGATCCTTCAGCTTGAGACTTCCCGAGGTCGTGTTGCGCGGGTTTTGCAGTTCCTTACCGTAAACGCGCATCGAATACGCGTTGTACTTGAGGAAGTCCGCCTCGGCCATGTAGACTTCGCCGCGCACCTCCACGCGTCCCTCCGGCCAATCAGTTGGCAGCGTCCGCGGAATGCTCTGGATCGTCAGAATATTGCGCGTCACGTCATCGCCGCGGACTCCGTCGCCGCGCGTCACGCCCAGTACCAGCTTGCGCCCCGTGTAAACCAGCGACATCGCCACGCCGTCGATCTTGGGCTCGCACACGTATTCAAGGGCCGCCTCGTCCACCTTGCCCGTCACCTGCCGGTGAAAGTCGCGTACCTCTTCCTCGGAATAGGTGTTTTGGATCGAAAGCATAGGGAAGAGATGATCGACCTTTTCAAATCCACGCAGGGCTCCCGGTTTTTCGGTACTCTGGCCGTCCTCTATGTCTCCCGTCTCTCCCGCCTCTCCCGTCTCTTCGGCTTCGCCGGAATCCAGGTCCGATCCGACCCGCTGCGTGGGGGAGTCGGGGTCCTGCAGCGCGGGATAGGCCGATTCCAGGTCCTCGAGTTCGCGCAAGAGCCGGTCGAACTCGAGGTCGCTCATCACCATGCTGTGCGCGCGGTAATAGGCGTCGTTGGCGGCTGTCAAGGTCGCCCGCAATTCCTCGACGCGCGCGCGGGCCTCTACAGAAAAGGTCCCCTTGGTGGGTTTCTTTGGCGCGGTCATATCGCGGCTAAAAGTATCTTTTCGAGCGTTCGGATGGTGTGCTGCCTATTGCTCATTGTCTATTGTTCATTGTCCCCAGAGCCCCTACGGAGTTTCCATGCCCTCCATTCTCGACCTTGTCGGCAACACCCCCCTGGTGGAGCTTTCGCGTCTCCAGCCCAATCCCAAGGTGAAGCTCTACGGCAAGCTCGAGGGAAACAATCCCGGCGGCTCGCTCAAGGATCGTCCCGCCAAATCGATGATCCTCAAGGCCATCGAACGCGGCACGCTCAAACCCGGCATGAAACTCGTCGAGCCCACCTCGGGTAACACGGGCATCGCGCTCGCCATGATCGCCGCCGTCGCCGGTTACGAAATGCACCTCGTCATGCCGGAGAGCGCCACGCCCGAGCGCGTGCGCACCATGCGCGCCTACGGTGCCGTCGTGCATCTGACCGCGGCCGATAAGGGCATGGAGGGCACCATCGACTACGCCCGCGCCATGGTGGCCCGGGGCGGCTTCGTCATGCTGGATCAGTTCTCGAATCCCGATAATCCGCTGGCGCATTACGAGACCACCGGTCCCGAAATCTGGCGCGACACGCAGGGCAAGGTCACACACTTCGTCTCTTCGATGGGGACCACCGGCACCATCATGGGCACCTCGCGCTACCTCAAGGAGGTTGCCCCGCAGGTCGAAATCATCGGCGTTCATCCCGCCGAAGGTTCCAACATTCCCGGTATCCGTTGCTGGCCGATCGAGTACCGGCCCAAGATTTACGACACCAGCCGCGTCGATCGCGTGCTCGAGGTCACCCAGGCACAAGCCGAAGCCATGACGCGCGCCCTTGCGGCCCGCGAAGGTGTTTTTGCCGGCATCTCTTCGGGTGGCGTCGTCCACTCGGCGCTCGAAGTCTGCCGCGGGCTCAAAGAGGGCGTGGTGGTCTGCATCATTTGCGATCGCGGCGACCGCTACCTGAGCGCGTCGGTTTTTGGATAGGATTCGGTACGGATGCGGTGGAGAGCGGAAAGTTTACAGCTTCCAGCGAACAGCTTTCTTCGATGAATACGCTTTGGAGTTTTTGTGTTTGTGGTGGCTGTTCGCTGTAAGCTGTCCGCTGTCCACTACTTAAAAAACAAATTCATCAGGCTGCCGCCCAATCCACCACCCATGCCGCCCATCAGCGAGGAGAGATCGATGGCGTGTTTCTCCCGCACCGCGTTCTTCACGAGGCGCGAACCGAATAGGGTCGGCACGGCCACATCGCCGGTGAGTAGAATTTCGGCGGAACCCGTGCGGCGCATGCTCCGCAGCGCCTTGTTCCAAGCGGTCTGCGGCAGGGTCACATCAAAGGACAGTCCCGTGGTATCGCGTGCACCCAGTTCAATGCGCCCGGGATTTTTCAGCATTGCCAACGTATCGCCTTCCATCAGCGCCCACAGATGAAGTCCGTCGATCCGCAACTTTTTGCCGTTGGGGTTGATCGCGGAGACGGTGATGCGCCAATCGGTCTGGTTTTCCCGGAGCCCCAAAAACTCGATATCGTTGACATGGAAGCTACAGCGGCGCCAGTCGGCGGTCGTGGGAATGCCGCACCCGGAGAACAACAGGGAAAGGGCGAGGGCGAGCAGAAGCCAGAGACGGTGGGGGGCGGGAGAGCGGAAGCGAGGCAACATCGGCCCAAAATACAAAGCCCTCGTTCTCCAGCACGCCTCTGGTGGTGCAACGCCGATTTCGATCTGACGTTGGCCCATGGCGGCGGCAAGGTGCCCGCGAAGATCCTCGAGGCGGCGCGGGGAATGGCTTGGATGCTCTGGCCGGCGCTGGCGCCGGAGGACACCCTGATCATACCCGCGCCGCCTCCCGCCGGGTTTCTGGACTACCTCACCGAACAGGGCCTCACTCCGCCGCATTTTTGCACGGAGGCCGAAGTTCAGGCCAAGGTTCAGACCAAAATTCAGGGCAAGGTCGATGCGGCGGAGGGCGCTCTCGATCTCCAAAAAATACCGGATGTCACGGATGCCTTGTTCACTCCTTTCGGCTGGAATGAGGATGCCGCCCGGCTCAACGCCGATCGCAACTTACCCGCTAGCCATCCCGACCCCGAGATCGTGCGCCGCGTCAACAGCCGCGCATTCGGACTCGAACTGGAACGCCGGTTGTTTCCTGAGTCCGCCTGTCCCGCCACGCTTTGCCTGACGCGTATGGCGCTGGCGGAATGGCTCACCCACGCGCCTCCGGGACGTTACCTCGCCAAGGGCAATTACGGTCACGCGGGGATCGGGCAGTTGCGATTCGAACTTCCCGATGCCGATCTGTCGCTTCAAAAAAAACTGCGCCGACTGCTCGAGCGGCACGCGGGTTTGGTGATGGAAGAACGGCAAGAGATCGAGCAGGAATGGGGCGTGCTCTTTCGCGTCGGGGCGGTTCCGGGGCCTCTCCAGTTGAGGGTGCATCGTCTGCTCTCCGATTCCTCCGGCGGTTATGCGGGCGCCTTGGTGCTTTCAAAAGGTCAGATGGATACGGCATGGCAAATTCATAAAGCTTCCATTACGGATGCCGTGCAAAAAATTTCACAGTCTCTTCGAGATATCGGGTATTTCGGTCCGGTTGGCATCGATGTGTATACGCACCGCAGTGCGGATGGGGTGACGCATCTACGCAACCTCGTGGATCTCAATGCCCGGTTGACCATGGCGTGGCCGGTGCATGGATTGGCGCGACGTTTTCCGGACCGTGCCATCCTATTGCGGCACTTTTCCACCTCGGCGCTTCGAGCGAAGAGGGCTGAGCCTGAGTCACA
This sequence comes from Fibrobacterota bacterium, assembly GCA_947466585.1. GTDB lineage: Bacteria > Fibrobacterota > Fibrobacteria > UBA11236 > UBA11236 > UBA11236. The sequence continues at coordinate 16,522 of CANIEU010000004.1, forward strand.
ATTGATGAATGACAAATTGTCTTGGCCGCAACGATTGGATGGCCTATCTGAAGGGATTTCGGAAGGGGTTGCGATTTGGCTAACGCCACAATTACCTTTGACGCGACATGCGATGGTGCTTTTCGGAGAATCGGAATCGGATGTTCTTCGGAAGGATGATACCCTGCGCAAACGATTAAACGACTTCAAAAACTGGGACGCGTGCCTTTAAAAAAAAACTCATATCGCGCTTCCTCGCCGGTTTCGCCCATGACCATGTTGTCGTGGCCTTGTATTGTCATCGCCGGTCCAACCGCCTCCGGAAAAACCGCACTTGCGGCGGCGGTCGCGCACGGTCTCGGCACCGATATTTTTTCAATGGACTCTCGTCAGGTGTATCGCGGCCTCGACCTCGGTACGGGCAAGGATCTACACGAGTACGGTCGGTTTAAGCCCGCCGTTAGGCATCATTTGATCGATATCGTTGATCCGGATCAAGTTTACAGTTTGTTCCGATTCCAGGTGGATGCCTACGTCGCTCTCGACACATTCCTCGGAGAACACGGTCCCGATATGCCGCCGGTGCTGACGGGTGGCACCGGTTTGTATTTGGAGGCAGTGCTCAAGCGGTACGCCATCGCCGAAGTTCCTGAAAACGCGAAACTGCGCACCGAACTGATGGAACAGGATGTCGAATTGTTGCGGCAGGATTTGAAAAACCTCAATCCCGAATTGTACACACGGACCGACTTGACCAGCAAAAAACGCGTGGTGCGGGCCCTCGAAATCGCCTACACCCCGCGCGGCTCGATTCCGCCCAGCTGGCTTCCCGACTGGGAAATCAATCCGCTCATATTTGTCACAAAACCGGATAGGGCCACCTTGCGGGCTCGCATTGGCGAACGTTTGAAAGAACGGCTCGACGCCGGATTGGTCGAAGAGGTGCGCCATCTTCGTGAAGCGGGTCTCAGTTGGGAGCGACTTGCCCTGCTGGGCATGGAATATCGTCAAGTCGCCGCCCATCTGCGCGGTGAGAGCACTCTTGAAGAGATGACCGGCACCTTGCTTCACGAGATCCACTTGCTCGCCAAGCGCCAGGAGACCTATTTCCGGGGCATGGAGCGTCGCGGACTTTCGGTGCAGTGGATCGGGCCCGAATTCACCGCCGACTATGTGTTGAGCACCTACCGGGCCTGGAAAGAGGCCAGGTTCGTCCGCCCTACCTGATTTTCTCCCGGTAACCTGAACCGGCGGAATCGTGCACATTCCTCCTCCCATTTTTCCTGCCGGTGCACCGAAACCTCCGGAGCATCCGGAAGCCCGGTTTTGCTTGGCTGTTCTGTTGAATGCCCGCAATGAAATCCTGCTCTTGCGGCGGGCCCTCGACGATGGTTTCGCACCGGGACAGTGGGGGTTGCCGGGTGGGCATATCCAGGATCCGGAATCACCTGTGGCGACAATACTGCGCGAACTCGATGAGGAAATCGGGGGTGCAGTGAACTTGCAAGCGCTCCAACGTGTCGGTCCGGTCGGCGATACAGGATACGGCGGGATTTACGAAGTCCACATCTTTCTGTTCCGGTACGAGGGCGGTCCCATCGTGTTAAACGAAGAGCACGATGCCTTGGCCTGGGTGGCGCAACACGATTATCCGGGTTATCATGTCGTGAAAGGTATCGACGAAGACCTGCGGTATCTCGAGGTTTGGCAGGAGCCCTGAAATCGGGTCCTTCGACCGTAATCCGATTTCAGGGGGCTTGTCCGTTTCCTTTCGGCCCTCCGTCCGTTTCTTATTCCGGTTACCACATCGTCAATCTTCGATCGGCTCTAGGGCGAACTCCCCATTGCGCTGCCTGCGGGATCTTTGGAACTCTATAAGCGAGCCGCGTCGCCATCCGGTTGGGATGGTATCCGGCCCGGGAGGTCACAATGGGAATCAGTAATGACTTGAAATCAAATACGAACACTCTTCAGGATGATATACGCTCGACCGTGAACGTGCTGAAGGACGGGGCAGGTGTCGTAAAAAACGACCTCCACGAAACTATGCGTGACAACGCGCGCGACACGCGTCGAGAATTCGATCACATTGGCAACGATCTGCACAAGGCCGGCCGCACCTTCGCCGCGCGTGCCGAAGAGGGAATGGAATCCGCCAAAGGCGGATTGGAATCGATGCGGGAAGAGGTTTGCGAGGCCAGCAAAAAAATCAGCTGGAAGATGTTGGTCGGAGTATTGGCTGGTGTGGTGACGGTTGCCGGCGTCATTTTAATCGTACGGCGGCGCTCACAAAACGCCCGCCGGGGATTGATCGAACGGGGATTCTACGAGGGTTCGCGTTATGCGGCACAGGTTCCGGCTGAGTGGCACAAGGCGCAACACATGGCCCGCAAGGCCGCGAAGCGGCTCGCCAAGAATACGGCACGGGAATCCGCGCGTCTCTGGTCTCGGATTCCTCGGTATCATCTCGAACGGAACTAGGCTCAGATTCCGCTTCGGAATCTGCTTCAGATCCCGCGTTAGATCCCGTAAAGTCGCTTGGCGTTTTCTCGGGTGGCGGTCGCGAGGGTTTCCAATGGAAGCCTGCACACGGTCGCCAGCTTATCCAGAATCAGAGGGATATGCCCGGGGTGCGCGGGTTTGCCGCGGTGCGGGGCGGGCGCCAGATAGGGCCCGTCCGTTTCCACCAGCATGCGATCGAGTGGCACGCAGCGCGCCGTCGCGTGCAGGTCATCGGTATTTTTAAATGTCACGATTCCGGTAAATCCGATATACAGGTTGGTGAAATCCGCCAGCAAGGCCTCGGCCAGCTTCTGTGACGAAGTGAAGCAGTGCACGTGCACCGGCCATTCGGAGGGAACGAGATCGCGCATCATGGCGAGCGTATCCTCCTCCGCTTCCCGCGTGTGGATCACCAAGGGTTTTTTGGCTTGTACGCCGACCCGGATCTGATGGGCGAATGCATCGCGCTGCAGATCGCGCGGAGAAAAATCGTAGTGATAGTCGAGCCCGATTTCTCCATAGGCCATGCATTTGGGGTGGAGGAGAGCCTGCGCGATCGCGGCCTCCACCTCGGGGGTGTATTTCGAGGCATCGTGCGGATGAATGCCGAAGGACCCGTATACTCCGTCATTGGCAAGCAGAGCCAAGTTGGGATCGATGGCTTCGGGATCGCAAGCGATGGTTAGGCAGGCCTCGAACCCTTCCGGGAAAAACCGGGTGCGTAAATCCGCAAAGTCCGCAGCCTCTGTTTTCTCAAGAATTTGGTCGAGGTGGCAATGCGTGTCGATATAAGGATGCATGGACGAAAGCATGGTGGAAAGTTAGGAATCGGAGCCCGGGACTACTTCACTCAATCCTTCGCGACAAGCTTCCTTCGTGCCGTCCGCAGCGCCTTTAGCTGGGTGGAGTCGATTACAGGAGGTTTCAGTTTCAGCTCGTGGAAGGCATTGAGAATCACCTGTGAAATCAGCAGCCGGGCATCTTCTTTCCGGTCGGCCGGAATGGCGTACCAAGGCGCGTGGCCAGTGCTCGTGGCCGAAAGACATTCGGCATAAGCCTTCTCATAGGCATCCCATTGGGCACGCGCTTCCAGATCGGCGGACTTGAATTTCCAGTTCTTAGCGGGATCGTCGATGCGTCGCAAAAGGCGCTTGCGTTGCTCTTCCCGCGACAAGTGCAGGAAAAATTTCACGATGCGGGTGCCGTTGCGGTGCAGGTGGGCTTCATGATCGAGGATCGACCGGTAACGTCCCTGCCACAGCTTTTTGGAAGGACCCGTGACCCCGGGCAATCGTTGGGATTGCAGGATTTCCGGCTCAACGCGAACGATCAGCACTTCCTCGTAGTAGGATCGGTTGAAGATACCGACGCGTCCCCGTTCTGGAAGCAATTGCACGGAGCGCCATAAAAAATCGTGATCCAGTTCGAGGTTGCTAGGATGTTCGAAGCTGTGAACCTCGCATCCTTGCGGGTTGAGGCCCGAAAGCACATGTTTGATGGCACCGTCCTTGCCCGCGGCATCCATGGCCTGAAAGATGACGAGGAGGGCGTGGCTGTCGTTCGCATAAAGCAGTTCTTGCTGCGGCCGCATCGCCTGGAGTTGCGCCTCCATCCGGTCACGGTACTCTTCCCGGGAGGCGCACAACGGTTTGATGGCTGTCGGGCGTTTCGAGAGGTGGACCTTCTTGCCCGGTACGATGCGGAATTTCTCGGGGTTAATGGCCATAGGTAGAAGCTACGAAACCCGAAAAAAAGGGGCGGTCCGAAGACCGTCCCTTTGAAAATGGTGGAGATTAGCGGGGTCGAACCGCTGACCTCCTGCATGCCATGCAGGCGCTCTACCAACTGAGCTAAATCCCCATTGAGGGGGAAAAGTTAATTCACCCGGGCGGTGCGTACAAGGCTTTCCCTGCCCAGAATTTCAAGGATGCGTCCCGTTTTTGTGCGGCCAAAGCGCATCCCGTTCCAAGACATCCATCTGAAGGCGCGCCACCTGACGCACAAAAACGGAAAGGGATTCCCGCATTTCGGGTTGGGCCGGCATCAAGTCATGGCATTCTCCGCGGTCCTTGATGAGATCGAACAGTTCCTCACCTTGTTGGCGCGGCGTGTTTCCCCACGCACCGTGCCACCGGTAATTTCCTTTTTCCACCATCGCCTGTTCACCGCGGATACTGAAGGAAACGCGGTTCGGATTGGGTCCCTGAAGCAAGCTGTGGCCCATGAAGGAATTGGGCGCTCGAATGCCGGCGATATCCAGGAACGTCGGCCCAAGGTCGAGCCCGGAGGCCAGATCGAAACGCGGACCGCCCGCAGCCAGTTTGGGATGCTTGCCGATCATGACCAAGGGCATCCAAACACTTTCGGTGTAGAGGCCATAGCCGATTTGCGACGACCCGTGCTCGCCGAGCGGAAATCCGTGGTCGGCCAGAATCACGAAAACGGTATGGTCGAACCACGGCTGATGGCGGACGCCCTCGATAAATGATTTCAAACCGGAGTCGGCGTAATGCATGGTCGCATCCAACCGATCCAAGAGCGGTGCACCCGGAGGCACGGGATGCACGCCTGGCTCCGGATTGAACGGGTAGTGGTTGGTCTTGGTCATCGCGGTGATGAAGAAGGGCTTGTTGCTCGGAAGGCTGTCTCGCATCCACATGCCGAGGTGATTGAACATGCCAGCGTCGTTTTCACGGTTGCGGTCGTAGTCGAAGCCTTGGTACCACTGACGCAGCCACGGTGTTTTGTTGTCCCAAGAAGGATCGGATGTCGAGAAATACCGGGTCGTATATCCGTTCCGACCGAGAATCTGAACGAAGCTTTCATTGGTGAGCCAAGTGAATTCACTGGCCAGATAACGCGTGGGATGCTGGGGCACCGACAGATGGATCGACATCCAGGAATTGATGGTGGGAATACCGGTGGCCACCATGCGCGTCCAAAAGGTGCCTTGCGCGGCGAGTTGGTCGAGGTACGGTGCGGACGAGTGCTGCGCGCCGTAGGGGATCAGGTGGCCCACGTTGATCGCACGTTGGGTCTCCATGAGGATGAGCACGATGTTCCAGGGTTTCTCGCCAGGCTTTTTTAAGGCGGTCTCCGTGCCGGGGCGCGGCTCGCGATAGAACGGATAGTCCGAACGGGGGAACACCCAGTCCTTATCGTTGCTGGAGGACAGCCAGTATTTTCGGTAGTCGCTCGTGAGCAGGGCGAGGCTGTCTGCGGAGAGGGGCGTGGTTTGCTCCCTCCAAACCGAGAGATAGGCGGTCTGCACCACGGGCCGTAGCAATCGCAGACGGTTTCCACCGGGCCAGATGTGGTACACGTACAGATAGCCCGCGATGCCCCCGAGAACGATCCACAGAACAGGCGTGAGTTTCCACTCCGGGTGGCGCGCCCAGCGGGTGCGCGAAAAAATACGGTAGAACAACCACGCCAGCGGGATGCATCCCGCGAGCAACAGGAAGGGGAGGCCGGGAATCGAGGCGTCTCCGAGAATGAACTTCGAGACGTCGCGCGTGGCGGCGCCATTGCCGTAAGTGCGCATCATGCCGGGATCGAAATGCATGCCCATGAAGCGCAGGGTCTCGTGATCGATGACCGTGAAGATCAGAATGGCGGCATGCGCGACGGCCAGCAAGGTGAAGATCGGCGCGCACAGTCTTTTGGCATAACGCGCTGCAGCCGTCAGCGCAAGCAGCAGGGGGAGGGAACCGAGAAAGATCCAGTGCAGGTCGAGGAAAACGGCATGGAAGATGTACCAGTCGGCCTTGCCCACGAGGGGCAAGCCGAAGCCGTCCTTACGGAAGAGCACCGCCATTCGTAAAACGGTATGGGTTGCCCAAACGGCGAACATTAGGGCCATTGCCCGGTTCAACCAAGGGCCTGCAGGTCCGGCTCCGCGTTTCAGGCCGGCGGCGAGGCGATGGTGGTGGCGCATTCGGGATAAATTAGAAGGTGGCGGGCGTCCCGGAAAGCAAATCGAAAAGGTTTCGTGGGCGATTTGAAAAGAAAACGAAACCGGGAATGTGTGGCTTCTTTTATGTCGGTATTGGACAAAAAAAGAGACGCCCTTGCGGACGTCTCTTCAATTTTGGTAGCGGGGCCTGGATTTGAACCAGGGACCTTCGGGTTATGAGCCCGACGAGCTACCGGGCTGCTCCACCCCGCATCGTAGGCTGAAAGTATAACTCAAGACGACGTGATGGTCAAGGTTTTTAATACTGAAAACCTTGGGCCAAATGCGTTTCCTTGTGATTCGCGGCAAGTTTTTAATCGAGAACCCAGGCCGTGTTTTAGCCGATCCAACCCGCGAATTCCGCCTTCAGGGCGGAGGCCGGACGCGCACCACTCACGCGGTGGACTTCCTTGCCGCCTAAAAACAGAACGAGGGTGGGAAGGCTGTGAATTTCAAACCGCTGTGCCAACTCCGGTTGTTCGTCGGAGTTGACCTTCACAACGGAAGCCTTGCCCTTCCATTCCTTGGCCAGTTCTTCCAGAACCGGGTGCATCATGCGGCAGGGCCCGCACCACTCCGCCCAAAAATCGGCGAGAACGGGTTTGTCTTGTGTTGCGATATAGTCCAAAAATTTTGAATTCATGCGACCTACCGTTTCTTTCTGCGCCGGCGACCGTTATAGGGAGGCTCGGTTAGTGAGAAAACGCCTAGATAAGACGTCTTACCTCGTTCTGAGCGAGCGGCGTGCCAAAAACGGCGCCACAGGATTTTCTGGGCAAAAAATGCGGGTTGGAAAAGCATGTTTAAAACGGAGGGGATTCCTGATTTTCAGGAATAGAGATGGCTGGCCAGGTAGGAGTCGAACCTACGACCAGTCGGTTAACAGCCGACTGCTCTACCACTGAGCTACTGGCCAATGCTCATCCACACTTCAACAACCTATTCGGTCCGAGGGGCTCCAAAAAGGAGGGAGGAATTTAGTCTATGGTTGCGAAGCTTTCAAGAACTTCGCATCATATTCCAAAATTCATCCCGAACGGAATTAATCGCGGCGGGATTCCTGCTGCGACGGACGACGACGATCGGCCGGAGAAGCGCCCGAAAAACGCTTCCAGAACGGGGTGTACTCGCTGCGACCTTCCTGACGGGGTGCGCCGGAACCCTCGCGGCGCGGGCCGCGGGAATCACCGTAGCCGCCGGAACCGGTGGATCCGCCCTGAGGGCGCGAGGCGGCGGCATTGCCGTAAGAACGCGGAGCATCCGAACGCTCACCGGAGCGTTCCGGGCGATCCGTACGCACAGCGCCTTCCGCACGGGGTGCACTCGAAAATTCACGACGCGGGCCGCGGTTGCCGCTGGAATGCGAACCCGCCTGGGAATAGGGGGAGCGCTCGCCATAAGAGTTGCTCGAAGCGGGGCGTCCGCCATAAGACGAACGGCCGCCTTCGGAACGCGTTCCTCGCGGACCGCGGTCGTTGCCGCGCTCCGGACGCGCAGAACGTTCGGCTTCGAGGCGAATTGCTTCGGCCGACATCGGAGGCGGCGCGGCCATTTCGGGCAGGGCGAGCACCGGCAGTTGCGTCCGGGTCACGCGCTCGATCTGGCGCAGGTAGGAGCGCTCTTCGGCATCACAGAAGGCCACGGCCATGCCGGAAGCTCCGTTGCGGCCCGTGCGTCCGATGCGGTGCACGTAGCTCTCCGCCACTTCGGGAAGATCGTAGTTGAACACGTGCGAGATTTCTTGCACATCGATGCCGCGGGACGCGATATCGGTGGCCACGAGCACGCGTGTGCGGCCGCTCTTGAAGTTTGTGAGCGCGCGCTGGCGTGCGCCCTGTGCCTTGTTGCCATGGATCGCTTCGGCGAACACGCCGAAGCGGTCGAGGGCACGCACCACCTTGTCGGCACCGTGCTTGGTGCGCGTGAACACGAGCGCGCTGCGGATGGTCTCATCCTTGAGCAGATGCCCGAGCAGGTTCGGCTTCATGTTGCGGCTCACATGGTAAACCGACTGTTCGATCTTCGACACCGTGGAGGAAACGGGGCTCACTTCCACGTTGACGGGGTCGTGCAGCAGGCTCTTGGCGAGCGAGCGGATTTCAGGGGGCATGGTGGCCGAGAACAACAGCGTCTGGCGCTTTTGCGGCAGCAGCGTCGCGATGCGGCGTACGTCGTGGATGAAACCCATGTCGAGCATGCGGTCGGCTTCGTCCAGCGTGAAGACTTCCACGTGGTCTAGCGTCAGGGCCTTCTGTGCGAGGAGGTCCATCAGACGTCCGGGAGTCGCGACGAGGATCTCGACACCTTGGCGCAGCTTCTGCTTCTGGCCGTAATCGCTCACGCCGCCGAAGATCACCGTAGTGCGCAGGCGGAGGCCCTTGCCGTAGGCGTCGAACTGTTCCGCGATCTGCAGCGCGAGTTCGCGGGTGGGGGAGAGCACGAGGGCGCGCACGGCGTTCGTCTTCACGAACGGGCGGCTCGAAAGGTTGTTCAGAATCGGCAAAGCGAACGCGGCGGTTTTGCCGGTTCCGGTTTGCGCACAACCCCAAAGATCGCGGCCTGCGAGAATGGGCGGAATCGCCCCGGCCTGGATCGGGGTCGGGGTTTCATAACCCTTGGCCTGCAGGGCGGCGAGAATGGTGGGGTTCAGATTGAGTTCACGAAAAAGCATGGAAAGATTCCTTCAGTTGCCGGTGTAGCAAACACCCGTTCCCCGGGGAACGGACTGATGTTTTCCGGCGTGCGGCCCGAAGAACGGACCGGGAAAAGCCGGGTAACGAAAGTGGGGCGAAGAAACCGGAGGTACTCCGGACAAGGCCCGCGCGTCTGATGGCGCCGTCCCGCACGACATTGTGCCGTGAAGGGGACGCGAACATCATGGTCTCCGTCGGTCGCGGGTGTGAACCCTGGATTTTGCAATCCGTGCGGCCGCCCGGTATCCAAGTGTCGACGAAGCGGTAAAGATTCGCGGAAGTCGAGGAAAGCGGGACAGGACAATGACTGGGAGGGAAGAGTAATTCAAATAGCCCCGTTTGTAAACAGAATGCCAACAGAGTGGCGTTTTCACTTGTAAAACGTTGTCTGGGGCGCTTGTGGCCACGCGTTCTGTAGGGGCGATCGCGCCACCTTTATGGGCGCAAGAACCCCTGTGTTACCGATGACCGAACTCCTAGCTTGCTTTCATGACCTTCCCTCAAGTTCTCTCCTTGATCCTCGTTCCCATGGCTGTGGCGACAGCCCATGGATTTTTCACGAACTGGATGGCCGTGCAATTATTGCTCAAGCCCGTCCGGCCGATAAACATCCTCGGATTCAAGATTCAGGGATTGCTGCCGCGTCGGCAAGCCGAATTGGCTGAGCGTATTTCCGGTGCGATCGCGGAGCGGTTCCTGACGCGCGATGATATCCTCAATTTTATTCGGCAGGTAGATCCAGTCGCTGCGATGCGGTCCTTGCTGGTTGAGAAGTGGGACGAGAAGCTTGGCGAAATCATCGACTCCATCCCCATGGCCAAGATGTTCGTGAATCCCGAACGGTTGCAAGGGATTCGCGATAAGCTCGTCGGCGCGCTTGCTGACGAAGCCGGACCTTTCACCGAGCGCTTGGTGGATAGTCTGGACGGGAAGATTGACCTAAAAGAAACCTTGCGCCGCAATATCATGGCGTTCGATGTCTCCGAACTCAACGGAATCATCGAGCAAATCGGCTATCGGGAGTTTCGCGAGATCGCTTGGGTAGGAGCCGCCATCGGCCTCGGCATCGGCTCGATCCACGCATTGATCAACTGGCTGATTTTCGGATAGGGATAAAACATCACAACAACACAACAACAGAGCAATAAAGCGCGAAGAACCCCTTTTCTATTGCTGTGTTGTTGTGTTGTTGTGATGCTCTCCGCTCCGTCCCATTCCCCAATCCAGAAGTTGAGCGATCACCAGCATTGCCGACATGGAAATCAGCGGATTCCATGTCCAGGCGACAGGGTAGAGCGGCGTCCACATGCCCTCGGGCAGCACGGGTATTTTGACAAAGAGCAACAGGGTGGCCATGCCGCCGAAGACCGCAGTCATCACCGCGCCGGGGCGGAGATTCGGGCGCAGGAAGGCCAAAAGAAAAAGACCGAGCAACGGGCCGATGAACAGGGACGTGAAGAACAAGGCCTTCGAGAGAATCGAGATGGTCCCCAGAGCGCAGATGAACGAAGCACCGAGCCCCAGCAGTCCCCACACCAACACCCAACGCCGCGCGTTCTTCAGATTGATTTCCGCGTCGGTGCGCGACCGCGCGCGCAGGTCTACGACGGTGGTGTTGGAAAGCGCGGTGAGCACCGAACTCAGCGCGCCCATGTCGGCGGCCAAAATCGCGGCGACGAGCAGCCCCTTCACCCCGATCGGCAGATTGTGGATGATGAACCAGGGGAGCACCTCGTTGACCTTCAGGTCCGGGATCGCGGCCACGTGCGCGACCTGGAAATACACGTACAAGAACGCTCCGACCGTGAAGAACAGAACGCCGACGCAGATGCCGAGCAGGGAAGAGGTCAACGAGGAATAGTTGGCGGAGCGCGTGTCCTTCGTCGACAGATACCGCTGCACGAATTGCTGGTCGCATCCGCGGATCGCCACTTCGAATACCGTGTAGACTACCGCCGCGGAAAGAAAATTGCGCTCACTGGAAGGGTCGAATGTGAAGTCGAGCCAGCGGGTTTTCCCTGCTTCCGCCGCCAAGCGCCAGGTTTCCGTAAAGGAACCGACTCCCTTCGCACAGAAATAAATACAGAGAATACCGCCCCCGAAAAAAATGCAGAACTGGATCACATCCGTCGTGGTTGCGGCCTTGATGCCTCCGAGCGAGGTATAAAGCATGGCAAAGACGGATAGCGCCACCGCCGCGACCCAGAAAGGCGCTCCGGTCATCTTCATCAGTACGATGGAAGGGCCGTAAATCAGCATTCCCATTCTGAAAAGCAGATGGCACGAATACAACGATGCCGCGAGCCTGCGAACCGGGCGCGAGAAGCGGATCTCCAACAGTTCGTAGGCAGACCTTGTTCCGCTGGCCCGGAAGCGGGGAATGAAGAAAACGCCCACGATGACGATGGCTGTAAGGGAGCCGAAGTTCAACATGAGCAGGCGCATGTCGTTGCCGTAGGCTTCGGCGGGGTATCCTAGAAAGGTGTTCGCGCTTACGGAGGTCGCGATCAGCGAAATACCGACGGCCAGCCACGGCATATTGCCGCCGCCGAACATGAAATCTTTGAAGTTTTTGTTTTTGCGGGAGAAGTAAACGCCGACGCCTGCCATGGCGGCGAAATACACGAAGACCACCGCCCAATCCCAGATCGAGAACATGGGGCGTCCTCTTTACTTGAGGTAGGTGGCGATGAGGCGCGCCACGGAAGTCAGGTCCGCAACTTCATCGGGTGCATAATTGGGGTGAAAATTTTTCGCGATACCGAGCACGCCGCGCAAGGAGTTTTCGGTGACCATCGGAACGAACAGGGAACCTTCGGGTAGGGTTTCGCGTTCTTCGACGCACACGGATGCGGCGTGGCGCATGCCTTCCACCGGTTCGCGCGTGCTGGCGGCGCGGCCCGCGAGGCCTTTGCCCACGCACAAAAAGCGGATGCGTGCGGCGGCTTCGCGGTCGAGTCCGCAGTGACAACGGAGTTTAAGCATGCCTGTGCCGGCATCGAGCGTATAGACAACGGCGGTTTGAGCGTCGAACTCACCAAGGATTTTACAGGCGATCGAATCGAACGCCAGATCACTGGTCCCTTGACGGTCCAACACTTTTTGAATTTCGTCGCGCAAGGCGGGCGTCATCACATCCCCTCTCTTCCACGGGTATCCTGCGGATCATTCCTTGAGGAAATTCTCCGAAACGGGGACAAAGCTAGTCACCTGAATGCTTGCCACAAGGCGAAATCAGGGGAATTCTCCAAAATTCACCAACCTTCCGATTTTTTGCCTTCGGAAGCGCGAATCGTCGGGGATTCTCTTGCCAAAAAGGCATTTGCATCGACACAATGTCCATTGTTTGCCGGTTTGGGCTTAGGTTTACAAGAGAAAAGGGGCGTTATCGTATTTGATTCCGCATTTGGATCGATTTGGTTCTAAAGGCCCAAATTTTGCTTGAGATGACGTTCATGCTGAAGAAACTTCTGATTCTGGACGACGAACAAAGCATTCTCGACTCCCTCTCCCGCACCCTGTCGGATCTCGGAATGGAATTGGTTTTCAGTTCCGATCCCCGTCAGGCAATAGAAATTGTGAAGACGGATGGCCCGCAGGTCGTGCTCACCGACCTCAAAATGCCCGGGATGGACGGCCTCGAAGTTCTTCAACGAGTCAAGGAGTACAACCCCGACATCCAGGTGATCCTGATCACGGGGCACGGTTCCATCGATGAAGCCGTGGCTGCCATGAAAAAGGGCGCCTACGACTTCATTCCCAAGCCGTTCAACAAGCAGGAAATTACCGCGGTGGTCAACCGTGCGTTTGAAAAGGTCTCCCTGCTCGCCGAAAACTTCCATTTGCGCGAAAAGCTGAAGAAGGCTCCCGCGAACTTCGAGTCGGGCAAGAGTCGCGCCTTCAAGGATTTGCTCAGCCGCTCCGCGCAAGCAGCCAACAGCGACGCGACCATTCTGATTTTAGGTGAATCTGGAACCGGCAAGGAGGTTTTGGCCGGGCACATCGTGCAGAACTCTCCGCGGGCCTATAAACCCTTCGTCACCGTCAACTGCGCGGCCATTCCGGAGAACCTCATCGAGGCGGAACTGTTCGGTTTCAAGAAGGGTTCCTTCACCGGAGCCTACCAAGACAAAAAAGGCCGGTTCATGGATGCCGACGGCGGAACCATGTTGCTCGACGAAATAGGCGAACTGCCGCTGGCGATGCAGGCGAAATTACTGCGCGTGCTGCAAGAAGGAGAGGCCACTCCCGTGGGTGGTATGGCGCAGAAAGTGGATGTGCGCATCATCGCAGCGACGAACAAGCCGTTGCGCAAGATGGTCGAAGAAGGCACCTTCCGCGAAGACCTCTTCTACCGCCTCAACGTGATTCCTCTTACGATTCCGCCGCTGCGTCAACGTCCCGGTGACTTGCACGCCCTTATTCTCTACTTTATCGCGAAGTACTGCAAAAAGAACAAGCGTCCCAACCTGTCTGTGAGTGCGGAAGCCCTACGCTTGATGGAGCACTACTCTTGGCCGGGCAACGTCCGCGAGTTGGAGAACGCCATTGAGCGGGCGGTGATTTTGTGCCTCGGTCACCAGATCACGGTGGACGATCTGCCGCCGGAGCTCAGCGGGGCCAGCGAATGGCGCGCCACGGTGAGCCTGTCTCCCGGTATGACGCTGGCCGAAGTCGAAATGACCTTGATCCGTACCACGCTCGAAAAGAACCACGGCGACAAAGCCAAGACTGCGGAAGAGCTCGGCATCAGCCTGCGCACGATTTACCGCAAGCTCGACTCCCAGACCCCGGAATTAAAAGAGACCTAAAAACGGCCGGAATAAACCCTCTAGGGTATCCGGTTATTTGCCCAGCCGCGGCTTGATTTTCATCGAGTCCCCGAGTCCGTCTTCGCGCAGGAAGTGCGAGACCTTCGTAAGATTTTCCACCAAGCCCACAAGCGTGTCGTACAAGGCGCGGTCGCCCAGCAATTTGCCCACGCCTGTGGAATCATTGGCCGCGGCTGCGATGCGTTCGGCCGCGGTGACCGCGTCGCCGAGTCGGGCTTCCATTTCGAGAACGGAAGTCAGGCTGGATTGAATGTTCCGTCGCGCCCGATCCAAACCCGGTTCCGCGGTGCGGAGTCCCGTGCGGACCTGATCGCCGGCCGCTGCGGCGGCGTTGAGGTTTTTGCCGAGCGAGGCCGCCGCGGTTTCGAGCGTCGCGGAGAGAGCGTGCAGCTTGCGGAGGGTTTCCTCGAGTCGGCGCTGTGAAAAAAGGGGGGCCAGAGAGCCCCGCACATAGGCGCTGTCGGCGAGAATACGATCGGTTTGCGCGCGCAGCTGCTCCACCCGTTCGGTGAGAGAGCGCACCTTGTGCAGCACTTCGGCCAACCCGGGAGCGAAGTACCCGGTTTGCACCGCGGATTCGTCGAGCGCAAGCGTGGAGGTGCCTGGCAACACCACGACCATGCGGGCGCCCATGAGCGAGTGGCTGAAGTTCACGAAGCGCGCGTCGCTCTCGATAAAATCGTGATGGAACAGTTGGATCTCGGCCACGGCGGAGCCGTTATTCATCCCGGTGCCGTTTTCGAGCGCAATGCGCCGCACCCGCCCGATGGTCACCCCGCGTTCGGAGACGGGGTCGCCTGCCGACAAGGTGGAGATTTCGGGAAACCGGACCTGAACGGTGCGGCCAGTGTGAAGGGCCTCGCGGAGGAAGAAGGCCGCCAAAAAAAACACTAGCAGCGTCCCGCCCAAAACGATGGAATATCCAAGGAGACGGGGGTTCAAGCGGGAAACGGAGACGGACATGCAGGAATAATAGGTTGAGGAGTGAGGGATCGGTTCACGGTTTAGAGATAACCGGCAGCTATTTGCTACCTTGCGCATCCGCAATAGACGGCTTGAACGCTATCTTTCAACCCGTTATGTTACCGTAACTTGTAGCTTGGATCGAGTCCATCAAATGAAGCTTCCCTGCGTCGTCATCGCCGGCCGTCCCAATGTCGGCAAATCGAGCCTGTTCAACCGTCTCCTCGGCCGGCGCGCCGCCGTGGTGTCGGATCGCGAAGGCGTGACCCGGGATCGCCACTATCAGGAACGCGAACACGACGGCAAACGTTTCAACCTCGTGGATACCGGCGGTTTCATGCCCCGGGTCGAAGGCTCACTCGACGAGCAGGTGCGCGATCAGATCGGCGCGGCGCTCGATGAAGCCGACGTGGTGCTGTTCGTCATCGACGGCCGTTCCGGCATTGTGACCCAGGATCAGGAATTCGCGCGCATGGTGCTCCGCCGTAAGCGGCCGGTCATTCTCTGCGTGAACAAGTCCGAAAAGCCTGAGACGGCCCAGGAGGCCATGGAGATGTGGTCTTTGGGAATGGGCGAGCCCTTCCCGGTCTCCGCGATTTCCGGGTTGGGGATCCGGGATCTTATGGATCGCTTCGCGAAGATGCTGCCTGCGAGCGCGCCCGCCGTGCGCGACGACAGCCTGCGCCTCGCGGTGCTCGGTCGCCCCAACGCGGGCAAGAGCACTCTGGTGAACGCCCTGCTCGGCGAAGACCGCGTGATCACTTCCGAGAAGGCGGGCACCACCCGTGACGCCATCGACACCGAGTTCGAATACAAGGGCCGTCGCGTGATCCTCACCGACACGGCGGGTCTCCGTAAAAAGGCGCGCGTGTACGACGAGGTGGAAAAATTCTCCAACCTGCGCGCCCTCGAAGCCATCCGGCGCAGCGAAGTGTGTTTGCTATTGATCGATACCCCGCTCGATGTCAGCGAGCAGGATTACCGCATCGTGCAAAAGGTACAGGAGGCCGGAAAAGGCCTGATCATCGGCCTCAACAAATGGGACCTGGTGGACGCGGGTGACAAAACCTTCGACCACATGGTCAAAGAAATCCTTTACCAGAATCGTGAACTCGAAGGGCTTCCCTTCGTCGCCATCTCCGCACTCACCGGCAAACGCGTGCAGCGCGTTCTCGATCTCGCCTTTGAGGTGAAGGAAAATCTATCCCGAGTGCTGGGTCGCGACAACGTGATCAAGTATTTCGAGGAAACCGTGCTGACCTATCCGCACCCGAACACCTCGGCGGGCCCGGCTCGCCTCGAGCGCTGCTGCCAGGTGATGGTCGATCCGGTGGCGCTGGCCTTTGAGGTTTCGCACCCCGAACGCGTGCTGCCGAGCTACACGCGCTACCTGCGCCGCAAGGCGTTGGAGTTTTTCGACCTGAAGGGCGTGCCGCTCCGCATTTGGTTCCGCAGCCGCTTCCAGCTCCGCACCGATGAGGAGTTGCAAGGCTATCTGAATTACGGCGTGCGTCCCGATTTCCAAGAGTGGGATGAGGCAGACGAACACGACAAGAACTTGCGCGCGGCCGAGCTTGCAGGTGAGGTGGATGATCTGGACGAGCGGAATACGGGTCGCTAAGTAAACGGATTCGTTGAACCGGAACCGAAGGAGGCTTTATGGATGCATTCGTCACGTTCGATTCTCCTGCGGCGTGGGCGCTAGCCCTTCTCGTCGGCTATCTCCTGGGCTCCCTGCCGTTTGGGTTGTGGATCAGTCGCCTGCGCGGGGTCGACATCATGAGCGTGGGGAGCGGCAACCCCGGCATGACCAACGTGTGGCGTACCCTTGGTTGGAAGCCCGCCATTCCTGTGGCTCTACTCGACACCTTGAAAGGTGTGTTCGCCGCTTGGGCGGGGGCATTGCTGACCGGGTCGGCGTTGTGGGCCTTGCTGGCAGGTATAGCGGCGGTACTCGGGCACTCCTTCTCGTTTTGGATCCGCTTCAAAGGCGGTAAAAGCGTGCTCACCGCCTTCGGCGTTTTTTTGTTCCTCAGCCCGGTAGCGAGCTTGCTGGCCTTCGCCGTCTGGATCTTCGTGATGGCGGTGTCCGGTTACGTGAGCCTGTCCTCCATGCTTGCGGCCGTCGCCCTGCCTTTATTGGTGGTTTGGAAAAGTCATGCTGCGGGCACGGAAAGCGCGGAAAGCGCTCTGACGCCCGTGTTTTGGGCCGCACTGCTCGTCGCCATCTTCATCCTTATCCGGCATCGCGCCAACATCGGCCGACTGGTACGTGGTGAAGAGCCGAAATTCCGGGGGAAGGCTTCATGAATCGTTTGCTCCAGCGGCTTGAAGAAGGCAAACTCTACTACTCGATTTCGGAAGTGTGCCGCATGACGGGGCTCGAAGCCCACGTGCTGCGCTACTGGGAGACCGAATTCGCCCAGATGCGTCCCAAGAAAAACCGCTCAGGCAACCGCGCCTACCGTACCCGTGAGATCGATTACATCCGATATATTCGTCACCTGTTGCACGAAGAGAAGTACACACTCCAGGGCGCCAAGAAAAAACTTGCCGAGGTGAGCTACGAGGAAGTGGTGGGACAAACGACGCTGTTGCGTGTGGCTCCGATCGAGCCTGCAGCAAAGGCGAAGCCTGCCGCAGATAGAAGTGCAGGCAAGGTGGACGCTACTGAAGGTTCCGCCGCTCCTGCAGCCGCTGCGGCAGCAGGCGGTCTCACCGAAACCCAACGCAAGGAACTCGCCGATATCCGCGAAGGATTGAAGGATGTTTTGAAGAACCTAGGTCGATAATTTTGCACCGATGATTCGCTGGCTGCAAACGTCTTTGTTCGGCAGGGTGGTCGAAAAGCCCGCGCGTAAGAATCCCGCTCAACCGACGCGAAAAACCGGTGCGTCGGCACCCGCATTGTCGCCCACACTGTTGCCCGCAATCTCGCCCGAACTCTCGCTTCGCTGGAATGCAGCCCGGGCCGATCTACCTGTTATGCTGTCTCTTGTGCCGCGCCTGCGACAAGGATGGCGTATGGAGTGGCGGCGCGGCGGAGTCGGTTCCGAGGCGATCTTGCGTGCCCCGAAAATTTTCGGGGAGGCGCCCGACGAGATTCTGCAAAGCCTCGCTTCGTGGGTACGGCTCGCCATGCAACGCAAGTCGCCCGCGCGGCGCATTGAGCGACAGGCACTCGAAACATCGCTGCATGCCTGGATCTCCGCACGCCACGCCGTCGACGGGCACACGCAAAAACTCTTACGGGGCCGCGCCGCGCGCAAGATCGACCGACTCGATCCGCGCGGCGCTTACCACGATCTCGATGCGATTCTTGCCGCGGTCAATGCGGAGTATTTCGAAGGAAAACTGGAGGCCAAGATCACTTGGTCGGCGCGGTGGGGGGGGCTTTCGACCCAAACCATGGCCAAGGATGAGCAAGGCAAACCCTACGCCTTGCTGACCATCAGCCGCGGCTACGATCACAAATCAGCGAGTGCGGAGATCGTCGGCGGCGTTGTGTATCACGAGTGTTTGCACATCGCGGTGCCGCCCCAATTTCGCGACGGTCGTCGCGTCGTGCACGGTCGCGAGTTCCGCCAACGCGAAAAGGAATACCGATTTTACGAAGCGTGGCGCAAGTGGCACGCGGAGAAGTTGCCGGGAATCATCCGGCGCGGGTCAACTTAATCCGTCTTAACGGATTTTCATCACACAGCGGTAAATCGGGCGGCCTTCGGCGCGGTATTTGATCTCGAAGTTGGTTTGAATGCCTTCGGTGGGCTGGGCGTCGGGTTCGAGCATTTCAAGCCACGGCGTGGCGGCGAAGAGTTCGCGCGCCGACTCGTTGTATTCGGCGTGGTCGGTGCCGAAATAGAATAGGGCTCCGTGTAGCGCTACGCGCCGCATCAATTCCAGAAAATCGGGACGCATGGTGCGGTTTTTGTGGTGGCGTTTTTTGGGCCACGGATCGGGAAAATAAATGTGGAAGGCCTGCGCGCAATTCTCGGGGAGAAAGTCCCGCAAGAAGGGGACGGCATCGCCCAAAATCACGCGCGCGTGCTGGAGGTGCGGGCGCTTGGCCATGCGTTCGGCGGCGTGGTAGGCGAACTCGGCCTCCCACTCCAGCGCGACGAAGGGCAGCTCGGGATGGTTCTGGCAGTAGGCCGCCATGAAGGTTCCCTTGCCGCACCCGACCTCGATCTCGATGGGCCCGGGCTTACCGAGGAACGCCTCGATGTCGAGCAGGTTTTTCTGCGGCACGCCATCTGGGGCCAGCGTGGGAAGGTTTTTTTCGTCCTTCACCAAGCGCAGGTGGTGATAGTGGGGAAGGTCGCGACTGGGAATCAGTTCGCGGAGGAATTCATAGGAGGCGAGGCCGGAAGGGAGAGACATGGGAGGGCAAATGTAACAGAATGGGTAACCGAACCGCGCGGGTCGGCTAAGGTACCTCGACCTTATCCTGTTGCTTTTGCAGTGCGGCTGCGAGATTTTGCCGGGCGCTGGCGTTAGCCGAATCGGAGGCAAGGGACTGCTGGTAATAGGAAATCGCTCCCGTTAAGTCGCCGCTGAGATCATGGATCATCCCGAGGTAATTGAGCGCTCCCGAATGCGCGGGAATCTGGGCGAGAACCGCGCGGATGTGCGCTTCGGCTTCTACCATGCGGTTCTGGCGCAAGAGCGCGGAGGCCAATCCGTAATGCAGGTCCGGGTTCGACGGGTCCATCTCCAGCGCGGCTTGAAACTGCAATGCGGCCAGCACGGGTTGTTCGAGGGTCAAATACAAGTAGCCGAGGTTTTTGCGCATCTCGGTGTTTTCGGGTTCGCGCGCAACCGCCATCCGGTAGTGTTCGGCGGCGCCGAAGAGGTCGCCTTTGCGATACAGCATATCGGCGTAGAAGAGTTGCCCTTCGGTAAAGTCCGGATTGTACTGCACCGTGCGCGCGTATTCGGCTTCGGCACGGTCGAGCTGGCCTTGTCCCTTGAAATACGTTCCGGCCAAAAAATGCGCTAGCCAGCTACCCGGAATCGCCTCGCTGAGATTGACGACTTGATCTTCAAATTGTGGAGCGCGCTGATGATATTGGCTCCAGCCGAGGTAGGCGACGGGGATGAGGAAAAAGGCCCATTTCCAGGCATGCGCGGTGAACTTCGGAAGGCGAATAGTCGGCGCCGTGGGTGCTCCGGGTTGACCGCTTTTCTGTGTGGTCAGCCCCAGACCTTGGCGGATCTCCGCTTGCCGGATGCGCCAGATGAAGCCGTCGTAGTAGAAATGGAGCAATGCCGAGACGAGGGTGATGCGCAAAAGCCATTGCGAAGCGCCGTCACCCAGCAGGATTTTTTCGGGTGTGTTGACGTCTCGGAAGGAGGTAAAGACGCCGATGAGGCCGTAGGCGACGATCAATCCGGAGTAAACCACGATGCGTTTCCACCCGGGGAGAAAGAGCATCCGCTCGAAGGCGCCGACGGAATGTCCTGCGTCCACCCGGTTGCGCTGAAAACGCCAGACGAGGGCGTTGTACTGAATATCGTGGAATATTTCCCACATGAGAACACCCAAAAGCAGGTTGCTCACCGAAGCGACGCAATACCACCAAAAGGCAAAACCGGAAAGCATCACCAGTATTTTCAACGGGCTGGGCGGGGTGCCGGCTTTCCATTGACGTCGGGCATTTTCCAGGAACAGGACGGTGATCACGGCCGTGCCGATGTTCCAGAATCCGCGAAATAGGGGAAAGAAGGCTGGAGGAATCAGGTCGCCGCCGGAGATGTAAAACTGCGTGACGAGCGAAAATTGTTTGGTGGGGGATTGCAGGATGGCGAGTCCGAACCAGGCGAGGCACATCAGCCAGTCGAGCCAGGCCGTGGCGGGACTGAAGGATCCGACCTTGGAGTCGTAAATGCGGGCGAAGCCGTTGATCTGCATGGCGCCGTGCCATGTGCCCCAGGCGATGGTGATACAGGCAAGGGCATTGAGATTGAGGAAGGAGTACAGCCCGGCGATCAGGATCAGCAACGCCGGAACGACGATGAACCGGTGACGGAATTGACGGAAGAGCTCCCGGTCGGAGTACGCTCGGATAAAGCCGGGCAAATGGTGGCCGAATCCGCCGATTCCAAGCACGTATAAGGCGATGTTTTCCGGTGCGAATCCCTGTTTCAGGAGCCAAACCAATGGAAGGATCAGGAGAGGGGGCAGGATGAAGAACAGCAGGTCTTGAACAGGCCCCAGAATCCACGGATTCCGGGCAAGAATAGCTTTGGCCGGGGCTTGTGCAGAGTGCTTCATTTGATGTTTATGAGGGATTTAGGGTATGCACAAGTGTTTAAGTGGCGGATATTTCAGGGGGTTTGGGAGTAGGTTGTGCTAGACTAGCCCGTTCGCGTTCAAATTCGCGAATTGATCGGGGACTTCGGACGAAATTAGACATAATTCAGGGAAAAAATGGAGCTCGGACTTAAGTTACACGAACGGGTCGTCGGTCTCGATTCCTCTCCGGCAAAGGTTTAAGAATGCGGTTCATCTGGATATTCCTGGTGGTGGTTTTCGCCTTGTTGCCGGGGTTGGCCATCGGTTTTGTTTCGGTCGACAAGCTGTCGGGCGAGGCGTATACGGACATGGGGCAAATCGTTCAGGGAAACATCGGCGGCACCCAAAAGGTGGAAGGAGATTACCTCAACCGGATGGGGGTGACCCTGACCGCAGAGGATACCGTCAGTGGCAAGCTGGTGGTGCGCGTGGGCGTCGGAGGAATTTTCTGGCAGACCTACCCCTTGGAAGACTTCTGGCACAATTCGGTCCGCTTCGGCCCGGGCATCACCGAGGCCTCTTCGAAGTTGTTGTTGACCCCGAGTAGCTCGCTTCAGGCGGGTTATTTCCCGTTCAAGTACAATGCAGGCGCCATGGATCTGGGCGAATACTTGCTGCGCAGCGAATCCTATCCCACCGCCATCACCACGGGCGGTTGGACGTGGGTCGATAGCGCGTACACGCGCGTGCTCGGTGTCCGGTTCCAGGCTTCCCATTTCGGTGGAGCCTTCCGTCAGGAGATCGGTATGTATACCGAGGTACAAACCGTTCCCCTTTTCGATATCACACCCGCTTACCTCTTTTCGTGGAAACCGGTCAAGGGTCTCGAAGTCGGTGGCGGCGTAGCGCTGCGTCGGTGGTTTCAGCCGAACGTCGGTTATTATGGCCTCGAACATACGGATTCCTTGGCAGTGCCTGCGAGCCGGTATCAGGTGATCGGAAACTTTCCCGAAGTCCAGAACCATGCCCTCGTGCATTACACCTATAACAACGGTTCTGGAATCGTGGCCGCAGATACGTTCGTCGTCTGGCGCGGCGGCACTGCCTTCGACGCTTCGACCGCCTTGGCCGGAAAAACCGACGCGCACGTTGTCAGCAAGGACATGTTGCAGCAAGGAAGCGCGGCGGGGGTTCGTCGCGACATCCAGCTATTCCTGCAAAACACCCGTTACTCCGAAAACGGCGCAAACTGCTGGGATCATCCCTTGGACTGTCAGGCCTATCTGGACGCCGCGGGGAACCTTCTCGTGACCGACGCCAATGGGAACGTGATCGCCGATACCGTCGTAGCGGCGAAGATAACCAAGAACCAAAAGATCACCCGGCGGGCAGTGAACCTGATGGGCCATGCCAGCTTCAACTTCGTCGAAGCTTTTGATCTTCACGGTACGGGCCCCTTCAAGGTGTACGTCGAGTCGGCGATTTTAGGTTACGAAAATCAACCGGTCTATTACGAAGACCGGACCAATAGAATGCCCGTGATGGTGGGCTTGCACGTGCCCACTTTCGGACTTCTCGACCTTCTCGCCGTCGAGGGCGAATATCTGAACAACCCGAACCGTGACAGCCCCGCGATCTTGTCGACTCATGTAAATGCCAATCTTCCTGGCCCCAGCATGGCCATCCCGGATCTGGACGAACCCGACTACCGGCGGCCTTATTACAACGCGAAATCGGTACACTCCGACGACTGGAAATGGAGCGTCCACCTTGTACGCACCATCACTCCCGGCCTTATGATCAAGTTCCAAGCCGCAAACGATCATCTGCGGTTACACCAGTTCGGAGTTGCCGGCCCTTCGTTGGCTCCTTCTCCAATCACGTTGAATCCGGATGATTGGTACTACGTGGCCCATCTGCAGTGGGGCTTTTGATTATGACGAAAATTTTCCAAGCATCTCGCAATTGGAGCCGGCCCATGAACTACACCTTTTTTGCTGTGGCCCTCTTCGCCGCTGCGACTCCCTCCATGGCGGCTCCCGCTGAAACCCGCATCAGCGACCGCAACATCTCGGTCACCGCCTTCGTCGATGCCGGGCAGGTGATCCATGGTTCGCTCGTGAACGGCGACGGTTCGAATTCCCAAAAGGTTGAGAACCTCTTTTTGAATCGCGACGGCGTGGCCTTGACCTATTCGGCCACCGCGAACGAGAAATTGCACATAAACATAGGGGTGGGAGGGCTTTTCTGGAAACCCGTTCCCGAGGCCAATGACGCGGCCACCAAGCGCATCAACTTCGGCCCTGGAATCTCCGAGGCCTCCGCCCGATACTCCTTTACGGATCGTGCGAGCCTCAAGTTCGGCTTTTTCGGGTATAAGTACAATCCCGATGCAGTGAATCTCGGAGAATATTTGCTCCGCAGCGAAGCCTATCCCACCGTCATCCAGACCGGCAGCATGGGCGGTTGGGTGTGGATGAACAGCAACGAATACAAGTCGATGGGCACGCAATTCAGTTGGACTTCGCCGGGTGGCAACTGGCGACATGATTTTCTCCTGTTCAGCGAGTTCAACCAGGCGCCGTTGTTCGATTTCTCGCCCTCCTACGTTGTGACCGGTAAGGTTCACAAGGCGGTCGAGGTGGGAGCGGGTGTCTCCTTGCATCGCTGGCTGCCGATCCGCAACAGCGTCGAGTCCCCCCGCGGTGCCTCGAACACCTATGTCGAGGTGGACGATTTTCCGGCCTACGGAGTTTGGGATCCGAACGACTTGGTGTTTACTCCGGTCGGTGACAGCGGAACCCTCAAGGATATTCAGACCCGGGTCACCACCTATACGGATACCAACGGTGTGCCAATCGTAACACAGAGCACCGATGCTGCGGGGCGGACCATTTACATCCGTTCCGACAACGGTGACACCCTCCGCATCTCCAACCGGCACCGGTTCACCTTCAAGGCCGTCAAGGTGATGGGCCGCGCCTCGCTCGACCTTGGGACCCTTTTGGACCTGCCGTCCTCAACCGGACCGTTCAAGGTTTTCGGTGAAATCGCCCTGTTGGGGGTAGAGAATCAACCGTATTTCTTTAAAAATCGTACCGAGCGTATGCCGGTCATGCTCGGAGTGGATATCCCAACCTTCGGCGTGCTTGACCTGCTGACTTTCCAAGTCGAATACCTCAACAATCCGTATCCCGACAACAACTATCAGCAGTTCAGTCAAAATCTTCCGCAGCCAACGTTGGCGGGGGATGATCCGTTGGATTACGCCGCGCGCCGCGATGCCGGCCAATACAAAGACGACGATCTAAAGTGGTCGGCCCAGTTGAAAAAATCCGTGGTCGCGGGCCTCGACATCTATTTGCAGGTCGCTAACGATCACTTCCGCGTGCAGGACGTGACGGCGCAACCGTCCTTCATGCCGTTGACCCAAGACAAGAATGACTGGTACTACATGCTCCGCTTCCAATGGAGCCTTTGAACCCCCGATGAGTATTCGCAACAAACAGGAGAATCCCATGAACAAACCCGTCTCATCTCTGAAACGGTTGGTGCGCGCTGCCCTCTTCATCGCTGCTTTCGCAGCGTTGTCCCAGGCGCAAACCGTGCCGTTGGCCAAGCAACGCGTGGAAACCATCGGGGGCAAGCAATATCAGCTCACCTCTAAGCTCCAGAAAATTCTGGTCGGCAGTTTCTATTACAACTACAATCACGACATCGGAGCGCCGAACCTTGACTCTACCTTGAAGCGTATCGGCCGCGCCGAGGGCTGGACGGTCGACATTTCGAAATCCGGGTCCGAAATCACCGCCGCCAAGCTCGCCGGGTATCAGGTTTTCTTCGGCAACTACATCTCCAGCTGGGCGAGTTCGACGAGCTTTCCGACCGCGAACCGTACGGCGGTGCAGAATTTCGTGGAACAACAGGGTGGCGGCGTGTTCGTGATGCACTCTTCGGGCGACTCGCGCTCCTCCAGCAACTGGGCGTGGTACTATAGCACCCTGATGCCCATTACCTACACCGGCGAGTCGTCGCGTTTGACGGTTTCGGCGAAAGTCGGCATCAACCCGGGATCGAAGGTTCACCCCATCATGGAAGGCATCGGGTTCGGCGTCGACGGAACGAACGACAGCGTGGTCTGGTCTCAAGGTGAATGGCATACCTTCAGCGGGAGCATCACGACCAAGGTGGCCGACAAGAACATTTTTCTGAAAATGAATCCGGCCACTTGCACCAAGGACGGTACCGGCACCAATTGCGGAACCGCTACTGGTACCTACAATTATGGCGCAACCGCGGGCGGCTATTCCGCCACCTGGACCTTCCCGGCCGGCAAGGGCAACGTGGGCTACTTCATGGAAGGCCATGACAAAATCACCATGAACGCCATGGGTCAAGCCGCCTGGGATCGATTCTATAAGCAGTTCATGTACTACATCGCCGGGTATGACACCGTCGAGGTGGTTTCGATCGGCAGACCGGGTCAGGACATGCTAGCCATGGATCGCTCCGGCATCTCGTTCCATCCCGAGAATCCAGGTGTATTCATCAGCAAACCGGGTGTTCACTCTGTGGCGTTATTCGACCTTTCCGGTCGTCTCGTCAAGGAATTGCATGGCCGCAAATCCACCGATTACAACCTTACCCAATATTTGAAGGCTGCCAAGCACGGGGTGTACGTGGTGCGGGTCAGCCTCTCGGGCCATACCCAGTCCCACCGCTACGTTCTCTAGCGATTCTCATTTCCGGATCCGCCGGGATGTACAGAAATCCAATACCGGATCGGGGCTCCCCGGTCCAGTTTTTGGTTTTCGGGCTTGGGTTTTTTGGCGGTTTTTTTTGCCTTGGCTCAGCTATCTTTGCCTCCTATGCCTGCATCGTCTTACAGTGTCGTCATCGGACTCGAAGTCCACGCCCAGCTATCGACCAAAACCAAAATGTTCTGCGGGTGCCGCGTCGAATTCGGCGCCGAGCCGAACACCCTCGTTTGCCCGGTTTGCCTCGGATTTCCGGGCACATTGCCGGTGCCCAACGCCCGAGCGGTGGAGTCTGCCGTGATGATGGGCTTGGCCTGCGGCGCGAATATCGACCCGCGTCCCATGTGGACCCGCAAGAATTACTTCTACCCCGATCTTCCCAAGGGCTACCAGATCACCCAACAGGGGGGATCCCCGATTTACGATCGCCCCATCTGCACGGGCGGCCATCTCGACATCGATCTCGACGACGGCACGCGCAAGCGCATCGGCCTTACCCGCATTCACATGGAAGAGGATGCCGGAAAGCTGATCCATGACCTCACCGTCAGCGATTCGCTGTTCGACGCCAACCGTTGCGGTACGCCCCTGATCGAAATCGTTTCCGATCCGGATCTGCGCACTCCCCGTGAGGCTTACCTCTATCTCGAAAAGCTGAAGCAGATTCTCGAGTATCTCGAAATCTGCGATGCGAACATGGAGCGCGGCAACCTCCGTTGCGACGCGAACATTTCGTTGCGTACCAGCGAGGATGCGCCCTTCGGTGAACGTATTGAGCTGAAGAACATGAATTCGTTCCACAACATCGAGAAGGCGCTTGAGGCCGAAATCGAGTTGCAAGCAGGCATCCTCGATGCGGGCGGCATCGTGAAACGCGAAACCAAACGCTGGGACGTGACCAAGGGCACCACCATCGCCAACCGCAGCAAGGAAGACGCGCAGGATTACCGTTACTTCCCCGAGCCCGACTTGGTGCGCCTCAGCGTCACCCCGGGTGACATCGAGGCCGTCCGCGGAATGTTGCCCGAGCTGCCCGAAGCCCGCCGTTATCGCTATGTGGCCCAATACGGTTTGCCGGCCTACGACGCCGACGTGCTTACGCGTGAGAAGCCGGTTTCCGAATTCTTCGAGTCGGCCTGCGCGGTTACGGGCGATGCCCCCGCCGATAAAAAGGCCGTATCCAACTGGGTGATGGGTGAAGTGCTGCGTGTGCTTAAGGAGGGCAATCTCTCCATTGCAGACCTCAAATTCTCCGCGCTCCACATCGGCGAAATGGTGAACCTGATTCAATCGGGCGCGATTTCGGGCAAGATCGCCAAAACCGTGTTCGAACACATGCTGGCCGGCGAAGGCGCCCCTGCCGATATCGTGAAGGCGCGCAACCTCTCGGTGATCAACGACGCTTTCGCGGTGGAAGGGTTCATTCGTCAGGTGATGGACGCCAACGCGGATAAGGTGGCCGAGTACCGTTCCGGAAAAGACAAGTTGTTCGGCTTCTTCGTGGGCCAGGTGATGAAGGTTTCGCAAGGCAAGGCCGGACCCGAACAGGTGAACGCCCTGCTGAAGGACATGCTGGCGGGATGATGAAAACGGGCGCCCCGGTCCGCGCGTACCGTATGGTCGCTGGCGCCACCCGATCCCGGCGCAGGATCTCCCTGTTGCTCGCCGTGTTTCTCGTTCTTGCGCTGTTCCTTTCCCTGCCCGCCCAGCCGTTGACCCCCGTGGCTCAAACCCGCTCCCTGACGTCTCTCTCGGACTCCCTGCGGGCGGACAGCTTGGCGCGGGCGAAGCAGGGCTTGGCGCGTCGGGTCGACACAGCCAAGGTGGTGATGCATCACTTTGATCACAAACAGCAAATCATTACCGGGGGCTCCATCATGGCCTGCCTGATCGGGATCATGGTGGTGATGAACAATTACAACCCCCGGGTGCCGCTCTAGGTATTCGGGGGCCCGGAACCCGGCTCGGACAGGGGAATTTCGGCAGGGAACCCCTCGATCTTTGATTATATTATGGGCACCAGCCAAGATTGTTGGCTCCCTCCGGACAGTACGAGTTGAACGCGCGGCAACGACAACGGCATAACAAACGCCGTGCCTGCGCTTGAACGGGGCAAACGCCCTCCGCTCCCGGACCCGCGATTTTACAACGCTTTGAACGGCCTTCCCGCAACTGGGTGCCGTTTTCCCAAGACAACCGCCTGAACTCAGGGGACGCATGCAAGAGCAAGATCAAGATTTACAAGCCAATGCCGCACGTGATGCCGAAGATGCCGAAATCTACGCGCAGAACATGAAGGCCGCGGCTGCCCGGGCTGCGGCAGAGGATGAGGACGATGACGAAGACGATGATGAAGAGGACTTCGAGTTCGTGGAAGACGAGGCGGGGGCACCCAATGGCAACGTGGTGGCCCGAGGCGGCAAGGGCTACGACCCCACCCGGCAAATTGAGAATCTTTCCCAGATCACCCACGAGCCCAACGACAGCTCACGCCGCAAGCGCAAGCGCGTGAAGCTCGACAAGATCGTCAATCGCGGCGGCCAAAATGGTCATGGCGGCCAACGTGGGTCGAATGGTCAACGCGGCCAGAACGGGCCCGGTGGCAAGAACAACCGCCGCGAGCCGATGGATTACTCGCCCGATTTCGATCCTCGTTCCGATGCCGAGGAATATACGGCCATCATTCAGATCTCCGAGGCCGGACACGGCTTCATGCGCTCCGAGCGGCTGAACTTTCAGCCACAGGAACACGATGTGGTGATTCCACGCGACATGGTGAACCGTTACAGTTTGCGCACCGGCCACACGATTCAGGCCATCGTGCGGGGCAAGCGCAACAAGCGCCAAAAAGTGGTAAGCCAGTTGTTGGCCGTGGAAGGGATTCCGACCGCGACCTGGCGCCCCACCGCGCCCTTCCAGAACCTCACCAGCATCAGCCCTGAGGAGATGTACCACCTCTCCGCTCCCGACGACTTGGACAAGAGCATGGTGCTGCTCGAACTGCTCGCGCCCATCGGCAAGGGCCAACGTGGTTTGCTGGTGGCCCCGCCGCGCACGGGTAAAACCATTTTGATGGAGAAGATCGCCAACGGCATCGCGACCAACCATCCCGACGCCGACATTCTCATGCTGCTCATCGACGAGCGCCCCGAAGAAGTCACCCACCTGTCGCGTCGCATCAAGGGCAAGGTGTATGCTTCCTGCCTCGACCGTCCCATCGACGAGCATATCACGCTCAGTAAAATGGTGATGGAGATGGCCATGCGCCGCGTGGAATGCGGCAAGGACGTTGTGATTCTGCTCGACTCGATCACCCGCATGGCGCGCGCCTTCAACAACGAATTGAAATCCTCCGGCCGCACGCTTTCGGGCGGTGTGGACGCCAAGGCCATGATGGAGCCGAAGAAGTTCTTTGGTGCCGCGCGAAAGGTGGAGGACGGCGGTTCTCTGACCATCATCGCCACCGCGCTGGTGCAGACCGGCTCGCAGATGGACGAAGTGATCTTTCAGGAGTTCAAAGGCACGGGCAACATGGAGCTGGTGCTGAACCGTAAGCTTTCGGAGAAGCGCATCTATCCGGCCATCGACATCGGCCTTTCCGGCACGCGCCGCGAGGAGCTGATTCTGCCTCCGGAGTATTATAAGGCTTCGCAACGCTTCCGCCGCTACCTCTCGAACCTCACCGAGGCGAACCAGATGCCTGCGGCCATTCAGGCGATCGAGAAGTTCAAGACGACCGAAGAATTCGTGAACGCTTTCGTCTAAGTTCGCATCAGTTCGAATAAGTTGGTGGAAGGATCGATCCGATGAACATTACCCTGCGCGGTACTCCCGATTTTCGCTTCGAGGCCAAAAGCCCCGACAACGGCTACACCTTTTCCATCGGTGCCTCCAAAGGCATCGGCGGGGACGAGAGCGGCTTTCGCCCCATGCAGGTAATGCTAGCGTCGCTGGGCGGCTGCTCGGGGATCGACGTGATCAACATTCTCAAGAAAACTCGGGTCGACTTTGACACCGTCGATGTGGCCGTCGAGGGCGACCGCGAAGCCGGCAAGGAGCCCTCACCGTTCACGCGCGTGAAGCTGACCTTCAAGGTCACGGGCCGCGGCGTGGAGCCGGCCAAGGTCGAAAAGGCCGTCAAATTATCCGTCGAAAAGTATTGCTCGGCAATTGCGTCGCTCAACCCGACCACCGCCGTGGAAACTGCCATCGAAATCGTGGAGGCGTGATGCGCGGATTTTTTCGTATGGCCGGTTGGCTCGAAGGCCTTTCCTACCTCTTGTTGCTTGGTGTGGCGATGCCGCTCAAATACATCTACGGTGAGCCGCTCATGGTGCGCATTGTCGGCATGGCGCACGGACTGCTGTTCCTGACCTATTTGGGGGCGGCTTTCGCGATGTACGATCGCGAGAATTGGTCACCGAAAAAACTCGCGGGTGCGTTCCTCGCCTCGTTGCTTCCCTTCGGCCCCTTCGTGTTCGATTGGAAGTTTCTCGACCGTAAAATTTGAGTCGGACTGACCCGCCGTTTTACTTCGTAGAGTCCGGGTCGCGAAATCGTTCCAGGACTTTCTGGTAGCGAGCCGTCTCTGTTTCCGTGGGTACATACCCGGCGTTCTGCACGCGATCCAACATGCGAAGAGCCCAGACCAAATCGGGATCCATGGAATCCTCGGGAACGGTTACGGTCGAGGACGAATCGTGGCCGGGCTGCGGGCCATATTCGGATGGTCCGACTTGTGCCGAATTTTTCGCTTGTTCCGTGATTTCATCCTGTCCGGCTTGGTGCCGCAGATAAATGTCCTGATAGGTTTGAATCTCTGCGGGTGTGGCCCGGTAACCTTCCTGAACCTTGGCCTGAAGTTGCGTCGCCCATTCCAGTTCCTGCGCTGTAACAGAGTTGGAGGCTTTGCCGATCATACTCCCGCTCTCATGGGGCGCGTTGATTTTGTCTCCTGACCTTTTGTCCGCTGGTCCGGAGGGTTGCTGCGGCGCAAGCTGCTGCCTTGCCAAGCGGCTGGTAACATCTTCGTAGCGAGCGATTTCCTGGGGCGTCGCCTTGTAATTCTCCGTCTTCACCCGACTTTCCAACGCGAGGGCCCAGTCGATCTCGGATTGTGAAACCGGGGCTGCACCGGGTGCGGTTTGATTGCCGGCATCGGATCTCCGGGAATATTCCTGGGCGAGTTTGTGCGAGAGATCCTCGTATTGCGCCATCTCCTGCGCGTTCGGCTGATAATTTTCCGTCTTGACGCGCTTTTCCAAAGTGAGTGCCCATTGGATTTCGGCTTGGGTAATGCCCGGTGGTAAGGAGGATGCAGTCGGGGCTGCTGCACTGTCGTTCTTGACCACTGAGGCAGCGGAACTCTTAGTGCCTGCAGCGCGCGTGCCTCCACAGGCGACGCACAGGAAGGCGGACGAAACCACCAAAAAGGCAAGCCCCAGACGCGTCATGGTTTGCGAAAGTTTCAAGCGGCGTTCTCCGAAGTAAAATGCAGCGCGATCCAGACGGCATCGTCCGAAACGGTTTCGACACGGTGTTTCCGATGGGCAGGAATCGTCAGGCTTTCTCCGGCAATCAAGTCGAGCGACGCGATCGCAGAGTCGCCCTCAGCGAAAGCCAGCCTTGCCGATCCGCGAAGCAATACGACCCATTCCTCTTGTGGCTGGTCGTACCAAAACCCCGGCGGGCTTGGCTGACCGTGCGAGACGAGGTGTTCCAAACGGAAAGCAGGATTTTTGACGAGGTCGAGGACTTCCTCGACCGGGCTACCGTTTGGGCTGTGGAGAAGACGCGTGATAGCCGGAAGCGCGGAGGCCATTTCCCTACATCGCCTCGTGCTTGGTCTCCCGCGTCCACAGCAGAGCCAGCAGGCTGACCAAGGCGGCCGCAGAGAGGTAGTAGCCCACATACTCCAACCCCTTGTGGGTCGCCAGCCACATCGCAATGTAAGGGGCTAAGGAAGCCCCCAGAATGCCTGCGATGTTGAAGGTGAGCGACGAACCGGTATAGCGAACCTTGGTCGGGAACAATTCCGAAAGCGTGGTGCCGAGCGGTCCGTAGGAGAGCCCCATCAGGCCAAGTCCGATGCAAAGAAAGAGTGTCACGCCGACGGTGTCGTTGGCGTTGAAGAGTCGCGCAAAGAAGAGGCCGAAGGCGAGGCTGGCAATTGCTGCACCGATTTGTGTGATGCGTCTCCCGTGACGATCGGCCAACAACGCCGAGATCGGGATCGTCGCTCCAAAGAACAGCATGCCGATCATTTGCATGATGAGAAACCGTTCGCGCGTATATCCGAGCGCCTTGGTGCCCCAACCCAACGTGAACACCGTCATCAGGTAAAACAGCACGAACACCAGCACGGCGATCAAGGTGCCCAGCACCAAGGCTTTGCCATGCCGGGCGAAAACATCAAACATGGGCACGGCGGAACGCTCATTGCGGTCGAGTGTCTTTTGGAAAATCGGCGTTTCCTCGAGATTCAATCGGACGTACAGACCCAGCAGTACGAGCAGCGCGCTCGCGAGGAAGGGAATGCGCCAGCCCCAGGCGAAGAACTGTGTGTCAGTGAGGGTTTCGCTGAGAATCAGGAAAATTCCGCCCGAAAAGATGAAGCCGATAGGCGCACCGAGTTGCGGGAACATGCCGTACCAAGCGCGTTTGCCGGGAGGGGCATTTTCGGTAGCCAGGAGAATCGCGCCGCCCCATTCACCGCCGAGGCCCAGTCCCTGGCCGAACCGGCAGAGGGCCAACAGAACGGGTGCCCACAATCCGATTTGCGCATAACCCGGCAACACGCCGATCAGTACCGTGGATAAGCCCATCGTGAGCAACGCCGCGACCAAGGTGGCCTTGCGTCCGACACGATCGCCGAAATGCCCGAACAGCGCTGAGCCGATGGGGCGCGCGAAGAAGGCCAAGGCGAAGGTGGCGAGTGACTGCAGGGTCGCCGTGGCGGGGTCAGAGGCGGGAAAGAACAGGTGCGGAAACACCAGCACCGCAGCCGTCGCGTAGATATAAAAATCGAAGAATTCTATCGCCGTGCCGATGAGGCTGGCGAATAGCACGCGGCTCGGTGAGTTCACCCGCGAATGAACGAGACCCTCGAGACTCACGAGACTATTGAGGCTGCTCGGGGTGAGAATCTGCCTGCCCGATGCTTTCATCAGAATCACCGTCGGCACCATCGGCGTCATCGTCGCTAACAATGCCGTTGGCGGCATCCTGCAGCTTGCGAAGGCGCTTTTCTTCCTTTTTCTTCTGTTTCGCCTGTTCTTTTTGACGCTTCAGAAATTCATAATTGGGTTTGGCAGGCATCGTGCTCCGGGGCTATAAGTCGCTTTTGTTTAAAACGGCGTGTAAGTGCATGGAAGAATAGGAATTTAGAGGGGGGCGAAACAAAAACGCGCTCCCGGCGGGAAGCGCGTTTTTTGGTGAGGTGGGGCGGGATGCTTAGGGTGTCGAAGGCGCGGTGTGCGCACCGGTTCTCGTTTTACGCTTCCGCCATGCCGTCAAACCCCAGATCACCAGCAGAAAAAGAACCTCGCCGCCGATGTAGCTGAACAGCTTGATTGCTGCGCCCGAAGTGAAGCCGTAGGAATGCAGGCCCACATTGAGAAGGTTCACGCCCTGCCAAGCTATACTCACGATCACGCCTCCCAGCACCGCGCCGGCAGCCAAACCGGTCTCGCGCACCACGCCCCAGAACTTGGAGTGGAGAAGCAGCGCGCACCAGATCACGATCAGTAGCGCTCCGTTTTCCTTGGGATCCCAACCCCAGAAGCGCCCCCAGCTTTGGTCGGCCCAAATGCCGCCCAGCACCGTGCCGATAAAGGAGAACAGCAAGCCGAAGCAAATGGTGCCGAACACCATGCGGTCGATCTCACGAAGCGAGGTGCGCTGCGCAGGGGTAGGGAAGGGCGTCCACGCTCCACGCGCCAACCGGATGTGCGCGATGGCTCCGGAGAGGGCACAGGCCGCGTAGCCAACGGTGATGGTCACCACATGGGTTGAGAGCCAGAAGTTGCTGTTGAGTACCGCCACCAGCATTTGCATGGTGTCGCCATCCGCAGCGTAACGCTGGGCGATAGTGAGAAGCACTGTGCCAAGTAAGGCGGCCGAAAGCAGCGCTACGCCCTGACGGCTCCGCGATTCAAGGAAGAGCGCAACGGCGATCGACACGGCCGCCACGAACGGAAAGGTTTCGAACAACGAGGTGACCGGCGGGCGGCGCATGATCAGGATCCGCGCCACGATGGACGCGGTCAACAAAAACAACGCCAAGCCAGAAAGCGTCCACGCGGAGCGGTAAATCCAGCGCTTGCGGAACAGGAAGAAAAGAAAGGTCGTGAACAACGCGATGTAGAACAACACCATCGCCTGATAGAGCGGGTTGACTCGGTTCTTCAGGATTTCAATGCCAAAGCGGGTGCGGCCGATTTCTGTAGCGGCTATGGTCGACACCCCGCCATTATAGCGTTCTGCGGCTGCGGCAAAAGCGGTGGCGTTGCCCGCACGGTAGGCGTCCGTCATTTCGGCGAGGAAGGCGATTTCGTGGTTTAAAACCTGCAGCATATTCCCGTTGGCGACTACCTCGGCCGGGCTGAACCATTCACCCGCTTTGCCGGGTTCGGGCAACACACGCAGCAACGACGGGGCCCCGGTTTGTGATTGCAGGAACATGGCGCGCGAGATGCGCACGATTTCGGACTCCACCGGGCCGACTCCACCGGAGGACTTGCCCACGCCCTCGAGGATGGCCGCGATACGCGGCGCGCGCGACATCATCTCCCAGAACGAATAGGTGGGTCCGGTAGGCAACTCCAGCAGTCTGCGGGTCTCGGGCAGCACCACCATCAACGCAGCGCTTGGCAGCGCGAATTGGACCGAACGGGTGAGGTTCAGAAACGACGCCACGTTGGTGAACGTCCGCAGCGCTTCCTCCTGCACGAGATTGCGCTTGTTCTTCGCCACCGAATCGGCCTGCGCGGCCAGCACTTGCAGGCGTTCCAGACCCGGTTCGATCTGACGGTAGGTATAGAGTCGCTTTTCTTGCGGTTTGATACCCATGGCCTCGGCGACCTCGGGATTGTCGATGCGGAACAGTTTGAGGTCGCCGTTCTTTTCGGGGGCGAACACGATTTGAGCCAGCACAGACAGGGCGGAACGACCCTTCAGGTTGTCGCGGCCAGACCACTGCGTCAGGGTAAGGCGTGCAAGCGTTTCCACCGGTTTGAGGCGGCCGTCATGCAAAACGGCCATGGAGGCGAACCCGTCGAGGTCGGCATCCTTTTCAAGGCCTTTCGAGGCGCGACCCAGATCTTCGGGCAATAGGGTGAACTCGCCGCCCAGATCCGACTTGGCCGGGGCAGAGGACGGCTGGGCGGACTCGTCGTCGATGCCTGCGAACGTGCGCGGAGCGACGAAGGAAAGTGCCAGCAGGCAGAGCGCCAGCACCGAGGAACGGGAGAAAGTCTGAAAGCGGTTCATGAGCGGGCCGTTCTTTTGACGTATCCCAAAAAGTGGAGGATGAAGTGGAGCAACATGCCGCCGAACACCATCAGGCTGCTGATATAGGGCAGCAGACGGCCGGGGTTGGTGACCACGGCGAAGGTGGAATGCTCGCCGTCGTTCTCGATGCTGAAGCTGGCCTGGAAGAAGGTGTATCCCTTGTAGCGCAAAGGATTGTTCATCCAGATCTTGAGCGCGCGCGAGGCCGCGCCGTCGAGGAGATCGATGTTGCTTTCAAAACTCTTCGCGACTTCGGTGCCCGGATGCAGCGTGCGGATGAAGTCGTTGAGTTTGATGGCGAAGTCAAGCGGGTAATTGCGGCGACGCAATTGCAAGAACATCCTCTGGTCGCCGATGGAGATCGCCAGCGGATTGCGCTCCAAAGCATAAAGCAGAATGTCGCGATCGGGCGCGCCGTTCACATGCAGGGTGGCGATCAGACCGGGCGCGTTTTGCGGGGCTTCCTTCTCGGGCTTCCGCGGCTCCATGGAGGCGATGCGCGAGGCGTTCAAAAAGGGCATCACACCGCCGGTGGCCATGGAGGTGAAGGCCGCCGCATTCGGGTAGTAGGCCTTCACGGTGAGTGAGGCGGGCAGCGGATCGAACTTCACGGTTTTGCCCGGGCGCAGATGGTCGTCGATTTGGGCGACCACGTCGTTGGTATCTCCGTGTGCCGTCCAGACGGCGACTTCCCACTCGTGATAGGCGGTGGTAAAGTGTCCCGTTTCGCCTTCGGCCAAGGTCAATTGCGATTCCACCGCCATGGTCTGGGTGATGAAGCCGCCCACGAGCAAAAGCACCAAACCGCCATGCACGATCCACAGACCGAGTTTCCTCCACACGAGCGGCAGCACGAGGGTCATCATCAATACGAGTTGCAGCGTCAGCACCCACAGCACGGTGGCCGTGCCGGGGAAGGGAATGACCTTGGCGACCCAGATCACGTAACCGAAAAACACGCGCTGCGCTTCGTACAAACCGTTTTCGGCTTGGTACAGCGTACCGAAAATCACCAGCAACAGCAACATGAACAAACCCGTCAGTGTGATGAGCGGGTGCAGGGCGGCTTTCGTCAGCGGATGACGCGCGGCCTTTTGTCTCCATTTGGGATTCACTTCGAGCCCTCCGCCTTGCCTGCGTCAGAAGATTTATCCAGAGGCGTGATCGCCAGGTTGCGGCAGAACTCCAGCAACTGTTCCTTGACCTTGGGAACGTGGCTGCGTGCGCCCATGGCTTTCACGAAGACCGTGTTGTCGCCGCCGTCCAGGATGGCGCCGATGATGCTTTTCGATTGCGTGAGGTCGTCCGAGAGATACGGTGTGAAGTCCACCACGATACCGGTTTGACCCGTCGAAGTGCGGATCGGTTTCGCTTCCGCGATGGCCTTTTTCGCCAATGTGGGGGAGAGCGTGACCTGCCCGAGCCAGCGCGTCACGTTGGCTTCGAGTCCGCCGGCGTCCCCTGCGAGTTGCACGATCGACACGTCGACGGGCTTCGGATCGGCCTCGCCCTTCTTCGTGAATTCCGGGTCGGGCGCCCAAAAGCCGGTGAGGCGCATCGGGTCGCCTTCGGGTTGCACCGTCCATCCGGCGGGAAGCGTCCAGGCAAATCGCCCGAGCGGCCCGCGTTGCAGGTTCGGGTTGCCCCCCTGCAAAACGATTTCGCGATAGCGTCGCGGTTCCGAATTCTGGTTGCAGGCGGTGAGGAGTAGTGAGGAGAGCAGGGAGGCGGCAAGGCCGGCGGTAACCATAAGGTTACTCAACCGGGTTCCCGATCTTGAGTCACAAGAAAATGGCTTGATCATTGGGAGAAGAAGTTAGAAACCCGAGAACTCTTAGACCCGTTTTTACGCCCTTTTCTGCAAGGGTATTGACGCGATCGTGCAGTATACCCGTTTTCGGTAATGTAACGACGCGTCACCCAGGAATTGCAGTCTTCACAAGTACCATCCATCCATGGAAGAGCACTAAGAGGAATTTGCAACAGGGCGCGTGTGGCTGCTCCGGGGGGTATCGGTTCGCGCCACAGATTTGCACACGGGAACGTGGTGCGCGGGTCAGCCCCCGGAAAGGCCACAAGCACCCCAAAACCCCCTAAAAATCAGATATCATAGAATGGTCAAATTTCAACAATCTCCCCCAAATCTGTTTTAACCCTAGACATGAAAGGGGGTTAGCGAAACTCTAACGGGTACACCATATAGTGTACCCCCTCCCGAAAAAAACACAATATTTGGTTGTTTTAGAGGGGAAAGAGGCTAAATTGGGGTCTGTCGGGTCCGCCGGATCCGTGTCCAATTTTTCAAGGAGGCGTTGCGGCTATGACCACCGTAACCGAAGACGTTAAAGAATTACTGGCGAGCGCTGAAGCAGCCGGTATGGCAGGCAGCGGACTCGATCCGGCCCGTTATCAGATCGAGCGCCGTGATGGATCGCTCGTAAAATTCAAAGGCGAGAAGATCATCCGCGCGGTGACCAAAGCCTTTTTGGCAGAAGAAAACCTGATGGAGCCGACCGAGCGGATTCTGCAGGAGATCAATCAGATCTCCGAGACCGTGTTCTTGTCGCTGCTGCGTCGCCGCCCGAACGGCGGAACGTGGCACATCGAAGACATTCAGGACCAGGTCGAACTCGCGCTCATGCGCGTGGGTCGCCCCGAGGTAGCCAAGCGCTACGTGTTGTATCGGCAGGAGCGCGCCAAGCAGCGCGCCACCCAGCATGCCGAAGCGAATGCAGCCCTGGCACCGGTCGCACCCGCCGCCACCTATACGGTGACCAATCTCGCGGGTCAGATCGTTCCGCTTGACGAGGTGCGCCTCAAGGCGATCATCTCGGAAGCCTGCGCAGGATATGAGAAGGAAGCGCCCCCGGAGCGTATTCTTAAAGAAGTGTTGACCAACTTGTTCCCTGCCATGCCCGCCACCGACGTGTCGAAGGCGCTGGTGATGGTGTCGTGCTCGCATATCGAAGAAGATCCGGCCTGGAGCTTCGTGACGGCGCGCCTGCTCATGGACGATATCCGTGAAGAGGCGATCGGCAAGCGTTTGACCGCCTCCGAAATGGCCGCGCGGTATCCGGTGTATTTCGCCGAATACATTGAGTTGGCCTCCAAGCACGACCTGCTCGACAAGCGTCTGCTCGAATTCGACCTCGATCGATTGGGCAAGGCCCTCAAACCCGAGCGCGATCTCGACATCACCTACCTCGGTTTGCGTACGCTGCATGACCGCTACTTCGTGCATTTGCCCGAAGGCCGCCACATCGAATTGCTCCAGGCCTTCTGGATGCGCGTTTCGATGGGCCTTTCGCTGAACGAAGTGGATCGCGAAGCCAGCGCCATCGAGTTCTACGAAGCGCTTTCGAGCTTCCGCTTCGTGAGCAGCACGCCCACGTTGTTCAACTCGGGCACGCAACACTCGCAGATGTCGTCGTGCTACCTCACCACCGTTCCCGACGACTTGCACGGCATCTTCGGTGCCATTCAAGACGACGCAATGCTCTCGAAGTTCGCGGGCGGTCTCGGCAACGACTGGACCCCGGTGCGCGCGCTTGGTTCACACATCAAGGGCACCAACGGCAAGAGCCAGGGCATCATCCCGTTCCTCAAGGTCGCCAACGATACCGCCGTGGCGGTGAATCAGGGCGGACGCCGCAAGGGTGCGATGTGCGCCTATCTTGAGACTTGGCACATGGACATCGAGGAGTTTCTCGAGCTACGCAAGAACACCGGTGACGACCGCCGCCGCACCCACGACATGAACACCGCGAACTGGATTCCCGATCTGTTCATGAAGCGCGTGCTCGAAGACGGCGCTTGGACCTTGTTCAGCCCCAACGAGGCCAAGGATCTGCACGACTTGTATGGCAAGGCCTTCGAAGAGCGCTACAAGTTCTACGAAAGCGAAGCCGCCGCAGGCCGCATCCGCACCTTCAAGACCATCCGCGCCAACGATCTGTGGCGCAAGATGCTTTCGATGCTTTACGAGACGGGCCATCCGTGGATCACCTTCAAGGATCCGTCGAACCTGCGTTCGCCGCAGCGTCACACGGGCGTGGTGCACAGCTCCAACCTTTGCACCGAGATCCTGCTCAACACGAGCAAGGACGAAATCGCGGTGTGTAACCTCGGTTCGATCAATCTCGTCGCGCACGTTAAAAACCGCGCGCTTAACGAAGAGCTGCTCGAAAAGACGGTGATCACGGCGATGCGCATGCTCGACAACGTGATCGATCTGAACTACTACCCGGTTCCGCAAGCGCGCAACTCCAACCTGAAGCACCGCCCCGTGGGCATGGGCATCATGGGTTTCCAAGATGCGCTGTATGCCACCGGAATCGCTTACGCATCCGATGCGGCGGTCGAATTCGCGGACACGAGCATGGAGGCGATCTCGTACTACGCGATTCTGGCCTCTTCGAAGTTGGCGAAGTCGCGCGGCACATATCCGAGCTACCAGGGTTCCTCGTGGTCGCAGGGCCTTTTGCCCATCGATACGGTGAAACTGATGGAAGCCGAGCGCGGCGTTCCCGTGCTCATGGATACGACGGCGAAGAAGGACTGGTCGGTGGTTCGCGAGCACATCAAGGCCTACGGCATGCGCAACAGCAATTGCATGGCCATCGCACCCACGGCCACGATCTCCAACATCATTGGTGTGGCCCAATCCATCGAGCCCACCTACAAGAACCTGTACGTCAAGAGCAACCTGTCGGGCGAGTTCACGGTGATCAACACCTACCTCGTCGACGCGCTCAAGGACAAGGGACTGTGGGACAAGCCGATGGTCGAAGACCTGAAGTACTTCGACGGGGAACTGGCCGAGATCAGCCGCATTCCCGACGACATCAAACAACGCTTCCTCACGGCCTTCGATGTCGACCCCAAATGGCTCATCGCCTGCGCGATGAAGCGGCAGAAGTGGATCGACATGGGTCAGTCGCTGAACCTGTATATGGCGCAACCCAGCGGTAAAAAGTTGGACGCGATGTACAAGCTGGCCTGGCAAGCGGGTTTGAAGACGACCTACTACCTGCGTGCGCTCGGCGCCACCCAGGCCGAAAAGTCGACGCTCGACCGCACGCGCGGCACCAACGCGGTCACCACCGCGTCTGCGGCCGACACGGCGGTTTCGGAAGCGGAAGCCGCGGACGCCATTCGGCGCATCCGCGAAGAAAACGGGTCCAAGAAAAACGATTCACCGGATGGAGCCGCACTGGCTTGCTCCATCTTGAATGGAGAGGATTGCGAAGCATGTCAATAACCTGGGACGAAGAAACCGCCGTCGCGGCCGCAAAATCGGTCATGAATGCCGTGGACAATAATGTGAGTGCTCCCGAGCCGGAGAAGCTCTCCTCGCTGTTCGGCGAGTCGACCGCGCGCGTGAAGGTCGATGAAAAGAAGATCATCAACTGCCGCGCTGACCTGAACCAATTAGTTCCGATCA
This sequence comes from Fibrobacterota bacterium, assembly GCA_947466585.1. GTDB lineage: Bacteria > Fibrobacterota > Fibrobacteria > UBA11236 > UBA11236 > UBA11236. Next base: position 57,391 of record CANIEU010000004.1, read on the forward strand.
AGTACCAGTGGGCTTGGCAGAAGTACCTCGACGCCTGCGCCAACCACTGGATGCCGCAGGAAGTCAACATGTCGCGCGACATCGAGCTCTGGAAGGGCAACACGATGAGCGAAGACGAGCGCCGCGTGGTGAAGCGCAACATGGGCTTCTTCTCGACCGCGGATTCGCTGGTCGCGAACAACATCGTGCTCGCCGCCTACCGCCACATCACCAATCCGGAGTGCCGCCAGTACATGCTGCGCCAGGCTTTCGAGGAAGCGGTGCATACGCACGCCTATCAGTACATCATCGAATCGCTCGGCCTCGACGAGGGCGAGGTGTTCAATATGTACCACGAGGTGAACTCGATCCATGGCAAGGATGCCTTCGAGATCAACCTGACGCGCGAAATGTTGCGTCCCGATTTCGAAACGGAGAGCTTCAAGGGTGCCCAGACCTTCCTTGAAAACCTCATCGGCTATTACGTGATCATGGAAGGCATCTTTTTCTACAGCGGTTTCGTGATGATGCTCAACTTCAAGCGCCAGAACCGCCTGCCGGGTTCGGGCGAGCAGTTCGAGTACATCCTTCGCGACGAGACGATGCATATGAACTTCGGCATCGACGTGATCAACCAGATCAAGGCCGAGAATCCGGACCTCTGGACCAAGGAAGTGCGCGAGCGCTCCACGGATCTGGTGCGTGAAGCGGTGAAGCTCGAAGTCGCCTATGCGAAGGATACCATGCCCCGCGGCATTCTCGGCATCAACGCCGGTATGTTCGAGGACTATGTGCAGTACGTGGCCGACCGCCGTCTCGAGAAGATCGGTTTAACCAAGATCTACGGTTCGGAAAATCCGTTCCCTTGGATGAGCGAAGTGCTTGACCTGCGCAAGGAGAAAAACTTCTTCGAAACGCGCGTGACCGAGTATCAAGTGGGCGGTGCGCTCAGCTGGGATTAATACCCCAGTTGTTTATTTCGCGGGATTGATTCTGTTCCTCCCTGCACAATGCCTCCGGGCGTTGGGTGGGGAGGATGAGAGGAGTCTTCATGCGGTTTTCTGAAAATATGTTGGTTTCTGGGTCGGCGCTCTGCGTCGGCGCGGCGTTATTCGGGTTCGTTTCCTGTCAGCGCACGTCCCGGACCGCCGATCCCTCCAGCGCAGAAATGACCGCGACTATTCGAGTCGTTTCGGGTAATGGCCGTTTGGCCGGTGGGGAAGAGTATTCCATCGCGGAGTGGAGAAGCGGGTCGAATTCTTCCGGCGTGAATAATGCTTCCGGTTACTTCGCCGATTTCCGTGGGCAAGACGGCGGCCCAACGATCGATCTTAGTTTGTCGGGCTTGAACGGCGTCGGGGAGTTCCCTTGCGGTGGTGCCAATGCCCCCGACGCCTCCCATTCCGCGGCGCTGGAACTGCGCGTCGATGTCAACAACGCTTATCGAGCGGCTCCCGATGCTCCGTGCACGGTCGAAGTGGAGCGCGCGGAGAATGGGGTGCTGGAAGGGCGTTATACGGCGACCTTGCGGCACACCGGGAATCCCACGGACGAGATGACTGTGGCCGGTACCTTCCGCGCTACCCAGGCGGGTGGGGTGGATATCAGCGCCGCGAAGGGTCCGAAGATTTTGGGGCGGTGATTCCTGGCGCGGTGTTTCACACTACCGCATATTTCCGGAATTTCTTAACGCCCTAGGCTTCGAAGGGTGGATCCAATCCACGAGCACTGATTCGTAAAAACCACCCCGGCGTTTTTCCAACCGATGTCCGCCAGATGCGCGATATCCGCGACGCCCAACAAGCAAATCGGCAGCGCCCCCGCGATAAAGAACATCGAGAATACGAATCCATAGGCGCGAAAATCGGATTGCCCGAAGTGAAACTCGCGCAATAGTCTCCAAAAGAAACTTCCGAGTAAAAACGCGACGGCAAATCTTCCGTAGGTGATCCATCCGTCACGCAGAATCAGGGTGAGAACCGCAAGTCCGCCTGCGAATAGGGGCAGACAATAGGGGGCGAGGGCGGCAAACGGATTGGATCGTTTCAACTCGACTTCGCCACCATCACGCAAGGTGGCGGAGAGCGCGATCGGTGGGGCAAAGGTGAGCGTCCCGACAACCGCATGGGTGAGTTCATGTTCGAGCGTGTCGAGCAATTCCAGCGGATCCCCGCCGGGGAGGCGCGCGAGCAGCCACCGTGAGAAAAATCCCCCGACGAAAATCCACCAAGCGACCGAGGCTGCGAGCGAACCCCATCCGGCCGCGGTGGCGAGGGGTCCGAACGTCACCCGCAGGCAGGCCACCGCAAACCCCAGCAGGGCCAGCGCGAGAATCCAGCGGAGAACCCAGTAAAGAGGGCGTAACATGCCCGGAAATGTAACCGGGGTGCCCTTAAAAGCCAGTGAAACCAAGTCAAAAAGGGGACTATGGACATGATCGGCCCGCCGTCCTATCTTTAGAGGCTTTGAAAACGGGTTTGAAAGGCCTTCCGAGCAGGGTGCGGTTTCCGCGCAGCACCTCGAAGACGCCTTGGAACCCCGAAAATCCTCCGAAAGGGAACGTTCATGAGCTCGATCAAATCCGTAACCGCCCGCCAAATCATCGATTCCCGCGGCAATCCGACCGTTGAAGTCGACGTCGTCCTCGAAGGCGGGGCCGTGGGCCGCGCTGCCGTGCCCTCCGGCGCCTCTACCGGCGAACGTGAGGCCGTGGAGCTGCGCGACGGTGACAAGACCAAGTACCTCGGCAAGGGCGTACTCAAGGCCGTCAAAAACGTGAAGACCGTGCTGGCCAAGTCTCTGCGCGGCAAGGATCCCTTCTGCCAGGCCGAGCTCGACAAGCTGATGATCGAAGCCGACGGCACGCCGAACAAGGGCGAGCTGGGCGCGAACGCGATTCTCGGCTGCTCGATGGCCATCGCCCGCGCCGCCGCTTTGGAGAAGGGCGTGCCGCTGTACGCCTACATCGCCGAACTCTCGGGCAACAAGAACTACCTGATGCCGGTGCCCATGTGCAACGTTATCAACGGCGGCGCACACAGCGACGCGCCGATCGACTTTCAGGAATTCATGATCGCCCCCGTGGGCGCAAAAAGCTTCTCCGAAGGCATCCGCATGTCGGCCGAAGTGTTCCATGCGCTCAAGGCGCTGCTCAAGAAGCGTGGTTTGTCCACCTCCGTGGGCGACGAGGGCGGCTTCGCTCCCGAGCTCAAGGGCACCAACGACGCGCTCGACAGCCTGATGAAGGCCATCCAGAACGCCGGGTACAAGCCGGGCGTCGACTTCAAGATCGCGCTCGACGTGGCCTCTTCCGAGTTCTACGAAAAGAGCAAGAACCGTTACGTCCTGCACAAGAGCAGCGGCAAGACCTACACCTCTTCGCAGATGGTGCGTTTGTACGCCGACCTGTGCTCCAAGTACCCGATCTACTCGATCGAAGACGGCCTCGACCAGAACGACTGGCAGGGTTGGAAGGAATTGACCACGGCGCTGGGCAAGAAGGTTCAGCTGGTGGGCGATGATCTCTTCGTCACCAACCCGTCGATCCTGAAGCGCGGCATCACCGAGAAAACCGCCAACGCGATTCTCATCAAGGTGAACCAGATCGGTACCGTTACTGAAACCCTCGAGGCCATTGCGATGGCGAAGAAGGCGAAGTACGGCGTGATCTCCTCGCACCGCTCCGGCGAAACCGAAGACACGTTCATCTCCGACCTCGCCGTGGGCACCGCCGCCGGCCAGATCAAGACCGGTTCGCTTTCGCGCACCGACCGCGTGGCCAAGTACAACCAGCTCATCCGCATCGAGGAGGAGCTCGGTTCCAAGGCGAAGTGGAAAAAAGGGGCGTTTTAACGCCATCGTTTTAAAGCGCTCGCCCGATCATGAACGCGGGATATTCCGACAAGACCTTGGCGGCTAAGCTCGGCCTTGCCGAAGGTATGGCCGGAGTCGCCTTGGGCGCCCCGCGTGATGTGCTGGACGAGGTGCAAGCCCAGGTCCCTGGTGCTAAAATCGTATACCAACCGTTGGCCGGAGTCTACAAGCTCCGGCCTTCGTTGTTTTTATGGTGCTTCTGTTCGCTGGAGTCTGAGTTGAAACGGGCCTTACCCGCTTTGCGCCGCTCGCTCAAGGACGAAGGCATGCTGTGGATTTCCTGGCCGAAAAAGGCGTCGTGGAAGCGCCTCGGCCTCGACCCCGCGCTCGCCATCACCGAAGACACCATTCGGGCTCTCGCGCTTCCGCTCGGTTTGGTCGATGTTAAGGTCTGCGCCGTCGACGATGTTTGGTCGGGGCTTAGGCTGGTGGTGCGGAAGGTTGAACGGGTAAACGGATCGGTCCGAATGGATACGCTTCCGACCTGAATCCCTGGCCTACATTCAAACACTTTTTCGAACGGAAAGTTCTGTTTTGAGGACTTTCCCAAGTAATTGAACAAGTGTGATTACCCATAAATTCTTAAAATTCCGGCTCGGCGCTGTTCAAGCGTTCTCATTGCGCATCGAAATGGATTTCAACGTTCTGATTTTATCATGGGGAGTTTGAGTATGCGGGTTAAATGTTTCGCTTGGCTTTGTGTGGCATTGTTTTCCGGTCTGATGATTCAGGCCTGCCTCACCGACGCCGGAAAGGACAAATCAGGTAGCGTCTCTACCACCGGCATCAACGGCAAATGGCTAAAGGTACGCATGGTCAGCGAGTTGAGCGTCGGCGGAACCACCGTCGCCGACACCCTAGATTATGACACAAGTGATCTCGATCGTGAATTTCTCGTGATCCACGATTCGACCTTTCTCAAGGTCACCTACAATTTCCTTGAGGGTGCCGTAGATACTATTGATCTGGAAGCCCATGCGGCCGCCTCCAATTGGGAGTTGGAAGGCGATACGGTTACGATCACGAGCACGGGGAACTTACTCAAGGTGGTAACCTCCTCCGCAGGGGGCCTTTCGACCCGCGATGAGTATGTGCTGCACACCGCGGGTTTCCCTCCGGCAAGCTGGGGACCTGACACCACGGGCACGGATACTACGGCAAGTGGTTCGGTCACGTCTTGGATCCTGAACAGAGATATTTATAGCGTCACCGATTCTGCGGGCACACGTCGGGACACGAACGATTACGCCGGGCGCCAGGAAGAGGATCTGTTCTATCTCCGTATTTACGCCGATAGTCTCGTTGCGGTGAATCTTCCTGATACCGCTTTGCTGAGTGATACCCGGATCGATGCGGCACATTGGCTGACCCGTGGCGATGACACCCTGACCCTTTCGGTAACGGGCACTAAGCTGACGGTTTTGAGTACGTATTACGATGCGGAAAATAATGTGAGGACTACTACGCGCAACGAGTATACCCGAATCTCCGTGTTTCCCCCGGCAAATTGGAACGCCACTCCTCCGACAAACGCGACCCCCGTCACGGTGGATGTCGATGAGATCACGGATACGTTGGGCGAGAACGTGACCAACTGGTATTCCTTTACGGCGGGGGCGGGCAAAACTTATTACCTCCGCACGACCTCCACTTCGGACGGGGTCGATACTTACATCCGTCTTTATTCGTCGACGGGCGAACGACTTGCATGGAATGACGACGATGAGGATTACCTCGCAGTAGGGTACAATGCGGGGCTCCAGTGGACCGCGCCGGCATCGGGTACCTACTGCTTCTCGGTCCGCGGGTTCGACGATATCGAAGTCGGATCCTATAAGGTCATGGTCGGTAAAATCAACGTGATCCCCAAGCGCGCCGCGTTGCCGGCGGTCCCCAAGGTCAAGGTGCCGAAGCGCTGATCTTCGTAACGGTTTGAAAGTGCGGTTTCATCGGATCGAACCGATGAGTAACTTGGCCATATGCTGCGCGGGGCCATTTTCATCGGAGCGAGACTTCTCGCCCCCTTTCTTGCTCAGCCCGTGTGCGCCGATCTGTTTCCGCAACCGGTGACGCTCGGCGGTTCTCTGATCTACGCTCAGCCCGTGATCGCGCTGGAAACGAATTCGGAGGGGGGTAGGGTCGAGTTCGCTGCGCGGACCCACGCGCGTCCGGGACTCGAGGCTACCTACGGCCGTTTCAACCTTTCGGTGTCGGCGATCTCCGCCGGATCGGATGGTAATTGGTTGACGCCCAAGATACCCGCACCTGATTGGAATGATGTGCGCACCCGTTATCATGGAGACTTGTGGGGCGCCGAGGCCTTTCATCAGAACGTCCGAGGGTTCGATCGCCAATCCGAAGCGAGTCATCACACCGCACCCGAGTCGCGTTCCGCCATGTCGTTGCAGTCCAGCGGCGCGACGGTTTACCGTTCCATCGATCCCGACTCGCGCGTCTATCGACTTTCGGAAGGGCTCGATCAAACGGGTGCCAACTTCGACGTATTCTGGACGCTCGGTATGTCGCACCTCAAGTTGCGCGATGACACACCGCTTCTGGAAGGATTGTACGCGCCCGACTCGAAATTCGAAAACGTGTATGCGGTGGACGTGACGAGCCTCGCGCTCGGAGCGGGTTACGCGATTTCAAGCAACATGGACGGCCTCTATTTCGATCAGGCTTTGTTCGGCGGCTATGGTCCGCAAATTCGGACCTGGGGTGGGCATTCCGAGGCCGCGTGGAAACTGGTTCGGGTGAATCTGCGGGCCCGCTTGGGTGTGCGCAACCGCTGGTTCGACGCGGGGGTGGGGTTCGAGAACGAGGCGCACGCGGCCCTGGCTGGTTCGGAGAGGCTGGTTTTGAATGCCCTGTCCGCGCAAGTGAAGGTGGATGTTTTTTTGTGACGCTCCGAATACCAAGGATTACGCCACATCATTCCTATTTTGCCGAGCCATGCTCCCCATCATCGCCATAGACGGCATCAGCGGCGCCGGTAAGTCCTCCACCGCCAAACGTGTCGCCGCCGAACTCGGCTTCTGTCACATCGATACCGGTGCCATGTACCGCACGCTCACCTGGGCCGCCCTGCAAAAAGGGCTTCGGCCCGACCAGACCGCGGAGCTTGGAAAGCTCGCGCAGTCCCTCCGGTTCGAGTTCAACGAAGAGAACCGAATCCGCGTGAATGGGGAAGAGCTCGATCCGCATATCCGTTCTCCCGAGGTTAGCGCCCAGGTTTCGACCTACTGTCAGCCCATCGAGGTGCGGCAGGCCATTGTGGAGCAGCAACGCAAGCTCGGTCACAGCCGCCCGACCTTGCTGGAAGGCCGCGATATCGGCACCGTGGTGTTCCCGGACGCCCGCTGGAAGTTTTATATGACCGCAAACCCCGAAACCAGGGCAAAACGGCGGGTTTTGGAGTTGAAAGCTGCCGGAATCGAAGCTTCGGAAGACGAAATCCTTCAAAATCTGCTGGAGCGTGACGAAAAAGACACGAATCGGGCCAACAGTCCGCTCCGCAAGGCCGATGGGGCGGTCGAAATCGACACCAGCGGGTTAACAATGGACGAGCAAGTTTCTATGATTTCCCGCCTTGTTCGCCGGGATTTGGCTGTGTAGGGGCGCATCGCATGCGCCCGACTTGATTCCATCCCCGACCTGCATCCGCCAAGGACAGCCTCTCCCGAATGTTTGGGAGAATAACCCGTTCGAGGCCGGAGAACCCCATGTCTGAATCCAAACTCCTTTACGGCAGCGCCGAAGATCTTCTCGACTTCGAGAACGAAGCCGGTCTCACCGAAGAGGCGCGCACCGCCCTCCTCTCCCAGTACGCCGGCACGCTCGGCACGTACAAAGAAGGCAGCATCGTCAAGGGCCGCGTCATCCGCGTCACCGGCGACGACGTTTTCGTCGACATCCGCTTCAAGTCCGAAGGCGTGATTCCCAAGTCGGAATTCCGCGATGAAGCCGAGCTCGTGCCCGGCACCGAGATCGAAGTTTATCTCGACCAGGTCGAGAACAACGAAGGCCAGGTCATCCTGTCCAAGCAGCGCGCCGACTTCATGCGCGTGTGGGAACGCATCCGCGAAGCCTTCGAGCGTGAAGAACTGGTGCTCGGCACCATCACCCGCCGCATCAAGGGTGGCGTCGTGGTCGATCTCTTCGGCATCGAAGCCTTCCTCCCCGGCTCGCAGATCGATCTGCGCCAGGTTCCTGATCTCGACTCCCTGCTCGGCCAGAAGATGGACTTCAAGGTCATCAAGGTCAACAAGCTGCGCCGCAACATCGTGGTCTCGCGCCGCGTTGTGCTGGAGCAGGAGCGCTCCAAGATGCGCGACCAGATCATCGATACGCTCGAGAAGGCTCAGATCCGCGACGGTGTGGTCAAGAACATCACCGACTTCGGCGCCTTCATCGATCTCGGCGGCGTGGACGGTCTCTTGCACATCACGGACATGTCTTGGGGCCGCGTAAGCCACCCGAGCGAAGTCGTGAAGCTGGGTGACCGCGTCAAGGTCGTCGTGCTCGACTTCAACGAAAAGAAAGAGCGCATCTCGCTCGGCATGAAGCAGCTTTCCAAGCATCCTTGGGAAGATGTCGCCGCCAAGTACCCCGAGGGTACGCGCGTCAAGGGCAAGGTCGTGTCGATCACCGACTACGGCGTGTTCGTTGAAATCGCGCAGGGCGTCGAAGGCCTCGTGCATATCTCCGAAATGTCTTGGACGCAGCATGTCAAGCACCCGTCGCAGCTCGTGACCGTCGGTCAGGAGATCGAGGCGATCGTGCTGAAGCTCGACCCCGAGAACGAGAAGATCTCGCTCGGTCTCAAGCAGATCCAGCCGGATCCCTGGGCGGCCATCGAGGACGAACTCCCCGTGGGCTCCAAGGTCAAGGGCGAAATCCGCAACCTCGCCGCTTTCGGCGCGTTCATCGAAATCAAGGAAGGCGTGGACGGACTCATTCACGTTTCCGACATGTCCTGGACGAAGAAGGTCAATCACCCCAGCGAAATCCTGAAAAAGGGCGACGTGGTGGAGTGCATCGTGCTCGCGATCGACAAAGAGAAGCGTCGCATCTCGCTGTCGATGAAACACCTCGAGGAAGATCCCTGGGATCTCGTGCCCTCGGAATACCCGGCCGGCAAGGACGTGAAGGCCACCATCTCGCGCCTGCTTGATCGCGGTGCGGTTGTGGAACTGACGAACGGCGTGGAGGGTTTCATCCCCATGTCGAAGCTGACCACGGACAACATCAAGCACCCCTCCGAAGCCTTTAAGGCCGGTGAGGAAGTGCCTGCGGTGGTGACCGAGATCGACGTCAACGCCCGCAAGATGACCCTGAGCGTCGTGGATTACTTCAAGAACAAGGAAGACGCCGAATGGCGCAACTACCTCGAAGCCCACAAGCCCCGCGCCACCACCATCGGTGATGTGGTCAAGGTCGAAGGCGAATAATCTACCGGTAACGGATGATTTCGAAGGGCTCCGGTAACGGAGCCCTTCTTTTTTGTGTTCCGGTTGCAGACCTTTTCGTGGGGTTTTTTGCGGTTCTTTGTAATTTCCGCGGGTGCCTTTCCAACCCCTCTTCCGGTTCGTTTCGACAGCATCCGCTTCCACGCTGGGTGCCGTACTTTGCCTCATCTTCGGTGCACTCGCACCACATCCGGTCTCCGCAGCAGAAACGGTGCTTGAAGACTCGCCCGGCCGGCTTGTTCTCGAAGTCGAGGTCTCGGCCTTTGAGGCAGTGGCAAGCAATGGTGGGGGTTCCGCCTCCCGGTTGATCGCCCCCGGGTTCATTGGCCCCGTCGAAACCGGCGCGCCCGATCTGCCCTGGATGCGCTTTCAGGTGGCCACCGGCGATCGCATGCCTACCGTGGTGATCGAACCGCTCGAATGGGTCGATGTCTCTCTCCCGGGCGCTCTGGCGGGTGTTCCCCGCTGGATCACCCCCTCGAATGCCGAGCCGGCGCACGATGCTCAACTTTTTGCGGCCGCACAGGGGATCAATCCGCAGGTCTCCGAGATTTCCCTGAACCGCGGGCTTCGTTTGCGGGCGATCACGTTTCCCGTCGCCTCGTATTCCGGGGGAGCCTATGCGAGTTTGATGAAGAAGTTCCGCGTACGGATCGACTTCCCTGGCCCTGGCTCCGCACCCAACTCCGGCGTGCGGTCTTGGCTCGAATTCGCCGGTGTCAAAAATCCGAACGGCGGGCAATATCTCACCGCCCTTCTCAAAACCAGCGCCTTGGCGCGGCGGGCGGCCACGCAGGCCATCACAACATTCGATCCTTCTGCTCCGCGTATCAAGATCACCATCGGCGACCGGGAACTCGATGGCCTCGACGAAGACGGTGTTTACGCATTGACCTATTCGCAGGTCGCGTCTCTCGCGGGCACGGGATTGATCGGGACGTCGGTCTCGACCCTCCGCATGTATGCGGGTCCGCAGGATACTGCCACGCGGCGATTGGACACGCTCTTTGCGCCCACACTACGCGAGATCCCTCTCGAGGTGCGCGATGCCAACGCGAACACGACCTTTGATGCCGGGGATACGATTCTGTTTTATGCCCATGGCACCAGCATTTGGAAGCCTTACCCCGGCGCCACCGGTGCCGTTCGGTGGGAATTCAAAAACGATCCGTGGTCATTCGAGAATCGCTACTACCTGCAGTGGGGTGGCGTTGCGGGTGTGCGCATTCCAACCGCACCTATCGTTGCCACCCCCGACACCGTGTCTAAGTCGCCTTACTACCTGCGGGCGGAGCGCGATCTGCTGACGGGGAGTTGCGATCTCAGTGGTGCATTCGATGCCGAAACCGGTTTCATCTGGAGTTGGTTCCATCGCTTTTCCTGTACCTACGGATCCGTTCCCGGGTTTGGGAATACCACTCCGACCCTAACGCGTTCCCAACTCCGGCGTCCGGCCACCGATTCCTTGGCGGGACGCGCCTCGGATTCCGTGTTTTTTGGTTTCTTCGCTTATGGCGGACCGCAGGCCAACTCCTATGTGCCTTGGTCGCAAGGCGTCTCCCTTCCGTTTGCCACCCAAAACGTACCCGGTGCCTGGTATGCCAAAACCACCAACTTTTTCGGAAACGCGACCGATCTCGACAGTGTGAAGTGGGGCGCGAACATCCGGTTCGACGGATATTCCATTCGCTATGACCGTTCCCTGGCTTGGCTAGAGGGCCGACAGATTTTTCCTGCGGTCAATGGCGCACGGGTTGCCTATCGAGTGACGGGAGCACCGGCAACGATGCGTGTATTACGGATTGATGAAGGAGTGGGGGCTCGGTGGCTTGCCGTTTCCGCACTGGCTGGTAGTGCGGCTGCCTTCTCGGACAGCATCGGACCGTATGCCAATGTCCGTTATGTGCTCTTTGCCTCCACGCCACTAAACTTGACCACTTCCGCCTTGGCGCTGGAAGCCGCAACGTCGGCGGATGGTGTCATCACAAACCTACGTGACGGCTCTATAGAGGGTGTGCAACAAGATCCCGAGTATCTGATTCTGGCACCTGCCGCCTTGTTGCCAGAGGCGGTGCTACTTCGCAATTATCGCCAAAGCTCCGCGCGATTGAATCCGATGGTGACGGCCGTGGTACGCATCGAAGATGTCTACCGCGATTGGTCGGGTGGACGTCTTTCTCCGGTGGCCATCCGGAATCTGATCCGCTGGGCGGCGAAACGGTGGGGGGCGGGAGATGCTCCTGGCCGACTCAAATACGTGGTGTTCTTCGGAGACGGCAATTACGACTACCGCAACATTCTGAATGGAACCACCGCCGCGGCCTCGCCCAACCACATTCCGCCCTTTAACTGGTTGGGTGCGGAATCCGATGCGAACCCGATGAGCACGGATGATTTTTATGGAGTGATTGATTCCGGTGCGAATTGGGATACTTCACCCCCGACCATGGCCATCGGTCGATTGCCGATGCAAACGCGTACACAGGCGGCTGCCTACCTCGATAAAATCGCCCGTTACGAAAACCCGGTCTATGCGGGAGAGTGGCGCAGTCGTATTCTGCTCACAGCCGACGACCAGTTTCAGCGCGGAAATGTGGACAATGCCGGCAGTCATACGGAGCAAGCCGAGGACCTTGGAAACAAAATCCTCGGCCAGGATCCGGGCCTTCGCGCCGAGAAGATTTATCTGTCCGATTACCTCTCGAATGCCGCCGGGTTGAAGCCCGAAGCGACGCAGGATTTGATCAATCAATACAACCGCGGGGTTTTGTTTTCCACCTACTTCGGGCACGGTGCTTACAACCAAATGGCTGATGAAGTACTTCTGAAAACCAATGACGGGTTGTCCCGCATCCGGAACCCTGACCGGAGTTTTTTCATGACCTTGTTCAGCTGCACGGTCGGTCGCTTCGATAAACTTGCCGATGAGGGAATGAGCGAACAATTCTTGAGGCAGAAGGATTATGGGGCCATCGGAACGCTTTCGGCTTCGCGCGAGTCCTATGCGGATGTGAACGCCTATCTCGGAAACGCCTTTAGCGCAAGGGTTTTTAGCGCCACGTCCGACACCTCCATCGTCACCGTGGGCCGTGCCGTGATGCAAGCCAAGAATGCCATCGGTTTTCAAAATCGATATAATAATCAGAAATATGTTTTGCAGGGAGAGCCGGTTCTGGTGCTCAGCCGGCCGGGAGTAGGACTGCAACTTCAGGCTGCTCCCGACACCTTGCAGGCGCTGGGTTGCGATTCCATCCGGGGCAAGGTGACACGAGGTAGCGGGCGCGGTGCGGTAAGCGTGCGCATCGTTTCGGGCGATATTCCCAAAACTTATCCGGGTATCACCGGGTCCAGTTCCGTGGCCCAAAAACGTGGCAAAATCCTTTTCGAGCGTACGGTGCCTTATGTCGATTCCGTATTCGCGCTCCAGTACTTCATTCCGCGCGATGTGCCCTTCGGTGATTCCACCGCAAAAATCCAGGTTTTCGCGTGGGACTCGACACAGCTTAGAGAGAGCGCAGTGCTGGTATCCAATATCCGGATTTCCGGAACCGCGACATCCTCGTGCATGATCAATGATCAACGCGGACCACGCATCGCGGTGTCGGGTTGTAATTCCCGGGAAGCGGGGGAGACCGATTTTCCCGACAAGGTCAAAATCGGTTTGCCGTATTGCTTGCAGATCAGCGTGAGCGACACTGGTGGCGGCGTATTGGCGGGCGAAGGTCCGGATCAGGGCACTACCGTACAGGTGGTCGGCTCCATTGCGCCCTTCCAACCGCAGGCGGGCGAAGATGAACTGGCGTATAAAACCTATCAGGTGACGCTTTCCAAACAAGATATCTCCGAGGGAAGCCATCTTCTGAAAATATCCGCGCTCGACGGATTCGGAAACCTGAGCCAGCGCGCTATCACATTGCAGGTTTCACAGGATACCATCTTGACCTTCGTACGCGCGTTCAATGTGCCCAACCCTCTCAAGCGCGGCGAGACCACCTTCTGGTTCTCCACGACGCTTCCAGACGATGAAGGGGGTGCCTTGCAGGAACCCTTGACAGACCGCCTCCGGTTCGATTTACGGGTCTTCAATCAGTCCGGTTATCTCGTCCGTGAATTCCGCAATGCCCGCTCCGGAGAGACGCGCTGGGACGGTCGCGATGCGTGGGGGCAGACTCTCGCGAACGGGGTCTACTTCTACGATGTCACCGTAACCTGGAATGAAGACAAGGGCGGCCCTGTGGGCGGCCGCAGTGTTTCACGCAAGAATACGCTGGTGATTTCACGATAACGACGAGTCAACGTCCTGCCCTTGCAAACACCCCGTCCGCCAGGGATCAAACGGGCGTAGGTCCACCGGCGGTTTTTCGTGGTTCAACAGAGCCGAAAGGCAACGGGCACCCAGCGGCGCCAGGCTGATACCGCTTTTATAGAGGCCGGTGCCGATGGCGATTCCCGCAGCCTTGTCGACCCACCCGAAAAGGGGAAGACGGTCGGCGCTGCGCGGCCGCAAGCCGCTCCACGATTCCACCCAATCCGGTTTGATTTTTGGAAAGAACTTTTGGAGTTGCATGGTAAGATGTCGGTCACCGATGGCATCGAACCCTTCGTCCCACACGCGGGGCTCGGTTGTCGCTCCGGCAATGAGCGTATCCCCGCGCGGGATCAGGTAAAACCGTTCGCCTCCATGCAGCATGGTCTTGGTTCCATGGAAATTGGGCAGCTGCGCCAATTGGCCCTTTACGGGGAAGAGCGGCATGGAGAGGCCGAGAAGCGCAAGGGGTTCGTTGCACCACGCTCCTGCAGCGATCAATACTTGGCTAGTGCGAAGAGAGAAACCCGGTCCCGACAAATGATGCAGGGTTCCTTCGGCGCGGTTTTCCTGCGTCCACCCGGTGAGTTGCGTCTCCGCAAACAATCCGGCGCCCAAATTCCGCAGTGCCGCTTGCAACGCTTCGAGCAGCGCGCGGTTGTTGACGTAGGCCTCTCCCGGAAAGTGATACAAGTGCACCGGACCGGGGGCGCCGTGCGGTTTCAGAAATTCGGGCCAATCCGCGAGACGCGTGAACCGTGAAGCGCGCTCCCGGCGGAGCTGATCCTCGCGTTCGTGGAGAATCCGTTTGGTCTCTGCGTCGTCTCCCACGAAGATTTGGTAATCGCCGGCCTGTTCATACGGGACGGTAAGACCCGAAGCTGCTTCCACGCGCGCGAGCCAGTCAGGATACATCGGCACCGATCGCAAATGAAAACTGCGGAAAGGAGAGCTGCCGATCAGGCCGCCGCGCGTGACCAGAATGCCCGCCGCAGCCCACGAAGCCTTTTGCCCAAAGGCATTCGGATCGATCACCGCCACACGCTTGCCCCGCGAGGCTTCCTCGAAAGCCAGGGATAGACCCATCACCCCCGCACCTAGAACGGCGAGGTCATAAGGAGATGCAGTTGGGTCCGGCCTCGGAGAAGGATTCATGTGCGGGATGTGGGGTTGCGTTTGCTTTCGAATTCTCCAAGGTTGGCGAAGAACCGGATTTGCGATCGCACGGCTTTGTCGAAATCTCCGAGGTGCAGCGATTCGTTTTCGGAATGCGCATTGGTGTAGGGGTCTTCGATGCCCACAAGCAAGGCGGGGACGTCGCCGAGCACGCCCGTAAACATGTCCACGAAGGGAATGGTGCCGCCGCAGCCGATGCAAACGGCCTCGCTGCCATATCCGGCCGAGAGACTTTTTTTCGCAACTTCAAACACAGGGTGATCGGGTCGAGTCTTCCAGGGTTTGGCTCCCTGTTCGGGTACGGCCTCAAGGCGCAGTCCCCACGGACAGGTCGCTTGCAGGTGCTCGAGCACGATGGCGGTGCAACGATCCGGGTCCATGCCGGGAGCGAGACGCAACCCGATGCGGGCCCACGCGGAATCGAGCAACACATTGCCGGCGGATTTTCGGAGCCCGGCTTCGACAGCGTTGATGGAAAAGGCGGGTTCGCGCCAAGTCATGGAGAGCAGTTCGGAGGCGGAACCGAAAAGAGAAACGCCTTCCAAGATACCGGCCTGCTCTCTGAAAATTTCTTCCGTCATTCCCAATGCGCGGAAGTCCGCGGATTCTTCCGGGGTGGGGGGGACGACCTGCTCCAGCAATCCGGGGACGGCCACACGACCGCGTTCATCGGTCAAGGTCGCGAGCATTTTGCAGATGCCCGCGACGGGGTCGGGAATGGGGCCGCCCCACATGCCCGAGTGCAGCGGCGATTTGAGCGCGGCAACCGTGACATCGATGGTAATGAGTCCGCGTAAACTGGTGGTCAAGCTGGGCTTGCCGACATCGTAATTGGAAAGGTCGGTGAGCACCATGTAGTCGCAGGCGAGACGCGACTTGTAATGCTGCAAGTATTCGGCGAGATGGGGGCTGCCAATTTCCTCTTCGCCTTCGATCAGAACCTTGATGTTGACGGGTAAGGTGCCGGCGGTTTTGAGCCAAGCTGCGAGGGATGCCGCATGCACTGCAATGCCGGCCTTGTCGTCGGCGGTGCCGCGTCCGTAGAGCCGTCCATCGCGTTCGGTCGGTTCAAAGGGCGGCGACTTCCACAATTCCTCGCGCATCGGCGGTTGCACGTCGTGGTGCGCATAGAGCAGAACCGTCGGTGCGTTTTCTGGGCCGGACCATTCCGCGAACACGCACGGGTGCGTTCCGGGCAGATCCCAAAGTTCTACGGTGGGCATGCCGGCATCGCGTAACCACGAGACGGTTGCCTCGGCGGAACGCTTCACGTTTTCGGGATCGTACCCGGCAAAGCTGACGCTCGGAATGCGCGCGAGGGCTTTCAAGGATTCGACATGCGCATCCCGGTTTGCCTCGTAATGTGAAAGAGCGCGGGCGAGGGCATCCGTTGGGCTCATACTGCGGCGGCCCATTCCGCACGGACCGCCTCGATCAGCGGGCGTATGGTGGCTTCGGTCATATCGAACTTGCCCCCTGCGGCGGCGAACAGTTCGGCGAGTCCGCGCGTGCCGCCCAGCGAGAGGGCGAGCTTGTAGAGCGACAGCGCCTCGGTCGGGTTGTCGAGCGAGCGCTTCCACACCTGCAAGGCGCCTAACTGGGCGATACCGTACTCGATGTAATAGAACGGGTATTCGAAGATATGCAGCTGCCGATGCCAAGCGTGGGCGCGATATTCTTCGAGACCGCTCCAGTCGATGTTCGGGCCGAACCGCGCGTCGAGGTCGAGCCAGAATTGCGTCCGCTGCGCCGGCGTATGATCGTGGGTGTAGATCCAGTGCTGAAAGGCGTCGATGGTGGCCACCCAAGGCAATATGCGGAATACCTCTTCGTCTTCGGCGCGGATGGCGCGGCGCGCTTCTTCGCGGCCGTAGAAGATTTCGAGATGCTTCGCGCCGAGACGTTCCATCGACATGGAGGCGACCTCGCAGAACTCCATCACCGCGTGGCGGTTGAAGGGCAGCGCCTCGTCGCGCGCGAGCAGGTAGTGGAAGGCGTGTCCCGCCTCGTGCAGCAACGTGAACACGTCCTGATTCAGGCCCACCGAGTTCATGAAGATGAAGGGCAGGCGGGTTTCGGTGAGGCTGCTCTGGTATCCGCCCGGAGCCTTGCCCACGCGGTTTTCGAGGTCCATCAATCCGCCGTCGCGCAGCACCGAAAACAGCTCGCGCAATTCGGGATCAAGCTTGGCGAAAATGGTATCGACACCCGCCACGAGCTCTTCCGAGGTCTTGAACGGTTTAAGAGGCACACGTCCGTGCGAGTCGCAGTTCAAATCCCAAGGGCGCAGCGTTTCGAGCCCGAGCGCCCGGCGGTGCCCCTCCAAAGCTTCGCGATATACCGGCACCACGGCCTTTTCCACCGCGGCATGAAAATCAAAACATTCTTTCGGCGTGTAGTCCCGGAGATTGTTTTGGAAGGTATAGTCGACGAATTCAAGACCCACATTGGCCGCGACCTTTTTGCGCAGCACCAGCATCTGGTCGTACAACGCGTCGAGCGCATCGCGATCTTGCAAGCGGCGCGCTGCGATTGCGCGCCAAGCTTTTTCGCGCTTTTCTCGATCAGGCTCCTGCAGAATGGGGGAGAGCTGACTGAGGGTTTTGGTTTCGCCTTCCCACTCAACCGTTTGTGAGCCGGTGATCTTTTGGTACTCGTTCGAAAGCTTGGTGAGCTCGGTGTAGAGCGGGATGTTTTCTTCGCGGTACAGTTCGATGCCGCTTTTGACTGCGGTAATCCACTTAGCGTGGTCTTCGGGAAGATGCACAGTATCGGGGTGCGCGATCAGTTTGCGGTTCAGCGCGTCGCCGATGGGTGCGAGTTCGGGATCGATTTTTTCCACGAAGTGCAGGTACGCGGCCTCGATGGTTTTGTCTTGCGTGTAACAGGTCATTTCTATGTAGCGGCGGGCGCTCTCTTCGCCCACGGCATCCGAAATTTCGGACCAGTCGGCGATCCACTGCTTGAGCGCATGCGCATCCGGCAGCGGACGCTTTTGCAGTTCGTCCCAAAGCGGTTTTTGAGCGTCCCAATCTCCGAGGTCGATTTCTTGGGGAACGAAGCGGCGAGGGTAAAGGGTCGAGGGTCTCTTGGCGGTCTGTTGCCAGGCGAGTTTCGGTGCGGGCGCGATCATGGCGGGTCTCTTCTTTGTGATGCTGTGCAGAAACAGGAATTTAACAAGAACGGCTATCGGGAAGGCGCGGTCCGCATGCGGGGAACTCCCTCCCATTACTTATTTTCAAACCATGCCTGCTTACGCCAATAGCTCCGATAAAAGTCATTTCGTGTGCCCGAACTGCGGAGCCGATGTGCCCCCCAAAGCCTTGGCCTGCCCCGAGTGCGGTGCCGACGAAAATGCGGGATGGAACGACATCGGGTATGTGGGTGGCGGCTTGTCCGATCCTGAGGATGTTTTCGGTCAAGAGGATTACCGCGCTGCCTTCGACCGCGAATTCGGCGAAGTCGTCAAACCCGACGGCATCAAGCCGATCTGGTGGATCACGGGGATTGTATTGCTGGCAATTTTCCTGTACGGAGCTCTTCGTTCGTTCCTGTAAATCGGCGATCCGCCGCAGGCACACCGCTTAGCTCCACCGCGTCCCGAACGTAGTAGGGGTGCCACCGAAACCCGCCCAAAACGGCTATCTTTCCCCCTCCCCATGACCCTCGAAGAAGAAATCCTCCGGCGCCGCACGTTCGCGATCGTAAGTCACCCTGACGCGGGTAAAACCACGATCACCGAAAAGTTTCTGTGGTTCGGTGGAGCGATCCGCGAGGCGGGCCACGTGCGCGCCAAAACGGGGAAAAAGTTCACCACCTCCGACTGGATGAAAATCGAGCAGCAGCGCGGTATTTCTGTGTCGTCCTCGGTGCTCTCCTTCCCGTACTCCGGCTGCCAGATCAACCTCGTGGACACCCCGGGTCACCAGGACTTTTCCGAAGACACCTACCGCGCGCTCACCGCCGTCGATTCCGCGCTCGTGCTGATCGACTCCGCGAAGGGTGTCGAATTGCAGACCATGAAGCTGATGGAAGTCTGCCGTTTGCGCAAGACGCCGATCACGGTTTTCATGAACAAAATGGATCGTGATGCGCTCGACCCGTTGGCTCTGATGGACGAAGTGGAGCGCGTGCTCGGCGTGCAATGTGCCCCGCGCACCTTGCCCATCGGCAACGGCAAAGCATTTCAGGGCGTGTATTCCTTCATCGATGATACGGTGCATTTGTTCCAGCCCGAATCCGATACGGGCGAGGGTGACATCCGCAAGGTTACGGGCATCGACGATCCCAAACTCGACGAGTGGTTCGATGCGAAATATCTCAAGGAGTTCCGCGATCAGGCCGAGTTGGCCATGGGCGCTATGCCCCCGTTCGATCGCGAGAAGTATCTGCGCGGCGATCAGGCACCGGTGTATTTCGGATCGGGTATCAGCAACTTCGGCGTAAAACACCTACTCGACAGCTTCGTGGCGGTCGCACCATCGCCCATGCCACGGCATGCGCGCGAACGCGAAGTCGCGGCCACCGAAGAAAAGTTCACCGGATTCGTGTTCAAGATCCAGGCCAATACCGATCCCAAGCATCGCGACCGCGTCGCCTTCGTACGCGTGTGCTCCGGAAAGTTCACCCGCGGCGAACGCGTGGTGCATGTGCGTACGGGCCGTCAGGTGCGCCTCGCCGCACCCACCGCCATGATGGCCAATGACCGTGCGATTCTCGAGGAAGCATTCGCCGGCGACATCATCGGCATTCACGATCCCGGACTCTACAGCATCAGCGATACCCTTTCCGAAACCGAGACGCTGAACTTCGACGGCATTCCCGACTTTGCACCCGAGCATTTTTCCAAGGTGTATCTCACCGATCCGCTCAAAAGCAAACAGCTGCAACAGGGGTTGCGGCAGTTGTCGGAAGAAGGCGCGACGCAATTGTTCTACCCACTCAGCGGCCCCATTCCGGTATTGGGCGTTGTGGGCGTGCTGCAGTTTGACGTGATCAAGTTCCGCATCGAAGAAGAGTACGGCGCCAAGTGCCGCTTCGAAGGCGCGTCCATCTGGCAGGCACGGTGGGTGGTGGCCGATAACGCTGCGGATGCCGAAGCCTTGCAGGATCTCGCCGCATTCCGTGCCGAGCATTTATTCGATCTCGCGCAAGACAAAAAAGGCAACCTCGTTTATCTCTGTCCCAACGAGTTTCGTTTGCAAACGGTTGAAAAGAATTACCCGAAGTTACGATTCGACAAATTTCACGTCGCCTGAGAAAGATCCGAACTGGTAAGGGTTAGGTCGGTGGCGCTATCGCAGCCCGACCCCTCCCCCGGGAGCCCC
Source organism: Fibrobacterota bacterium (assembly GCA_947466585.1). Lineage (GTDB taxonomy): Bacteria > Fibrobacterota > Fibrobacteria > UBA11236 > UBA11236 > UBA11236. The sequence goes on from CANIEU010000004.1 coordinate 77,520, forward strand.
TGATAGCCCCTTTCAACCTCCTAGGGCGCCTCTCAGACTGATATTGACGTTTATTTAACGGTGTATACCCAGATTCCGGGTTCTTGTGATAAAACGTTTGATTTCATGCCATTGCATGCCATTTCGTCGAACGGTTGAGCGTATTTTGTCTGGATAATACCATTAAAATCCGTCAATTTTTTCAAAAACCGACGATATTATTTCGGGTACGGTAGTAAATTCCTTCAAACGCGTGTCCTACGCTGGGACACTTCCGGGAGGGTTTGCATGAAACGTTCACTGTCTATATCCACCTTTGCTTTGTCGCTTGTGCTGGGCGTTACGGGAGTGCACGCGCAGTCCTGGACGAACGCTTATACGTCGGCGACTGCCACGGGCACCTGTACGGGATTGCCCGCGGCGCTCAACACGGGCTTCACCACGACTCCGGTTGTGAGCCAGGCGCTGTTTGCCTCGGTCGCTCCGGTCCGTATTCTGAAGATGGCGTTCTGGAAGCAGCCCTCTGCCCAGTACAACGACATCTACATGATTGAAAAAGGCATCTCCAGCGGTACGACCGCCCGTGTCCTGTATTACAACGGCGCCACCAGCGCTCTCAGCGTGATGGGCACCATCCCGAACGTCAACTTTGGTGGCGGCGGCGTTCAAGAAGACGGTGGAATCGGCATAGCCGTCAATCCGGTGACTCATGGCACCGACAATTACATCTACATCGACTATTCGGTCGGTAACGCCACCAACGCGGCGTCCTGGACGAACGGTTGGCGCATTTCGCGCTTCACGATCGATCCCACAACCAAGGTGATGGATCTCGCCTCGGAAAAGATCCTCCTCACGGTTCCGGCTTGGCACAACGCGCGCTGGCACACCGGTGGCGCCATGCAGTTCGACAACTTCGGCAACCTCTACATCGCCACCGGTGATAACGAGGCCCTCGCTACGGGCGCCGGCAACACGGCCGACCTGCGCGGTGCCGTTCTCCGCATCAAACCAGATACTTCCGCTCGCGGTTATTCGATTCCCGCCGGCAACTTCGGCGACTACTGGGCGCAGAAGTGGCAGGACTCCGGTCTGACTGACCGTGCCGCGAAGTACCGTGACACCTCCAAGGTCAAGGCCGAGCTCTACGTTAAGGGCAGCCGTAATCCCTACACCATCAGCGTCGACAAGAACCGTCTTGGCTGGTTGCAGTGGTCGGAATGCGGCCCGGATGCACAGCGCAGCGAAGAGCACAGCTTCACCACCAAGCCGGCGTTCAGCGGCTGGCCTTTCTGGGCCGGCAATGGCGTGCGTCAGACCGCCAAGGCGGGCAGCTATTCGGAGTCGCCCGACGTGACTGACTGGGCGGCGTTCAACCCGACCACGGTGACGACGCAGATTCCGTATACTAACTACGTGGGCATCGCGGGTGTTGACACCTTCCCTCCGATGCACGTTCCCTCCTATGTCTACAGCAGCCCGTCTTGCGCGGCCGGCGGTGGACCGATCATCCGTTACGATGGTCGCATCAACAACCCGAACAAGATGCCTCCGCACCTTGATTACACTACGATGTTCTCCGACTTCACCGTGACGAGCGCGACCTCCATCTGGGCGAAGGCGATCGACACCGCTACAAAGTCCAATAATGCTACGCCCGCTTCGGCGACCTCGGTGTTCACGATGACCAAAACCGGCCGTCCGAATACGAGCAACCCGGTTGACTTTCAGCAGGGTGCCGATGGTTCGTTGTACATGGTTGACTGGGGCACGGGTTGCTGTAACGTGGACGGCGGTGCCGCCAACGGCGGTATCGTGCGTATCGCCTACACCGGCACCTGCCAGGATCCGGGTCTCAGCCCGGCCGGCCCGGTTGGGCTTGAATCCCAGATCATTCGCGGCTCTGTGGAATGGCTCCGTATGGGCGCGAACTCGGTTTTCGTGAATGCCGATGGTCGCCACACGGTCCAGATTCTGGACGTGAGCGGTCGTCTGATTCAGACCTTCACCGGCACGGGAACAGCAACCTACAACATGCCGGCACTGGCTAATGGCAAGATCTTCGTGTTGCGCGTCACGACTCCGCTCGGCACTGCCGTGCGTACGTTCAGCCGCATCTAACCAGGTCTGATCTTTATCAAAAAAGGCCGTCGGGGAAACCCGGCGGCCTTTTGTTTTTTAGGGGTTTCAGAATGCTAAAAAGCGGCCGCCGGCTTGCCGGAACCTTGGGTTAGCGTAGAGATCCGAACCGTCCAAAATCCGCACGGAATGCCGACCTTCCCCAATTTTAATCAGGGCCTTTTTTAGCTTAAATTCGAAAGGGTGACAGGATTTTACAACAAATTCGAGGTATTTAAGCCCTGCCGGAGGTAAACTATATCAATGGATAAAGCTGCTTCGCTGTACCACACCCATCATCGCTTTCATATTCCGGTCATGGGTACCGGTTTCACCCTTGACACCCCCCTCCGAGTGGCCCAATTTGGCATCAGTTCGGTGATGTCCTTGGTCGACGATATGTTGATCGAGCGGATCCGCAAGCATTACTGCAAGGTGTACGGGTTGCCCTACGAAGTAATCGTGCAGAGTCATCCGGACGCCCGGGCGGCACGCATCACCGCCTGGTTGAATCTTGTTCAGGACAAGGTGGATGAACAGGTCGCAGCCATCAAGGCACTGCCGTTTTTACCCGAAGGTGAAGAGAACAACAAGACCCTTTATTTCTCCTACTTGCCTGATACTTCACCTGTCAAACAGTTGTATCTGCGTTGGCAGGCTGCGGCCACACCGGAGAAACCCGCACTCGAAGCGGAACTGAACGACTGCATCGTGGCGGGCATGCTCGATGTGAACATCATGACCAAGCTCGACCGCCTGCCCTACGGCAAGGACGGCCTTCCGCTTCCCACGGAGTTCAGCGACGCCAAGGCCGCGCTGCGCGGCTTCGCTTTGTCCCGCGCTCGCGGCAACATGGTGTTCAGCGCGGGTATCAACCCAACCCTGTACGGCAGTCTCGAGCAATTCCCCGACTTCTATCCGACCCAAGGGCCAGACGGCGTCGAGGCTCCCAAGAAGGGCGTGACGCTCAAGGTGACGGACTACCGGTCCAGCATGATTCAGGGTCGCTTCCTCGCGAAGAAGGGTATCGAAGTACGCGAGTTCCGCATCGAGTCGGCGCTGAATTGCGGCGGCCATGCCTTCGCCTCCGACGGATTCCTGATCGGCCCTATCGTGCAGGAGTTCGCCGACAACCGCGAAAAATTCCCTGAGATGTTCGAGCCCCTCATCGAGAACTCCTTCAAGAAGAAGGGGCTCGAGTATCCCGCAGCGCGCAAGAACCGCCGCATCGATGTGACCGCACAGGGCGGTATCGGTAATCAGGGCGAGATGCGCCGCGTGCTCGACGGAGCCAACGGAGGCTTCGGCCTCGATGCGACCGGATGGGGAAGCCCCTTTCTGCTCGTGCCCGAGGTGACCTCACTCGATCAGCACACGCGCGACCAGCTCGCAGCGGCCCGCGAAGAGGATCTTTATCAGAGCGATGCCTCACCGCTTGGCATTTTGTTTAACAACCTGCGTGGGTCCAGCTCCGAAGAGTGGACGCACAAGCAGATTGAAACCGGACGCCCCGGATCGGCTTGCCCGAAGGGTTACTTGGTTTCCAACACCGAGTTTACCGAGAAGCCCATTTGCACCGCCTCCAAGGAATATCAGGCCCTGAAGCTGAAGGCCCTGGGCTATGAAGCGGTGCCGGCTCTCGCGGGCGCGAACCCGGCTCTCAAGTACATCTACGCCAAACAGTGCATCTGCGATCAGCTCGGCAACGGCGCCTTGATCGAAATGGGGGAGACCGCCGAGCGCGCCCCCGTGTCGGTGTGCCCGGGTCCGAACATCGCCTACTTCGACCGCATGTACACCATGCGCGAGATGATCGATCACATTTACGGACGCGGCCCTTCGCTGGTTCCCGCCGACCGCCCGCACATGTTCGCCAAGGATTTGCGCTTGTACGTGGATTACTACGAGCGTCTGGTGACCAAGCACACCTTGGTCGGCGATCCGACCGCGGACTACCTGCGCGAGTTCAAGGAAAACCTGGAAACCGGCATGCGCTACTACGCACCGCTGCTTTCGGGAACGCCGTTTCCCGGTGAGAACTTTGCGTCGCTTGCTGCCGAGATCTCGCAGCAGTCCTTGCGACTCGAGGAGTTGTGGCTCAGCGTGGCTCCTGAAGCCGAGCGTGAGGCTGGTGTGGCCGCGCTGGCGACCTCTGCGCCCTGACTCTGGGCCAGGCGATAGGGGATACGGAAATGGCAAGGGGCGGGTGGGATACCCTTCGCCCCTTTTCTTTGAAGACCCGATTTCGGTTGCGTATGGATTTCGCTCAATATCATGGACTTAGAGGCCCACTACCCGGTTATCAACAGGGTGTTTTCAAGGCAAATCCTAGCGTAAGCCTCTGATTTGAAGGTCTTCCGCCAAATAAAAAACCCCCTGCGCGAGACTGTTCGCACAAGGGGTTTAAAGTCAATGAGTTATCGAAATATGTACTAGTCTTCGGCTCCGCCCGATTTGTCCTTCGCGCCGGTGTCGGTGTTCACATCGAGGTCGAACAAACGCTTGAGCGGAATGATCTTGAGGCCCTTGCGCTGGTCGAGCGCGTCGGAGATTTTGTCTGCCGCAAAACCGATCAGCAGGGGATGGTCGGGGTGGTTGGCCACGGCCTTGACGAACTGCGAGGCGCTGTAGCCCGGCATCAGAAAGTTGACCACGTAGGTATCGAAGTCGGCTTCCTGCATGACTTCCAGGGCTTCTTCGGGATCGTCGGCTACTTCGACCACGGCGTTGGGCAGGATTTGCTGCACGATGGTCACGGTTTCGGTGCGGCGCTGACCCTCTTCGTCCACCACCAGAATGAAGCGCTCCGACGTGTCGGTGGGCACGAAGGCGGTCTCGAGCGGTTCGTCTTCGTCTTCGCGCAAAGCCTTGATGAGGTCGCGCTTTTCTTCTTCGAGCAGATCGTCTTTCTCGTCGATGTCGAGAGCGAGGTCATCGAGCGTGCTGCGCACGGCTTTGGCCTTGGAAGGGGCTTTCGAGGCCGTCGCAGTGGCGGTCGTGGAGACAGTTACCGCAACGGCGGTCTGGATGATTTCGACTTCGAGATGTTCGGCGGCGGGAATTTTTTTGGCGGTCACGGTATTGGGTTTCGCGGTTCGGGAATTCGGTTGCGGTTTTTTCGGGGCCGGAGTCTTGGCCTTCACCTTGGCTACGGCAACGACCTTGGCCTTTGCCTTGGCCGGAGCCTTGGCTTTGGGTTTGGTGGAAGACGCGCTCTTGGCTTTCAGCTTAACAGGTTGTTTTTTCGAGCTCACTCGGACCTCCGGTGCGAAAAAAGACCTCTCCCCTTAGGGCAATGGTAGAAAAGGGCGGAAGGGGGGAGGGACGGAAGACCAGCCCGCTAGCGGGCTAATGGCTGATGGCCTGTCGGGCCATCAAGGCTTCGATTTCGGGGATCTCCCGGGGGATGGAGGCGGAAAGGTTGCGGCATCCGGTCTTGGTGATCAGCAGGTCGTCTTCGATACGGATACCGATCCATTCCGAGTAACGCTTGCCCTTCAAGGTGATGGCAAAGTGCCCGTAGAGGCCGGGCTCGTTGGAGATCTGCCAGCCGGGTTGCAGGGGGTGGTCCTGATAGATGCGGTGCGGGTCGCCGTCGTGCTCTTGCTCGCCCATGAGGTGGGAGACCCCGTGAGGCTTGCCTGTGTAGGCGCGCTTAGCCTTTCCACCCTTGGAGAAGAAACGTTCCTCCAGGCTCTTTTCCAGAAAGGCCCAGACCTTGTCGTTCAGTGCGCGGATGGTGGCGCCGGGTTTGGCGTTACGCTCGTTCTCTTTGGCGGCCTCCAGCACAATGCCGTAGATCAGGGCCTGCAGGGGATTGAACTTTCCCGAGACCGGCAGCACGCGCGTGATGTCGGCGTGCATGGATCCCCAACGCGCCCCAAAGTCCATCAGCACCAGGCTACCGGAATGGAGCGGTTCGTCGTTCTTGAGGTAATGCAGCACGGTCGCGTTGCGGCCGCCGGCGATGATGGAGGGGAAGCTGAGTCCGTAGGGGCTGCGGCGCAGCATGCCATATTGAAGACGGGCTTCCAGGGCGGTTTCGGTGCCGAGTACTCCGGTTTCGGGTGCGGTTTCCAAAAAGGCGTCGCGTGTGACGGCCACGGCCTTGTCTACGTCTTTCACCTGATCGCGGTCGAGCGGCAGCCGCAGTTCGAAATGGAGCGGAGCGCAGGTGCGGATTTCGAATGGTCGTTTATCGGCGCGACGCACGCCGCGACCGAGCTTTTCGATACGTTGTTTGAACTCGAAATTGTGGTCGGTGCGGGTTTCCCGCACCTTTCCCTGTTCGTCGAGATAGCGGTGCCAAAAAGCATAACCGCGCGTCTTTTTCCACCGGCGCACGAGGGTTTCGAACCACGCTTCGAACTCGCCGAGAGGCCTGACATCCTTTACGCCGGTGAGGATGCGGATGTCCTCGAGATCGGTGCCGACCGCAGCAGACGTACCGGACGTAGAGGGGATTCCGAAGCGCACACCGTCCCAAAATTCCCGCTCCGGATTTTTCTCCGGGAGGAAGAGCACTTCTTCACCGCAAAATTTTCCGAGACCGCCGGGAATCAGGGCGAGAATTACGTTCGGCTGATTGATGCCGCAGAGGTGCAGCACGGCCGGCTCTTGAAAAATTTTGACCGCGCTCATGATCCAGATGTTTTCGGACCCGGGTTCGCGCGGCACGCCCGAGAAAATCGCGAAGGAATCGAGGGCATCGAGATGCGCGCGGCGGCGGGCCTTCAGGATCTCCGGAAACCGCGCACCCGACGAACCGACGGGGTAGACCTGGGAGTAGCGGCGGAGGAGGGAGGGAGATACCATGGAAGGCTCTTTGAGGGCTAAGCGTTGGAAGACGGAAGACGGTAGTAGGTTGACGGTAGCAAAACCACCAAAACAGGCGAATGCGTTTGTGTTCTCAACCGGCTACCGACTACCGTCTACCGTCCCACGGAGAGCGGACGAAAATCGGCTCGTCCTACCACTTCCCGCTGACATACGGCAGATTGTCCGCAACCTGCTCCACTTCGGAAAGGTGCGAGAGCAGTTCGCTCATCGGATTCCACTGACCGCTCAGGAATTGCGAACGCGGGCCTTCGGGCATGTCGACCTTGACGGTGACCGGACCCTTGAGCTCGTGGCCCTTTACGTCGAGCGTCCAGTTGGCGGTGGGGTCGCTTTCGGCGGAATCGAGCAGGCGGTTGATGGTCGCTTCGTCTACGGTGACGCAAGGAATGCCCAGCGAGACGCAGTTGCCGAAGAAGATTTCGGCGAAGCTTTCACCGACAACGGCTTCGATGCCCCAGCGCATGAGCGACTGCGGCGCGTGCTCGCGGCTGCTGCCGCAACCGAAGTTCTTGTTCACGAACAGGATTTTCCCGCCCTGATATTCCGGCTTGTCGAAGGTGTGGACCTGGCCCTTGGCGGCGAGGCCGCGGCGGTCGTCTTCGAAAGCGTGCTCGCCGATGCCGTCGAAGGTGACGGTGCGGAGGTAGCGCGCGGGAATGATGCGGTCGGTGTCGATGTCATTGCCGCGAACGGGAACGGCGCGACCGGAGACGGATTCGATGATGGCGGCGGCGGTGGCTTGCATGAGATCAGCCCTGTTTCGCGCTGGTGGTGGAAAGGTTGAAGAAGGTGCGCGCGTCGGTGACCTTGCCCGTAAGGGCTGCGGCGACGGCCATGACCGGGCTCATCAGCAGGGTGCGGCCCGAAGGCGAACCCTGACGACCCTTGAAGTTGCGGTTGCTCGTGGAGGCGCTGACCTCGCGGTTTTTGAGCTTGTCGGGGTTCATCGCCAGGCACATCGAGCAGCCGGGCTCGCGCCACTGGAAACCCGCGTCGGTGAAGATCTTGTGCAGACCCAGCTCTTCGGCGATTTTCTGCACCGGTTCGGAACCGGGAACCACCATGGCGCGCACTGTGGATGCGACCTTGAGGCCGGGATGGGCCGTGACGGCCTTGGTCACCGCATCGGCGGCTTCCTGCAGGTCGGAGATGCGGCCGTTGGTGCAGGAGCCGATGAACACGACATCGACGGGCACGCCCGCGATGGGCTGGTTCGCCTCGAGCGACATGTATTCGTAGGCTTCGTGGATGAGCGGGCGCTCCGATTCCGGAAAGGACTCGGCGGCCGGGATGGATTCGTCCACGGCCACGGACTGAGCGGGCGTGATGCCCCAGGTCACTTGCGGTGCGAGGGCGCTTCCGTCGATCACGACTTCGTCGTCGAAGGTCGCGTCCGCATCGGAGGCGATGCTCTTCCAGTAGGCCACGGCCTTGTCCCAATCCGCACCCTTCGGAGCATACTCGCGGCCCTTGAGGTAGGCGTAGGTGGTTTCATCGGGATTCACGTAGCCGATGCGCGCACCGCCTTCGATGGACATGTTGCAGAGCGTCATGCGCTCTTCCATCGACATGGCTTCGATCACCGGACCGGCGTATTCGTAGGCGTGGCCCACGCCGCCGTTCACACCGAGTTTGCGGATGATGGCGAGGATGACGTCCTTGGCGTAGACGCCCGGAGCCAGTTTGCCCGTAACCGTAATGCGACGCACCTTGAGGCGGCCGAGGCTCATAGTCTGCGTGGCGAGGATGTCAGCAACCTGGCTGGTGCCGATGCCGAACGCGAGCGAGCCGAAGGCCCCGTGGGTCGAGGTGTGGCTGTCGCCGCAGGCGATGGTCATGCCCGGCTGGGTGAGTCCCATTTCGGGGCCGATCACATGGACGATGCCCTGATGGCCCGACTTGGCGCCGAAGAACGATACGCCGTGTTCACGGGTGTTGTTTTCGATGGCCTGCAGCATCTCCTCGGCGAGGGTATCCTGCAACGGGCGCTGCCGGTCGCGGATCTCGGTGGGGATGATGTGGTCGACCGTCGCAAACGTGCGGTTCGGGTACTTCACCTTCAGGCCGCGGTCGCGCAGGAGCGCGAAGGCCTGGGGAGAGGTGACCTCATGCACGAGATGCAGGCCGATGAGGACCTGGTACTGGCCCGAGGAGAGTCGACTCACCACGTGGCGGTCGAAGACTTTTTGGTAGAGATTTTTGCCCATAATAGTGGGCCAAATGTAGAAAAAAGGCCGGGTTCGGGAAACGGAGCGAAAAAAGGTAAAAGTTGCGCCTACAGCTGTTCCTGAACGAGCTGTTCGACCTTTTCGGCCGGGTACAGGCCTTCGAGCTTTTGTTTGATCCTTCCGTCCCGGCCCACGAGAAAGGAGGTCGGGAGGGCCCGCAAACCGCCGAAGGCGGTCTCGGTTTCCTGGTCGCCGATCAGCACGGGATAGTTCACCCCAAAATGCATGGTGATTGAAATCGCTTGCGAGCCTTCGGCATCGTCGATATTGATGCCCACGACCCGGAACCCGCGGTTGCCGTAGACTTCCTGCAGATGCACCAAGGTGGGGATTTCGGCGAGGCACGGTTGGCACCAGGTGGCCCAGAATACCACAAGGGTGACCGAGGTGTCCTTGGGCCCGAAGGAGTAGGGTTTGCCTTCATAGGTCAGCAGGGAGATATCGGGAATTTTATCGGCCGCATTTTTTTTCTCGCAACCAGTCAAAAGTGCTGCGGTAAGCAGTGCCGTGGCCAAGAGCAGCAGATAAGCGAAGCGCGGGGAGCGGTTGTGCATAAAGGGAATATACGAAGCGCACAGTGGTCCGGTGAGGTTTGAGGGTCGATGCGTTGGGTACCTCGCGGATACGTCGATTCAAGTCGATTCAAGCCGATTTAAAATGCGACGATTGATCGCTGATGCCGAGGTAGCGCGCCACGATCCGTATTTCTACCCTTGATCCTTATGTCGAACCTTTGGCTTCCCTTGGGCCTTGCGCTGAGTTCCTGGGCCGGTTTTCTGCTGGGAACATTGCCGTTCCGCATACGTTCCTCGCATCACGACCATGATCTGGAACACGAGATCGAGTTCTCGGTTCTGGACTATTTGTATCCGATCACGGTGGCGTTTTTTCTAGGGTACCTGGCCATCACCCTGATTCCCCACGCCCTGTTCGGCGGTGAAGGAAAGCCAATAGTCGCCTTTGCGGCCGGCGTGGCCGTAATGGCCGTGCTCTCGCGCAAGGTGCTCAAGAAGGATCCGTGCTGCGAGACGGGGCACGATCACGAACCGATCGGCTGGGCGTTTTTTTTAGCCCTGTCGGTGTGCGCCGTCAACGATGGCATTTTGATCGGGCTTATCGATCCGCCTTGGTTCTCGGGGTTGAACCTGGGAATGATCATCCACAAGGTGACTTCGTCTTTCGCACTGGCGTTTGCGCTGGGGCACTGGAACTACAAAGGTATGCGGCTTGTTTGGCTGGGCGTGGCCAATGCACTTATCAGCCCGGTGTTGTTCTTTGTGGGGCAGGCGCTGAAGGGGCATGCCGCCATTCCGTTCGATACGCTGCTGGGCTTTTCGGCGGGCGTGCTGGTGTATACCGTGTTTACGGGCATGTTGCCGCACAGCCGTCAGTTACTGAAGCGTAAACCCGCCGCTTGGTTCGGGTTCCTCGCCGCACTGGCGGTTTCGGTGGTGCTCGGATTCATCCACCGGGCGTTTCATTAATTCATCACAACAACACAACAACACAACAATAGAACGCAATCGCCTTCGGGGTGTTTTTATTGCTGTGTTGCTGTGATGTTGTGTTGTTTTCTTACCAACCCAATACGCGTTCATCTTGGTCGAGGTAGGGAACGTAGGCGGCGACGCCTTCTTCAAGGCTTTGGATGGGTTTCTCGTAGCCCGCAGCGCGGATCTTGCTGATGTCGGCCTTGGTGAAGTACTGATATTTGCCGCGCAGCACCTCGGGCATTTCCACAAACTCGATGTGCGGTTCGCGACCCATGGCGGCGAACACGGCGCGCATCATGTCGAGCCAGGTGCGGGCTTCACCCGTGCCCACGTTGTAGAGGCCGCCCAGTGCTTCGGGATGGAGGAAGTGCAAGGTCATGTCCACCGCATCCATCACATGCAGAAAGTCGCGCATCTGCTCGCCGTCGCGGTAATCGGGCCGATGTGACTTGAACAGTTTGACGCGGCCTTCGGCGAGAATCTGCGCATGGGCCTTGGCCACCATGCTCTTCATGTCGCCCTTGTGATATTCGTTGGGGCCGTACACATTGAAGTATTTGAGACCCACGGCACCAGCAGGGCCTTCGAAGGCTCCGTGGCGCAAGGCCCATTGATCGAATAGCTGTTTCGAGTAGCCGTAGCCGTTGAGCGGGCGCAGGCGCGGCACAACGGCGTGGTCGTCGTCGTAGCCGAGCGAGCCGTCGCCGTAGGTGGCGGCGGAAGAGGCGTACACGAGGCGCACGGGCTTTTTTTGCGACTGGCACCACTGTGCCAGTACCTTGGTGTATTCGAAGTTGTTTTTGAGCAGCAGCGCCACATCCGCTTCGGTCGTTGAAGAGATGGCGCCCAGGTGGAAGACCGCCTCGATTCCCGAATCATCAAAGCGACCCGACTGGATCCTGTCCAAAAAATCTTTACGGTCTACATAATCCGCGTACTGCAGTGGAACCAGGTTCTTCCAGCGTGCGTCGGAACCCGGGGCGTCGACCAAGATCAGGTTCTCATGGCCGAGCTGGTTGAGACGGTAGGCGAGGGCACTGCCGATGAATCCGGCTGCACCGGTGATGACGTAGCAGGGAGCGTTTTTGGAACGGTGAGGCATAGACCAAAATTATAACCTTTGCGCTGCCATGAACACTGCCAAGAAACCGTCGAAAACCCCTTCCAAAAAGGCTTTGGCCCTTCGGTCCAAAATGACCGAACGCGCCGATCGCATCGGGGAAATGCTGAATGGGTTGTATCCGGATCCGCCGATTCCGCTCGATCACACGGATGCTTTTTCGCTTTGCGTCGCGGTTCTGATGTCGGCTCAAGCCACGGATGTTTCCGTGAACAAGGTGACGCCAGAGCTCTTCCGCCGCGCGCCCACGCCCGAGGCGATGGTCAAGCTGGGGCACTCGGCGATTCTCGGAATCATCAAGACCGTGGGTTTGGCTCCCACCAAGGCTAAGAATATTTGGAATCTGTCACGGATTCTTGTCGAACAGTATGACGGGAAGGTACCGCGCACGATGGAGGAGCTGGAGTCGCTCCCTGGGGTGGGGCACAAGACTTCTTCCGTGGTGATGTCGCAGGCTTACGGCGTGCCGGCCTTTGCAGTCGACACCCACATTCATCGTCTCGCCTTCCGCTGGGGCCTATCGAACGGCTCCAATGTGGTGCAAACCGAAAAAGACCTGAAGGCTGTGTTCCCCGAAGACACGTGGAACCTGCGTCATTTGCAGATCATCTACTACGGACGGGAATACTGTCCCGCACAGCGGCACGACGCGGAGAAATGCGTGATTTGCCGCTTGTACGGGACGAAGGAAGGTCAGGCTAAACGTTGAACAGGAAGTGCATGATGTCGGCATCGTGCACCAGATATTCTTTGCCTTCGGTGCGGACGAGACCTTTTTCCTTGGCGGCCTGCCAGCTTCCACATTTTTGAAAGTCGTCGAAGCCGAGCGTCTCGGCTCGGATGAAGCCTTTCTCGAAGTCGGAGTGGATGACGCCTGCGGCTTGCGGGGCTTTGCAATCTTTCGGGATCGTCCAGGCACGGGTTTCCTGCTCACCTGCGGTGAAATACGTCTGCAGGCCGAGCAGCGAGAAGCCTTTGCGGATCACGCGGTCGAGTCCGCTTTCTTCGAGCCCCATTTCCTTGAGGAAGTCGGCCTTTTCGGCGGCGTCGAGCTCGGCGATTTCGCTTTCGATTTTTCCGCTGATCACGACCACGTCACACTTCTGCTCGGTTGCGAAAACCTTCACGGCCTCGAGGTGTGCGTTGCCGCTGGTGATTTCGTCTTCGCGCATGTTGGCGCAGTAGAACATCGGCTTGAGGGTGAGCAGGCCCAGGTCGCGGATCAGGTCGACCTCTTCCAAATTGAGTTCCGCGAGCCGCGCGGGCTTGCCGTCGTCAAGCAGCACCTTAATGCGTTCCAGAATACCTACGCGGACCTTGGCCTCCTTGGCGTCGGGCGCGGTGGCCTGACCGGAGAGCTTTTTGTCCTTCGCGAGCTTTTTATCGAGGGTGTCGAGATCGCGCAGGGCGAGTTCCAGGTTCACCACTTCGGCATCGTGCGCCGGGTTCACGGTGCCTTCGACGTGGGTCACGTTGACGTCCTCGAAGCAGCGCACTACGTGCATGATGGCGTCGGTTTCACGGATATGGGAAAGGAACTGGTTGCCGAGTCCTTCGCCCTGCGAGGCGCCCTTGACGAGGCCCGCGATATCGACGAATTGCATGATGGCGGGGAGTTCGCGCTTGGGCTTATAGACCCGTGTCAGTTCGGCCAGACGCGGGTCGGGGATGTTGACCATGCCGACGTTCGGGTCCTTGGTGCAGAACGGGAAGTTTGCCGCCTCGGCGCCGGCGCTGGTGAGGGCGTTGAAAATGGTCGATTTGCCCACATTCGGGAGCCCGACAATGCCGCATTTGAAACCCATGGAAAGACCTCGGAGGAAAACGGAGACGGGAAAGGTAGAAAGGGGAGGGTGGAGGCCGAAATATGAAATCAGAAATATGAAATATGAAAACAACACAGAATCGATCCTTGTTTTCCTTTCATATTTCCGATTTCATATTTCTGATTTTGCCCTAGGTATAGCTCCGCAGAATGAAAAACACCACCACGCCCGTTATCGAGACATACAGCCAGATGGGGTAGGTCCAGCGGGCGAGTTTGACGTGGCGGACGAGCTGGCCGGAGAGCGCGAACCAGAAGCTGGTGAGGATCATGGGAAGTGCGACGGCAGACAAGACGATGTGAGAGATGAGGATCGAGAAATACACCGGGCGGATGAACCCGCGTCCCGGGAACTTCGTTTCGCCGTGGAAGGCGTGATAGACGATGTACCCGACCAGGAAGAGCGCCGATGTGGCGAAGGCGGAAAGCATGCGGCGGCGGTGCGCCTCGCGATCGCCGCGCCCGATGGCAGAAAGGCCGAGCACGATGAAAACCGTGGTGACCGCGTTGCAAGCTGCGTTCATCGCAGGCAGAAAGGCGAGGAAGCCGTTTGTGGTTCCAGTGGTATCGCGTCCGTAAATGAGATAGACAAGGAATCCGAGCGCCGCCGCCGATACGAGCGCGATCAGAATTTCGGGGACTTTGGAGCGGGGGGCGGCGAGGTCTTGCGTCATAGTTGTATCCTAAGGGTTGTGGATGGAAACGGTGTTGAGGCGGAAAACGCCGGATCAGCGGCCTTTGTGCGCCCAGGGTTTGGATTCGGGGCCGCGCAAAGCGACAAGCCGTCCTTCCGTGGCTTCCGCGAATCCGTTGCCCTTGACAAAGGGGTTTACGGTGGTCGGAGTCGCGACGGTCGGCAAGGCTTCGAGCGCAGCAGCGGCGTTGAGTACGGCACGGCCGAGGCGCAAAGGCCGCATTTCGAGGCACTCGCGATCGGCGCGAATCAAGGTTTTGTCGAAGAGGTTTTCACCCAGCAAGTCGCGCAGCATTCCGGTCACGAGTCCCGCCGCCGCAACACCGCGGGTTTGCGGAGAGTCTGGAGTGGTTTCGGTCGGTAATTCCAAGATGCCTTCGGATTGGCCGAATAACGCGCCTGTGGATTTCCAAGCAATGGTGCCTGTGGTTAGAACGCATACGGCCTTGGCACCGGCAGCGTTCCACCGGCTTGCGATGGTCTCCGAGGATTCGGGCGAAGATGCGTTTGCGGATGTGACGATCCAAACATCCGGAATGGCCGTAAGGCCCGGAGCATACTCTGTGGGAGAAACCCGATCGGCAAGGGCGATCAACAGGGGTTCCCACTCGACCTTCCGTTCTTCCCGTTTCTCGGCCCAGAAGTTCCCGGAGGCGCCCGCAGTTGTCGTTGCCTCCACCACGGTGAAGGTGGTTTTCCAGAAGCCTTCGCCGGGGATTTCGGGCGAATGGGCGGGAGAGAAGGCACTGGGTTTGGCTCCGGCTTCGTTCAGCAAGGCGCGCAATCGATTGACGCGCGTGTTGTCGCCGGAGACATGCATGCGCAGGGCGATCTTGTGGCGGCGCACCAAAAGCGCGGCAGCCTGGGCGAACGCGGGAAGAGGGGATTCTTCCGTAGCGGCTTCCGTGGCGGGGTGCGCTACGTTTACGGTGTAGGCGTTTCCGGAAGGGATCGCCGGTGCGGGAACCGCCATGCTACGCAGGCCTCAGGAGGGGATTTCGAGAGGAACGTGGGAGACCGGTTTGCGCTCGACGTATTCGAACATGGCGTCGATGCAACGCTGCGCGCGCAGGCGCACATCTTCGTCGAGTGTGATTTCGTCTTGCGGGCGCGGCTTGAGCAACACGCGGAGAATCCCTTCGAGCGTGTTCGACTTCATGTACTTGCAAAGCGTGCACGAGCCGACGATTTGTTTTTCAGGAAATTCGATTTGCAGGCGCGAGGAGAGGCCGCATTCGGTGAGCATGGCGAAGCGGTCGTCTTTCGATTTCTGAACGTAGTCGAGCATCTGGCTGGTGCTGCCCACGTAGTCGGAAACCTTGATGATGCCAGGGTTGCATTCGGGATGGCTGAGGACCTTGACGCCGGGGAATTTGAGGCGCAGGAAACGCACCATTTCAGGGTCATATTCTTCGTGTACGTAGCAGCGGCCTCCAAAAATCTGGATGTCCTTCTCAACGCCGCGGCGCTTCATTTCGTCGACCAAATTTTGGCCCATCAGTTTGTCGGGCAGGAAATAGATCTTGTCGTTGGGGATGGTTTCCACGATGTGATAGACGTTCGAGGACGTCACGCACACTTCGCACTCGGCTTTAACGTCCGCCGTGGTATTGATGTAGCAGACGAAGGTATGCTCGGGGAACTCTTTGCGCAGGCGGCGGACGTCGTCACCGGTGACGGCGTCGGCCAAGGTACAACCGGTGTCGGTGCCGGGGATGAGCACGCGCTTGCCGGGATTAAGGATTTTGGCGGTTTCACCCATGAAGCGTACAGCGGCGAACACGATGGTGTCAGCCGTGGTGCGCGTGGCGTCTTTGGCCAAGGCGTAGGAGTCGCCGGTGTAGTCGGCTACGCCGTAGACGATTTCGGGGGAGACGTAGGAATGCGCGAGAATGACCGCATTCCGCTCTTTTTTAAGGGCGTTGATGGCGTTCACAAGAGGGGCCATCGACTCGCATTTTTCGGGGGTGAAGGTGCAGGCACCCCCCGAAATGCGGACATCCTTGAGTTTTTCGTACAGTTCGGCGCCGGTGATCATGGGATAAAAAGTAGTTCACAGTTTAGGGTTCACAGTTTACGGTGAACGCCGAATCCGTAGCTGAATTTTCATTTTCAAAGCCCAAAACAGGCTTGTTTCGTCTCAGATTTAAACACCTGCACAGGGAAACTTCGGAAGAATTTCCAGATTTTCGTCAGAAGATTTTAGATGCATTGTGGTGGTTTGGTTCACTGTAAACTGTGAACCCTAAACTGCCAACTTTTAGGCCAAATACTCCGACACCAACCATTCTTCGCGTCCATCGGCGAAGCGCACCTTGAGATGACCTTCCGCATTCAGGTCGACGGGGTACACTTCGGGGCGCGCGGGGCGGTCACGCAGGCGCAATGATTTGGTCCATAGCGCGCGCGCGCGCCATTCCTCCACGGTATTCCGCGCCCCGCCGAGGGCCGGCAGCATGAGAAGATCGCGGAGATTCCCGCTGAAGGATTTGGCCAATGCGAGTCCGGCGTCCTCTCCAATGCCTGCATCTGAGAGCCGGGCACTGGGTGTTCCGCCGTCGACGACTTCGGGTGCTTCGACCAGGTTGATTCCGACGCCGACGAACAGATGCTCGCTCGTGGCCTCCAGCAGCATGCCGGCGGCCTTACGGCCTTCCCAGAGCAAATCGTTGGGCCACTTGAGGCGCAGGCCGTCGCGTGCGGCGGGAGGCAGCAGCGCCGCGGTGGACTCCCAGAGGGCGAGTCCGGTCTCGAGGGGGAAAAGGCTAAGACGGTCCGACGAAATCAGGGTACGGGGAATCGCAATGGTGAGGTAAATGTTGCCGCGCGGGCTGTGCCACGGGCGGCCGCGCGTACCGCGTCCGCCGGTTTGGACTTCCGAAGTGACCAGTAGGAAGTCGTTTCCCGGTGAGGCAGAGGCTTCGCGTCGAGCCGCTTCCATGGTGGAATCGACTGAATCGAAATGCAGATGTTTCATCGGAGCAGCGTTCCGTGCGGGCTGGCGAGAAAGGCAGCGTATTCCGCTTCAAAATTCGGAGTCAGGATACCCGTACCCAATCCGGCTTCGATCTCCGCGCGTGTCAAAAACCGCACGGCATCGATTTCATCCGGGTCGGGATGGAAGGGGCCGGCGTGCAGACAGAGATAGCTGGCGGTGTTTTCGGATTCTTGATGATCGCGGAGACGCGTGACATAGAGGAAGGTCAGGTCCGATTCTTGAAGGACGATGCCGAGTTCCTCTTCGGATTCCCGCAAGGCGGCTTGGAGGTAGGTTTGGCCGAAGCCCACATGGCCGCCTACGGAAGTATCCCACAGTCCGGGACAGGTATCCTTGGCGGCCGAGCGCTTCTGCAGGAGCAGCGTGCCCTTTTGGGGATGAAGGACGAGTACGTGGGCGGCACGATGGACCAACTCCGGATTACCGTGCACCAAAAGGCGTTCGACAGGGCCGAGGATTTCGGTATCGTCGTCGCTGACACGGGTGAGGAGTTCGCTGGGATCGGAAGGAGGCATGGTTGCCCTACAATTTAAGCAACCTTGTCGCGTTCCATCTGAGTCGAGGACGGGAGTTGGGAAGGGGCTTTGGAGAAGGGCGCTCCGAGAAGCGCCCCGATGCGGCTTCCGCAGCGAAAGAGATTACAAGCCGACGCCGACGCGCAGTGCGTAATACCGGTCTTCGATATGACCCGTGTACGATCCGACTTCTTCAGCCCAGCTGGCAGCCTCGATATGAATCGCCGTAAGGAGGTCGAGTCCAGTTCCCGCCGCCCAGTAACCGCCTTTGTAGCCTCCGGAGAGGCGGAGGCTGGCGAGCCACCACAAATCCTGTTGCACCTCGGCACCGAAATTCACCTTGCTAAGCAAGCGGTAATTCCGCTCATCATTCAGGATGTCTTCTAGGTCGAGCGCGAGGTTCACCTTGCGGGAGAACATTCTTCCGGTGGAGGCGAGGGGAGGGCTGATGGCGAGACCGACGGTCAGTTCCGGCGTGACATACTCATGGTTCAGATACATTCCCATGTTCTGCATGGAGGCGCCGAAGCGCAGCCAGGAGGTTTGCTGCCACAGTGCGCCAAGGTCGATGCCGTGTCCGTAAGTGGTGAAGTCGGACAGATTCGAAAACTTGTCATTGATGGTGTCCTGCACTTGGTTAAGCACCGATTGTCCGCCGTCAGTGGCGAATTCGGATGCGGCAACCTGGAAATTACGGACGGTTTGACGGTTGGCCAGACGGTAACCGCCGCCGGCGGCAAGTCGGTTGTTCAGGAAGCCGTGGGCACCGGCGACTTGAACGACGGCATCGAGCTGGATCGTTTCGATGCCTGCTTGCGGAAGCAGCACGCCGACGTCTGCGTAGGGTGCGATGCGGGCATCTGCCCAGTAAGCGGCACCGAAATTATGCATGGCGAATTCGGCGCCGTGCAGCAATCCGATTTCGACGGGGCGACGATCGAAAGGTGCCAAGTCGTTGAACAAGGTATTGTCAGACCGCATGGTGGAGTCGTCTGAAAACGACTTCTTGTGATCCTTGAAGAATCCGTAAAAATCCTTGAAGTCGCCCAGAGGCAACGCTGCCCCAACCATGTTGACGCGGGCGTTGATGCGGTTGCGGGGATAATTCGCCAAGCCCGGCCGCGCGGCGGCGTTGCCGAGGGCGTTGATCAGGTTTAGGCCTGCGGGGTTGTAATAGATGGCTTCCTTATCGTCGACGATGGCGACGAAGGCGTTGCCCATCGCCAGGCCGCGGAGCGATCGGTATTGCGGTCCCGAGGCGGCCATAGATGCGGTAGCCCCTGCGAACAGGAGGGTGGCCGCAAGGGCGGATACGGAGAGTTTGGTTTGTGATTTCATGATTTGGATTCTCCGGTCCTAGTAGTTCCGCCAGCAGCCGCCGATGACGTTTTTCGCATTCTGCAGCTTCGCGGCGAGCGAATCGGGGATGGGACCTCCGAGCGGAATGCGGACTGCGAGAGAATCCTTTTGTAGGTCCATACGCAGCTTCAATTGTTCGGGTGTGGCATTCTTCTTGATCTTGACCCAGTTGGTGAGCAGCGGATCCGCATTGTCGTCGGAAGGATGTGCCATGAGATAATTGCGAATAAACCCGAGCACCTGCGGGCGAGCAGGGTCGACGGCGATGCCCACACGCGATTCGCCACTGTCATTAGTCGAAAGGAAGGGGAACGGCGAAACGTTGGGATCCTTCTTGCCGTTGCGATCATTGTCGACGAGGTCGGGCTTGTCATCGGGGATAACGCGCGCATCTTCATCCACGAAGCCGTCGAAGTCGTTGTCTTTTTCGTCGAGAATTTCCTCGTCGATGCAACCGTCGCCGTCGTTGTCGAGATGGTCGCCAAATTGATAAAACAGGATGGCGTCACCCATGCTGGAAATGACGCTATCGAGGTTCTGGCTGGCCTGTTCATTCGCGGATCCGGTATCGGTGCCGCTACTGCTTCCGCCTGTGGACCCACCGATCAGACCGGCCAATTGTGAGGTGCCGAGCAGGCCAGATTGCATGCCGGCAATGAGGGCATTGAGGTTGCCGGCCGCTGCCGTGTCGTTTTCGAGATCGCCGGCAATGGTGCTGAGGCTGTCGATGTTAAATCCATCGCTTGAACCAAACTTCAGCTTTTTCATCAGGGCATCTCGGCTGTCGATGGTGTCGTTCTGGTCGAGATCGTAGAGGCGCGTGATGGTATAGAGAAGGTCGAAAGCGGTGTAATCGAGCACCACGAAGCCATAGGGCATGCGCGAATCGGTGAGCGGAAACTTGTCGCGTTTGCGTTTACCGGCGACCCCGAGGTCGGCGTCACTGAGGTACTGTTCCATGAACATGCGGCGGACCGAATAGAGCGAATCCTCCTGTGCGGTGGCCGAAGTGCTGTCGTTGAGATAGCGGAACCAGCGGGTCAAGGTGTCGCGATCGGTGAGGCGACCGAGTACAAGGCGCACCTTCGCGGCGGCTTGAAGGCGGAGGGTGAGGATGGAATCGCTGTGTTGCAGGAACGCAAATTGAGTCGGATCTTTCGCAGTCGCCTGCATGTCGTTCAAAATGCCGAGCTTGTCGAGCTGATAATAGAGAATGGCGGCTTTCGCATATCCGTAATAGGCGAGGGAGTTCGAGCTATCCTGCCGGATCGCCTTGTCGAAGGTGGACATAGCTTTGCCATACTGTCCTGTAGTGAGATAATGCTGGGCGGTGGTGTTCAGGTCCGCGTCACCCGGGTCGCCTTCGCCATCGGGATTGAAGATGTTGCACCCGACCAAGCTGGTCAGGGTTACAAGTGCCAGAGCGTAAATCCATTTCTTCCAACGCATGCTGATCTCCCGGTAGATGGCCGAAGTTTAGATAATTTAGGCAAATGAACTCATCTGAGGTTGTGGATTCCGGGCTCAATTCCCCAACTCTTGAGGCTTTGCTAACAGCGATTGCCCGTCTTAAAACGGGCATCGAATCGCTGCCTCCTCAAGAAGCCGTGGATTATTACCACCTGCTGACGGCGATATCGGTTCGGTTTGTGCCTGATTTATATGAAGCTTACGATGCCTGTGTAGCTTCGATATTGGCCACTGAAAAGAAAAAGGTGACCTGTTCGCGGTCGTGTTCTGCCTGTTGCAGCCATTATGTGAGCAGCGTGGAGCCCTTTGAGCTGATCGCTCTGGATTTGCATTTGAAGAAACGCGAAAACTACGCAGACCTTATTCTCGCAAGTTATAACAGAACTGTCACTTACGAAAAGATTTTGAAGGCCGAAGCATCTGAGGAAAAGCCGGGTGCGGTTGCCGAGGAGGCCGACGATCGGGCCCTGTACCGTTACTTTTTACGCGGCCGATCTTGCCCGTACTTGGAGAAAGACGGCTCTTGCGGGGTCTACGAGTGGCGCCCAATGGCCTGTCGCATGTTTTTCGCCGAATCGTCGCCTCGCTTTTGCGCTGGAAAAGCGTTGGCCTCGCCTTGGAACCGCAACTTTCAGGTAGAGCTACCCGATGTAGCCGAACAGGCTCTCGCTCGGTGTTCCCGACTATTGGAAGGACTGGAATTGCCCGAAGAATTGTTTCCGGGGATCGTTGCGGTAAACGGCTTGTTTGGTCGTTACGAAGGGCCTCCCGGGAGAGAGGTGCCTTCCGATTCGAATGGCCCTGAGGTTTCTCTTCCTTAGGAAGCGAACGGGTCTTCGCCGCCACCCGACTGATTGGATCCCGATTCCTGAAGTTGCTGCAGGGTGCGTTCTGTGGCATCAAGGCGCGTATGCAAGGTGTGCAGTGCCTCCTTGTATTCACCCAATTCTTTTTCAAGAAACGCCAGCTTGATTTCGGTTTCCTGCAACCGGGTTTGCAGTTCGCCCAGTTCGTGCCGTTCGTTCTGTTCATCCGGGTTGGGAGAATTCATGGACTGAATTTAACCGGATCGAGTACGATGCCGTGCACACGGCGTTTCGGTCGGGAATCCGGGCTTTAATCTTTGGACGGAACCACGTCGCAGCCCCTTAATTCCTAATTTTCCCGGGCATGACAGCGGAGAATCCCACCTGGCGTACACGCCTGCTTGAACGAACCCGGAAAACCGGGAACACCTTGTGCGTGGGGCTCGATCCCGTGCTCCAGAAAATGCCCGCAGCCGACGGCAGTAGCGCCGATCGCGTGCGGCGTTTTTATGCGGAGCTGCTGGAGGCGATGGCCCGCCGCAACCTATTGCCCGCCGCCGTCAAACCCAACAGTGCGTATTTCGAAGCCTTGGGTCTGGAGTCTCTTGGCGTGCTCCAAACCTTGATTCGGGAATACCGCGAGGCCGGCGTTCTCGTAATTCTCGACGCCAAACGAGGCGACATCAGCACTTCCTCCGGAGCCTATGCCGAAGCGGCGTTTACCACCTTCGGCGCCGACGCAGTCACTGCCGCACCCTACATGGGTTCGGATTCGATCGCTCCGTTTCAGAATACCGCGAAGCCGGGCGAGGGGATCTACGTGCTGGTGCGTACTTCCAATCCCGGAGCGCGCGATTTTCAGGAGTTAACGGTCGATCTGGGCCAAGGACGCAAACTGCCTTTGTACCGGGTGGTGGCCGAAAAGGTTTCCGGTTGGGACCGAGGCGATCTCGGCGCCGTCGTTGGGGCTACCGCTCCAGGAGAATTGGAAGATTTGGTCGGCTTTTGGCGCGGACTCGGAAATGAAATTCCGATGCTAATCCCCGGCATTTCGGTGGGAGGTATCGGCCAAGGTGGGGATATTGCCGAAGTGTTGCGTGCCATTCGGAACGGCGGGGGAGACCCGAATCTGCACCTGCTCAACAGTTCCTCGGGCGTAAACTATGCCCACACGCGCTTTCCTTCTTTGACTCCTGCCGAAGCGTCGCTCAAGGCCATCGAGGAAATCTTCACCGCCATGCGGTGAAGGGGAAAGGAACGGGTCGTGCAAGTTTTGGTTCTGGACTCCCTCGAGGCCGTCGCGCAAAAGTCCCTGGAGTTGCTTGGCGGACCGCGGATCGCGGTTTCCGGCGGCACCACCTTCGCAGCGCTCTTTCGTCACTGGGTACCGGAGGTGCGTCGCCGCACCGAGTTCGGAGAGAAGCTGCGTTTCTTCGTGGTGGACGAGCGCAAGGTCGCCTTTGAAGACCCGCTGTGCAATTGGAAATCTTGCTTTGAAGACCTGCTGCTTCCGGCAGGACTCGCGGAACAGAAGGCTCATTTCGTGACCAATGCTCGCGACTATGCGTCCCTGCTGCAGAAAGAGTTCGAGGCGGCGCCGGTCGTGTTCGACCAAATCTTTCTCGGCATGGGAGAAGACGGCCACACCGCCTCCTTGTTCCCGGGTAAAGCGACCTTGACCGATTTGGATTCCGATGTGATTGATGTCACAGATTCGCCCAAAGCTCCGTCGAAGCGGGTGACGCTCGGACTCAAACCGATTCGCGCCTGTGGGCACTTGATCACCGTGGCGCTGGGTGCGGGCAAGGTCGAAATGGTGAAGCGTTTACAGGCCGGAGATTCCACGCTTCCTATCACCCTGGCCATGCAGGGGCATCCGCATGCCACCTTGCTGCTCGACCTTGCAGCGGCAGGGTTGTAGCCGTTTACAACTCGAGCGTCCCCACCGCCCCCCGAACATCGTATCTTCCTCGTTATCTTCTCTCGATCTTTACCCGTAAATTTTTCGGTAGCTTTTCTCGGAAACTTTTCTCGCATTCTATCAAAACAGGCCGACCATGAAAAAACCATCCGTGACCTTTTTTCTTCTCGCCGTACTGGCCCTCCTGCCGCTCGGTTGCTTTTCTGCCGACAGCGAGAGTCGGTTGCGCGCACTTGAAGACAAGCAAGACAGCATTCTCTCGATTTTGCGTGTGATGCAGGAACAAAGCGAATTCGTGGCGCTGCGGGTGGGGTGGCGTCCGGCTGCGGACAACAAACCGAAGGTTATTCCCGTGGCCAACAGTTTCACGAAGGGCCCGGCCAACGCCGTGCTGACCTTGGTGGAGTTCTCCGATTTCCAATGTCCCTATTGCGCCCGGTTGGTTCCGGTGCTCGATTCGGTCTTGCGCGCCTATCCCAAGGACGTGCGGTTGGTGTTCAAGCATTTTCCGCTTTCGTTCCACGCGCAAGCGCGTGAAGCCGCGGCGGCGGGCATCGCCGCCGGCAACCAAGGCAAGTTTTTCGAGTTCCGTTGCCTCGTCATGGCCCAGTACCGCAGCCTCGATCAAGATGTTTACCTCGCTGCCGCCCAAAAAATCGGGCTCGACATGAACCGTTTCCGCCGTGAAATGGCTTTGACCGATGACGTGAACAAGATTCTCGACACCGATATCGAACTCGGCCGCAACATCGGCGTCGAAGGAACGCCGACCTTGTTCGTGAACGGAAAGCTCGCAGAAGACCGTTCCTTCGACTATTTCGCCCATCTCGTCGCCGAGGCCCGAAAGTCCAAGTAAAGGTTGTCTATTGCCCTCAGCCTAACTCTTCGGCGCTCTCCCTATTATTCCTTGAGCCCTCTCACCGCGGACCAAACGAAGCTTCACCGAAGCGTTGACGAAGTTTCGTCTAGGCCGACCTGAAAGCCATTCGTCGCACAAAGCCGGTGCGAGAACAAGTGATGCGAGGAGGCCGAGGAAGCGATACTGGAAAAGTATCGCGACGGAGGCCGCCTCTGCACCGCGATGTTCGCAGCCCGGCTTCTCCAGAATGGCTTTCAGGTCGGCCGAAAAAGGGGGCGGCGATCCACCGAAGTGGATCGCCGCTAATGATTAGGCCGTTATTACCCGCGCAACGGACACTAATCGAGGGAACCGAGTACTTTGTTGCCCCCCTAAATTAGGCCCGCCTTCCCGCTTGCGCAACACGTTTCTGTTTTTTTATCGCACATTAAAATTCCGCTAAATTCGCGTGATTATCGTTTTATGGTGTACAAAGATGTGGCAAATTTTGGACGTATCGACCACTTCAGAATGGATGGAAAGGTCGGTTCGACGCATCCATCGGATGCAGTGATAAAGGGTTAGCGCGTGCGAGCTGGGCGCGAGGGCTTCTCGGCTGGAAGGCCTTGTTCGACACGGATGAATTCGGCCCGTTTGTCAATGCGCACCTTGGCTTCGTGGACGCGTTTCGCCTGTTTGAGCCACGGATCGCCCTGCGCGTAGGCGGGATGAACCGGAATCGGTCCGCCGAATTCCTTCTCGATGTTGCGGAAGGCGAGATAGTCGTCGGGCCCGGCAAAGGAAAGGCAGGTGCCGGGGCGTTCGCGGCGCGCGGTGCGCCCTGAGCGATGCACGTACTCGCGATAGTTGCGGGGCAGGTCGAAGTTGACCACGAGATCGGCCTTGGGAATGTCGAGTCCGCGCGCCGCGAGATCGGTGGCGACCAATACTCGGAATTTCCCGTCCTTGAAACCCTGAAAGGCCAAGGCGCGTTCGCTTTGAAGGCGGTCGCCATGCAGGGCTCCGGAGGCGACGCCGCGCAGACGCAACAATCCGTTCAGGTGATTGGCCTTTTCGCGGTTGGCGACGAAGACGATAGCCTGGCCCTTGGTTTCCTTGAGCGTGTCGAGCAGGAGGTCGTTTTTGGTGCGGTTCGATTTGAGGAAAAAGAACTGCTCCGTCAGTGGCGCGCTCTTGGCCACCTGTACGTGATGCCGGGTGAGTTCTCCCAGCGGCAGGCGCTCGAGGGCATCTTCAGCCCCCGTGGCAGAGAACAAAAGCGTTTGCCTTTTCTTAGGGACCTTGGCGAGGATTTTACCGACCTGTTCTTCGAAGCCCATGTCGATGAGACGGTCGAATTCGTCGAGCACGAGAAAGCGGATGGAGCGTAGGAGCGCGGGATCACTCTCGAGGAGATCGATCAACCGACCGGGAGTGGCGATGAGAGTGTGCCACTCGCCTTGAAGGCGTCGGCGTTGCGCATCCGCATCATGACCGCCCAAGCACAATACAAGCCCCTCACGCGCCCGGTTTGCGGGGCCGTCGATGGCCTGAAGCATTTGGGAAACCTGATAGCCCAGCTCGCGCGCAGGAACCAGGATCAGATTGCCGTGGCGCGAGGGAAGGCGCGACCATAGGGGCAGCAGATAGGCGAGGGTTTTACCGGTTCCGGTGGGTGCCACTGCGAGGAAGGACTCCCCGGCAAGGGCCGCAGGAAGGCATGCATCCTGAACCGGGGTCGGCTTTTCGAAGCGAAGGCGTTCGATGGCATCAAACATCTTCGCCGGAAGAAAGCGCCACGCGGCGGGGACGGGCATGGCCGCACTGGGCCTGGAAGAAATAGGCTTGGGAAGGCGCGCGCCCGCAGCCGGTTTCTTCATGCCGCCTGCAGCGTCTTCGTCATGCTCTTCATGCGCGTGTGGAGGCCGCGGGCTTCCTTGATCACCTGCGCGAGCACGTCGGGCGTGATCGCCTGTTTGGGATCGTCGCCCACACCGCGCTTCGGTTGGCAATGCGTCTCGATCACCAAACCGTCGGCGCCGTAGGCCACCGCCGCGATGGCGGCGTGCGGAACGTAAACGGCCTTGCCGACGCTGTGCGACGGGTCGACGATCACAGGCGCCCAGGTCTTTTCCTTGAGCAGCGGCGTGATGCATTCATCGGGATGGTTGCGGTAGCCGTCCATGCCCGGTACGGTGCCGCGGGGGCACAGCATGATGTTCGGATTGCCCTGCGCCACGATATATTCGCCCGCGAGGATGAACTCGGAGATCGGGCCCATGTGCATGCTGCGCTTGAGCAGCACGCGCGTGCCGGTTCCCTTGGTGATGCGCCCCACCTCCTGCAGCAGGCGGTAGTTGAGGGCGCTGCGCGCACCGATTTGGAGCGAATCGACGCCGGCGTCGACGCAAATGCGGGCCTGTTCGAAATCCATCACTTCGGTGTTGACCGGCAAGCCGGTCACTTCGCGGGCCTCGAGCAGGATGTCGAGGCTTTTCGCATCTCCCTGGAAGGAGTGCGGCGAGGTGCGCGGCTTCCACACGCCGCCACGCAGCATGTCGGCCCCGGCGGCCTTGACGGCGTGGGCGGTTTCGAGGAAGAAGTTCCGGTTGTTGGGATCGATGGTGCAGTGGCCTGCGATCACGGCGAAGTCACCGGGCAGCACCCGCGAGCCGACGGTGATCTGGTGCTGAGCAAGGCTGCTCTCGCGGGCCATCAGCTTGTAGGGCACCTGGACACGGTCGATCCGGTCGATGTAGGGGAGACCCTCTATCCGGTTGATCAATTCCTGCGTGGTTTCGTCGCCCATGAGCGCGTAAATGGAACGCTGGGCGCCGTGGATGGTCTGGATGCCCACCCCGAACTCCGCGGCGATCTCGGTCACTTCTTTGAGTTCGGCGTCGGTCAGGCGGGGCAGCAGGGGGATAATCATGCGTAAATCCGTGGTTTTTCAGGGAGTTGAACGGTGGAATTTAACCATAAAGGCCCGGGAGGGCAATGCAAAGGAGATGTAAAGCGGGGTATCGAAGATTCCCGAACCGCGTGCGGATTTCAGGGAAGCACGATCAAACTTTTAACCCCGGCACCGCTCGTTTTGAAGAAGTAGAACCCGGGGGGCACGGTGCGGTTTTGGGGATCTTTGAGGTTCCAGGACCAAAACGAGTGGGAACTGTCGGCAGCGATGGTTGCGACGCGACGACCGGATTCGGCCACGATTTTGAGGCTGTCGTTAAGCCCGCCCTTTGGGGCCAGAAATACGAGGGGAGTCTGTGCGCGGGTTACGGGGTTGCGCACTGCATAAGTTTCTGCAACCCCTTTCGAAAGAGCCACATGGCGGATTTGTGTAAAAGAAGTGTTCGCTGTGGCCAGACTGGTGGCGGTGCCCGCAGGAGGGTGGGTCAATAAGACCGCGCCTCCGGTTAATAAGGTGGATTGATATCCGCTGAAGCTGCTGTCGATACGCCGGGACCCGGGAATGCCGATCAAGGTCACCAAGCCCGTATCGGTGACGGGAGGCCGAAGAATGCGGAAAGTCAACGCGGGGAAATCCAACTGCGTGATGCCCGACGCCGGGAGGGTGTCTAACCGGGGCTTGGGCCACTGCGGCATGTCGGGCGAAAAGGCTAGAGGTGAGTTTGCCGCGGCGGAACTGCCGGATAGTGTCATGGCGGCGGCGTAGGCCGTGTAAAGGCTGTCCCAACGTGCCTGGGTACCCACGCCGTGAATCAAGGCCGTGGGAAGATCGTTGGTGGTTGCCAAGGCTTCCCAAATGGCGCGATCAAAGGCTGCCCCCAAGGCGTGGGTTAAAAAAATGTGGAAGATTGCGTTGCCGTAGTTTTCGACAGTCTGTGCGGTCATTAGCGAAATCTGGTGGCTTTTCGGAATGTTGAAGCGGAGATACTGGAAGTAGTCGTTCACGGAAGGGGCAAGACGCTCTTCCATGCCGGTCGCGCTCAGTTCGTACCAGGCGTGAATGTTATTGAGCGTGGAATCGTAGGCGTATTGCACGGAGTGGTAAAACTCGTGGGAGGCGGTCACTTGTACGCCTTTTTCCCAGTCGGCCGCACTGTAATCGCGGTACACCACGTTACCCGGCAGAACCGCCCGCACGGGGCTTCCGCTGATCACGTCGGTCAGCGGGTTGTAGGTCACACCGTAGAGGAAGTCGTTTTCGAACAGGATGCGGCCGCCTTGTCCGGGCGGAAAGGAGAGGCCGTAGTACGGACCGGAAAATCCGCCGGCTATGTTGGCGTCTGCGATATCGACCACATACCTGCCCTGCGAAGGCCGATCATAAACATCGGAGGTACTGGTGTAGGCCGGCATGCGCATGCCGATAGAGTCGTAATACTGCCAAGCGCGTTCGAAATACTGTGCGGCCATCATTATGTAAAGCGGTGTTCCCGCCCCGAGCGAGTCGAGCCGGGCATGGAGGGTCGAATCGCGTTTATAAGTCGTGGTTGACGGAATGGTTCCCAACAGGGAATCCACCGTGGACTTGAGGACCACATCTCCCGCATTGTCAGAGACGATGCGTGCGCGATGGACCGACGGGGCGAGGGTGTACTGCAGGGCGAAGTGGGTGGTGAGGTAGGTTCGGCCTGCGAGTTTGTTGGCCGCTACGCTGGCTGAAAAACCGGGTCCGGATGTTGTGCCCCCGCTGCCGAGCGGGGCGTTCCGGTTCATCAATTGCGTTATCAACAAGGTCGCACAGCCACGCCCAGGAGGTGCCTCAGCCGTCAGGATGCCGGAGGAAGTAAGCGTCTCTGCCGCAGTCGAGGATGCGGAGCCGAGTATGCACAGGGCGAAACCGGCGAGGGCGGTCCCGATGGAGACCGTGGAGACCTTGGAGATCGGTGGGTGGAAGACCTTTGTGAAGGGGGAGCGCATCAAATTAAGCTACGAATTTGTAGCCGGAACCGTGAATGGAGAGTATCCAGCGAGGTTTTTTCGGATCTTCTTCGATCAGCTTGCGAAGCTGCACAATATGGTTGTCGACCGTTCGGCTTTGGATGTACCCCTCAACTCCCCAGATTTTTTGCAAAAGGTCTTCGCGCGTGACCACCTGATTGCGGCGTTCCCACAACAGTTTGAGAATTTGGGCTTCCTTATATGTCAGCCGGTGGCGCACACCGCGCACATCGATGGTCAGGTTGTTGAAGTCGGCATGCACAGTTGTTGCACCCTCGGGTCCCGTGCCACAGAAGCGAGCTTCGTCGCCCGGTGTTTCGCGCGGACGAGCGGTGCGGCCGCGCAGCAAGCTACGGACGCGTGCCAGCAGAATGTTCAAATCGAACGGCTTGGAGAGATAATCGTCGGCTCCTCCGTCGAGGCCTTCGACAACGTCTTCCTTGGAGTCTCTCGCCGTCAGCAGCAATACCGGTGCATCGTATCCCGCCTCACGCAGGTCGGCGAGCAAGCTTAGGCCGTCCTTTCCGGGGAGCATCCAGTCGAGTAGAAAGAGGTCGAAGGGGTTTGCGGTTCCGTTGCGGGCGACGGTGGTGGCGGCGCTTTCTGCATCGGCGCACACGGTGACCTCATAGCCTTCGCGCCTGAGGTTAAACTCGAGACCGATGGCAAGACTCTGATCGTCTTCGACAAGGAGGATGCGGGCGCTCACAGGTTCACGCTCCGATTCGGGACAGGGGAATGCGGAACGAAAAGGCGTTGCCCTCAAATCCCACTCCGGCTTCGGTGAGCGGCTGTGCTTCGGCGTCGCCCTTGTGCAGGCGCGCCACGCTGCGGACGATGTAAAGGCCGAGGCCGACACCGTTTTGGCGGCGCGTGGTGAGGTTCGGAATGCGGTAGAACTTGTGAAAAATCTTTTTGAGGTATTTGCGCGGAAGCGGGCGGCCGCCGTCGCGCACCTCGAACCGGGCCGCGTCTCCGTTGCGCGTGACACTCAATTCGGGAGTGGAGCCGCGCCCGTATTTTTCGGCGTTGGTGATCAGGTTGGCGAGCGACATTTCGAGCAGCATGGGGTCGGCTTCCAGACGCAGACCCTTTTCAACCTTTAGCCGAATGGGGCGCGGCCATTTGGACACGAAAGTTTGGGCAAGCACGTCCGCGTCAAGGAATCGTTTGTGGAGAAGTAGTTGCCCATGCTCGAGTTGTTGGATCTTGAGCAATTGGTCGATGAGCATTCCAAGGCGCGCGCATTCGGAGAGAATGCCGTCGGCGAAGCGGTCCCGATCTTCGGGTTCGAGCGGGCCCTGGCGCAGGGTCTGCGCGAATATTTGAATGCCCGAAAGCGGCAACCGCAATTCGTGGGTCATCATGTTGGTGAAGTCGCGTTGTTGGACCTTGAGGAGGTTGCCGCGCATAACGGCGGCAAAGAACAAGGAAAGCGCGACGATGAGCAAAACACCCGCTGTGATGCCGAGCACCAGCACGGCCCAACGTCCCGCCGCAGAGAACCCCTGCAACCCGCCATGCAGTTCCGCGTGCATATCGCGGATGGTTAGGTAGTCACGGATGATGTAGATGTTCCAAAACACGATGAGCGCGATGGCCATGCAAATCGCCAGCACGAACAACGTGATGTACAGCGTACTCCGCGTTTTCATGAGTTCAATGTACTCCTGCCGGGGTCGCCTCGCCCATGCGGATTTGACGGCGAAGGGAACGCGAGGGCAGCAAGGCCAATAACACCCAACCGGCCAAAACACCCATAAACAGAACGTCCAGGACTCTGCCGGCACGGGTATAGAAGGTATGCCGGTTGGGAAGCGGTACCGCGCGGCGCAGCACTGTGCTATCCATCAAGGCGGTGTGACCGAGGTCGCGGCCCCAGGCATCGTAAAACACGCTCACCCCGTTGTTGGCCGCGCGGGCCACCGGCATGCCGTTTTCAGCGGCGCGGAAGCGGGCGATGTTGGCGTGCTGATAGGGTCCGTTGCTGCGACCGAACCAGCCGTCATTGGTGATGTTGACTAGCAAGCGCGCGCCGGCAAGGCGGGCTTCACGTGCGAAGGAAGGGTAAATGACTTCGTAACAGATCGAGGGGGCCCAGCGGAGGTCACCCTGTCCCCAAATGGGATGGCCGTCTCCCGCACTGAAATCTCCCTCGCCGAGATTCACGTAGTTGATCACGGGAAACACGCCGTCGAAGGGGAGCTTTTCGCTAAAGGGGACTAGACGCATTTTGTTGTACTGCACCAAATGCGGATTCCCGCCGGTCGCCATGGTTTTTTGCGGGCCGGGCGTGAATAAAAACGCAGCGTTGTAAAACCGGTATTCGCTCCACGGACGGCGATCAACCACATAGTCGAGCGATCCGATCACTAACGGGGCGTTTGCATTGGTTGCGACCGCCTGCAGCGAATCCATCAGATCATCGCGCGTGCGAAGAAAGTCGGGCACCGCTGTTTCCGGCAGAAGGATCAGGTCCGAACCTCGAACCGGGGAAGGCCCGCCTAGAGATTCGATCTGCATTCCGCTTGCGTGACCAAGCATCGTCCGAAACGTTTTCGCGATCACTTCGGCGAAATATCCTTCATCCCACTTTTTGGTTTGGGGAATCGACGGTTGCACCATGCTGATGTCGAGCCGCGGGGCGTTTTGATCGTTGGCCTGATGCAACATCCGGGTGCCCGTGACACCGAGAAGGAGTGGAACCGCAACGAACAGGAGAGATGGGATCGAGAAAGCCTTGGTCGACAACACGCTGTTCGAGTGCTTCCCCGACGGCCCCTTTGCATAAGGGAAGAGCGCGAGGAACGCCAACATCAGCAACAGATTGGCATCCAAGATCAAGGTGGAAAGCCCGTATACGCCCCACCAAGACACGGTTTGAAACAGCACGGGATGATGACCCAACGTATAGGCCAGATTGTTCCACGGGAACGACATTTCACCCGCGGCGCGAAAGGCTTCGAGCCCGGCCCAGGCGAGGGGATAGCCGCACAGCAGCGTCGTACGGCGGAGGCCGGGGGGGAGACGCCAAGCGCGCGCGAAACCCAACCCGAGCAGTCCGTTGAAAAGCGAAAGAAACGCGACGAGTACAACCAGACCTCCGCCTACCACGAAGGCCGGCCCGACCTTCATCACGTTCCAGATCCACCAATACATCACGGTATTGTAGGCCAGGCCTGCGAGGAACCAAGCCCGAAAGGCGCGTCCCGGAGTGAGAATCGTGGTGGCGAGAAAAGCCGGTGCAAGCACGGCGAAGGCCAGCGGACCAAGCGGAAAGGGCGGGTAACACAGCGCCCAAAGCAGGGAGGCGACGAAGATGGTAAGAGCAGGGAAGAGGTAGACGATCATCGGTCGCTGGCTTGGATGCGCGGGGTTTGGTTCAGCGCTTGTTCTGCGGGTGAAAGAGGACTACGAATTCGCCGCGCGGGGTGACCTTGGCGAAGTGGGCGCTGAGTTCCGAAACCGGTCCGCGCCGGAACTCTTCGAACTTCTTGGTCATTTCGCGGGCGGCTACCACGTGCAGATCGGGCCCGAATACCTGACCGATTTCTCCCAGGAAGGAGACGATTTGGTAAGGGGCAACGTAAAACCCCAAGGTGGGCGCGTGATTTTCGTCTTCGTTCCAGCGTTCCTTGAGATGCTCAAGCTTGTGGATGCGCTGCGCCGATTTTTTGGGAGGAAAGTTTTCGAACGAAAACCGGTCGGTGGGCAGGCCGGAAGAGGTGATGGCGGCTAAAAGTGCCGAAGGGCCCGGAATCGAATACACCGACACGTTTTCGGCAAGCGAAGCCTTGACGAGATTGAAGGCCGGGTCGGCGATGCCGGGAGTTCCCGCATCGCAAATGAGAGCGATGGCTTCGCCGTCGCGCAGGCGTTGCACGATGCCGGCGGTCACCTTTTCCTTGTTGAAATCGTGATAGGGTTCGACCGGCTTCCGTACGCCGTAGTGATCGAGCAGCACCCGGGAGTGCCGCGTATCTTCGGCCAGAATGCGGTCGCACGATTTCAAAATGCGGACGGCGCGGAAGGTGATGTCTTCCAGGTTCCCGATCGGGGTGGCGACAAGATAGAGGCCAGGGTCGAGCGGGGGGAGTGCCGGCGAGGCGGCGAGCGGGTTCTGTTCGATGGACATGCGGTGAAGTTAGGAATGCCGGGCGCGTTAATCGCCGATTCAGCGTTTAGTGACGCGCCCGAACTGATACATCCCCTGCACGGCGACGCGCATGGAGGTCACCGTCCATTCCGCAGGACCGGATCCGGTGCTGGGGGCCACAATGCTCCAATCAGCATCGCTGTGGAGCGCGAGATGGGAGAAACCGATGCCATAGGCCATCGCCCAGCGTTTGTCGAAGTCTTGTTGAAAGCCGGTCTGGATTTCGAACCCGGCACCGGCAGGGTCGGTGACGGCCCGCACGCTGCGGTCAGAGGTGCGGATGCCGGTGGGCCCGAAGGACCAGATGTGGGTGTAGGAGGCGTACAGTCCGGGTTGTCCGTTCACGGAGAGCAAGGCGATGGGAACGAGCCACCGTACGCCGGCACCGGCGAAATGCGCCTGCTGGGTGTAGCTGTATTCGGTCGGGGAGTCGTTGTTTTTTTGCCCGAGTCCCGTCATGCGGTAGTAGTAGTGTTCGGTCCGCAGCAGAATATCGAAGTGCCTCGAAACCGGGATGCCCATCATCAAACCGACCGGAAAAAACACGTGGACTGGGTCCTGGCGTTGCAGAATACGTTCGCCATTCGCACCGGCCTGTGCCGACATTTCAGAGGAAAACAGATCGCGCGCGGAATGTTCCGCGAAGGCCACGCCCGCGTTGAGTGCGACGTAGCGACCGCGCCGTTTCAGTTTGGCGTTCAGGCTGTCGGTGCGGGCCAGCACGCGCCCGGAATCTTGGGGGGCACCGGGTGGTTTCCCTACTTCGACCTTGCGGATCTCATCGATCTTGGCGGAGTCGCTTTGAAACACCGGAGAGGAAGTGGCGGCGTCTTGCGCGAAACCGGCTGCGGCGCAAAACAGGATGCTGCAAAACAGAATGCCCTTCATGCGAGGGCCTCAGCGCGATACAGGTTGCGGGCGCGAATCACCTCGGCGACGGCTTGCGGCAACGAAGCGAGCGCAGCCTCGCGATCGCTCGCGAGCCATGTGCGGTAAACGGTGGATTGATCGGGCATCTCGGGGAAATCCAGGGCGGTCACACCGGCCGGCAACTCACCGAACGGAAAACCCTCTCGTGGATAAACAGCCACGTGCGCGGCAGCCAGCACGGCTTCGGGCTGATGCCAACTCGGGAAAGCGTTCCAGTTATCGGCACCCAGCAGGAGATGCCAATCGTGACCCTCGCCATGACGGGTCCGCAAGGCGGCTAGCGTGTGCACGGTGTAGGAGGGGACGGGTAGGGTGGCTTCGATGTCGGATGCTTCGGAACCGGGTTCCTGCGCGGCCAAAGCGCGAGTCATCTGCATACGGTCGTCGAACGCGGTGGACGGCAGCCCTTTGTGTGGCGGGGTATAAGTGGGGACCCACAGAACCTTGTCGAGACCCAAGCGGGTGCGCGCCGCCCGCGCCAACGCGGCGTGGGCCGCGTGCGGAGGATCGAAGGAGCCGCCGAGCACGCCGATGCGCATAGGAGTTTAGTGAGCGGGTTTCTCGAGAGGCGTGGAAACGTTCTCGCGGGTGGTGTCCTTCGGCTGTTCTACAGGCTTGGCAGCCTTTTCCAGCTCGCGGCGTTCCTTCTCCTTGGTCTTCTGGTACCGAGTTTTGGCCTTCTCCAGTTTGTGGCGGGTGTCCTTGAGTCGGACGAGGAAGGGGTCGTCTTGGGCGACGCCATCGAATTGTTCCAAGATGCTTTCGGCTTCGGGATACTGATCGAGCGCGATGTAGCATTCCGCCAGTTTCAGATTAATCTCGCGGCGGGGAATGCGGTCGCCGTAATCGGCCAGCAGTTGTTTGTAATAGATGGCCGCTGCCAGCGGTTCGTCCATCCGGCGGTAGAGGTGCGCCACCAACAGGTCGCGGTCGGCCAGCAGTTGACCGAGGCGGTCGAGTTCATTACGAGCGCTGTCGGCCTGTTCGGCGGTCGGGAACTCTGCGAGATAGGTTTCCAGTTCGCGGATCGCTTCGAGCGTTTTGGTTTGATCGCGCTGCGGGATCAGCACTTGTGCCGCCATGCTGCGGGCCATGCGCCAGCGCGCGGTTTCGGCGTAGCGCCGAGAGGTGGGGTAATCGCGCAGAAAGGCTGAGAACTCCTGCTCCGCTTCTTCCCATTCCTTGAGGCGGAAGTGGGAATCGGAAAGCTCGAAATCGGCCTGCTCCACGTGCTCGGTGCCCGCGCAAGTCACGAGAAAATCGCCGTAGCCTTCTTTCGCATAGGCGTAGCGACCCTTGGTGTAGCGATCGTGCAGCTTGTCGAACTTTTCCTGGCAATCGCCTTTGAGATCCTTGGGTTTGCTCGAGGAGCAGCCGACGAAACCCGGCAAAAAGATCAGTCCGGTCGCCAGAAGGGCGGACAGGCCGAAAACCGAGGAGCGGGATAGGAAGGATCGGATCATGAAGGTGTGCGGCTCCTCGCACTGCTCGGGAACCCGAAACGTGCGGTCATGCGTGAGCCGGCGCACGGGGTGCCCCGTTTTAGAACGAGGCACCCCGTTTAACGATCGGGCGCCTCGTCCTTGAACGGGGCGCTCCGCGTAACCGCCGGAGAGCGGCAAACATACCAACTTGACCCCCCCCTGCACAACGCTGCGGCTTGCTGCAACTTGCCGTAACAGGCCTAGGTTCTATATTCCCCAGCGGTGATCCTCGCGAAATACATCCTTCGGGAACATATTGCCCCCTTTCTGTATTCGTTATTCGTCATCACCTTCCTGTTTCTGGTCGACTTTCTGATTCGCATACTGTCCTCCATTCTCAGTAAAGGGCTGGATTGGCGGGTGGTGCTGGAAATCGTGGCCCTGAACATGGCCTGGATGCTGGCGCTCTCGATTCCGATGGCGGTACTGGTTTCCGCCCTGATGGCTTTCGGCAGGCTTTCGGCCGACAACGAAACCACCGCCCTGCGTGCCCTCGGCATTTCGCCGCTGAAGGCGATGGTTCCCGTCTTGCTCACCGCCGCCCTGCTTACGGCCGGGTTGATTTGGTTCAACGACCGGGTTTTGCCCGACGCCAACTACCGCGCCGCCGCCTTGCGCAACGACATCGGCCGCAAGAAACCCGCAGCCCTGATCGCCCCACGCCGGGTGATCCGGGATTTCGAAGGATATCAACTGTGGATGAACCGCGTAGACCCGTCGACGGATAAGTTCCAGGGCGTCCGCATCTATCAGCAAGAGCGCGGTCAACCGATGCGGTACACCTATGCCGACTCGGCGTCTTTGGCCTATACTCCCGACGGCAAGAATCTCCTGATCCATCTCTATCATGGCGAAAACCATGTGATCGAACCGCGGAATCCGAATCAATATCTCCGCATCCGGTTTCGCGAACAGACGGCGGCGATTCGGAACGTAGACGCCGCCCTGAACCGCGAGAAGCGCAGCTATCGTACCGACCGTGAAATGTCGGTCGAAGACATGATGAAAATCGTGCGCGACAATCAGGCCCAGCTCAAGAATATCAATGAGGAATTTTCGGCCTCGATCTTTGAGGAAATCCGAGGGATGGACCTGCGTCTGGCCGCCGACTCCGCCAACCCGGTTCCGCCGCGCCTCCTGAATCTCGATTGGAAAAAAGAAATCGGTTTGACGCCCACCCATATCGCGATTGCGCGCAGACAGGAGTCCGACAAGGTTTTTCTGCTCGAACGTTATGAGGCACGGTCCTCGGCGGTGCGGATGGAAATCAGCCAGTACTTGGTCGAGGTGCATAAAAAGTATTCCATCCCCTTTGCCTGCCTGATCTTCGTGCTGGTGGGCGCGCCACTGGGCATCATGGCGCGTCGCGGGGGGCTCGGTACCGGCGTGATTTACAGCCTTGCCTTTTTCGTGTTGTACTGGGTCGCCATGATCCGCGGTGAAGCCTTGTCCGACAAACTCCAACTCAGCCCGTGGGTGGCAATGTGGGGGCCGAACGCGCTGGTCGGGGCCGGAGGCTTGTGGCTGGTATGGCGCATGGTGCGCGAGAAATACGTCGCCGTCGAACGCCGCTCCTGGTGGGCGCGCGTGCGGGCGTTTCTACGCGCATTCGCGAGCCGGTTCCGCCGTGCGAAGGATTCCGGAGCCGCGGCATGAAGATTTACGCCAAACACGTGCTCAAGAGTTTTCTCGGCCTGTTTTTGCTGGTCTTCTTCAGCGCCGTCGCTGTGTTTCTCATTATCGACTTCGCGGGCAACAGCCGCGTGTGGATCACGCGCCTGCCTGCGGAGCGTACCGCCTACTACATCAATTACCTGCCTTACATCGCCTATCTGGTTTGCCCGATCGCTCTGCTGCTGGCTGCGGTTTTCTCGGTAGGCAACCTCGCCAAGCATTTCGAAATCGTTGCCCTCCGGGCCGCCGGGTTGTCGGTGACCAGCATTCTCGCCCCGGTTTTTCTGGTAGGGTTTCTGGTGAGCGCAGCGATGTTCGTATTGCAAGACCGCGTGCTTCCCGATGCCAATCAGCGGCGTTTTCAGATTCAGGAGCCGGGCGATGGCATGTTCGACGGCAGCGACCCGCGCGAGCGCTTCAACTATCTGTACACCGCTGCGGATGCAACGTTACTGTACTTTCAGCATTACAGCGGACAATTGCGGTCAGGAACCTTGGTGACGGCGCTGCGTCTGAAAAACGGGTCTCCGGAACTTCGGGTTGATGCGCATACTCTGCAATGGAACGACACCACGGGTTGGTCTTTCCTTTCGGGAACGCGTCGCGCCTTTCGCGGCGACAGTGTCGTAACGGACACTTTCACCGAGTGGAAGCTGCCCGGGTTTGTCGATCCCCCGGCAGATTTGCTGGACACGCGCGCCTACCCCGATGAAATGTCGCTGGCAGAGCTCGCGCGTCGGATCGGAGTGCTGCGTCGCAACGGTGAACCCGCCTCCGCCTTGCGAACGCACTGGCACTTCCGCTTTGCCAGCGCGCTCGTCAACTTGATCATGGCTATGCTGGGAGCGTTGCTTGCGGTCAATTCCGTGCGCACAGGGCTGGCCCGCAATTTCGGCATCGGCCTTTTCATCACCTTCCTGTATTACGTCACCTTGCGGATCGGCCTCGTTTTGGGCGAGAACGGTGGGTTGTCCCCGCCGCTCGCCGCATGGTTCGGGAACCTGGTATTCCTTCCGTTGGCCGTGACGCTTTGGTGGAGGGCGGCGCGTGCTTGATTCCTCACTTCTCGAATCCCAAGCCGCCCAAGACGAGCGGTTTTTACATGCTGCGCTGAACGAGGCCGCCAAAGGCGGAGAAAAGGGCGAAGTGCCCATCGGCTGCGTGCTGGTCAAAGAGGGGCGCATTCTCGGACGCGGTCACAACCTAATGGAAACTTTGCGCGATCCCACGGCGCATGCGGAGATCCTCGCGATCGGCGCTGCGTGCCAGGCGCTCGACAATTGGCGCCTCGACGGCTGTACGTTGTACGTGACGCTCGAACCTTGTCCGATGTGTGCGGGCGCTATTCTCAATAGCCGCATTTCCCGCGTGGTGTTCGGCGCGCGCGACAAGCGCTTGGGCGCATTGGGGTCGACCTACGACATCCTCGACGAAAATCCCATCAACCGGGTCGTGGTCGTGGAAGGCCCGGCCATGGAAGATGCCTGCCTCGAAATGTTGCGCGCGTTTTTTCGGGAACTGCGGTCCAAAAAGAAGTCCGAAACGGAAGGACTGAGCCCGGAATCCACCGGAATCGATTCGATTTCGGATTAAAAAAGGTTTCCGGGATTGCGGCCGACCTGCAATCCTTGTAACTTTGATCCGCTCATCCCGGGAAATACAGGCCCCGCGCAATGCGCGCCGATCCGAACCCCGCCAGGGCGAAAGCAGCAACGGTAGGCTTCGGCACCATGTGCCGCGATCCGGCTTGCGAGTACCGGGATGGGTCCACAAGGGCTCGATGGCTTCAGTCCTTCGTATAAATAGGAAATCAGAAATAGGAAATCAGAAAACTTGGAGAGGGATTTGTCCTGCCAATGCATTTTCTTTCATATTTCATATTTCTGGTTTTTTCTTTCCTGTAAATCCCCACCATTCGCCGAGTGTGATTTCCGTCTCGATCGCGACGTGATTTTGCGCGAGCCACGGTTTCCAATACGGTTGATCCTCGACACGTTGACCGGAGAACACCAGTCTGCCTTCGGGGGCGGTACGCGCCAGAAGGTCGCTGAGGTAGGGCCAGGTTTCGGTCCGGATCATATTGATCACGAGCACATCGAAACCCGCCGGAGGGTGCAGGGCATCGAGGGTGCCGACGTAGAAGTTCGCCGGAACCGATCCTGGTGAGGGGTTGAGGTCGAGGTTCTCCCGCAGGCACGGCCCTGCGACGGGATCAATGTCGAACCCGGTAGCGAGACGCGCTCCGCGACGGGCGGCATACAGGGCCAAAATGCCGGTGCCGGTACCGACATCAAGAACCGACTTACCCTGGAGATCGAGAGCTTCCATCAAAAGTGCGGCGATGCGAGTGGATTCATGCGAGCCGGTTCCGAAAGCCATTTTCGCTTCGAGCCGGATGACGTGTTTTGCCTCGGCGGGTGCTTTGACCCAGGGAGGGCAGACGGTGAGCTCGGGTGTGACTTCCACGGGTGTTTGCCGCTCCCGCCAACTGCGATCCCAATCTTCCCACGGACTTTCACCGAAGGTGACGACGATTTGTTCGCCGAGTGCGGCGCGGGCGGCGCGAGCCGATTCTGCATCTGCGAAATAGGCCAGTACGTTGGTTCCGCCGCCGTCCCCTTCCTCTTCGGTTCCCAACGCACCCAACTCCATCAATTGGTATTGCTCGGTTTCGGAGGATTCGGGTGTGCATGCGATGCGGAGCCAGTGGTACGAGTCGGGATGAGACATGGGGGAAAAGTAGTTGGCCCGGATACATGCGAAAAGCCAAATCAATATTGTAAAGGTTTCTGTAGATGTTTTTATCCGACTTTTTATTCGCCTATTCAGCATGGTTTTTCCGGTCCAGTGGGTCAGAATCCGTTATCTGCATCCGACTTTCCTGTGCTTTACCCTGATTTCCCTTCGTTTCGAATACTTTCGAATGCTTTCCATTGCGGTTCACCCGTTCGAGTTGCGTTCGCTTCCTATATTTGGTGTTTTCTGTTTGCGCCCCGGCGCTTGGAGCCTTGATTGTGAAGGATACGCTGATTCAGCGGTCAGATTACGCCGCAGTGTTGGGAGAGGCCCGGGACTTTGTTTCCGAAGGGCTGGAACGCGTCCAAGCCGTGATGGAATCGGTGGCAATCGGAGCTCCGGGCAATCTTTCCGGACACTTGCAACAACTGTTGAACCGGCGCGGCAAACGCGTCCGTTCCACCTTTCTGCTGCTGTTGGCCCAAACCGGAAGCGCGGTGGAATCGTTTGATCTCGAACGCACCGCGCGCGTGTGTGCCGCCATCGAGCTGATCCATCTGGGCTCCCTGATCCACGATGACATCATCGACGGAAGCGACCTGCGTCGCAACGAAATGACCGCGCATCAGCGCTGGGGAAACCGGGTCGCGGTGCTTTTGGGCGACTACACCTTGTCGAAGTCGATGGAGCTGATCTGGGAAGATGCGGATCGACGTGTGCCCCAAAGTTTGTGCCGGGCTTCGAGCGCCTTGATTCGTGCCGAAGTACTCGAAGTCGAGCGCGCTGGGCGCGTCGACCTGACGCTCGAAGAATACCGTGAAATCATTGCCGGTAAAACCGCCGCTCTTTTCGAAGCCTGCGGCGAGTGCGGCGGGTTGTTGGCCGGTCTGTCTGACGTCGACGTTGCGCGCGCTGCGGATTTGGGCCGGGGTTTCGGCCTCGCCTTCCAGATCGTAGACGATTTGCTGGACTTCGGTGTGGGCGCTGAGCAGCTCGACAAGCGCATGTTCTCCGACGTGAAAAACGGTTTGCTTACCTTGCCCTTGATCCTGTTCCTGAATACCGCTTCTCCCGCCGATAAGGCGCGCGCCCTCTCTTTACTGGCCGGGGCGGATCGGGAAGAAAACCAACAAGCCCTGCGCGCCATGCTGGATGCGGGACGGTCTTTTCATGCGGCCCGCGAGATGGCGCTCGACTACGTGCACTCGGGTCTCGGATTTTTGGAGACCTTGCCGGAATCGCCGGCCGTATCGCACCTCCGTCAGGTGTGCATGTTGATGGCCGATCGTTCGGTCTGATTCCGCAATTATTGCGGAGCATACCGGGCGCGCGTTCTTCCCGCGTTTTTTCGAGGTCTTTGAGGTATAATAAAGGGCTGACCCTGCCTCGGAGCCTCCATGTCCAAGAATATCGATAGCGTCCTGAACGAAAACCGTGTGTTCCCTCCGTCCGAGGCTTTCACGGCCCGTGCCGCCTTGCGCACCCCCGAAGAGTATGCGCGTCTGCACCGCTGGTCGGTCGAGCAGCCCGAAGCGTTTTGGGCCGAGCAGGCGGAAGGATTGGATTGGTTCCGCAAATGGGATCGCGTGCGCAATTGGGACAACCCTCCTTTTGCGAAATGGTTTGAAGGAGGTCGCATCAACGCCGCCTTCAATTGCCTCGATCGCCATCTCGCTGAACGGGGCGACAAAGTCGCCATTCAATGGGAAGGCGAACCTGGTACTGCCGAAGACCGCCGCGCCCTGACCTACCGCGATTTGCATCGCGAAGTCTGCGTGTTTGCAAACGTCTTGAAGGCCCGTGGGGTGGGGAAGGGTGACACGGTGGCCATCTACATGCCGTTGGTGCCCGAACTCGCGATCGCGATGCTGGCCTGTGCCCGCATCGGCGCGGTGCATTCCATCATCTTCGGAGGGTTCAGCGCGCCGGCCCTGGTCGATCGCATCACCGACGCTTCCTCGAAGGTGGTTGTCACCGCCGACGGCGGTTGGCGGCGTGGGCAGGTCGTGCCTTTGAAACACATCGTCGACGACGCGCTTAAAAATACGCCGACCGTGACCAGCTGCATCGTATTGAAAAGGACCGGGCAGGCCGTGGAAATGGTCCCCGGGCGCGATGTCTGGTGGGATGCCGCCACCGCAGGCGTTTCCTCAGAGTGCCCGGCGGAAGAACTCGATGCCGAACACCCACTCTTCATTCTCTATACCTCTGGCAGCACAGGCAAGCCGAAAGGAATTTTGCACACCACGGGCGGGTATTTGCTCGGGGCGCAACTGACCACGCGCTACGTGTTCGACCTGCGTCACGAAGACGTGTATTGGTGCACCGCCGACATTGGCTGGGTGACGGGCCACAGCTACGTGGTGTACGGACCTTTGGCCAACGGCGCAACGGTACTGATGTACGAAGGGGCTCCCAACTACCCGGGCCCCGATCGTTTTTGGGAAATCGTGGCGCGTTACAAGGTCAGTATTTTTTACACGGCCCCCACGGCGATCCGCGCCTTCATAAAATGGGG
The DNA here is from genome assembly GCA_947466585.1 of Fibrobacterota bacterium. Classification (GTDB taxonomy): domain Bacteria; phylum Fibrobacterota; class Fibrobacteria; order UBA11236; family UBA11236; genus UBA11236. The sequence continues at coordinate 120,132 of CANIEU010000004.1, forward strand.
CGATGCCGAACCCGCCAAGCACGATTTGTCGTCGCTGCGTGTGCTCGGGTCGGTGGGCGAGCCCATCAACCCCGAGGCCTGGATGTGGTATCATCGGGTGATCGGGGGAGAGCGCTGCCCCATCGTGGATACCTGGTGGCAAACCGAAACGGGGAGCATCGCGATCACACCGCTTCCCGGCATCACTCCCACCAAACCGGGTTCGGCGACCTTTCCGTTCTTCGGCATCGACGCCGCGGTGGTGGACGACAAAGGCAACGAACTCCCGAACGGTCAGGGTGGGTTTCTCGTGATCCGCCAGCCGTGGCCCTCAATGCTGCGCACCTTGTGGGGCGACGACGAACGCTTCCGTGATGTGTACTGGAAGCGCTTCGCCGAGCAGGGTTATTATCTTGCCGGGGATGGTGCCGTGCGCGATCAGGATGGCTACTTCTGGATTCTGGGTCGCATCGACGATGTCCTCAACGTATCCGGTCATCGCCTTTCCACCATGGAGGTGGAGAGTGCGCTGGTGGGGCACGATGCGGTGGTGGAAGCGGCCGTGGTCGGTTTCAACCACGAGATCAAGGGCGAAGGCGTGGCTGCATTCGTGACCCTCGGTGTGGGCGCCGTAAAAACCGATGCGCTGAAGGACCTACTCAAACGTCACGTGCGAGACACCATCGGTGCCATCGCGGCTCCCGACCAGATTCATTTCACCGACTCCTTGCCGAAAACGCGCTCGGGAAAGATCATGCGCCGGCTGCTGCGTGACGTGGCCAACGGCGTGGAGTCGAAGGGCGACATGAGCACGCTGGAGGATCTTAATATTCTGGCGAAGCTGCGCGAGGAAGAAGACTAAAGAGTCGGCCGTCGGAAGTCGCTAGTCGTTAGCAAGACAAAAATCACTATGATGATTGCGTTTTTCTTCCGATTTCCGACTTATGACTTCCGACTAACGAAGAACAGTCCACTCAGGAGGAACCATGCTGAAGGAATTTCGTGAGTTTGCCTTGCGGGGCAACGTGATCGACATGGGCGTGGGCATCATCATCGGCGCATCGTTCGGGAAGATCGTTACCTCGTTCGTGAGCGACATTTTGATGCCGCCGATCGGGATGCTGATGGGGCGCATGGATTTTTCGAATCTCTACCTCAGCCTATCCGGTGGGGACTACGCCAGCCTAACCGAAGCGAAGGCGGCCGGTGCAGCCACCCTGAATTACGGCGTCTTTCTCAACAATGTGATCGACTTCTCCTTCGTCGCCTTCGCCCTGTTTCTGCTCATTCGATGGGTGAACAAGCTCAAAGGACCCGTACCTGAAGCAGCGGCCCTCAGGGATTGTCCCGAATGCTTGTCGCCGATTCCCGCAGCCGCCAATCGCTGCGCACATTGCGGCAGTGCCCTGGGACGCTAGTTTTGCGCTTCTGGCGGGACCACTCTTTGCTATCGTTCCACGCATGAAATTCGAGGAAATCGTCCTATTGGCGCGTCAGCGCAAAGCCGAGATGCCTGAAGGCCGGTCCACGACCGAGTTGTTCCGCAAGGGTTCCGACGGCATTGGAAAAAAGCTGGTCGAAGAGGCCGCTGAGAGCTGGATGGCTGCCAAGTTCGAAACGCGCGAGGCGCAGGCGCTCGAATTGTCGCAGGTCTTGTATTACGTCGCTTGCATGATGGCCGAAAAAGGATTGTCCTTGGAAGAGATCGAGGCCAAGCTGTGATCAAGGTCGCCTTGCCCAACAAGGGCCAATTGTTCGAACCCACCATGAATATTCTCGCTGCATGCGGGTACAAGGTCAGTAAGTCGCTGCGCAGCCTTTCCACCCTCGATACCGAAAACGGCATCGAGTTCTACTTCCTCCGTCCGGGTGACATTCCCATGTACGTTGCCGAGGGCATTCTCGACGCGGGGGTCACCGGTATGGATTTCGTGGCCGAAAAATCGGTCACGCCCACAAAGCTCCTCGATCTGAATTTCGGCGCTTCCAAATTGTGTATTGCGGTTCCGAACGAGAGCCCGTGGAATTCTCTGGACGATCTTTCGGCCGGTAAGGCCCGTATCGCAACCTCCTTTTCGAACATTGTGCGCCAGAACGGGTTTAAAGGGCCGCTCGTCGAACTCGAAGGCGCGGTGGAGATTTCCATCAAGCTCGGCATCGCCGATGCGATCGTGGATATCGTCGAGACCGGCACCACGCTCAAGCAGGCTGGGCTGAAAATCATCGGCGAACCGCTGTTCCGCTCCAATGCGGCGCTTTACGCTCATCCCGGACGCGAATTTCAGGAAGAGATTCTGACGCTCAAAAAGCGGATCGAAGGCAAGCTGCTCGCGCTCGAATACATGATGGTCGAGTACGATGCCCCCGAATCGGTGCTCAAGGATGCCTGCGCCGTCACGCCCGGGCTGGAATCGCCCACGGTCACGTCGTTGCAAAAGGCCGGTTGGTTCGCCGTGAAGGCGATGGTGAAGCGCCGCGAGTCGCAAAAGGTGATGGACGCCTTGGCGAAGCTGGGATGTAAAGGCATCCTGCTGACGTCGATCGACAGCGCCCGGATCTGACGCTCGGTACTTGGCACCGCGCGGACTACTGAAATCCGTAGGTTAGCAGCAGTCGTCCTTCCTGTGTGAACTCACTGCGGGTTCCGTGGTCCCGGGTTTTGGCAAGGCGGTCAAAAGCTCCCAGGCTGAAGGCCACCCCAACCGGTTTCCACACCGAATGCGCGACCTCGAAGCGGAAGTTGCCGATGAACTCGTCCCCTTTGACTCCGGATCTGGTGTGCAACCAATACCGGTCGCTCACGAATGCCGTGTGCCAAATTTCACGCTGCCCCAGTGCGATGCGTGTGTGACTGAATGCACCTGCCCCAAGATTATAGTCGCGTTGCGTTTGCCGGAAGAACTCCGTGCTCACACCCCCAAGCGGGATGATGCCGATTTGGGTATGCAGGGTGTGGTACCAATTGTCGCCCCAGGTTCGGATGTGCGCATATCCGCCCCCGACGCCGCTGACCCCGAGTTTGTACATGCCGTTGTCGATATAGTCGAAGTTCTGGCCGATGAGCAACTGACCGCGTTGGTGCGCCGAATGGTAGATCTCGGTCGAGGCGATTTGGGCGCGCGCGCTGACCGTGGAAACCGGATTTTTAACGATGTTGACACCCAAATTGAGGATGAAATAATCGTAAGGTTTGGGGGCCTTGAACTCGTCGCCGTAAATCACGAGGACTTCGGTATTCGCACGCGGCAGGCGTTGGCGACGGGTGCGGTAGTCCCCATCGGCGGTTACAAAGAACGGGATCGCTTCACCGGTTGTGGCGCGCAACAACATGGAGCTGCGCCGAAAGCGTGGTTGGTTGCGCCGCGAGTAACCCCGGTAGGTTTCTCCCGAAAGCAGGCGGTTGAACCCGTTGATCGGGTTGACCACCGTGGCGCCGAATTCGCGCAGGAACCGTTCGAAACCCTTAGAGTTTGGATCGAGCATCGCGTTGGACAGCCGAAAGGTTACTTCGCCGAACATGGAGCCACCCAAGGTCGTTGTGATTAGGTCGTTGTACGAGGCGTGTTCCGCCTCCATGAAATATTCCCATTGCAGGCTGCCGAGCGTGGTAAAAGCGGTCGAGACGTAGAAGTCGTTTCCATAGTAACGCGCCGCGGAGTAGTAGAAGCTGCCCTGATAGGGATGCCAGAACTGGTTGATCGAGAATTGATCCTTGTCCCACACCCAACCACTGCTCAGGTTTTCGTACATGGTGGAAGGATCGATGTGGGAGAACCCGTAATCCTTGACGTACCGGTCATAGCTCCACATGGCGACGTTGAAGGCGATCCCCTCTAGCCCCGGTTGGATCCAGGTGGGTTCGGGTTCGGGATCCAGCACCCGGATGGCGTCGTCTGCATGGGCCGAGCCAATGGTGAGTAGCAGAGCCGCTAGAATCGCAACGGTCGACACCGCTGTGCGGTACCTCGGCTGCCGGAACAAAGTCGTCATTGTGAAAAACTAGTTCGCCTCTCCAGAGAGGGCGTTTTTTATCCTTCTCGACATGCAAATCCACAACACGACCTTCGACAATCTCGCTGCGGTTGAAATCGTCACTCCCCGGGCCCGCATGGTGATTGTCACCGAAATCGGGCCGCGCATCGCCTGGCTTTCGGGATTCAAGGGGAAAATCGAAACCCGCAACTTGCTCTTTTGGGATGCTCCCAAAAAATATCAGCGTGGCGACTGGCTGTTGCGCGGGGGACACCGTATCTGGGGAACCCGTCCGTTGGCAGATGAAACCGCAGAGTGCTATGCCGCCGACAATGCGCCGTGCACCGTGCGCGTGACCAAACGCGGGGTGACCATTACCGGGCCGCGCATGGAGGCCTACGGAGTACAGAAATCCCTGACGGTGCGCGTGCTGGAGGATGAAACCTTCGAGGTCGAAAGCGCCGTCACCAATGTGGGCGATATGCTTTGGTCCGGCGGTGCCTGGGCGCTGACAGCCACCCTTCCAAAGAAGGGCACAACCTACGGTATTCCGCTGGGTGACGGCACGGCTTGGGACCTCTTCGCTATCGTGGTGGCCAAAACCTGGGGTGGTCATACCACGCTGGTGAATGATCCCCAACTCAAGCTCACAGAAGACAACCTGATCTTTACGCCCAAAGGGCGTGAATTCAAACGCATGGTCCAGGCACCCCAAGGCTTGATCGGCATGACCGATGCCGTGGAAAAAATCACCTTTCTGAAGCAATCTACCTACGATCCGGCTTTGCGGTATTCGATGAACTGCAACCTCGCGATTTACAACGGCCCGGGAAACTTCATGACCGAAATGGAGACCCTTGGAGCCGAGCGCACCCTCCGTCCGAAGGAGACCGCCCGCATCGTTGAAACCTGGGGCCTGCGGACTGCGGTGGATTGGGCCAAGGCGAAAAAAGTCAAGTTGTAAATTCCGCCTCCTGAGCATCTAGGGCATGGCGGATTTCGAGTGCGAGGTTCCGAATGCGTGCCATTTTCCGGGCCACGGTTCCGCGCGAAACTCCCGTGGTCCGGGCTACGGCCTCCTGCCGCATTCCGGCATCGAACAATAGATGCAGGATGCGGCGATCTTCGGGGTTCAACCGGTCCCATAGCAGGCCCAGAACACCGTTCCACTCTCCTGGGAGCGAGGGGTCCTCATTGAGGCCCGGATCCATAGTGCCAAACCCTGACTGGTGCGCAGCATACAAGAGCATCCGCTCTTTCCGCCAGTTGCGTCGCCGTATATGATCTAGGCAATGATTGATTGCCACCCGATACAACCAGGTGCGGGTGTTACTCAGAACGCAACCGGCCGGTTTCTCTACCCCTCCTGCGGCTTTCAGCAGGACCTCTACGGTTAGATCATCCGCATCCTCGTGGTTTTGTACATATCGCTTGCACGCACGTTGTACATATCCGCGGTGGTGTGTGTATAGCTCCTGGAGGCGTTTCCGAAACATGTCCGGACATCCCATGGTTTTGCGCATGGTGCGCCGCATATGCAACCTTCGTGCCGCGGCCGGAGTTGGCCTCCGAAGCGCGTTGTTTGCGACGCATTCGGGCTTCTGCTTTTCCAGCCCCCGAAGCATGGGGAAATCGGTTGCTCCGTCCCCGCAGACCAAATTTCACGCCGGACTTTGCGCGGTACTGCTTTTATTGTCCGTTCCATCGCACGCCGATGTACCGGTCCCCACCGGAATCGACGCGGCACTTCCGATTGACGCCTCCGCCGCCAACCTTTCCAATGTGGCCAATGCGGGTGAAGGCTGGCGCATTTTTCGTCTCCGAACCCTGCGGCATGCGCGGGTGGCCACCGATTCGGTCACATGGCGCAGCGGTGTGCCACAAGTCGCCGATTCGGAATGGCTGAAACTTGCGGCACCAACCGGACCGTTCCGTCCCATGCTCGTGGTGCCCGGCCAACGCGGATACTTTTATCTGGTGGATGCGGCCTCCGGGCGCCTCTGTCTTTACGATGCAGATGCCGCCTTGCTCTCGACGTTTGCGTTACCCAAGGAGTTTGTGCCCTTCCGCGCCGGTCGCATGGCCGTGTTCCGCGGCACCGATGGCGCGTTCACCTTTCTCGATTATGCCACAGGAGAAGCCTGGCAATTCGCAGACCGCCAAACCGCCGATGCGGGTGCGACAGGATGGATCCCCCGGGGCCGTACCAAATTGCCTGCGGGAGTAAACGGCTGCTTACAGCCGGCAGGTTCAGCGGAATTATTTTGTCTCGACGGCGAAAGAAGCCCCCTGCACTTCGATGGGGCCTTGAACAAAATCTCCACCCGTCCGCATACTGAGAAGCCTTCCCACCGCAAAACGATTGCGCACTATGCCGTGTGGGAGGGAATACGGTCAAGATGGATCTTGCGCGGCGAGGCCTCGGGACGCGTTCTTTTTCTGTTTGACCCGGAATCCAAAAGCTGGATCGTCACCGACAGTCTGACCGGTACGGGCGCGTCCGTAAATCCGTGAAGTGTCTGTGAAAGCGCGTTTCTTTTTTTCCGAAGGTGCGATCCTGCGCGCGTGTTTGTTCCTGATTTCGATATCGGGGCTTTTCCTCTACGTGTCTGCAGTAGTGGAGGCGCAAGCCTCCGAATATCCCCGACTCCCGGGTTACCGAGCGCAAGCGGATTGCCGCGCAGGATTCCTCCCCGACACCGTGCCATTGGGTCCTTGGAACGGTCCGGTGCGGTTCCTTTCCAACCAACGTCTGCTGCAGGAAGGGATCCATTATCACATCCCGGGTGATACCCTGCTGGTACGCTTGCCGGTCGCTACGGAGGGCCTTGCGGCGCACGATTCCGCAGGCGCAGATAAAGGTTCCGCGAATTACTGCATCGTGCGCTATACCTCACCGGCCTTGCCGCAACCGCGGGCCCAGGCCATGACGCAAGCGCAAATTCCGGTGTTGCGACCGCGGGGAGTTGTGGGAGAAGACGCATCCCTTGCCGAGAGCTCTTTCATAGACTCCCGCACTGCCGGTTTCCAGAATCCATCCGGATCGGAGGCCGATACCGGCAAATATGCCCTCGCGCTTTCGGGCAGCAAGTCACTGGCGGTCACGGCCGGTGAAGGCGGTGCCATCGGTGTGGATGCCGCCCTTTATGTAAACGTGAAAGGACAGGTTGCGGAGAATGTTTGGATCGAAGGGACACTGTCCGATCAAAACACTCCCGTGCAACCGGAGGGAAGCACCACGACCTTGCGCGAGGTCGACGTGAAATATTTACGCGTGTACGGACGGCAATACGAATACCTGTTGGGCGATTATCTGCTGACCCACGGGCGCGAAGGCGAAGACCGTTTTGCGATTCAGGCCGAAGGCGCACGCCTGCGCTATGGAGAAAACGGATGGGTCACCTCCCTCGGCTATGCGCGCAGCAAGGGATTGTTTCACTCCGACACCTTGCGCGGCGTGGATGGCAAACAGCGCGGATATTACCTGCGCGGACGCGACGGCCGCACCTTCATCACCGTGCTGGCTGGGACCGAACGTCTCTGGCGTAACGGATCCCTCCTGAAACGCGGAATCGACTACGTGATCGATTACGCGCAGGGCCGCGTCGATTTTCTAGCACCCGTTTGGGTCACGAGCGAAAATCTGTTCTTTGCGGAGTATCAGTATGCCGAGGACACCTACCCGCGCATCGTACTGGCTGGCGAAGCGGCCGACACTGTGGGAAGGTTTCGTTTCAGCGTGCGGGCGATCCAGGAAACCGAAGACGAACAGCACCCCGCTGCCGGGTTTCCCGATGCCACCTTGTTGGGGATTTATCGCACGTCCGGAGATCTGGCGGTGATCGATTCGATGGGGGCGCGCCGCGATTTGCCGGAGCGCCGCGCGCTGACGGCATGGACGGGCGAATGGGAGGGGGGAGAGGCGGGGCGGGCCCGCCTGACCGTATTGGGAAGCCTGCTCGATCGCAACCTGTATTCGGGATTGAATGATGAGGATAATTTGGGATGGTCGAGCCGGTACCAGGGCACCCATGTTTTCGGTACGCAGCGCGATCGCGGCGGAAGCACACGCCTGATTCTGGAGCCGGAGCATGAGCATCGCTCGCATGATTTCGCCTCGTTCCGACAGGCGGTGGAGCCGCGTGCGTTTCGGGATGCCTGGAATCTTGATGCTTCCGTGGGCGAGCGTGACTTTGACGCCAACCGTTTGCGCCTGACCTTGGAACCCTATTCGGGCTGGCAGGTCGGTGGCGGTGTCGGCTATGCTTCCGGTGTTTTCTCTCCAACGGCTTCGGATACTCTCCCACAGGTAGAACCCCTTTCCGTTACCTCGCGGCGCGCAGAGGTGTTCGCGCGGGTGACCCAAGGTGCCACACATGCGGAAATCACCGCCGAGGCCAAACGCGCGCGCGATCCCGGGCGCCGCGACAACGATCGTGAGCGGGCCTCCTTTGAAACCGTGGTCGCGGGTTGGGTTCCGCATGTCGAAGTATTGCGCGACGCATGGGGGAACGTTGCCTCTACCGACAGCCTGGGCCGCGTCGCCCAGTCGGAGTTGTGGCAGCCGCGTATGCGCCTCGAAAGCCCGGCCTTGGCGAATCTGTGGGTGTGGAGCTCCGAAGCGGATGCGCTCTATGGCCGCTCGAATTACGGGGGAGGTTCGCCGACTCTACAGGATTCGCTTTTGGATATAGGCGTCGCGCAACGGTTGCAATTATTGGGCTGGGGACCGGTCATTGCCGACCTCACAGTGGCGCTGCGTCAACAACGGGTTTGGCGTGCCGACCTTGCAGGTGAGCGCCCGAGCGACCCGGAAGTTGCAGCCTACGATCAAGCGGAGGCGAATCTCAGTGTTTCGGATTACCTCAAAGGCTACGGAGTCCAGATGCACTACCGGGCCGCGCGCACCGCCGAAACGCCTTTGGTGGAGGCGTATGAGGCGGTTGCCCCGGGCCGAGGCGACTACATCTCTGACTCATTGCTGAACGCTTATTATCGCGTCGAGAGCGGCGGCGACCACATTCGGATCGGCATGGTGCGCGACACCACGATCGGGTCGCAGCCTTATCAGGATTTGCAATGGAGCGCACATCTCGACCTTTCCCCTGGAAAATGGCCGGCGCCGTTTTTGGTTGCGGGCGGCGTGCTTGCCGATCTCGATTTCACGCTCGATCTCGAAACAGATCATCAAGACAGCGCCGCCGATCCCGTTCCCTTGCCGCGCTTCACGGACGCGCAAATCGAGGCGGTCCGTTCTGGGCGCGCCCGCTACGAACCGTCTGTGCTGTGGAATCCGGGCCCTCAGACCGACGGCATGTCGCAAAGCGGTAGCTTGCGCTATCGGCGGGAGTACGCCAAAGGGGCGGGCCTTTACGCCTTTCGGGAGCGCTCCAGCGAATGGCACGGAGAATATCGCCGCAGCTTCTCGGACTTCTGGGAAGCCACGGCCAACGGGTCCCTCGAATCGCGCTGGCGTCAAGGCCTTGCCGCAACTACCGCAACCAGCCGCTCCGATGCCCAGCGTGGACAAGGTGTGCTTTATCGCCGCCTGCCCTTTGCATGGACGTTGATTCCTTCTCTCGAATACCGGCATGTCGCGGGAGAGGATGCGGGTTTTCCGCTCGACCTGCAAGGCATTATTCCCCGCGCCCGCGTTGAAAAGGGCTGGTTCTTCGGTGGAAGGGCCTCTGCCGAATACGGAGCCTTTTGGTTGTTCGGCACGGGCGAGGGAGGATACTTCGTCACCGACGGCTATCGGCGTGGGGTAACGCATCGCTTCGAAGCGGTTGCCCAATCCGAGGTCCGATCCTACTTACATCTGAATGCCAACTATCTCGCGCGCCTCGATCCGGATGCGACCGCGTGGTCGCAACGCTTCAGCGCCGAAGTGAAGGCGGTGTTTTGATGAAGTGGGGCAGCGTGGTCATGTCCTTTGCATTTGCTGCGTGCGCAGCATTTTCCACACTCGCAGTGCAGGGGGCTGAAACCGATTCCCCAACAGATTCTTTAATCGAAGCGGCGATGGCTAACGGATACTGGAGCGCAGGTGCCGACTCCTCGGCCCAAGCATGGGTACAAGGGCCACGGTTTCGATTGCGTACGATTGCAGTGTGCGATGAAGGTGGCCGCCCTCTGGAAGGATGGGGCGGTAGCGAGTGGACGGGAGAACCTGCGACGCGCCGCAATTTGGAAACGGTGCAGGCAAGTGTGCTGGGCGACTTCCGGAAAAAAGGTTTTCCGTTTGTGACCTTGATCACCTTGCCCGAGGCCGATACGAGCGGTTTGCCTTTTGTCGATTTGGTGGTAAAGGTCCGCCGTGGTGCGGGGTTCAAACTGGGCCAACCCTTGGTGCAACAAACGCGCACCCAACCTGCCGTGTTGCGGCGATTGGCCCTTTGGGTGCGAGGCGAAAGCTACGATCCCGATCGGATTGAAAAGGGCTTGCGTCGCCTGCGTCGGCTCGGCTATTTCGAATCCACAGAATGGTCGGACTTGTACCAAGACAGTGCGCGCAATGTGCTGTATCCGCTGCTGCGACTTCCGGATTTACATGCCAGCAGCATGGGTGGTCTGCTAGGGTATGATTCCAAGGCTGCCGAAGGGGATCGGCTTACCGGGTTTCTTGACGTGCTTCTGCAGAACATGCGCGGAACCGCTCGGGACTTCGCGTTTTCTTTTGAGAGTCGCCCAGGGCAAATGCGCGAGGCTTCGATCGCTTACACAGAACCTTGGATTGCGAGCCTCCCGATAGGCGCCCGCTGGGAAGCTTCGATTCGACAGCAGGATACTCTGTTCGAGGAATGGAATCAGGATCTGGTCGTGTTCCGCGATCTGGATTTTTCGAGCCGGGTGGAAGCGCGCTTCGGCGCACAGGCAAACCGGCACACCTTGGAGGACGGAAACACCTCCCTCTCGCGCGCCTACCGATCTGGAGTACGCGTCACCTATGATACCCGGGATCGGGCCCCGTTTACCCGTTTGGGAACCCAGGCGGAGGCAAGTCTGAGCGGGATGCGTCGCAGTTTCGATGCGACGGGATCGTCGGGTTCGGGAAATGGGGGAGACAGCGCCTACTTTCTCGTGCAGGGTAAAGCGACACTCGCACGGTGGGAGCCGCTGACGGAACGTTTGGGACTCTGGCTCGCCCTTCGTGGAGCCTCCAATTTTCCGCTCAATCGGCTGAATCGAGGCGAACTGTGGGAAGTTGGCGGAGCCCGCAGTTTGCGTGGTTACCGCGAGCGCGCCTTCCAAACGAATGCCTATCTGCTCGGAGACGCGGAATTGCAGTTGGCAATGGGAAGACGCGGCCGCTTGATCGGGTTCGCCTCACCGGGACTCGTGAATCGCCCAGTCGGAAAAGCGGACCCACAAAAAGTGCTCGGTTATGGTGCGGGCATGGAGTTGGCCCAGGCGGATTGGAGCGTGACCTTGACCTATGCACTGAATCCAGATCGTTCTCCCGGGAACGGGTTCTTGCATGTGGCGTTGGAAAACCGTTTTTAAGGAATCGGATTTCCCACAAGACCCGGACCAGCGGCGGCATTAATATTATTCCACCATGTCTTATGCCTCTCACATGCCGCATCATGGGTATACCGATGCCGGTAATGCGGTTTTCCCAGACACAACCGCACAGTTCACCACCGTGCGGCCCATCGAAGAGGAAGGTGTTTGCACGGCGCTGCGCGCGGCACATTCAGCCGGTACACCTGTAACCGGTGTCGCCGCGCTCACGGGATTGACCGGGAGCGCCGTGCCCCTGGAATCAGGAGTTCGCATCGATCTGACGGGGCTCGACACCGTCCCCGACTGCGTGGGTTGGCGACGCGTCTCGCCCTTCCTTTTGATTTCCGAATCCGATCCGATGCAGGGTCTGGTGGCTGCGGGTATTTCGCTGCAGACGTTGAACGAGAGCTTGCTCGCACACGATCTGTGGTATCCGCCGCATCCCGGTGAGGTGCGTGCCACCATTGGTGGCAACGTGAGTACAAACGCTTCCGGACCGCGAACCTACGCCTTTGGGGATACCCGTGCTTACGTGGAGTCGTTGCGGGTGGCTCTTGCGGACGGGGATGTTCTTGTGCTGCAGCGTGGGCGCGATTTTGCCGCGGGACGAGCGTTTCGTTTGCAGACGGAAAGTGGTCGATTGTTTGAAGGACGATTGCCGGACTACTCGTTGCCGCAGGTGAAGAATGCCGCCGGCCTCATGGCGACTCCCGGGATGGACCTGATTGATTTGTTTATCGGAAGCGAGGGAATCCTCGGTTTGTTCACTGAAATAGGATTGCGCTTTTTGCCGCGCCGTGCTATCCGTTCCGAAATCTTTTTCTTTGGCTCCACTTCGGAGGCGTTTGCGTTTGCCGAAGCACTTCGACCCTTGAAGGCCGATCACGGTGGGTATCCCCAACATCGGGAATCAGGGGACGGTATTCTAGCCTTAGAATATTTTGATTACGGTTCGCTTGCGTTGGCCCGCGAAGCCGAAGCGTTCCGGGATGCGGTTCCGGTTTCCGCAGGGGCCGCCATCGAGGTCGAAATCTTCGCAGACGATCCGGAGACGCGGGTAGGGATTCTGCTTTCGGCCGAGCGCTTACAGTGCCTCGGCACGATTCCTCCCGAACAGGCCGGTGCTTTTCGCGTTGGGGTACCGCGGAGGGTCGCCGAGATTCTCAAAGAACGCGGTCAGCCCAAATACGGTACCGATTTCGCCGTGCCTTTGAAGCGGTTTCCGGAAATGATGGCGTACTACGAAGCGATGGATTTCGAATTCGGGCCAAGCCGGGGCAATTCCAACGCCGTGCGCACTGCAAAGTGGGGCCATCTCGGAGACGGCCACTTGCACTGCAACTTTATTTGTGAAAATGCGGAGGACCAGGCACTCGCTCGACAGCTCTATCTCAAACTGGTGCGCAAGGCCGTTTTCTTGGGAGGCACCATCAGCGCGGAACATGGCGTGGGTAAAAAAACGCTGGCGGATGAGCAGGGGAACCTGCATCCTTATCTCTGGTACTTGCTCGGCGAAGAGTATCGGCAGATCGCTAAGGTCAAGGCCGTTTTCGACCCGAAGGGCATTCTGAATAGGAACAACATGATTCCGGCTGAAGACTTACTCCGCAGCTGATCGCGGGATTACTTCCAGGTCAACCAAAGTTCGGGTTGCACGCCCAAGGTTGCGTCACGGCCGTTGCGCACCATCGGAGTTTTAAGAAGCATCGAATCGGTTGCCAACGCGGACCGAACCCGTGAGGGTGGCGCGGAGGCGAGCCCTTTCTCCAGGAAATACTTCGATCCCTTGTCGGCTAGTTTTTCGATACCCACCGCGGCGGCGATGACTTCAAATTCACGAGGAGCAAGGCCCTTGATTTTGAGATCGATGAACTGGAAAGGGATTTTACGTTCCCTGAACCAGCGCTCTGCTTTGCGGGAGTCGGAGCAATCGCGGCGTCCGAAGATTTGCACGTTCATGCGGGAATCACCTGAAGAAGTTTTCAACCGTTTCGGCGAAAGGTTTGTAGGCCGCTCCGAGTGCACCAAAGAGGCACAGCAGCGAGAGCAGCGCGGTTAAAAGCGAAAAGGCGATACCCAGCAACAGTTCGGTGACACTGGCCGCGGCCACGGCGAAAGCCACGCAGAGGGTGACAAGCGCGACCGCTGCCACAGGATTGTGGAAGAGTTTGAACCAAGCTATCGCCCAATCGGCCATCGCCGAGGGTAATGCCTCCGAAAACCCAGGGGTTTGCCACAGTACGAAGGCCGCCACCAACAGGCAGAGCAGGGAGATGGCACCGCAACCCAGTTTGATCATGCGGTCAAGGATAGGAATTGACCGGGCCAGAGGGGTGAATGGCAGGAATGGCGTGAATGGGGGAATGTTCGAGGCCCGAATTCCTATTCTTCCCCGCGTGACTCCACGCATTCCCCGGCGGCCTCCCGCTGACACTCTTTCCACGGGACGCCGACCGACCGATCTGTTCGCCGACGCCGCAGAGCGGAACGCCACCCCGCCGCTGGCGGATCGTATGCGACCGCGGACGCTGGATGAGTTTATCGGCCAAGAGCACATACTTGGTCCCGGCCGTTTGTTGCGGCGGGCCATTCAAGCCGATCGCGTGAGTTCATTGATTTTCGCCGGGCCGCCGGGTACAGGCAAAACCACCTTGGCGCGCATTATCGCCAACACTACGCAATCCCAGTTCCTCGCCATCAATGCCGTGCTGGCCGGCGTGAAGGAAATCCGCGAAGCCATCGAAATGTCACGCGAGGCGCGCGAATTGCGCGGTCAGGGAACGATTCTGTTCGTTGACGAGGTGCATCGTTTCAACAAAGCCCAACAAGACGCCTTGTTGCCCCACGTGGAAAATGGAACCCTGACCCTGATCGGCGCCACAACGGAGAACCCGTTTTTCGAGGTCAACAAGGCGCTGGTGTCGCGGTCGCGCGTCTTTCAGTTGCGTTCGCTCGAGGATGCCGACTTGAAGGCCGCGCTCTTGGTGGCCATTGTGGATCCGGAACGTGGGTACGGCAAACGCAATCTGCATGCCGATGACGAAGCCTTGACTCACATCGTGCGCATGGCCCAAGGCGATGCGCGCAGCGCCCTCAACGCGCTAGAACTGGCGGTCGAAACCACGCCGCCCCAACCCGGTGATCCGGAGGCGGCGATCCACATCACCTTGCAGGTGGCCGAAGAAAGCATCCAGCGCAAGGCCGTGTTGTACGACAAGGACGGCGACGCGCATTACGACACCATCTCGGCGTTCATCAAGTCGGTGAGAGGTTCCGATCCCGACGCCTCCCTGTATTGGCTGGCGAAAATGGTGGAGGCGGGGGAGGACTCGCGCTTCATCTTTCGCCGCTTGATCATTCTCGCCGCCGAGGACGTGGGTCTCGCCGATCCGGATGCCCTGCGCGTTGTCATGGCGGCGGCACAGGCCTTCGACTACGTTGGTCTGCCCGAGGGCCAGTTCCATATGGCCGAGGCTTGCCTCTATCTCGCGACGGCCCCCAAGAGCAATAGCACCATGGCGTATTTCGACGCGTTGGCATCGGTGCGCACCGAACGCATCGGCGAAGTGCCCGATCCGCTGCGCGATGCCAGCCGCGACAAAGAGCTCGGACACGGACAAGGATATTTGTACCCGCACGCCTTCCGCGACCATTGGGTGGAACAACAATATCTGCCGAACGGGTTGCGCGGCCGCGTGTTTTACGAACCCGGTGGGCTCGGTCATGAGGCGGGACTGCGGATCGAAACCCTGCGGCGGCGCGAAGCCCAATGGGCGGCGCTCGAAGAGGCTGCGCCCCGAGCCGTTTCGCCTTCGTTGAAATCCGGATGGTTGGAACGTGCGGCCGGAGTCGGCAGCGGTGCCCTGCGGAAGTTGCGGGAAGACCTCTGCGATGCCGCAAGCCTCAAACGCGAGAGTCTTGTGCTCGATCTCGGCGGACACCATGGTTTTCTCACCTGGGAATCCTTGCGTCGATGCGTGGAAGGCGGCGTTTGGACCCGGTGCGAAAATGCTACCGAAGCTGAGGAACTCGAAGCGTGGATCCGTCGCGTCGACCCCCTCTTTCGGCCGGTGCTCTGTGTGTCTTCGCTCGATACATTGCCGCATGTGTTGCGGACAGGATCGGGTATCGCCGGTGAAACGCACGGTTCGCCTCAATTCGATGCCATTCTCGGATTGGGCATTGATTTACCCGAGCACAGTCCGGAGGAATGGATCCGAGGCGTAGTGGCGACCGCATCCCAGGCTGCCAAGGGCACTGTTTGGGCGCTCGCATGCCGCCGTCCGCCTGAATCGATTGCCTGGAATGTCTGGTTGTCGGACTCTTCGCCGGCTTTACGCGATAAGGTTTTTGAAACGGTCGAACGCATCAAGACACAACTCGAAAGTTCTGGAGATTCCTCAGATTCCGGAGGTCGGGCACAAACACCCACACCGGGCATGGCGTGGGAAAATGCTTTGCGGGCCGCAGGATGCACCAAGGTTCTGCGACGTACACACCGCTACGAAGACAAGCGCCGCCTCACGCCCTCACAGGCGCATGCATGGTTCGTGCGCGCGGGTGGTGAGGACGGGAAGTCCCGAGGAACGAGTGAGAAGACTGCTCCCGGTTTTTTGGCCCCGCTGCGGGCAGCATTGGAACCTGGGGAATGGTCGGCCTTGGTCGCTGCCGCGACTGCCTATTTATCGGGAGGTTTGCGTGACTTTCCCGCATCTTTCGAGATCGTGACCGCAGTATCCGCGGATTGATTCGAAAACTGTTCGGGGCGCAACGCCTCGCCCACCTGCCATAAGTACAGGCCTTGGTTCGGCGTACTTAAATCCGTTTTGCGGATGCGCGTCAGCAATTTTTTACGCATGGCCTGCAACTGCTTCAACTGTTCCGCTCGGTCCGGGGCGTCGGGACCGGCCTCTTGGATCGTGCGACGCAGGCGAAGCGCCGCGATGTAGGCGGGATAGAATGCATATCCTCCCAAATCGAAGCTGGTGTCAGGTGCCAGTGTTCCGGGGGGATCGGGATCCAGCAAGGTATACTGGTACTTCGCCAGATTCAAATAGCGCTGGCCTGCATAATCCCGTGGCTCTACCCCGCGTATTCGGCGTGCGAGCGAGGCGCGCGAACGGGCCCGATAAAAGCTGTCCGGATAGAACGCGAGCATCTCGTGCCCCTGCAAAAACAGGTTCAGGGAAGACAGCGGGTACGTTTCGCGCAGCGAGCGGAAGATCTCCATTTTCTCGCGGCGCAGTTCGTCATCGTACGGCAGCAGAAAGCGTATCAGGTAGTACTGGCTGGCCACAGAGGTATACTGCCCTTCGTATCCGCTGCGGCGCAAGTGGGCGAGACCGGCATCCATACTCACGCCGCGGCCAGCGGCGCGCAACACGGCACGAACCACGCGCGGCGAACTCGACGCCGCCATCGCATTGAAGATGCCCAATCCCAAATGCACATCCCGCACGGTACTATCGAGCGTGAGCCCTTTCTCGAGCAAGTCGACGGCCTCCAGACCCTCGTGCAATACGGCCGCGGGAGATTGCGTGTTGAGCTTGAGGATGGCGCGAAACCCGCGGATGCCGCCTCCGATCAACATGCAAGTGGGCGCATAAGCACGCATCGAAGCATCGGCGCATTTGTGCAATCCCTTGTCCGCCGCCGAATCCAATGCAGCCCGCAGGCGGTTCGCTTCTTCCGGGCTTCCCGCATCATCGCGTTGCAGGTACAACCCGTGCATAGCCGTTACCAACAAACGGCTCAAGGGAGGCAAGGTATCCTCGTCTTCCATCGTATCCAGTTCACGCAACATCCGTTGCGCCTTGGGAAGATTCCCGTTGTAAAAAGCCTTCAACGCATCATGAGCGCGCATCGATTGCAGCTCGACAATGCCATGGTAAAATTTGGATGCAGCCACTGGTGCCGCCGGAGCTCCGTTTGCAGATCCGACCGTCATCCCTAGGGTGAGGCCTAGGGTGAGAGATTGCGCCGCAGAAAAGGCTAATTTGACGAGATGGTAAAACTGCATGCGCCGTGAATATCTAAAATGCCAGAGCCCTTGAAACCCCCTCCCGCACTTCCCGCCGTCGTACGTTGGGTCGAGCATCTCAATTCGAGCTTTTGGAAAGCGCTGGCACGCGCCGCCGAGGAAGGTCCGACTGCCGCCGGCACCGCCACACGCTTGGTCCGCCTGCTGCGTATCCTTGTGCTCGCGGCCCTGTCCTTCACGGTGAACGAAGTGCCCGTGCGCGCCGCCGCGCTCGTCTTCACCAGCCTGCTCGCCTTCATTCCCCTCACCATCATCCTCTCCTCTGTCGCCGGCTGGATGGGTTATCTCGACTTGTTGCGCGACCTGATTCCCGATTTTCTCGGCTCCCTCAACCTCGATCTCCCGCTGGGATTCTTGATGAATGGCCTCAATCGCGCCGAATCCATCCGCTTTCATCAACTCGGCCTGTTTGGTTCGCTCGGTCTTTTGGTTGGTTTCTACCTGTCGATGAGCAATATCGAAGAGGCCATGAACCGGGTGTGGAACGTACGGGTCGGTCGAGGATGGTTGGGGCGGTTCGCGCGCTACACACCCTTCCTGTTGTTGCTGCTGGCATTGGTCTTGGTCACCGTCGGCCTCCTGTTCCGTGCGCGAAAGATTCTGTGGGTGCTCGGACTCGGGCGCGCGTTTTCGGTTCCCATCCCCGGTAGCGCCCTGCTTTTCGGATCATTGGGCGCACTGGTGTTCATGTGGTTGCTGATGGTGCTGATGATCCGCCTTTTGCCGAATACCCGCGTGCGGCTCCGACGCGCCTTGGTAGGCGCGACGGCCGGCATCGTACCCATGTATGCGTTTTCCCGCTTGTTGTTGCTTTTTCCGGCGCTCTTTCTGGCCCGCAACCAGCTCTTTTACGGATCTCTGGCCCTGTTACCGGTGGCCCTGCTCCTTGTTTACCTCTTCTGGGCCTGCGCCCTGTTCGGTTGCGCGGTGGCCTTCGTGCAGGAACGTCTGGCGGAAGACGCCGGCGGCCACGTGTTTTTCAAGCGCGGCGCCGGCCTTAAGGAAGACTGGGTCGAGGCCATCCGGGAGATCGAAGACCTCTACCGCCGGCCATCGAGGCCCAAGCCCGAACCCTGACTTCGCGCAACACCTCCCATTCGCGGCATCCCCCTTAGGACTAAAGCCAGGGGTTTCCAGTCGGTGTGCAAGACGACAAAATTTTGTCACTAGCGGTACCTTGGGTATTCTTCGGTCAAATTCACCGCAAAAACGCAAAAAACGCCAAATTTGTCGTTGAAGTTTTGGGTTCCGGCGGCTAACTTTGGCCGGTCAAACCACTGAAAAATCCCAAAAACCCGGGACCGCCGCATGTATCGCATTCAGACTCTCAACAACATCTCCCAGCAGGGCCTCAAACACTTCACAGGCGATTACGCGGTGTCGTCCGATTCGGGAACCCCGGATGCGCTTTTGGTGCGCAGCGCGCTGGTGGATGCCGAAGGGTATCCGAGCGTGCAGTGCATCGCCCGTGCCGGCGCCGGCGTGAACAACATTACGATCGACAAGGCCACCGAACGGGGCATTTGCGTCTTCAACACCCCCGGTGCGAACGCCAACGCGGTTGCGGAGCTGGTCTTCATCATGCTTGGCATCGCGGCCCGCAAGGTGCACCACAGCATCGAGTTCACGCAGTCGCTCGCCGGTGAAGACGACGACAAGGTGCTCAACGAAAAGGTCGAGAAGGGCAAGTCCCGCTTTGCCGGCTTTGAAATCATGGGCAAAACCCTGGTCGTGATCGGTCTCGGCAAAATCGGCGTGCTCGTGGCCAATGCGGGCGTACATCGCGGTATGCACGTGATCGGATACGACCCGTTCCCGACGCTCACGAACGCTCATGCACTCGACAGCCGCGTCGAGATGTCGCACAAGCTCGAAGAGGTTATCCGCGCCGCCGATGTGATCTCGGTGCACGTGCCGCTTTCGGAACACACGAAAAACCTGATCGGCGCGAAGCAGCTGGAAACCGCCCGCGACGGCGTCATTCTGCTCAATTATGCGCGCAAGGGTATCTACGACGACGCCGCGGTTCTCGGCGCGATAGCCTCGGGCAAGGTCGGCACCTACATCACAGACTTTCCGTCCAAGGCACTGTTCGGCAACGACAAGGTCATCACCACGCCGCATCTCGGTGCGAGCACGGCGGAGTCCGAAGAAAACTGCGCCGTGATGGCGGTCAAGCAGGTGCGCAACTACCTCGAGTACGGCGTCATCAACAACTCCGTCAACTTCCCTGTCGTCGAAGTGTTCCCGCAGGATTCCACCCGTGCGCGCATCATCGTCATCAATCGCGACGTTCCCAACATGATCGCAGCGGTCACCCAGGTCGTTGGCGCTGCCGGTTTGAACATCCAGTCGTTCACCAACGAAAGCAACGGAAAGGTCGGTTACAACGTGATCGATCTGGAGCAAGATCTGCCCGAAGGAGTCGAGGCCGCATTGTCTGCCATCGAAAACGTCGTTCGCGTGCGTGTTTTGCGTTTTCCGGGCAAATGACGGTAAAGTTCTTACAGTTCTTGGAAATGGCCTCGCAGGCCCGTAACAAGGTGACTTCGTACCTTGGACCCTTCGTGATTTCAATCCCGGCCTCGGCTCTGGTTGACATCCGGGTGTCCCATGATATATTTGCCAAAAAAAAAGGCATCCCCACAGCGGGGAGGAGGGATCTCATGACGCGCAGACGCGAGTCGAACAGCGAATCGCCGATCGGCGATTCGCACAAGAACGAATCGCAAAAACAGGATTCGGTCTGGCGCTTCGGACGGCGTCCCAAGCACGACGATTTTGACGATCTGGAGCCGTTTGAAAGCGAATCCGAGGATGTTGAAGAAGACGGGGACGAAGAAGACGAAGAAGTGGACTTCGACAACCCCAAGTTCAAGAAATCCGACATGTGGAACGACTATGCCGAGGACTTGGACTTCGAGGAATGAGATGCTGAACGTGCAAGGGGTTTCCCGTGCGCGCCGATTGATTGCGACCCGTGGGGCGCTGTCTTGGGCGCTGCCAGCGATGCTTGCCTCCGTCTTGCTAGGCGGGTGTGCATCGAACCGTCCTGCGCCCGTCGCCTCTAGTTCCCAGCCGCGCAACTCCGTCGCTGCCACATCCACGGGCTCCGTGGTTGTTGCCGATCCCGCCTTCCTGACTTCTCTCGACGCTTCCGAATGTGCCGAGTTTATCCGTCTCGGTCGCGAAAGTATGCGCGACGCAGCTTGGTTCGAAGCCACCCAATATCTCGACAGCGCGCTCACACACCTAGCCATTCTTGACGCCTCCGGCGATCTCGATCCTTCCCGGCAGGCCGCTGCAACTCTCTGGAGCGACAGCGTTCGCACCTGGCTCGTCGAAGCCACGGCCCAATCAAGCCGAATGGGCGGGGCCGAGGACATGTCGGACTACCTCGATCAGGAAATCGACGAAGTGTCCCTGACCTCAGTCGAGGACCTGGAAGCTCTGCTTCCGCGCCTTCCCGATCGCAACTTCGAAATTCCCCTGCCGTCGCCGCTCCCGCATGCTGTGCTGCAGGCTATGCGTGTTTTCACCGGCCCCGGTCGCGATTATTTCCAACTGTGGCTGCAGCGCAAGGCTCGCTATGAAGCCATGATCCAAGACAAGCTCCAGCAACGCGGAATGCCGCGCGATCTGGTCTACCTCGCCATGGTGGAAAGCGGTTTCAATCCCAAGGCCTGGAGTCACGCCAGTGCCAGCGGTCTCTGGCAGTTTATCAGCCCTACCGGTCGTCGCTACGGGTTGCAGGATGATTGGTGGGAGGACGCGCGTCGCGATCCCATGCGAGCCACCGACGCAGCCCTCGACTACCTCGAAGACCTCTACGGCGAGTTCGGTGACTGGCATCAGGCCATGGCCGCTTACAACTGCGGCGAGGGTCGCATCCGCCGCCAATTGCGCGCGGAACCCGGCCTGACGTATTGGGATATGATGCTTCCCAAGGAAACGCGCTACTACGTTCCGAAGATTCTTGCCGCCATGATCATCGGTCGCAACCGGGGAATCTTCGGATTCAACACGACCAACACCGCCGTGGAGCCGTTGCGGGTCGACACCGCCACCGTCCTGCGCACCCTGCCGCTCAAGGGCGTGGCCGAGGCTGTGGGCATTTCGGAAGACTCCCTCAAAAGCCTGAACCCCGCCTTGCGTCGCTGGAGCACGCCTCCCGGCCGCACCGCCGGATACACGCTTTATCTGCCGGTCGGAACGCGCGATATCTTCCTCGCCAACCTCGAAGACATCGATACCGCGTCCGCACAGTCCCTCGGCACGCATCGCGTACTGCGCGGTCAGACCCTGTCGCGTATCTCGCGCCGTTACGGCGTCTCCATGGCCGACCTGCGCGCCGCCAACGGCTTGCAAAGCAACCGGGTACGCGTGGGACAAATGCTCACCATTCCGCGTCCCCTTTCGGCAGTCGCCTCCAGCCAAGAGCGTCGGGAACGCACCGGCAGCCAGCGCCATGCTGTCCGCCGAGGTGAAACGCTCTCTGGCATCGCCTCGCGCTATCACGTGCCGGTCAGTGCTTTACGCCAAGCCAACGGCTTGCGTCCCGGTTCACTGCTCAAGGTCGGCAAGGCCCTCACCATTCCCGTAAGCGGAAGGGAATCCATTTTGCTTGCCTCGAACGAAAGCTCGTCATACTATAAGGTGCGCACGGGCGATAACCTCTGGGCGATTTCTTCGCGTTTCGGCCACACGGTCGACGATCTCAAGCGTCTCAACGACGGTCTTTCCGAGTCGTTGCAGCCCGGTCAACGCATCCGCGTTCGCTAAATCCCTCCGTTTCGCTCCACCAGCTCCTTCGTCTGCTTTGTCCGCTCCCGGCATTTTCGGGTAGAGGCCTATTGACGACCGCATCCCGTTGTCAGGATTGTAATTTCCTGAATCAATGGCTACCCGATTGTCTCAGCCGTATCAACCTTCTCAATATTTTCCGCGATCCTCGGAGCCATCATGAGTGAACTGAGCGATAAGCGTTTCTCGTTGTTCGGCAAAACCTTGCTGGTGCTTCTTCTGGCGGCCGTTGCGGGATTCTGCCTGATGGTCGCCTCGGTATTCGGTCTCATTCGCCACATGTCCCGTGACGCCTTCACGGAGCCCACCGGACCCCATCTTGTGTTACTCAAGGTCGAAGGCCCCATCTACAACTCGGAACCCGTGTTGGAGATCCTCGACCACCTTCGCGAAGACAACCAATGCAAAGGTGTTCTGCTACGCGTCGAATCTCCGGGTGGAGCGGTCGGCTCTTCACAGGAGATTTTCGGATCGCTCAAAGCGCTGCGCGCCCAGGGCATTCCGCTGGCGGTGAGCTTCGGCAACATCGCCGCCTCTGGCGGCTACTACATCTCCCTGGCGGGAGAAAAAATTTTCGCCAACCCCGGAACCCTCACCGGTAGCATCGGCGTGATTTTCCAGTTTCCCGAAATCGAACAACTGCTCGACAAGGTCGGTGTCTCGTTGCAGACCGTCAAAAGCGGGGCACTCAAAGACGTCGGCAACCCGGCACGTAAGGCCACACCCGAGGAACTGGTCTATCTGCAACACGTGATCGACGATACCTACGCGCAGTTCCTCGCCGACGTTTCCGCTGCGCGCGGCATTCCGGTTGATTCACTCAAGCTGCTCGCCGACGGCCGCGTCTTCACCGGCCGCCAAGCCTATGCGGCGGGGTTGGTAGATACCCTCGGGGGGCTCGACGAAGCGCGCGCATGGTTGATCGCCCGCGCCAAGGTGTCAAAGGATATCGAGTGGACCACCGAACCCGAACCGCGCAGTCCGCTCGATGAATTTCTGTCGCCCGAGTCACGCAGCGGTTTCGGCGGCATCAAGGGGGGCACCGGACTGAACGAACTGAACCGCTGGATAGGCGGCCTGCGCAACCGCCTGAACCCGGGTACCTTCTTCCTTTGGCCATGAACAACAGGAACGCCTGAACATGAATCCCCAGGAATTTGGATTATGGGGGGCCTACATTCGGGCCGAATACTGGATCGGTCTCCCCGACGACCGGTTGTTGCTAAGGGTGGGGGAGAGAGCGGAAGGGATCGCACGCATGGCACCCGAGGCAGCCTTGCACTTCGGCCCGCACAGCACATGGGCCTACATCACCGCTTGGAATCCCGGTTCCGAAATCCAGATGGAATTCGTGAACCGCAAAAAACAGGAAGAGCTGGAGCTGTACCTGCGCGGTGCGGGGTACGCCGTCTTACCCGGAATCTCCCGCGATCCCACCGGGGAATGGCCCGAGGAAGAGGGAATTTTCATCTACGGCCTCGGCTGGGAACGCGCCTTGCTTTTAGGCCGCAAGTATAACCAAAACGCTATTTTAGAAGGTTTAGGTGAGGAAACGGTTCAGCTGCTCCGGTGCTGAAGCGGAGCGGCTGTCGCCTCTCCTAAAGAATCTTGGTGATCCGCGCCACCGCCTCGACCACGTTCTCGCGGATGCCGAAGGCTGAAAGGCGGAAATACCCTTCGCCGCAGGTGCCGAAGCCCGCACCCGGAGTGCCTACCACGTGCGCCTCGTTCAGCAGCTTGTCGAAGAGATCCCATGATCCCAAGCCGGCCGGCGTTTTCAGCCAGATGTAGGGGGCGTTCACGCCGCCATAAACCGTCAGACCCGCGGCGGCCAACCCTTCGCGGATGATGCGGGCGTTTTCCATATAATAGGCGATGTTGTCCGCCACAGCCTTTTTGCCGGCGGGCGAGAATACGGCTTCGGCGGCCTTTTGGATCGGGTAGGAGACGCCGTTGAACTTGGTGGTTTGCCGGCGCAGCCACAAACCGTGAACCCCCACCAACTCACCCTGGTCGTTCCGGGCCTTGAGGTCCTTGGGCACAACCGTGTAGGCACAGCGCACGCCCGTGAAGCCTGCGGTTTTCGACAAGCTGCGGAACTCGATCGCCACTTCCCGTGCGCCGGGAATTTCGAAAATCGAATGCACTTGGCCGGGCTCTTGAATGAAGGCCTCGTAAGCGGCGTCGTACAGAAGAATCGCTTCATTTTCCTTCGCGTACTTGACCCACTTCTCGAGCGAAGCGCGCGACATGAGGGCCCCGGTGGGGTTGTTCGGTGAGCAGAGATAGACGATATCGGCCTTAACGGTCGGCAGCGCGGGCTCAAAGCCGTTTTCAGCCGTGGTGGGCAAATACACCAGCTTGCCGTAGCGTCCGTCCTTGGCCTCCCCTGTGCGCCCAGCCATCACGTTGGTGTCCACGTACACCGGATAAACCGGATCCGTAACGGCGATCACGTTGTCGAGCCCGAAGATTTCCTGGATGTTGGCCGTGTCGCACTTCGATCCGTCCGAAACGAACACTTCGTCGGCTTCCACGGCCGCCCCTTGGGACTTATAGTGGTCGGCGATCGCGCTCAGGAGGAAGTCGTAGCCCTGTTCGGGACCGTAGCCCCGGAAGCTCTCCCGCGCGCCCATTTCGTCAGAGGCGTCCTTGATCGCCTGTACGATGGGTTCGGGCAAGGGCAGCACCACGTCACCGATTCCCAGCCGGATGATTTTCGCCTCGGGGTTCGCTGCGGCGAATGCACGGACGCGCCGGCCGATTTCGGGAAAGAGGTAACCTGCCTGAAGCTTCTGGTAATTCGAATTGATTTTGGCCATGGGGGGGGAATTTAGATAGCGGACAGCGAACAGCGGACAGCAAACAGCTAGAACAACTCGAAAAAACGAAGACGGCTGTTCGCTGTCCGCTAATGCCCTTGGTCGGGGTCAATTCATCCCAATCAAACGCCTCTCCGATTCCTAATTTCAAGCCCATGCCCTCATCCGCCGCCACTCCGTTCTTCCACGTACTTAAAACCCAACAATTCGACCGCGCCTTACTCGACGGCATGTGCGAATTGACCACGGCCGTGCGGCGCGTCGCCAAGACCCGGGAAGGCCTGACGTTTCTGCGCGGGCTGCTCGCCGACAAGCGCGCCATGCTCTACTTCACGCAACCTTCGACGCGCACTTTTTTGAGCTTCAACAACGCCTGCCAACTGTTGGGTATCCAGACCAGCGAAATCCGCGATGCATCCACTTCGTCGGAAATCAAGGGGGAGAGCCTCCTCGACAGCCTGCGCACCTTTAGCTCCTACGTGGATGTGATCATCATGCGTACCAAGGAAGAGGGGCTGGCGGAATCGGCGGCGAACCTTTTCGACCATATCCGCCGCCCCGTTCCCGTACTCAACGCCGGCAGCGGTAAGGACCAGCACCCCACGCAGGCACTGCTCGACATTTATACGCTGGAGCGCAGCTTCCGGCATCGCGGCGGCATTGACGGCAAAACCATCGCCATGATGGGCGACCTCAAGCGCGGCCGCACGGTGCGCTCGCTGAGCTACCTGATGAAGGTGTACAAAGACGTCAATCTGGTCTTTATCGCGCCCCCGGCGTTCAAGATGGAAGAGGACATTAAGGCGCACCTGCGCGAATACGGCGTTGCCTACACCGAGACCGAAGACATGGAAAGCGTGCTGCCCTCGCTCGACGGGCTCTATGTGACGCGTATCCAGGACGAATACGATCAGGGCGGCGAGTCGTCGAAGGTCGACCTCAGCCGCTTCAAGTTGGGCATGGAACATCTTCCCCGCATGAGAAAGGATGCAGTGATCATGCATCCGCTACCGCGCCGCGACGAGATTCATCCCGATGTGGACGAAGATCCGCGCGCCAAATATTGGCGTCAGGAGCGCAACGGCATGTGGATGCGCGCCGCGATACTGACGAAGATCTTCGGGGTCGACGGCCAGATCCCGCGTGCATCGGGCGTCGATTCGATGGACGATTAGGTCGTCGTCATCTTGAATAATCGTACTCCTACTCGTACTTTGTACCTCGTACTCGAAAACCATGTTTGGATACGAAAAATTGGACGTTTAACGGCTCAGTATTGAATTCGTTGCTTGGGTTTATCGTACAACTGGTCCACTGGCAGGAATTCATCGTAACGCTAAGGATCAGATTCTTCGAGCCTCCCAATCCATTCCGCTCAATATTGCCGAGGGTAACGGAAAGCTTCCTTCACCTGATCGGCAAAGATTTCTGAGAATTGCTTTAGGTTCTGCTTTAGAATGTGCTGCTACGCTCGACGTTTTGCTGGCATGTGATGGTTTGGATTCAAAAAATATTCAGGAAGGCAAAGCCTTCCTGAAACGGATTGTTTCCATGCTTACGAAAATGGCAATTGAACCCTCGTATGTTCGAGAAGGAAGCGCATTCGAGTACGAGGTAGGCGTACGATAAGAAGAATTACCCGATTGCTTTCCACCAGGCTACAGCGTAAACGGCGTAAACCGCAACGATGGCCGCGACCTGCCACAGCGCCTTCTCGAAGCCACCCCGCGCCAACCAGAATACTGCCGGAGAGTAGGCGACACCGAACGCGAACCCGATAAAATGGGCCTTGATATCGGCTTGTTCTCCGAGACCGGTCATCACGGCGAGGAAGAAGGCTCCGAGCAAGGGCGTGATGTTGCGCAATCCCGGTCGCAAGGCTTTTGGGAAATAGCGTGTTTCAATCCCGGCCAGCAAACCCAACCCGGCGAATACCACGGTGGAAAACCCGATGGAGAAGTATTCTGGGGGCGAAATCGCGGCTACGACGAGGTTGGTGCAAAACGCCGCGAGGGTTAGCAGCAGCATCAACGTGCCGGGACCGCAGCGGCGTCGCAACAGATTGAAGATGAAGTAACCCGAGAGCATGTTTCCGAGAAAGTGCCCGGAATCGGCATGCAGGGTCGTGGCTGTAAGCGCCCTCCACCATTCTCCATGCAGAATGCGCTGCGCCGCCGCGCCGCCCTGCAGTTCCACCCATTTGCCCCAGGGCACAGATACCGCCCAAAACGAAAAGAGGGCGGGGATGGCGAGATGCAGGGCGGGGGAGACATGCAGGTCGAAGGGTGCGACTTCGGGATCTTCGACGCGGTAGCCCTCGTTCTCGCTCCGGTATTGCCCCAGAACGCTGTGCGCGCGCGGAGCGTCGCCCGGATCGACGGTCAACAGAAAATCTCCCCCCCCGGCCTGCGCCGGGGCAGGATTGAACTCGATCCAATGCCGGACGCCTTGGGAAGCGAGCGCGAGGGACGCGTCCAACACGGGACGCTTGTGTTCGTCGCGGGTGATTTCAACGCGGGCGGGAGAAGACTCAGGCCGATCCGAATCTTCCGATGAAACTTCCGGATTATCCAAGATGCTTCCGGTTGAAAGCGATGCAGTCCGAGAGCGTCACTTCGCTGCCGCCGAAGATGTCGAGCGCGCTTCCGATGGTCAGGTCCATGCGACCTTCGCTCGCAACCGCCATCCGTTCCAGATCTGCCAAGGAAGACGCGCCCCCGGCGTAGGTCAAAGGCTTTTGGGTGAGGCCGGAGAGATGGGCGATGAGCTTCCAGTCGAGACCCTGCCGCAAGCCTTCCACATCCGCCGCGTGAATGAGATATTCGTCGCAGAACGGATCGAGTTGGGCGAAGAGCGCCGCGTCCAATCGCACCGGCGTGACGGTCTGCCAGCGGTTGATGGCCACGTTCCAGCCTTCGCCCGCGTCGTTTGTAACACGCCGGCAACTGAGGTCGATCACCAGGCGCGAGGGACCGATGAGGGCGGAGAGTTCGCGTAGGCGAACCATGCTGAGGTCGCCGTCGGGAAAAAGCCAGGAGGTGACGATCACATGGCTGGCACCCGCTTCGAGCCATGAAAGGGCGTCGGCCGGAGTCACGCCGCCGCCCAGCTGCATGCCACTGGGGTATGCGTTCAGAGCGGCCTTGGCCGCAGTCTCGTTGCCCGGGCCGAGTAAGATGATGTGGCCGCCACGGAGTCCCGCATCACGATACAGGCCGGCGTAGTAGGCACCATCCCGATCCGAGACGAAATTTGTTTTGGGTGCGCTGCCATCACGCAGGCTGCCGCCGACGATTTGTTTGACGCGGCCGTCGTGGAGATCGATGCAGGGGCGGAACAAGGTCATATGGTATCTTTCGTGTTCTGAAATGTACAACCGGGAGGCATTCCCGAGGTGCGGCGTTTCTAAATCGTACGCGTACTTCGTACTCCTACTCGTACTCGAAAAATCGAGCGTCTTGAAGCAGAACGAACTCGAGTACGAGGTACGAGTGCGCGTAGGAGTACGACTCAATTAATGGCTGAAAGCGGAAAAATGAAAGAATCTGACAGTTCAAAAACATCCAAGGTTTGGCGTAGTGTTCTTTGGGCCTTCAAAGGCATTTGGTTCGTCTATCAGATCGCCCTCGGCGTGGCTTTGCTTTTCCTGCTGATGCTTACGATGGAAGTTTGGAATTACTTCCACATCGGCGACATCCGCTCATTGCGGAAGCATCAGCCCGAAACAACCGCCTTCATTGAATCGGAACACGCCGACCATCCGGAGATCGCTATCCGCCGCACGTGGATCCCGTTGGATTCGATCCCGCGCATGATCCAACAATTGGCGCTTGTCGCCGAAGACGCCAAGTTCTATTCGCACCAGGGTTTCGACCTCGAACAAATCGAGTACGCCCTCGTGGCCAACCATCAAGCCGGTCGGAAGATGCGTGGGGCCAGCACGATTACGCAACAAACCGCGAAGAATCTTTATCTCGGGGGCGAGAAGGAAATGAGCCGCAAGGTGCGCGAAGCCGCCTTGGCCCTTTTGCTCGAGCAGACCTTGACCAAGGACCGCATCCTCGAGATCTATCTCAACATCGCCCAATTCGGGCCCGGCGTGTTCGGCGTACGCGAGGGCGCCCGCTATCACTTCGGTAAGGACGTGCTTCAATTGACGCAGGAGCAAATGCTCAGCCTCGTTTGCCTGCTGCCCGCGCCCACGAAGTGGAATCCGAACCGACCCTCTGGAGCCTACCTCTCCCACAAAAATCGGGTGTCACGAAACTACGGATTATTGCGGTCCATTTCTCCCGAGGGCGACTCTCTCGGTCGGGACCCTGCGGAGGCTTTCGATTCTCTCGGGTCGATTCTGTCGGACGAGGAGTGGCGACAGTTGCGCTCCGGGCCGTATATCGAGCGGGATGATGCGGATACCACGGGCGGCGGTGCGGCGCCGTCGAACGTTGGGGAAGATGTCGGCCCGGCCACTGGAGCGGTTGAGGGAGTCGTGCCGGAGTAGGGGTCGTCGGTATTCTCATCCAACAAAAGAGCCCCGCAGGACCTTGTCTGCGGGGCTCTTCGATTTCTTCATACCTCGTTTTTTCGAGTACGAGGTACGAGTACGCGTAGGAGTACGATACTCTACGCGCTCGCTCGTTACGACGCGATATACTCCGCAATCGCAGCCTTCAGCCTCGCATACAACCACTCCATCTTCTTCGGATCCTCTTCCAAGAGCGTCACGCGGAAGCCGAGCAGATCGGAGCAGAACGACGAGATCGGTACCACGCAAATGCCCGTGGCCGCCAGCAGGTAGTAGCAGAAGCGCTTATCGAGAGGAATTCCGTCTACCATGCCCTCGACCAATTTCGCCGCTCCCGGGTTCTCGACCTTCAGCTTCTGTCCCGGTTTCAAAACGCCCGTCTTGAATAGGATGGTGTTGTAGAACGCGCCATAGGTTTTGTTCACGATCAAGCCGGGAACATCCTTCAGTGCCTTCACCACCACGTCACCGCGCAGCTCGATGTCTTTGTTCACGCGCTCGCGGTGCGCCGGGAATTCGGGATGCGAGAGGATCGGCGGCAAGGCCAGCTGCGGCAGCGTGGTCGAACACACCTCGAGCATTTTCGCATCTTCGATGGTTTTCACCAAGCGGGCGAACTCGGGGTCCTTATCTGTATTGTAGAACTCGAGCCAACCGCAGCGCGAACCCGGCCAGGGAAGTTCCTTCGATAAACCCTTCATGCCGATGCCCGGCACGTCGCCGATCACTTCGGCGAGCTGCACGGCCTTTGCACCGTTGTAGGTGATGTGCGTGTAGATCTCGTCGGCGATGATGAACAGCTTGTACTCGCGCGCCAAGGCAACGATCTCGCGCAGCACCGACTCGGGATAGACCATGCCGGTCGGATTGTCGGGATTGATGATCAGGATGCCCACGATGCCGGGGTTGAACTTGATCTTGTTGCGCAGCTCTTCCATGTCCGGATACCAGTGGTTTTCCGGATCGAGACGGTAGGTGATGGGCGCTTGGCCCGCGTGTCCGCCCTCGGCGGAGCTATGCGTCGAATACGCCGGCGACGGGCCGATTACGCGCGAACCCGGATCGAGGTACTGGTACACCTTGCTGATGGCATCACCGACGCCGTTGCAGAACAGGAAGTCTTCCGGGGTGATCTGCACGCCGCCCAGCGCGTTCGTGCGCGCGGCCAAAAACTTGCGGGTTTCGAGCACGCCCTTGGTAGGGCAGTAGCCGTAGCTCTTCGAATCCATCGCCAGGTCGGCGACGATTTTCTTCATCCACTCGGGAATGGGCGTGCCCTTTTGCACCGGGTCACCGATGTTTTCCCAAAAGATCTCAACGCCCTGTTGCTGGAAAAGCTGGGCTTTTTTGACGATTTCCCGGATTTCGTAGACAAGTTCCGTGGCACCGGGGTGTAGCAGATTACGTCGCATAGTCTTGCAAGTTTAGAAAAGATGGGCGCTTGTGGCCTCGCGTCCCGCCCGCCAAAGAGGTCTTCCGCCCTCTCCCGTGCCGGCCCCCGCGTAGGCGGGGGGGAGAGGGCCGGGTTGAGGGCTTTGCCCCAAATCAACTTCGTCCACATTAAGCTTTGCCCCACCTATATTGTCCCCGCAAGATGGAATCCCTGAATCCCAATATCAGCCTGCTCTCGACCCGGCCTGCGGTAATGACCGTCGACCTGGGGCGGCTGGCCCGTAATCTCGGCCGCATCCAGACCCACGTCCGTAAAAACGGAAGCGCCACCAAGGTGATGGCGGTGGTCAAGGCCAACGCTTACGGGCACGGGCTCGAAAAATGCGCCCTGCACCTAGAGGCCTCCGGGGTCGATTTCCTCGGCTGCGCCTATGTTGAAGAGGGCATCATCCTGCGCCGGGCGGGAGTCAAGATCCCCATCCTCATTTTCGGCGGCATCCTCGCCGACCAGGCTCGCCTTTACATCGAACACGATCTCGATATCACCGCTTCTTCGGTCTCCAAACTCGACCATATCGAAGCCACTGCCGCTGCCATGGGGCGCCGTGCCCGCGTCCACCTGAAGATCGACACCGGCATGGAACGCCTCGGCGTGCATCACGACACCAGCGATGCCTTGCTCGAACGCACGCTCTCACTCAAATGGACCGACGTCACCGGCATCTTCTCCCACTTCGCCCGTTCCGACGAAGCCGATTTTTCCTTCACGGAATTACAGCTGGAACGTTTTCTGGAGTGCGCCCGTTTCTTCGAACGACATGCGCTCCCGATGCCGCTGCGGCACATCGCCAACTCTGCCGCCATTCTGCGCAGCGCCGCCACGCATCTCGACATGGTGCGCCCCGGCATCTCGCTGTACGGCGTGCATCCTGCACCTGGAGTCGAAGATCCCCTCGGTCTGGAACCGGTACTTTCGCTGAAGACCAAGGTGGTGTACTTCAAGGTGGTCAAGGCGGGGAACGGGGTCAGTTACGGCCACCTCTGGAAACCCGAACACGACACACGGGTGGTCACCTTGCCCGTGGGCTACGGCGATGGCTATCCGCGCGCCCTCAGCAACAAAGCGGAGGTACTCATCCGGGGGCGTCGCGTGCCCGTGGTGGGCGCCATCTGCATGGATCAGCTCATGGTGGATATCGGGGCGGGGGAGGCCTACAACGGCGACGAAGCGGTACTGATCGGTACTCAGGTCGCGGAGGACGGCACTTCGGAAACCATATTGGTGGAAGAACTCGCCGCGCGCGCCGGCACCATCGCCTACGAGATTCTGGTCGGCCTGAACGCGCGCATTCCGAGGAAATACTTGGGCGGTTGATCGGCGGTTTGTAAGCAAATGTCAGGCTGTAAAATCCTGTCAGACCACACAATACAACGGGCCTGACGGGTCATTTGGTGTTTTATTAGCACCATGATTCACCTGACTTCACCGATTTCACGCCTCGGCCGCCGCCTGATCAACATCTTCGACGCCCACCATCGTCCCGAGGCCGTCGCGGCCCCTGGGGATGATGGTCGCAAATGGGTGGTGCCGATCCCGTTCATCCTGCTCAACCTTTCGGTGCTGTTCGTCTTCGTCGTCGGCGTCAGTTGGATCGCCGTCGCCGTGGCGGTCGCGCTCTACGTGGTACGCATGTTCGGCATCACAGCCGTCTACCACCGCTACTTTGCGCACCGTACCTACAAGGCATCGCGTCCCATGCAGTTCGCCTTGGCCTTTCTGGGTAATTCCGCGGCCCAACGCGGCCCGCTGTGGTGGGCCTCGCACCACCGTCATCACCACGCCACTTCCGACACCCCCGAAGACGCGCACTCGCCGCTGCAAGAGGGCGATTTCTGGAACAGTCACATAGGTTGGTGGGGCCGCCAAAAATACGTCGCTCCGCGTCTCGACCTCGTTAAGGACCTGACCAAATTCCCCGAGCTCGTCTTTCTCGACCGCTTCGACGCCATCGCTCCTGCGCTCACCGGTGTGTTCACCTACGTGCTCGGTGTGGCGCTCCAGCATTGGTTCCCGAGCTTGGGCACGAACGGCTGGCAAATGCTGGTGTGGGGCTTTGTGGTCTCCACCGTGGTGCTATTCCATGGCGTGGCCACAATCAACTCGCTGGCGCATGTTTTTGGCTCACGTCGCTTTAAAACCTCCGACGCCAGCCGCAATAATTTCTGGCTGGCGCTGATCACCCTGGGTGAGGGCTGGCACAACAACCACCATCATTACCCGAACAGTGCGCGGCAGGGTTTTTATTGGTGGGAAATCGACCTCAGCTTCTACGGCCTGAAGGCCCTAAAGGCCGTTGGTCTGGTGAGCGATCTGAAACCCGTGCCGGCTCGCATTCTGGCCGACGGGCGCAAGCCCAAGACAGAGACCCTTCGGAATCCCGTTTTCGCAGGCGAGGAAGGTGTCGCGCTGGAGAACGCAACGTAGACGGAGAACAATTCAGCATCACAACAACACAACAATAAAAGGCAAAAAGGCTATTTCCGATATTTTGGTATGTGTTCTATTGCCGTGTTGCTGTGATGTTGTGTTGTTAAAAATCTTCCCACGTAAAAACCCTCGCCCCGTGACCTTCGTCGCGTTCCGCGTGCCGCACCATCGAGCATCCCAGATCCTGGACCGAAACACCGCGATATTTACGCAGCGGGCCGATCAATAAAAAATCCAGCAACGGCCACACCTTGAGCACGATCGCCTGCATGACGCCGTAACGATTGGTCGGCGTGAGGATCATCGAGGGTCGGAACAGGTGTACGCTTTCGAAGCCCAATGCGCGAATGGATTCCTCAAGCTCGCCCTTGGAACGCAAATAGAAGATCGAAGATTTCGCATGGGCTCCGATGGCTGAGAGCAGTGTGAAGTGCCGCACATCCTGGCGATAGCATGCCTCGGCAAACGCCAGCACAAAGTCGAAATCGATACGGCGGAATTCCGCTTTCGACATTTTGGAAGGCTCGCCCACGCCCAAGGTGCAGAATGCGTCGGAATGCCCGGCCAGAAGCGACTCGTAGCTGGAGGGATCTGAGACATCCAGCACATGCTGTACAAGACGCCGCGAGGCTTCTTCGGGAGCCAGCGCAAGTGGACGACGCCCCAACGTGGTTACCGTAGACCAGATAGGCGAGTCGAGCAGGGCCCGCACCACTTCGCCGCCCACAGCGCCCGAGGCGCCGAGCACCACCGCAGTGCGGTTCATGCGCGCCCCGGTTTGCCGGCTCGGATCACCGGAGCGGGTTTGCCTTTGCTCACACCGCGCGCCGAGGCGGCGGGGCGGGGGATCGTCACCTTGAGTGCGGGCGGTGGCGCATCGGGGTGTTTGCGAATCCAGTCCATCAGCAATTTGAATTCTTTGGCCGTCACGGGTTGTATCGAAAGGCGCGTGCCGCGCTTGAGCACCAGCATGGAATCGAGACCCGGAATGCGATGCAGTTCTTCCAATTGCAACAGACGCGGAAAAGTTTCCACATACTTCACGTTCACGCACATCCAAACCGTGCCGTGCGTTCCGGCCTTCGCATCTAAGTACTTGGATTTCTTGTCGAAAGCCGTGGGGTCTGGAAACGGATCCGAAGCGATCTCCGCCAAACCCGCCACACCAGGCGGAACCACGCTGCTGTGATAAAACAACACCGGATCCCCGAGCTTCATATCGTCGCGCATGTAATTCCGCGCTTGGTAATTCCGAACGCCAGACCACGGCTCGATCTGCCCGGGCCGCTTGCGCAGGTCGTCGATGGAAAAATCCTGAGGTTCCGATTTCATCAGCCAGTATTTCACAGCGGGGGAGTCTCCGGGGACGATCGAGTGAACAGTTTACAGTATACGGTTTACGGTTGAAAGCACCGGGAAGAGGTGTTTCTAAACCGGGATTTTGCCTTCAGAAATTAGTTCCGGAAAGGACGGAATCGCCTTTCTGCTCCTTTACAGGCCACGTTTTGTGGTTTTACTGTAAACGGTCAACGGTCTACCGTAAACTAATTTTACCCTCCCGTGAACCCAGTCCCTTCCCACTTCGACGTCGTCGTCATCGGCGGCGGCCATGCCGGCATCGAGGCTGCCTTCGCCGCGGCGCGGCTGGGGCGCAATACGGCCATGGTCACCATGGATCTTAAGGCCATCGGGCGCATGTCGTGCAACCCGGCCATCGGCGGCGTGGCCAAGGGTCAACTCGTCCGCGATATCGACGCGCTCGGCGGATTAATGGGCCTTGTCGCCGATCAGTCGGGCATTCAGTTCCGCATGCTCAACCTCTCCAAAGGGCCGGCCGTTTGGGGACCGCGCGCGCAGATGGACATGGATGATTACGCCGCCCGCATGCAGGAGATTTTGGGGCGGACGCCGAACCTGACCTTGATCGGTGGAGAGCTGACGGATTTTGATCGAGATTCCGAGGGAGCCTATCGGCTTCGCCTCGGGACTCTTCCTCAGCTGACCTGTCGTGCGCTCGTTATCACTTCGGGAACCTTCCTCGGCGCAGTGATGCACACCGGGCTCGAAGCCAAAACCGGCGGACGCATCGGCGAACCCGCCGCGGTGGAACTCGCGCAAACCCTCAAGGGCATGGGTCTCAAAACCCGGCGGCTCAAAACCGGAACCCCGGCCCGCCTTGCGGCTGACTCTCTCGATTACACCGAGGTCGAGGTGCAGCACGGTGACGCGGAACCATTTCCGTTTTCGTTTCGTACCGAAGGCCCCATCCGCAACCGCGCCACCTGCTGGATCACGCGCACCAGCAGCGAGACGCACGAGATCCTGAAAACCGGGTTCGATCGCAGCCCGATGTTCACCGGGCTCATCTCCGGAATCGGCCCGCGCTATTGCCCCTCGATCGAAGACAAGATCGCCCGTTTCGCCGACCGCGACTCGCATCAGCTCTTCCTCGAACCGGAAGGCTTGCAAGGCGAACGCGCGGGCCGCATTTACGTAAACGGCTTCTCCTCCAGCCTCCCGGCCGAGGTGCAGGATGCGGCCTTGCGCACCCTCCCAGGCCTCCGCAACTGCCGCGTGCTGCGCTATGGCTATGCGGTGGAATACGACTCAGTGGACGCGACGCAGCTGCATCCCACCTTCGAATGCCGCGACCCCCTGATGGCGGGTCTGTACTTCGCAGGCCAGGTGAACGGCACCTCGGGGTATGAAGAAGCCGCGGCGCAGGGACTGGTGGCGGGCATCAACGCCGCCCTCAAGGTGCAGGGCCGGGAGCCCTTCGTGCTCTCGCGCGCGGAGTCCTACATCGGCGTGCTCGCGGACGATCTGGTCAATCTCGAAATCGACGAACCCTACCGCATGTTCACCTCGCGCGCGGAATACCGCCTGCACTTGCGGCAGGACAATGCCGAGGATCGTTTGCTCGAGAAGGGCCATGCGCTCGGCATGGTGGACGATGCGGTGCTGACGAAGTACCGGGCGCGCGCGGCCCGCTTCGAGGCCTTGCGCGCCCGGCTTGCGTCCACGAAGGTGACTCCCGAGTTCATCAACGTATTCCTGACGGCGCAGGGGGGGCAGCCGGTGACCGAATCCGTGCAAGCGCTGCCCCTGCTGCGCCGTCCCGAAGTCTCGCTCTCCGGGTTGCTGGGTTACCTTCAGATTCCCGTCACAGAGTGGACGAACGCCGAGATCATCGCCCTCGAAGCCTCCGAGAAGTACCAAGGCTTTCTCGACCGTCAACGACGCGAGATCGACCGGACGCTTAAGCTCACGGCGCTGCGCATTCCCGCCGACTTCGATTACACTGCGGCCAAGGGCCTTTCCGGGGAGGCTTTGCAGAAGCTCTCCCGTCGACGTCCGCTCACGGTGGGGGATGCCCAACGCATCGCCGGGGTCACCCCTGCAGACATTTCAGGGTTGATTTTTCATTTGAACCGGTAGGGGAGTTCACGGTTTACGGTTGACAGTCCACAGTAAGAAAACCTAATGGATCGCTACCGAATACTGTAAATCGTCGACTGTTCGCTATATTAGCCCGCATGGAAATCAAACCCGAAAAGACCCCTCGCGAAAAACTTGGCTGGAAGTTGATGATGGCCGGATTCTTTTGCGTGGTATTAGCCGGAATACTCCTTTATGTCGGACCGCGAAGTGCGCATCCCACATTGTACTCCAAAATCGGTTACGATGTGATGGTCGGTGGCCTGCTTGTGTATGTGGTCGGCCGGATCCTCCGCTGGCGCGGTCGCAGCGCTCGCTCGAAATAATGCGGCAAAGAAGAGTCCCCTAGGGTCTTCACCCCATTCGGGTTTTTACGGCCCTCCACGCTGTGAGGGGGGTGTATCTTCCACCCATGAGTTCACCGACAGCACGCGGCATGGGAACGGAATCCCGCCCGGTCCTCCACGATTTCCGCACCCATCTTCCCGCCTTCCGCGGGGCGCACGCCGAGGTGGTGCACTGGCTCGCGGCCGCACATGCCCGCGCGGAACAAACGGTGCAGGCGGGTTTACAACCTTCCGATCCTCGCTTCGATCCCGATTTCAACCTAGATGCCTTTCGTCGGCAAATGGAACGACACTTGCGTCGCTTCGCACCTTCGCCCGAGACGGTGGGCTTTCGGTACAGCGATCTGGGAGAATTCCTCGACGAGAACTTCTCCGACAAGGATCTATTCCCGGTCGACCGTTTGCCGCAAGGGGCTGGCACCGCAGCCCGCATGGACGCCTTCGCCACCTTGGCCGAGCGTGCCGTTCGCGCACTGTACGACGGAACCGAAGGTCCCCATGGTACTGATGGTACTGAGGGTACTGAGGGTACTGATGATTCCGACGCTCCCAAGGATTCCGACGCTCCCGACGAGTTGATTCACGTGACCTGCACGGGCTACGCCGCCCCTTCCGCCGTACAGGTATTGGTGGAAGAACGTGGGTGGCACGCTTCCACCGGGGTTACGCACGCGTACCACATGGGATGCTATGCCGCGCTGCCGGCCGTCCGCATCGCCGCAGGGTATTTGGCCTCCAGCTCCAAGGAGGAAGCCCGCTGTGACATCGTCCACACCGAGATCTGCTCGCTCCATCTGAATCCTTCGCGTCATGATCCCGAGCAACTCGTGGTGCAATCGCTTTTCGCCGACGGCTTCATCCGCTATTCGCTGTCGAACACCGGCGCGGATGCGGACGGAAAGCCGTTGAAAGGATTCGAAGTGCTCGGGTTCGCCGAGCGTATCGTGCCGGATTCATTGGTTGATATCGGCTGGGCTCCCGGTGATTTCGGCATGCGCATGAGTCTGTCGCGCAACGTGCCCGACAAAATCGCCCCGCATCTCGATGACTTCGTCACCACGCTCGCGGAGTATTGCGGATTGTCGCGGGCGGATTTGGAGGGTGCCCGTTACGCCGTGCACCCGGGCGGCCCTAGCATTGTAGACAAGGTGCAGGAATGGCTTTGCCTTGCGCCTGCACAGGTGACGGCCTCACGGGAAATCCTTTTCGAGCGCGGCAACATGTCATCCGCGACGTTGCCGCACATCTGGGAGCGACTCCTGCAAGATGACACCCTGAAACCCGATGCCCTGGTCGTCAGCCTCGCCTTTGGTCCCGGCTTGACCTTGTACGGAATGGTGATGCGACGGAACTAAGGATTCCGCCACGCCCTTCACACCTAAAACATGCCATCCCTTATAGCCCTCGCCCTATCCGTCTTCGCTTTTCAAGGCCTGCTGATGCTGGTCGACGAAAGCGTCTTCCATCTCCGCCGCCGACACGAGATGCCTCGGTGGGAGCGCCTCGGCCATCCTCTCGATACCCTCACCGTACTGACGCCCATTCTGCTCGCGCGCTTTCTCCCGGCATCTGAACCGTGGACGATCGTCTTTCTGGCCTTGGCGGTGTTCTCCTGCGTGTTCGTCACGAAGGACGAGCCTGTCCACGCGGTCCACTGCACGCCCGGCGAGCATTGGCTGCACGCGCTTTTGTTCATGGTGCATCCTTTGTTGTTCGCCGCGCTTTGGATTTTATGGAAACAAGGTCAGGTCGGTTGGATCTCCCTGCAGGTCGCCGTGACCTTCGGTTTTCTGTGCTGGCAAACCGTTTACTGGAATGGTCCTTGGGCGCCTCAAAGGAAGATGTTCCCGTTGCATCAAAAGGGCGCGCCCAGATGAAAACCCCTCCCGCAGTCAACAACACCTTTTACGACACTCTGGGCGAACGCTGGTTGCACGCGCAAGACGATCCCGTGGCGCTTCTGCGAGCCGAAGGAATCATCAAGCAAGCCTGGGTTGTTGAGAAGCTCTTCGACCAGCATCCCGAAGAAGACGCCCGCCACCCGAATGCACCCTTCAATCCACATGCCCACCTCAAGATTCTCGACATCGGCTGCGGTGCGGGTTTTTTGGCAAGAGGCCTCCACGCCGCAGGTTATGACGTTCACGGGCTGGATTTTTCATTGCCCAGCCTCCGGGTGGCCCACCAAGCAGGTCCGAATATCGACTATCTGCGCGGCGATGCCTTGCATTTGCCGTACCGCGACGCGTCCTTCGACGTGGTGACCTGCATGGATTTTCTTGAACATGTGGAAGATCCCGCCGCCGTGGTGCGCGAAGCATCGCGCGTGCTGAAGCCCGGAGGCCGCTTTTTCTTCCACACCTTCAACCGCAATCCGTTGGCATGGTTGATCATCATCAAGGGATTGGAATGGTTCGTGCGGAATACACCCGAACACATGCACGTACTGCGGTTGTTCATCAAGCCCTCCGAATTGGAGGGTTTCTGTCATGCCGCCGGGATGGAGCCTTTCGAATGGACGGGGGTGCGTCCCGATGCGAGCCGGTTGGCGTTTTGGAAAATGATCTTCACCGGCGTGGTTCCGCCCGATTTCAAATTCGGGCTGACACCTTCGTTGCTGTTGTCCTATTTGGGAGTGGCGCGCAAGAAGCTGGAATAGCAACCGAGTGGAGGAAGGGATTCCTCCTTCTCGCTACATCGCCTTGCCGGAGGGCCGCACCTTGAGAAACACTTGGGCCGATACCGGTATTTTTCCGTAGTAATCCTCGAGCGCAGGGCTGGAGAGGTTTACCGCAGCCTGACCACCGAGGAAAAAATCCAAACCTGCCGCTTTATAAACAGTCGCACCGGCACCGAGGGTCATTGCAGTCACCCAAAACTCAGACTCGGCGTGAGCAATGGGAAGGTCCAATTCCGAACCGAGACGCTGCAAGAATTCATAGCGGGCCCACAAGGAAACCCGTTCCCGGTCGCAGCTCGATTCTTTGAGGAACGAATGGAGCATTTTCCCATGGTGCCCTGCGTTCATGCCGTAAACCAAGGAGGACGACCAGTTGTCCGCACCGACCTGCCGATTGCGCATCAAGGAGGCTGTGGTGCGAACGATATCGCCGTGTTCCTGGGGTTCCGGTTGGGTCACGTAGGCAACCGACC
Source organism: Fibrobacterota bacterium (assembly GCA_947466585.1). Taxonomy (GTDB): domain Bacteria; phylum Fibrobacterota; class Fibrobacteria; order UBA11236; family UBA11236; genus UBA11236. Next base: position 160,597 of record CANIEU010000004.1, read on the forward strand.
CTTGCAACGAATATTCCATAAAGTTCTGGGTCAGGCGCAGGCTATACGAATCGAAAGCTCCCGTCTCGATATTCCAACGATCGGCATCGGGTTCCCGCCCTCGGAACGTTGAGACTTCTGCCTTGGTTCGATCATAGATATATCCCACCGTAGCAACACCGTAGGTGATGTGTGTCGCGTCTTGGAAATGATGCGCCAAGGGTGCTTCAGCGTTGCCTCCCGCCGAAGTCCGATGCATAAAGGCGGTAGGTCCGATGGCCGGCTCCCCCGGAAGCCCGAAATAAAAGAACACCTGTTGTTCCTCATTAATGGGATGGGAATAAAGCGCGGCGAGCTCCATAAACAGGTCGTGGGCATGCTGACGATCGACCAGTCCTTCGCCGGTTTGAAACAAGAGCGGATATCCTTCGCGTCCGATCGTAAGAGGATCGAGCGATACCATCGTCCGAAGCAGCAATTTATCCTCGCCAAAGCCATCGTGTTGCGCAGAGACCATGGCCCAGTTGGGCGCATCGATGTTGCTTCCCCCGCGTTCAAGTTCCGGATGCAAACTGGTCGCGCCCGTTTGCGTCGGTCCCGGATGCCATTTGCTCTGATTGTTGAGGTTTTGCCCGGTATAACGCGCCGTGATTTCACCGTGCGTCATGAGCATCCATTCACCGGCGGCAAAATGGAGCGCATGGTTGTGAACCGGAGACCCATCGGGTACCCAAGACGTCCCCGAACCCATGGGTTCGCTGAGGATTTCAGTGTGGTCCATTCCCTCCATATTCATGCCAGCCATCTCGTCGTCAGACATGACGGTGCCGTCGGGCATGACGTGGGCGAAAATAGGGGCGGAAAGCGGGATGAGGAAGGTTGTGCCGGACAGGATAATCAGGGTTGAAAGTTTCATGTCGAGTTCCGTTGGGGAAAAGACGTTTCCGGTAAGATACACCCGGAAAACAAGTAAGGACGGGACGGATCAGGCTCCGACGGGTTTCGCCCAACGCTGTATGAGTTCCGCTTTCCAGCCCTCGAACGTTCCTGCGATGATTTGGGCGCGGGCCTCGCGCATTAAATCCTGATAGAACGTCAAGGTATGCAGGCTGGCCAATTCGAAGGCGAGGAACTCCCCGGCCACGAACAGGTGGCGCAAGTAGGCGCGTGAAAAGTTCCGGCAAGTGTAACATCCGCAACGTTCATCTACGGGTTTGTCGATTTCTTGCGCGTGACGGGCGGCCTTGTAATGCAGGGCACCGTCCCAGGTGTAGATGGTCCCGTTGCGCGCATTGCGGGTGGGCAACACGCAGTCGAATAGGTCGACGCCGCGTTCGATCAACTCCAGCAGATTGGTCGGAGTGCCCACGCCCATTACGTAGCGCGGCTTGTTCACGGGCATGTACTGGGTGGAGAACTCCGCGACCTCGTACATGATATCCGCCGGCTCGCCTACGCTCAGGCCGCCCAACGCGTAACCGGGCAAGTCCAGCGGTGCCAAATGCTCGATGGCGGCCTGCCGCGACTCCTTGTGCATGCCGCCCTGCACGATACCGAAGAAGGATTGTTCGTAGCCGTGCAAAGGAGGATTCTGCGCCAGCCATTCCAAGGCGCGTTCAGTCCAACGTTGGGTCAGTCCGAGGGATTTCTGCACTTCGGCTGGCGTAGCGGGGTAGGGGGTGCACTCGTCGAAGGCCATAATGATGTCGGCACCGATTTTACGCTGGGCCAACATCACGGATTCCGGGGTGAACAGATGTTTCGACCCGTCGATATGGGACTGGAACTCGACGCCCTGTTCGGTGATCTTGCGGAGCGTCTCAAGGCTCCACACCTGGAATCCGCCGGAGTCGGTGAGCATCGCGCGCTTCCAGTTTGCGAAGCGGTGCAACCCGCCGGCTCGCTCGAGCAAATCACAGCCGGGACGGAGGTACAGGTGATAAGTATTGCCCAGAATGATATTCGCGCCGGTCTCTTCGACCCGCTGGGGCGAAAGTGCCTTCACTGCGCCGGCGGTGCCGACGGGCATAAAAACCGGGGTCTCGATCTCCCCGTGCGCGGTGCGAATGCGGCCGGTGCGGGCTTTGCTGTGCGGGGAGGTGGATTCGAGCGTAAAGAACGGTGCGGCGGCGGACATGAGGGGGAAAGGTAGCAGAAGCATCGCCGGGCTGCGACCGGCGCGATGCGGTGTCGCCCTCGGTCGTGATACTCCAGTAGCACTCCCTCGGGCTCCTAGCCTCGCTTGGAAGATTCGCCCGCCCATGGCGGGCTCATGCTTTCAATTCTCCGAGGTATCTATTCGACGCTCGCTCCGGCGTCCCTGTTTATTCTCCGGAAAACAGACAGCCATCCCTGTCATCCCCGCGCAGGCGGGGATCCAGTCAGCGAAGTGAAATCCGCGAAGACGTTGCCGCTGGCCCAATCAAACCGATACGCCGCGAATCAGTTCATCGATGGTGATATCTTCATCCACATCGGGCCAGTGAATCCCGTAGCCGTCTGAGGAGACCCGCAAATTGGCGCATTGCGAGGAAGTCGCATTAGCGAGACGCCTTGATGTCTTGCGAAGGTCGACTTCGTGGAGTACTCCATCGACGCGCATGGAAAGGATGCCATCCTGAACCGAAACATCCTTGACTAGGTGTTCGCTACCCATTCTTCTTCTCCTTGAATGCAGCCCATTCAGCCACAAAATAATCAAAGTGCTGGTAAATTATTTTGCGGACGTTTGGAATTGAAGTCAACCTTTCACGGTCATTCCCGCGAAGGCGGGAATCCAGACTGGGAAGAAATGCCTCGATGAATCATGCACCTTTCATCACTAGAAAATTGATGGGACCGATTGCAATATTCCCTCATGTACGACAAGCACCCGTTTGTTTACATCATGGCTAGCGGATACAATGGGACCCTCTATGTAGGCGTCACCAGCAACCTTATACAACGTATTTGGCAACACAAACACGACAAGAAGGGATTTACCGGTCGCCATAAGGTGTTCGACCTAGTGTACTTCGAGCTCCATACTTCCATGGAGGCTGCCATCAGGAGAGAAAAGCAATTGAAAAATTGGAATCGCCAATGGAAGATGCGGTTGCTTGAAGAAAAGAATCCGAGATGGATCGATTTATGGGAGGATATTCTCAGGCATTAAGGAAGGTATCCATTTGGAGGACTCTACCCAGTCTGGACCCCCGCCTTCGCGCGGGTGACGGAGATTCTGTGGAATCATGTCTCTATGCTTACCAATCACTCAAACAAATGGCCGAACGCATCCCTTACTCTCTTCGCCGTCCGGATTTCGAGACCGGCGACACGCGGCAGGGACTTCTGCCCGCCCTGCAGCGTTTCTGGTATCACCGCGATCTTGAAGCCCAGCCGCTGCGCCTCGCGCAGACGCGCCTCCATCTGGGGAACGGGGCGAAGCTCCCCGTTCAACCCGAGTTCGCCGAGCGCCAG
>CANIEU010000005.1 GCA_947466585.1 Fibrobacterota bacterium
ATTCTCCCCCCCCCCCCCCGTCGAACAAGTCATTGTCTGGATCGGCCTCCAAATTGAGTGCGCGAACAGACGCTGGTTGCACATATTTGATCTCATGCTGAATCATTGATCGCAAACTCTCGGAATGACGAGACGGGCCCGCCAATGTGGCGAATCGCGTTTTCATTCGCTGGCGTGGAGTAAGCTGAGCGGTGATTTTGATTCCTGCGAATTGGGACTGCCCGCCTTGCCGCACGAAAAGTGTCGTACCGATATCACTTGCCCAGCGCGTCCATTCGAAGGTGGGGCCTGCCGACCCATCACCATACAGTTGCCATCCGATTTCCGTCCAATGGGCGGGGCACCAGAGACGTCTATAGCTCACGGCACCGACCTTGTCGTTCCCTTCGAGGGCGCCCGGTGCCGAAGAATACAGCGCGCCGCGAAGTCGTATCACGTCCGGTACCACGGGGGTAAACACTTGCAACTCACCTTGCGCGCCCCAAGCGGAGAAATGGAATCTTCCGGTGGAAGCGTTGAGCAACATCCGGTCCCCAAACCAAAGACTTTGGCCAAGGGCGATGGTTTTCATACTCCACGATCACCTCAAGGTGAGCCGAATCTCCTCGCGTTCCGACACGCACCCGTTCTAGTCCCGCCTGCTCGAGCCGTTGACGCAATGGGGTGAGCGCATCGACCGTTCGAGGTGCGGGCGAGAACAACGGCGTCGAATCCTGCGTTGCCGATTCGGTTATTTGGACATTTGGGGCGGGCTTCTTCGAACCGTTGTCGATACTACGCCGGGAGGTTTTGAAATTCTTGCGTCGTTCATCGAGGTAGGCGATCGGCCATACGAGGTTGACTGAACCGCTGAGCGCATCGGCATCTCCGCCGCCCGAAAAGGTTGCTCCACCCACATGTTGGATCGTCGCTCCGATTTGGATACCCCCTAAAGGTTCTAACGGGGGAGATTGCCAACGACTTCCACCGTAGAGCGTTCGCCCATCGTGCTCGGCGAGCAGGGAAAGGCCAAGCGGTGTGATCTGCCACTCGACCCCTCCAAATACGCCCTGATATCCTTCTTCGCACTGGCTCTTGGTTCGCCGAACATACCCAATGCTTTCGGATAAGGAGTGCCAGGTGTGACTTACGACTCCATACTCGGATTCGAGAATGCCGTTCTCTCCTCCCACATCGTTCCAGCCAAGGGCAAATTGCGGCCACTTTTCCGGTATCATCGGAATGCGCAGTTTGATATTCTCCGATAGATTTTGTTTGTGAAGGCGGGCTCGGAGTAATTCCCGTAACCAAAGGCGATCGCTTGATCGGGCAACACATACGCGCTGGGAATAACCAAGCCGCCCGTAATACCCTGCGCAGCGATTCCCTGCTCATGGCTAAAACCGGAGGCGTATCCGACCAGTGTGAAGAGGAAAACGCGTTTATAAGCGCGAGCCAGCCACATAAGCCGCAAAGATAGCCCGTAGGCCCTCGACCGTATCCAACCGACTCCCGACTACTCCCTACTGCTCCCCCCCTCGGTTTTTCTACCCTACACCCCTCCCGAACACTATTCCGCCCCCTGACCGCCCGAGGCCCTATGCCCAACGAAACCGTCGAAGCCCTTACAATGGATTTCAAAGACGAGGAAGGAAACCTTCTCGTTAAGGAACTCGACAAGGAAGTGCTGACCAAGGGCGGCTGGGCGACTCTGATCTTCCGTTACCAAGACCTCGACAAGGCCAAGGGAACCTTCAAGGCGCCCAAATACGCCATCCGCCGCTATCAAAAGAGCAGCGGCGAATACAAGATGAAAAGCAAGTTTGTGGTCTCTTCGGCTGCCCAAGCGCTGAAACTCTCCGAAATCCTCACCCGCTGGGGCAACCAGGATGCGTCTGTTGTCGGTGGTGCCAGTGGGGAAGAGGACTAGGGTCGATGGCAGTTTCCCGGATCACTCTTCATTACGAGGATGCCCCTGAAGGGGCGAAGAAAAACCCGTACAAGGTCCCGAACCCAAAGGACCTTTTGGAAGTCGCACGCCGGGTGGCCCAGGGTGAAAAGCTCAAGGGTGGAGTGGACATCGTGTTCTGTTCCGACGAAAAAGTCCGGGAATTGAACAAGGCGTACCGGAAACTCGATAAGGTGACGGACGTGCTTTCTTTTGAGTGGCACGAAGAAGATTTTGCCGGGGAAATTTTCATCGCCACGGCTCAGACGGAACGTCAGGCGCCGCGATTCAAGAACAATTATTCCAATGAGTTACGAAGAGTCGTGGTGCATGGGATGTTGCACCTCTGCGGATACGATCACCTGAAGACCGGGGAGCGTACCGTGATGCGGGCGAAAGAGGATTTTTACCTGAAAACACCGGTAAAACCGCGAAAGAAACTCGTCACAGGGCTGAAACCGGCAGAAAAACGACTTAAATCAAAATAACCCCCCGCGTTACTTATATTCCTATCAGCCCCTATGGACCCCGACCCTAGTTTTTACCCGTTGTATTTCTTCGTGCTTTGTCTTGCCGTGGGCGTTCTGCTCAATGGCATACGCATCGCTTTGGGTTTTTACCAAAAACAGAATCTTGCCCTGACCGTTTCCGGCAAGGATCCGTCTTTCCGCAAATGGATCGATGAGGCCCAGGAAATCTGGACCCGCCCCGGCTTTTTCGAATCCCTGAGCTTAGGCCGGTTTTTTGCCGATGCCGGCGCCCTCTTTGCGGGAGCGCTGCTGTTCAACCGGTTAGGGATGGGCTGGGGCTGGGGATTTACCGTCGCCGCCCTGATCACCTACCTCGGCTCGCATTGGGGTGCCTCTTTGCTCGGCAAGGCTTATGCCCCCGTGCTCGGCGGCTTCGTGATCCAGACTTACGGCGTCTATTCCTGGCTATTCATGGGTCGTCTCGGGTCGTGGATCCACGACCTGAACGAATCCTTGCTCCGCCGAATCGGCTACGAATCACGGCTCGACTTCCTCGGTGCCGAAGACAACGGCCACGCCGAGCAGGAAGGCGAAAACCCCGACCGTAGCGGGCTCGAAGAGGAAGAGCGTGAAATGATCCGCTCCATCTTCGACCTGCGCGAGACCCAGGCCAAAGAGGTCATGACCCCGCGCGTCGACATGGTCGCACTTGAGATCGGCGCGGGCTACAAAGAGGTGATGGAGCTCATCACCCACGAAAAGTTCAGCCGTATTCCCGTCTACGACGACACCATCGACAACATCCGCGGCATTCTCCATATCATGAGCCTCATGGGTCTGCCCGCCGAAGCCGTGCAGGAGAACTTCCGCCTCAGCGATTACATCCGTGAAGCCTACTTCGTGCCGCGCACTAAAAAGATCGGCGAACTCATGCGCGAGTTCCGCCGCAAACAGGTGCACATGGCCGTGGTGGTGGATGAATACGGCGGCGTGTCGGGCATTGTCACGCTCGAAGACATTCTCGAAGAAATCGTGGGCGAGATCCATGACGAGGACGAGATCGAGACGCTGCGCATACGTAAGGAATCCGATGGGATGTATTTCATCGATCCCGTGGTTTCCCTGTTCGACATCAAGGAAGAGCTGGGCATCGACCTGCGTCCCGAGGACGAAGAAATCCACATCGACACGCTCGGCGGCTTCATCCTCTATGTCCACGGCCGCGTCCCCGCACCCGGTGACGTCATCCGGCACGAGAACCTCTCCTTCGAGATCCTCGAAATGGATGGCAACAAGATCGAAGGCGTCCGTCTCACGATTCGTGATCCCGAGGCCGAAAAAGCCGAAAAAGCCGAAAAAGCTGAAAAGGCTGAAAAAGCGGACAAAGAAAAATCCGCTTCCGAAGATACCGTCAGCTCGGGAAAATAAACGACCCCGTGCAAAGAGCAACGAAGACGCCCGAGCGAGACCAAGCGAGGCAAGGCTCCCCGAGGAGTGCTACTGGAGTACCACGACGAGGGGTAACGACGCATCGCGCCTGTCGCAGCCGGGCGACGAAGCATCGTCAGTAATCCTTAACCTTCTGACTCAATTCAAACCCACTTACCTATCCTTGGGCCAATGCGAATCCTAATTGCGCCATTGGACTGGGGCCTCGGTCATGCCACCCGCTGCATCCCGCTCATCCGCGCTTTGGAAAAAGCCGGCCACACCGTGATTCCTTGCGCCGGCGGCGCGGGCTTGCGACTCTTGCGCGCTGAGTTTCCACACCTTACTGTCGAACCACTCCCCGGCCATGCGATGCGCTACACCAAGACGCGCGCCCTGCTGCCGTTGTGGTTGTTCGCGCAACTTCCCCTCTTTCTCCTCGGCATCCGACGCGATGGAATCGAGGCGCGCCGTCTCGTCCGCAAATACGACGCCAGCTTGGTGATCGCCGATGGACGCTATGGATTCCGCGCGCCGGATTCTTCCGGCATTCCCACGGTTTTCCTCAGCCATCAAATCGAGATCCTGCCGCCGGGCCCGGCGTGGCTCAGGCCTTTGATCGCACCGCTGCTGCGCCTGCTGAATCGGCGGGCCTTACGGAAATTCACCGAAGTGTGGGTGCCCGATTTCGCCGGGCCCGAGAATCTCTCCGGAGTACTCGGACATCCCGCGCACGCAGAGGAACTCGATCTGCACTATCTCGGACCGCTCTGCAGATTCGACGGAATTCCCTCAGCATCCGTGATGCCCGTTATTCCGGACTATCTCGCCTTGGTCAGCGGGCCCGAACCGCAGCGCTCCGTGTTCGAGCAACAACTGCGCGTCGCTCTGAACGACTTGCCGGGAACCAAGGTGTTGGTGTGCGGTGTGCCGTCGCCGAGCGGCAATGCGGGCGAGGTTTCCGTGGTGCCGCCTGGCGAACTGACCGTGATCGATCATCTGCCGGGCGAGGTACTGAGTGGGTTGCTGCGCGACGCGCGGAATGTGGTGTGCCGTTCCGGTTATACCACCGTGATGGAGCTGGCTGGTCTCCGCAAACGCAACGTGTTGTTGGTGCCGACTCCTGGGCAACCCGAACAGGAGTATCTGGCCGCGCACGCAGCCTTCTGCGGATTCGCCGCATGGCAAGACCAGGATCGTTTGGATTTGGTCGAGGGATTCCGTGAGGCCGCCGCGTTGCCCGGGTTCGGGTTCTGGGCTGTTCCCCAGGTTTCCAGTGACCCAGCGAACATCGATCCGTCGTCGCTCGACGCTTGGGTGGCAGCGCATCCGTTGTTGGCGGATCGGGCGTAGTCGCCGCAAGGGCGGACCTTGCTCGGGCGGCGCTTGGACCGCGCCTGAATTAATTGTCGTGCACGGGAATGGCTCAAACAATCCGAAAACCTGATTCTGCCCCCGAATATCCCTAAAAATCCCTACCCAAGGCGGGGCGGGGTACTTAACTTGCTTGCATACCGGGGGTTGCGAAATCCCCTCAGAATTTTGAAGCAGGAGTCGGCATTGGAACAGGATAAAGCCCAAAAAGTGCGCGCGTTGATCGCCGAAGTGGTGGGGTTCGAACAGGACGAAGTTCAGGACGGCGACCGTTTCATCATCGATTACAACATCGCTTACGGTGAGCGCAAAGCCCTGTTGGAGCGCTTGAACACCGACTTCAGCAAGGAACTCGACTTCGCCGCATTTTGCGCCCTCGAAGACGTGGGTTCGGTCGTCCGCACCTACGCCGCATAGAGAACGCGAAACGGAGACTGACCAACAGGGGTAATCTCCGTGTCCCGCCTTCTCACCGATTCCTGGGATCAGGACCGCCATTTCAGTTTGAAGCGTTGGGAACGCGGCGCCCAAAAAGCCGCGTGGTCCAAACGCGCTTCCGAACAAGCCGCACCGCCGCTTCCCTGCCCGTGGCGCGCCTCCCCCGATAGCCCCGTCCTTCTTCGTCAAGCGCACGTGCTTGCCCTGTTCGCGGGCGACCTCGCGCTCGTGCGCTTTCCGGGCTTGGCCGACAATCAAGGCGAAGCGGGCGGTCTGCGCGTGTTGCGCGGCGGCATTCCGTGGGATCAATGGTGCCCGGTGCTGTTGACCGCCTACCAGCACGCGACCCCCGTACCGGAGCCGTTTCGTCCGCGTTTGCGGTTGCCGCCCGACTGGCTCGAAAAGGCGTTGCGCTGGGGCGCCGCCGATCAGCGCGCGTTCTTCGAGAAACTGCGTGAGGGGGGTGCGCTGCCGCCGCTGCGCAAGATCACCGCCGAAGCCGTTGCACCGTGGCTCCAATGGGACGAGCTGCGCGCGCGCCTCATGGACTTTGGGGGAAAATTGGAAATATGAAATCAGAAATATGAAACTAGCATCAAATCAATTTTGAGATCGGTAATGCGAGGGATATCGCACTGCGTTTGCATTCCCTTTCATCTTTCCTATTTCCTATTTCATATTTCACTCATACTCCACCTTCGCGATCGTATACTCCATCCTGCCGCGCGGGGTATCTACCTTGACCGTGCCGGAAGGCCGGTGGCACATGAGTTTCACACCAATCGGTGAGTTGCGCGAGATTTTGCCGGCGACGGGATCGATTTCATCGTCGCCCACGAGTTGTACGATCAGCGTGCCGCCGCCAGCTTTCTGCAACGTCACCCGCGCACCCAGATAAATCTTGTCGTCTCGGCGGGTTCCTTGAATCACCGTGGCCCGGCCGATTTTGCCGTCGAGTTCGCGCAGACGTCGATCGATTTCCCGCAGCTTTTTACGCCCGTAGATGTACTCGGCATTTTCGGAGCGATCGCCCTGCGCGGCCGCGGCGGCGATTTCTTCCAGCAGCTTGGGGCGCACGTTGCGGAACAGGTCGTCCCATTCGGCGCGGAGGTTCTCGAAGCCTTCGGAACTGATGGGGTGGGACATGGGTAGGGGGGAGAAGAGAGCTTACAGCGGACAGCTTACAGCAAACAGCTGAAACGCAATAATTTGAGTACTGAAGGAGAAAGGATCGGTTTCTGACCCGAGAGACTCCGAATTGGAGTGTAGGTCGAAAAAACAATCGAAAAAACCCTTTTCATTGGCATTTCCGAGCTGTTTCGCGGTTCGCTGTGTACGCTGTCCGCTAAAAAATGGTGCCTCCTCGCAGAATTGAACTGCGGACACGTGGATTTTCAGTCCACTGCTCTACCAACTGAGCTAAAGAGGCAAGGGTTGCAAATCTATTCGTCTTTGGAGCCGATTTCAAGGCAGGGAGCAGGGGAAATTGAGGTGAATCTGGTGAAAATGTGCGGATAATCCGGAATGCGCGTCGAGCCGTGGCCCGGCCTGGAATGAACGTTTTCCGCATTCCTGCGTCTAAGCAATCTCGCTACTATTACCGTCCATGTCCGTCCCCGTTCGTTCCATGTTCGACACCATCGCAAAACGTTACGACACGCTGAATCACTTACTCAGCGGCGGTCGGGATCTCGTGTGGCGGCGCAAGGCGGTGGGATATTTACCACGACTCGGACCGAATGCGCGCGTTCTCGATCTCTGTGGCGGTACGGGTGATTTCGCTGCGGCCCTTCGCAAATCGGGGCGCGCGGACTCCAATGCACCCTGCTTGCTCGGCGACTTTTCCAGGCCCATGCTGGCCCTTGCCGCACCTAAAAACATCGCGGTGACGGCCGTTGTGCTCGACGCGCTGAACCCTCCCGTGAAGGCCGCATCGCTCGATGTTGTGCTCTGCGGATTCGGCATGCGCAATCTCGACGATACCACCGCAGGTGTGCGCGTCATCCATGCATTGTTGAAGCCCGGCGGCACCTTCGTCACCCTCGAATTTTTTCGACCGGCTAACGTGTTCTCCCGGTTTTTCTATGGCGTACTCGCTCCGCTCTTCATCCCGTTTACGGGACGTGCGCTCGGCTCGCGCCGTACGGCTTACGTTTACTTGGTCGAGTCCGTGCGCCGTTTCAAATCCGCCGAGGAATATGCGGCATTGTGCCGCGCCGAAGGCTTCGCCGATGTCCGCGTCATGACCTATGACTTCGGCATCGCACACGCCGTGGTCGCCAGCAAACGACCGTAATGCATACTAAGGCATACTAAGGCATCCGAAGAAAGCTCAACATGGAACCCTACATTCTCGGGATCACCGGCGCCTCGGGCGCCATTTACGCACACCGCCTGTTGCGGCATCTCAAGGAGCTCGGCGCCGAGGTGCATCTCGTACTCACGGAACACGGCCGCCAGGTCCTTGCCTTCGAAGGGCACAAGGAAATGCTCGACGAAGCCGATAAAGTCTACCGCAACGACGACCTTTTCGCACCCATCGCCAGCGGATCGTATCGCCACCGCGGCATGATCATCGCGCCCTGCAGCATGGCCACCCTCGGAAAAATCGCCCATGGCATCGGCGACTCGCTCTTGGCCCGCGCCGCGGACGTTGCCCTCAAGGAGCGCCGCCGCCTCATCATCCTGCCGCGCGAGACGCCGATGCACGCCGTCCACTTCCGCAATCAGGCCATCCTCTCTGATCTCGGCGCCGTCATCATGCCGCCCAACCCGGCGTTCTACCTCAAGCCCAAAACCATCGAAGACCTCGTTGACACCGTCCTTGCACGCGTGCTCGACCATCTCGGCCTTGATCATCCGGTCAGCCGTCGTTGGCGCGAAATGGGCGCCGACGAGCGTTAATTCCAATCCAAAACATGATAACCAAAATCCGCCATTATCTAGCACTCGTAAGATTCTCACACACACTGTTTGCGCTTCCTTTCGCGCTTGCGGCCATGTTCTGGGCAGCGCACGGATTCCCGACAGCACGTGTGTTTGGGCTCATCCTGCTCTGCATGATCTTCTGCCGCAACGCCGCCATGGCTTTCAACCGTTTGGCCGACGCCACATACGACGCCGAGAACCCGCGTACCGCGCGCCGCCACATTCCCGCAGGCATTCTTTCGCGCCGGGGCGTATTGGCTTTCTTCCTGGTAAACGCCGCATTGTTCATCGTCTGCGCCGCATCGCTAAATGCGCTGGCCTTCGCACTTGCGTTGCCCGCACTCTTCGCGGTGTGCTTCTACTCCCTCACCAAGCGCTTTACCAACTGGTCGCATCTGTATCTCGGCCTTGCCATCGGCATCTCCCCGGTGGGCGCTTGGGTCGCCGTGCAGGGGCGCTTCGGCTTGGAAGCCATCCTGCTTTGCCTTTCGCTCCTGTTTTGGATCGCGGGCTTCGACATCATATACGCCACGCAAGACGAGGCATTTGATCGGAACGCGGGGTTGAACTCGGTGGCGGTACGCTTCGGCAAGGCGGGTGCCCTCCGGGTCAGCCGCTTCCTCCACATCCTCATGCTCGCCTGCTTGTTCGCGATTGAATTCCGCTTCGGCCTCGGTTGGCCTTTCTGGGCGGCGGTGATCGTGACCACCGGTCTTCTCGGGTACCTGCACTTCTTTCGCCGCAGCGCCTCGCTCGACGATCTGAACCAGGATTTTTTCCAGGCCAATATCGCCGTCAGCCTCGTGGTCTGCGCGGGAATCACCGCGTCCGTGTTCTTGAACGGAGCGCCGTGAACAAGTAATTTGTTGTCCCCGGAGCCCACGTTGCGGCAACCGGAGTGTCATAGCGTTCGCACCGATTCCATAAAAAAATCAAATTCAACGGGGCCGACCCGATATCGCGTATCCAGCGTGTCGGCCTGAAATTTTCGAAACAAATCCCGGAGTCTCTCATGAGTGTCATGCAAGCCGACAACAAATTGATCCGTATGGGCGTGGTGTACGACGGAAACTTTTTCCTTCACGTCAGCAACTATTACCTCTACCATCACGACCGCAACGCGCGCATCAGCCTCGACGGGTTGCACGCCTTCTTGCGCGCCAAGGTGGCCGAACTCGAAGGCACCGAGGCACGGTACTGCCCCATCGTGGACGCCCACTATTTCCGCGGCCGCCTGCCTTCCAAAATCGTGGAAGAGCGCAACCGTCTTCTCAGCGAACGCGTGTTCGAAGACATTCTGATCCGTCAGAACATCACCACGCACTACCTGCCCGTCTCCGGCTCGGCAGAAAAAGGCATTGACGTGTGGCTCGCTCTGGAGACCTACGAGCTCGCCGTGCTCAAGCGCTTCAACGTCATCGTGCTCATCGCCGGGGACGGCGATTTCGTGCCGCTGGTGCGTAAACTGAACGCCCTCGGTACGCGCGTGATGCTGCTCGGCTGGGATTTCCGGTATCAGGATGAAAACGGGGAAGAGCGCGAGACCAAAACGTCGCAGGCCCTGCAGGCCGAGTGCACCTATCCGCTGATGATGTCGTCCCTCATCGATGCCGCCGACGGTGAAGATACCCGCATCAACAATCTCTTCGTTCCCGCGCCGGCCTTTCCGCGCACGGCTTCCCCCCGCGCGTCGTCTGTGTCGGAAGGCCGCTCCCCGTATTCGGCCTCTTCCTCTTCATCATCCTTTGCATCTTCCGCCTCCGCAGGCGACGACGACACGGTGTACGAAGGGAACATCAAGCGCATCAAGGAAGGCTACGGATTCATCATCGCCCCGCAACTCGAAGGCGACATCTTCTTTTACCACACAGACGTGCTGAACGGAGACTTTGGCAACCTTGTTGAGGGCGATCCGGTCGAGTTCAAGCTGGGAAAGAACGAAAAGGGCATCACCGCCCGCGAGATCGTCCTGACGGATTGATCTATGCACGCGCATGTAGGGGCAAATAATTATTTGCCCCTACAACCGTGGCCTACATCAAACGCGCGTGCCAGCTGTCTTTTGCCGCAAGCGCGAACTTGCCGGTAAACAGCGCGTCGGTTTCCCGGATGGTGGTATCGAATACCACCGTTTCGGGAGTGACTACGCCCGCTGCCTTGTCTGCGGCCAAGGCTCGGAATCCCGGCCGGTCGACGTCGACAACGCGCCCCGAGGCATCGCGGTAGAACACACGGGATCCACCGACCCACTCCACACCAAGGTTCATCCCCGCATCCTTCAAAAAGAACAGCAGCGCATCGCGCGAGCACCCTGCGATTTCGTGAGGTCGATGTGCGATGAGGACGAAACGGTTTTCGAGTACGGTCCCGGCACCATCCACCGGGGAACCGTGGCTGGCCCATCCCGTCAGAAAGCCGTTCAGTGCGGATTGCAGCGTCCGCGTTTCCGCATCGGTCAGCGACCGCGCGGCGGCGAACACGATGCACGGTTGGCTGCGATAGGGGGTCAGGGTGTCGAGGGCGGCGTCGTTTGCGGTTTCGGACGAGGTGTTCATCAGAGGCATTTCGATTTTATTCGGCTGTGATTTCGCGAAACAAGGTTCCCGCTGAGGCGGGAGAGGGCGTGAACCCGGACCATAGGGATTGGTGTTTGACGAGGCCGCGTGCGCCCATCCAGGTGGTGCCGGTGCCGATCGGAGTCGCGCCGTTGTCCGCCCAAAACGTGCTCTCTGCGAAGGCCCAGCATTCGAACCGGGTACCCGCCTGGGTCAACGATTCCACCCGGTCGAGCACGCGCACAAAGCGCAGCGCACCGACGGTGGTGTCGAGGCGCCAGCCGAGTGCCGGTGCGGCAGGGAAGGGGAGGCCCGGGCCGGGGTCGGATACGAGCGTACTGTCGAACAAGACAAGCCCGGGCTGGAACCCGATGCGGGTGAGGGTCGCGACGGGAGCAGGTCCGGTGGAAGACCGGCGTGCGAGATTGAGCCGGGTCTTTATGACGCCGCCAATCAAGGTATCTCCGAGGCGGGAAGCCACCAAAACGGTTTGGCCGACAAGCGAATCCGACTTCCCGGGGCGGCGCAAGCTTTCATCCCAGGTGTACACCCGCGATGCCGCCTTACTGAAGGCATCCTGTTCGGGTTGCAAGGTCGCCGGTTTCGTCACGGAGGTATCGGAGCCGCCATCAAACAGGTTGCACCCGCCGAGAAAAAGCGCACCACACAGTCCGCCGGTGGCGAACAGGAATCGCAACGAAGGGCGATGCCTCAGAAGGGCTATGCGGGTAAGGTGGGAAAGGTGAGTAAGGCGGGGCACGGGCTCAATATACATGCCTGCCGTCTTATTATTTGGACCATGAATCCTCTGCACAATCTGCATGCGCTCGGCCTCGAGCTTCCCGCCGCACCCAGGCCTCAAGGGTGGTATGTACCCATGGTTCGAAGCGGCGACCTGGTGTTCGTTTCGGGACAGTTGCCAATGCGGGATGGCGTGGTGGCGGTGACGGGAGCGGTAGGGGATAATGTCTCCATGGTTTCCGTGGTTTCCTTGGAGGCCGCACGCGAGGCGGCGCGTCTGTGCCTACTCAACATCCTTGCGGCACTGGAAGGCAACGGTGTGCCACTGGCTTCGGTTCGTCGCGTGGTGAAGCTCACGGGCTACGTGCAATCGCATCCCGACTTTCATGATCAGCCCAAGGTCCTGAATGCGGCGTCGGAGCTGCTGACGGAAATCTTCGGTGATGCGGGCAAACACGCACGCGCGGCGTTGGGTGTTAACGCCCTGCCGCTCGACGCGACCGTGGAGATCGAGGCGATCTTCGAGATCGCCTCGATCTGATCAGCAGTACTGTTCGATCGCCTGGGCGAGATCGGTGCCGATTGCGTGCGCATCGCGGCCCGAAATTTGGTAGCGCTCCAGCATGAACACGACGTCGCCGTCCTTGATGAGGGCGATCGACGGAGAAGAGGGTTGGTAGCCCACGAAGTGCGCGCGCGCAGCCGCGGTGGCTTCACGATCGTTGCCGGCGAACACCGTGATGGCGTGGTCGGGCTTCTTCGTGATTTTGCCGAAGGCTTCGGCGACACCGGGACGGGCCTGGGCAGCGGCGCAGCCGCACACCGAGTTCACCACCACGAGCGTCGTACCTTTGGCGGCCAACACTTTCTCGACCTCATCCGGGGTGCGGGTTTCCTGAATGCCCAGTTCCGTGAGTTCCTGGCGCATCGGGGCGATCATGTCTTCATCGTACATCATGGCAAACCTCCGTAATTCATGGGGTTACAATGTTCGTGTAACCTGTTTTTTTTCAACGTCTTAAGAAAAAGATAGCAAATTGGTAGGGGATAGGGTAGCGTCTAGGTGGAGGCTGCTTCGACGCTTTCCGCCGTCTTCAGTCCCATCGGATCGAAACCTTCCCATGCCTTCTGGCATTCTTCGATCTGCCGCTCCTTGCGTTCCTTCTTCTTCCAGACCGGGTTCGAAGGCAACAGACCGAAGTTGAAGTTCATGGGCTGAAAGTCGGGATTGGGGCTCGTGAGGTGTTCGGTGAGGGCGGCGAGGCAGGTGCCCTGCGGCCAGCGGAAGTTTTCGCGTCCTTCGATCGCCGCGTGCAAGGCGGCAGCAGCGTAGAGGCCGGTGGAGAGCGCTTCGGTGTAGCCTTCGGCACCGGTGATTTGCCCCGCGCAGAAGATCTTGGTGCCCCTGAGGCGCAGCGTGGGCTCGAGCACCTTGGGCGCGTCAAGGAAGGTGTTGCGATGCATGGCGCCGAGTCGGGCGAACTGTGCGGTGCGCAGCCCGGGGATCTTGGTGAGAATGTCCTTTTGCGTTCCCCACTTGAGCCGGGTCTGGAAACCGACGAGGTTATACAGGCTGCGCTGGGCGTTTTCGGCGCGGAGCTGGATGACGGCGAAGGGGCGCTTGTCGGTGCGCGGGTCGTGCAGGCCGATGGGGCGCATGGGGCCGTAGCGTAGAGTCTCGCGTCCGCGACGCGCCATCTCCTCGATGGGCAGGCAGCCTTCGAAGAGCTGCCCCTTCTCGAACGGCTTCGCTTCGACCGTGTCGGCGGCCACGAGGGCGTCCACGAACTCGAAGTACTGTTCCTTGTCGAGCGGAACGTTGAGAAAGTCGGGTGCGTCCCCCTTGTCCCAACGGTTTTTGGCGAAGAGGAATTCCTCTTCGAGGCTGTCCGCCATCACCACGGGAGCGATGGAGTCGAAGAAGAACAGGCGCTTGGCGTCGGGGCTGCCGTTCGCGGCGCCGATGGCGGCCACGCGCGCGAAGAGATCCTGAGCGAGGGATTCCGACGTCAGAGGACCCGTTGCCAGAATCGTCCACTGATCCGGATCCAAGGTCTTCACCTCGTCGCGGATCAGGTGGATGTTCGGGCGCGCCTCGAGGGCCGCCTTCACGTTGGCGGAGAATACGTCGCGGTCGATGGCGAGGCTTTCGCCCGCCGGTACGCGGGATTCAAAGGCCAGCGGCAGGAGTTTGGATCCGCAGCGGGCGATCTCTTCCTTCAGCAACCCGTGGGCGGAGGTAAAGGCGAGGCCTTTGAACGAGTTGGAACACACCAGTTCGGCGAGTCCGTCGGTTTTGTGCGCGGGCGTCTGCACGGTCGGGCGCATCTCGTGCAGCTCGACCTGATAACCCGCATCGGCGAGTTGCAGCGCGGCCTCGCAGCCCGAAAGCCCGCCGCCGATGACGCGAACGGAAGTCAAGAAATCGTGTCCATCTGGAAATGATGAATGAGAAATGAGAAATGAGAAATGGAACGCAGAAATTTTGACGTGGAATTTGAAATCATGGATGCGTGTCCCGAAGGCCAGATTTCATTTTGTCTTTATTTCTCATTTCTCATTCATCATTTCTCATTTTCTTTAGTGTCTAAAATGCCGTGTCCCCGTGAACACCATGGAGATGCCGAGCTTGTCGGCGGTGGCGATCACTTCGGGATCGCGGAGCGAGCCGCCGGGTTGAACGATGTGCTTGATGCCGCCCTCGTGCGCGGCGAGCACGTTGTCGTCGAACGGGAAGAAGGCGTCGGACGCGAGCACGCAATGCGACATCGCCTGCTTCACAAATGCTTCGGCTTCGGCACCGGTGAGGCCCTGCTGTTCCGCAATGCGGGCGAGGTTCTCGCGGGCGCGCGGCTGCGCGAGCTTCAGATTGGAGTCGATACGGTTCGGTTGGCCCGGACCCATACCCACCAGCGTGTAGCCGCCGGGAGCATACTCGTACCCTAACACGATCGCGTTCGACTTCACGTGCTTGCAGGCCTTCCACGTGAACTCGGCCAATGGGCGCATGTTCTCGGGCATCTTCGCGGCAGTCGCCGATTCCCATTTGCGGTACAGGTCGACATCGCGGTCCTGTTCGAGCATACCGCCGAGAATGTGCTTATAGACCTTGCGATGCTTGGGCGGGATCATGGTGCCGATATCGAGCAAGCGGATGTCCTTGCTCTTCTTCTGCAGGTATTCCAGGGCGTCGAGGTCGTAGCCCGGTGCGATCAGGAGTTCCACGAAACGGCCCTTGAGGCGTTCCGCCGTGGCCAGATCGACCTTCCGCGACACGGCGATCACCGAACCGAAGGCCGAGACCGGATCGCCCTGCCAGGCCGCTTCGAACGCGCCTTCAAGGGTTTTGCCGGTGGCGTAACCGCACGGGTTCATGTGCTTGATGATGGCGACCGCTGCGTCCGCCTGCAGGTCGCGCACGGCCTCGAGCGCAGCATCGGCGTCCACGAGATTGTTGTAACTGAGTTCCTTGCCGTGCAGCTGCTTGGCGGAACCGAGGTTCGATTCGCCCAGCGAGGCGGTTTCGAACTCGGGATAAAAGGAGGCCTTCTGGTGATCGTTCTCGCCATATCGCAATGTGGAGCCAGGGCGGAATCCGAGGCGAAGCACCTGTTCGCCAAGCAAAGCCTTCGAGAGGTGGGCGTCGATGGCCGAGTCGTAATCGGCGGTGTGGCGGAAGGCCGTCACGGCCAAGCGGCGGCGCATTTCAAGCGTGGTCGAACCCGCGGCTTGCAGTTCCGCGAGTACCGGCGCATAATCATCCGGATTGCAGATCACGGTCACGTCGTTGTGATTCTTCGCCGACGAACGCAGCATGCTCGGGCCGCCGATATCGATGTTCTCGATGGCGTCCTCGAGCGTGACGCCTTCCTTGGCCACGGTTTCGCGGAACGGATAGAGGTTGACGGCCACCAGATCAATGGGGGCGATGCCGTGCTCGACGAGTTGCTTTACGTGCTCCGCGTCGTCGCGGCGGGCGAGAATGCCGCCGTGGATTTTTGGATGCAGGGTCTTCACGCGGCCGTCAAGGATTTCTGGAGAGCCGGTGTGATCCGAAACCTGCGTCGCAAGAACGCCATTGTCGTTCAGGAATTTGAGCGTGCCGCCCGTGCTGAGGATGCGCCAGCCGAGGGCGTGCAGGCCCTGCGCGAAGGGGAGGAGGCCGCGCTTGTCGGAGACGCTGATGAGCGCCATCTGGACAGTTGGGGGGGACTTAGACAACTTTGAAATCCTTTCCGGTCAGAAGCCGGTAGGCCTCCAAGTATTTGTTGCGCGTGTTTTCGACCACGTCTTCGGGAAGTTCGGGGCCCGGGGCCTCCTTATTCCAGGTCAGGGTCTCGAGCCAATCGCGCAGATATTGCTTGTCGAAGCTCTGTTGGTCGCGACCGGCCTGGTAGTCCTTCGCCGGCCAGAACCGGGACGAATCGGGCGTGAGCACCTCGTCGATGAGGATCATCTCGCCGTCCTTCATACCGAACTCGAACTTGGTGTCGGCGAGGATCACGCCGCAAACCTTGGCGTAATCGCGCGCACGCTGATAAATCTTGAGGCTGCGCTCGCGCAGTTCCTCGGCCTGATCCTCGCCCGTGATCTCGATCATTTCTTCGAAAGAGATGTTCTCATCGTGACCGATATCATTTTTCGCCGCAGGCGTGAAGATCGGCTGGGCCAGCTTGGCGCATGGTTCCAGATCGAAGGGTAACGGTATGCCGCACACCATACCGGTCTTGCGGTATTCCTTCCAACCCGAACCGGCAAGGTAGCCGCGCACCACGCATTCCACGTCGAAGCGATCGGCCTTCTTCACCAGCATCGAGCGGCCGCGCAGCCAGTCTCGGTGTTTGCGCAGCGCGGAAGGGAAGTGCTCCACATCCGCGGTGACCAAGTGGTTCGGTTCCTTGAGGAAATCGAACCAAAACAGGGACAGTTGCGTCAGGATGCGTCCCTTGTCCGGGATCGGCGTGGGCAAAACCACGTCGAACGCGGAGATGCGGTCGGAAGCGACGATGAGTAGGTTTTCCCCGAGGTCGTACACGTCGCGCACTTTGCCGCGGCGGTAGAGGGGGACTTCGGTGATCTGGGGTTCGGGCGCGGAGTGGTTTGGCACGCGGGGCAAGGTAGCAAACGCGGGCTTTGAGGCAGACCGGCAAGGGGGGGGCGATTGCCCGGTTTCGGACGATTCCCGTCGGGAATCCTTGCGGACGCTTGGTGCGCGGGGCCCGGCCGGAATGGGATTGTTTACTTTCTCGCTGCGGATCAGGGCCATTCACGAGGCCCCGCAAGGAGTTTCCATGGCCGTCAGCGAAGAAGCCCGATTCATCACCCTCGGACCCGAAGTCGGGTCGCGCATCCAATCACGCGAACTGGTTTTGCTCTACTACATGGTGCTCTCCGGCACCTTGCTTTCCGCCGCCCTCACCAACCCCGACCGGGTCGAATTCGCCCTGGCGATTCCCTATCTCGCACTCGCCAGCGCGCTTTTGGGCATGCACCACGACCTGATCATAGGGGTCCTGTCCGATTTCATGAAGGATCTCTCCAAGGATTCCACCGGGCCACGCTGGCATCACGACCCCAATTACCTCCCGCGCGCGCTCCGGTTTCGAACCATCCGCGACATCGGTGCCGGATTCTTCAAGGTTTTCAGTGTAGGCGTTGCTCTTTTCGTGACCCAAACTGATGTGTCGGGGCACAAGGCCACGCCTTTGATTTCGGTGCTCTGGTGGGGCGGCTTGCTCTGCGGGATGGGCGTGGTCGCCTTGATGGTCTTCACCTGGGGTGCCCGTAATGAGAAATGGTTCGCCCGGTGGTTCTGGTCGGTTTAAAGGCAGAAAAAAAAAGACCACAAAAAAAAGGACCGGAGCAATGCTCCGGTCCTTTTTTTTAGAACCTAGAATCGCTTACGGGTTGTAAGCGAACTTGCGCTCAAGGGTCGCACCCTTGAGGGACTCGAAGCGCGCCACGTAGACACCGCGTGAGGCGTTGCCGTTGCGGCCCATGCCGTCCCAAGCGATCGCCGAAGCAGTAGCCGTGACGTTGCTGCTCCAGACCGTGCGTCCGAAGACGTCGAGCACGGAAACCTTGCCGGCGGTCGCGGCGGGCAGGTTGAAGAACACCTGACGACCGGCGACGCGCGTGGCGAAGCTATGCGTACCGTGCGAACCCGCACCAAGGATGCCGGTGTAGTCGCTGCCGCCGGCTGCCGGAGCGGCCGTCGTGCCGACTACGATGGCGTTGGCGCCTGCCTTCTGGGTCTCGTAGCTGAGTTTGGCCCAAGCGGCCGAGCGAGCAGCCTTCGCAAAGCTGACTTCGTCGAACATGCCCTGGAAGTAGGGATCCGAGGCAGTCACCGAGGAGCGGCCCATGTACACGTAGTTGCGCAGGCCCACGGCCAGATCGGGTAGGTCGGCAGTCACGTCCGTCTCAACGCCGTTCGCGTAGATCGTCATGGGAGCGGTGCCGGCCGGCTTGGTGAAGACGAGGTGATACCAGGCATTCGGGGCGTACAGATTGTCGACGGCACTGTTGTAGGTTCCGCTCGCACCCCAACGCACTGAGAAGGCGTTGACGGCGGGATTCTGACGGTTGCCGAACAGAATGATGCGCGTATCACTTGAGGCCGACGACGTGGTGTCGTCGAGGATTTCGACGAAGCGTTCGGCGAATACCGGACCCGTGCTGTAAAGCCAGGTTGAGAAGGTGAAGCCGGCGCTGAAGTCCGAGAAGCCTTCATAGCTGCGGCGATTCAGATCGATGAAGTCGTGCGAGCCAGCAAGGTTATCACCAGCGCCGCCACGCAAGGCATCGGCACGGCCGATCACGCCTTCGGGAGCAACGTAGGTTGCAGGGGTCGGATCTTCGGTGGTCGGCATGCCGAAATTGGTGAGAAGACCCGTTGGGGCGCCAACCACCTGGTTCGGGCGGGGATTAGTGCCTGTGGAGTCTCCGAGATGCAGTACGCTCACGAAGCCGTTGGCGGTCGTGAACACGGCGGAGCCCTTGGAGCTGTCGGCCGCGCCGGCCTTGTTCCAGAGCATCTTGATGGAGGTATTGGTGTTGGCGGCGATGCTATCGACGAGCACCCAGATTTCCGCCTTCTGACCGGCACTGTCCCAACGCTCGATCTGGTGCGGGTAACGGGTGGTCAGGTTCGACTTGGTGAAGCGGATATCCGCACCCTTGCCCTTGGAGTTCGCAAACACGTCGGCTTGGGCCGAGGTCAAACGAACCAGCAGCGGAAACTTGGTGACCGTTCCACCACCGACACTACCGTTGATGGTCAGGAAGCGCATAGAGCCCCAAGTGCTGTAATTTTCCTGGGCGAGGGCGACGCTGGCGCTCATCGCCAAAGCAATCAGTCCTAATTTGAATTTCATGTTCTATCTCCTTTTTCGAGACGGAATGCCTCGAACCTCGAGCCTTTAAAGTAATGCCGGACCTCAAAAAAGAAGCGAAAAAACCTGATTTAGCCAAAAAAATGAGACAAATCGGCTGTCGAAGCAAGAAATAATACGATAATGATTTCTAAAAGTTGTTGAAACAGATTTAATTCGGATCGCAGGCAGTTCGCGAATCGGAAAAAAAGTCAAATCTTCCGGTTTTTATACTCGCTGTAGTCCGCCACCATGCGCGGGTAAATCTCGTCCATCAACGGGGAGGAAATCAGGAAGTCGGCCGTTGAACGGTTGCATGCCACGGGAATGTTCCATACGGCGGCCAAGCGCAGCAAGGCCTTCACATCCGGGTCGTGGGGGGCCTGGGCGAGGGGGTCCCAGAAAAAGATGAGAAAGTCGACTTCGCCCGTCACGATCGCCGAACCGATTTGTTGGTCACCACCGAGCGGTCCGCTTTGGAACTTGAGCACAGGCGTACCCAGCACTTTTTCAATAAGGCCTCCGGTGGTGCCGGTCGCAAAGATCGTGTGATGCGAAAGCAAGACCTTGTTGAACTTGACCCACTCTACCAGATCGGCCTTGAGATGATCGTGGGCCACAAGGGCGATCCGCTTGTCTTTGTGCAGGGGGATGGTGTTAAACTTTTTCATGGGGACTCCTTGGGGAGTGATGAGTGCGGAGTGATGACTGATAAGTCATGAAAGGCGCCTTTTCGGATCTATTCGGATCTTATTGTCGCGCGTTTCACTTCTCGATATCGTTTGATTCCGGGAACAAAGCGATCAACGCTTCGGGCGGGCGCAAGGGACGCCCCGCAGGGGTGACGAAGCCGTGCTCGGTGAAGCCGGTGGCCAGAGGGGTTTCGTCGCCGGGACCGTTTTCGCGCAATACCACATAATCAAAGCGGATGCGGGCACGCCCGAGCCGCGCACGGTGCGTGCGGACGATCAGGTTATCGCCGTAGCGCGCGGGGCTTTGGTAGGCGCAATGCGCCTGCAAAACGGGGATGAGAAATCCCTGCTTTTCCATTTCCCAATAGGGATGCCCGAGATCCGCGAGCGCGGTGGTCCTGGCTACTTCGAAGTAGACGAGGTAGTTCGCGTAGTAGACCACGCCCATGGCATCGGTTTCGGAATAGCGCGGTTGGAGGCGCAGCTCCGATAGGGGAGACGATGGATTGGAAGCGGGAGTGGAATCGTGCATGCGGAGACTACGCGGCCGGCAGCCCCGCGGTGTGGGCTTTGTGCAGCTTCTTCAGCACTGTCAGGATCCACAACAAGGCGATCACGGCGGTGACGAAGTTGGCGATCACCGGGGCGTAATGCATGCCCGGCGCACCGAGATGTGTATGCAACGACAGGAACCAAGCGAGCGGGGCCGCGATGACCAACAGGCGCATCACCGTCAGAAACAGGAAGGGCAGGCCGCGTCCCAAACCCTGGAAAGCGCCACTGCAGACGATGTTGATGCCTACCAGCATGAAGCCGAGGCACTGCCAACTGAAGTAGTGTACTGCCAGTTTGTGGGTTTCGGGATCCTGATGGAAGAGACCGATCAGTCCCTGGCGGAACAGGAATCCGGTGAGGCCGATGGTGGCCAATAGAATGACGGCGGTCAAAATGCCCGCACGCACGGCAGCACGCACGCGGTCGATACGGCCTGCGCCGAAGTTTTGCCCGACCAGCGTCAGCACCGAGGTCATCACGGCGAGGGCGGGAAACACCGACAGCAAGTCCAGTCGACCGCCGATGCCGATGGCCGCCACCGAGGCCTCGTCGAAGTTGGCGGCGATGCGGGTCATCAGAATCCAGTTCAGTCCGATGAGAATCTGGGACAGGCTCGAAGGCACGCCCACGGTGAAAATGCCGCGCACGCCTTCGAGGTTATTCCACTTGGGCCACTTCACCCAGCGCAATTGGGTTTTACCGCCGAGGTAGATGCGCAGGATATACAGTGCTGCCAGCGTGTTCGCGACGCTGGAGGCCAGGCCGGCGCCCTTGACGCCCCAACCGAGGCCGTGCAGATCCATCCCGAAGGCGTGGAAGGCATCGAAAATCAGAAAGGGCGCGATGAAGATGTTCGCGAGCACTGCCAAAATCTGGGCACTGGCCAGCGTCCGCATGTTGCCTTCGGCCCGCAGGCCGCCCCCGAGCATAAGGGTGAGCAGCATGAAAGGCATGCCGAGAAACACATAGGTGAGAAAGTCGTGGGCGAGGGCGGTGGTCGACGCGGACGCTTTCAAAAACATTAAGTAGCGTGGGACCGCAAGGGGGTAGACCAGCATGGCGGCAACGAAAATGCCCATGCAGATCCAGACGATTTGTCCGAGCGTCCGTTCTGCGTCGGCGCTACGCTTGGCCCCGATATAGCGCGACAGCACCGATGAAGTGCCGATGCTGAGGCCGTTGAAAAACGCGAAGAGCAGGTAGAAAACGGGGATGCCGTAATTCAGCACCGCCACGCTTTCGTCGCGGCCTAAGCGCCCGACGTAGATCCCGTCGATGATGTTGAGGACCATTTGGGCCGACATGCCGATCAAAATCGGGAGGGACATGCGGAGGATGTGGCCGGTAACCGGGCCTTGGGTCAGATCGCGAGGTGTTTTTTTCAAGTGGTGGAATATAACAAGGGGGAGGGAGAGGGGGCGGTTCCCGATTGCCGAAAAATGATGGTTTCGAGGGGGTGCCCAGTACCTTCCCTGCGATTATGATGGTACCTTTGCACCTGAATGCAAAAGTTTTCAATAAATGTGCCAACGTGGTTGGCACGGATATTCCCAAGATCCGGGAGATCCCGAATATTCCATTTTGCAATGCTTTCGTTTCTGCCGGTTCTCCTGATTTCCGGCTGCTCCAGGGTGGGGCCCCCCAAAGTTGAGGGAACTGACGGACCGCTGCCCCTCACAGAGTATCGGGACACCACCGTTTTGGACATGCACGACGGGTCCCGCTTGAGCTGGCGTTTGAAGACTCAACGTCTGGTTCGGTGGCCGGGCAGCGAGCTGGTCAATGCCGTTCCGGTCGATCTGACCGTATTCGACAGCCTCGGGGTGCTTCTGATGCGGGTCAAGTCCGATTCGGGGGCCGTGGACGAGGCCGTCACCTTTTTGCTGGCCCAAGGCCATGTGCACGGCCAATCGAGCAAGGGCATGGACTTGCGGACCGACTCCCTCCGTTGGAGCAAAACTCTGAATCAGGTCACGACCGATGCCTCCGTGCGGGTCGTATCGGAGAATGGCGACATCCTGACCGGACGGGGCTTCATCTCCGACGCGAACCTCGACCATTGGCAAATTCTTTCCGACGTCAAGGGTGTCTTCCAGCAAGCGGGTGACCGCGCTGGAACGTTGGGAGGCAAATCTTCTGGAAGTTCCGGTTCTGGTTCTCGTTCCGATTCCGGTTCGGTGCCACGTGATGAGGGGCCGTTGTGAAACCGGGATTCCTATGGCATGCGGCCTTGCCCGTGTGCCTCGGTCTCTTGATGTTGGCCGCAGCCCATCGTCCTTCGCCGCCGTTGGTGATGGAAAATGCCGACCGGCTCGAGGGCGTTCGCTCCACCGGAGAATACGTTCTGTCCGGCAATGTGCGCTTTCGGCACGGCGACCTGCGCCTCGAGACCCAAAGAGCGTTGTGGGAGCGCGTTCGCAACCGCGTAACCTGTGAAACCGCGATGCGCATCACGCACCACGGATCCTTGCTGACCGCCGACCGGGGCATGTACGACCGCGAGGCCGACCGCGCGCAGGCCGAAGGGAACGTGGTGATGCGCGACTCGTCGGGCGAGGTCAACGCCACCGGGGATCGGCTCGATTACGATCGCGTGCTGCGCGTTGCCGTCCTGTCTGGTAATCCCGTCGCGCGCCGTTTTTATCAGCGGAGGTTGGTGTATCCCGAAGGCGATTCGACGCGCGTCCCCGAAGAAAAACCCGCCGACACGCTGACGATCCGGGCGTTGAAATTGAAGTACAACGATTCCACTGGCGTTTCCGTGGCGGAAGGCAACGTGGTGATCACGCGGCGCGATTTGCGCATCACCTGCGGCCGCGCCGAGTACCGCCAGAAACAGGACTCCCTGATTCTGCAAGAGAACCCGGTGGCGAAGGTGGAAGACAGCGAGATCAAGGGCAAGTTGATCCGTATGGGCATGGCGGGTGAGGAATTGCGCGGGTTGCGCGTGCGCGGTCAGGCCGAGGCGCTTTCATTCGAAAAAGCCACCGACAGCACGCCCGCCCGCAATTCCAAGGTCACCGGCGATTCATTGTTCGCGGTATTTCGTGACGGCGGCCTCGACAGCGTGGAGGTGTTCACGAAGGCTGAAGGCACCTATTGGGAAGTCAATCGACCCGATTACGTGAACCGGATGAACGGGGATTACATGGTCATGCGGTTCCGGGACCGCGAAGCGCGCGAAGCCGAAGTGCTGGGTTCCGCACGCAGCACCTATTATCATTTCGAAGGCGACACCCTCAAGGGCAAAAATCGCGCCGAGGGCAACGTTATCAGCCTCGCCTTTTCGGACGGTAAGATCTCCGAGGTATTGGTAATAGGGAAGGCCAGCGGCGTCTACGAAGGAACAGGTTTGGGTTCCGGCAAAATCAGCGGGCCCGCTGCGGATTCGGCCAAGACCAAGGCCGTAAAACCGGACTCCACCAACAAAGGCAAGAAGTCCGCCGGGCAGAAGAAGGGACAACCGTGAAGCGTATCCGCACCGAAAAATTGACGAAGACGTATGGCGGCCGTCGTGTGGTGGACGGCGTATCGGTGCACGTGGGCCAGGGCGAGGTCGTGGGACTGCTCGGGCCGAACGGCGCGGGTAAAACCACCTCCTTTTACATGATCACCGGCATGATCCGCTGTGATTCGGGGCGCGTGCTGGTCGACGATCAGGACGTGACCTCGCTGCCGATGTACAAGCGCGCCCGCCTCGGAGTCGGGTATTTGCCCCAAGAGAGTTCGGTGTTCCGGAAGCTTACGGTCGAGCAGAACCTGCTCGCGGTACTGGAGACCCGCACCCAACTCGACCGCAAGCAGCGCCGCGAAGAAGCCGATCGACTCATGGAAGAATTCAAGATCGCCCGGTTATCCAAGAGCAAGGCCTTTACGCTGTCGGGTGGAGAACGCCGCCGGCTTGAAATCGCCCGTGCACTCACCACACGCCCCGACTTTCTCCTGCTCGACGAACCCTTCGCGGGCATCGACCCTATCGCCGTGGAAGACATCCAGTCGGTGATCTTCACCCTGCGCGACCGGGGCATGGGGATTCTCATCACCGACCACAGCGTGCGCGAAACGCTCGCCACCACCAACCGCGCTTATATCATGTTCGAGGGACGGGTACTCGTCGAAGGTTCCGCCGAGCATCTCGCCCAAGACGAAGAGGCGCGGCGCATCTATCTCGGCAAATCCTTCTCTCTCGGCTAACGGGAAATCGTGATCCATGAATCTCGGGCTTGAATTTGGCATGAATATGGGGTTGGAGCAAAAGCTCTCGCCCCAAATGATCCAGTCCCTCCAGCTGTTGCAAATGAATTCGCTAGAGTTGGAGATGGCCGTAAAACAGGAGCTGGAGACCAATCCTCTGCTCGAGACCCTGGAAGACGGCGATGAAGACGAAGGCCCCGATTTGGTGCTGCCCGCCGATGGAGAGAACTCCGAGGCCCCTCCGGAAACCCCGGTTGACGATGGCAAAACGGCTTCTACCGAAGACCCTTTCGACATTCCTTCAGGGGATAATCTGGGTGACAACCTATCCGACCCGGTTGCAGAGGCTCCCGACACCTCCGAGGGCGACGAGATCGATTGGGAGGCCTATCTCGAGGACGGTTACGATCCCGCCGAAGGGGTGCGAGAAGAACGCGAGTCCCCTGATGAAGTGTTCGAGCGCACGCCGGTGTACGACATCTCGTTGCAGGATCACTTGCTTGAGCAGCTCAAAGACCGTGAAGTAGACCCGGACATTCATGAACTGGTGGAGTACCTGATTTACAGCCTCGACGACCGCGGCTGGCTCGTGGTGGAAGGCCCGGCGAATGCGGAAATCGGCGAGCGGGTCGCTTCCTCCGACGCCGATCCGAGACATCGTCAGGTACAGTCTGTGATCGAAGGGGTGCTTGATCCTGCGGCCGCCGATGCGCCGGTGCGCGAGGCGCTGCACGTGCTGCAGTCGTTCGATCCGCCGGGTATCGGCGCGCGCAATTTGCGCGAATGCCTGCTGCTGCAGATGCGTCGGTCCGACCGGGTTTCCCCGCTGGCGCGCCGCATCGTGGAAGAAGAGTTCCCGCTGCTGGAGCGACTCAAAATCGCCGCCCTCGCCAAAAAACTCGACACATCGCCCGAGGCGGTGCAATCGGCCGTGCGTGAGATCGGCACGCTGGAGCCGCATCCCGGCCGCCTGCTTGCGCCCACTGCCGCGGCGTCCGTGATCCCCGATCTGATCGTCGAGGAGATCGAGGGCGAACTCGTGTTGCTGTTGAACGATCGGACCATGCCGTCGCTGCGCGTGTCGCGCGCCTACGCCAACCTTTTGCGCAAAGGCAGTCGGGCCACGGTGGATGAGAAGAAATACGTGCGCGGTAAATTGAATGCCGCCACCTGGCTGATCCGCGCCATCGAGCAGCGGAAGTCCACCATGTTGAAGGTGATGCACGCCATCCTCGAAAGCCAGCCGGAGTTCTTCCGCTCGGGCGCGGCGCATCTGCGTCCGCTCATTCTCCAGCAGGTGGCCGACAAGATCGGCATGCATATTTCCACTGTGAGCCGGGTGACCAACGGCAAGTACGTTCAGACGCCTCACGGCATCTTCGAACTCAAGTATTTCTTCTCGGCCAGCGTGACCCAAAGCGACGGCAGCGAAGTCTCCTCTGTGGCGGCGCGCGATGAAATTAAGCGATTGATCGGCTCCGAGGACCCTCAAAACCCCCTGAGTGACCAAAAAATCGTGGAAATCCTCAAATCACGCGGACTCGACGTGGCGCGCCGTACCGTCGCCAAATATCGCGACCAGCTCGAAATATTGCCCGCCCGCCTTCGGAAAAAATATTGAGTCGAATGGAAGCTTTTCCTTCGCGAATTGATTGTTTGGGACCCATAACGGAGTAGATTAAGACCGGAGAGACCAGTGTCTGTTGAGTGTCAACTAAGTGAGAATGTAAGCAGTTGGTAGACGCACAAAAGGAGTCCTTCGATGAAAATTCAGATTACCGCCCGCCATTACCATACCACCGCCCACATTCAGGAAAACCTCACCGAAAACGCCGAGCGATTCGCGCGGTTCAATGATTCGGTTCAGGGGGTGCATTTTATTCTCGACGCCGGTCAGGGCGGCGTGGGACGGGCCGAAGGGATCGTCAAAATCCGCGACAAGGCGGTTGTGGCCCATGCCGAAGAAGGCACCATGGGCAAGGCTATCGAGATGATGCTCGAGAAGCTGGAACGCCAGCTAAAAAAGGAAAACGAGAAACTGAAACTCCACAAATCGGAACCTCTGTCCGCCACTTTGGCGGCCGTCGCCGCATAAAAAGGTTCCCGTCCACGATCTCAGGAGAGCGCATTGCCCGAAACCATCGACTTTACACGTTTGGACATTCACCGGAAAAGGTCCCTCCCCGTGAGGGACTTTTTCGTGCAGTTCCGGGAAGAGCTTTCGCTTGCGCTGCGCACACCCGAAGCGTCTCTTGCGACGGAGATCATCGAATCGAGCCTGCACCGCCCCGGACTCGCACTGGCGGGTTTCACCCAAGTTTTCAGCTATCAGCGCGTACAGATCATCGGCACCACGGAGTGGTTCTATCTGGAATCGGCCGGAGCGGAGAAGCGTCGCGAAATCTTCGATCGTTTGCGCGAGTTCCGATCGCCGTTGTGGGTGCTCACCCACAACGCCAGTCCGCACGATGAATTGCTCGAAATGTGCCGGGAGCAAAACGTTCCCATCTTTTCCACTGCGCGTGAAACCCTCGACTTCTGCACCGAGGTGCAGGACCTGCTTGAAGATTGGTTCGCACCCTATTGCTCCGTGCACGCCTCGCTCGTCGACGTTTACGGCGTGGGTATGCTCTACATCGGCGAAAGCGGGGTAGGGAAGAGCGAGTGCGTGCTCGACCTCGTGGAGCGCGGGCACCGTCTCGTCGCCGACGACATCGTGAACCTCACGCGCAAAGGCCGTTCCATCATCGGGCGCGGTAACAAAATCCTCGGCCATCATATGGAGATCCGCGGCGTCGGCATCGTAGACGTGGGCAAGTTGTTCGGCATCCGCGCCATTCGCAACACCAAAAAGGTCGAGGTCGTGGTCGAACTGCAGCGCTGGATCGACGGAGAGAATTACGACCGCACCGGTCTCGATCCCATGAAAACGGAGATGATCGGCATTCCGGTTCCCAAGGTGATCATTCCTATCTCACCTGGCAAAAACATCACGGTGATTTCCGAAGTCATCGCCATGAACATGCTGCTCAAAATGAACGGCGTCGACGCAGCCAAGCTCTTCAACGACAAGCTGATCGAGACCATGAAGGAAAAGGCCAAGCCCGAAGGCCTTTCTCGACTCGGCAGCGAAGTGCACGAATAATAGACGGTAGTAGGTAGACGGTAGACTGTAGATGGCGATTACTCCAGGAATCTCGCTTACGAACTAAGGAATTAAACGCAAATAGGGTCTAGCCCTAGCATTCTACCGTCAACCGTCTACCGTCTACCGTCTACCTACTACCTTTCCTCCCATGTCCTCCCGATCCCAAAACATCGCAGTCGGCGCCTTTGTGATCGGCGCCTTGGCGACCATGGTCTTCGGAGTGTATTTCCTGAAGGAGACGGTGCCCGGTCGGGCCACGGACGTGTACTTCGCCCGTTTCGATCAGGTCTCCACCTTGCAGGAGAGCGACCCTGTAAAGGTCAACGGCGTAAAAGCCGGTCGGGTGACGGGCATCGCCTTGGAAGGCCGCCTTGTGCGGGTCACCTTCGAGGTCACGCGCGGCCTCCGGTTGCCAAAAGACTCCGAAGTACGCATCCAGAACATCGGTTTAATGGGGGAGCGGCAGCTCGGACTGCGCATGGGTCCCGGCGAGGCATTCGCGAAACCGGGGGACACCTTCGAAGGTACCCTTGATGCAGGTATCGCCGAGGCCATGGGCGCCGCGGGTGAAGCCATTGCCGAAGCCCAGGCCCTCGTCCGCTCTGTACGTGTGGCAGTCGACAGCACCGTCGGTCGTCCCGAATTCGCCACGCGGGTGAACACCCTGCTGAGCTCTACCGAGGACCTGACACGCCGTCTCGACCGCCTTGCCGCCGATGTGGACCCGCAAATTCGTGACGGCGTCCGTTCCTTCCACGCCGTGGGCCGTGAGGCCGAAGCCTTTACCAAACGCCAACAGCCGCAGCTCGAAAAAATGATCGGCGACGGTGCCGAAGCTGCCGCCCGTGCGCGGGTGCTTGCCGAACGGGGCGAACGCGCCGCCCAGACCCTTGAAGAGATTCTCGCCAAGCTCAATGCGGGCAAGGGCACGGCGGGTGCGCTGCTGAATGATACGACGCTGCACCGCGACCTTTCCGCCGCCGTCCGCAGCGCCGATTCCCTCTTCCGCGCCATGCGCAAAAAGGGTTTGGACGTGAATGTGGATTTGTTTTGAGTTTACCGTTCACGATTTACAGTTGACAGTTTGACCCAGGCGCAGGGGTTGGTGCCCTCCAGTCTTCGCGAATCTTCTTTTGGATCTGTCTTTCTGAAAACTGTGAACTGTAAACCGTAAACTATTTTTCCCCCATGATCCACCTCCTTTGGGCCGTTCACAATCACCAGCCGGTGGGAAATTTCGATTTCATTTTCGAGCGGGCTTATGAGCGGGCGTACAAGCCGTTTCTCGAGGTGTTGAAGGCACATCCGCGTGTCCACCTCAGCATCCACTACACCGGCATTCTCCTCGATTGGCTCGAAGCCAACCACCCTGAATATTTAAACGACGTGCGCACTATTTGCGCTTCGGGACAACTAGAGGTGCTCGGCGGCGGCTACTACGAACCCATTCTGCCCATGCTCAGCGAGGCCGACCGGTTGGGGCAGGTGTCGGCGCTCAGCCGTCGCGTCGAAGAACTTTTCGGCGCGCGTCCGCGGGGGATGTGGCTGGCCGAACGCGTGTGGGAGCCCTCGCTCGTTTCGTGCATAGCGGATGCAGGCATCGAATACGTTGTGCTCGACGGCAGCCATTTCAAAATGGTGGGAAAACGTGACACAGATCTCGACGGATATTTCGAAACTGAAGATCAGGGAAGGTCGATCAAGCTGTTGCCCATTCACGACGCCGTTCGGGACACCATCCCGTTCCGCCCCGTGGAGGATGTGATCAGTCTCTTGCGTTCCCTGAACAATGCGCCGCGCGTGCAGATCGTTTTTGGCGACGACGGTGAAAAATTCGGGGATTGGCCGCAAACCTTCGAAACCGTCTACACCAACGGATGGCTCGACCGCTTCTTCACCGCCATCGAATCGGAGCCGGAAACTTTTGTCATCCGCCCGCTGCGCGAAGGGGTGGACGCAGGTAAAAGCCTCGGACTGGTGTACCTTCCGCCGGCATCTTACGGCGAGATGATGGTGTGGGCGCAAAATCCCGAAGACATTCCCCGTTACCGGTCGGTGCGTCAAATGCTGTGGGACGCGGGGCGCGGCGAGGACGCCGAACGCTTCGTGCGCGGCACCTTCTGGCGCAACTTTCTCGTCAAGTACCCTGAAAGCAATCGCATGCATAAGCAGGCGTTACGGCTGTCGCGTGCGATTGACGGTGCCCGCCTCCCATCCGCTGAGGCCTCCGCCGCGCGCAACCACGTGTGGCAGGGACAATGCAACTGCGGATACTGGCACGGCGTGTTCGGCGGCCTGTATCTGCCGCATTTGCGTTTCGGATTGTACACCCATTTGATTGCCGCGCAAAAAATCCTCGACCAAAAGTTGTTGGCGCGCAAAACCGCGGTGTGGGAAAAGACCGACTGGAACTTCGACGGGCACGACGAACATTTTCTGCATACGCGCGACCTCTTGGTGGGTTTTACCGCCGGCGCTGCCGTGGACCAACTCTGGTTCAAGCGCACCGGTCTCAATCTGTGCGACACACTGACGCGCCGCCGCGAGGCGTATCACGCGAACATCGCGTCAGGCGGCGGCGGCGGAACCAAACTCGAGGATCAGATCGGCGCGAAAGAGGGGGGACTCGAATCGTTTCTGCTTTACGATCAGCGCGTTCGCGAAACCTTCGCACAGTGGCTGCTCCCTGCCGATACGACCTTTGAGACGTACCGTACCCAGGCTTTCACGGCTGTGGCGTCCTTTGTTTTCGGCGAGCCGTCGTTGCGGAACCTGAAGTCCGGGACAGAAATCCGGTTCGAAGGAGCGGCCCCGCATGGTTCGGGCGTCTTGCGCCTGACAAAAACATATCTGGTGGCGACCGACGGCTCCCGTATCGAATTGCGCTGGAAGCTGCATGCGGAGAATACCGGAGTGCGCGCGTGCCTAGTGGCGGAATCGATCTTTTGCCTTTTGGCCGGAAATGCCCCGGATCGCTATGTACTTTGGGAAGATGCTCCCGGCAGCGAAGGAATCGCCGGAACGACCCGGCGCGATATTCTGGCTTCCCACGGAGAAATGCCGGGCAACGCCTCGGTCCGGGTGGTGGACGAATGGCTCCGATTTTCGGCGAAGATGCAGGCTACCGGAAAAGGGACCTCGCCCCGCACTCTTTGGCGCGACGCCATTGAAACCGTCAGCCAGAGCGAGGGTGGTTACGAACGGGTGTATCAGGGCACGGTGCTCGCGCCCGTTTGGGATGTGAACCTCGCCGAGGGCGAGACGCTGGAAGTTGGATTGCGCATCGAATTTGAAGAAGGGAAAACGCATGGTCAGCAAATTGCTTAAGGTTACCAACGAGGCCGGAATTCATGCCCGCCCCGCCGCCGCCGTGGTGGAAACCTGTTCCGCCTTCAAAAGCGGAGTGTGGTTCGTGAAGGGCGACATCCGCGCCAACGCGAAGAGTATCATGAACATCATGCTGCTGGCCGCGGAGTATGGTTCCGAAATCCTCGTCGAGGCCGAAGGAACCGACGAAACGGAGGCCCTCGCCGCGGTTGAAAAACTTTTCGCCGAGAGGTTCCGGCAGGATTAAACCGGAGTCATTCCGAGTCACCATGGACGCATTCGCCCCGTCGACGATCCCGCGCAGAGTACTGCGCGGCGTACCCGTTTCTCCCGGTATCGCGATCGGACCCGCGTATTTGCTGCATCCGCGCAAACGCGAGGTGGCGCGCCATCCCATCGCACCCGAACATGCCGAGCGTGAGATTCTGCGTCTACGCCGCGCCCTCGACGCCGCAGCCAAGGAAATCCTCGCCATCCGCGACCGCATCGGTGGTGGAGTGGGAGAATACGAGGCGCGTATTTTCGACAGCCACGCCCTCATTCTGCGCGACGAAGAAATCCTCGCCGCCGTTATGCGCGACATTCGTGAAAATCTTCACAATGCGGAATACGCCTTCTACCGGCAGATGAATATTCTGGCGGAGCGTTTCGATGCCGCCAAAGGCGGGTTCCTCAAGGAACATCTGGTGGACCTGCGCGACGTCGCCGCGCGCGTCATCGATATCTTGTCGCTCGCAGGCGGCGGGGCGGGAGAGGTCGCTCCCAAGCTGCCCGATCCAGTGGTATTGCTCGCCCGCGCGCTCACCCCCTCGGGGCTATCCCAATTCGCGCCCGGCAAGCTGCTTGGCCTCTGCCTCGAAACCGGGGGCAAGGCCTCCCATACGGCTATTCTCGCACGCTCCATGGAGATCCCTGCGGTTTCGGGTATTCCCTGGGCCGACCTCGGCATCGATGCGGGCCGCATGGTGATCGTGGACGGAGATCAAGGTCACGTCATTCTCAACCCCTCGCTGCGAGACATCAAGGAACACGAGAACCGCCGTGCGGCCCGCCTGGCTCGTGAAAGCGAACTCGAAGGCCTTCGAGAATTGGAGCCCGTGACACGGGACGGCAAGCACGTTTCTCTCGCGGCCAACGTGGAGCTTCCCGGAGAGTCATTAAGCGTGTTGCGTCACGGCGCCGGTGGCGTGGGCCTGTACCGTTCCGAATTTCTGTTCCTAGGCCGCGACGACATGCCCGGTGAAGACGAACAGTACGAGGCTTACCGCACCTTGGCCGAAGCATTGGCGCCCCGCCACGTGACCATTCGAACACTCGATGCAGGCGGCGACAAGCGCGTGGCCGGCATGGAAGACGGAGACGAGCGTAACCCGCACATGGGTTGGCGTTCCATCCGAGTGAGTCTGCGTAACCCCGGCCCCTTCAAGACCCAGCTCCGCGCGATCTTGCGCGCAGGCGCCTCGCGCAACGTGCGTCTGCTGTTTCCCATGATCAGCAACCTGCAGGAATTCCGTGCGGCGCGCAAGCTGGCGGAAGAGGCCCGTGCCGAATTGGCCGCGGAGGGGATTCCCCATGACCCCGACATGGAAACGGGTTGCATGATCGAGGTGCCCTCCGCTGCCCTGATGGCGGCCGACCTGGCGCGGGAAGCCGACTTCTTCAGCATCGGTACGAACGATCTCGCGCAGTTCACCCTCGCGGTGGACCGCTCCAACGAGCGTGTGTCCGATCTGCTCGAACCGCACAGCCCTGCGGTGTTGCGTGAGATTCAGGGCGTGATCGAGGCCGCGCGCACACAGGGCATTCCGGTGACGATCTGTGGCGAAATGGCGGCCGACCCGCATCTCGCGCTGATGTTCGTGGGCATGGGCGTGGACGAACTTTCCATGAGCCCTGTTTCGATTCCCGAAATGAAGCGTCTCATCCGCGCCGTGGGATACGAAGAAGCCCGCCTCTGCGCCCGCGAAGCCCTTCGTCGCGGAACGGCCGAGGAAGTGCACGCGTATGTTGAGGAACGATTTGTGGAAGTTTATGGGAGGACGAAGAAATAGAGAATAGTGGATAGTGGATAGTGAATAGTGGCGAGTAAAAATAGAACGCCAAGTGCGCGTTTCCTTCTAACCACTATCCACTAACCACTAATTCCTGTCTTCGACTTTTCTCCCGCGATCTCCCGCACGTACCGTGGCAGCCCGTAGCCTGGCACCCGCTTCCGAAGCTCGTTCATCAAGCGCATTCCCTCTTCTTCCGCTACTTCGAACTCCTGCGCACCGCGCACGCGGTCGAGCTGGTGCAGGTAGTAGGGGAGGATGCCGATATCGAGCAGACGCAGGGACAGGGCCTCCAGCGCTTCCACCGAGTCGTTCACGCCGCGCAGCAACACCGATTGATTGAGCAGAATCGCACCGGCCGAACGCAGGGCTTTGGCCGCGGCTTCGAGCGCGGGGCTGATTTCTTGCGTGTGGTTGATATGCAATACGAGGTGAAAGGGTTTCTGCGCGGCGACCTCGCGGATCAAGGACAAAAAGGATTCATCGACGCGAGCGGGCAGCACGACGGGGACGCGGGTGTGCACGCGCACGCGTCGGAGATTGGCCAACCGAAGTGCCCGAACGAAGTGCCAACGCAGCTTGGCATCGGAGAGCGACAGGGGGTCACCGCCTGAAAACAAAATCTCCTCCACCTCCGGATCGGCGTCGAGTTTCGTATACACTTTTTCCCATGCGTCACGATCGAGCGCTTGATCGGCGTAAGGGTATTCGCGGCGAAAGCAGTAGCGGCAATGCACGGCGCATTCACCGGTGAGCACGAGCAGGGCGCGGCCCTTGTATTTGCGGAGCACCGCGGGTCCGTCCTGCGCGGCGGTATCACCCACGGCATCTGTAGTGAAACCGTGAGCCTCGATATTTTCGGAAGTGCGTGCGAGCACTTGACGCAGGAGCGGATCGTTCCAATCACCGTGGCACATCCGTTCGGCGTAGGCGCGCGGAACACGTAACGGAAATGCAGGATCGAAATCGACGGTGGATGAAGGCGTAGGGTCGGGCCGAACTCCGGTCGGCTCGGCTGTCCGGTCCGGATTCAAACCCAAGAACTGCAGGAGGTCCCGCGCCGTACGGAACGACTCACCCCAAGCCCTTTGCCACGCCGGGGAGGAAACCCGCTCGGAAACAGGCGTTTCCCGGCTTGTTTCGGCGGTGTCGAGCGTTGGAAGGGGGCCCATGTTTTTCTACATCCTGACGGGTTTTACACGCAAAATCGGGCGTTTTTCCGGCTTTGGTTTGGTCTTTGTTTGGCTTTTCGGGCGTTTCCAGAAGGGGACGCCGGAGACCACAAACTAGCAACGCCGGGAATGACGACGGTTTTTGAGAAAGGCAAGATTGTCATGGGCATGATTAGCACCAGCGATTTCCGCAAACGTCTTCGCGTCATGATCGACGGCCAACCGTATATGATCGTGGAAAACGAATTCGTGAAGCCGGGTAAGGGCCAAGCCTTCAACCGCGTCAAGCTCAAGAACCTGGTGACGGGCCGCCAACTCGAGCGGACGTTCAAATCCGGTGAGGCTTTGGAAGAGGCGGACATTTCCCACGCGACCCTGCAGTACCTGTACACCGACGGGAACATCTACACCTTTATGGATACGGCGAGCTTCGAGCAAGCCGAAATCACGAAGGACGCGATGGAAGGCGCCGAGAAGTGGTTGCTCGAAAACACCGAGTGTGAGGTTTCGTACTGGGGCGACAAGCCCATCTCCGTGACCCCGCCGATCTTCATGGATCTGGTGATCACCTACACCGAACCCGCCGTGAAGGGCGATACGGCCAATAGCGTGATGAAGAAGGCCACGGTCGAAACCGGTGCCGAGATCGACATCCCCTTGTTCCTCGGCGAAGGCATGAAGGTTCGGATCGACACTCGCACGGGCGAGTACGTCGAGCGCGCGAAGTAAAGACTTCGCGGATTACATTCATTACAAGGGCGGTCCTCGGGCCGCCTTTGTTTTTTCCGGGAGCAGGATTCGTGACGGACATCCCGAACAGTACTGCAGCGCGCATGCAAGCCGCACGGTTTCGCGCGGATAAACTAGCCGCGCTGCGCGCCTACTTCGCCGCACAGAACGTGCTCGAAGTCGAAGCGCCTCTGCTCTCGCGCGGAGCTTCGCACGACGCCCACATCGGGGTTTTTCCCGTGCCCGATCCCACGCGCCCCGAAGGGGCAATGCGGTATCTTCAAACCTCGCCTGAGCCGCATCTGAAGCGGCTGTTGGCGCAGGGGTTCCCTGACATCTATTCCATCTGCAAAGCGTTCCGCCTCGAAGAGAACGGCGCGCGTCACAACTCCGAATTCACCATGATCGAGTGGTACCGCCTCGGGTTCAAGCTGCGCCGCATGCTCGAAGAGACGGTGGAGGTCTGTGCCTTGGTCTCCGGGCCGCGCGAGATGGTGTCCCTCCTCTATGTGGAGACGTTCGTTGCGGTCACCGGTCTGCACCCACGTAAGGCCACGCGCGAGCAGTTTCTGGAACACCCGGTGTTCACCGCCAGGGGTTTCGCCGCGGAGGATTTATCGATCCTCTTTCCCGAAAAAACCGACGTTCTGAATTTTCTGATGTCCGAGGTGGTGGAGCCGTCCTTCGATCCGGCGAAGTTTACAGTGGTGCATCATTTCCCCATCGACTTGGCGGCGCAGGCCGAGCCCGACCAGGAAGAGCCGTTTCTGGCCCAGCGCTTCGAGGTTTATGCGGGCGGGATGGAACTCGCGAACGGGTACAAGGAGTTGATCGACACGCGTGAATACCGCACGCGGTTTACCGCGGAGAATGCGAAGCGCCTGGCGACCGGGAAGCTGGAAATTCCGTTACACGAAGAATTTTTCAAGGATTTGGGATCGGGACTTCCTGCCTGCGCCGGTGTCGCAGTGGGCTTCGACCGACTCGTGATGCTGGGCCTCGGCACAACCGACATCCGGGAAACACTGCTGTTCCCGTGGGATGCGGCGTAAGGGTTTTTAAGGGTTAGGGTTACGGGGTCAGCACGAACCGCTGTGCGTAACGGAATCCCGGAGTCTTGAGAGAGGCGAAAAACAGACCTTGAACGGAGCGAGCGCTTTGGCCGAGGCTGGTATCCCAACGGAACTGCGTTCTGTTTGAAGGCGAGTGCGTGGCGGGCAAAAGGCGCGCCACCAAGGTGCCTCGTGCGTCATGAATTTCAAGCACCACATTGAAAAGGGGCTTCGGCCAATTGAATTCCACCAGCGAATTCGTTTGGGAGACCGATAGGAAAGGCGACCGCGATACCGTGTACGGCTTGCCGGAAATGACGGGGAAGGGCGCGTCGCTTTGATCGACCTGATTCAAAAAGGCAACGAGCTGAGTCTTTTCCTGCAAGGATAAATGCTGGGTTCTGCCGTGGTGATTCTCCATGTTTTGAGTGGTAATCACATCCATCAGCGTGTTCGCGGAACCATCGTGCAGGTACGGGCCTCCTTCCCACAGGCCTAGCAGGGAGGGCGTGTCCAACCCCGGTAAGGTTTTGCCCAACCGTTTTCCCGACGACGCCTTGAGAGTCCCCACATCCTGAAGTAAAAACCCTTCCTGCGTCAGCGTGCTGTTGTTGTAAATCAGCGGAGGCAAGGTGGGAATAGTGGTATAGCCCAGCAGGGAAGGGCCACCGCTCCCGCTGTTGGTGTAGCGCGGGGGAACGTGACAGGCGGCGCATCCAACGTCCGGACGGTTGAACAGGGCTTCGCCGGCAAGCGCGTCTCCCGTGAGCTTGCCGGCGGACTCGCGATAGGGGCTGGGACGCGGGGTGATCAAGGATGTGACATACTCGCTCAACGCGTCCAGATCCGGAGAAAATCCCGCCTTGGATCCGCCCAGCGCAGTATTACGCCCTCCATCCTGGAAATCATGATCGGACATAAAGCCCGTGCCGCCGAATTCGTTGCGTATGTCCTGTTCGAAATCCTGAACTTCATCGAAATTCGCAGACCAATGCAGGGGTCCTTGCGAAAGGCCTCCGCGCCCGAGCAGAGATATCGTACGGCGCAAACCCTCGCCCTTGTGGGTGAAATCCCAGACGCGTCTGTCGGTGCCGCCACCATCGAAATGGCAGACCACGCAGCTCATGTAACTGTCCTTCGCCATGCGAGGGTCGTCTGCGTTGTAAAAAACCTGTTTCCCCCGCAACACGTTGGGCGTCAGGTGTTCCGACTCCACGGTCCGGATCAGTGCCGTGCGGTTGATCTGGTTGCTTTTTCCAACGGTACTGACATCGTACACACCAACCTGCCGCGAGAGGTAGTAATGGATGAAAAGCAAACTGTCGTTGGACGAAAGCACGAGCCCATCGGGTGCCAGTTCGTTCGGGGAGCCTGAAGAGACAACGGCCGAAATATTCTGACCATTGGCCCCGTTCAAAATATTGGTGTGGTTGGAAGCGCCGGTGGTGATGTATGCGAACTTTCCAGTGCGCGAAAAGGTGATCGCATTGGCGAGATTGCGGTTGTCGAAATCCATCCGCTGGGCCGGATCTTCCAAACCGGTTTCAACCTGTATTTGCCCGATGGCTGTACGCACGGTGTTTTGGAAGCTCAAGGGAACCGCGCGGCCCGCTTCGGTGGAAAGCAGTCCGCGATGGACGTTGTCCTTCAGGAACGGTACCCATGCATTACGACCGTCGGGGGTGAAAGTCACTGCGGCCACCGCATTCGGGACGCCTCCGCCTCCGGTCGGCGTATCCATGTCGTCGTCGTAGGCCAAGTCGATGGTTCGGAGCAAGCCGAAGGGCTCTACCTGCACTTCCGCCACCATGCCCTTTTCATTACCGGATACGTAGCGGGACACGTAAATCCGTAGGCCGTCTCCGCTAATGGAAACACCACGGGCGGAAGGGAAAAGTGGGAGGCTGTTCGTGACCGTAAGCGTTTTCGCGCTGATTTGCAGCAAGGTGCCCGTTGCCTCCAGAGTCACGTATGCCGTGGTATCCCCGGGAGCGAATACGATTCCGAAAGGGCGGGAGGATTTCGGGAGTTGGATGATACGGATGGGCTCACCGTTTTCGGCATCGATCAAAGTGATGGTCGCGTCGTCCTGGTTCGTCACCCAGATGCGTTCGTTAAAATCCAGTGCCAGGGTGCGTGGATTTGTGCCCACAGGAATCTCGCGTATACGGCCCAGCGTGGTCGCGTTTGAAACCGAAATCGAATTGTTGTCGGCATTCACGTTCCAAATGTGTTTGAACCGAGCATCGAGC
This sequence comes from Fibrobacterota bacterium, assembly GCA_947466585.1. Taxonomy (GTDB): domain Bacteria; phylum Fibrobacterota; class Fibrobacteria; order UBA11236; family UBA11236; genus UBA11236. The sequence goes on from CANIEU010000005.1 coordinate 38,407, forward strand.
AGGATGGTCGAAGAATTCCGCGCGCGCATGGGAACGGGCGGATACAGGGTGGTATGCCGGATCGAGAGTCCGCCGATCAATTCACCATTAATGCGCGCGAACACGTTATAGGACCCGCGCTTGTTGTAGGCATGCCGTACGATCGTCTGACCCAGCTCGTACGGGAGTTCCCTGCCGTCGCCCAGTTCCCACGAGACACCGGTTGTGATGGGGACCTGGCAACTTACGGAGAACGTCACGCTATCGCCCACCCAAGAGTCTGTGGGGCCATTGATGTGGCAGTCGGAGCGGTCACCCGTGGTAAAGGTGCTGCGAAAGTTTCGGGTGGAAGGGTTACCCACGTAATCGCGCACGCCTCCCGCCCGAACGAGTACTTCGTATTGGGTGTTGGGTTTCAGCAACGAAAGCGGGTGGAAGTTAATGATGGCGGTCTGGTGTGACAACAATCCGGGTAGGGTGTCGCCGCCGACTTCGCGTACCACAATATTTTTCAGCGTAACGCTTTGCCCTTCGATCTGATCGGTAAAGGTGAGGCCGATGCGGGACGTTGTCGCTTGTCGCGTCGATCCGTCCACGGGAATGACCATGTTCACTTCGGGACCGAGCGTATCCCGTCCGGCTTGGTGGACGATGAGTCCGCTGCCGTAACCGGGGTAGTTGTGATGATCGTTGCCCGCGAACACGAGATTGCCCAGCGGCGTCGGAAATCCTTCGTCCGCCTGACCCGCGGTGAACACGCCGACCACCGGAAAATCGGGGTTGTTCATGTCAATTTTTTTAACGCCGCCCACTCCGCCGACGAAGGCATAGCCATCGGCGAAATTGACGTAGCCGCCTCCGCCGTTTTCGGTGATGAAGGGTTTGCCGATGCGCACGACGTGATCCGGGTGGGTTAGGTCGTAAACCACGGCCGCATTCTCGGGCCGGTTGCGGGCTCCCAGCACGAGGCGGTATCCGTTGACCATGGAGGCGTAGGAGGAGACCTCCCGCACCGTGGAGAGAAGTTTCGGGTTCACCGGGTCGCTGATATCCAGTACCGAAACGCCTGAGGGGCCGTCGTCGAACCCGGTTAGAACGAGCATGTTGCCGATGGCGTGGGTGGCTCCCACGCGAAACCCACCGAGTTCGTTGATGGGCACTTTTTTCAAAAATACCGGGTGGAGAGGGTCGAGGGCGTCTGCGATGTACAGCCCGTTGTCGGTTCCCCCTGCATACAAATACCGACCCTGCCAATGCGTCCACCAAATGGCGTTATTGTAATCGCGATTGTGGGCATCGGGAAACTCGAGGGCGCTTATAAAGGTGAACTTCCTTCCTGGTCCCAATTTCCAGAACTGAACGCCCGTATAGGCTTGCACGACGATGGTATCTCCGCGAAAACCCCAACCGTGCGATTCGCGCAACTCGAACGCCGGCCCGCTGTCGGTGCTCCACCAGGTTTCCGGCTCACTCGGGTTGGTGAGATCGATGGAGACCAGCATGCCATTCTTATACCCGCCGTCAGGTGCGGTGACGCCGATCAGTCTGCCATGGCTCATTGCCACTTGCGAAAAGCCGTAGCGTGCAGTGACCGTGCCGACGGTCATTCCGACTTGGTCGGGCCGGTAATCGGTGTTTGGCAAGGACTCACTGAAGGCCATGCCTATCAGCATGATCAGAACAAAAAGTCCTCCCAAAAATTTTGTGCGTAAAACGGTCATGGCGAAGTTTTGTTCATATTCGTTTCAACGTTTACGATCACCAGTTTGAAAGACCAAGGCTCAGGACGCGACCCTTCGAGATTCTGCAGGCAATAAAACCTCGAATTTGGGCTCAATAGGACACCAGACGACGAATTTGGGAAATTTGGGAAATTTTGGAAAAGCCTTTCCCGGATTTCCCCCATTTATCGCCTGAAATTGTACAACCATTTGGGGCCCATCCCGTTATCGGAAGGCACAGATTTTAGGGGAAATCCGGCAATCCTAGGATCCGTTGCTTGGCGGTATAACTTTGGTTATACTTTTGGTATGAAAACCGCCATTTCCATCCCTGACGATGTTTTTGCCGAATTCGAGGTGCTGGCCAAGGAGCGCGGCCTGTCGCGCAGCCGGATTTACGTGTTGGCCTTGAGTGCGTTCCTGGAGAAGGAGCGTGACGCCAAAATCACAGGGCAGTTGAACGCGATTTATTCCAAGGAGAAGAACGACCTCGATCCCGGGTTGCATCGGGCCCAGGCCAAGACGTTTTACGAGAACACAAAGGATGATGTGTGGTAAGGGGGGATCACGAGATCCGCTGGGGGGATATTTGGTGGGCGGATCTGGGAGAACCCGAGTGCTCCGAGCCCGGGTATCGGCGTCCTGTTCTGGTGGTTCAGGCGAATGGTTTCAACCAATCGATGATGAACACCGTGGTTTTGGTTTCGCTGACGCGCAACCTTTCGCGAGCCGCTTCGCCGGGGAACGTGCTGCTTCCCAAGAGTAAGTCCGGATTGCCGCACGATTCGGTTGCGAACGTGACCCAGGTTTCGACGCAAGACAAGAGTGTATTGGCAGAGCGATGCGGACGTTTGGATCCGGCCCTCATGCAGCGCGTCGGGGAGGGGCTGAAGTTGGTGTTGGGGTTATAGGGAATTCAGATCGAGATCGTGTGGGTCGCGCGAGGTTCGGTTCGCTTCGGTTCGAGTACCCTGGTCCCGCCCCCGCCTTCGCGGGGTTAAACTGCGGCGCGGCGTGAACACGGATACTTACCGGACCACCCTTTCCACATTCACTTGCACTTCCTGAAAAACTGCTCGGAACAGAATAATGGAGTTCCCAGGATTTCGTGGACACTTTCTGACCCTCAACCGACATGAGCGGCCTCATACTGCTCCGGGCTGACTCCACCAAGATGGCTATGACGTCTGGTGCTGTTGTAGAATGCAATGTAGCCCGCGATATCAGCGGTCGCCAAGTCTCGGTTCCTGTAGATCAATTTTTTGATCCGTTCCTTCTTTAGACTGGCAAAGTAGGCCTCGACCACAGCGTTGTCATAGCAGTTACCCTTCCGGCTCATGCTAGGCTCGAGCCTGTTCGTACGGCAGAACCTCCGCCAAGCATCGCTGCTAAACTGAGAACCTTGATCCGAGTGGATGATGGTTCCTTTCGGCCGCCGAGTTTGAACGGCCTTGAGAAGGGCATCGAGCACCAGTTCAGGCCGCATTGAGGGCGAAACAGCCCAGCCCACGACCTTGCGCGAGAACAGGTCTATCACGACAGCCAGGTAGAGCCAACCTTGCCATGTGCGGATGTAGGTAATGTCCGTGACCCATGCGCGGTTCGGCTGGCTGACACTGAACTGACGTTTCAGGTGGTTCGGAACTAGTACCGCAGGCTTCCCGACCGTCCATCGGCGAGTCCGGTAGCCATGTAGCGCTTTCAAGCCAGCTTCCCGCATGAGGCGGGTCACTCGATGTTTACTGCAAGTTTCTCCAGCCTCACGTAAATCCAAGAACACACGCGGTGCCCCATAAATCCCTTGGCTTGCCTTGTAGGATGCCCGAATCAGGCGAAGCAATCGCGCGTCTTCAAGACCACGATCCGATACCGGCTTCTTCAGCCATTTGTAGTAGCCGCTGCGGGTTACGCCAAGTACGCGACACATGACATCAACAGGAAATTTGGACTGATGACTCTTAATGAATTCGTAGGCCTTACGAATACTGCCGTATCGTTGCTGCGCAGGCATGTGGACCTCCTAAAAATGGCAACATAATTGCCCTTAGACTGTCCACAAAATCCTGGGAACTCCAAACTGGGGCAGTCCGCAATATTTTCCTTACTCTTGCTCATATTCATCCTCAGATTTATTTGGGAAACTGAAAAAACCGTTAAGGATTCAGCAAGTGCACAGGGCGGGGAAGTAGTGCAAGCCCGATTTCCAGCAAGACGTTGCCGACTGGATTCCCGCCTTCGCGGGAATGACGGATGTGGGTCGAAGTTCTCTTAATTTCACCCTTGTGCACCAAGCAAAACACAAGCGGCCCGTCTTTCGACGAGCCGCTTGTGAGTCAACTAGGAGTCCCGAACAGCCGAAAGGCCGTCGGAGCTACTCGACCTCGAAACTCAAATCCCCCGCCTGAAGGTCGTCGCCCTTCGCGACGTGAACCTTCCGCACCACACCGGCAATCGGCGCCTTGATCACGTTCAGCATCTTCATCGCCTCCGTGACCATCATCTTCTGGCCTTCTTCGACCTCCTCGCCGACCTTGACGACCATCTCCACCACCTTGCCCGACATGGGCGCGCCCACGTGGCCTGGGGTGGCGGGATCGGCCTTGTCGCGGTTCTTCGTCTTCACGCCCGACGATTGATCGTGCACGAATCCGTTGCGGCGGCGGCCGTTGAGTTCATAGAAGATCACGCGCGTGCCATCGGCTTGGAGTTCGCCCACGGCCAGCAGCTTCACGATCAAAGTCTTGCCTTCTTCGATCGCGAAGGCGGTTTCCTTGCCCGCCTCGAGGCCGTAGAAGAACGTCGGGGTATCGAGAACCGACACGTCTCCGAACACACGGTTGAAGGCCACATAGTCTTCGTAGACCTTCTGATACAGCGCGTAGCTCAGCAATTCCTCTTCCGAGAAATCACGACCGTGACGGGTCTTCAGCAATTTCGCCGCGGCATCGAAGTCGAAGTCCTCGAGCAACTCGCCCGGACGGCAGGTCACCGGCTCCTCGTCGCCCAGTACGGCCTTCACCAGCGCCGGCGGCCATCCGCCCGGAGGCTGGCCCATCAAACCCTTGATCAGCTGCACGAACGATTCGGGGTAGGCGAGGTCCTGACCCTTGGTCAGCACGTCTTCCGCCGTGAGATTGTTCTGCACCATGAACAGCGCCATGTCACCAACGGCCTTTGAGGACGGCGTCACCTTGATGATGTCGCCGCACATGTCGTTGACCACGCGGTACATGCGCTTGATCTCTTCCCAACGCGGGCCGAGGCCGAGCGAGAAGGCCTGCGCGCGCAGGTTGGAGTATTGGCCGCCCGGCATTTCATGGAGGTACACGTCGGCGGTGCCAGCCTTGAGGCCGCATTCGAACGGCGCGTAAGGTTCGCGCGCCAGTTCCCAGTAATCTGCCAGCTTTTGCAGATCCATCGCGTCCACGCCGGTGTCGCGCGAGGTGCCCTGCAGGGCCGTCACCACGGCGTTCAGCGAAGGCTGCGAGGTCATTCCTGACATCGAGCTCAGCGCCGCGTCCACCACATCCACGCCGGCCTTCGCCGCTTCGAGCAATGCCGCCACTTGGTTGCCCGAAGTATCGTGCGTGTGCAGGTGCAGCGGGATTTTGATTTTGTTTTTGAGCTCCGTCACGAGAATGCGTGCGGCTTCGGGCTTGAGCAGCCCGGCCATGTCCTTGATGGCCAGAATGTGCGCGCCGGCGTCTTCCAGTTCCTTGGCGAGCTTCACGTAGTAGTCGAGTGTGTACTTCACGCGGCGGTTGTCGGTGATGTCGCCCGTATAGCAGATCGCCGCCTCGGCGACCTTGCCCGTCTTGCGCACCGCCTCGATGCACGGGCGCAGGCCCACGATCCAGTTCAGCGAGTCGAAGATGCGGAAAATGTCGACGCCGTTTTTTGCGGCCGCGTCGACGAAGCGGTTGACCACGTTGTCAGGGTAGTTGGTGTAACCCACCGCATTGCCCGAGCGCAGCAGCATCTGCAGCAGCGTGCCCGGCATGAGCTTGCGCATCTTCCGCAAACGCTCCCACGGGTCTTCGTGGAGAAAGCGCATGGCCGTATCGAAGGTCGCTCCGCCCCACATCTCTTGCGAATACAGGGTGGGAGCGAGGTGCGCGGTGGCATGGGCCACGCGGAACATGTCGTGCCCACGCAGGCGGGTCGCGAATAGCGACTGGTGCGCGTCGCGCAGGGTGGTGTCGGTCAGCAGCAATTGCTTTTGGTCGAGCGTCCACTTGGCGAGACCTTCGGCGCCCTTTTCCTGAAACACCTTGAAGGCGGGGGAGACCGGCGGCTTACCGCGCGGAACCGCGGGAATGGGGGCGGGTTCCTGGCGCACGGCCACGAACGTTTTGGGAATCTCCGGAAACCCGTTGACTGCGACCTGGGCGAGGTAGCCCAGCACCTTGTTGGCGCGGTCTTGGCGCGGCTTGAAGTCGAACAATTCCTTGTGGTGTTCGATGAAGCCCGTGTCGCACTTGCCTTCAAGGAAGATCGGGTGCTTGAGCACGTTTTCGAGGAACGGGATATTCGTCTTCACGCCGCGGATGCGGAACTCGCGGATGGAGCGCAGCGCCTTCTTGGCAGCGCCGTCGAAGTCAAGCGACCAGCTGCACACCTTGATGAGCAGCGAGTCGTAGTGCGGTGAGATCACCGCGCCGTCGAAGCCGTTGCCCGAGTCGAGGCGGATGCCATAGCCTTCGCCCGCACGAAAGGCCGTGACCTTGCCGAAGTCGGGCGCGAAGTTGTTGGCCGGGTCTTCCGCGGTGATGCGCAGTTGAATGGCGTAGCCGCTCTGCGTGATGTCCTTTTGCGAGGCGATGCGGATGGCATCGCTGTCGAGGCGGTGCCCTTCGGCCACGCGGATCTGGCATTGCACGAGATCGCGCCCGGTGATTTCCTCGGTGATGGTGTGTTCCACCTGGATGCGCGGGTTCACCTCAATGAAGTAGTGGTTGCCCGCCTTGTCGACTAGGAATTCCACCGTACCGGCGTTCACGTAACCCACCGCATCTGCGATGGAGAGCGCGTCGCGGTAAAGGGCTGAGCGCTGCTTGTCGGAGAGGTTGCGCGCGGGTGCGAGTTCCACCACCTTCTGGTGACGGCGCTGGATCGAACAGTCGCGCTCGAACAGATGCACGCGGTTGCCGTGCTTGTCGCCGAGGACTTGGATCTCGATGTGACGCGGACCTTCGAGGTAGCGCTCGATGAAGATTTTGGGGTTGCCGAATGCCGCTTGCGCTTCGTCGCGCGAGCGTGCGATGGCCGTCACGAGTTCTTCGCGATTGCGCACGATGGTCATGCCGCGGCCGCCGCCGCCGAGCGCCGCCTTGATGATCAGCGGGTACCCGACTTCCTTCGCAAAGATCAGCGCTTCCTGCTCCGTTTCGATCGGGTCGCGGGTGCCGGGAATCACGGGCACCTTTGCTTCTTCGGCGATGGCGCGCGCGGTCACCTTGTCACCGAGCGCGTCGATGACGGTGGAGTCGGGGCCGATGAATACGATGCCGGCCTTTTCGCAGGCGCGGGCGAAGTCGGCGTTTTCCGAGAGGAAGCCGTAACCCGGATGAATGGCGTCCACGCCCTTCTCGAGCGCCAGTTCGATGATCTCGTCGATGCCGAGGTAGGCGGCCACGGGCGCCTTGCCCACGCCGATCAGGTAGGCTTCATCGGCCTTGTAGCGGTGTAGGTTCAGACGGTCTTCAGACGAATAGATGGCAACGGTTTGAATCCCGAGTTCATTCGCGGCACGGAACACGCGGATGGCGATCTCGCCACGGTTGGCCACCATGATTTTGCGGAAGGATTTGATTTCGACCGCGTCCTTGGTTTTCTTCGCGCCGGGTTTCGGTGTTGCTGCCAGGGATTTCACCGTCGTTTTTACCCGTGTTTTCGGCGTGGTTTTCGGCATGGTTCTCGCCATTCTTTGCGTCAATGTGATCAGATTTCGCCGGACCGCCCGGAATCGGACGAAGTGCGTGAACCCGAGAAATTAGAAAAGGCTTTCGGATTTTTATCATCGAAAACCCTATTTTACCCAGTCTAAATTAACTCGACTCTGAAAAGGTCGGTTTTGGAGCCAATAAAACCCGGGTAAAATAGATATATGGCTTTTTTTCCTCTCGAAGGAGGATCGTCATAGCGTTGGCGCAAAACGGATTTCACATCACTCGAACCTCTGAGGGTTTTTTGACTGGTTGGTGATACTTTCAGGCCATTTACCGTGCTATAAACGCTCGCTTGTAAGAATCACACGGCATTTTGAGCTGCTTTGCGGTAGTTTTCTTAAGAACCTTCAGGTTGTACCGAGCCACTCAGCAAGATCATTTCCGGGCACGTTCTGCCCTCAAAGGAATCCAGTATGGTGAACATTCGCCGCCGACTCATCCTCGCTGCCTTGACCATGGTTTCCGGTCACGCAGCCTTTGCTCAACGTCCTTACTTTCTCGTAAACGGTGTGCACCCGGGCTATTCATTGGTCAACATGAAGCCGAGCAGCGCGCCTGCCAACCAACCGAACGTGGGTGCGATGGCGTGGCTGCCCGATGGTCGGCTTTTCGTTGCCGGTATGAGCACCAATGCGGCCGGCGGCACCAACGCGAACCGCCTCGGCGCGTCAAACGGCTACATCTTCTCCGGCCTCACCACTGCAACCACGGCTTCTACAGTGACCATAGCCACTGCGGGCTCCGGATACCAAATGCCCTCCGGTGCCGTGGTGTTGGGGGACACCATCTACGTGCTCGACAATGATAGCGGGCTCACGCGTCTCGTACCTAATGGTGGCGGTTATACCAAGCAGGTTGTTTACTCCGGCTTGCTGGGTTACTTGACGGGTAAGTCGGGTTCGGGCTACCGCACCTGGACAGGCGGTTTGGCCTATAAGGACGATTACTTCTACGCCGTCGTGGGCATGGGCCTGATTCCCGGGGGTACTTCGGAGTTCACGGACGCCAACATCTATCGCGGTAAAGGTACCGTTCTTAAGATTTCCAAAACCGGTCAGGTGGTGGATACCGTCGCCGGCGGCGTGCGCAACCCCGTGACCTTGCAGTTCGGTCCCGAAGGTCAATTGTTCTACGCCGACAATCAAGGCAGCTTCATGCCCGCGTCGGCGCTTTTTCCGGTGAACAACGGAAGCTTCTTCGGCCATTTGAAAACTCCGTACGACAACCAGAAGCGCACCACGCCCGCGATTATTTTCCCGTACGGTTCTGATTTGACCGGTGGGACCGCGACCAATGCTTGTGTTTCGCGCGTGGCCACCGGCTTTGTGCAGCTGAAGACCGGTCGTTACGCGGGCCAAATGCTTATTGGGTCCAATCCGCAGAACGGCATCAACCGCATCTTCATGGAGAAAGTCGGCGGGCAATTCCAAGGCGCGCTGTTCCCCTTTAGCCAAGGCTTTGGCGTCGGCCCGGGGTCGGGTTCGGTTGCAGCCCTTCCGGGCGTTTTGCCCGAGTTCCGTGCCAACGTGCATCGTCTCACGATCGGTCCCGATGGTCTGATTTACGTGGGCGGCGGTAATTCCCCGGGCGGCGCTTCGTCCGGTTCGCACGGCATCGACGGAACCCCCACAGGTGGCTTGGCCCGCTTGGTTCCCAACAACGACACCATCTTCGAGATGAAGGCGATCCGCTCCCTGGACAGCACGCATTTTGAAATCGAATTCACCGAGCCCATCGTGACGGCGGCCACCAGCAATTTCTCCGTGACTCAGGGCATTTCGGTGCAGTCCACGGGCACCGGTTATGGTTCGGGCTATACGGCACCCTCCACTGTAGCCACCGTGTCGGCGGTATCACTCAGCTCGGATAAGACCAAGGTCACACTCACGATCAGCGGCATCAAGCAGCGTCCCGTGGTCACCACCGCCGGCAGCACCGAAGATCGCACTTGGGGCACCTTGATCCAGTTTCGGGTGACGGGCCTCAGCGCGGTGTCGAGTCATGCGATGTGGGGTGACGGCACCGGCGGCGGCGTGGGCTGGTATACGCTCAACAAGTACGGCCCGGGTGTGGATGCAGGCATCGAACCGGTTTCGATTTCGCGCTCGACCTCCGCGCCGCGCGGTTCGCTCGGTTTGCAAGTCGTCCGCAAAGCGGAAGGCCTGCTAGTCATCGCCCCGCAGGTCGGGGGTTACACCGTGCACATCAGCGATCTGCGCGGAAAAACCCTCGGGAGCTTTCAGGTTTCCGGCGGCGATTATTTCGTTCCCGCAGCAGCCTTGGGCGGCGGCGTGAGCGTGGTCGAAGCGTATGGAGCTGGCGCACAGCGCTTCGCCGCCGTCGTTCCGAAGATGTAATACCTCCCGGTGCGAAGCACTCCGGCGCGCTGGCCCGGATTGACTTGTCGCGCCGGGACTCTAAAGATTCAATAGATTCCAGGGAGTATCGATCATGAAAACCAAACATCCTTTTTTGCTGGGTGCTGTTGTCGTTGCGTGCATGGCTTTCGCTAGTGTAGACGCGGACGCCCGCGATTACGGCCCGGTCACCTCGCGATTGACCACGGCGAAGTTCTCACTGATGAAAGGATGGTGGGGTAGCGATCACGATGCAAGCACACCTGTCAATTTCAAGTACTTCAAGGCCTTGGCCACCACCTACGGCGTGACCATGGACACCTTCAATCTCGCCACCTCCACTTCGCCTCTGACCGCTACAAACCTGGACAAGTACGACGCGATGGTGTGGTACAACGTGTACCGCATGTACGAGCATTTCGACACGGCGACCGGCGGACGCATTCAACGTTGGTTCGAAAACGGGAACAAGGGATTGGCCTGCATCCACCAGTGCGTGCGGAGCTCCAACACCTCGGCCGGTCTCAAGTGGAACTGGTGGATCGATATGATGGGTAAGGATTACACCGATTTCGCGGCTTCCGGGGTGACGGGTCCGGTATTTGTGGATAGCGAAGCGATGGCCGACATCTACCCTCCGGGCATGGTCACGGCCCGGCAGAAATTCAGTTGGAGCGACGAGTGGTACATCTATGCGGGTAATACCCGCGGTACCCCCGGCACGAAAATGGTCTGGACGACCGCGGATTCACTGTTCACCGGGTCCTACAAAAAGACGATGGGCAACGATCATCCGCTTCTCTGGATCCGGAATTACGACGGTGGCCGCTTCGTTTTGAACTCGATGTACCACACCACTGCGCTGGCGACCGCAACGGGCTCGCTCCGAGCCTTCGCCGATTCCAGCTTCATCGGCCAACTGCGTTTCCTCGCCGGCTATACCGGCTGCACGGATTCCAATTACGTCGAATACAATCCCCAAGCGACGCACCTTGGCGCGGGCGCGTGCGCGACGCCCGCCGTCAGCACACTGGGGGCTCTCGAATCGGTCGAACGCGTGAGGTTGGACGCCTTCAAGGTTTCCTTTTCGCAACCGGGAAACCACAGCGTTGAAATATTCGACACGCGGGGTTCAAAGTTGGTCGCCCACCACGGAAGCGGAACACAGGAATATCGCTTCGCAGAAATTCGTCAGCCGGGCATTTATTATGTGAAAATCATGACGGCGGACATGAAGGCGCCCGTGAGTCGCAGAGTCGTACTACTGTAATCGCGGAATTGCGCGCGCCTCGGCTTCTGTTCTTTCCGTTCGGTTTCTGTCATCTGGTTTATTGAACATTCCCTGGAAAGGTGGTTGAATCGTGAGTCACTTCGCAAAAGTTTTCTTCACCGGTATTTCTCTATGCACCGGATTCGCACTCGCGCAGGCCACGCCCGATACGATCGAGCGCAAGCCTCTCGTGATCGGCACGAAAATCGAGACCGGGCAGATCGTCCAGGGTTCGAAGGTCATCGGCATCGACCCCGACGACTACTACATCTCGCAGATCGGCGTCAGCCTCACGCAGGAAGTTATCGTCAACAAACGTCTGAACGTGAAGGTGGGTGCGGGTGGCGTCTTCTATAATGCCTACCCCACGGCCATCCGCAGCGACGGCGGCGGCTACGGCGTCAAATTCGGCCCTGGCATCACTCAAGCTCAGGCCCTATACAAGTTCGGCGAACCGAGCAACTCCTGGGGAGCCCTGCGCGTGGGTTACTTCGCCTACAAATACAATCCGGATGCAAAAAACTTGGGTGAATACCTGTTCCGGGCAGGCGCCTATCCGACCTTTGCCATGACGGGCGGCTGGTCCATCATGGACAATGCACAAGCCAAGGTGCAGGGCCTCGAATTCAGCGTTAACCAACTGGATGGAGCCCTGAAACACAGCTTCTTGTTGTACAACGAGCGCGATTTCCGCCCCCCGGGTGATTTTACGCCCGCTTATCTGGGAGAGTATACCAAGGGCCCCATTCAAATCGGTGCGGGCGTTTCCTTCTATCACTATCTCCCGATCAAAAACAAACTCACCTCGCCCAAGTCCCCCAACAACACCGTTTACACATTCAACAACATGCCGGCGATCAACACCGTCGATCCTTTGACGGGCGACTCGCTGCATTACGCAGCGAACCAGCATCTTGTGGCGGGATATGGCGATCTTACCAGCATCATCGCCCCGGCCATCGACCCGGATTGGACTGCGGACTCGGTGATCGCGCATTACAATCCGTCGGTGGACTATTTCTCATTCAAGGCCATCAAGCTGATGGCCCGGGCTTCGTTCAACATCCAGAAGGTGATGCCGATCGCGATTCTCAATCCCGAGGACTTGAAGGTATATGGTGAAGTCGATCTGCTTGGATTGAAGAACTATCCCGGCGTCTATGAGGATCGAACCGAACGCATGCCGATCATGCTGGGCGTCAACCTGCCCACCTTCCGCGTGTTGAACGCGCTTTCCTTCGAGCTCGAGTATTTCAAGAACGGGAACCCCGACGACATGGGCAGTCAGCAGGCGAAGCTGAACCCGGGCTATGCCCACAATACGGTTACGGATAACACGCCCCAGGACAACGGGGGAGGCCTCGGAAGCCCTGTGAATCCAGGGCAACAGGACTATTACTCCGTGCTGTTGAAGGACGACTTCAACAACCATCGCGACGATTGGAAATGGACCCTCTACGGCGTTAAGCAGGTCATGACGGGCGTCTCGGTGCGGGCGCAGGTTGCGAACGACCACTTCCGCGCCCAAGACTCTTATTTCCCGGGTTACTGGAACGGTCCGAGCATGCTGCGCACGCCCAAGGACTGGTATTACGTCGTCAGCGTGAACCTCGGCATTTGATTTTCCCACGGTCTCTTTTCTCGGAGAAGCACGCATGAGTATGGACCGCAGGGATTTTTCCAAGACCATGGCCTTCGCCGCCATGGCCGGCCTTTTAAACGCCCGCAAGGTGTTCTCGGAACCCGCTCCGGCTGTCGCGGGTTCTCCACTGCCTCATGACGCGCTCTATCCGGAGTTTTCCCACGCCCCGTTGACCATCGACAAGATCGAGATCTTTCCCGTGCGCTATCCGATGGTGATGCGCTTCAAGTTTTTCGAGGGGCCTGTGAGTTCGGGAGGTCGCCCTTCCATCATCATCAAGATCACCGCCAACGACGGTACGGTAGGGTGGGGCGAGAGCGTGCCGATTCCGCGCTGGAGCGGGGAGACGCTCGAGGGTGCCGTCGCCTGCCTCAAGAATTATCTGGTGCCGGTGCTGATCGGAAAGAACGTTTTCGATCTGGAAGACATCCACCACACGATGACCAAGGAGTTGGCCGGAGATTTTTCGACCACCTACCCGATCACCAAGGCCGGCATCGACATTGCACTGTACGACCTGATCGGCAAGGCCATGGGCAAAAATGTGGCGGAGCTGTGGGGCCGCACCACGCCCGAGGATCTGGTGCTAAGCTGGACCCTCAACCCCGTCAAGCTGGACGATGTCGAAGGACTGATCCAGAAGGGGCGCGACCGCGGTTTCGAGAATTTCAACGTGAAGGTTTCGCCCGACACGAAGGTGGACTTGGAGCTCTGCAAGATGGTCCGAAAGGCCGCGCCCAAAGGCTTTCTGTGGATCGATGCGAATTGCGGTTATGACACCGCGACGGCTCTGCAAATGGCCCCCAAGTTCGCCGACATCGGGGTGGAGGTCTTCGAAGGCCCGCTGCATCCCAACTGCATCTCGGGTTACCAGGCTCTCGTAAAACAGGGGGCCTTGCCGATCATCATGGATGAAGGCTGCGTCTCTCCCGTTGAGGTCGCAGAGTTCATGAAGCTGAAGATGATGAACGGTATCGCCATGAAGCCGTCGCGCTGCGGCGGTCTGACGTCGGCGGTGGGCCAGCTCCGGCTGCTCGAGAAAAACAAGATGTTGTTCCTCGGCAGCGGTCTGACCGACCCGGACATATCGCTAGCAGCCACACTGAACCTCTATGGCGCGTTCGGTCTCAAGAAACCGGCTGCGCTTAACGGTCCGCAGTTTCTGGGCGAGAGCGTGCTCAAGGACCCGTTCAAGGTCGTGGGCGGAAAGGTCAAGATCCCCAAGGGCCACGGCCTGGGCATCGAGGTGGATGAGGACAAGGTGCGCGATCTATCCGCGCGGACGGGGACGATTTAGCCGATACAGAGATCGACCCAACAAAAAAGCCTTCCAGCGACGGAAGGCTTTTTTGTTTCAGGTAGTTTCAGGAACGGTCCCTAGGATACTTCGATCCTATGCGTACCACTCCTTCAACTTGGCCGCAACGTCTCCCGTTTTCACGAGGGTGAATTCCTTCTCGCTGCGCAGCTTCCATTCCACACTGGGTCCAGCCTCGTTTGCCAGCGTCTTCTTGCTCACGGCTACGCGCACCGGAATGCCCCACAGATCGGCGTCCTTGAACTTCACCCCCGGGCGCTCGTCGCGATCGTCGTAAAGAACTTCGAAGCCCGCGGCCTCAAGTTCAGTCTTCAACGACTCGCAAGCCGCCACCACGTCAGCTTCTTGGCCGATGTTGACCAGATGCAGGTGGAAGGGCGTGATTTCCTTCGGCCAGATGGGGCCGAAGTCGTCGTGTGCATTCTCGACCGCAGAAGCCATGAGGCGCCCCACGCCGATACCGTAGCAGCCCATGATGGGCACCTGATGCTTGCCCGCCTCGTCGAGATACTGGCAGCTCATCGAATCGGTGAACTTGGTGCCGAGCTTGAAGATGTTGCCTATTTCGATGCCGCGCACGGCTTTAAGGCGGGATTTTCCGTCCGGAGCCAAGTGCCCGGCTTCCGCTTTGGCGAAGTCGCCCACATTCGCGGCCACCACGGCGAAGTCGCGGCCGAAGTTCACGTTGGTATAGTGGAAACCGTCTTCGTTGGCGCCGCCCACGAAGTTGCTGCCTTCGGCGATGGAGAGATCGGCGAGCACGACCAGATCGTGCCGGGAGGCGATGTCGACCGGAGAGGCGTAACCGGGAACGATGCCGAACGAGCGGATGAATTCATCCTGCGCCGGCAACAGAAAAGGCGCCTTCAAGTGATTGCGGATCTTGACGTCGCTGGCTTCAAGATCTCCGCGCACCACGGCGAACACCAAGGTCTTGCGACCGCCGAGTTCGGTTTCAAAGAGTACAGCCTTCATGGCCTGCTTCGCCGTCATTCCCAGGAATCCAGTCATTTCCTCGATGGTTTTTTTGTGCGGCGTCGCCACCTTTTCGCGCGCGCCGTGCTCCGCGGAAACCGATTCGCGATCGAAGGCCGCGATCTCCTGGTTGGCGGAGTAGGTGCCGTCCTCGGAGAGGATCAAATAATCTTCGCCATGTTCGGTCTCGAGCATGAACTCGTGCGCAACCTTGCCGCCCATGATGCCGGTGTCGGATTGTACGATAACCGGTTTGATGCCGACTCGGGCGAAGATGCGTTCGTAGGCCGCGTACGCCTTCTCGTAATACGTATCGAGGTCTTCGGGCGTGCGGTGAAAGCTGTATGCATCCTTCATGGTGAATTCGCGCACCCTCACGAGTCCGCCGCGCGAACGCGGTTCGTCGCGGAACTTCAGCTGAAATTGATAGAGCATGAACGGAAGTTGCTTGTAGCTGCTCAGGTAATAGCGCGCGAGGTCGGTGATCGCTTCTTCGTGCGTCATCGCCAGCACCATCGGGTGTTCGCTGCGGTCCTTGAAGCGCAGCATTTCCGCGCCGATTGCGGCGTAGCGGCCCGACTCTTCCCAGAGCTCGGCCGGTTGCGCCAGTGGCAACTCGACTTCCTGACCTTCGATCGCGTTCATCTCTTCGCGGATCACGCGCTCGATCTTCTGCAGCACCCGTTTGCCGAGAGGCATCATCGAGTATAGGCCCGAGGCCAGTTGCTTGACGTAGCCGCCGCGGAGAAGGAAAATGTGACTGGGGAGCTCGGCGCCTGTGGGGGCCTCGCGGAGGGTCTTGACGACGAATTTTGAGACGCGCATAGTGGGGGGAAAGATAGTAGGTAGACGGTAGTAGGTAGACGGTAGTAGGTAGTGAACGCAGTGGCGATGCGAAAACCGGGGGATTTGGTTTGTTTACTTCCGTCCTCAATGTTAGGAGAGGGTAGAAGAGACGACGAAGTACGCTACCGTATACCTACTACCGTCTACCTACTGCCCATTGTTCCGCTGCTTCTGGAATGCGTCGATGGCCACGCCAAGGCGCTGGGCGATTTCACGCTGACCGTCCCGTGAAGACAGGACCTCGCGATCGTGGTCGTGGGTGATGAAACCCATCTCGAAAAGGACCGCCGGCATATAGGCACCCACCAGCACAAAGAATCCGGCCTGCCGCGCACCAGTCGTGTATTTGGGGATATCGAAGCCCGCGAAGTTTTTAATGATCGATTCGGCCAGCGACTCGCTCTGTTTGGAATACAGGTTCAGTTGATGTTCGAGCAGGATCCAGTCGAGCGGGGAGATTTCGGTTTTCTTCGCTTTGCCGTTCTGTTCTTCGATGGCCTTGTTCTCGCGCCGGGCGATCGCCTTATCCTCTTCGCTCTCCGCTTCGCGGAGAATGTAGGCCACATGTCCTGTAACGCCTTGGAGGCGGCTCGCCGTGCCCGCGAGCGAGTTGCAGTGCAAGCTGATGAACAGGTCGCCCGCACTGTCGGATGCGAATTTGGGACGCTCGGGAAGGGTTTTGAAGGTGTCGTCCTCGCGGGTCAGCAGCACTCGGTACCCGCGCTCCTGCAACTCACGGCGTAGTTCCTTGGCCACGGCTAAATTGATTGCGGCCTCTTGCGCCCCCTTCATCATCGCGCCGGGATCGGTGCCGCCGTGACCCGCATCCACAATGATGGTGCCGCGCGCCGTGGTGGGCTCGGCCGATGGTCGCCGCACCGTGACCCGCCAGCCGGCGGAGTCTTGCGCCAATTCCACGCTGTCGCGCGATCCGCGTAACCGGATCGTGAATTGGGCGGTTTTCCCTTGCTGGCGTAATTCCACGCTTTGGACACCACCCTCACCCTCGAGACGGCGCGGCAGATCGGGGGCTAAGGTACCGCCGAAGGCGCGCACCAAAAAGTGCGGTCGTGTCAGAACACCCTGGAACTGCGCGGCAGGCTCTCCGTCTGGCCCGCGGATCGGGGTCTCGATACGGAGCACCGTGCCGTCGGGGGTTTCCTCCAAGGTCACCCCTGTGATGCGGCCGGGCGTTGTGCGGCTCCCGCCGGCACGGGGTAGGGGGGCGGTGATGGGAACCTTGATCGAACCGGATCCCGAGGGCATCGATTTGCCGGCCGCCGCGCCGGCCGCACCTTCAGAAGGAACCAAGGGCAGATCAATGCCGAAGCGTGACCGCAGCAACCGTAAAACCGGATGCAGGGGCAAATAGACGCGCTCTGGGCCCCGACGCACGGGGTAGGTGAGATTGTAGGTGTCGGCCTTCCCGCCGGGCGTAGTGACCGCGACGAAGGGATTATCGAGGGTGAACACCCAATCGCGTCCGCGGGTGTCGCGTAGGCGCATTTGCTGGGCGGCGGGCTCCCAGCGAGGTTTGGCGGCGAACAATTCGCCGAGAAAATCCACCGAAACGTAGACGACGTCTTCGAAGGTGGTGTCGGCGTAGGTTCCGCCGGAGAAGTTGATCCCCGAGGAAGAAGAAGATGCCGCGGGAATCCGAATGGTGTGCGCAGCCGAGACGGAAACCATTGAAAGCACCAAGAACAGAACACTCACGATGGCGACGCGGGCCGCGCCCTTAGTCCGCTGCATGATTCGATCCATGCTCAACGGTTCCGGGCACGCATGGCGCGTGCGATTTCGATCTTGGCTTCCTGTTTGGACTTATCGGCGCGCTTGTCATGGGCGGCCTTGCCCTTGCCTACCCCGATCAAGACCTTGAGGTTGTCGCCCTTGAAATAGGCCTTGAGCGGCACCAAGGTATGACCCTGGCGAGAGGTCGCCTCGTCGAGCTCGCGGATTTCCTTGGTGTGGGCGAGCAGCTTGCGTTCCCGGCGCACGGCGTGGTTGAAATGCGCCGCCTTCACGTATTCGTCGATATGGGCGTTCACGAGGAACAATTCACCGTTCCGGACGATGGCGAACGCTTCGGCCAACGACAGCTTACCCATGCGGATGGACTTGATTTCCGTCCCTTTGAGCACGATTCCAGTCTCGTAGGTCTCGAGAATATGGTAATCATGCCGCGCGCGGCGGTTTTCGATGACGGGGAGGGACATGGGGGAAAAGTAGGTAGTAGGTAGACGGTAGTAGGTAGAGAAAAGAGGGGAAGTTTGTTCTCTGGAGTCCGGAAAGAGCAAAATAAAAAAGGTGGCCTGTAAGCCACCCCATCTTCATCTACCGTCTACCTACTACCGTCTACCTACTCCTTGCCCGCCTTCTTCTTCTCACCGTTCAGAACCGACTTCAGTTCCTTGCTGGCCTCGAAGACAGGTTTGAAACCCGCATCGATATGCACCATTTCGCCGGTGCGGGGGTTGCGCGCCTCTCGCGCCTTTTTCTCTTTCACCTTGAAACGGCCGAAGCCGCGGATTTCAATGTTCTTGCCGTCGCGCAGCGACTTGGCAATTGAATCGAGAAAGCACTCGACGATCACCTTCGTGTCCACTTGCGTGAGCCCGGTGCGATCGGCGATGGCGTCGACGATGTCTTTTTTGGTCACGTTTCCCATGGTATAGGGATAAACATATAACACATCGGACGGAAGAAATGCAAGGCGGGGAAGCGGGACTTAATTTCCCCGGTTCAACCCCGCAAAATCCCGCTGACGGGCGGTCTCGTAGAGAGCCAGGGCCAGGGCCACGGACGCGTTGTAGGAGTGTACCCCTTCGGCCATGGGAAGGATGATGCGGCCGGTCAGGCAGCGGGCGATATGCGGCGGAATCCCCCGGTCCTCGCCCCCAGCGACGATCACCACGGGGCCGGTCAGGTCGGCCTGATGGGCCTGCTGGGTGGCCTGGGCATCGAGCCCGAGGACCGCGAAGCCCGCCTCAGCGAGTTCTTTAAGGTCCTTGGCGATGTCTTGCGAGCGGCTGACCGGAACGAGGTTTTCGGTTCCCGCGGCGGCCTTGGCGCCTGCTGGGGTGAGCCCGGTCGACCCTTTGCCCGGAAGGAGCAGGGCGTCTACACCGAGTCCCGCCGCAGCACGGACGCAGGCGCCCAGATTGCGGGGGTCTTCGAACGCGGCGGGCACCACGATCACGGGGTTCCGACCCGCCTTTTTATCGACCAACAAACGGTCGCGTACGGTCTCCCATTCTTCCAGTTCACGGGACTCGCAAAAGGCGAGCACGCCCTGATGCGGACCTGGAAACCACTGATCGAGCTGCGATTTGGAAAGCTGCTGCACCTGCACGCCTGCGTTTTCGGCGAGCTTTTGCAAGGCATGCAGACGACGCTCTTGGGCTCCCAGTTGAAAAACCACCCGGCGCACCCGGCGGGGCGTGTCGCGGAGGAGGGATTCCACGGCGTGCAGACCGCCGGTGACGGCGGAGTTGTCGATTCTACGGGGCATACTGATGGGCCTTACAGGGAATGATCAATGGTCCATGAACAATGGTCAATGAATGATTCTCATTCATCCACAGGCATGAGCATTGTGCATTGCCCATTGTTCATTTCAAATCAGGTTTTCGCAGCGGCGAACTTCTCGATCGAGGCTAAAAATTCCTCGAACAAATAGTGCGAATCTTTCGGGCCCGGGCTGGCTTCGGGGTGGTATTGCACCGAGTAGGCAGGCAGGGATTTGTGTCGCAGGCCCGCAACGGTATTGTCGTTCAGGTTGATGTGCGTCACCTCGGCGATGGACGAATCGATGGAGGCGGGATCGACGGCGAAGCCGTGATTCTGCGAGGTGATTTCCACCTTGTGGGTGCGCAGATCCTGCACGGGATGGTTGCCGCCCCGATGGCCGAACTTGAGTTTGAACGTTTCGCCGCCGAGCGCGCGGGCGAGCAACTGGTGGCCGAGGCAGATGCCGAAGATGGGACGCTTGCCCACGAGTCCGCGGATGGTTTCCACGGCATAGTCGAGCACGGCCGGATCGCCGGGACCGTTGCTGAGCAAAATGCCGTCGGGATTGACGGCGAGCACTTCGGCGGCGGTAGCAGTCGCTGGGAACCGGATGACCTTGGCGCCAAGATCGTGCAGCTTGCGGAGAATGTTGTGCTTGGCGCCGTAGTCGATGGCGGCGATGGTCCACTTTACCGGCCGAGCGGCAGGAGCAACGAACGAGATTTCATGCTCGCCCGTTTCCCACTCGCAATTTTCGGCAACCGTGACCTTGGCCACAAAATCGGTCTCGGAGAGCGAGCGCACTTTGCGCGCCGCTGCGAGCACTTCCTGAAGGTCGTAGGCGCCGGTGACGAGCACGCCGTTCTTGGCGCCGGTCTCGCGGAGAATGCGCGTGAGGCGGCGGGTGTCGATGCCCTGAATGCCGGGAATGCCCTGCGATTTGAGGTAGTCCGAAACGGTGGAAATTTTACCGCCGGCACGGAAGTTGGAAGGGTAGGGGCAGACGTTCTTGACCACGAAACCCGCCGCTTGGATGCGGGTGGATTCCACGTCTTCGGCATTTACGCCGTAGTTGCCGATTTCGGGATAGGTCAGCGTGACGATCTGCCCGGCGTAAGAAGGGTCGGTGAGTATTTCCTGATAGCCGGTGAGCGAGGTGTTGAAACAAACCTCGCCCTCAACGCGGGCCTCCGCGCCAAAGCCTTCGCCTTCGAAGTAATTTCCGTCTTCCAGGGCCAGAATCGCTTGCACCGTTGCCTGCCTTCTTTTGATTTATGCCAGAACCTGCCGTTTTTACGCGGTTTGGGGCTGCGCGTAGTCCAGTCGCCGCTTTTCGGTGACGAGAGTATCCAACAGTTGGTCGTGGGGCTCCAAAGGTAGTTTTTTGCGCACAATCTGGGCCTCGAACGCCAGCCCGGCCCGTACCTCGCTCCGTACGCCGCGGGCACCCAAAAAGCGATCGTAAAAGCCCTTGCCACGGCCCACACGGCCTCCCCGTTCATCGAAGGCCGTACCGGGCACCAAAATCAGGTCGAGGGTGGGGTTGTCTTCCCCGGGCAAATCGGAGCGGGGCTCCAGAATGCCGAAAGTGCCTTCCGCAAGATCCCGGTCGTAATCGCGGATCAGAGCGAGTTTCATGTCGGTGCTCCCTGCAGGCCCGTCTTCGACTCGAGGCAGGTACACGGTCTTCCCTTCCGCAAGAGCATGCCGGATGATGCTCTCGGTGTCAATCTCTTCTCGGGTGCCGCAGAACAAGGCGAGGGACTTCGCCTGTTGATACACGGGCCATTCCCTAAGTTGGTACAGAACGGCCTGTGCGGCTTCGGCGCGGTCGGCAGAGGGGAGGGCGCGCACGGCCTCCAAGGCTTCGCGACGCAGGGCGACCTTCGCAGAGCGCACCGCATCGGCGCTTTCCTTGAGGTTTTCTTCGAGGGTCAGGGTGTCGAACTGCTGTTTCACATCGCGTTGCAGGTTGGCCCACTTGCGACGCAAGTTGCCGAGGCCGCGCGCCAGCATGCCGATCTTGGAAGGATCAATGAAGATCATGGCGACCACGAAGATCAGGCCGAGTTCGCCGATGCCGAGTGAGTCAAACACGGAAATTCTCCATTGCAGGGCGATCGGGGACGGTATCGTGACCCTTGCGGCCGGCGAGCGCGCAGACGCCGATGGAGACGATGTACAGGGCGCAAAGCGGCAGTGCCATCAGCAGCTGCGAGACTGGATCGGGTCCCGGTGTGAGCACCGCGGCGAGGATGAAAATGATGACTACGGCGTACCGAAAAAAGCTCCACATTCCCCGTGCGCTAATGAGGTCGAGCCGCGCCAGCAAAAAGACCGCCACCGGCAACTCAAAGATCACGCCAAAGGCGAGCAGAAACTGAATCACGAAGGAGGCGTAGGAAGACTGCTGCCAGTTTTGATGAATGCTTCCGTTTGCGAAATTCGCCAAAAACGCGAGGCCCGCGGGAAGCACGGTGTAGTAGCAGAAGGCTGCGCCCGCGATAAACATGACGACGAACCCCAGAAAGGTTCCCAAAAACAATCGGCGTTCGTTCCGGTAAAGGCCGGGGGCTAGAAAACGCCAGACCTGCCAGGTGATCCACGGAAACGCAAGAAAGATGCCGACCACAATCGAAAGCTTGAAGGTCGTCATGACGCCTTCCATGGCGGCAAGATTGACGAGCGACACCGGCAGCTTTTGCCGGGTGATGGGCGCGGCGATCCAATCCCAAACCACGTTTCTTTTCAAATAGGCCAGCACCGCGCCAACGACGACTCCGGCAAGCGATTTAACGAGCCGGCTGCGAAGTTCCTGGAAGTGGCTCCAGAACGTAGGGGCGTCGGAAGACAAGGAAGCGCGCGGAAGTTAGACGGAAGTTAGGCGAGGTTATGCAGAAGGACGGTTTTCGGAATCGCCCGGCTTGGAAACAGCCTTCGGTTCTTCGGGCGTTTCGCCGTCCTTCATGGCACCCTTGAAGTCGCGAATGCCTTTGCCGAGGCCTTTTGCGATTTCGGGGATCTTTTTGGCGCCAAAAAGCAGGACGACGATGAGAAGGATGATGATCAGTTCGGTGGGGCCGAGATTCGGCATGGGGACCTCCGGGGTTCGGGGGCTAAAGGTAGCTATCGCAGGAGGGAGGGAAAATCCAAAAAAGAAGGGACGAAAACTTCTTTTTTACCGCTTCCGCCGGTATTTTTCCGCGGCCTTGGTCCACGGCTCCAGCAGCAGGTTTTCCTGCCATTTCATCCATTGGGCGGCTTCCCGAACGGTTTCGGGCGAGGTGAATCCGCTGGTCGCCACGGACATCATCACGGCTTTGGGAGAAAGCAGGGACGGATCGATCTCGAGCCGCGCGGCGATGCCGTCGCGGATTTCGCGCATGTCGATCAACAATTCCGGATGCGGTGCGCGTGGAGCGCGTTTGGGCGGCGGCAAAAGGCCTGGCCACGCGGTGGGCGGCAGATCCAGAGCATCCTCATAAACATCAAGCAGACGATCGCGCAGTTGAGGATTTAGGCGGGAGGGCAGACGCGGTGGTTCCTCGGGAAACCCTTCGTCGGCGACGCCTTCCGCAAACCGCAACAACAAATCGGCAGGAAGAACCTTGAAACTCGGCAGGTCGCGCTCGCTGGCGGCGGCCTCGCGCACTTCCCACATCGCCTTAAGCACGGCCAATTGGCGCGGGCGGAATCGGGACGAGCCGGTGATGCGCCATGCTTCTTCGCGGTCGTTTTCCTTCACGCGCTGCGTGGCGCGGATCAGCGTATCGCAGCTTTCGCGGTGCCAGTCGAGCCGGCCTTTCGCTTCGAGCTCGCGCGTAAGAATGCCGTGCAGCGCAGGCAGGTAGAACGTGTCTTGGGCGGCGTAGTCGACCAGATCCTGGGTGAGCGGGCGGCGCGACCAATCGGCCTTCTGGCCTTCTTTCGGAATCGTGATGTCGAAATGATGCTGGATGAGGGCGGCCAAACCGAAGGCAGAGCGTCCCAGCAACTGCGCCGCAAGCATGGTGTCGAAAATCGCGGCAGGCTTGAAGTTCTGCTGCCTCAGCATGCGCATGTCGTAATCGAGGCCGTGGCCGATCAGTGTTTTGTTGCGCAGCGCAATGTAGAGCGGCTTTACGTCGATTTTCGCGAGCGGGTCGATCAGCCAGCACCGGCCCTTCGCGAGAATCTGCATCAGGCAGATTTTGGCGTGATAGTGGTGCATGCTGTCGGCTTCGAGGTCGAAATAGACCAGCGAGGAAGCCTTGATGGCGCGGATGGCCCGGTCGAGCGCGGCAGGCGTATCCACCCATTCGGAGGGGTAGCGTGTAGCGGGGGCTGCGGGTTTAAAGAAACGGCTGAAAATTCGGGTAATCAAGCGCCAAAATCTAACAAACAGCCAACAATTACAGCGGCAGGATTTATTTTGACCTTCCGGCTGTCTGCTGTCGGGATTCGACCTCGTCTTCGGGGCCCGGGTGCAGATAGCCACACGACCCACGGCAAAGGACTCTCCATGGCGCAACGCGCGCTGACCGGCATCAAACCCACCGGCGAACCGCATCTCGGCAACTGGCTGGGCGCCATTCGTCCCGCTCTCGAGTTGGCCCGCAAATACGAGGCCTATTACTTCATCGCGGACTATCATGCACTCACCACGGTGCATACCGGCGAGGCATTACGGAAATATGTTCGGGATATCACCGCGGCCTACCTGGCCTTCGGTCTCGATCCCGAAGCCTCCGTGTTTTATCGGCAATCCGATGTTCCCGAGATTTTCGAGTTGTCGTGGATTCTTTCGTGCTTCACGCCGAAGGGTTTCATGAACCGCGCGCATGCCTACAAGGACTTTGTGGCGCGCAACCAGAAAGCCGAGAAGGATGACGACGCGGATATCAACATGGGCCTGTTCGGTTACCCCGTGCTGATGTCGGCCGATATTCTGATGTTCAACGCGGACGTGGTTCCCGTCGGCGCCGACCAGATCCAGCACATCGAGTTCGCCCGTGACATCGCCGAAAAGTTCAACCGCAACTACGGCGAATCCGTGTTCCATTTGCCCGAACCGCGCGTCGATGATTCGGTGAAGACCATCATCGGGCTCGACGGGCGCAAGATGAGCAAGAGTTACGACAATACCATTCCTCTCTTTCTCGACGAAAAGCCTCTGCAAAAGCGCATCAATCAGATCGTGACCAATTCTCAGACACCCGAAGAGCCGAAGAATCCCGACGACTGCCACGTGTTCAAGCTGCATCAGTTGCTGCTGAACGATGCGGAAGAGCAAGCGGTCCGGAAGGTGTACCTCGCGGGCGGCATGGGCTGGGGTCAGGCGAAGAAGATGTTCTTCGAAACCCTGAACGATCAGCTCAAGGCCCCGCGCGCCGAGTACAACCGCCTTCTCGCCGACCCCGGCCACCTCGATGCGGTGCTCGCGCAGGGGCGCGACAAGGCCCGCGCCGTGGCCGTGCCGTTTTTGGAGCGCATCCGGTCCCTGATTGGTGTGCGGTAACATTCTTCATTTTTTTAATCGATAGACGACGGAGTTATTCATGTTCACAATTCCCATCGGCAGCAAAGCCCCCGAATTCAACCTCCCCGGCAGCGACGGAAGGAACCACTCTTTCTTCGGCGAGAATCCCGTATCCGGTAAAAACGGAACGCTGATCTTTTTCACGTGCAATCACTGTCCCTATGTGATCGGCAGTGAGGCCCGGATGAAGGAGTTGTTCACGGAGGTTGCCGGACAAGGCATCTCCATGGTCGCGATCCATTCCAATGAAACGGTAGGGCACCCGACCGACACCTTCCCTCTCGTTCTTGAACGCATGAAGGAAATGGGATTCGAGTGGCTGTCGCTCGACGACATTCAACAGTTTACGGCCCGTGCCTACGGGGCGCAACGCACTCCGCATTATTTCCTGTTCGACGCGAACGGTTCACTCGTTTATTCCGGCCGCATGGACAACTCGCCGCGCGACGTGACCAAGGTGGAGACCCACGAATTGCACGACGCCGTCGAGGACCTTATTGCGGGACGACCCATGCGCCTGCCCCAAACCGACGCCATCGGCTGCAACGTCAAGTGGTGGGACATGGACGCGCATTGGATGCCGGGCGATGCCTGCGACCTCGACTATCTGTACCAGAAGTTTCCGACCACAAAGACCTAGCCTTTTCCCCGTGTGCAGCTAGCCGCCCAAACGCCGCGGAAATACGTTCCCTAGCACCATGGGACAGGGCTTTTTCAACCGCCAGGCCGACGGGCCAGACAACCGCTTCGAGGCACTCGCCGTCGAATACGATGAAGGCGTGGAGCGCCCTCAGGCCATGCGGGTCTTTAAGGAGACCGGCAAAAGCATTCTCTCTCGCAACGAAAGCCCCGACATCCCATTCCGGTTTTCGGTGAACCCGTATCGCGGTTGCGCGCACGCCTGTTCCTACTGCTACGCGCGCCCGTATCACGAATACCTCGGCTGGAACGGCGGCACCGACTTCGACACGCAAATCGTCGCCAAGATCAACGCGCCGGAACTGTTGGAGAAGGAACTTTCGAAACCCTCATGGAAGGGCGACTCCATCGTTTTCTCCGGCGTCACGGATTGTTATCAACCCGCCGAAAGCGCGCTGAAAATCACCCGACGCTGCCTCGAGGCTTGTCTGCGCCACGACACGCCCGTGGGCATCATCACCAAGTCGGTTCTGATTCTACGCGATCTCGATATTCTAGAGCAACTCGCGCATCTTGAAACCGGGCCCGGCGCCACCGCCTGCATCTCCATTCCGTTCTGGGATCCGAAAGACGCACGCGGCATGGAACCGTTCGTGGCGCCGCCCGAGGCGCGCTTTCGCGCCCTCGAAAAACTTTCCGCTGCGGGCCTCCGTACCGGCATTTCGGTGAGCCCCATCATTCCCGGCTGGAACGATGCCGACATTCCCAAGATTTTAAAAAGGGCGGGGGAGTGCGGTGCGTCTTTCGCGTTCTACACCTTGTTGCGGTTGCCTGGCGCCGTGGAACCGGTTTTCCTGTCGCGTCTCCGCCGCGATTTTCCAGACCGTGCGGGCAAGGTGGAGCATCATCTGCGCGAGACGCACGGGGGAGAGCTCAAGCATCAGGGCTTCGGCGACCGCATGCGCGGCACGGGGAAAATGGCGGACGTGATTTCAGACCTGTTCAAGCTACACGTCCGCAAGAACGGCCTCGACTGCGGAGAACCGGGGAACATGCGCATCCCGCGACCTTCCCGGAGCGGCGCGGCCTTTCCGCCGCTGGCGCTGGATAAGGCCGAAAAGTCGGAAAATCCTCAAATCCAGACGGATTTGTTTGGTCCGGTTTAATCGAGAGAAAGGCTCAACCGTTTCAACCCTTCCCGAAAAATCTCTGGCTCGGGTAAAAGGCTGATCACGATCGTTTCATCATCTTCGAAGTCGAAGAAGTATCCCGGCTGTACGAGCACACCCTGCTCTTCCACCAGCCGGATCGCGAATTCCTCGTCGTCTTGGATTCCCTCACAACGCACGGGCAGACACCAACCGCCCTGCGGCCACAGGGGTTTGAGTCGGCTGTTCGCCGCGGCGATTTCCCGTAGCGCCTGAAGATTCTCAGCGATACGCTCGCGGATCGGCCCCTGAAATTCTCCACGACGCCGCAAGAGTTCCGGAGCCGCAAGCTGCGGCGCCGTGCCCGCGCTGAGATGCGCGTCACACATCCACTCCAAAAGATCCTTGGCCTTCCCAGTATCCGCTGCGTTGCCCGCCACATGGATCCACGCCAGCTTGAGTTGCGGAAGGCCCACCAGTTTCGAAAGGCCGTTGAGCGTGAACACCAACGGCCCGTCGGAATTGAGCAATGCCGTCCGTGCTTCCGTGTTCAGGTAATCCGCAAACACCTCGTCCACGATCACCGCGAACCCGTGTTTGGAAGCGATATCGAGCAACCAGGCTGCGTCTTCGGGCGAAAGAATATTTCCCGTGGGATTATTGGGTTGCACCACGCAGAGAACGCGGAAGGTATGAGAAGGATCGGTGATCTGCGCGGTCAGGCTCTTCCGGTCGATACTCCAGGAAACGGTTCCTGCGTCCTCCCGCAGAATCAGTGGATACGTGTCGAACGCAAGCCCGGCCAGGTCCGCCAACGTTTCGAGCAGGGGATAGGAAGGGCGTGGCACGAGGATCGTATCTCCCGGCTCGCAGAGCAGTTTGAACAAGTGGGCATAGGCCTCGGACGTGCCTGCTGTCAAAAACAAATCGTCCGGTTTAACGGACTCGCCCCGATCGGAGTAGTAGCCCGCGAGAGCGTCCCGAACGGAGCGCAAGCCTTTGGGGTCGGGATCGTAGCGACGGAGGGAATCTCCGACCAACAATCCCGTCCAATCCTCCGGGAATGTGA
This sequence comes from Fibrobacterota bacterium, assembly GCA_947466585.1. Taxonomy (GTDB): domain Bacteria; phylum Fibrobacterota; class Fibrobacteria; order UBA11236; family UBA11236; genus UBA11236. The sequence goes on from CANIEU010000005.1 coordinate 66,350, forward strand.
TTCCGACGGCGGTGGGATTGGAAACGTTCAGGTCGAGAAGATCGGCTCCTGCGGCCTTGCGCGCTGCCAAAGCTTCAGAAAGCGGATTGGGGCCGTGATCGCGCCCCTCCCATCGGGCCGGGAAACGAAAGGACACGGCGCCGGATTCCGTGGGATCAGGCCGTGGTGCGTTCGCTGCGCACGAGATGCCCGAGGGCGCGCAGGTTCTCTGTGATACGCATCACGGAAGCGTGCTTGTTCAGGCAGTACAGGTGCAGACCGGCGACACCACCGCGCAACAATTCGTCGCACTGGCGCGTGGCATAAGCGACGCCGCGGTCGACCACGTCTTCGCCCTCGACGATTTCGCCGAGGAAGGCGGGGAGATCGGCCGGAATCCTGCATCCGGAGAGTTCTTCGAAGCGCGGGAGCTGTTTGATGTCGAGCACCGGCATGATACCGGCAACGAGAGGAAGGTCGATGCCCATCGCAACAGCGCGGTCGCGGAAGTGGAAAAAGTTCGCGTTTTCGAAAAAGAGTTGGCTGACCGCGAAGTCGGCACCATTGTCCTGCTTGAGTTTGAGCGCGTTCATGTCGGCCTCGAGTGAGGAGGCCTCAAGATGTTTCTCGGGGTAAAAGGCGCAACCGAGGGTGAAATCGAAGTTGTCCTTGATGAACCGGATCAGGTCGCTCGCGTGGGCGAAGCCCTCGGGGTGAGGTTTGAAGCTGGTATCGCCCTTGGGCGGATCGCCGCGCAAGGCGAGAACGTGCCGGATGCCAGAGTCCCAGAGCTGTTGGAGGATGCCGTGAAGCTCGTCGCGTGAGTGGCCCACGCAGGTGAGATGCGCCATGGCCTCGATGCCCAGTTCACCCTGGATACGCCCCACCAGGTCGAGCGTTTTGGAGCGGGTGGATCCGCCGGCGCCGTAGGTCACCGAAACGAAATCGGGAGCCTGCTTGAGAGTTTCGCCAAGGGTCGAATACAACGATGCCCAACCCGCCGGATTTTTGGGAGGGAAGAACTCATAAGAGAGGGTCGGGCCCTGGCGTAATTTTTCCAGAATAGACATGGCGGGAAAGGTACAAGCTTGCCCGGTAATTTTCGAAGGGCCGAAGGGTCGGTAATGAGAATGACGGCACCGAAAACCGTGTATTTTTCCTTCATGCAATCCCAACCCTCCCGCCCTCGTGCTGGGCTCAATCCTCTCTTCCTGCTGATCCTGCTGACCTTCAGCGTGGTTCTCGGCGTCGTTAACAACCTGGTCAACCCCGACGGTACCGACTGGGTCGGTAGTCCGCGGGTACTGCCGAAACCGCTGGATTGGCCGAGCCTTTCTGCTTCTGAGGGCTTCTCGGCCGGAGCCAAGTTCGCCTGGAGCGGTTTGTTGCAACATGCGCTTTGGGTGGCAGGAGCTTTGCTGGTGCTCGCCTTGGGGGCGGCCATGCTGCGCCAGCGTGCATCAGGACCTGCTCGTTGGGTCATGAGCTGGCTGCGCGTTTTCTTCGGCGTCCTATTTTTGGCCGCCGCTTTTCCGAAATTCACCGACCCCGAAGGCTTCGCCATGATGGTGGCGCAATATCAAATGCTGCCGGCCTTCGCCGTGAACGCGTTTTCGGTCTGGTTGCCGGCTTTGGAAATTACCGCGGGTCTCTCCTTGCTGTTGCTCCCTTGGGAGCGTGAATCCACCGCCTTGGTGGGGCTTTTGATGGTAATGTTCATTGTGGCTCTGGCCCAGGCTCTCGGTCGTGATTTGGGCATCGCCTGCGGGTGCTTTGACATCAAAGGCGCCACTGATGCCGGGGAGACCTGGTTCGCCCTCTTGCGCGACGTGGTGTTGCTGGTCCCCATTTTTTGGATGTGGTGCCGGGCCGACCGCCGTCCCTTATGGCGCTTGTGGCGGTTCTGAAGGCCCGTTTGACCAAGAAAGAACGGCTATTCGATCCGGTGCGGGGGAAGTCCGTGCGTGCGCTCCCTGAAGAGCGCGTGCGGCTGCAACTGGCGGACTGGCTGATCAAAACGGTGGGGGTTCCCCAACGTCTACTGTCTGTCGAATACTCTTTGTCGCAACTCGATCCCCGAAGCCGGAAGCGTGCCGATCTGGTGGTGTGGAGGCCCGCGCTCGCTCATGCCGGGGAAGGGGGAGTGCTTCCGTGGTTGCTGGCCGAGTGCAAAGCTCCCGGTGTCGCATTAACCCAAGGTGTTGCCGATCAGGTACGCGGCTACGCGGAAAAGATTCGGGCGGAATACGTGGTGCTCACCAACGGGGTGGAAACGCGGTATTTCCAGTCTCGGGAAGGACGGTTTTTTGAGATCGTGAACCTTCCAAGCTTTGGCTGAAACTATTTGAAGAGACAAAAAAAAGAGGAGGCTTTCGCCTCCTCTTTTTTTTTCATCCGACAGTGCGGATTATTTCTGCGGGAACGCTGCCACGCCTGTTTGGAAGGGCAGGTAGTTCGTGTTGAGGTCTTCGCCGTACTTGGCCCAGACCCGTTGAGCGTTGTCGGTTACCGTGACATATTCACAGTTTCCGCCGCGGAGTTGGACCTTGCTCATGTTGAAGGCGTTCGGCAAGGTGAAGTGCTCGTACACCGTCCAAGTGGTGAAGTCGATAACGCGTAAATAGGCCGATCCAGCGAGGTAGGCAAATTTGTCGCCGCAAATATCGATATCTTCGGGTGAGTTCATGGCATCCGGACCATACCACCAAGACCCCGGAAGTCCACCGACGTGAATCGCCGCGCGACCCGTCGAGGAGCCAGTGGGAATGGTGTAGATCGAGAAAATCTGGTCACCCAATTTCACGTTCTGTGCAGGTCCCGCAGTTTCCGGCGAGTACAGGGTATACCACGCTCCACTGGTTCCTTGCTTGGCAAAGACAGTACCGCCGTCGAGCACAATCAGAAGACCATTTCGAACGGCAAAGTCCGTCATGGAAGTCGCCGCCGGTGATACCCAATCTGTGGACCAAACACTCGGGTTGCTGGCAAGATACTTCGACCGAAGGCTCGGGTTGGTCCAATCCGGAACGCGCATCGTGAGGCGTTCGCCATCCTGACGGAAGTTGGAAATTCCCGCAATCCATTGGTTCACCCAAGCGCCCGTAGGTGTTTTGGTGTAGAGGTTTCCATCGGTACTTTTGGCGGTCATATAACCACGGCTGTACTGGAATAACGTGACCGTACCACTCGTTCCGGATCCAGGCCAGATCTGAACGTTCGATCCACCTGCTCCAAGGCGGCGATAGACATAGCCGTTGTTTTTGGAGAAGATGAGAGTGTCGCCTTCGGTAAAGAATTGATTCACATCCGTTGCGATCGTGTTGTAACCTTCATACCCAACGATCGACAGGTTGTTGTTGGTCAGCTTGACCGTGAGACCATGTGTTGGGTACAGAGTGCTGAAAGCCTTGAGGTCACCCGCCGTCAGGTTCGGGGTCGAAGAAGTCGTCGTGCCGTAGGTGAGAATCGAACTTCCCGGAGTCCAAGCGTCGCCATCGTTCACCGGCGTTCCGGGAATGTTGATGAGGCTTCCCATGTTCCAATAAAGGCCTTCCATACCTGTAAAGCCAACGTTTGTGGCCAAGGCGAAAAGGCTCATGACGACGGTCGTTTTTTGGTTTTGCGGGATGTTGCTCTCGTAACCCGTGTTCACCCACAGCGAAATGCCATCGGGTTCGACCAGTTCGTCGGGCGTAAGAACGGCGGTGCTGGTGTTCGTACCGTCAGGACCGATGCCGTACGAGCCGCGGATGGAAACGTCGTGGTTCGTGGATGAAGAAGTTTCGACAAACGAAATGGCAGTGCCTTTGGCCTGTGCGTTCCAGTTGGCGATGGCGGCACGCGCGGCGGATTGCCAGTTCGGGCCAATGCGGCCGGCGCCGGTTGTGTAGATGTAAACCTTGATCTGGTATACTTCCGGCAGCGCTTTGACATCAAACAAGCCGCTCCAGTAATCCCAACGCGTGTGCGCTTTCTTGGCGCCGGTCAAAAGATCGACTCCGCCCTTGTCCAGCTCGTTTTTCTTCCAGCGTGCGCGCAATTCACGCACCGTCTTGGCGCGCAAGCTAATGCTGTTGCGACGGGTGCCCTTGGTCTTGTCATTTTCCGAAAGGGTCGGGGTCATCATGTACAAGGTGTCGACACCAGCGGAGTCGAGTGTCGACACTCCGGAGAGCGCTGCCGGGGAGGCGGGATCGACATAGGACACGTAAATCATTTCACGCGCGACCCCGAGGGTATCCACGAGAAAGGAAAGCAGCGGATCACCGGTACCTGCTGAAGTCTTAACCGCACCTGAACTTGTGGTCGGGGTCTCGTTGAGACAACCGGTCAATAGGAGGGTAACGAACGTAAACGCCGCTGCAAAGATGCGGTAAAATTTTTGAGACGTCATTTGAAAAACTCATTCTTGGACACCAGAAAATGCCACGGAATTTCAAACAATCAAACAGCCGTTCGTGGCCGGCGTGATAAAACCCCTATCGGACTTGTACAATATAATGACCTAAATATGCCTTGTGTGAACATGCTTTGTTACACAATTACCCCGTTCTGTCACTTACCTTCCCTAATAGTTAAAACACAGTAAATTAATCAATTTTCAACTCAAAAAATGCCATTTTATGGCCGGTGTAAACACATGCAGCCCCTTATAGGGGCACATCAGGCCTTAAATTTTGGAACAAATGGCAAATTTAAGGTATTTGCCCTCCGGAAACGCAAAATTATAGGGGTGATCGAAGGGTTGCTCTCTGCTTTCCAGCAATTTCAACCCGCATTTAGCTTGGACGGAAGCGTAGTGCAAAATCGAGAGAAAGGCGGGGCTGTCCAGATGGGTTGTACACGATGAGCTTACCAGAAGCCCACCTTCGGGCAAAGCATTGAGTGCACATCGATTGAGCGCCGTGTAGGCCTTCAAGGCATTCTTGAGCTGCTTTTGACTTTTAGCCATGGAGGGTGGGTCGATGATGATGCAATCGAACTCGCCCGGCTTGAGGTTCGCGAGGGCTTCGAAAGCATCTTCCGTCCGAAATTCAGACGCCGGATAGTCGAATCCGTTTGCGGCGAGGTTGCGCCGGCATAATTCCATGGCCGGGCCGGAAGCGTCGAGGCTCACGACGCGCCTTGCGCCCGCAGTGGCGGCATACACCGAAAACCCGCCGGAGTAGGAGAACACATTGAGTACCGACCTGCCCTTGCACCAACGTTGCAACGCAAGGCGGTTTTCCCGTTGATCGAGAAAGAAGCCGGTCTTTTGGCCCTTGAGAAGGTCTGCGATGAAGGTGCGTCCGTTCTCGCGGAAGGTGACTTCCCCGTCGCATTTTCCATACACCACGCCTACGGGTTGATCGACCATCCCCTCCATGCGCCGAACGGCGAGGTCACTGCGTTCGATCACCGCCTGTGGCTGATGCACCTGCACCAGAGCATTCAAAATCGGTGTGCGCAGCAGGTCCATACCCTTGGTGTGGAGTTGAAAGACGAGGTGGCCTGCGTAATGATCGACGATTAGTCCCGGACAGCCATCCGCTTCGGCGAAGGCCACGCGCCAGGCATCCGTGTCGCCGGGCAGCCAGGCGGCGCGTTCGGCTTTCAACCGTTCGAACAGGCGCACGAAAAAGCCTTCGTCGACGGTTTCGTCACGCCGGGAAAGCATGCGCACGGCAATGTCTGTCCGGGAGTTGTAATAACCGGTTCCGAGGATTTCATTGTCACAGGTGACGGTAACGAGCGCTCCGTCGGGCACCTGCGGTGCCTCCATCAGGGCCCGGGAAAAAATCCACGGGTGACCGGCAAGAATGCTTTTACGACGTTCGGGGCGCAGGCGGGCGACAGGATAATGCGGCATGGGCGTCGGAAGTTAGCTAACCGGGCGCGGCGGGGGTTTGTCGGCGGTATATTTCCGGCAACGTCCGCCCGAGGTTGCCATGATCAGCAAGAACCGTTCAAACTCACCCGGATATTCCGTTTGGCAACGCCTCGCGAAGGGCGCGTGCGCCTTCGTGTGCATTTGCGCGCTGGGATGGCCGGCTACGGCGCATGCGCAGGATCCGCCGCTGACGCAGTATCAGGCGACCGTGTTGTCGCGCGGCTTGTCGAACCCCACCAGCATCGCCTTTCATCCAGACGGTCGCATTTACATCACGCAAAAGAGTGGGCGCATCCGCCTAGTCAACCCCGTGACCGGCGATAGCACCATCGCCGCCACGCTGCCGGCGGCCAACGTACGTGAGGACGGCCTCCAAAGTCTCGTGCTGGATCCGAATTTCGCGATCAACAGGTGGGTGTATGTCCTGTTTTCGGAACGGATGACTGGAGATAGTTCGCTTGTAGTGGCCCGCTACGTTACCGACTCAGCCACCGGCGCACTGCTGACCGGAACCCGGGCGACCTTGCTGAAAATTCCCTACACCTTGAACAGCAGCACCGCCGAGCACACCAACGGCTATTTGGCCTTCGGGCCAGAGGGTAATCTTTATGTCGCGCTCGCGGACAATACTCAAAACATCTTTAGCGGGACGGGCGCGGGATACGCCCCGCGCGACCCGACGCGCCCGCTGTACGACGCGCAACGCAGCGCCGCGAACACGAACGATTTGCGTGGCAAAATCCTACGTATTCACCCCGAGGCGAACGGCACGTACTCGATCCCCGCGGGTAACCTGAAGGACTCGATCAACAATCCCGCGTTCAACCCGAATTGGAAGACTTCCGAGGACACGCTGTCGAAGGTGAGGTCCGAGATTTTCGTGATGGGGTTGCGTCATCCGTTCCGGATCACCGTCGATGCGCAAACCGGTTGGTTGTATTGGGCAGAGCCCGGCCCGAACGCATCCGCCGATAATGCCTCGCAAGGCCCGCGCGGTTATGAAGTGGTGGGGTTGGCGAAGGGGCCGGGCAATTACGGCTGGCCTTATTGCCGCGGCAACCCCGCCTTGATCCAAAAGGCTTCCGGAGTTACAGGAAAATTCTGTTACACCGCCTACAATTATTCCGGTTCGGGTACTGCGGGTGCGATGTACAATCCCGACAGCCTGCGCAACACGTCGATCAACAACACCGGCATCACGAACCTTCCACCCATGCGTACGCACGCGGTGTGGTACGCTTACAATTCCACCGGTTCATCCTTTCCCATCTTCGGGAGCGGGAACGGATCCAACGCCGGCATGCTGGGGCCGATCTACAACTACAACCCTTCCGGCAGCTCCTCGCGCCTTCCCTCGGTTTTCGATCGTCACGTTTTCATCGTGGAATGGCAGCGCAACCTTCTTTATGTGGCCCGGGCCGATTCGGCGGGGGGCATCGGCGGTTTGCGCCCCTTCCGCAATGTCAGTGGTGCGCGCGACAGCGTGGTGAATGGGCCGATCGACATCAAGATCGGGCCGGACGGCGCGCTCTATTTCCTGAACTGGGTGGGCAACAACTACACCAACAATTCCGGTAACGGCACCTTGGTTCGCTTCGCGTACACGGGAACGCAGACCGGAATCGCCCACCCGTATGGAGTGAGGGGGATCGGGAACGTCTCGGGGCAACTCTACGTTGCGGGTACCGGTGGCGTCCTCGCCTGGCCGGGCGGTGCCCTGCGGGCCGACTTTTACGCGCTCACCGGGGAACGCATCGGCAGCACCCGCCGCGCCGACCTGACGGGCACCCCGGTTTTACGCTACCCGGAAAGCGTCCGGGGCGTCGTCCGCGTAAGGTTTGAAGGCCGCTGACGCGGGGGTGGTTCTTCCCGCTTCTTTTTGGGATAATACCCGCTCAAAGAGTTATTTTAGCCCCTCATTCCTGCGTTCGGCGGGTGTGAACAAGCGAGGTTTCGTGCGACAGGTGATCAGCGTGAACAAGATGCCGCGGCTCAAAATTGCCGGCTGGCTTCCCGTGTTATCCATGTGTGTTCTGGCGGTTTCCGCAACGGCTGCCAATCCCTTGCAGGCTTCGGAAGGTACGCCTTCGAAGTCGACGCTCGCCGCCGTTTCGCCGTTTACGGAAGCGGTTTCTCCACTCGCATCTTTGGCCGCACCAGGCATGCCGCGCGACTGGATGGCGCCCGACAACACCATCTTTTATGATCATCCGCTCATTCTGCGCCAGTGCGGTTACGGCGTGCTCACCGGTTTGGTCGCGGGGTCGCTCGGATTCTACATCGGAAACGCTTTTGAAGGGATGATCTTCGATCACAACTCGCACAAAGGCTATCTGAGCTTTACCGGCATTCGCTACGAACACAGTCGGCGCTTTTTGGGCATGCCGGCGGGAGGCCCGTTCCTCGGAGGAACGATCGGTCTGTTGGGTGGCAGTTCGCTGATGGTGTTTTTTACGGGCGACGCCGATGAGGAGCCCGGCAGTGTATTCTGGACCGTTGCAGGTGGTGCGCTCACCACCGTGGCTGCGCTGGCCTTGGCTGATGTGGCGGGAGTGGGTGAGGATCGTGGCATGCTTCCCTTCATTCCGCTGTTGGCCTTGCCGCCGATCGGCGCCGTGGGTGGTTATCATGTTTCGCGTTGGTTCAACGATGCCAAGCGGCATCGCATCACGGAACCCGGCAGATCGGCCACGGGTCCGGTTTTCTACGGTCCGCGTGTGGGCATGACCCCGGGCCCCGACGGAATGGTGACGCGCCTCGAAGCGCTGCGCCTGACATTTTGAAACCGCTTCATCCACTCCTCGCCATGCGCTTTCCTGTCGCCCTGATTCTCGCCGTCGGCGGGCTCCTTTCCACGGGATCGGCGGCGGTTGCGCCGGCCTCCGGTGGTCGCGATCGCGATGTGGCGATCGCACGGCTGCATAATCGCAGCCTGTTCTCCTGGCATTACGCGCCTCCCGCGCTCGACAACGCCTTTTCAAACCGCGTGTTCGACCTGTATTTAAAACGACTGGATCCGCAAAAGCGGTTTTTGCTGAAGTCCGATGTGGATTCGCTCGCGCGTTTTCGCAATCTACTCGACGACCAGATGCGCGCAGGCGACTTCACCTTCGTCGATGCCGCCAATACGGTGCTCGACCGGCGCGTCACCGACGCGCGTGCCCTGGCCCGCGAGTTGATCAAAGCCGGCGTAGATCTGGATGCTCCCGATTCGATCGCATCCGATTTGCGCAAGTTCCAATACGCGGCCGACACCAAGGCGAGACGTCAGCAGTGGAGCCGTCTGCTCAAGTTGCAAATCCTCTCCCGTCTCGAAAGCCGCGGGCGCGAGTTCAAGGTGGATGACGAAGAAGAGGAAGAGACCGAAGCTTCCCGCGCGAAACCCTTCGCACGCCCCGATAGTGCCGCCCTGCGCGAGGCCCGCGCCTACGTGGAGCGCAGCCTCGACCGCAGTTTCGCGCGCATGATCCGCGAAGACAAGTTCGAGCGCGTCGCCATTTATCTCGACGCCGTGGCCAACGTGGCTGATCCGCATACGTCGTACCTCAAACCCGAGGGACGTGAAGAGTTTAACATGACCATGAGCGGCACGCTGCAAGGCATCGGCGCCACGCTGCGCGAAGACGACGGTTTCATTCGCGTGGTGGCGATCATTCCCGGCAGTGCGTCGTGGCGGCAACGTCAGCTGAAAGCCGAAGACAAAATCCTCAAGGTCGCGCAGGGTTCCGACGAGCCCGTCGATTTGGCCGATGCCAGCGTGCAGGAGGCCGTGCGCCTGATCCGTGGGCCCAAGGGCACCGAGGTGCGCCTCACGGTGCAGAAACCCGACGGCCAGATCAAGGTGATTTCCATCATCCGCGATGTGGTGGTGGTCGAGGAAAGCTACGCCAAGTCCGCCCTGCTCGAGACGCCGGGGTCGGCGCTCAAGGTGGGTTACATCACCCTTCCCGCCTTCTACCACGATTTCCAGAACCCCAAGGGCCGCAGCAGCGCGACGGACGTGCGCCGCGAACTGGAACGCCTCAAGGCGCAAGGCGTAGGCGCGGTGGTGCTCGATCTGCGCGGCAACGGCGGCGGCTCCCTCGACGATGCCGTCAAAATGGCCGGGCTCTTTCTGCCATGGGGCCCGATGGTGCAGGTGCGAGACCGTCAGGGTGCCGGTAACGTGCTCGAAGACATGGATCCTTCGGTGGTGTTCGACGGCCCGTTGGCGGTGCTCGTGAATACGTTCAGCGCTTCGGCCTCGGAGATCATGGCCGCCGCCATGCAGGATTACGGCCGCGCGGTGATTTTCGGAACGGACACCACCTTCGGCAAGGGCACCGTGCAAACCCTCATCGATCTCGACAACCTTGCCGCACCCTCCGAGGCCGCCTACAAGCCGATGGGTACCCTCAAGCTCACCATTCAGAAGTTCTACCGCGTCAACGGAGGCTCCACCCAATTCTTGGGCGTTGTTCCCGACATTCTGATTCCCGACGGCTACACGAACCTCGATGTTGGGGAGAAGAGCCTCGAGTATCCGCTGCCATGGGATTCGGCGCGCCCGCTTCGCATCCAACGCTGGTACGCACCGCCGCCGCTCTCCGATTTGCAGGCGAAGAGCCGCGGGCGCGTGGCGGCCAGCCCGTATTTTACACGTTTGCATTCGACGCTCCGCGCGCAGGCCTTACGCAAGAACGATTTCGTTCCACTGTCGCTCGACCGGTATTTCGCCGAGCGGGAACGCAATCGAATCGAAGGCGATTCGCTCGAGGTGCTGCAAAAGCAAAAAGCCGGTTTGACCGTCACACCGCTTATTTCGTTGAACGCTGCGTTCGCCGCGGATTCGGTGGAACAGCGCAAGGCGAACGATTGGAAGGAACAGCTCGGCAAGGACTTTTACTTGCGCGAGGCGGTCGACGTTTTGTGTGATTGGGCCGGCGCCGCGAAGAAGTAGGCGGTTGGTGGTTAACCACCAACCGCGATTTTTCCGTACGACCAGTTGTATTGTTCCGGCGCTCGCGTGAGCGCCTTTTCCATCTCCACGGATAGATCTGCGCGCAGGGCCTCGGGCCGCACGCGCGTGAAGCGGAACACGGTATCGTGCGCTCCTTCCAGAACCACCGATACCGCTAGGCATTCCGGCCGCCGCGCCCCGATCCAATCCAGCAAGCGGGTGGGTATGGGTATGCGGACCCGACCCTTTTGAAAGGTCATCCAGTTTTCGGTCTGACCGGGAACCTGGTCGATCATCAAGGCCAGCACTCCGGGACCGCTTTCGCACCGTGCCCAGCCCCGCAGCAAGGCCGTGTCTCCCGGCCGGATCACAGTCACGCCGCTGATCCGTCTGCCTCGCGACATCCATTCCGCCAGCTCGGGAGAAAAGGCCGAGGCAGTCATCAGGAAGAAAGGGTGAGCGGGAGCATTCCTTGCAGGGATTTGATGGAGCAATTCCACGGGCCCTTGGTGCCAGCCAAACAGCACCACGGGATTCCCGGAGGCCAGCGCGTCGGCATAGAGACTCGACCCCTCGATCCGAATGGTGCTTCCGTCGTACCTTCCGTTAAAATGTTGCAGCGACTGCAAGGCAAGACGCAACCGCATGCGGTAGTAGGTACGTGCGGAAACCGGTGGCTGCAAACGGACGAGGCGTCGCCGGGTCCGTTTCCGGATGAGTGCGTACACGGGCAACGTGGCTTCACCGAGAATGGTCGCAACAATCGGAGGGAGGCGACCGATGGCCTTCAACAGAAGTACCGCGAACGCTCCGATGATGCGCTTCAACATGGTCACGCAGAAAGAATCGTGCGTGTGGCATCCTCGTGGAAGGCGTCCGGAGCGAGGCCTTCTCCGGCGTAGGAGGTGAGCGGAGAGACTTCGACTTCCTTCTCCGCGAGCCGGGACTCCGGGAGACCCGCTTGCTGCGCCCACAGTCGGTGCAGGTCGAGAATCAGGGCGCGGGCTGTGGCCGGGCTGTCGGAAACACCTTCGCCGGAACGGTTTTTGACCGGGGCGAATTCGGCAGCGCGTTCGACTTCGAGCACGGCCATATCGGGAGCCATCGGGAATAGGTCGAACATGAAGAGTTCGAACTTCCACGCGTTCGGCGATGCGGGGGAGACGAGAGCGCCTTCCGCATCGACATGGGGGATTTTCTTGTGAGCGACGTGCCAAGGCAAGGCGGCATCAGCGTGCTGTTCGAGGAAGTCGCGCCGGAAAAGATGCACGGCGATGTTCGCGGCACCATAGAGAAGCACACCCTCCGCACTGTCGTTCGCGCGTGCGGCACACATTTCGGGGGGCATTTCGCTGTACTCGATCACCGAAGGTTTGCCATCGCGGCGGCAGAATACGCCCACGCGCTCTTCGGGAGAAACCTTGGGCACGGCCTTGCTGGCGGCCGGAAGACCGGATTTCAATGCGAACCCGAGAAACTCCGGGTCGCAGACGCGTACGAGGGCGTTGTCGACGCTATAGAAGAACAACCACTCCACACCGCGGCGGCGCATGTCGTCTAACGCTCCCGAAGCCTTGAGTGCGGGAAAGCAGCCGCCGTTGCCGTTGGGGCCGAGCGCGATGCGCCCCTTATCCGAAAGCAGGATTTTCCCGGTGTCGTCGGTAAGCGGAAATTCGGCTTGGGGAAAGAAGGCAATTTGGTTTTCGGGAAGGCCGAAGAAGGCGTGTTGGCTGAAAAAGCCGGTGGTGGCTGCGTGGTTTTCGCGGCTCGTCATGATGTACCACGGAACGGGTTTACCACACAAGGTTCCGATACGCAGCAACCGTTCGGCCTGCAATTGGAACAGTGATTTGTGCGAGGGCAGGCCGATGTCGAATACGCCCTTGGGGCCGTCGTGTCCGAGGCGCGTGCCTTGTCCGCCTGCGACTAAAAACGCGGCGCATTTCCCTTCCGCCAAAGCAGCAAGTCCGAGTCGGCGGTATTCCGCGCTCACATGCGGGGCGGGGTTTTGGCCCGGCAAGGGTTCGATGCGTGCGGTTGCCGAAGCCTCCGGAGCAGGATGGGTCACCAAGGTGCGATGCAGTTTTGCGACCGTGTCGAAATCGATTGCGGAGATGTCGGAAAGCAACCCGGCCCGGCTTTCCGCATCGAGCTCTTCCCAGAAGCGGAGGAGGTGGGATTGACCGTGGAGGGCGAGAAGGGCTTGCGCGGATTCGAAAGTCATGCCCGGCTCACCTTACCGCAGTTTGAAGAACACCAGCAAACCGAGAATCAGCGCCAGGATCGACACGAGGTGGAAACGCCAGATCAGTTTGGAATTCAGTGCTTGGATGCTCGGGAACCGGTCTTTCCATTTGAATTGGTAATGGTGATGCAGCGGTGCGCGCAGAAAGATGCGGCGGCCCTGTTTGTCGCCCGAGAAGTTTTTGGTGAGCTTAAATCCGCTGATCTGCAAAACCACCGAGGCCATTTCCAACACGAGGACGAGACCCACGATGGGAAGAAAAAATTCGATTTTGAGCAGAACGAACATCACGCCGACCGCGCCGCCCAGACCGATGGCTCCCGCATCGCCCATGTAGATCTCGGCGGGAGGACTGTTGTACCACAGGTAGGCTAGTAGGCCACCAACCATGGCAGTACAGATGGGAGTGAGTTCGTCGCCCCCGGGAATGTGCGGGATGAGGAAGTATTTCGCGAGGATGGCATTGCCCGAGATGTAGGCGACCAATCCCGCGAACAGGGCGGTGGTTATCAGCGGCACGCTGACGAGCGAATCCATGCCGTCGGTGAAGTTGGCGCCGTTGGCGGTGGAGGCGATCACCAGGCAGATCAACCCGATGAAGGCCCAGTTCGGAAGATGGGGGAACCACAACTCGGGCTTGATGAACGGGACGGTAACGTGGCCGGAGAGTCCCGGAATGAATTTGTACGCGAAGACCGCGACCACTAACGAGAACAGAAAGTACAGGAACAGGCGCAGCCGTGCGGAAATACCGTCGGCCTTGGCCTGGTAATCGGCGCGGGTGATTTTACCCAAGGCGACGAGGCGCTTGTTGCGCACCTTCATGAGATCATCGACGCCCCCAATGGCGGCATAGGCGATGAGAATCACGAGGGTGGACACGGAGTATGCATTCCACTTCGAGAAGGTCAGGCTCGCGATGATTACCGCCAGGACGACCAGCATGCCTCCGAGGATGGGCGGCGGCGGGGTTTTGCCGTGGTCGAAATCGGCGGTCGCGTCGACCCGGCGAAGATAAGCGATGAACCCGGGCATGAACACGAACACGATGAGAGCGGCAAAAAGGGAGGAGGCTCCGGCCCGAAACAGGCGGTCCTGGAACAGTTGGATGCCGGTCAAATTGAAAAGCAGAATCGAAAGCATTTCAGACCTTGATAGGGGCGGGAGCTGTTGCGACGACCGTTGGCCCAGGCGCGCCGCGGGTTTTAATTTCGGCGTACAGATCGCGAAGGCTGTCTTCCAACGAGATCATGGGCTTCCAACCGGTAAGTGCCATGAATTTTTCGGGAGAGCCTGCGAGCAGGGGAATATCGAGCGCCCGCTCCAGCGAAGGATCGATGCGGATTTCGATCGGACAACCGGACAGCTGGATCAGGAACTGGACCAGATCCCGGATGGTGCGCACCTTGCCTGAACAGATGTTGTAGGTCTCGCCGGTGTTGCCGCGCTTCATCAAGAGGGCGAAGGCGCGTGCTTGATCGCGCACGTCGATGTAGTCGCGCGACACGTCGAGGTTTCCGGTGTAGATCGCGGTTTCTCCGTCGTTCAATTCGATGGAGGCGATTTGCGAAGCCGTAGAGGACAATACGAATTTTTCAGGCTGGTGCGGTCCCGTCACGCCGAAGGGGCGGGCCGTTACCGTGTCGAGACCGTGGGCGACGGTGAACTGGCGGGCGATCAATTCGCACGAAGCCTGCGCCGTGGCATAAGGCGAGAGCGGAAGGAAGCGGTCGGTTTCGTGATGGAGGATATCCATCGCTCCCTTGCGGCCACCGTAAATTTCCGAAGAAGATGCCAGTACCACGCGGGCTTTGGGCACCGATTGGCGCACCGATTCGAAGAGATTGTACGCTCCGGAGGTGAAGAACTGGTAGAGCGCAGCGGGCTTCATTCCCGGCATGCCCAGCGAGAACTCCTGCGACACAAGATGATAAACTTCGGCCGGCCTCCAAGTGTTCATCAGGGAAAGCGTCTGCTTGAAATCGGAAAGATCGGACCCCACGTAGGTCACGTGGGAAAGGCGCAAACGCTCGGGTACAGGCTCGGAAGTTACGGCAACAATGTCGCCGCCATCGTGCGGCAACAGGTTCAGCAGGTGATACCCGAGGGTGCTGTTGCAGCCGGTGACGAGAATGCTCACGCGCCCGCTCCCGGAGTGGTTTCAGCGGGTGAATCCGAGGCCGTAGGAGGATGTTCCAGAACGCTGTAGAAGGCCGCCAGCACGTCGGCTTTGGGCGGGTTGACCACGGTTTCCACGGCGCCGATACGGCGGGGCAGAATGAACACGCGCTTGTTTTGTTCGGCCTTCTTGTCGCGCCCCGTGGCTTCCCATGCTTTTTCTGCGTCGAAGCGGCCCCGGAAATACCGCGGCAGTTCGAGGCGGTCGAGCAGCGCGTTGTGACGGATTTCGTCTTCCGCGGTGAACATGCCGAGGCGCACCGCGAGTCGCGCGGCGCAGCGCATCCCGAGAGCTACGGCCAGGCCGTGGGGCAAGTCGCGATAATTGGCGAGGTATTCGAAAGCGTGTCCGAAGGTGTGCCCGTAGTTCAGCACCGCGCGTCCGCCTTCTTCGCGTTCCCGTTCGTCACGACCCACCACTTCGGCCTTGATGGCGCACGAGGTGCGGATCACACGGCGCAGCGTTTCAGGATCCTTCGCCAACACCGCAGC
The DNA here is from genome assembly GCA_947466585.1 of Fibrobacterota bacterium. GTDB lineage: Bacteria > Fibrobacterota > Fibrobacteria > UBA11236 > UBA11236 > UBA11236. The sequence continues at coordinate 82,052 of CANIEU010000005.1, forward strand.
GGCGTTTTGGTCGAGATCGGCGAATAGCCCGTTGTCGCGGATCACAGCATACTTGGCCACCTCTGCGAGGCCCGCGAGAAACTCGCCGTGCGGCAGGGTGGAAAGTGCGGACAGACTGATGATCACGGCGCGCGGTTGATGAAACGCGCCGACCAGGTTTTTCCCCAACGGATGATTCACGCCGGTTTTTCCACCCACGCTCGAGTCGACCATCGACAACAAGGTGGTGGGCACCTGCACGAATTCCACGCCCCGCATGAAGATGGAGGCGGCGAAGCCGGCCATGTCTCCGGTCACGCCGCCGCCGACTGCGTACACCGTGGTCTTCCGCGAGCAGTTTTTACGCAACATCCAGGTGATGAGTTTCTGCACCGAGGCGAGGGATTTTTCCTGTTCGCCGCCGCGCCAATAAAACGCCGGAGCGCCCCGCAAGGCGTGGCGCAGTTGTTCGAGCATCGTTCCTTGCGCGGCCTTGATCATCTGATCCGAGGCGATAACGGAATGGCGGGGACAATCGGTCTTGTCGGCGATGGCGTCCGCATGCCCTGAAAGGTCTTCTTCGATATAGATCGGATAGCGGCGCTCGCCCAGTTCGACCCAAAGCGGATCGAGTTGCTCCACTTGCAATCGGTGGATGATGCGCCGGGTGATCGAATGATGCGGGGTGTCTTCGCCCGACTCGAAGCGGAAGTCGGCCAGGTCGTACACCGGTTTGCGTTCGGTCAGCATGGCCTTGATCTTCACGAGCTTGGCCGCGTCGTCGAGCCCGGCCAGCAGCGGGCGCGAGTCCTGTTTACGGTTCACGCGCTCGAGAATGACTTCGGGTCGCGCGTACAGATTGATGAGCACGCCGTTTTGACGCACCAGTTCGAGCGCTCCGGGATTGAGCAGGGTCCCGCCGCCCAGCGCGGCCACCATGGGACCGCCCTCGCAGATTTCTCGCAGCACTTCGACTTCCATCGCCCGAAAGGCGGGCTCGCCTTGCTCCGCGAAAATTTCGGGAATGGTTTTTCCGGCACGCTCTTCGACGAGGCGGTCGGTGTCGAAAAATTTCCAGCCCAGCGAGGCCGCTGTCAGCGAGCCGATGCGGCTCTTGCCGGTCGCCATGAAACCGGTGAAGAAAATGCTGCGGGTCAACGGGATCTTCATGCGCGTTTCCCGGAGTTCTGGTCGAGTTCCATTTTTTGTTGCAGTCGAATTCCTTCGTAGAAGTGCGCAGGATCGGGTTCTTTCCCGGTCCACAGCCGGAACGAGGCGATTCCCTGATGTACCAGCATCCCGAGCCCGCCGACGGTCGAACATCCCTTGGCCCGTGCAGCCTGAATCAAGGCTGTTTCCTCGGGATTGTACACGATGTCGTAGACGATTTGAGACGGCTTCAGGAGGTCGCCGGGCAGCGGACTCGCGCTCACGTTCGGATGCATGCCCACCGGTGTGGTGTTCACGATGACGTCAAAATCGCCGTGGGTATGTTGCGCCGTGGCATAGTCGTCCAGCGCAATGGCCCGGATGTCGAATTGGGGAGCGGCGGCTTTTACTTCGGCGATGAGGTCAGTGGATTTTTCGGGAGCGCGCGCCACCAAGGTTGCGGTGCGAGCGTGCGTCAAGAGAGCCAAGGCGAAGGCGATGGTGCGGGCGGAACCGCCGTTGCCAAGAATGGCCACGGACTTGCCGTCAAAGCTATGACCGGCATCACGGAAGGCGTTGATGAAACCTTCGGGGTCGGTGGTGGTGCCGTGGAGTTTCCCATCGCGATGCACGATGGTATTGACAGCGCCCATCACTCGCGAAATATTCGAGATGGTGTCGCACAGAGGCACCACCGATTGTTTGTGCGGCATGGTCACGTTGACGCCGAGAAATCCGACCGCCTTCAAAGCCTTCAGCAGGTTGGCGAGTCCAGAGGTCTCTACCGGAAAGGGGACGTATACCAGATCCAAGCCGAGTCCCTGGATTCCGCCGTTGTGCATGGCGGGCGAGTACGAGTGCGACAGAGGGTTGCCGAAAATGCCGAGCAACCGTGTCGATCCGCGAATCAGGCTTGAAGGCCCTGACTGCTCTAAAGGCAAAACGGGAAGGTCGGACTGTTGCGACGGTGTCGGCATTTGGAGGGCTTTACCCGGTTAGTACTTCCGGGGTTCCGATGGGTTTGGAGGTTTCGTGAGATTCGAAAGATTTGTAAGGCGAAGTGAGACCACGCCTTCCGCGAAAAGTAACAACGCGGCGATTCCCAACAGGACCGAACGGAGTCGGACGCCCCCGTAAAGCTTCCGCCAATCTTCATCTGCGTCCAGGAGCAAGGTTTGCCTCCCGGCCGTTTCGCCCAGAAGCTCGCGGAATCGTACCCGATCGGAGGCCTGAAACGGTGGGGGAGGTTCGGCGAGAGTCGCGGCGAACCAGGTGGTATCGTGTGCGGATTCGACGCGGTAGACGCCCTGTCGGTTGAACGGTCCGAGGATCCATCCTCCAGGTTCACCGCGCATCTCTCTGAACCTGTCGCCTTGGGGCCCGAATACCCGCAAAGTACCCTCCCCGACATCTTCTCCTTCGCCCTTGTCCGCGTCTGCGATCACGAGTTGGGAGTCGGTGTCTATGGACCGAGATTCGATGCCTGCGGCCCAGGCTTTCGCGAGAATCGCCTGATGGGCCAGTGCGGCCCACGGGCCAAGACCGATATCGCTCCACGTTGGTTCGGAGAGCGAGGTGGTCCATAACAGGATCTCGCCGCCTCCCACTGCCCGTTCTACCAGCAGGGGAAGGGGTTTGGTGCCCTTCAGGGCATCTCCGGTGCGGGATTCCGTCGTCAGCAGGACGGTCGTTCCGGTTGCGGGCTGAAATCCGAAAGCCGTAGTCACCTTACCCGGCGCACCCCAACGCTCCGCGCGTATTCCCACCGTTGCGAGGCCTGCAGCAACCGGGTAGGCGGCAACCGGAGACCGAGAGGCCGCAACCGGGCCGGCCACGGTCAGGCGCCCGAGGCCCAGCGGTACGAGCAGATTCCGGTTCCATAAAACCGGATCGGTGTGGGGACCTGTTTCCAGAATCACCTTACCACCACTGCGAATCACAGCCGCAGCGCGTGCCAGCAGCGCTGCGTCCGCATTCGGCGGGTTCGCGAGGTAGAGCAGTTTGCAATCGGTCCAATCGGTAGTCATGCCGAGATTTTCAGGGACGAGAGAGCGGATGCGCAGGCGCTGGCCGCCCTCACCGAGCGTCGCGAGGGATGCTGCAGCCCCACGTGGGCCCACGTGGCAAAGTGTGGCCGGCGGAGGAACCCGAAACACGGCCGACACCGAAGCGAAAGCGACCTTATTCCGTGCCGAATCCGCGTCTTGGAGAGTGAACGTCCCTGAGATCCATTGCGTCCCACGTTGCTCAGAAAGCGGGATCACCACTTCGACTCGGGTAACGCCCCCGCCTGTTTTCACGGAAGCTGGTCGTTGCGTGCGGGCGGTGCTCCATCGTGGCGGTTGTTGTGCGGCGGCACTAGGCGCATGGAGCGTGACCATCCCTTCCTTCGTGAAGTCCGCGACGACGGGTCCAAAGGCGCGCAAACGTGCGGCTGTGCTGCCGTAATCGGTCACGATCAGACGCGCCTCGGGATGCGCTTCGAGCCATGGCCGTGCTGCTTTGGCGAGTGCATCGGCCTCGCGGGTATCGAATATCGGAACGAATACATGCAAGGTTCCCTGTCTACCGGACCGGCGTGCGGCGTAGGCCCCGTTATGCAACAGGCGTGTGTACCCTTCCGCCGGAGAGCCGAACCGTGCAACGAACGGTGTCATCGACACATCGTTCTCGGTGTTCTTACCGACGGTCGCACCAGGGATTCCTTCGTCGGGAATCAGGCGTTCGACGTAGGTATTACCGCCCGTGAGCGAATCCAGTTGCCGGTGCAAGGCGTTCTGCTGGTCGAACAGAGGCTCCCCCGTGCCGGGCGAGGGCAAGGCGGCGTACGCTCCGTTGTGGAGCAGGAGTATAGCGGATCCCGGAGGTTGCAAAAGGGAGTGGCCCCGCCACACCGGACCGGCAGCTGCCAGCAATAAAAAGAGAATCGCCAGTGTGCGCAAAATGAGTTGCAACCAGTTTTTGAGCCGATGCTTGCGCATGGCGCGCTGCAACGACTCCCGCACCGGCAACAGACTGGGGAAGTCGCGGGTCTTCGGCTGGGCCCGCCCCATCAGGGCGATGGCCAAAGGCACGGCGAGCAGCGGCGCGAGCCAAAAGAGTGCGGGGGTGAGGAAGGAGAACATGGGGGAAAACGGTTTGTGCGAGGAGTCTCAGTACGTGGGTTGAGAAGGATTACGGAAGGATTCTTCTAAGGGCCCCATCCAACGGCTCGTCTGTGCGGACGGTGACGAGACGCAGGTTGAGCTTGGAACAAGCGGCGGCCATCCGCAACGCGTGTTCCTTGAGCGCGGCGGTGTAGGCCGGTCGGGATTGTGCGGCGGCGATCTCCAGCGTTTCGCCTGATTCCATATCGCGTAAGCGAAAGGTTCCGTCTCCGAAAAATTCCTCTTCGTCCCTGGTGCGCAGCTGAACCACTGTGGCCGCCCGGCTTTTTCGGCGGATGCGCCGCAGCCCCGCCGCAACGGCATCGGCATCTTGCCACAGGTCGGTGAAGAGGAATACGAAGCTCTGTCCGGTAATGCGGGCCGCCTCTTGGACGAACAGTGTTTCGAGGTCGGTTTGGCCCGCATTCCGCAGCGCATCGAGGCGCGCGAGCACTTCAGAAGTCGCGCGCGGGCCGCTGGCGGGAGGAAGAAAGGATTCCAGACGTTCACCCCCGGTTGCCAGCGAGACGGCATCGCGCTGCCGTTCGGCGAGCACGGTCAGCGCGGCCGCAAGCACGCGCGCGGCATCGAGTTTGGAAAGCCCGGTCTCGGTGTTCACCGCGTCTGCGGTGTAGCCCATCGAGGCGGATGTATCGAGCAGCAGATGCACCCGTGTATTGGTCTCGTCACGGTATTGACGGGTGACCAGTTGGTCGCGCCGACCGTACACCTTCCAGTCGAGATGGCGCAGATCGTCGCCAGGCACGTAGCCTTTGAACTGCGCGAACTCGGAGGAGTAGCCGTGAAACGGCGAGCGGTGCGTGCCGGCGAGAGCGCCTTCGAGCACGATCTTCGCACGCAGCTTTAGGCCCAGCACGCGGGCGAGAAGATCCGGAGACAGGGCCGGCGAGGCAGAGGTCGGGGTTTGCACGGTTACAAGATAAACGGTCGCAAGAGGCGTCTACCCGGTGGGCTCACTCGAAATGAAGGGTCGGCTTGAAGGAGGGACTTTCGAGCCGCGCGGCTTCGGCCTGGGTTTCTTTCCACGCCGCGTGCTCACATCCGGCCCTTAGTTTCTCCCGCAATTCCTCAAGGCCGATTTTCTTTTCGGCCGAGATGAAGGTCGCATCGGAGTAATGTGCGCGCAGTCCTTCGAGCTGTTCGGGTTCGAGCCGGTCGATTTTGTTGAAAACCGTCAGGCGCGGCGTTTCGGTGATTCCGAGTTCGGTGAGAATGCGGGCCGTGATTTCCATTTGTTCTTCGAAGTCGGGAGACGAGGCATCCACGACGTTCAGAATGTGGGTGGCCTGCGCCGCCACGCTGAGCGTGCTTTTAAAGGAGGTAACCAAGCCGACCGGAAGTTTGCGGATGAACCCCACCGTATCCGAGAGCACCGCTTTTTGGCTGCCGCCGAGCCAGAGTTGGCGTGTCGTGGGATCGAGCGTGGCGAAAAGTTTGTCGACCGCTTCTACGCCCGCCTGTGTCAGCGCGTTCATCAAGGTCGATTTGCCCGCGTTGGTGTAGCCCACCAGCGCCGCGTGAAAGGTGGGACGGCGACGGTCGCGTTGCGAGGTCCGGATGCTTTCGACTTTTTGGAGTTTCTTTTTCAGGTCGGCGATGCGTTTGCGGATCGCCCTTCGGTCGGTTTCGAGTTGGGTCTCACCGGGTCCGCGCATGCCGATGCCGACACCGCCCGCTTGCCGCGAAAGGTGCGTCCAGGCGCGGGTGAGGCGGGGGAGCATGTATTCGAGTTGCGCAACCTCGACCTGGATCTTGGCTTCGGCTGTGCGCGCATGCTTGGCGAAGATATCGAGGATGATACCGCTGCGATCCATGATCTTCACCTTGAGGATCTCTTCAAGCTTTTTGATCTGGGATCCGGAAAGATCTTCGTCGAACAGGACGATATCGGCTTCGTATTGTTCCACTAAGGCGGCGACTTCACGGGCCTTGCCTTCGCCGATCATGGTGGTGGCGTCAAAGGACGGGCGGCGTTGCAGCACGCGATCGACGACCACCGCACCGGCGGTTTCAGCAAGCCGTTCCAATTCTTCCAAATGTTCGCGGGCTTGCCGCGGTGTGACCTCGCGCGTGGCCACGCCGACGAGGATGGCTTTTTCGGGGCCTTTGCGAGTTTCTTTTTTCGAGTCGTTTTCCATGGAGTGCGAAAGGTACAAAGCAGGGGGGCTCACCTCAGTCCAGTCGCACCGCTTTGTGTGTTACTGAGGAAGTTTTCCCGTTGGCCGACGCAACAATACGCACGGTGTACATTCCGCTCGAGACCCGGTGGCCGTTTTGGTCTTTGCCGTCCCAAGTCAATTCGCGAATGTCCGCAGGTGGATCGAGCCCTTGGCGCCAAACCTTTCGGCCTGAAAGGTCAGAAAGGGTTACCGATACCTATTCGGTGTTCGCATCCAAGACAGGAAGCGGCAACACATACTGCATAGCATAGCCGGTCACTCGAATCGAAAAGGATTCCGTTTCGCCCGGGCCCAATTTGCCAAGCGGTGTAGTGGTCGCGATGCTCACCGCCATGCTATCGGATAAGCCGTTGAAATCGTTGTCCACGATCGCGGCGAACAGGCTTCCGTTCCAGGCGACATCCTGAATGGCGCGCAAGGTGCCGACGCCCGCATCGCGCTGCGTCCACGTAATTCCGTCCGGGGAGTTGACGAGCGCGCCCCGCATGCCGACGGCGACATAAACGCTGCAGTTCCAGCTGACGGCTTTGAATTCCGTTGACCCGTCCAAAACTCCTTGGGCCCTCAACGGCATCGGGTGCATAAAAAACAGGGACACAAAAAGGAGCGACATGAAGCGAACCGAAATCTGGACATTGGAACCAGACAACAGGTTGAATCCGGATATGCGATGACCCGATCGTTGAAAAATGATAATGAACTAGTTGGGAATAACCCGTCAAAGTTTTTTAATTATCAGATAATGGACAAATTGAAACACGGAAATAAAGGTGTCAATGGGACGTCATCGCTTCAATAAAAATCTGCTAGCCGGCGCTCTTTAAAAGGGCAGGGTATTCACAAGCCATTGAGAAGGCTCGCAATGGCTCGCAATGGCTCGCAATGGCTCGCAATGGCTCGCAATGGCTCGCAATGGCTCGCGACGACTTGTAATTGATTGTAATGTCTTGTGAAGGTGGGGAATAGCTTGTGATGCCTATCCCGGAACCTGAACTATTCCCACTCGATCGTGCCGGGTGGCTTGTGCGTCACATCGTATAACAACGCACCTGCACCGAGCGCTCTCAATTCCTTCCACAGCGCATCGAGCAAGGCGAAAGGTAGTTCCGCAAAACGCGCCGTCATGGCCTCGCTCGAGGAAACGGGCCGCAACACGAAAACCGGTCCGCCGCCCTTGGTCAACGGCAGAAGTACGACCGGCATTTGCCAAACAGCCGCATACAGGTTCTCGCGTTTGAGCGCCGCCGTGCAAAGAGCGTCGGCCTCTCGTAACAGGTTCAGGCTGTCCGATTCGCAGTACAAGGGGATGGGCGTATAAGCTCCCTCCGCCGCGTGCGTTTCCAGCACGATGCGGTTCACCGCACGCACGCGGTTGAGCACCACGGTGGCGGTTTCGTCCGCAAGCTTCCATTCCCGGGTGCCCCGGATCAATCCCGGATGCGCGTAGGTGCGGGCATCGCCCTGCACGCCCACGCTCTTGATGGGTAGAATCTCTCCCGTCAGGCCCGCAGCCGCAAGGATCGGAGCGATCGCAGCGCTGTCTTTTTCCGAAGCTGGTTCGCCATCGCCGTTCGAACAAAGAAGGCGTACGCCAAGCCCCGGGCCAGGGAAGGGGTGGCGGTCGAGCAACGGATCGGGAATGCCGAGACGGCGACCCAGTTCGCGCACTTCATCCTTGTACAGTTCCGCAAGGGGCTCTACCACCATGCCTTGCGCCATGAGGTCCAGAATACCCTGCACACGATTGTGGTGGGTCTTGATCACCGCTGCGTGCGCCGTGCCGCCGCTCTCGATCGTGTCGGGATAAATGGTGCCCTGTGCGAGCATCCACTCGGTCGGGTCCAGATTCAGTTCCGCGATCGCCACATCCTTCACATGCAGGAAGGTTTCGCCGATCACCTTGCGCTTGGCTTCGGGTTCGGTCAGGCCGAGGAGATTGTCCAAAAAGCGATCGGTTGCATCCGCGATTTTCAGATTATCAAAACCTTGCGCATGCATGAACGCGAGTACCTCGGCACTTTCGTCCTTGCGCATCAGACCGTTGTCGATGTGCAGGCCCAGCACGCGGTCGGGGCCGAGCGCGCGGTTGAGCAGTTCAAACGCCACGGTGGAATCGACTCCGCCGCTGACGAGGAGGAACACCTTCTTGCCTGCGCACTGTTTGCTGAGTTGTTCCTGAATCGTTTGCACGTAATGATCCATGTTCCAGTCGAACGCGCAGCCGCAGATCGACAGGAAGTTGCGCAGCATCGTTTGCCCTTCGAGGCTGTGCGTCACTTCGGGGTGGAACTGCATCCCGTAAAACTTGCGGGCGTCGTCACCCACCGCGGCCTGGGCGCAATCGGAGGTCGAACCGATGTTGCGGAAACCGGGAGCGGGGGAGGAGACCTCGTCGCCGTGGCTCATCCACACAATGCTCTCGGCGGAAATATCACGGAACAGAGCGTGACCAGCCTCGGCACGCAATGCGGCGGGGCCGAACTCGTGCACCAGACCGCGCTTCACTTCGCCGCCCAAGGTCTTCGCCATCAATTGATGCCCGTAACACAGGCCGAGTACCGGCAATCCGAGCGCGAAGATGCCCAGCTCGCATTGCGGGGCCCCGGGCTCATACACCGACGACGGACCCCCGGAAAGTATGATTCCCTTGTAACCGACCAATTCTTCAGGTTTTACATGAGCCGGAACCACTTCCGAGTAAACCCCGAGTTGCCGGATGCGGCGGGCGATGAGGTGGGTGTACTGGCCGCCGAAATCCACAACTGCGATCTTTTCCATGGGCGGTAAAAGTAGCTACGCGGGCGGGATTCTTCGGGGTGGAGATGTGGGATTTACCGGGATTCCCTACGTACATCGCCCCATCGAAAATGCTCAGGGTGAGGCCTAAATTCAAGTACGCCCGGAACAATGATGTGTTCGGAACCACGGAGCTCGCAATGCCAGAACCACTATCCCCAGACATTCTCCTTCCGAACCTCGCCTCCCAGGGAGTATCCGATTCGTTTGAGCATATCAGCCGTGGAGCGCACGGACGCTTTGGAATCGAAGAAGAGAGGCTTCGCGGCCGATTCGGGAGATGTTCCAGATGCCCAAAACACCCGACGAGATCGCTCGCGACGCCGCCCGGAATACGGAAATCCGCAAAACCGGGGAGAATCTCGGCATCTAGGTTAGCGAAGTTCCGGGAACGTCCCGTTTTGCTTAGGCCAGCTTCCGCGCCATTTCAATCAACGTTTTCAGGCCGAAGCCCGTCGCGCCCGATTTCACATATTTCCAAGGCGAAGTCACGAAAGCCGTGCCGGCGATATCCCAGTGCGACCACTTCGCGCCTTCGGGCACAAACTCCTGCAGGAACAGTCCCGCCGTGATGGCGCCCGCTTCGCCCTTGCTCGTAACGTTCTTCATGTCGGCGGTCGGGTCGTCCATCCACTCGCGGTACTCGGCTTCGAGCGGCAGCTCCCAGAACTTTTCACCGTGCGCAGCACCCGCCTTGCGGATCGCCTTTGCAAAGCCTTCGTCGTTGGCGAACAGTCCGGTCATGGCCGTACCGAGCGCACGCACCACCGCGCCGGTCAGAGTCGCGAGGTTGATGATGTGCGTAGCGCCGAGCGTACCAGCCTCGTAGAGACCATCCGACAACACCAGTCGGCCTTCCGCGTCGGTGTTGTCCACCATTACGGTTTTGCCGTTGCGCGCCTTAAAGATGTCGCCGGGCAGCACAGAGGCGTTGCCCGGGCGGTTCTCGGCGAGGCACAGCACCGCGCTCACGTTGGCGGGGATCTTCAGGTCCGCGATGGCGCACAAGGCGGCGAGTGTGGTGGCCGCACCCGCCATGTCGCATTTCATTTCCCACATGCTGGTCGGGGGTTTCAGGCTGATACCGCCCGTGTCGAACGTCACGCCCTTGCCGACGATGCACAATTTGTCCGTCGCCTTGCCCTTCTTCGCGCCCTTGTATTCCAAGGTCACCATGCGCGGCGGGCGATCGGAACCTTTGCCCACGGTCCACAAGCCGAGATAGCCTTCGGCCTGCAATTGCTTTTCGTCGCGCACCTTCACGGTGAGTCCGTGCTTCTTGGCCATTTTCACGGCGATGGCGGCGAAGGCCACCGGATCGAGATCCGAGCCCGGCGTGTTCACCCAATCGCGGAGGTTGCGCATATGCGCGAAGGTGATTTCGGTTTCCGTCAGGGCGGCGAGCGCCGACTTTCGTTCCGAGTCTTTCACGCGGACCACGACTTCCGTTTCGATCCTCTTGGCAGGCTCGCTCTTGTAGGCGTTGAACGCGTAGTCTGCGTAGTACAGCCCCTCCAGTAGGGCGCGGACGTCGTCCGCTCCTGCGCGGTCGAGGAGCAGTGTCACTGACGCAGCCGCGCGGGAGCGCGCCGCCTCGTAGGCATGGCCCGCGGCGATGCGCAGACGTTCGCCGCGATCGAGTCCCTTGCGTTGCGGGACGCGGGTCACCAGAAGGCGGCGCGCGCCGTGCTGGAACCATTCGGAATCGACACTGATCGACTTGTCTTGTTGCCCCGCCAGCAATGCGTTTACGGAAGCGGACCAAACGGCAGAGTCATCGGGGGAGAGGCCGCCCAATAATTTCTTGTCTTCACTCCAGAGAACCTGAAGTGCGGGGGATTTTGATTTCGTGTCGAGGCTACCGAAGCTTTGGATGCGGATTTTCATGGAGGGACAAGGTAGGAAGCTGCGGGGGAAAGCTCCGAATGCGGCGGGGAGCGAACAGGGCCGCCGCGTTGAGAACGGATAGGGAGATCCAGAACGAATCGTATGGATGTCCCCCCCCCTCCGAGGTGCAATCACAGGACGGCTGCCACACCGACACCGCATTGGAACGCCATTTGCTCTAAATTGATTGACAATGGCTAAAAAGGTTCAAACCGGACGGGTTGTCTTAACAAAACGACCTGAAAGTGACATTTAGTTTACATTAGTTGACAAAAATGGCTTTGGTTTTGGTAAAAGTTGTAGGTAACGAAGGGGCTGCTGTGAAAGATTTTATGGTACACCAGGCCAGAACTCTGGCCGCTCTGACCGAAATCAGCAAGCTGTTCAGTTCCTCCTTGGACTATACCGAGGTGGCGAAGCAGTGCCTGTACCTGCTTTCGGACATTCTGGACCTCGAGCGCGGCACCCTTTTGATGCCGACTCCCGACCGTAAATATCTCGCCATCCGCGCCAGCGTCGGGTTCACGCCCGAAGAAATTCGCGAGGCGGTTTATGAGATCGGTCGTGACTTCGTGGGCAAGGTATATAGTAGCGGCATGCCCATGGCGCTGCCCGATGCTGACGACGTGGAAGGCGTTCCGATTCCCAAGGTCAACGCCGATGACTTCAACTTATACCGTATCGGCTTCATCGCCGTGCCGGTGACTCTCGACGGCCATCCGGTCGGCGTGCTCACCGCGCATCGCACGACCCATTCGACCACCATGGTGGACGAAGACATCAAGGTGATGAAGATCGTGGCCTCGCTCCTGTCGCAGACCTTGCGCATCGCGGAGATGATCCGCGAAGAGAACAGCCGTCTCGTGCAAGAGAACAAGGAGCTGCACCTCGAACTTGAGGAACGCTTCAACCCCGAGAACATGATCGCCGATTCGTCGGCGATGGCGAAAACCTTGGAAATGGTGCGCCGCGTTGCGGGCACCGACGCGACGGTGCTGTTGCGCGGAGAGAGCGGAACGGGCAAGTCCCTGCTGGCGCGCAGCATCCACTTTTCGAGCCCGCGCAAGCGTGCTCCCTTCGTGATCGTGAACTGCGCCTCGTTACCCGCCACCTTGATCGAGAGCGAACTTTTCGGCCACGAGAAGGGCGCCTTCACGGGTGCGTTCATCCAGCGTACGGGCCGCTTCGAAGCGGCCGACGGCGGCACACTCTTCCTCGATGAAATCGGTGAGCTGCCCATGGAGACGCAGGCCAAGCTGCTGCGCGTGATCCAGGACCGAACCTTCGAACGCGTGGGTTCTTCCAAGACCATGACGGTGAACGTGCGTTTGATCTGCGCGACCAACGCGAATCTGGAACAGCAAATCCGCGACAAAGAGTTCCGCGAAGATCTGTATTACCGCCTGATGGTGGTGCCGGTGCAGGTTCCGCCGCTGCGCACGCGTCGCGAAGACATCTTGCCGCTGTGCAACTACTTCCTTAAGAAGTTCACCACCAAGTACGGCAAGCGCGTTTCGATTTCGCGCGAGGTGATGGAGTTTCTCGAAAGCTACACGTGGCCCGGCAACGTGCGCGAATTGGAGAACACCATCGAACGCACGGTGGTGCTGGCAGGCGGGGAGACCCTGACGCCGCGCGACATTCCCATTCTGGAGACCTTGGTGGCCGCACCGGCGGCGCCTTTTGTGAGCGCCATGCCGGAGGTTTCTGAACCGGCGCCCGCACCGGGGATCGTGACCTTCGGGCCGATGCAAGGCCGCGCGCGCGAGCGCCAGCCCTACGAGCGCGTACCACTGCGGGAGAAGGATATCCGTGAGGCGATGCACAATGCCGGAGGCATTCAGACGCACGCGGCACGGATGCTCGGCGTGTCGCTGCGCCAACTGCGCTACGCGCTCACGCGCTTCGAGATCAAGGCGACGGAGTTTAAGTATTAGGGAAGGGGTGGGTAAGAGTGATTAGGGGATAGCAACACAAGACACGTTTGATTGCACCTCACTCGTCGCTATCCACTATCCACTATTCACTATTCACTATCCACTTTTTCCTACTTCCTACTTCTTCGTTACCACTCACCGCGGGGAGGTCTCTTCGCTCCCGGTTTCCCGCTTTTCAACTGCGCGTTCTTCGATCCCTTGCGAAAATCCTTGTCGTCGCCGAACTTTGCAGGACCGCGCTTTTCGCTGCTCGCATGGGATGTTTTCGAACTGCCGGGGCGGAAGGGTTTCTTCTTGCGAGCCATATCCGACCCTGTATCCCATTTCTCCCAGTCTTGCTTGGGGCGCGAAGATTTCGTGTGGGAACCTTCCTTGGGCGGCGAAACTTCTTTCGGACGGAGCCCGGTTTTCTGCCGGTACCCACCGGTAGATCGCGCCGAGCGCTCTGTTGAACGCGCGGACCGCTCGGGTGCCCGGGCGCGGACCTCTTCCTTGGTATTCCTGGCTTCTAAAGCCTCTCGTGCTTTTTCCGAACGCGGCTTCACATGGGCTTCGTGACGCGCGGTGCGGGCGTTGATTTCCGCCTCGGCTTCGTCCACCGGATCGACCTTCGGCTTTTTGCGGTTGAGGATGCCGTACTTGTCGGGGAGCAATACCACGAGCATTTCGATGTTGTTCGTGCCCGGGAACATGTCGAAGGGGACCGCCTTGGCCACCATGTAGCCCTGCTTGCGCCAGCGGGTGATTTCGGCGGGCATGGTGTTCATGTCGCAGAACAGGTAGGCTACGCGGCGCGGCTTGCGCTCGGCCAGCAACGGGATCACGCCCGGCGCGGTGCCCTGGCGCGGCGGATCGAGCAGCAGCACTTCGGGAGTGCCGTCGACGGGGGGCAGCAGTTTGGCCAAGGTCTTCGCGTCGATGCGCGAGGCGATGAAGCGCGTGTTGCGTAGCAGGGCCGGGCCCGCAGAGCCTGCCGCGCGTTGGGCGGCGTCGATGGAAACCGGCGAGCCTTCGATGCCGATGGCGCTGGCACATACTTCGGCGGCCGGCAAGGTGAATAACCCGCAGCCGCAATACAAATCGATGAGACGATCGGTTTTCTGGGGCTTGAGAGCGTTTTGCACTTCGGCCATCACGCGCGGCAAAATGGACGGGTTAACCTGGAAGAATCCCGTGGGATGGAGCAGATAGCGACGGTTGTCGATCTGCATGGGCAAAAACTCGGGGCCGAAAAGCTTCTTCACGCGGAAGGCGCCTTCCGAAACGCGAGCCTCGAGGTAGTAGTCCGAACGCGTCTTGTCGTAGAAGATGTGTGCCGCCACGACCTTGCCGCCCTGCATCTTGCTCAGGTGCTCCGCCAGCAATCCGGCCTTGCGCACCACATCGGCGTTGAGACGGAACACGTTGAAAATCACCATGAGGTTGGGATAACCGCGCACGATCAGGAAGTTGAGCGCATTGGCCAGCGGGCGATAGGAGTCTTCGTTGAGCTTGGCTAGCGCAGTTTTGTAAACGGCGTCGTGCGAAGCGGGTTCGAGCAGATCGATGCCGCCCTTGGCCTCGCCGCCGAGGCGTTCGAGGAAGAAGTCCCACTTCCAGCCGCCGTTCTTGAACACGAGGCGGCGCTTGGTGGTGGAGCGGTAATGGCGCGGCTCGGGCGAACCGACAACGCGGGTGGGCTTGTCGGGGAGCGCGTGCTGCGTCCACCATTTGCGGACGGCAAGCGTCTTCAGCTCGATTTCGGCGTCATAATCGAGCAGCGCGAGCGGCGCAGGTTCGGGGTCGAGTTTGTCGAAGAGTCCCGCTTCACCGGCGGTCTGACGGATAAGCGTCGAAAACGCGTCCTTGACCGGGACGGCCGCTTCCGCCGCATCGCGCAGCACGCCGCGCTTGTCGCGCGGGTCACGCGTGGGACGTGGGCCCTCCGCGCCTTGGGGTTGTCCGCGTCCGCTGCGGCCGGTAGGGGCGGGCAGTCCGCGCTTGTTCTTGCCTTCGTATTGCTTCCCGACCTTGCCCGGTGCGGCGCGGCGATCGCCGCGCGTGGCGTCCTTGTAGGCATCCTGTTTTTCTTCGCGTTCCACGGCGCGCGCGTCGCGGCGTTTCTGTTTGCTGACGCTGGTATCGGTCTTGAATTGAAAACGGGTCATGGGAACTTTCGGATTTGACTCAGGCAGTAACGGTGCGCTAGGGGAGGTTGTCGGCGTTCAAGGTTTTAGCGATCAGGTCGGCGAAACCGGGCAGACGATAGAGGTAAGGTTCAAGCTCGAAGGTGACGCCGGGATGGCGGGCGCGCAGGCGGTCTAGTTCGGCCGGAACATCATCGATCATGTGACGACCGATAAAAACGAGGAGTGGGAGCACGCGGATCACCGTGCAACCGGCGTCGACCAATCTGTCCACCGCGGGTTCGAGTTTCGGTTCCTGGTTCAGGAAGGCGTAGGCGAAGCGGCGGTCGGGAGTGGCGGATGCAAGGGTAGCGCATAAGGCCTTGATTTCAGCCTCGGTACCGGGTTCGCGGCTGCCGTGGCCGAGCAGGACGGCACCATAAATAGGGGATGAAGTCATGGGGTAAAGGTAGGAACAGTAGGTAGTCGGTAGACGGTAGTAGGTAGAGAACGCGAGGATGGCGGGTTTCCAAGACTGCCGAATTCCCCAAATCCATACCGAATGAAGCCCTCTACCGTCTACCGACTACCTACCACCGTCTACTATATTCCCCGCCGTGAATACCACCGAAATCAAACAGACTCCGCTGCACGCCTGGCATGTCGCCCAGGGTGCCAAAATGGCCCCGTTCGCGGGCTTTTCCATGCCCATCCAGTACTCCGGCATCCGTCAGGAACACGACGCCGTGCGGACGCGCGCGGGCATGTTCGACGTGTCCCACATGGGCAACTTCACCGTGCGCGGCCCCGGAGCGCTTGCCTACCTGCAGCGCTTGACGGTCAACAACGTCGCCAAGCTCGCACCCGGCGACGTGCAGTACTCCGCCCTTTGCCGGCCCGATGGTGGGGTGATCGACGACATTCTGGTGTATTGCGTGGCGCAGAACGACTATATGGTCGTGGTCAACGCCGCCAACATCACCAAGGACTGGAACTGGTGCGCCGACCATCACAAAAAATGGGAAGTGGATTGCGAAATGGAAAACGTCAGCGAGGCGATCTCCATCCTTTCATTGCAAGGCCCAGCCGCCGAAGCGATCTTCCGCGCCGTCGCACCCGATTACGAAGGCACGCTCAAGACCTATCAATGCGCCACGCTCGCTGTGAATGGTGTCTCTATGCTATTGGGCCGCACGGGCTACACCGGCGAAGACGGTTTTGAATTCTACCCCAAGTCCCAAGACACCGAAGCCCTTTGGTTGGCGTTGCTGGCTGCGGGGGAGGCGCACGGCATTTTGCCCATCGGTCTCGCCGCTCGCGACACGCTCCGCCTAGAATCAGGTTATTCGTTGTACGGACACGAACTCACCGACAGCATCAATCCGCTCGAAGCTGGCTTGGCCTGGATCACCGATCTCGATAGCGAGAATAAGGGCGATTTTATTGGTCGAGACGCCCTGCTGACCATTCGTGATGTCGGACCCGTGCGGAAGCTCACCGGCCTCCTCATGGAAGAACTCGCTATTCCGCGCGAAGGCTGCCCCGTGCTCAAGGACGGCAAGGTTGTGGGCGCGGTGACTTCGGGAACGCTTTCGCCCACGCTGGGCAAGGGCATCGCGCTGGCGCTGGTCGAACCTTCCGCCGCCGAGCACGACACAGCGCTGGCCGTTGAAATCCGCGGCGCGGCGAAGCCGGCCAAGGCCGTCGGGCGTGCGTTCTATAAACGGCCCAAGGCGCAGGTACAGGAAACCGTCGCGTGAAGTTCTTCCGGAAGCTTCGGAAAGGATCCAAGGCGGGAGGCCGAACGGCCGCAAGGCTTGCGGCCAAAGCCAAAGGGAAGACCACCAAACCGCGCGGCAAGGCCCGCGGGTCCAAAGAGGAAGACGAAGAGGAGAGCGCTCCCGTCAGCCGCGAAATTCCCGGACTGATTCTGCTTTCGGTCGTACTCGTCACCTTCATCGCACTGATTTCGGAATTCGTCCAAGCGGAAGGAAACCTCCTCGGGCCGTGGCTCGGCAGTTGGTGGGCGAGCGCTCTCAGCGGCGCCTTCGGTGGCCTTCCGATTTTGGTGTACCTCGTTGCGCTCGCCCTCGTGGGCGTGCAATGGACCTTTGACCGCGCCGGATGGCGCGCCGTATCGATCACGGCCAGCATCGGATTTTTATTGGGGCTGTTGCTCAGCATCCAGCATCTGGGTGTCGAGGGGCTGATCCGTTCTGACTATCAGTTCTCGGGCGGATGGGTGGGCAACTTCCTGGCGCAGCAGATCTTCCTGCCCGTTTTCGGCTCCGGTAAATTCGGGCCGTATCTCGTCACAAGCCTGCTGATCTTCGTGCTCGCGGTGTGGGGTTTTCAGCTCAGCGTGGCCGCGTGGGTCAAGCGCGGTGCGTTTGCCGCCGGTGCAGTGGGCCGCACCATCGCCGAGGGCTGGCGCAGCGTCGAACCGGCCGACCGCAACGGCGGTGCGGAGGGCGAGGAGGACTACTTGGAGGAAGAGGACGGGGAGTACGAAGATGCGATCGTGCCCGCGACTCCGCTCAAGGTCGCCCGCAAATCCCGGAGCCGCAAAGCCACGGAGGCGGCGGAAGAAGATGCGGATGCGGACCTGATCCCCACCGCCGAAGACAGTCCCGAAGTGGAAAAGGCGAAGTTGGCTGCGCTGCTGGAACGTGGCAGCCTCGAAGGTTTGGATCCGTTGACCATTCGCAAATTGCGCGATCTGGAACAAGAGCGTCAGCGCGTCACCGAGCTGAACGATTGGGAAGAGAAGACGCGCGACACCGAGATCGGCGGCCTGCTTGGCCGCACCAAGAAAACGCAGGCAAAGGGTCCCGCCGAAGTGGTGACGCCGAAGGAACCCGACCTACTCGATTCCGATTCGGATTTTCCCGAAGAGGATGCGGACGATTTTGACTCTGCCTCCGACGCCGACGTGGATGCCGATGATTTGATTCCGCCCGTACCAAAGAAAAAGGCGGGGAAGGGCAAGCCCGCCGCACCTAAGGCTCTCGCCAACCGTGCGCCCTGGGATTCTGTCGAAGGATCCGAAGGCCCGGGCCGCATCGGCGACGACGGTTCGCTGGCTCCTTCCACCATGGTTTACGACGCGTACCACTTGCCCGAACTCGATGCGATTTTTCCGACTCCGCCGGTGCAGGCGCTAGAGTTCACCGAAGAAGAGTTGTTGGAACAAAAGCAGTTGCTCGAAGCGCAGCTCAACAACTTCAAGGTGCGCGGCAAGGTGACGGGCATTCATCCCGGTCCGGTGATCACGCGCTACGAAGTGGAGCTTGCGCCCGGTGAAAAGGTGAACCGCATCAGCGGGCTCGCCGACGACCTCGCTTTGGCCTTGCGCGCCAAGAGCATCCGCATTCTCGCGCCCATTCCGGGAAAGTCGCTGGTGGGCGTGGAAGTGCCGAACCGTAAGGCCCAGATCGTCTACATCAAGGAAATTCTCGGGTCGGAGAAGTTCCTCGTGGAAAACGATACGCTCAAGGTGGCGCTCGGCAAAAACATTTCGGGCGATCCGTATGTGGCCGATCTGACGCGGGCCCCGCATTTGCTCATCGCCGGTCAGACCGGGTCGGGTAAATCGGTATGCATCAACAGCATTATGGCTTCGCTGCTGGCGAGCAAGTCGCCTGCGCAACTCCGCATGATCCTGATCGACCCGAAGGTGGTCGAGCTCAAGCCTTACGAGAACATTCCGCATTTGCTCGGCCCGGTGATCACCAATCCCGAGACCGCTGTGCAGGCTCTCAAGTGGGCAACGCTGAAGATGGACGAGCGCTACGACAAACTCGCCAAGAGCGGCGTGCGCAACATCAAGGGCTTCAATGAGAAGGTGCGCGCGGGCGTGATTCGCGAAGACCACCTCTACCACCAATCCGAAGAATTCGGAGATGGCGTGGTGGTGCGCTACACCGACGATATTCCGGAGGACGGAGAGGATTCCGAAGCCCCGGCGCCGAAAGCTTCGGGCGAAGAAATGCCCTACATCCTGATCGTCATCGACGAGCTCGCCGACCTGATGATGGTTGCCGGCAAGGAAGTGGAAACCAATATCGCGCGCATTGCCCAGAAGGCGCGCGCGGTGGGCATCCACCTCATTCTCGCCACGCAGCGTCCCTCGACCAACGTGATCACGGGCACCATCAAGGCGAACCTGCCCACGCGCATCGCCTTCCAGGTGGCAAGCCAGATCGACGCGCGCACCATTCTCGACCGCCAAGGCGCGGAGAAGCTGCTGGGCCGCGGCGACATGCTTTTCCGTCCCATCGAGTCGCCCGAGCCCGAGCGTCTGCATGGCTGCTTCCTCGACGACGCGCAGTGCGAAGCCATCGCCGAGGCCTGCTCTTCGCAGAACGTGAACTTCCCGAAGGTGCGGACCTTCAATGTGGAAGAGGAAATGGCCGGCGGGGGAAGCCACGACGAGGAGCGCGACGAGAAGTTCATCGACGCGGCCGAACTCGTGGTGCAGCTCAAGCAGGCATCCGTCTCGCTGCTGCAGCGCCGCCTGGGCGTTGGATATGCGAAGGCGGGCCGCATCGTCGACCAGCTTGAGCGCGCGGGCATCGTGGGCCGCGAACGGGGCTCCAAGCCGCGCGAGGTGCTGATGAACGAGGAAGAGCTATACAGCTTCCTGCGGTCCCACGAAGCGACCGACGGGCTCTAGTCCAAGGTGGCTTCAATTTTACACGGGCGACGGATGGCTTTTAGGGCCAACTGGCGCTTCACTTCTATTCAGACCACCGACGGGCTTTAGCCCGACCACCAGAAAACCCACATTTTACTCGAAAAATCCACTTGAAAGGGCTTTTCGACCTTAAATCCATTTAGTCCACAGACTTGATATTCTAAATCCCACTAAGTACTTTATTCCTCGTTCGGATCAAACGGACGCGATCATTTTTCAACCCGGAGGCTCCCATGAGCGACCTGCATATCGGATCGATTGCCCCTGACTTCACCCAGAATTCCAGCTTGGGCCCCATCCATTTTCACAAGTATATCGAAGGAAGCTGGGTTGTGTTTTTCTCGCACCCGGCCGACTTTACGCCCGTTTGCACCACGGAGCTCGGCGAGACGGCGAAACTCGCACCCGAATGGAAGAAGCGCAACGTCAAAGTGATCGCGCTATCGGTGGATAGCGAGGAGTCGCACAAGGGTTGGATTCCGGACATCAACGAGACACAGAATTGCACGGTGGATTTCCCCATCATCGCGGATGAGGACAAGTCGGTCTCTATCGGATATGGCATGTTTCAGCCGACCGCGAACGATAAATTCACGGTGCGTTCCGTGTTCTTTATCGACCCGAGTAAGAAGATCCGTGCGATCATCACCTATCCCGCTTCGACGGGCCGCAACTTCGCCGAGATTCTGCGCGTGATCGATTCGCTGCAGCTCACCGACGGCTACAAGGTGGCCACGCCGGTGAACTGGAAAGACGGCGAAGACGTGGTGATCGCCCCTGCCCTGCAGGATCCCGAAGATCTGAAGGCGCGCTTTCCGAAGGGGTATAAGATCATCAAGCCGTACCTGCGTTTGACGCCGCAGCCGAATAAGTAGGCGGGGTGGGTTTGGTCAGGTAGCCGGGCTGTGACCGTCGCTCTAGAGTGTCGCCTTCCGTCGCGAGGCTACCAGCCTCGGTGGCTCGCGCCATCGGCGCTCACGCTATCAGATCGGTGCAGGCAACATTCGACCCTCCTCAGGCTCCTACTAGAGCTTGGTCTCGCTCCGGCTGTGCTTTAGCATTGAGTTCTTTATGTATGAACCAAAAAAAGGCGGCCCCGCAAGGAGTGGCCTTTTTCTTTGTTCATGAAATTCTCAATGCCGGAGCGACACCCTAGAGCGGCGGTCGCAGCCCGGCTTATTTCTTTTTAAACGCGTGCGCCACCATCCCCATATAGGGATACTGCGATTCGGAGGCGATGGAGGTCACGGCACCCCCGTTTTCGATTTGACGGATCTGGCCGGCGCCCTGCGGGTATTCGATGCCGGTGTAGGTGGCGTAAATGATATGCGTCGCGCCGATCCACATGCCGCGTTCAATGGCCGCATAGGCGAGGTTCCGTTTCCGTTCCTCAAGTCTGATGGCCGAGTTGGAGGTTTCGTAGAAGCAGAAATAGGGGAGGGGCGTGGCGCCGAGCGTGAAAAGGCTGCCGTACATCAGCGTCATGATGGGCGGGCAATAAAAGCGGCGCCAGGTTTCGTTGAAATCCACGAATCCGAGCCGCCAGTTGTCGAAGTTGCGCCGCACGTAGATCTTGCCGAGGTATTCGTATTTGGATTTGTCGTAGCGCACCACGCCATCGGTACCCAAGGTGAAATCGTCGGGTGCGTTTTCAACGAAGAGGTGCGGGGTGACGTCGGTCGGCGTGACTTCGCTGTGTTTGTAGAAATCGCCGGCGCGGTCTGCGCGAGCTTCGAACACGGTGCTTGCACATCCCCCTAAGATCGAGGCGCCGAGCAGGCTTCCAACGATGGTACCAAGTACAACGAGTCGCTTCATGCTGAGGTCTCCGGGTCCGTGTGAATTTCGGTGGAACTAGGTGAATCCGGTCGAATTTCAGGTGCGGGTTTTGGGGCATATAATAGCTTCACGGGCGAATTCCCCAAAAAGGGGGGGCGAAGTGTATCCCCTCGATCCGGCTGTTTCCGTATCCCGGGGGCTCACGGGGTGTTACCTTCGACCTTCTACCGCTGCGTAGCCTTTCCGGCAACCCAGCAATCTCAGAAATCCTAGGAATCCCAGAAATCTTATGGCCCGTTCATCTTCAAGCAGCGACGAACCCACCTACGAGGGGCTCCGCAAGGAGTGTACGGCGGCGAGCGAGTACACCACCAAGCTGGATCTGACGTTCGGGACGGTGGGGTGTCGCTTCAATCTGCGCCGCAAGTCGGCGCGCATCGACATCAACCTCGAACCGACCCTCTACAACATCATCCCCGATCGTTGGCGCGAAATCGCGAAGCAGCACGATGAATACGTGAAGGTGAGCTTCGCCCGGGTGGACTGGAAAGACATGACCGCCCAGATCCGCACCGACGGCCTCTGCATCGATGTGCTCCGCGAAGACGTGGAGGAGTGGTTTCAGATGCTTTACGCGCGGCTGAACGCGCAAGAGGGCATGACCGGCATCAGCCCGAATCAGCGCAAACGCGGGTGGTAGTCCGGTGATGACAATTTACGTGGATGCGGATGCGTGTCCGGTAAAGGATGAGGTGTATCGCGTTGCCGCGCGCCATGCAGTGGCGGTGATCGTGGTGGCCAACTCGCTGATGCGCATGCCGGTGGGAGCAGAGGCCGCACTGGTGCGCCTCGAAGTGGTCGGCAATGCCTTTGATGAGGCGGACGATTGGATCGCCGAACGCGCCAAGGCGGGCGATATTGTGATCACCTCCGACATTCTACTGGCGGGGCGCTGCATCAACGTGGGCAGCGGCACCGGTGCCTTTGTGCTCAGCCCGACCGGGAAGCCCTTTACGGAAGACAACATCGGCACGGCGACGGTGACGCGCGAACTCATGGCGGACATGCGCGCCATGGGCGAAATCCGCGGCGGTCCATCACCGTTTCAGAAAAAGGATCGTGGGATTTTTCTGCAGGAGTTGGAGAAGGCTGTAGTGAAGGGGAAAAGGGTGAAAGGGTAAGGCCCGATGTTTGGCCCATAGTGCTTCTTAAAGCAACCCCACCTGCTCCGTCCCAGCAGCCGGTGGCATCAGCCCCAAATGCCGATACGCATTCGCCGTCGCAACGCGCCCGCGCGGCGTTCGCTTCAGAAACCCGATCTGCAGCAGGTAGGGTTCGTAAACCTCCTCCACCGTCTGCTCTTCCTCACCAATCGACGCCCCGAGCGTAGACAAACCCACCGGTCCGCCTTCGAACTTGGTGATGATGGTCCGCAGAATCACACGGTCCATCTCGTCGAGGCCTAGCGCATCGATCCCCAACATTTGCAGCGTCCGCTCGGCCGTGGCCGCATCGATGACGCGGATGCCCTTGACCTGCGCCACGTCGCGGCAGCGGCGCAGCACGCGGTTGCCGATGCGCGGCGTGCCGCGGCAGCGTGCGGCCAGGAGGTCGCGTCCCTCGGAGGAGAGTTCCATTCCCAGAATCTTCGCCGAGCGTGTCAGGATGCGCTTCATCTCGGCTTCGGTATACATCTCCAAACGGAAGCTCAGGCCGAAGCGGTCGCGCAGGGGAGAGGTGAGCATGCCCGTGCGGGTTGTCGCCCCAATAAGAGTGAAGCGCTTGAGCGGCAGATTGATGCTCTTCGCCGACGGCCCGGGTTCGAGCAAAATGTCGATCTTGAAATCTTCCATGGCCGGGTAGAGGAATTCCTCGATGACCCGGTTGAGGCGGTGGATTTCGTCGATGAAGAGTACGTCGTGCGAGTCGAGGTTGGTGAGCAGACCCGCGAGTTCCGAGGGCTTCGACAGCGCCGGGCCGGAGGTGATCTTGAGGTTCGCGCCCATTTCTTTGGCCACGATGTGGGCCAGGGTCGTTTTGCCGAGGCCTGGCGGTCCGGCGAGTAGAATGTGATCGATGGGTTCGTTGCGCTGCTTGGCGGCTTGCAGAAAGATCGAGAGGCTTTCCTTCAGCTTTTCCTGACCGGTAAAGTCGGAAAGCGTGGAAGGACGCAGGCTGATATCGCCCTCGGGGTCGTCGCCCAATTGCTGGGGAGCGATGATGCGTTCAGCCATGGTACAAAGATAGATCGGGGCGTTGATCCGTGGATACTGCACAAGATCCCCTACCAAGATAGGGAAGGGCCCGTTCTTAGGCTTCTTGGAGGGCCTGGGCGATCAGCGCGCCGGCAGCCGCCTCCGCGCCCAGCTTGGCCGAGGCCTTGCGGACGGCTTCCTGCGCCGCAGTATCCTTGACTCCAAGCGAGATCAGCGCCATCACCGCATCGCGGAAGGTCGTGCCTTCGGCGGAGGATTCGGCACTCGCGCCTTCCTCGTGCGGCAGGTCGAGTTTGGAAAGGCCCGAGCGCAGCGAGGCAATGAGCACCTCGGCGGTTTTTTTGCCCACGCCCTTGAGCGCGGTGAGGCCTTGCACGTCGCCGTGCAGAATCATATCGGCCAGCTTTTGCGGGCTCACGGCGGAGAGAATGCGTAGCGCCAGTTTGGGACCTACGCCTGATACACCGAGCAGTTTGAGAAAGAGCGCGCGTTCGGCGGCATCGGAAAACCCGTACAGGTCGAGGGCCTCTTCGCGCACATGCAGGTAGGTAAGGATCTCGACCTGATCGCCGGGGTTGCCCGCGCGCTCGGCGGTCCGCAGGGACACATCGAGGCCAAAGCCCACGCCGCCGCCCACTTCGATCACGAGGCGCGTGGCGTGCTTTGCGGCGAGACGACCGCGCAGAAACTCGATCACGGAATCACCCGCAGGGCGTTAATCGATCTGATTTTCGGGCAAGGTTTCATAAGGTTTTCTTTGCGGACTTTGCATGTAAAAGATGGCAAAATGCGACCGCGAGAGCGTCGGCCGCGTCGGCGGGTTTGGGCAGATCGCGGAGCTTGAGGTGGGATTGCATCAGGGCGGCCACTTGCTCCTTGGAAGCGCCGCCATGGCCGACCGCGGCCTTTTTAACGAGACGTGGGGCATATTCTTCCACGGCGACACCGCGCGATTGGGCGGCCACCATGATGGCGCCGCGCGCATGGCCGAGAATAAGGGCCGACTGCGGGAACTTGGCGAGGAAGATGGATTCGAGCGCCAGCACCTTGGGGCTGTACGTGTCGATGAGCACACCCAGTTCGCGATGGATTTTTTCAAGACGGCGGGGGAGAGGATCGGAGGCTCGACTGCGGACGACGCCGTATTCGAGTACGGTGATTTTGCCCGCGCGCTCTTCGAGGAAGGCGTAGCCGGTGACCGCGGTGCCCGGGTCCACTCCGAGCACGATCATTGGGGTCCTGACCCCTGTGCGATCACCGCAGCCTCCCGGTCAATCAGAGATTTTCGATCTCGTCGGGATCGAACTCGGCGTTGGTGTGCACGTTCTGCACGTCGTCGAGATCGTCGAGAATTTCGAGCAGCGCCATGGCGCGCGCGGCGTCGGCACCGGTGACCTTGATCATGTTGTCAGCGACCTTGACCAGTTCGGAACTGGAGGGCTCCAGACCCTTCTTGGTCAAGGCGTCCACCAGCGAATGGAAGTGCTCGGGCTCGACGCGGATTTCATATTCGTCACCGGAGGCGTCGAAATCTTCGGCCCCGTTTTCGGTGGCGAATTCGAACAACGCATCTTCGCCGATCTTGTCCTTGGGCACGGTGATGATACCCCGGCTCTTGAACATCCAACCCACGGAGCCTTCTTCGCCCATGTTGCCACCGTGCTTACTGAAGGCGTGGCGCACTTCGGCGACCGTGCGGACGCGGTTGTCGGTGACGGTGTCGACGAGAATGGCAGTGCCACCCGGGCCGTAACCCTCGTAGGTGATTTCGAGATAGTTGACGCCCTCGAGTTCGCCGGCACCCTTGGCGATGTTGGTCTCGATGTTCTTCTGCGGCATGTTGGCCGCCTTGGCCTTGATCACCGCCGCGCGCAGACGGGGGTTGCCGTCGGGGTCGGAACCGCCCGCGCGGGCGGCTACCGTGAGCTCACGGATGATGCGGTTGAAGACCTTGGCGCGGGCCTGGTCGATGCGCGCCTTTTTGCGTTTGGTGGTTGCCCATTTTGAGTGGCCGGACATGGAAAAACCTCGAAGGAGTGAGGGAGAATAATAGCTAAGCGGGACGGTCGGAGCGGTTACCGGTTCTCTGCCGTAGGATGCATCAATACCGCAGGGTGATTTCGCCGAAGAAGGTCGGGGTGCTGAGCGAAACGCTGGGATTCCCTTGATAATTCTCCACCCATAATCCGCCGGTACCGAGCTTGAAGAGGGTGTAGCGCTGCCATTGCCACGAGGCGGCGAAGTCGAGGGTTTGCCGGGTTTCCACGTCCTGTTCGAGGAACGCTTTTTCGTCTTCGGAGGGACTGCTCGGGGCATCATCGAAAATCGAACTGCCGGCCGAACGAAAATCGCGTTGTCGGATGTTGTAGGCGAGCGAGCCTTCTGCAGAGGCCGGTAGCGGGAAAACCGCCTCGAGCCAGACGGCCTGCGAGTTGGGAGGAAGGGCCGAGCCCAGCAAGGCACCATAGTGCTGCATGGCGGTGTTGTAGCGCCGATGGCCATACACCCACGGATCGACATGCGCATATTCCGCATGGAGTTCAGCCGGAAGACCGAAAGGGTCTTGCCACGAACCTCCGAACATCCAGGCGAATTTATTGCCCCAGTAACTCAGCGGCGGACCGCTGTAATCGTCCATCAGAAATTCGCCGTACACCCGCCCGTGTCCGTGAAGCGTGTATTCGGCATCAAAGGACATTATTGAGTTGTCGCGATCGCCGTCGTCGTGTTCGGAGATTTTAAGGGGAATACCCGGGAGCAACAGGATCGGGGTCATGTCGCGAGTGCCGATTGCGAGCATCTCCGTGGATCCCAAGGTTACGGGGCCGAGGCGAATCTGCAGACGATGGGCGACTAACGTTGCCGAGGAATCGGAATCGAGTCCCTTGCGCTTCGCAATGACTTTCACGTATTCCCAATCCTTGCCGTGAACGACCAGACGGATCTGTTGCATGGGAGCGGATTCGCCGGGAAAGCGATATCCGTGGCGGGGTTCGCGGCGATCGCTGGGGAGGATGCCTTGGTAACCGGTTACGGAATTCGGATTGCCGTAATCGCTG
Organism: Fibrobacterota bacterium; assembly: GCA_947466585.1. GTDB lineage: Bacteria > Fibrobacterota > Fibrobacteria > UBA11236 > UBA11236 > UBA11236. Next base: position 109,002 of record CANIEU010000005.1, read on the forward strand.
CTCGAACGCAACGAATCCCCGACCCAGAAGAAGGGATGCGAACCGAGGGTGGGATGTTGCCAATGACCCGGTCCCCATTGGTTCCAGTCTTGCCCGGCCTCGATGTGAAAGAGGGAGTGCTGATAACCCATGATCGCCCGATACCCGTCGAAGGTTGTGGCATCGTGCATGCGCCCACCCTCGGTCCGTGCGGAGTTGTGGGGCATTCCATTTTGCGGATCGTAATCGGCTGCGTATTCGCGGTGGATGCTGCGTTCCATGGCGAGTGTGGGAGCCAGCGAGAAGTATCCGTGATCGAGAAACAGGGCTTCCACATGGGGGGTCAGGCTGCCGAGGGCCCAAAGGTGGTATCGGGGGATGGAATCCGCGGAGTAGATCCCCGTGAAATATTCCACATCGGCGATCAGTTTGAGTTGGGGCGTTTCGCGGTGGAGACGCGTGCCGCGCAGCCGCCGTTCGGGTTCGAATTCGTTTAGGTATCGCTCGAGCTTGCGGCGATCCCAAGAGGAGAGTTCTATGCCGGAGGAACGGGTCGCGCCTTGAGTTTGCGCGTTGGCCCGTGCCAAAGCCTGCACCAGCGCGGCCGCCACCTCGGACTGATCGCGCGGCAAGGTGCTCCAAAACCCCGGAGAGATCAGGCCCTTCTCTTCGAGTCGACGCAGAAATGGGACCACCGGGTGTGAAACTTCGACCGGCACCACGGAGGCGTATCCGGTTGCCCACCCCAAGGCGAGCACGAAAATCAGACGGTGGAAGCGGCGCATTGGAACCCGTGTCGAAACTTAGTAGCGCTGCGTTAGTAGTGAAGGGTTACTTCGGTGAACCCCGTCGGGGTCGCCAGCGGCACGCCCGGGTTGCCGCGGAAGTTTTCCACCCACAATCCCCCCGCTCCCACGCGCAGTTGGGCATAGCGTTTCCAGTTCCACGACGCGGCGACCTCCACCGCATTGCGGGTTTCCACATCGCGCTCGAGAAAGGCCTTGGTCGTGGACTCGGGTGGCGGGCCGATGTCGTACACGTTGAAGATCGAACTGCCACGAGACTTGAGGTCGCGCTGGCGAAAGCGCCATTCCACGGATGCGTCGATATTGCGGGGAAGTGGGAACTCAGCCGAGGCCGAAAGCGCGCGAGAGTTGGGCGGCAGCGAGCTGCCCAGCAAGGCACCGTAATGCTGCATCGCGGTATTGCGCAGGTGGTGACCGTAAGTCCACGGATCGACGCTCGCGTATTCTACGTGCAACTCGGCGGGCAGGTCGAAGGGATCCTGCCAAGCGCCGCCGACCACAATCGCAAATTTGTTGCCGCGGAAATCGAATGGGGGGCCGCTGTAATCGTCTACCAACAATTCACCGTAGGCGCGTCCGTGGCCGGTCCAGGTCCACTCGACATCGGCGGAGATTGCGGAGTTGTCTTTGTCGCCGCCCGAGTGCTCGGCGAACTTCAAGGGAATGCCGGGAACCATCAGCAGCATGTCGGGGCCCTTGGTGCCGATGGTTAAAAGTTCCGAAGCACCAAACTTCCAGTCACCGAGACGCAGTTGCACGCGATGGGCCACGAGATATACGGCAGAGTCGGCGGAAAGGCCCGTGCGCTGGGCCACGATCTTCACATATTCCCAGCGATCGCCGCCGATGCGCAATCGGATCTGCGGCAGCGGTGCGTTTTCACCGGGATAGCGGTACCCCCGCCGGGCTTTCCAGAAGGTGTTTTCGGTACCCTCGAATCCCGAAAGGCTGTCGGCTGCGAGGGAATCCATCGCCCAAAAATGCGGGCGGGCACTGAGTGTGGCGTGTTGCCAGTGGCCCGGTCCCCATTGATTCCAGTCCTGGCCGGCATCTAGCGACAGACGCCCGTCGGTGAACCCGATCAGCGTGCGGAATCCGTCGAAGGTGGATACCGGCTGCGGAATGCCGGGCACCGGCTTTCCATCCCGACCCGTGCCATACGGCATGCCGCGTTGCGGGTTGTAATTCTCGATGAAGCGACCGTGGGTGTTGCGCTCGCTGCCGATTGTCGCCTGGGCCGAAAAATAAACGTGCTCGCGATAGGTCCCTTGCACGCCGGGCGTCAAACTTCCGAACGCAAATGCCTGTGCATGCGGAACCGAATCTTGCGCATACACGCCGGTGAAATATTCCACCGTGCCGCGCAACTTGAACAGACTGTCGGAGAAGTGCAGGCGCGTGCTGCGCCACCGACGTTCCGGATCGAACTCTTCGAGGTAGCGTTCCACGCGCCGTTTGTCCCAAGGTGAGAGGTCGGCACCGTTGCCGTGCGCGGAGTCGATGGCGGATGCCAGTGCGGCGGCGACTTCGCTTTCGGCGCGGGGGAGGGTGCTCCAAAATCCCGGATGGATGGCGCCCTTCTCTTCAAGCCGCCGCAGCAGGTTCGCGACGGGGTGGGTGACCTCGACCGGCATGGCCGGTGTGAGGGTCGGGACACTCAAAAGCAGGGCTGTGAATAGCGGAATCAGGCGCATGGAGGCGAATAGTAACCAACCCTGTGGCGCCGTGCCTTCTCTCGGGAGGCTATCTTTAACCCATGATCCTCGCAATAACCTCGCTCGGAAAAGAGCCCAGCTCCCTCCAATTATCAGGGAATCCTTCTGATTTCGTCGAATTCGCCGATTCGGGTATTTCCACCCCTATCCGGCTGAATCTGGATGTGACCCCTCTTTCCGGTGATTCGCATCTGGTGCAAGGCCGGGCCGTGGGAGCTTTGGCTGCCGAATGTGGTCGCTGCGTCGAGCCGATCACCCTCCCTTTCTCTGTGCATTTCAACCTCTTACTCGATCGCCAAGACCCGGTCGGGGTGGAGTGGGTCGATGACGACCATCAGGGCGTAGAGGACTATCAGGCCCATCTGGGGCCCGATGTGACGGAAATTCCTCTGCAATCCATCATTGCGGAACAGCTCGTTTTGAACTATAATTTGCACCCTCTTCCGGATCTTGACGCGGCAGGCCGCTGCGTGCAATGCGGTCGGACTCCCATTGCGGTGGCCGAACCCAAGAAAAAGGATGAGGGAGTGGACCCCCGCTGGGCGAAACTCGAAGGTTTAAAGGGTTCTAGTGGTTTAGAAGGTTCGAAAGAGTAAGGGTCGATGGCCCTGCCGACGGTTCTCTGAAACCGGTACGGTGGCCAGCAGTCCTTCGCTCTTCGAATATCAAACTGACAAAGCTGAAATTGGATTGCGGTAAAGCACCATTTTCAATGAGCTTACAAAGAGTATCTGATTGTTCTGAGGATTTTAAGGGAGTTATCATGGCAGTACCCAAACGGAAAACTTCGACGGCTCGCCGCGACAAGCGCCGGACCCACTGGAAGCTGGAGGCCGCTGCGGTTTCCAAGTGCACCCACTGCGGCCAAAACAAAATCGCACACCGCGTTTGCGGCAACTGCGGTTTTTACGGTAACGCCGAGGTCCGCCAGCCGGCGGAGTAACCCAACCCGCGATTGATGATTAAGGTTGCACTGGACGCCATGGGCGGGGATAATGCCCCCGAAGCCGTGGTGGAGGGCGCAGTACTCGCAGCGCGCGAAGCGGCGGGGCGGTACGGTATTGTCCTGACGGGCCCCGAAGAGGTCGTCACTCCCCTGATCGCAAAATACGGCGGGGCAGATCTCGGGATCGAAGTTTTTCATGCGCCCGATATCGTGGCCATGGACGACTCCCCGGCCGCCGTTTTGAAAACCAAACCCAATTCCGGTCTCGTCGCCTGCGTCGCCCTGCAAAAGGCCGGCAAGGTGCAGGCTAGCATATCCGCCGGCAACTCCGGTGCGATGATGGCCGCCTGTCTCATGATCCTGGGGCGCGTGGGTCAGATTTCCCGTCCTGCCATCGCCTGCGTAATGCCTTCGCTGAACAAGCCCACTGTGGTGCTCGATTGCGGCGCCAACGTCGACGAAAAGCCGGCCACACTGGTGCACTTCGGCATTTGCGGTTCCGTGTTCGCCGAAGCCGTTTTGGGACGTACCAACCCCAAGGTCGGCTTGCTGAACATGGGCGAAGAAGAGAAAAAGGGTCCCGAGACCCTGCAAGAAGCCCACCAACTGCTCAAGCAAGCTCCGCTGAACTTCACCGGCAACGTCGAAGGTCGCGACCTCCTCAAGGGCGAAGTCGACGTGGTGGTGACCCCCGGTTACACGGGCAATGTGGTGTTGAAGTTGATGGAGGGTTTTCACGAGTACCACCTCAGCCTGTTCGGACAGATCGACTCCCCCGCGGGCCGTCAGTTCGAAAACGACTGGGATTACTCGAACATCGGTGCGGCCTTGTTGCTCGGCCTCAATGGCGCGGGCCTCATCACCCACGGTCGTGCCGACGCCAAGGCCATCAAAAACGGTGTGGAAGCCGCGTATCAGCAGGCTGCTGCGGGCGTCGCCGAAAAAATTGCCGCGAAGCTGACACAGGTCGCTTGATTCGCTCGATTCCACGGTCGCCTGCGGGCGAACCGCGCGAGTCTTAAAAAATCCCGAAGGAGTATCATGGGTGCCATCATCTCCGGCTTGGGAATCTCCCTTCCCGACAATGTGCTGACCAACGCCGATCTCGAGCGGATGGTGGACACCTCCGACGAATGGATTCTTACGCGCACCGGCATTCGTGAACGGCGCATTCTTCCCAAAGACAGTCCTCTGCTGGCTTCCGATCTCGGAGCCGCCGCCGCCTTGCAGGCGTTGCAACGCGCCGGTGTTCGCGCCGATCAGGTCGGAGCGATTCTGGTAGGCGGTATCGTACCGGACATGCAGTTCCCGTCCACAGCGTGCATCATCCAGGAAAAAATCGGCGCCAAAAACGCCTTCGCGTTCGATATCACCGCCGCCTGCGCAGGGTTCGTCTACGGCGTGAACATGGCCTCGCTTCTGATCGACTCGGGACAGTGCGACCATGTGCTCGTGATCGGCGCGGAAACACTTTCACGCGCGGTCGACTGGACCGATCGCAACACTTGCATTCTCTTCGGGGACGCAGGCGCCGCCGCGGTGCTCAGCCGTGGCCCGAAGGATCGCGGCGTGATCCGCTCGTTGCTACGCAGTGACGGCGGCGCTGCCGATATTCTCAAGCTCGGCAATCTCGCGCACGGCACAGCATGCATCAACATGGACGGCAAGCACGTCTTCAAGCTTGCGGTCTCTGAAGTGTCGCGTGTGGTGGTGGACACGCTTGCGCTCGAAGGGCTGACAGCGGCCAACCTCGATCTGTTTGTCGCCCATCAAGCCAACGTGCGCATTCTCAACGCCATCGGCGAAAAGCTCGGCCTACCCGAAGAGAAGGTGATGGTGAACGTGCAGCGCTACGGGAACACCTCCTCGGCCTCCGTTCCGCTCGCCTTGTTTGAGGCGGAAGCGGAGGGCCGCCTCAAGCCCGGTATGCTCGTGGGCCTCGCCGCCGTGGGCGGCGGTATGGCGTGGGGATGCAATTTGGTGCGGTGGTGATCCCACTGTAGCACCTGAACGCGGTATATTCCTTGAAATTCCATCGAATCCCAGAAAAGCACTGATACGCAAAAAGGATTTTTCCGGTCATGAGCAAACGCATCCTTCTCTTTCCCGGCCAAGGTTCCCAATACCTCGGTATGGGCAAAAAACTTTCCGAATCCCATGCAGGCGCCAAGCGCATTCTTGACGAAGCGAATGCGGTGCTCGGATTCGATCTTTCCGACATTCTGTGGAACGGTCCCGAAGAGAAGCTGACCTCCACCGACAATACCCAGCCGGCATTGTTCACCGTGTCGATGATGGCGTATGAGTGGTTGAAGGAACATCATCTTTCGGCTGATTACGCCGCCGGTCATTCGCTCGGCGAATATTCTGCCCTGTGCGCGGCAGGTGTGTTCTCCTTCGCCGACGGCTTGCGTCTGGTGCGCCTGCGCGGCGAATTGATGGCCAAGGCCGGCGTGGCCAAACCCGGCGCCATGTCCGCCATTCTGGGGCTCGAGCGCGACAAGCTCGAAGAGGCGCTCGCGGGCGCGGCTTCCGCAGGCATCGTGGTTGCGGCCAACTTCAACAGCACCACGCAAATCGTGATCTCGGGCGAAAGCGCAGCGGTGGAAGCCGCTGAAAAACTCTCCACCGAACTGGGCGCGAAAAAAGTGGTGCGTCTCGCCGTGAGCGGCGCGTTCCACTCGCCGCTGATGGGCTATGCCGTAGACGGATTGGGCGCTGGTCTCGAATCGGTGGCCTTCGCCGCGCCGAAGATTCCGATCATCAACAACGTGGATGCACACACCGAAAGCGATCCCGCCGCGCTCAAGGATGGATTGCTCCGTCAGCTTACCTCGCCGGTGCGCTGGGTCGAATCGATGCAGTTCGCCGCCGCACAAGGCGTCACCGAAGGACTCGAAGTGGGCGCCGGCAAGGTGCTTATGGGTCTCTTGCGCGGCATCACGCGCGACATCAAGGTCACGCCGGTGGAGAATCCTGAGGACTTGGCTTAACTTTACCCGTACTCCTAGTCGTACTTCGTACTCGTAATCGATCTTCGTTTCGTAAAAACCGAGTACGAGTACGATAAATTAGAGAGAGGATTTACACATGATCGACCTCAAAGGACAAACCGCTCTCGTCACCGGCGCCAGCCGCGGACTGGGCTACGCCATCGCGCACCGTCTCGCCACTCAGGGGGCCATCGTGCACCTGGTGGCACGGGGAGCCGCCGGGGTGGAGGAGGCCGCGCAAAAGATCGCTGCCGAAACCGGGGCGACCACGGTTGCACACGCGGCCGACATCGCCGACGCAGCGGCCGTACAGGGAGTTTTCGACGCAGTCCCCGATCTCGATATTCTCGTCAACAATGCCGGCATTACCCGCGACGGTTTGTTGATGCGCATGAAGGAGGAGGATTTTGACGAGGTGATCCGCGTCAATCTGCGTTCCGTGTTTTTATGCTCGCGTGCTGCAGTGAAGGCGATGATGAAGCGCCGTTACGGCCGCATCGTGAACCTCACATCCATTGTGGGGGTGCATGGTCAGGCGGGGCAGACCAATTACGCGGCCTCCAAGGCCGGTATCATCGGGTTTACCAAAGCCACTGCCAAGGAAGTTGCGACACGCGGAATAACCTGCAACGCGATCGCCCCGGGTTTCATTGAATCCGACATGACCTCGGTCCTGAGCGAAGCCCAAAAGACCGGGATCCTGGCATCCATTCCGCAGGGACGCATGGGCCAACCCACAGAAATAGCCGACCTGACGGCCTACCTCTGTTCGCGGGAATCGGCCTATATTACCGGCCAGGTTCTCTCGATCGACGGGGGAATGGGGATTTAGGGGGGCGCCTACAGCGGACAGCGGACAGCGGACAGCTTACAGCCAACTCCCGGACAAAACCTGCTTCAAGGCAGGCTTCCGGGGGAAAGTTTTTGTTGTTCACTGTTCACTGTACGCTTTACGCTGTAAGCTCATCGCTCTTTGCTATACTTTTCCAACCTTTCAAGGAGAATCAAATGTCCGACGACATGCTGCAGAAAATCACCAAGGTGATCGTTGAAAAATTGGGTGTCACCGAAGACAAGGTGAAGCCCGAAGCCGCCTTTGTGGAAGACCTCGGCGCCGACTCTCTCGACCAAGTCGAGTTGGTCATGGCTCTCGAAGACGAGTTTGATCTCGAGATTCCCGACGAAGACGCGGAGAAGCTCAAGAAAGTGGGAGACGTCATCTCCTACATCTCGTCGAAGAGCTAAGGTTTTTCGCCTTCCTTCGGTTCAATACGGGCACTGCGCGCAAGCGGCGGTGCCCGTATTGCGTTGAAGGGTTTTCACGATTCCTTCACGAAAATCTTTTCGATGCTTTCCTTTCTGAAAAACCTTTTTCGCGCCGGTACTCCCGGCTGGAAGCGTCCCGCGCGCCTTGAAAAGGTCATGGATTACCGCTTCAGCGATCCGCGCCTGCTCAAGATGGCGCTGTCGCACCGCTCCTGGGTGAACAACGTCACGCGCGGTTCCCGACCTCCTTCCAATGAACGACTGGAGTTTTTGGGCGACAGCGTGATGAACGCCATCATCACCGATACGCTGTATCGACGCTTTCCCGATTGCGACGAGGGCGAACTTTCCAAAATGAAATCGCTCGTGGTCAGCGCCAAGGTGCTGATCCCCTGTGCGGCGCTGCTCGACTTGGGCGAATACATGCTGCTCAGCAAATCCGAAGAAAAGTCGGGCGGGCGCACGCGTCCCAGCATTCTCGCAGACGCTTACGAAGCCATGCTCGGTGCGGTTTATCTCGACGGCGGTTACGAAGCCGTGCGCACCTTGATGAAGCGCACGCTCATCCAGATCATGGACGAGATTTTGCTCGACGCCAGCTTGGCCAATTATAAAAGCCTGTTGCTCGAATTCACCCAGTCGCGCGGGCTCGGCACGCCGCATTACGACGTGATCCGCGCCAGCGGTCCCGAACACCGCAAAGCCTTCGTAGTCGCCGCGATTGTGCGCGGCGAAGAGTGGGGGCGCGGTGCCGGCGGCACCAAGAAAGAAGCGGAGCAGGCCTGCGCCCGCGCCGCCCTCGAAAACCGCGGCGCCTTGTTGGAGTCGGGTTAGTCCCGTCGCCGGCATGGGCGCGCGTCCCTGGCGGATACTGATCGACGGGCGTCTTTCCGGAGCCCGCAACATGGCCGTGGATGCGGCCATCCTGCGTGCCGTTGAGGCCGGAGAGTCACCACCGACCCTGCGCTTTTACGGATGGTCGCCCTGGTGCGTCAGCTTGGGGCATTTTCAAAAACCAGAACGTGAACTCGATGCTGCGGCTCTACGGGAGGGCGGCTGGGATTTTGTGACGCGCCCGACGGGCGGCCGTGCGGTGCTGCATGCCGAAGAGATCACCTATTCGATTCTCGCACGTAAGGACGAGGCACCCTGGTGCGAAACGTTGGCGGTGTCCTACGAGCGCATCGGTTCCGCCTGGGCCGCCGCGCTCGACGGCTTCGGCCTCGATATGGTGCGAGGCGTATCCGGTATGTCCGACGAATTTGCGCCGCTGCGCGAAGGCGATTCGCCCGCGCCGCCGTGTTTCGCTTCCTCCGCACGTTCGGAACTCGCCTTCGGGGCACGCAAGGTAGTGGGGTCGGCACAGCGTCGTACGCGCGAAGCCTTTGTGCAGCACGGTTCCATTCCCGTCACACCCGATCACGAACGATTGGTGGAAGTTCTTCCTCTGGATGCTGCGGGGCGGAGCGAATACCTCCGTGTTCTGCGTACGCACGCCATTTCCCTCGGCGAAATTACCGCCCTGCCAGGCGCAGTGGATTCGGTGGACTGGACCGTTTGGGAACGGCGCATGGCCGCGACCCTTTTGGTCGAACTCGGAGTCACCGGTTCGGAAGGCGCGCTGACTGCTGAAGAATCCGCCTTCGCCGACCGGCGCGAAGCGGAGCACCGGGACAAGCAGCGGGTGTTTTTAGGAGAGTAGGGAAGAGCAAGGGGTTCGTTGGTCCCTTGGTCCGTTTTTCAGTCGGTCAGGTTCGTGGCCTTCTGAAATAAGGATCACTGACAGACTTCCCTTAGTCAAGTCCCAACTCGTCCAACCGCTCTTCCACACCGGTTTCGGAAAAGAGCGCACTGAGGTTTGGGTCATCGGAATCGACGTCGCCGTCTTCCGCCAAAAAAGAGTGACGGCTGCGATGTTCGGTTTTCAGGGAGCGGTTCGGATCGTTGGCCGCATCTTTTTCGGGAAGATCTTCGTTTGCATCGTCATCACGGGGTTCGGGTGCAGGTAGTTTGGGCTGTTTCATGGTGGTCTCCGGTTCCGGGGAACAACGGGTTCTTCACTCCGAATATACGCCCTTCGCCGGGTGCAGGGTGGGGATGAAAAATCCGATGTCGGTTCGCTGTCTCGCAAACGAAAGGTCAATCCGGGGAGGAGACCGAAAAGGGCTTTGCGTTCAAATCCAGCGGATTCGATCGGATGGGAAGCGGGTCGGCGCAAGCACCCCGAACGGAGGGCGGACGGCAGGGACTTCCTCGCCTTAACTTCGCCCGTACTTTACCCTAACCTTCCCAAATACCGTTGGTTAGGAATTTGGTTCCTGCGGCTCGAAAGAGTTAAATTTCCCCAATTCCCGAGGTATCGCTTTTGCAAGAATCTCCCGTCGCGCCCGCTCCAGAAACTCCCTCCACTGCAGGCTTGCCCTTGATCGTTCAGGGCGATATGACCGTGCTGCTCGAGGTCAACCACCCGATGCACGATGAGGCCCGCGATGCGATCGCCCCGTTTACGGAGCTGGTCAAGAGTCCGGAGCACGTGCACACCTACGCGATCTCCCATTTGTCCCTGTGGAATGCGGCGTCGGCCGGGCACAGCTCGACCGAGGTGTTGACCATTTTGCGTGGGTTGTCGCGGTACGCGTTGCCCGCCAACGTGGTTTTCGAGATCGAGAGCTTCATGGACCGCTACGGCATGGTGCGCTTGCGCCGCGTGCCCGAAGGCCTCGTGCTCGAAGCGGATGATGCCGGGCTGCTCGCCGAGATTTGCAAGCATCGCGAAGTGGCGCTGCATTTGGCCGATCCGGCAGAGAGCGAGCCGGTGTCGCAGCCCGAGACGGGTTCGCGCGTACTGCTTCTGCCTCATGCCCGCGGTCCGGTGAAGGTCGCGTTGACCCAGATCGGGTTTCCTGCAGAAGATTTGGCCGGTTATGCCGAAGGCCATCCGCTCAAGGTTTCCCTGCGCGAGACCACGCTCGACGGCAAACCCATGGGGTTGCGCGATTATCAAGATGCCGCTTCGCGCGTGTTCCATGCCGGCGGTTCGGAAAAGGGCGGCTCCGGCGTGATCGTGTTGCCTTGCGGTGCCGGCAAAACCGTGGTGGGCTTGGCGACCATGGTGCGCTGCCAGTGCCATACGCTAGTGCTGACCACCAACGTCACGGCGGCACGCCAGTGGATCCGCGAGATTCTCGACAAGACCACGCTGACGTCCGACCAGGTGTCGGAGTATACCGGCGACAGCAAGACCATCGCGCCGGTGACCGTGGCCACCTACCAGATTCTGACCTACCGCAAACGCAAGACCGAAGAGTATCCGCATTTCGGCATCTTCGCCCAAAATTCTTGGGGCCTCATCCTGTATGATGAGGTGCACCTGTTGCCCGCGCCGGTGTTCCGCATTTCGGCGGATATGCAAGCCACGCGCCGCCTCGGCCTTACGGCCACGCTGGTGCGCGAAGACGGCAAGCAGAAGGAAGTCTTCTCGCTCATCGGCCCCAAGCGCTTCGAGGTTCCCTGGAAGCAGTTGGAGGCGCAGGGCTGGATCGCCACGGCGATCTGCACCGAGATCCGCGTACCGCTGCGCAATAGCGAGCGCCTGACCTACGCGTTGGCCGACTTGCGCGAAAAGACCATGCTGGCTTCCACCAACCCCGAGAAAATCGCGGTGGTGCGTGAGCTGCTCAACCGTCACAAGAACGACCGCGTGCTCATCATTGGGCAGTATCTCAGCCAGCTCGATCTCTTGCGCGATCTACTCGGCTTTCCGCTCATCACCGGTTCGACGCCGAATTCGGAACGTGAGCGCTTGTTCGGAGCCTTCCGTTCCGGTGAGATCACCACGCTGATCGTTTCGAAGGTCGGTAACTTCGCCGTCGATATCCCTGACGCGAACGTGTTGATTCAGGTTTCGGGTACCTTCGGAAGCCGTCAGGAAGAGGCCCAGCGCCTCGGCCGCGTGCTGCGTCCCAAGGCCAACGGCTCGCTGGCCCACTTTTACACGCTGATCACCCGCGACACCAAGGAGCAGGAGTTCGGCATGAACCGCCAGTTGTTCCTGATCGAACAAGGTTACAGCTACGACGTACGGGAGTGGAAGGACTTTCTGGTGAACGGGGAGACGGATGCGCCTGGAGAAACGGTCGCTCCGGAAAACCCGTAATTATGGAAGCAGAAACCGGTGCAGCCCGAATGAGGAATGCAGAATGATGAATGAAAACATGAGGAGGAGCGGGGCTTCAGTGTCCGCGCCGAACAAGTTTTCTGTGTTTACGCTTTCATCATTCATCATTCATCATTCATCATTTGCTGCCTTTCGTACTGCTTTTGCCCTTTGCACCCTTCTTGTGAGTTTCGCACAAGCGGATATCCAAGCCGTCCACCGCGTGCTCCCCAATGGTCTCACGGTCATTCTGTATCCGTCCAAGCAGGCGCCCACTGTCGCTTGCCGCCTGTTCTACGTGACCGGATCGGTGCATGAGCACCCGGGCAATACCGGTATTGCCCACCTGCTCGAACACATGCTCTTCAAGGGCACGCGCAAAACCGGAACGCGCGACTCTGTGGCCGACGGCAAGATCGAAACGCGCATTGAAGCGGTGATGGACAGCCTCGACCGCTTAACCGCGGTTCCGCAGCCGGATTCGGCGCGCATCCGTGAATTCCGTTCGACGTACGACTCCCTCGTCACCGCCCAGCGCGCGCTGATGGTGCCGTACGAATTGTGGGACGCCTACGAAAAGGCCGGAGGCACGGGCTTGAACGCCTTTACCTCCGACTTGATGACGGCCTATATCGTCACGCTGCCCCGCAACCGCGTGGAGCTGTTCCTGTGGCTCGAAGCCGATCGTATGCAGAATGCGGTGCTCCGCGAGTTCTATCCCGAACGCGACGTAGTGACCGAGGAACGCCGCATGCGCGTCGAAGACCGCCCCACGGGCCGCTACTGGGAAAGCCTCATGGGCGTGTTTTACGAAGCGCATCCGTACCGTTTGCCCACCATCGGCTATCCTTCCGACATCCGTCACCTGACGCGTCGTCAGGCCATGGAACATTACCGCAACTATTACAAACCGAACAATGCCATCCTCGTGCTGGCCGGCGATCTCGACACCACCTCGGCCCTGCGCGGCATCGAACGCTATTTCAGCGGCATTCCGCGCGGTGCGGACTTCCCGCCCGTGGTCACGGCCGAGCCCGTACAAGCGGGGGAGAAGCGCCTCACCGTGCGCCGCAGCGACGCGGCCCCGCGCCTCGACGTGCTTTTTCATACGCCGGGATACCCGGATCCGGATCTGGCCGCGCTCGACGTTCTGGAGGGCGTGCTCTCGGGTAAGAGTGGTCGATTGCACAAACGCCTCGTCGTCGAATCGAAGCTGGCGGTCTCCGCTTCGGCGGGCAACGGCGTCGACAAATACACATCTTCGTTCGAGGTGGCAGTGGGGCTCGACGGCACACCCGATCTCGTCAAGGTCGAAGCGGCCGTGTGGGATGTACTCGAAGCATTGGGCCGCGACACCATTTCGACGCGTGAATTGCAGCGCGCCCGCAACCAGGTGGCAGCACGCAGCGTGCGCTCGGTGGAAGACCTTGAAGAGCTCGCCACCGAATTGGCGTATTGGGAAATGCGTAGCGGTACCGGCGGCTGGCAAGACATCAACCGGTTTCCCGCGGCCCTGCAGGCTGTGACCGCGGAGCAGGTGCGCGCAGTGGCGGCTAAATACTTCCGGCGCGACGCGGCAACCGTGGGCGTGATCTTGCCGCCCGTGATGGGGAAGCTCGCAGATTCGAAATCCGTGACGCCGGAAAAATCGAAAACCGTCAAGAAGGTCGGGGGTGGCAAATGAAGTCCCATCTGCCGTTCGGTTTTCGTTGTGGACGCGCGCTGTCGATGGCCCTCGCCTTGGTGGGAACGTTCGTCCTTGCAAACTCTGTTTCGGCGAAGAGTCCCGGAAAATCCGGTTCTCCTCAGGGGATCCCGACCCACTACTCCGGCATTTCCATTCCGGTGGATGTGTATGAGCCGCCCTATCCGGGCGATGCGCGTGTGATGCTCTCCGGTTGCGCGACGGCCTATCTGGTGCCCGATAGTACGCTCGACCTGGTGCGGCTGTTTGTCTACGCTCCCGGCCCCATGCTGCCGGCAAAGCCGCAGGATGCCGTGCGCCAGCGGTTTTACTCCGCACTACTCGGCGACGGTGGCACGCGATCGCTCACACCGGCGCGCCTGCAAGACAGTCTGGAGTTCATTGCGGCCTCACTCGATGCGGGGCGCGGAGCCTGGCAGGGGGACGCCTCCTTTGACGCGCTCAGCAAGGACGCCGATGCGATGCTGGGTTTGCTCGCCGACGTGCTTTTGCAACCCCGCTTCGACGGTGAGATTTTCAAGGTCACGCAGCGCGGCATGCTGGAAGGCAACAAGCACCGCTATTCCACGCCGGGTAGCGTTTTGGGTGCGGCCACCGAGCGCGTGCTCTTCGGCAGCCATCCCGTGAACTGGGGCGTCACGGATGCGGAGATTTTGTCGGCCACGCCGCAGTCGCTTAAACCGATGGCGGGTTCCGGATTCGCACGCAACCGACTCGTGCTCGGTGTCGCAGGCCGTTTCGACCGCGCACAAATGATCCGCAAGCTGGAAGCCTTTGTGGCGAAGTTTCCCCTGGCCGATTCGGTTTCTGCCGTGCCGCCATTTCGCGGCTCGCAGGCACCCGGGGTGTATCTCGTCGACAAGCCCTTTACGCAAGCTTCGATCCGCATGGCCGCGCCCGGCGTGCAACGTCCGCATCCCGATTACTACCGCTTGCTGGTGGCCAGCGAGATTTTCGGCGGAGGCAGCTTCACGTCGCGCCTGTCGCAAAAGGTGCGCAGCGACGAAGGCCTAGCCTACAGCGTCAGCAGCGACGTGCAGAGCGATTACAACCGCCGCGGTCTCGTGATTGCCGGTTTGCAGACCAAGGCCGCTACCGGCGCTTTCGCGATCCGCATTGTGCGCGACGAGATGCGCCGCATGGCCGCCGACGGCATTACCGACGAAGAGTTCGAGCGCGCCCGCGATGGCCTGCTCAAAAGCCTTCCGGCGCTGTTCGACTCGCCGGCTTCGACCGCACGCGTGTTCGCGCAGAGTGCGGCGTGGGGACGTTCCCCGGAACATTTCCGCGAATACCGCAAGGCGCTCGAGAACATGAAGCGCGCCGAAGTGGAAGACGCCTTCCGCCGCTACTTCGTGGCCGATTCATTGCGCATCGTGGTGGTGGGCCCCAAGGCGGAGCTGCTTAAAAAAGACGCGGCGCATGGCGGCGTATCGCTTTCCGACTTCGGCAAGATCACGGAGATCACCGAGGCGGATTTGGACAAACGCGAGTAGTCGAAGCGCATCCCTTAACCAGCTTTTTTAAAGTTTTTTACGGAGAGACCCATGAAAAGAGTCGTCATCACCGGTATCGGCACCGTCAATCCGCTCGGCCTCACGGTCGCGGAGTATTGGACCAATCTGGCCGCAGGCAAATCGGGCATCACGCGCAATACTCGCTTCGATGTTTCCACCTTCTCGAGTCAGATCGCGGGCCTCGTTCCCGATTTCGATCATGTGCCGCTTTTCAAGGATCAGAAGATGGCGCGTCGGCTTGACAAGGCCATCATCTATGGTGTGGTCGCCGGCAATGATGCCGTTAAAGATTCCGGTCTTGCAACGGGCAACTACAATCCCGAGCGCGTGGGCGTGTACCTCGGCAGCGGCATGGGCGGCGTAGGCACTTTCGAGGCCGAGACGGAAGTCAAGGCGGCACGCGGTCACAAGCGTGTGAACCCGTTCTTCGTGCCCATGATTCTGCCCAATACGGCCTCGGGCTATCTCAGCATCGAACACGGATACATGGGCCCCAACTACACGGCGGTGTCAGCCTGCGCGAGCGCGAATCACGCGATGGGGGAGGCCTTCCACGCCATTCAACGCGGCGACGCCGACGTGATTTTTGCCGGCGGCACCGAGGCCGCAGTGGTTGAGGTGGTCGTGGCCGGCTTCGCCAACATGAAGGCTCTTTCGGGCCGCAGCGACGACCCGGAAGGCGCCTCGCGTCCCTGGGACAAGGGCCGCGACGGCTTCGTGATTGCCGAGGGTGCGGCGGTACTGTGCCTCGAAGAGCTGGAGCATGCGAAGGCGCGCGGTGCAAAGATCTATGCCGAGTTCGCCGGGTTCGGGCAGAGCAGCGACGGGTATCACATCACCGCGCCGCATCCCGAGGGCGCGGGCGGCGCGCTGGCCATGAAGGCCGCGCTGCGCAGCGCGAAGCTGAATCCCGAAGACATCGATCTGGTAAACGCCCACGGCACCTCTACACCGCTGGGCGACCGCGGCGAGACCATGGGTGTGAAGAAATGCTTCGGCGAGCACGCCAAAAAGCTGATGATGCACTCCACCAAATCGATGATCGGGCATACGCTCGGCGCGGCGGGTGCGGTCGAGGCCGTGGCGGCCATTCTGGCGCTCGACAAGGGCATCGTGCATCCCACTCGCAATCTTTACGAAGCGGACCCGGAGTGCGATCTGGATTACGTAGCGAACGTGGCTCGTGAGGCGAAGGTGCGCGCGGTGTTGTCGAACTCGTTCGGCTTCGGCGGGCACAATGCGACGGTGATCTTGAAAAGTTTCGTAGGCTAACCTGTGGAAATGAGAAATGAGAATTGAGAAATGAGAAATGAGAAATGAGAAATGAAGGTTTGGCATTCGGAGGGGCATTCGACCAAGCTTCAAAAATCAGGAAATAATGGGGAATCCGCTGGCGGTGTTCCTCTTTTTTTCTCATTTCTCATTTCTCAATTCTCATTTCGGTTTCTCGCCTACTCTCTGGTCTCCTTCACTTCCCTTTCGTTCGCCGCATCGAACACCGTCATCACGGTGCCGGGCGATCAGGGCAAACCGAAGGCGCTCGAAATCAGCCCGGCGCTGCGCGATTACTGCGGCCTGATCTACGCCTGCGGGCTCAAGGTGCGCGCGGGTACCTGCCCCGCACCCAAGGACCTCGGGCCGCCCGCGCCGTTTTCGCCGCAGGGCGAACGTTGCGTCGAAGCCCGCGAGCTGGAAACGCGCGGTTTGCGCGCGGATAACCCGGAGTATGGATTCCGGCTGTTCCGGTTGTTGGGATTCGAATACCGTGTCGTTTATCACATTCCCGATACGGTGGAAATTTCACGCGCGCGTCTCGAGTATTTACTGAACGATATTCCGCTGTCGGCCAAACTGATCTCTCATTACCGGCAGACCCCCTACAAGGCCGAGTATGTGAACGCCGCGCACACCCAATTCAAAGGCGAGAAGGGGACACGCTTGCGCGGCGAGGCCCGTTTGATATCCGGATCCTACGCGGAACGTCGTCTCATTTATCTGGGAACCGGCGTGGCCGAAATCGCCTTCTGGACGCTGGTCGGCCCGGGCATGATGGATTTCAATTACCGCGAGCTTCCGGCGACAGGCAAAATTCCGGAGCGCATCGTGTACGATCTCAAGGTGGTGGTGTTTCCCGGAAACGGCATGATCAACTCCATCATGAATCTGGGACTGTTCCGCAACGTGGTCTCCGACAAGGTGCGCGGCGTACTGACCGACATCACCGAGACTGCGAAATTGTTGAAGGCCGATCAGGGCAAACAGCTCTTGAAAAACATGGAATGGTCGGCAGACGAGCGGAAGAAAATCGAAACTTTGTTGAAGCTGGAGTGAACATGTCCGATCTTCCCTTGTTGCCCGAAGCCACTGCTGTGACCGACGCTCTGGTCCGCGACGCCATTCAGACTTACGGCGCCAAACTGACGGATGCCCGTCGCGCCCTGCTGCACAAGGTGGTTTCGGAACGTACCCGGCATTTCGCGATGGTGCTCGAAGACCTCAAGGATCCGCACAACATCAGCGCGGTGATCCGCACCAGCGAAGTGTTCGGTCTGCAAGACGTGCATGTCATCAATGAGGTGAATCCGTATCGCGTCACCAAATCGGTACTCAAGGGCAGCTACAAGTGGCTCGACATTCATTGCCATGCACGCCGCATGGGTTGCTTCGACGCGCTCAAAGCCAAGGGATACCGTATCGCCGTGGCCTCCACCAACCACAGCCAGTCGCTATTCGATCTCGACCTTTCCATTCCCACGGCCTTTTATCTCGGGTCCGAAGTGATGGGGAATCATCCAGAAACGCTGGCCCGCGCCGATGTGCGCTTTATCATTCCGCAGCATGGCCTGACCGAAAGCCTCAACGTTTCCGTTTGTGCGGGTGTGATTCTGGCGACGGTGGACCGCTTTTTACGTGAGCAAGGTCGAGATCGTTTCGGGCTGTCCCCGGAGGATCGGTCCGCCTTGTTGGCCACGTATTACGAGCGCAGCGCGGTCGGCATCGATCGCAACTCGCCCGTGCATTACTGGGATTAGATCAGGTCCCCTCTTCGTCTACGCAACAACGGGTTTCGCGGCTTCGGTGGGAACGCCGACCAAAGGTTGCCCATTTTGCGCATACCATTCCAGAATCGAGTCCCACGCCTCGCGGGCCGACTCCGCATACCGAAACAGGTGTTTATCACCGGGGTCGATCACACCTTCCTCGATCAACGCGTCCACGTTGAAGACCTTGTTCCAGAAGGCCTTGCCGACAAGCACCACCGGGCGTGAACGGGTCTTGCGCGTTTGCACCAAGGTGAGGATTTCGAACAGTTCGTCGAGCGTTCCGAACCCACCGGGAAAGGCCACCAGCGCCTTGGCACGCATGACGAAATGCAGTTTGCGAATTGCGAAATAGTGGAAGTTGAAGCAAAGCTCGGGCGTGATGTACGGGTTGGGCCATTGCTCGTGGGGGAGTGAGATGTTCAGCCCCACGTTGGGTGCCTTGGCGTCGAACGCGCCGCGGTTGGCCGCCTCCATGATGCCGGGGCCGCCGCCGGTGATGATGACCAAGCGCGGACCAGGGCCCTTGGCGCCCTCTTCGCTGACCAGTTTTCCAAGATCACGCGCCATATCGTAGTAGCGGCTGTTGTGGACGACCCGTTTGGCGCGCTCCACTTCGGCTTTGAGTTTGGGGCTTGCGGGTTTCGCCTTGAGCGCTGCCTCCACCTGCTTGAGGCGGCGTTTGGCTTCTGACGGTTCGGGTGTGCGAGCGCTGCCGAACACCACGATACCACCGCCGATGCGGTGTTCGCGCATGATCACTTCGGGTTTGTAATAGTCGAGTTGTAAGCGGACGCCCCGGGTGAGCGGGTTTGCGAGGAAGGTCGGGTCGTCATCCGCAGCGCTTTTGTAACTCGGGCTGTTTCGCACTCCATCCAGCATGGCCGCAAGGGGGGGCAGCCCGGGGTCCCGAGTAGGAATTTTCCGAGAAACCGGTTTTTTTGGGGATAATTTGCGCGATGGCGATTTTTTCATGCCTTGAAAATAGGTTTCCCATCCGTTTAGGGTCCTTAATGGGTACACTTTCTATAAAAAGTCAAATGACAATATTTGTTTTTTCTTATTTTGCGCAATTCTCTATTTTTTAAGGAATTTCGTATTTGAGACGTCCTTTTTTACGATAAAAGCGGGTTGCTCCAAACTAGCATTAGTACTAAAACATCAATTTTTGTTTCTGGTCATTTTGCGCAACATCTTCGGGAAAGTCCCCCTATATTCAATTTCCGGGCAGTCGTTTGACGTCCGTGATGCCATAGGCGATCGCGACTTTTTTCGAACTGGTTCTGTTTCCCCGAACACGATGGAGTGCATATGAAAATCCTCACCCGTTCAATCACCCTTGCAGCAGCAATGATGTTGCCCGCGCTATCTGCACTGGCAGGGCCGTATGATGCTTGGGCCAAATACAAGAACATTGCGGTCAACACCAAATCCTCCGGTGCGAATGTGGCTGCGAGCGTCACGAATTTTCCGGTGTTGGTGCGTCTCGATTCGGCGAGTGCGAGTGATGTCTTCGCTCAAGCCGCTCCGGGCGGTGCCGATATCCGTTTTGCGAACGCCTCCGGTGCGGCGCGTCCCTATGAAATCGAACAGTGGGATGCCGTTGCCAAAACCGCAGCCATTTGGGTGCTAGCCGATACCGTGAAGGGCAATGACAGCACTGCTGCCTTACGTCTTTATTGGGGCAACCCCGGATCCTTGACCGCATCGAGCTCCGCTTCGGTGTTCGACACCCTCAACGGGTATATCAGCAACTGGCATCTCGGCAATGCCGTCGGACTCGGCGATCGTCCGAACTCGGTTCCCGGAGCGCCGGCGGCTGTGTTGCGGAACTACCTCGGAGGGTACACCGCAGTACCGGGCATGATCGGAATGACGGATACGCTTTACGGTGATGCCGGCGACTCGACCGCCGCCACGGCCCGGTATCTCGACATGCGCAACAACAACTACGGTAAATACTCCGACTTCACCGGCGGATTTACTTTCTCGACCTGGGTGCGACCCACCGCACTTTCGCAGTTCGTCCGTCTCATCGAGTTGCTCGAAGACAGCACCAAGGTGATCGCGAATACCAGTCCGACGCGCGTCGTGTTGTTCATGAACCACAGTTCCGCCGCAAATGGGGTTTCCATCCGTTGGGGTACCCAGACCTCCTTCAACAGTACCGCCAGTCAAGTGGCCGTTGGCACCTGGAAGCACGTTGTGATCACTCATCCCGGCGGTTCCGCACCCGCCTTGCTTTATGTGGACGGGGCCTTGGCGGGCACCACCGCCTCGTATACTGACCTCGCCGTCGTCAATCGTCCCTACGTTCGCATGGGCCGTTCTTTCAGTACGGACGCATTTTTCAACGGCAAATACGATGAAGTCAGCTTGTTCAAGGTGGGTCGCAGCGCCGATTGGGCAAAGCTGAGCTTCGAGTCTCAAAAGACCGGTACCACGGCCGTGGCGCTTGGTTCGACCCAGTCTAACGCGGTGGCAGCTGTGATCTCCAAGCTTGCCTACGTGGACTCCTCCAAGGCAGCGGATACTTTGGCGACCGTCGTGGGCACTCCGGTCACCGTGACTCCGATCGTTGTCGGCGGTCCCGTGGATAGCATCAAGGTCGTCGGCGGCTCCTTGCCGACCGGTCTGACGGTGAACAAGTCGACGGGCGTTCTCTCCGGCACGGCCACCGTCGTG